>NZ_PEAY01000003.1 GCF_002807665.1 Neoalteromonas facilis
TTGCGGAGTCAGCGGCTCCTTATTTGTTTATCGTCGATGAGCAACATTACAGAGAAGCCTTGGAACTTATTGAAAGTCTGCTTGAAGAAGCCGAAGATACTCCTGATGATCCGCTTAATCAGGTCATAGAGTTATTAGCTATTGCGATTGAACGATATGAAAATAAAGATAAAGAGCTTGTCGAATTCGACAAAAGAGCCATGTCGCAACCCCCTGATATTGCCACTTTGCGACTACTCATGGAACAACACCATTTGAGCATGTCTGATTTACCGGAAATTGGTAGCAAATCAATGGTGTCGAGAGTGCTTTCTGGTGAAAGAAGTCTCAACAAAAAGCATATAAAAGCGCTGTGTCAGCGTTTTGAGGTGAGTCCTAATTTATTTTTTTAAACGCGCGGTTATCATCATCCTTGAAATAATTAGTTGTTTCGAGAGCAGTAAAACTCAACGGAGCTGAATGTCCGTTTCTTGTCTACAGCTGCCTTTCCGATGATGTCTCNGTGAAAGAAGTCTCAACAAAAAGCATATAAAAGCGCTGTGTCAGCGTTTTGAGGTGAGTCCTAATTTATTTTTTTAAACGCGCGGTTATCATCATCCTTGAAATAATTAGTTGTTTCGAGAGCAGTAAAACTCAACGGAGCTGAATGTCCGTTTCTTGTCTACAGCTGCCTTTCCGATGATGTCTCAACCTGCACATACAAGTTTCAGACTTGACATGTGCTAATAAAGCTCAGTCAATTCAGATTGGTTTTGACGCTAAAACATCCCAACTTTTGGCCTATGCTTATTGGTACGTTTTGTAAATTAAGTCGAAAGTGAATGCGCTCCTCCGTGCTTACCGTTACACCCTACAGTCATGTGATTCACCCAGAGTGGAGTTACGATGCGTGTATATATCAAATCAATACGCGCCAGTTTTCCGCCAGTGGAGATTTCGCTGGGATTATCCTAGAACTACCCCGTTTAAAGCGCTTGGGCGTTGATATTATATGGTTGATGCCTATTCACCCCATAGGTGAGAAGCATCGAAAAGGACATTTAGGTAGTCCCTATGCTGTAAAAGATTATCGTAGCATCAATCCAGAGTTTGGCGATGAGGAGTCTTTTGCTGAGCTGATAAGCGGTATTCATGCAAATGGTATGAAGGTGATTATTGATTGGGTGCCCAATCACAGTGCATGGGACAACTCCTTGGTTGAATCGCATCCAGACTGGTATGCACGGGATCACAAAGGAGACTTCAGACCCTCTCCGTGGTGGGATTGGTCGGACATTATCGAATTTGATTATGCGAATGTGCAGTTGCGAGAATATATGCTTGATGCGATGTGCTATTGGGTCGAGCAATATGACATTGATGGCTTTCGCTGTGACGTGGCCGGTTATGTGCCGAATGATTTTTGGCGACAGGTGCGAGCGGCGTTGGATGCTATTAAACCTGTATTTATGTTGGCTGAATGGGAAGCGCGGGATCTGCATGAATATGCGTTTGATATGACGTACGCATGGAGCTGGAACGAGATCCTGCATGGCTTAGCGCAGCAAAAGGTATCTTTGAACAAGTTACGTCAGTATTACTCTTGGAATGAGCGAGCGTGGCCACGTGAGGCTTTTCGCATGACCTTTGTCAGTAACCACGATAAAAACGCGTGGGATGGCACACAGTACGAACAATTTGGTGAAGCGCTTGATGCAGCAATTGTGTTGTCAGTGATAGGTGAGGGTATGCCACTGATCCATAATGGTCAGGAAGCGGGAGAAAGTAAGCGACTAGCCTTTTTTGAACGCGATCCAATTGAATGGCAAGAGCACTATATTGGTGGGCTATATCAGCAACTTATTGCGCTGAAGAAGCAACACGCTGTTTTGCATAATGGTCAAAGAGGCTCATTGATGCTTCAGGTCGAAAACAGCAACATGGCGCAGGTATTCTCCTTTGTGCGTCGAAATGACACTAATGCAATTCTGTTGGTCATTAATTTTGCACCAGATGCGCATGAAGTGACGTTACACGGAGAACTGATAGAGGGGATCTGGCAAGAGGTTCAACTGCATACTGCGCAAGGATATAACAATGATGTGCTTAACGGTGTAGTTACGGGTGTTGCGCTTGATGCTTGGCAGGCAAGGCTGTTTATTCAACCGCTGCAGGCCAGATAACCTAACAGCGGTTTTCAATGTACTAAAAAGTATTACGCACTAAACATGTCAACCAAAATACCCACGACGATGACGAACACGAACAAGAATGCCATACGGCGAGTGAGTTCTGTGCCCGTTGCGCTGGATTCAGTATCCATGTTCGGCAATTGGTCAAGGATCATTGTCCACTGCTGACTGATAACGCGCTTAGTCGCTGACAAGGATGCGCGTGTCGCATACGCAATTTGCGGCATGAGTCGACGGTACACCCATTCCACATCGAGATTCACACTGCGCAATTCTGGCGGATAGAGCCCTTGTCGATTGAGCCATACAAAGGCAAGTGCCGAGAAGAACAGTAATTGCAATTGGGTTAATGTGTGGGTGATATCATATGGCTGATAGCTGTTTTCCCATGGCAGCAATTGATACATCAATTGTGGGTAGCTACCAATCACAATACACAACACCGACGCTAAGAACATGGCAATCAACATGTTGGTCGGCGCTTCTTTAGGGCGCAGTCCTGAGTCATGGGCAAAAAACGCAAAGAACGGAATTTTGATCCCTGCATGGTGGAATACGCCTGCGGAGGCAAAGAGTAACATTAGCCACAGGTATTCGTGCCCAGCTTCAATCATAGCCGCCATGACCATACTCTTACTGACGAACCCACTGAATAATGGGAAAGCCGAAATTGATGCGGCGCCGACGATACAGAAAATCGTAGTTTTGGGCATGGTTTTATACAAGCCGCCCAGATTGGAGCCTTTGACATGCCCAACGCGCATCAACACCGCGCCCATGGTCATAAACAACAGGCCTTTAAAGATAACGTCGTTAAATGCGTGCGCGACTGCACCGTTAAGAGCTAACGCCGTACCAATACCGATACCACACACCATGAAGCCAAGCTGGTTGATCAGGCTGTAGGCGAGTACTTTGCGTAAATCGTTTTCGATTACTGCGTAGAAAATCGGGAAGCAGGTCATAGCTGCGCCGATGTATACCAGTAATTCTTCGCCAGCAAAGGTACGAGCCAATGCATAAATGGCCACTTTTGTCGTAAATGCCGACAAGAAAACTGTTCCGGTTGGTGTGGCTTCGGGGTATGCGTCGGTCAACCAGGTGTGCATGAAAGGGAATGCTGCTTTAATGCCAAACGCAATGAACAGTAGCCAACTCGCAGTATCAGATAATCCAATGTGCTGAATATCTAAACTTCTGCCTTGCTGCGCGAGCATAATCGCACCGGCTAATAGCAGTACACCTGATAACACCTGAATAACCAAATAGCGGTTACCGGCATTTAAAGCCGAAGCCGAGCGGCGTGCCCATACTAAGAACACCGAGGTCAGGGCGAGCAGTTCCCAAAATACAAACAAGGTGATGAAATCTGCCGAAAATACCGCGCCTAACGCACTGCCCGCATACAGTAATCCTGATACCTGTTGTACTTTGTCTTCAACGTGCAACGAGTAAATCAGTGATAAGAAAGCGGCAATGTGGAACAAATAGCCAAACATCATGGCTAACTTGTCTACCGATAGCAGGCCAAGCTCGAAACCTAATACCTGGATATTGACGGCACTGACTGCATCCAAAGTGAAATGCATGTTCAGCGCGCCCCAAACCGGCACTAGCAACAACAGTAATCTTGCCTTACCGGTCAGAAAGCCGGCAAATAATGCGGCAACAAAAAAAGGAATAAACGGGGGAAGGTTATCAAACCACATTAGTTTAACCTCCCATTGCTGCCAGCTTCGCTATTGTCATCTGTGTTTTCCGGCTCATAGTAGGTTTCACTGCGCATGAGCAATATCCGCATAACCTTGGCGAGTAATACCAATACGACGCAAGCAACAAAGCCATACAGCGCATAAAACGTAGGGATTTCTTCAAAGTTGACATATATATGCCGATGCACGATGAAATCCATCAACACTAAGACTGCGCAGAGTGCGTAAAACACGCGTAATATCCATTTGATAGTATCTTCTCTGTCAAAAAAGCCGATGTCATCATCAGATGCATTATGCGCCTCATGTGTGCTAGGCGATTGCTGATCGTGACTATTCATATCTACTACTCTCCTGCACTTAGCGACGAAAATGGCACCTGCAGCTCAGCAGGTAATGCAGCGTTTGCTAATTGGTAAAACACTTCTGGCGCAAAGAATAAATAAATACAAAGCGCAGCCGGTACGATCATGCCAATCAGGCAGGGAAGTGGTGCTTCGCTGTATATTTTTGTACTAACGGGTTTGGCAAAAAACGCACGCACTGGAATAACCAATAAATAAGCGATATTGAGCAAGGAGCTGATCATGAGCGTTAGCAACAATGCCCAACCAATGACTTCATTGCCCGAGAATGCTGAAGCACCAGACATCAAATACCATTTACTCCACATGCCGCCTAGCAACGGAATACCGATGATCGATAAGGTGGCAACAAAGAATAAAGTAAAGGTAATCGGCATGTATCGCCCTAAACCATCCAGCTCGCTAACTTGGGTTTTGTGCGTAGCCACAAGTATTGCGCCAGCGGCGAAAAACAGCGTTATCTTGGCAAATGCGTGCATTGCTATGTGAAGCGAGCCACCAAGTAAACCGAGTGAATTGGCCAGTAAAGCGCCCAAGATGATGTAACTTAATTGGCTGATCGTAGAGTAGGCCAAGCGCTCTTTTATGTTGTCTTTTGTCATCGCTATGAGAGATGCCACAACAATGGTGATCATGGGCAGCCAGAGTAACCAATGTGCGCTGGCGGTTTGACTTAAAAAGTCAGGCCCAACGACAAACATCACAATCTTCAGAATGCTAAATACACCTGCTTTTACAACCGCTACCGCATGCAACAATGCGCTCACCGGCGTGGGGGCGACCATCGCTGAGGGCAGCCACTTGTGCATTGGCATCATACCGGCTTTACCAATTCCTAATAGGAATAACAGCATCAGCGGCGCTAACCATGCTGCGTCGAGTTTGCCATCAAGAAACCCGCCGCTCTGGAAGTCTAACGTTCCTGTGGTGACGTAGACGATAATGATCGCAGGTAAGAAAAACACTATCGACGACCCCATCAATAGGGTTAGATAAGTACGCCCACCTTTTCTTGCCTTGCTCGTGCCGGCATGGGTGACTAACGGATACGTCGACACGGTAAGAACTTCATAGAATAAGAACAGTGTAAATAGGTTGGCCGAGTAGGCGATCGCCATTACGCCAGCGAGGGCAATGGCAAATAAAGTGAAGAAACGCGTTTGGTTTTCTTCATGATGTCCGCGCATATAACCAATTGCATAAATGCTAGTAACAATCCAAAGACCGCTGGCTATCAGCGCAAACATTACACCAAATGACTCAACCGCAAACGCGATAGAGATACCAGGCATAGGCTCTGCCACTGTCATCTTAAAATCACTGGCTTCTGGTAGCGAGAGATAAATCAGCACATTCACAGTGAGCAATAACCCTGCTGTGATCAGTGTTACCCCTTCTCGTACGTTGGGCTCAAGATCTAAACGGCTAATGATGAGTGCCCCGACTAGCGGGATAAAAAATGCCATTAACAGCAGGTTTTCAAGGGCAAATAGAAACGCCATTAGATGCCTCCTTTAGTGCTGTTAAATAACGCGCTAACGGCTGTTTCAGCAGCGCCGCGCGAGAAGTCAGTGTCTAAACCAAAGTAAATACAAGACAACACCGCAATCCACAACGCAATCGTCATGCTGGCTGGCGTATAGGCAATATCTTTGGTACCCGAGTCAACATGATGCACGTGGGTTTTGTCAGCGCGTGCGAAATACAGCGCTTCTATCATTTTCCACACATACAAAATGGCGAGAATTGAACCTGCTAAAACGACCAACACGACGTACCAGCGACCGGCTTCAAGGGCGCCGGAAATTAAATACCATTTACTGATAAATCCGACGGTACCTGGCATCCCAATCAAACTGAGGCCTGCGATAGCGAGCGCGACCAATGTCCAGGGGGCATCACGTCCCACGCCCCTTAAATCTTTAAGATAAGTTGTATTGGCGCGGTATACCAAAATACCGGCGATCATAAACAGGGCTGCTTTCATTAGGGCGTGATTAAACAAGTGCAACAGGCTGGCTGTCATGGCGGTTTGATTAATCAATCCTATCCCAACCACCATGTAGCCAATTTGCGCGACAGAGGAGTAGGCGAGCAGGCGCTTCATATCGAGTTGCCCAAAAGCGCGGAATGAACCATACAAAATGCCGACGCAACCCACTCCAATCAATAAGTCAGGTAGTACTATGCTGGTCCAGTATTCCATCGGGTAGACATTGAATAAGCAGCGGATTAACACATATATCGCTACTTTAGTTGCACTAGCGGCAAGAAAAACACTGACGACCGACGGCGCTTGACTGTAACTGGAAGGCAGCCAACTGTGTAGTGGAAATATGGCAGCCTTTAACGCGACGCCCACCAAAATAAAGGCCAAAGAGGTAGTCACGAGTTGCTGCTCTTCAATGTCACCAAAACGCGCCAGAATATCGGCCATATTCAAACTGCCCGAAGCCGCGTAGAGCATACCAACCCCGATAAGGAAGAACGTAGCCCCCATGGTACCCAATACCAGATAATAAAACGCCGCGGTTAGTGCTTTGCGGTGTTTACCCATAGCGATCAAGGCATAGGATGAAAGGGAGGATATTTCCAAGAACACAAATAGGTTAAAAATATCACCGGTTAAAGCTATGCCTAAAAGCCCAAGTAAACATAATTGGAAAGAGGCATAAAACAATGGCACGACATGTTCAGGGATCTCTTTCTCGACACTTTTCGGCGCATATAGCATCGCAAGACTGGCCATTGCGGTAATGATTACTGCAATTAACGCGTTGAGCGCATCGATTTGATATTCAATTCCCCACGGTGGGCGCCAGCCACCTAATTCGTAATGCAGCACTTTACCGCCGACAACATCGGCCAGCAGCCAAAGCGATAAGCCAAAACACACTAAGCTTAAGACAAACGAAATAAACCATGCAACCCCTTTACCGCGCAGCATCGCAGTGATGGGGGCACAGATTAAAGGCAGTACAACCAGTAAAACCGTTAACTGTGCATTCATTCTTCGGCATCCTTCTGCAGTACTTCGTCTTCTTCAATGGTGCCGTATGCTTCTTTAATGCGAATAATCAAAGCAAAGCCCAATGCGGTCGTTGCAACACCCACGACAATAGCCGTGAGCATCAATACTTGAGGTAGCGGGTTTGAATATACCGTGAAGCCTTCAGCTACAATTGGCGCGGTTCCACCGTCAACTTTACCTAAACTGACATAAAAAAGAATGACAGCGGTTTGAAACACGGCTAACCCCGCCATTTTTTTAATCATATTGGATCGACTCATTAGGGTATACAGACCAACCATCATGACTGCGATGATCAACCAGTAATTGATATGACCGATAACGTATTCCATCATTTGGGTGCAATCCTTCTAGCAAATGTGAAGAAAATCAGCAGCATGACAGAGCCAACTGTAATTCCAACGCCTAGCTCAATAAGAATAATGCCAATGTGCTGACCGTTGACTGACTCATTTGCCAACACACTGTAATCAAGGAAATTCCCACCTTTAAGCATTGATGCGATGCCGACACCGGCGTAAAGCAAAACCCCAATACAAGCAGCGATACGTAACTTTTCGTCGGGTAAAATTCTCGCCGTTGCGTCCAGCCCGTATACCAGTGCGTAAAGTAAAAAAGCAGAGCTGAATATTACGCCAGCCTGAAAGCCGCCGCCGGGGCTGTAATCACCGTGAAATTGCACATATAAAGCGAACAACAATATGACGGGCACAAGCCATTTAGTAATGACCTTTAAAATGAGATTATCAGGCATCTGCGTCATCCTTTTTACTGGTGTTGTCTTCACTAACTTTGCTAGTACGAACACGCACTTTTTCACGCCGACTCAGTAACATCAGAATCGCTAAACCAGCCGTTAGGACCACGGTTACTTCGCCTAGCGTGTCGAAACCTCGATAACTGGCAAGAACAGCCGTTACTAAATTGGGTACGCCGGTTTCAGCTTGCCCAACCCGGATGTAGTAGCTGCCGACTTCGGTATGAGGTGCTGCATTTGGGTCGCCCAGTTCTGCTATATCATGAGTGCCGTAAACGAGCGCCGCGCCCATAACCAAAGACAGTAGCAACGGGCCTTTTTTAGTATGTGACTCAGTGCGGGCTTCGTGACCATTACGTATCGACGCCAACGTTACGAGCATAAGCACTGTTGAAATACCGGTACCAACAGCCGCTTCAGTAAACGCCACATCAGGCGCATCTAACACCACAAATACGCCCGCTACGAGCAGACTGTACAATCCGAATAACATGGCCATCGCGAGCAAATGACGTACACGCAAGATGGCCACAGCCATAATCAAAAGAAAGGTCAGCAGGATTAAATTGATGATTAAACTCATGCTTTATCCTCCGTCTCACTTTTAGCTTGCGGGAGTTCGCTCTTCAGTCCATAGCGCCATGCGTTATTCGCCAAGGCAAATGACGAGACTGGCGATGTAAATAACAGAAACATAAAGACAAAAAGTAGTTTGAATAACACCAAATCAAGGCCAGCCTGCAATGCCAAACCAAATAGAATAAGGAAACTACATAATGTATCGGTTATACCAACCGCATGTAAGCGAGTGTACATGTCCGGCAATTTGAACATGCCAATGCCGCCAATAAGACTTAAAAAGCAACCTATAGCAATACACACAATACTTAAAATATCGATAATCATACCGAATCTCCTTTCTGAGGTGACTCAGACTCTTGGCTGTCAGCAAAGAACTTACCGCGCTCAACCAAGCGCAGAGCGGCGACAACACCAATAAAGTTAAGGAGTGAGTAGAGTAACGCGATATCCAGTAGGTCAGGGCGACCGGAAAAAAAGGCAAATACGGCTACCAATAGAACGGCTTTAGTGCCGAACATGTTAACCGCTAAAATCCGGTCAAACACGGTTGGACCCAATAAGGCTCTGGCAACGGCTAAGGCCATTGTGACCATAATGGCGATGCCAGCAACAAGGTATACAGTTGTCATTGATAGTTCCATCAGGCTTTTGTCTCCCCAGCTTGCTTCATCGCTTTGCGGTATTCACTGGTACGCGGCATGATGCCGAGCATGTCACCTTCTTCTAAATCTTTTGCACCTTCTTCACTGAGTGTATGCACAAGTAGTTTGCCTCCTTCCATGGATATGCTGGAAGTACCTGGCGTGAGGGTTATAGCATTGGCGTATAGCACTTTGCTGAGTTCGTCATCAAAGGGCATTTCCAATTCGATGAATTTTGAGTGTAAGGGTTTGACACCCAGGATACGCAAGGTGACATCAATATTAGAGGTCACTACGCGCTTAAGCAGTTTGAAAATGAAGATAACAAAATCGCCTGTTACAAACAGCGTAAATCGGTCTTTGTCTACTTCATCCATACGGGTTGTTAACCACACCACAAAGATGACGGAGAAGGCACCGAATGAGAGCATTAATGGATGGTAGTAACCGGATAGTAACAGCCACAGTAACGCTAAAAGAATTGCCAGTCGAAGTGCGTATTTCACACTGTCTCCTTCTTGGATTTTTGTAAGCAGATTGTTAACGCCAGAGATATTTCTATCATATAAATGAATAAGTGTGCAGTATTATCGTGAGTAATTCGTCCGAAAGTTTTTCTAATGGGTAATGGGTAATTGGTTGATTTTGAGGTGATTAGTCACTTGAAATTCACGCTATATGTGTGCTGGAACCGTACTGATATTCAGGGCGCACTCTGCTGCATAATTTGGCATAATCCCCCCATCAACGTTCAGCCGAAAATTCAATGCCCAGTATTTCATCTATATTTTCCAATAATGGTTTACTTGCAGAAGCCATTGACGGTTTTCTTCCGCGTCAGTCCCAGACAGAAATGGCCGAGGCGGTAAATGAAACCCTTAAAAAGAAGACCGCGCTAATAGTCGAGGCGGGCACGGGAACCGGGAAAACGTTCGCTTATCTAGCACCCGCATTGAATGGAAAGCGCAAGGTGATCATTTCAACGGGCACCAAAAACTTGCAAGAACAGCTTTATCATAGAGACCTTCCCGTTATTAAAGGGGTAATCAGTGGAGAGCGTCAAACGGCCTTACTAAAAGGGCGCGCGAATTATTTGTGTATACACCGCTTGATGCAGCACACACGTTCAACGACCTTGTTAGACGCTGAAACGCTTGAGCAAATGACACATGTGAGGCGTTGGTCTACGACCACTAAAAGTGGTGATGTAGGAGAGCTAAACACGATCCCTGAAGATGCCAAAGTACTGCCTCTGGTTACTTCAACCGTTGACAATTGTGCCGGAAAAGAATGCCCGGAATATGATGACTGCTATCTTGTAAAAGCCCGCAAGAAAGCAATGGAAGCCGACATTGTGGTAGTAAACCACCACTTATTTTTTGCCGATATGGCGCTCAAAGATACCGGTTTTGGTGAATTGATCCCTGAAGTGGACGCTGTCATATTCGACGAGGCGCATCAAATTCCTGAAATCGCGAGTGAATATTTCGGTGAAGCGCTTTCGAGTCGTCAATTGATGGATATGTGCAGGGATATATCAACGCTTTATCGCACTGTACTCAAAGATGCACAACAGCTCGATAAGGCTGCGGAGAAGTGTCGCCAACTACTAATGGACTTTCGTTTGTTATTTGCAGAGGCGGCAACCCGAGGTGATTGGCGCAAAAAGCTTGATGAGCCTGATGTGTTGTCGGGTATTTTACGTGTGCAAGATGCTTTGGCCGTGTTGCAAGATGTGATGAAGCTGCATATCGGGCGCGACAAAGATTTGGATAACTTTTACGAGCGCATGGTACAAAGCCGTGAGCGTTTAGAGTTATTACTCGACACGGAAAAGACAGGTGTCAGTCTCTGGTATGAGACAACCCCCCGTCATTTTGTTTTACACCTTACACCTTTGTCTATCGCTGCAAAGTTTCGAGCCTTCGTTGAACAATCAGACAAGGCCTGGGTATTTACCTCGGCTACCTTGATGGTTGATGGTGGCTTTAAGCATTTCCAAGCTCGTATGGGGCTGGAATCGGCCAAAACACTGATGCTCGATAGTCCTTTTGATTATCCTAATCAATCCATGTTGTGTGTGCCTCGTTATTTGCCAGAGCCTAATCACCCGAAACGTAATGACCGCTTGGTTGAAATCGCACAAGATATTATTGCGGCTAGTAATGGTCGATGCTTTCTATTGTTCACTAGCCATGCGACGCTAAAAGCGGTTTCACAGCAGTTGGAGCAGCACACTACGCGAACATTGTTAGTACAAGGTACCACGTCAAAGCGAGAGTTATTGGAACGTTACGTCGCTGATAAAAATACCGTTCTGTTGGGAACCGGTGCGTTTTGGGAAGGCGTTGATGTAAGGGGAGATGATCTTATCTGTGTCATGATAGACAAGCTGCCTTTCGCTTCTCCGGATGACCCTCTATTGCAAGCGCGCAGCGAAGATTGCAAGCGGCGGGGCGGGAATCCATTTGCGCAAATATCAATTCCTCAAGCCGTTATTGCGTTGAAGCAGGGGGCAGGGCGTTTGATCCGAGATGCAAAAGATCGCGGCGTATTAGTGATTTGCGATCATCGCCTAGTGACAAAAGACTATGGTAAGATCTTCGTCAGTAGTTTACCTCCAATGTCGCGCAGTCGAGATTGGCAACAAGTCCTCGCTTTTTTGTCTAACGTAAGCCAAGACCGAAAGGCTGTAAAAGCAGACACTTCCACGGAAGTTGAATTAGATGTCGAATAATCCAAACATAGTTTTAGTGTTAGACACGGCTACAGAAGCTTGTTCTGTAGCGTTGAGCGTAAATGGCGTTACTTATGCTCATTTTGAAGAATGTCCCCAACAACACAGCCAACGCATTTTACCCATGATCGACGATATATGCCGACAAGCAGGTGTTGATATCAAACAAGTTGATTTAATCGGTTATGGACAGGGGCCGGGCAGCTTTACGGGGGTACGCATCGCGATGGCGACGGTACAGGGGCTAGCCTTTGCATTAGATATTCCTGTGATCGGGGTATCCACACTTGCCGCCATGGCCTACGAAGTAGGCAGTGATACATCCGATGGAACTCATATTTTTGTAGCCATTGATGCGCGTATGAGTGAAGTGTATTTCGGCCACTATAGGTGGCAAAACGGTGCTCTGGTAATGATGAGTGAAGAGCAAGTGTTGTCGCCAGAACAGGCTGCACAATATGTCGCTGATAACAGTCATGAGCCATACGTTATTGCGGGAACAGGGTGGGGTGCCTACTCTCCACTGAGTCAACTAGTGAGTGCTCATAGCCTTTCACTCGATGTTCGCCTACCTAATGCGCAATGTATGCTACCGTTGGCGATGGCTGCCGGGGTTACAAATTCGCAATCAGTATTTGACGCAGAACCAGTTTACTTGCGAGATACCGTTACGTGGAAGAAACTCCCTGGTCGGGAATAGCCCGGTTAAATTGGAACGGATCTTGTAATTTATTTCAGGGTTGTTTTCATTTTAGGCACTGTTTTTGGACATCGAGTCATCCATTGTTGCTGCGCAAAATGCGCTAGTTGTGAATCCGTCTGCACGTCAAACTGAACGTGCGGCTGATGCACGCGAGCAACAACAGCGTGCCCAAACCCAATTACCCCCACAGCAAACAGTTGTTCGCCAGGCCTCTACAGAAGCCTATGAACAAGCAGAACAATTCAGAAAGCGAAATAGATCAGGCTATGACGCGCCATCTGCACAAGCCCAAGCTGCATTAGATACTTATCAAAGTTTACAGCGAGAATCTCGGCGTGAAGAGATCCGTGGTATGTTAGGCATCGATCTGTACGCATAGCGGCAATTGTTTGCCGCTTCAGGGAAAAGCTTGTTGCTAAATGAATGCGCTGCGGCATTTTCTTGCCGCTTTCCCCGCAAAACAACCTAGGAGTATACGGTGACTTCCGCAGTCTTACATGACATTGTGTTCGAATTGCCTCACATTCGCCTTGCTGGTTTAACCAATGGGAACGTGGGAAAGCCTCTTTTATTGGGTTTACACGGTTGGTTAGACAATGCGAATAGCTTTGTACCCATGGCGCCTTGTTTGAATGATTTCCATTTCATAGCCATTGATTGGCCGGGTCATGGGCTGAGCCAGCATAGGCCAGCGGGCACAGAGTACAATCAATTAGACTATATCGATGATTTGCACCAGCTTATCGTTTCTCAAGGATGGCGCGATGTAAGCATTGTAGGTCATAGTATGGGGGGCATTTTAGGCAGTATCTATGCGGCGGTTTTTCCGGAGTATGTGAAAGCTTTAGTGTCTATTGATGCCTATGGTCCTATATTTTCTGATCATACTGTTGAAACCATTCGGGATGGGATCTTAAGCCGTCATCAGCGGCGTGAGAAGCCGCAACAGCAAACGCCGATTGTCTTTTCTCGACTCGTAAAACAGCGAGCGGCTCACAGTGATCTCGATAATGAAAATGTCACTTTGCTGCTTTCGCGGGCGGTAGAATGGCATTCACAAGAGCAATCGATACTGCACCGTCTGTCGGTATGGCGTAATGACAAGCGACTGCGGAACCAGTCACTACTGCGTTTAACCGAAACCCAGGTGCGTGCTTTAATGGCTGCCGTTGAATGCCCTGTTCTGATCGTAAAAGCGGCTAACGGTTTAGTTGCTAAACACGCTACAGATAAACAACGTAGTGGTTGGTTTTCTAACGCCAGAATAGTCGAAGTGGAGGGAGGGCATCATTGTCACATGCAATATCCTGCATCGATTTGTTCACAAATTGGGCAATTTGTGTCGCTAAATGAGTGATAAATGTAAATTACTGCCATTGATAGATTTAACTTTGTGTTAACTTTGACTACCATGTGAATAGCGTTCGCTATTTGCCTTTGTTATTGGGCGAACCAGACATTCGTGAAACAACAATAAAAACTAAAAAAGCTGGAAGAACCATGGAAAAAATTTGGCTGCAGCATTACGACCCTAGGATCGAGCCTGAAATTAACCCTGACGCCTATTCATCACTTGTTGATGTATTGGAGCAATCGATAGAAAAATATCGAGATAAGACGGCCTATATCAACATGGGTCACTCGATGACCTTTGCTGAACTTGACCAGCAATCCAAACAGTTTGCTGCGTATTTGCAAAATTCAGGGCTTAAGAAAGGTGATTCTGTCGCTATTATGATGCCGAATTTGCTGCAATACCCGGTCGCGATATTTGGTGTTTTGCGTGCAGGCATGGTGGTGGTTAATGTCAATCCGCTCTATACTCCACGCGAGCTACAACACCAACTCACGGATGCAAACGTTAAAACGATTGTCATCGTGGAAAACTTTGCCACCACGTTGCAGCAAGTGATTAAGAATACGCCGGTAGAGAATGTGTTACTGACATCTATTGGCGATATGTTACCAGCCCCTAAACGTTGGATCGTGAACTTCGCTATCAAGCACATCAAAAAGATGGTGCCAGCTTACGATATCCCAGGTGCGCGCCAGTTTACTCAAGCCTTGAGAGAAGGGGCTTCACAAACCTATTCTCGTCCAGAGATTAAAAACACTGAGTTAGCGTTTTTACAATATACGGGTGGCACAACAGGCGTATCCAAAGGTGGAATGCTAACGCATCGGAACTTGGTCGCAAATTTAGAACAAGTTTCAGGAATATTATCCACTGCTATTACGCCAGGAAAAGACTTAGTCGTTACGGCATTGCCGCTGTATCACATTTTTGCTTTGCAAGGCAGTTGCCTGTTATTTATGAAGTTTGGATGTCCAAACTTATTGATTACCAACCCTCGCGATATGCCTGCATTTGTTAACGAGTTGAGCAAATATCCATTTGCCGTGTTGCCGGGTGTTAATACCTTGTTTAACGGCTTATTGAACTGCCCAGGTTTCAGCGAACTGGATTTCAGCCACTTTAAGTTTGGTTTGGGTGGCGGTATGGCTGTTCAACGACCCGTAGCGGAAAAATGGCACAAAGTAACCGGTACGGTCTTGTTGGAAGGTTATGGGCTAACAGAATGCTCACCGGTTGTGACAGTAAACCCGCCACAATTGGAAGCCTACAAGGGCAGTATTGGTATGCCTGTACCATCGACCGATATAAAGTTAATGGACGATGATGGAAATGAAGTTGGGCCAGGTGAAGTTGGCGAAATGTGGGTGAAAGGTCCTCAAGTGATGTTGGGATACCTCAATCGCCCTGAAGCAACCGCGGAAATATTAAAGGACGGTTGGCTGGCCACTGGCGACATCGCGCGCGTTGATGAGCAAGGATACTTCTATATTGTCGACCGCAAAAAAGATATGATTTTGGTTTCGGGATTCAATGTGTTCCCGAATGAGATTGAAGAAGTAGCCGCTATGCACAACATGGTATTAGAGGCTGCGGCTGTTGGGGTACCGCACGAGGTTTCCGGTGAAGTGGTCAAGCTTTTTGTGGTGAAAAAAGATGATCAGCTTACAGAAACAATGGTCATTGAACATTGCCGTTCACATTTGACAGGCTACAAAGTACCCAAGCATGTTGTATTTAAAGACGACTTACCGAAAACCAATGTGGGTAAAATCTTGCGTAGGGAGTTACGTGATTAAAGGAATGTCTGTGTGCCGATAGCTGAATCCTCTGGCTATCGGCTGATTACCGATCAAGCGTCACTCAATTCACTTTGCGATACACTGGGTCAATGCGATGCAATCGCCATTGACACGGAGTTTGTGCGTACTCGTACATTGCTGCCACAGTTGGGTCTGATCCAAATTAATGATGGCCAATCTACCTGGTTGATCGACCCGCTCGATATTGACGACCTTAAGCCCTTGGCCGATGTGTTAAGTAATGCCGATGTGGTTAAAGTGTTGCATGCGTGCTCAGAAGATCTAGAGGTCTTCCTCAGCCACCTAGGTGTGGCACCTGCGCCTATATTTGATACTCAATTTGCTGCCAATTTATTGGATATGGGACCAACCCTTGGATATTCGAAATTGGTAGAGATTGAGTGCGAGGTTGAGATTGATAAAGGTGAGTCACGAACTGACTGGTTGGCGCGCCCATTGTCGAGCAAACAATTGGAATATGCTGCCAATGATGTGATTTATCTCTACCAGATCTATTCACAGTTGTCTCAGCGCATACAAGCGAAGGGCTGGACAACATTGGTTTACCAAGAGCTAGCGTCTTTAGCCGAGAAAAAAGCCGCTCAGTTTCCTGACGAATATGCCTACCTTTTAATTGGTAATGTGTGGAAATTAAATCAAACGCAGCGATTTGTGCTCAAACGCCTGGCGAGCTGGCGGTTAAAACTGGCGCGAGAGCGTGATATAGCGATTAATTTTATTGTTAAAGAGCAACACATGCTCAATGTGGCGATGCGTTTACCGCGTTCCAAAACTCAATTGAACGCAATGAACACGTTGTTGCCGCAGGAAATCCGTAAGCATGGCGATGCTTTGATTGACATAGTGAATAGCTCTTTATCGCTAGTAGATCAAAATCCTAGTGTCTGTGAAGTACCTAAAATTATCCGCTTAACCGATAAACCTGGCTACAAACAAACACTCGCCAAGCTCAAAACCTTGTGCCAAGAGATAGCCCAGCAACAAGGGCTAGGTGAGCACCTTATTGCATCTAAAAAACAGTTGAATCAACTGCTTAAATGGTGGTGGTTTGAACTTGATGAAACCGCCTTACAGGGCTTGTTACCTGATCTGCTATCAGGCTGGCGGAAATCGCTATTTCAGGCACCATTGATTGAATTATTAGGTCAACCTATCCGAGAGATTACATGACAATTTCGCAATTATTGTGCAGTGTGTATAAAAGCTCCAAAAAAGCCGGTATGTATATTTATGTACCCAAGGCTGATGATTTTTCTCAGGTGCCTGAAGCCTTAATGTCGATTTTTGGTACGCCGCTATTGGTCATGCATGTACCGGCTAAAAGCAGTCACAAGCTTTTTAGTGTCAGCGCTGACAGCCTAAAAGAAGCGTTTGCAAATGACGGCTTTTATTTGCAGATGCCACCACAACAGGAAAACTGGCTAGCAGAGCATCGCATCGAATTAGGTTTATCGCCTCAACCCCCTAAAGATCCAAAATAAATACACAATTATGATTTTTTGCTTTAAATATTTTTTCAAGCGGGCCACGTTTACGGCTGCTATTGCACTGTTTGTGCTTTCTGCCCATGCAAGAGAGGAAGCATTTGATGTGTACGTTGATGGGCTGCGTAAAGAAGCTTTGGATAAAGGTTTTCCTGAGCAACTCATTAGCCACGCATTCAAAACGATAGAACTGAGAAAAAAGGTCATTCGCAGTGACCGCAATCAACCCGAACGTAAAATCACGCTAACTGAATATTTGGCAACACGTGTACCCGACTGGAAGGTTGCACAAGCTGTTTCATTGCTGGAAGAACATCGCGATGTTTTAGATGCTGTTGAGAAGCAATACGGTGTGCAAAAGCGATTTATCGTTGCGCTGTGGGGCAATGAAAGTAATTTTGGCAAACTACAGGGGAAGGTCCCTGTGTTGGCGGCTTTGGCAACATTGGCTTATGAGGGAAGGCGAGAGGCGCTGTTTCGTGGCCAGTTTTTTGATGCTTTGACTATTTTGCAGCAAGGACATGTTTCTGTTGAAGAGTTTAAGGGGTCATGGGCTGGCGCAATGGGGCAAAGCCAGTTCTTGCCAAGCTCATTTCTAGCCTATGCGGTTGATTTTGATGGTGATGGAAAGACCAATATTTGGTCTTCATTGCCCGATGTTTTCGCGTCTATTGCACATTATCTCTCATCTGAAGGTTGGCGAGCCGATCAGACATGGGGTCGACAAGTATCTCTAACCGACCCTAATACGACAAAGCTGGCCAGTTTGAGCCTGTCTGAACGTAAAACTTTGCAGGAGTGGCAAGCGCTTGGCGTGCGTCGCTTTAACGGAGAGGTTTTACCTCAGGTTGATATGCTTGCCAATCTGATCATGCCTGATGGGCCCGAAGGCCGGGCTTATTTGGTTTATAATAACTTTCAAACGTTAATGAAGTGGAATCGTTCAAGCTACTTTGGGGTTTCGGTGGCGTATTTGTCAGAGCGAATTAAAAAAGGTAAATGATGCACTACCAGCACCGATGGTATGATGGCGAAGAGCCGGTTGAGGGCATAACACCGGGTAAAATAATTTGTGTGGGCCGAAACTATGCTGCCCATGCAGCTGAACTGGGGAATGAAATCCCTGAAGAGCCCGTGTTGTTTATGAAACCGTCTACCGCTTTTCAATCAATGTCAGCAGGCGTTTCATTGACACCGCGCACGGAGCCTGTTCACTACGAATTAGAAATAGCCGTTTTGATTGGTGAGACCCTGTCGCACGCAACTCGCGAGCAAGCCAGACAAGCGGTGATGGGCTTCGGTTTAGGCTTAGATCTGACTCTACGTGAGACACAAACAAGGTTGAAGCACAAAGGCTATCCGTGGGAACGAGCGAAAGCATTTGATGGTAGCTGCCCGATGAGCCCCTTTGTCAGCGCTGAAAAGTTTAACGATTGGCAATCAGTCACATTTCATCTATCCATCAATCAACAGGTCAAGCAGCAAGGTCATACTGCACATATGCTGTTTCCTATTGAGCAACTGCTAATAGAGATTAGCAAGCAATTTACCTTGTTACCGGGAGATGTAGTGCTTACGGGTACGCCGGAAGGGGTAGGGGCCTTGAGTGAAGGGGATCATCTATTCATGACGCTCGCGGATGAGCTTAGTTGTCGTACTGACATCACATTTCAAGGGGGCGCGTAATCAATGTCTACTTCCAACACTGCACCTTTTTGGGAAACCGTCGCTTTAGCTGATATGTCCGATGAACAATGGGAAGCACTATGTGACGGATGCGGAAAGTGTTGCTTGCACAAATTTATAGATGATGAAGATCAACCGTTATCGGTCTATGAGGTGGACGGGAGCGAATCAATAGAGGACGGTGAACAGGTTCATTTCACTAACATCGTTTGCGAACTGCTGAATACTAAAACATGCAGTTGTTCAGACTATACAAACCGAACTGTGCGCGTTCCAGATTGTGTAAAACTCACCAAAGATAATTTGGACTCGATTTACTACATGCCACCAAGTTGTAGTTATCGCCGGTTATTGGAAGGCAGAGGATTACCGAGTTGGCATCCTCTATTAAATCGTGGGAAAAAGACCGCTATGCACAAGTTAGGTATGTCTGTACGAGGCAAAACGGTTTGCGAATCTGACGTTGATCTTGATGAATTTCAGGACTTTATCGCACTATGGCCGCTTGAAGACATCGATTGAACGAGCCACTAATACAGTGGCGAGTAACAACGTGTAGATACCAAAAATAACCATCATCCACTGCGCCATTCCCATGCCGACGAATTGCCAACTGTTTTCCAAACAATCGCCAGGTGCAGCAAATATTGCGGGAAGCCACTCATGTAGTGGTAACCAAGATGGGAAATTGGGGACCGGTTCACATGATGCAAAAAACGGGTTCGCTGCAGTGAGTATATCCACATGTTCATAGGCAATTAAAAATCCCCAAACTGATGAGACTCCCCAGGCGATATAACCCACAAGGCGTGTCAAAGTACTATTGTGTAAAAGGGGAATAAGTGCAGCGAACAAAATACCGAACATCGCCGTACGTTGATAAATACACTTAATACAAGGTTGTAGCCCCATGCCGTGTTGGAAATACAAAGCAGTAAGTTCAAGGGCTAATGCTGACAAAAACAGCAAAGCCCAGCTTGAACGTTGTTTAGACCATTGGCTCAAAAAATGAAACATCTAATGCCTTATTGTTAATGACTGTTGTCTGATATGGCGCCTGGGATTTCCGTATGGTGGTTAATCCAATGCATGTCATACAAATAATCAGTGGCGCCGGCTAATCCGTAATAGGTCGCGACGAGACCGACAATGGTAAGCACGATGGTGTAGGGTAACGCCATGTAAACCATTTTGCCATAAGACAATCTTAGCAATGGTGCGATTGCTGAGGTCAACAAAAATAAGAATGCAGCCTGCCCATTGGGTGTCGCAACGCTGGGTAAATTGGTACCCGTATTGATAGCGACTGCTAATAAATCGAACTGGTCACGTGTGATTTCACCATTTTGCAGCGCTGCGGCGACTTCAGTGATGTATACCGAGCCAACAAACACGTTATCACTCACCATCGAGAGGACACCATTCGCCAAATAAAACATCACGAGCTGATTGGTGCCATCAAAGGTTAGTACCCAGTGAATAACGGGCTGGAACAAACCTTGATCAATGATCACCGCAACAACACCGAAGAATACACACAACAATGCAGTGAAAGGCAGAGCCTCTTCAAAGGCTTTGCCTAATGCATGTTCTTCAATAACGCCACTGCTTGATGTGGCCAGCACTATGACGCTTAAACCAATTAAACCAACCGCAGCTAAATGAAACGCTAACCCAACGACTAACCACACGCCGATAAGCGCTTGAACCAATAGTTTAGCGTTGTCCCTTGGGGTTCTTTGTGTATCCATATGTTTGTCGTAATCGACAAGGATATTACGCACAACTTTTGGCATCTGCGCGCCATAACTAAACCATTTGAATTTTTCTAATACAGTGGCAGTCAACAGGCCGAACACAAACACAGGAAGTGTAACCGGTGCCATTCGAATAAAGAACTCGGCAAATCCCCACGAGGCTTTGTCAGCGATAATCAGGTTTTGCGGTTCGCCGACCATCGTCATAACCCCACCTAACGCAGTACCAACTGCAGAATGCATCATTAAGTTTCGCAAAAAAGCGCGGAAATCATCAAGGTCATTGGCACCGGGTTGCTGGTCCACGTCATCATCAGAAGTGTGATCGTGATCGTGATGGAAATCTTTGCCTGATGCGACCTTATGATAAATTGTATAAAAGCCTAAGCCGACCGCAATGATAACGGCCACAACGGTTAATGCATCTAGAAAGGCCGAAAGGAAAGCTGACGCAGCGATAAAGGCCAATGACAGGATGGTTTTATTTTTGACCTTAATCACTAACTTAGTGAAGAGAAACATCAGTAGATCCTTCATAAAGTAGATACCCGCGACCATAAAGACCAACAGCAGTATCACTTCAATATTCACCGATATTTCATGCATCATGTGTTCAGGGGTGGTGAGGCCAACAAATAATGCTTGGATCAATAGCAGTCCACCTGGCTGTAACGGGTAGCACTTCAATGCCATAGCCAGTGTGAAAATAAATTCACCAATCAGCGCCCAACCTGCGATGTAAGGATTCCACATAAACAACAGTGGATTGATCAGTAAAAATAGGATTATCGTCCTTTTGTACCAATCAGGTGCGTGGCCTAAAAAGTTTCGGTAAATCGCAGTAGTCATCGAAATTTGCATCGGGTGTCCTCAGGCTGGAGCGTATGTGCTCGATGCAGCATACACTAGCCAACATACAAGAAAAATCTTATGAACACCTATAATAAACCCGAATTATATACTTTTGAAATTGATTCCTCGGGTTATCAGTTACTTAGTTTGTCGATAGTGATTATTGATTAGTCGAATAATGGTTGAGTTGTGAACAGGTTGGTACAAACTCAGGATAAAATTAATTCTGTGAGATAACACTAGGATAAGACGTTAAAATCTTTAAAAATCATGAGGCTAGCGCGTGTCTAATGCGGATAAGTTGAATCAATGTAGTTTGAGGTTTATCAGAATGTTATTTATTTGTTTACGTGCGCGTAGAATGCTGACAAAATTGACTGGTACAATCAGTTATACAACAAAAACAAATCCAAAGGTGCGTCTTACATGATTTACAAGGCTCAGAGTCCGGCAGGCTTCGCTGAAGAGTACATCGTTGAATCGATTTGGAGCGGGCGATTTGCTCCGGGTACTATCTTACCGGCTGAAAGAGAGCTGTCTGAGTTAATCGGTGTAACACGAACAACTTTGCGTGAAGTTTTGCAGCGTTTGGCACGAGACGGCTGGTTAACCATTCAGCATGGTAAACCGACACGGGTGAACAATTTTTGGGAGACCTGTGGTTTAAACATTCTCGAGACACTTGCGCGTTTGGATCAAGACGGTATTTCAGACCTTATTGATAATCTACTCGCGGCTCGCACAAATCTTAGTGCTGTGTTTATTCGTGGTGCCCTGCGTAATAACAAAGAAAAGTCGATAGAGCTTATCAGTCGCTACACTGATATTCCGGAAGACGGTCCTGCATTTGCTAATTTCGATTATCAATTAAATCATGATCTAGCCTTAGCTTCAGGCAATCCTGTATTCGTGCTGATGATGAACGGCTTTAGAAATATGTACGCGCGCATTGGCGGCTATTTCTTCTCTCATCAAAAAGCGCGAGATGCTGCTAAGCATTTTTATCAAAACTTGTTAGAAGCGGCTGAAAAGGGGGAATATGAAAATGTGCCTCAAATCCTCAGACGCTATGGTATTGAAAGTGGAAAAGTCTGGCACGAAGTGCGAGATGCCATGCCATCAGATTTAGTAGACTAATTAAAATCCAATAAAAATCAACCGCATACAAAATAATTCAAAATAAATTAAAAGTTAGTATGCGGTTTCTAATTGTTATTTGTAATCTACACCGGAACTAAATAATCGGTCACTGGAGAGCAACATGACTAAAACAGATCAAATCAAAGCTAAATTCAACGAAGCTGAAGAATTCGCACGCAAAATCTGGTTGGCAGGTTTAGGTGCATACGGTAAGAGCATCGACGAAGCACAAGGTCGTTACGAGCAATTAAGCACTGACGCACAAAAAGTTTTCGAAGACTTAGTGGTTAAAGGCGAAGCGCTTGAAACAAATGCTAAAGGCAAGTTCAAGCAAACAACTACTGAAGTTGAAGGTCGTGTAGCTGACGTTCGTAAGAAACTAGGCCTAGACAACAACGACAATGCAGATCAGAAAATCGAAGAGCTATCTGCAAAAATCGATGCGTTGACTGAAGCTGTTGCTAAGCTAGCAGCTGCTAAGTAAGACATAAAAACGCACTCTTCGGAGTGCGTTTTACCTTGTCGGCGAGTTTAGTTGCACTGCACTGAGTAGCGTCTACACTTCAAGTCTACAACCTTTACTAGAGAAACAGGAGTTTCTATGTCTTCCACTACTAAGAATCCTTTCGTTAGTTTTGTTAATGCGTATTGCGGATTGGTTGCTAGCCAACTAAGCGATATGTCAGCTGAATTCGACAAGGTTGTGACAAAGTCTAATGATGTATTTAATGAATTAGCGAGCCGTGGAGTAGCGGTTGAAGCTGATTTAAAGAAATCGATGCCACGGAGCGATAAAATGAACCAATCGATCAAAAACTGGTTTGATGCTTTCAGTTTTGGTAGCGCTAAACGCGATAAGCAGTTAAACACACTTTCAAAGAAAGTGGATGACCTCATTGAACAAGTTGCTTTATTAGCAGAGAAAAAAGCGCGCGAAGCAAGCGCAGCAAAAGCGCCTGCAGCCAAACCAGCAGCTAAAAGAGCACCTGCCAAAGCAAAGGCAACCACAAAGCCTGCTGCGAAAGCGACTGAGAGTAAACCGGCAACTAAGGCGTCAGGTACGACGAAAACGACGACGCGAAAAACAACAACGCGTAAACCTGCTGCAAAGAAAGCGACAACGCCTAAAAAGCCTGCCGCAACTAAGCCAAAGGCACCTAAAGCTGCGGAATAGTCGGTTACCCAATACAAAAAAGGAGCTTAAGCTCCTTTTTTTGTGTCTATTTTCATTGCCATTCTATGTCTCTTACTACGCCCATCGGCTAGACCATTTGGCAAACTCTTGACTGGCCATCCAAGTCCCTTGAATGGGGGGGGCATCATTTTGCTCGCCTGCCTCATGTGGCTGTTGTGCAGAAAATTGGTCGCGGGTACTGGCAAAATAAAAGTTTGCATTCTTGCTCAGCGAGTATGCCGGTTC
Organism: Neoalteromonas facilis; assembly: GCF_002807665.1. Taxonomy (GTDB): domain Bacteria; phylum Pseudomonadota; class Gammaproteobacteria; order Enterobacterales; family Alteromonadaceae; genus Alteromonas_E; species Alteromonas_E facilis. The sequence continues at coordinate 24,216 of NZ_PEAY01000003.1, forward strand.
ATCAAGCAATTCGTCTTTTGGCGACAATAACGCCAACACATGAGGTTCATGCATCTTATGCGGGTACAGTCCCAACACCATGCATTTGGCATCATTGGATAATAAACCATACCCCTGCGGGAAAGCCCCAACAATGCTATTAAACGCATTGGCTAAGTCTACGTTTAACACACCTTTCTTGCCGAGCTGGTCAATCAGCATGCAACCTTTGGGTACTTCTGTTCTGGTAAACTCATGCTTAGTCGAAAACACTACTGAAGCGTATATCTGTGGGATCTTTAGTAGTTCACCTATGCCCGTTGCGGGTTTATAGGCATCTTTTACCAATTCAATTTGGGTGGCATGGGCGAGTATTTGCGTTTCGGGAGTGGCATAGGTTGTGCCGTAGTCGGCCCCTAATCCAGTGGTGACATAATCAACACTGAATCGATAGTTCATTTTTAATAGCGAGGTGCGCTCGTCATTGTCCAAAACACGGAATGGATCTTTGCTTTTGTTGCTTCCTTGCAGCAATTTTTTCGCCAATGGATGGTGTAATCCTGCGTCCTGGAATAGGGCTGCGGTCATCGCAGGAACGGCGACCAATGCATACCAACTCTGACGTTGCTCTTCGGTACCATGAAAGCGAATTTCCGGATCTGCGAACCGATCCCAATTGGGTACTCTCAACAGCTTGTTGTGGATAACTTCATCGACTAAGCGCAGTGTGAGCGCCATCTTGTATGGTGTTTTAATCCGCTGATGAAATGCTTGTACTGAGCCGGAGTATTGTTCTGACAACAACCACAGTGATGCAAGAAATTTGGCCGTTTTCTGTTTAGACTCTTCGAGGCTTTTACCCTCGCAACATTCGTAAATCGCTTGGCAGAGGTTACGCACACGTTTTAAACGTTGATGCCTGTCAGTATCGTCTTGCTGTTTAATGTCATTTAAGTCACCAATGAGTGAGTCTAATTCAGCATGCTGCTCATTCGACAGTGAGGCTTCATCTTGCAAGGTGGCAATTTGTACTTTGAGTTCAAGTTGCTTTTTGGCGCTGCGCGCGTCATTCAAAAAATACTGAGTAACATCATCTAATGCAGAGCGAGTATTGCTGTCCTCTGCGGATATTTGTTCGATGATGTCATTAACGAGTGCAAAATAAGGTTCGTTATTTAATGGCTTCATGCCCGTTTTGATTCCACCAATCTGAGCGAGTTCCCGTTTCCAAGTACTCGGGCCTCACGTTCCTTGAGTTGTTTAAGATAACGACGCAATGTTTGGCTTACGCGTGTACTGCGTTCAATGTAATCCAGTTGAGGCCAGGTAGCTTTCTCACCATTACGGATAAGCTCCGCGATACTCTCAACCGTTGGATTAGACCACAAATGGGCCAAGCTGCGAACCCCACGTTCAGGTAAGATATTAATGTCACCGACATACTGTTGATCAATAATCGACCGAACCTTATGAATAGCTAGCTTACCAGCTTTGCTGCCGACCGCTGATTCAAGCATATCAAATGCGTAAATACTGTTTACTTTGGCCAGGTTGGTCAAGTGTCGCATAGTGATCCCCGCCGCAGTATTGGCATCTTTGCGGTTACGCGATAAAAATGGCACTGCCAGCGGGTTGGTTTGACTGACGATACTGTGGTTAACACCATACAAGCGTGCTAAGCGCTCAAATGGCAGATCAGCCATCAACGAGCCATCGGCAAAACGGCGATTAGGGATGTAAGGAACAATATCACCGTTAGCGGTTTTTGCGCGCAGTTGAACGGGACTGAACACGATCGGCACAGCGCAAGAGGCTCTAACTGCTTGAGTAATAATAGCGTTCGGTGATGTTTTTGCATTCAATAGACGCGAGAATTGATGCAGATCAGCCGCTGAAACCGTGATCGTGACGTGCAAACCAGTGCGTTTGAAGGCTTCCTCAAAGGTCATTACGTCAAAAAGCTCAATCAACGCATTTTCTAATTGTGTCGAGTCAAATAGGCTCTTACCTCTGACGCCTTTGAATATGCGCCAGTTACGGAATTTGTTGTATATAAATTCCGCATCTAATACGTCAATCAACTCATCGTGAGTGCGTGTGCCGAGCATCGCGGCAATGATAGAGCCAGCACTGGCCCCTGATACCACACCCGGCAATAGGTCCCTTTCATTCAGCGACTTAACAACTCCACAATGAAAAAAGCCTAAGCCAGCGCCGCCACTGAGCATAAGACAACTGCGCCCAAACGAGTGCGCGGTTTCTTCAAAAAAGGACAGTTTTTCGTAGAAATCAACATTGTTTTCGTCGGCAGCATAAATATCATCAAGCGCATAGACCACCTGATCGACAAACTCTTGGATCAAGTTTTTGGTGCCTAGCTTGGATTGATGCTGAAGAACCGGGTTTGCGATGTTGGCAAGGTTACCGTGCAAGCCCTCATGTAAAATTGACATCAACCCCAAAATATCACCCTGACCGCGAGCCAGTTTGATGCGTTGAACGCGTTTGCGGATCAGTCGATAATCGTAATCCCGACAGGGATCTTTTGCTTTCCACTCATCGGCACCCGACAATTCATCGTGCGCGGCACAGGCTTCACGATACTCAGCGTAAGTATCAGCATGTTCTATGGCATCTTCTAACTGAGCCAGACGATTATCAAACAAAGGCATACTGCACCTTAGGGGTTGATTTACTTACTCGCAGTGTAAACAAAATGTTTAGAAACCACTACCCAATTTCTTGATATGTATCAATCTAGCGTAAACCCGTAAGTACATATCCAAATTAAGGCTTCAAGGAGGTTACGCAGACGATTGTTTAGGGTACACTCAAATCTTGAAGTTCAATTTATAATAATAAAGCGCATATTCATCACTATGGAATGGAACCTCGCTACGCTCACATTGTTGTCAATTCCGCTGGTCAGTGCTGTTGTTGGTTGGGTAACCAATTACCTTGCGGTCAAAATGATGTTTTATCCCATTGAATTCTTTGGCATAAAGCCAATTTTTGGGTGGCAAGGTCTAATTCCAGCGAAACGTCGTGAAATGGCGGAGATTGAAGTTGAACTCGTGCTAGGCAAACTCTTAAGTGTTGAAGAGCTAGCTGAGCGACTTGATCCTGATGAACTTACCAAAGCGATCCAGCGCAGACTTCATCAGGTTGTGCGTAAAATCGTTAATGATGTAATGAAAGAGTCCGCTCCTGCATTATGGGCTGGCTTGCCAGTACAAGGTAAAAACCTTGTGTATGCACGCATTGAAAGTGATATCCCCAATGTCGTTCACAAAATGGTGAGTGACTTCCAATACAATATAAATGAAATCCTAAACATTAAAGAGCTGGTTGTTGAGCAATTAGTCAACGAGCCGGAATTGATCAATGAGATTTTCTTAAAATCAGGTGAGAAAGAATTCCCATTTATCGTCAAGTCGGGTTTCTATTTTGGTTTTCTATTCGGCCTACCGACCATGTTGCTGTGGCACTTTTATCAAGCTTGGTGGATTTTACCGTTGGGAGGCTTGCTGGTGGGGTATGCCACCAATTGGATAGCAATAAAGATTATTTTTGAACCTAAACGCCCCATTCACATTGGTCCGTTCAAGGTTCAAGGCATGTTTCTCAAGCGTCAAAATGAAGTGGCTCGGGTGTATTCAGACATCATCGAAGAGAAATTGATCAATTCGAAAAATATCACCAACATGATATTGCATGGCTCTGGCTCTGCACAGTTACTCGAATTAATCGAACTGCACGTGAACGATGCGATTGAACGCTATGTGGCAATAGCACAGCCCTATTTTGCTATTGGCGTAGGCTCTGACAAATACTTTGCCATGAAAGAGTTAGCCGTAAAACAGATCTTCTCCAATTCGGACAAGTACCTTATGTATGCATATGATTATGCTAATGGTGCTCTGCAAGTAGGGGATGATCTGTGCGCACGTATGCAACAACTGAGCCCCGAAGAGTTCGAAGGGGTGCTGCGCCCCGCTTATCAAGCGGATGAGTGGAAGTTAATCGTAACAGGCGCTATTCTGGGAGGACTGGCAGGATTTGCGCAATTGTATTTTGTGTTTGGATAAGGCTAATGTATGAAAACAGCACAACGGATACTGGCAACGTCTCTTGAGCTCTTTAATCAAGAGGGGGAAAGCAGTGTTACGAGTGTGGACATAGCCAACGAATTAGACATCAGTCCAGGGAATTTGTATTACCACTTCAAAGGCAAAGAAGTGATTGTTGATGCCCTGTTTGCCTTGCATGTAGAACAATTTGAAAAGTTAATCAGCGCTGGTGATGTCACGGCGCTCTCTTTAGAAGAGCAGTTTTATTATCTCTATCTGCTGCTTGAGAAAATCCATCTATATCGCTTTCTGTACCGCTCTCCGATGGATTTAATGGAAAAATATCCGCATGTACAAAAAGGTATGCAGCGCTTAGTTAAAAAACTTGAAGCTAAGCTTGAGGCAATGTTCGAACATGCAGCCCAGAACAAATATATTCAAGTTGAGCGCAGTGAACTGAAACCTTTGGTTGAGATTGGCAGTTTAGTGATGATCCAATCCAGTCAATACTTTCAAATCAAGCAAAGTTTTGATGATGATACCCAAATTTACGATACGCTTAATCTATTGCTCACGATGTTAATGCCTCGTATGCATGTACCAGTGGAAAATTTGTCCCATTTACAGCAGAGTATTGCTATGCATGCGTTTACTCGCGGTGATGAATAAGGTGATGTAATGAAAAAGTCTGATAAAGCTAAAACTTTAACCTTTTTGGATAAAACCTTTTGGATCACCGAGTCTGTTGATAATCCTAAGCATGTGGCCAGCCTACAGCTATTGCGAAAGCCCCACACAGATGGTGAAGTCGATTACGTAGAAGCCTTATACAATGAAGTCATTCAGTACGATAAGGCGTCTAACCCTTTTAATTGCTGCGTTAAAAGCATTCTGGGTTTCCCCATAAAATTGCAGCCGGTTAAGCGCCTCGATATGCATTATCACGTGCAAATACATGTCATTGATGACATGTATGATCGTCCTGCGCTGGATGACTACATCGCCAAAATGCATGAAGTGATCCTCGATCGTGATAAACCACTGTGGCAATTTCATTTTATTCACGATGGCAAAAGTGATGTGTATGGCATTTATGTCAAGGTGCATCACATGTACGGCGATGGAGCAACGTTAGTACGCTGGTTCCAACAGGGTTATCACACTGAAAAAACAGACAAAAGCTTCGTGCCTGTATGGGCTGTGCGCCGCAAACGTCCAATACGCCCGAGAGTTAAATGGTGGCGACGCGTTGTGCGTCAAGTGTGGAGTTTCTTGGTTGGTCTTAAAGATCTGCTGATCATTTTCATTCGTTTGTTTTTCAAAATCATCTGGATCAACCGCCATTATATGCCTGTGCCCTTTAGTGGGACGCGCACCGTATTAACCGGGCAGGTAAAGTCAGGTAGAGCCGTTGCCACCATGGATATCGACTTTGAACGTATTCGCAAAGTGGGTAAAAAAACTCGGGCCTCGGCCAATGAAGTGCTGTTGTGCGTGTTTGATATTGGTATTCACCGGTTTTTACAAGATTATGGTCAAACGTTTGAAAAAGCGTTGTTTACCAATATGCCAATTAATTTGCGTAAACCGGGTGAGCAAACCTCGGGCAACAAAATTGCGATTGTGCCTGTTGAATTAGCGCATGGTAAAACAGACCCTTACGTTCGATTACGCCAAATCATCGCCAATCACCGTATTGTCAAACATGCGGCTCAGCACGCGAGCCCCGGTGCGTTTAGCTATTACACGGTGGTGATCCAGTCGTTTGCGTTGATCTTCGAAGTGCTGCGTTTGTCGAATGTGACTCGTCCAATTGCGAATTTATTGGTGTCTAACGTTCCGGGTCCTGCTGAAGCTAGATACCTAAAAGACAGTGAGCTGTTAGCCAATTACCCAGTCTCTACGATGACGCCAGGTGGAGGCGTGAATATTACGCTGATGACGTACAACGGCGTGGCTAATATCGGTATGGTATGTTGCAACAAAAATATTAAGTCGTTGCAACCACTTGCAGAATATTGTGCGGAGGCTTTTGATTTACTTGAGAAAAGTATTGATGATCCGACGGTCAACATTGAAGACATGGGCGAACATATGGCAGAAATGCCGGTGTCAATTGTGACCGAGACGCTAGAGCCACACGAGATTAAAAAGGTTTCTAATAGCTAATTGATACGAATTGGCTGAGCTTCGTCGAATCAATCGAGTTTATTCTGTTGAATTCGACGCGGCTTCAATATCGTTGTTACTTTGCTGTTCACTTTCGTGCTTAACCCAAATAAAGGTCAGGTACATTTTAGTGGGGAGTGACATTGCCATGCCCACGGCTACGCAAACCGCACTGATAATAATCCCAGTTATCCCCATACTTTCGATGGTCTCACTGAAGTTGTGAAAATACACACCTAACAATATTAGGCAAATTCCAATGGCCATAATGGTTTTCAGTACTTTCAAAAGTGTTGCATCATTCATATGTTTTGCCCCTCCTAAGTACTCTATTGGCAGTCTAGCAGTGGCCAGACTTTGTGTACTTGATCAGGATCAGGTGTACTTCGGTTTGTAGCTCGCGTCAGAAGTAAAAACGTAATTCTTTTTCTTCTACAGAGACGGTTCTACCGCGGCGAGCGAAGAGGTTTTGTCGCCACTCTGCAGGGTCAAGTTCGAAGTTCAAATCCGCTTCAGCAACGGCATCTATGACATGTTGCTCGATTTGAGGTTTGTGGTACTCCAAGATGCGCTGTTTGCTGCCGCCGATGTAAAGATTTAAGTAAGCAGTAGCTGTCATGGATGAGCCGGCGGTCAATACACTGAGAGCGGTCTTAACCGGGCTGGTAAATAAACTGCTAAGTTGCAAAGGCGATAAGCTATCGATCAACTTTGTAGTATCGGTTAACAGCGCATATTCATCATTCACCAATGCAACTTCATCGACTTGAATGTTTTCAATTGACACAATTTTGCTGCTTGCATCGTATGTGGGATCAGCCGATACAATAACAATCAAATGAGCACGATAAATGGGATTACCTAACACTCTAATATCTAGGGCGCACAGCAACTGTAGCTCTAGCCGGTTAGTTGACTCCGGCATGCTCAGCTCGCCTTCTAGCAAAGTTAATGTAGCTTTACCAATGGGGACCGGAATAGGCATTTGTTGAGGGAAATACGGTGTTAGCAACTCATTGAGTTCTTGTTCACTAAATTGGTCATAACGCAACTTGCCTAATTTCACCATGAACAATGCCGCCGCAACTTTAAAGCGATCTGACAAGGACAGTGGGTGCCAAGGTATATCCATATTGAAGCGTGCCAATTATCTGTTTGTGGCAATTATTAAGGCATTGGTTCTAGAGTCAAGTGCAAATTGGTAACAGGCCTGAATTCTTGCTTTTGATTCAGGGATAACGATTTGGTTATCAACAACTATTGATCTGTATCTAAGATCAATAAAGCTTTTCTGTCACTTTGCCAAAGCATTGCTAGACTTGATACATCATCAAAAAAGGGAAGTCATTTACGTGTCGAGAACATTAGCGATGATCTTAGCGGGCGGTGAAGGACGACGCCTGGCGCCACTCACTCAAACGCGTAGCAAGCCAGCGGTACCTTTCGCTGGAAATATGCGCATCATTGACTTCGTACTGAATAATTTCGTCAATTCTGACTTTCTCAAGATCTATGTGTTGACTCAATTTAAATCTCAATCGTTGAGTATTCATTTGGGGCAAGCCTGGCATCTGTCTGGTGTAACGGACAACTTTATTGAAACCGTACCGGCACAAATGAGGATGGGTAAACACTGGTATGAGGGAACGGCGGATGCAATCTACCAAAATATCCGATTTATCGGCTTACATGAGCCCGACAATGTCTGCATATTTGGTGGCGATCACATTTATAAAATGGATGTGCGCCAAATGGTGCAGTATCACGAAAAGCAAGGTGCTGACCTAACCGTTTGCGCCACGCGTATGCCAATAGAAGAAGCCTCAAGGTTTGGTGTTATCACGGTGGATGACAACTACCGAATGATTGGTTTTGCTGAAAAGCCAGCAAACCCGACGCCACTACCGGATGATCCCACGATGGCACTGGTGTCTATGGGAAATTATGTTTTTTCTACCGCATTTTTATACCAGGCACTTGAAGAGGACAGCAGAGACGCCGCTTCTTCACATGATTTTGGTTGCGACATTATTCCCAACGCATACCCAAAACAGAAGGTGTATGTGTATGACTTCCATCAAAATAAAATCAATAATGAGTCCCACTCGACGTACTGGCGAGATGTTGGAACACTTGATACGTTTTGGCAAACACACATGGACCTACTGGTACATGATCCCAAGTTACTGTTATCGAATCCTAAGTGGCCGCTACGTAGCTACCACCCACCATTGCCAGCGGCAAAAATTATGGCTGATGAGGATGGCATTGACAGTCTGATCCAAAACTCCATTATCGCGGCTGGCTGCGAAATAGAGGGGGCGCGGGTCAAGCGCAGCGTGTTAGGTCATGCGGTGTTAGTGTCAGCAAAAACTCATATAGATGAATCTATATTGTTAGGGAAGACTCGTGTTGGTGTGGGCTGTCGGTTGCGCAAAGTGATTGCGGATAAAGGCGTGACGATCGAAGAAGGCGCTCACGTTGGTTATGATCATCAGCGCGACCGTGCTCGAGGACTCACGGTGACAGACAGTGGGATTGTGGTAATTTCGAAAGGCGCTACGGTCAAAAAATAAAGCGCCCACGCTACGTAATACTATCATTGCGCAGGCGCTTTACACGGGGATTATCGGTTTAACTTTTTGTTCACTTTAGCCAGTAGCATTTGAATTTCCGCCCGGCGAGATTCATCCGCTAATGGACGGGTTTCCCGGCTAGGCGCTTCTAACGCATGTTCAAGGTGTTGTTTAGCTTCTTTGTACTGACGTTCGTCAAATAAGAATTCACCATAGAAGTAGTTAGGATCAATACCATCTGGGTTGATCGTAATCGCTTTTTCTAACATCACTTTAGCGTCATCATCGTCGCCAAAACCCAACGGCCAGCCCGGGACTTTGTGATATAGCGTGCCTAAGCTTGTATAGGCTGACCCTTGCAGCGCTGACTCATCGAGGGCTAAAGAACGCTCCAGTGATTTTTTCGCGTCTTTAGCGAGTGATAAGGCGCCAATACCGCCTTTTGCGCCGGCAAAGCTACTTTGAATAATACCCAGCCACACCAATGGTTCAGCGCGTTCCGGGTATGCTTGTGAGAAAGCGGTGGCACTTTCGATCAGCTCTTTAAATTCATTTTCCTGTACATCATCGCTTAATGTGTAATTCACGATAGCCCATTGTTTTTGAATAGAGAGCAACTGGCTATCGAATTCATCAGGCGTGCTTGCATTGGCTGTATGCGCCATACAAAGAAGGACTGAAGCCGAAATTACAGTTTTAAAAGTAGATAGACGTTTCATATTATTTACCCCTGTAAATAGAGCCAAACGGTTACGCATGTAGGTATCGTTTGATTGTCGAAAGTTTAGATTTTATGGCGTTGTCGACCACACCTGGCGCAACAGCATTAACCCGAGCAAAAAGTTTCTCTGGCCAACCAACAACGCTTTCTCGTTTATGTTTCTTCAGCATCTGGATCAGCGCCTGCGCGACATGCTGTGCAGAATCGACTTTATTGCCTAACGCTAAATTCATATCATCAACGCTTTGCGAGTTGATTTCGGTTTGTGTAGCGCGTGGGGCAAAGTAAATAAACTTAACGTTAGAATCACTGTATTCCCGCGCAAGGGCTTCTGTGAATCCGCGTAAGCCGAATTTGCTCGCACAATAATTGCTAAACCCTGGATAGCCGATATAACCGAAGGCTGACCCAACATTGACAATTGTTGCGCAGACATTCGAGGCCTCTGAATTGGCCTTTACATAGGCTAAGAAAGCCTGGGTAAAGAGCACGGGAGAGAGCAAATTGGTCTGAAATATATTGCTGATCTCTTGGCTTGATGCCTGTTCAAACGCCTTAAAGGACGATATGCCAGCGGCATTGATGAGAAGCTCAATAGGGCCTTTTGCAAAGGCCTTTTCCAAAACCTGTTCTCGTTGCGATTGCTCGTTTAAATCGCCCAACACAATATCTGTGCGATTACTCATACTCGCTTGCAACCGCAAAAGCTTTTCATGATTGCGTCCTTGTAAGATAACGCTGTAACCTTCAGCATCTAAGGCTTTAGCGATTTCTCCGCCAATGCCGCCTGAGGCTCCAGTGACTAAACAACGTTTGTTTGTCGTGTTCATAAGCTTATGCTGCCGTTGATTTAGCCGGTGATACGTCAAGTGTGCGGAAGATATTGCCATACAGCGTATAGAATTTTTTCGCACTCTCAACGATCAGATCTTGTTCTTGTGGGCACTCAATCTTATTCATCAAACCTTCGAAGAATTTGACGTGTTCAAGGTCGAGTGAACCATGAGAGCGTAAGTAGCTAAATGCAGCTTTAGGTAATCCAAGTGCTTTTTGGATATTGTCAGCAGCATTGTCGGCCATTGCGATACTGGTGCCCTCAAGCACATGAACCATACCAAAGAAGATAAGTGGGTTGACACGATTCACTTGGTCATACGCAAACGACACCATTAACTCGGTTGCGAAGGCTGGGGCACTGTTGCGCGCGGCCTCTTTGTCATGGCCACAAGCTGCAATATCGTTTAATACCCACTCCTGATGCCCAATCTCTTCTTCGATATATTCTGCAACCGCTTCACGTAGCCATTCTTTGTCGTCAGTTAGCTTTGCGCCCACAGACATCAATAATGGAACCGTATGTTTAACGTGGTGAAATGCTTGAGTTAAAAACGCAACGTAGTCAGCTGTGACAATATCACCCTGAAAACAACGTGTGATAATCGGCGCTGACAATAAATAATCGCGCTCAGCCGCTGTTTCTGTTTGTAAACGTTGAAATAAAGTCATTAGGCAGATTCCTTCAATTGTGCCGTGTTATATACACGTTCGATTTGTTGCTGAAAATGTTGTTCAATTTGCGCCCGACGAGGTCGCATATTATTGGTGTATAACCCTTGCTCTGGAGTCATCGGGGTGCTTAATACAATAGGGTTTTGAACGCGAGCGTAATCCGGTAAACAGTGATTAACCATGTTGATGATCTGGCGCGCATGAGCTTCGCTAATATCATTTCGTGCCGGGACTACAATCGCGCTGCAGAACGGACGCGCATCGCCAATAACCACCACCTGCAAAAATAGGCCAGTTGCCAGCAGTTCCGCTTCCACCCATTCAGGCGATATATTGCGACCAAATGAATTAATAATTGTATTTTTAAGGCGGCCGTCGATACACAGTGATGGCCCTTTAAATGAGGCGATATCGCCAGTATATACGACGTCTTGATACCAAGAATCGGGTTGCTCCAAGTAACCTAAAAAGGTATTGCCACGCACCACGAGCTCTTGGTTAATAATATCGACTGTAAGGTGAGGTAATACGCGACCGACGCTGTCTACATCATCGGCTTCTGTCGATAAGCTCACCACCGAAGCGCACTCAGAGAGACCATATCCTTGATACACAGGTAACCCCAGTGCTCTAGCTTTTTCCATTAGAGTAGGTGAGACTTTGCTGCCACCAACGGCAATAAACCGTAACGATGAAGGCGGAATCCATCCTCTCGCTGCTCCCACGACCAAAACTTGCAACAGTTCAGGCACCAGGATCATGGTATTGGGCTGCGTCTCAGAGATGCACTGTAGCAGAGCTTGTGGCTCAGCGAGCATACTGCCTCGGAAGCCCCTAGACTCATCACGGGTTAAAACGATTTTGCCACCTGCCATCAGCGGCGAGTAAACACCTGCAACGTTTTCCAATAAAACAGGCAGTGGTAGTAGTGATAAATGTTTGGGCTTGTCGATGCCAATGGTGGTAACTAGCGAAGAGGCGACTGCCATCTGGTTGTCAGTGCTTAAACAAACTCCTTTTGGCGCTCCTGTTGAACCTGAGGTATAGGTTATTTTTTGCGTGCCGTCAGGAGCTGAAAGCGGGGCGACTTGCTGTCGCTGATATACATTGAGGCTTATATCCTCACAATCAAGTTCGATGGAATCAGCCGGTTGTGTGTCGGCAAAAACGATTTCGGCTTTTACCGAATCAATGACACTGCTTATCTGTATTTGCGTAAAGAACATGGGAATTGGTGTACAGATCACGCCAGCCGCCTGACAGGCTAAATCTACAATAATCCAATCAATACTGTTCGGTGCTATTAGTGCAACCGAGGTAACGCTCTGACAGGTTAGCCAATCAGCTAGGCGTTTTACGCGCGTTGATAGTGCTTGATAAGTGAGGTTTTCCTGCTCAAATTCGAGCGCAATGTTGTCTTGGTAGCGAGTTGCCAACGTCTCAAGCCATTTCATTTTACACCTCCACGCTGTAGGCGCTTTGAGGTTGCGGCAATTTTGCTTGAAAGCTGTTCGAACATGCGCGCATACAACGGATGATTGTTAACCACGGCCATTACATCGAGAAGTGACACCGCTACTACTTTGGGTTTTGTATCGTAGTATGAGCCCCAATTGTCAGATGCAGTGTTGAGTCGAGCTGGATCGGCGTTAGATAAAAATGTGTGCGGGATGCCCGCACGGCTAATTAATTGCAATACATGCTCAGTAGCTGAGAACACCATGTACTTGTATTCATTGGTGAATAACGACACCGCTGTGGTTAAGAACAGCGGCAAGGTAAACTTATTTGAGTTGCTGTACAGATGACCAATTTCGGCAATGTGCGAACGTTGGATCTGACGAGTTGATGCTAGGTATTGTTCAACGGGATTATCTAAGTATTGTTCCAGAAACAATGTATCTGTTGCAGGACGAATACCTAAAGCAGCCTTGAACGCACCATTGTTGATAGCCAGAATCCAAGGCATTGTCACCGATACGGTCGCGTTGTACGCGCGTTTAAAGCCTTCTTGGATGAAATGTTCGGCTTCTTCACGATCAATGTCGCCGATGGCGTACGCGTCGATATTGAATGCATATTTCTTTGCCACGTTTTCGCAACGTGAAGTATTGCGACGCTCTTCGTTGGCTTGTACTGCTATTGTTGGATGCATTGTTACTTCCTCGCATTAATTACGGTAAGAAGTTACGTTGTCAACCTTAGGGGAAACTTAAGGAATCTTAATAAATGAAAATTTTTTCATTTATTTGATGTGAATAAGGAAAAAATGTGGCAGGTAGCCTTTCCAAAAAATTGTAAAACTCAACCTAAGCTTACATCAAATCTCAATTAACTAATTAGGCTATCAATATCAATTCAAATTTGTATTTAGAAGTACAAAAGATTTTAACTGACAGACAACTAAAATGGCTTCCAAAATTAACTCTAGTCTTCGATTTGGCTTAGTTGCATCACTTATCGCCATCATATTGACCGCCTCATTAGACGCAACAGGGCATGGTAAATTTAGTGCGTTTGCACTAATTCCTTTAATTCCCTTGTTTGCTTGGTTAGGAAATGTGTCGAGGAAAGAGTTGGGCTATGTTGTAGGTGATCAAAAAATATACCTTCAAGCAGCTTTCATTCCACTTCTTTTAGTCGCCTTGTTATCAGTTGTAGCGTGGTCTACTGGGGCGATGAAACCTACACGAGATGAATGGCTAAGTACTCTATTCGTTATAAGTTTTAACTCGATTGCTGGGATACTGTTGGTAGCTATAACTGAAGAGGGGTTCTTCCGTGGCATAGTTTGGAAACTGATGGAGCGCGGAGGCCTAACACGCAATCAAACATTATGGAGTACAACGGCATTATTTGTGATTTGGCATTTGTCGGCCATATTATTGTCTAAAGATTACGCCCCAGCCCTGCTCCAAGTCCCCATTTATCTTGTTAACGCGACACTGTTGGGGTTGATTTGGGGGCTCTTACGTGTCCATTCTGGCAGTATCTGGCCCTCCGCCATCTATCATTCTGTATGGAATGCCCTCGTATATCAGCTTTTTGGATTTGGACTGAGTTCGGGTGATTTAGGTGTCGAGCCTACTTGGGTGTTTGGACCTGAAATCGGATTGGCTGGTTTCGTTCTAAATGGGGCGGTTGTGGTGTTTCTGTTAAGAAGGTCATCAATGAAAAATACGTAAAATGAACGTGTTCTTAATGGGAATATGACTTTTACTAAGTGCTTATAGTTTTAGAAGGCTTAACCCGACTCGACAGATTTCATAAATAGGGTAACCGAAATTACTGGCTCCGATATCATCTGACGTGTATGCACAGACTCTGGAAGCAGGTGATTATTGCTTTAAGCAAAGGTGTAGTTGTGACCAACATTAATGCTCCCTTCCTGAAAGGTTTACTCACCAGCATTACTGATAAATAGCTGCAAATTGATGGCGGTGATCGCTATACTTTAGTCGGACTATTTAGAATATTTTACAAGGATGTCTTATGCGCCGAATCATGGCCCTTTTAGTTGTTTGCCTTTTTTCACACTCCTCTTATTCACAATCACAATTTCTTCAGCAAAAGGACTGTTTCAGGGGAGTGGGTCAAAGTTATGAAGCTTGGACGCAATTTTTAGCCAACAAAAGTAATAAGTTTAATTTGGCTAAATTTCAGCAACGTTTTCCTGAGCAAGAGTACAACCGCAAGCGTGAGGCATTAACCTGCGTTGATTTTACCTACGAAGTCGATGGCTTGACGGTAGTTGGCTATTATATGAAACCCAAAGCGGCAGCGGATAAGGCATTACCGGTCATTATCTTTAATCGTGGCGGCAATGGTGCCTTCGGCAGCGTGAATTTTGCAAAGAAAATGGGCTTTATTGCGGATCTGGCGGAGCTAGGTTATGTCGTTATAGGGAGTCAATATCGCGGGGCGAGTCGAAAATTCATTGAGAATAATGGAGAAGATGAGTTTGGCGGTGCGGACGTGAATGATGTTTTGGCGTTGGAGTCTCTGCTGAGCGATATTCCTGATGCCGATCCATCTCGTATTGCCATGATGGGGTGGAGCCGTGGGGGCATGCAATCTTTCCTAGCCGCTAAACATATGCCAAAGCTCAAAACCATAGTTGCAATAGCGAGTAATGCTGATGCGAGGAAATCGCTAGCCTTTCGCCCGGATATGGAAAATGTTTATAAAAAGCGAGTGCCTTATTATGCAGGTAACAAAGACGAGGCTTTATCAGCTCGTTCGGTTATTGACTGGATCGATGAGTTGCCCGCGCAAGCGCCTATCTTATTGGTACACGGTTCAGCTGATAAGCGTGTTAACGTTGAGCAATCCAGATTATTGGCGAAAGCGTTAAGTGAGCAATCGCATCAACACAAGCTTGTAATATATGAAGAGGGTAATCATGGTTTGCAGCGTCATCGCCAAGCGCTAATCAAAGATGTTAAAGAGTGGTTGTCTTTGTATTTGTGAGCAAATAACTAAAAAAACGCGGTCTGTGACCGCGTTTTTTCTACTGGTGGTTCACTTTTGCGAGCGTTACGACAGCGTGGCTAATGCGTCACCTGAGTATTGCTCTAAATCGTCGAGTTGTTGATGTTTGATCTTATTTGCCCAGTTTGGGTCTTGTAGTAATGCTCGGCCGACGGCGACCAGATCAAATTCACCCTTGTCGAGTCGTTCAACTAAATCATCTATGGCGCGCGTGTTTGAGCTTTGTCCCTGGAATGCACCAAAGAAGTCATCATTCAATCCTACTGAGCCGACAGTGATAGTTGGCTTACCCGTGATTTTCTTGGTCCAGCCAGCAAGATTCAAGTCGCTACCTTCAAACTCATTTTCCCAATAACGACGTTGCGAGCAATGGAAAATATCGACTCCAGCTTCACTTAGCGGCATTAAGAAGGCTTCGAGTTCTTGAGGCGTGGTGGCCAAACGCGCTGAATAGTCTTGTTGTTTCCATTGCGAGAAGCGCAGCACAATTGGGAAGTCTGGGCTGGTGGCTGCTCGAATGGCTTTTACTATTTCCACACCGAAACGAGTGCGATTTTCTAAGCTACCGCCCCACATGTCAGTGCGTTGGTTTGTACCTTCCCAGAAAAACTGATCAATCAGGTAGCCGTGAGCACCGTGGATCTCTACACCATCAAACCCTAACTGCTGTGCATCCTTGGCGGCTTGAGCAAAAGCGTTGATCACAGACTTTATATGCTCTTCGGTCATAGGTTCAGCACCTTGTTTACCCGGCTTAAATAAGCCTGAAGGCCCAGCGCTTGGCAATTCGGGAAAAGGGGCTTTGTCTGCCACTCGCGCCATGCCTACATGCCAAATTTGCGGCATGATTTTTCCACCGGCCTGATGTACTTCATCAACGACATGTTTCCAGCCGGCGAGTGCTTTTTCACCGTGAAACTGAGGAATTGTTGCGCTCATGGTGGCAACGGGATCATTTACGGTTGTGCCCTCCGTAATGATAAGGCCAGTGCCGCCTTCCGCACGGCGACGATAGTAACCCGCAACATCGTCAGTTGGTACGCCACCCGGCGAGAACTGGCGTGTCATAGGTGCCATTACTATGCGGTTGTCTAAAGATAGAGCGTTGTGAGAAAACGGCTTAAAAAGTGAATCTACGTTGTGCGTCATAAAATGTCCGAAATAAACTAAAACGGTGACAAGAAACTTACTGCGCTTGTCTTTACGTATATACGATGTCGTAAGTTCACACCTTAGATTGCGCACCAAAATAGTCAATTTACTATTGTGAATATAAATCTATAAGATAGATGAAACCGAAGAGTTGAAATTTTAACTATTTGAAATGTTTGACTTTTAGCAGTCTACGTTGGAGGAGAAGCGAATTCTCCATTGACCCGTTACCGAATATTAGCAAACGGTTAAGGTGCGGAAGATCCGTCGTTGTTAATCAATCCTTTTTCGTGAGTAGAGCCCGTATAAATCGACAAGTATTTTTGCGAAATAGCTTCGTATTCGCCACTTTCATGGAGATCCTTTAACGCAATATCAAATTCATCCACCAGCGCTTGAGACACACTTTGCTTACTGAACATTAGATTGTTTTGCGCTTCCAGAGGTGTGCTAATGCGAAATAAAGGCACGATCATCTCATGGTATTGCTGCCATGCTCCCAAATAGTGTTTCCCTTCTATTTCAGATTCAATGTAGGCATCTACTCGTCCCTTTATGGTTAGAGTCGCTAGGCTTTGATCATCGTCGATCAGCGCGATTCGTTTGACGAATTCAGGGTCTTTCAACAGTCGGTAATAAGTGTCAGTGTAAACAGCGCCACGTAGCGCACCTATTACGACATCGTGGTTCTTAATGTCATCTAATTTTCTTATATCATCGAACAAAGAGGCTTTATCTTTGTGGGCGAATAACATGTAGTGACTGTAGCGGAATACATTCTTTGAAAACAATGCGTAAGCTTCCCGTTCTGGCAAAATTGCAGCAGCAAGGGTTAAGTCGACTACGCCCGATTCAATACTTTTCAGGACTCGCGGCCATGGCATGGAAATGATTTTAAAGGAGTGGGGTGTGCGACGGAAAATAGCCTTGAGTAAATCGATATCTTGACCTTGCCAATAGCCGTTTTCATCAATATAGCGAAAAATACTGCGTTCGTTCACAGCAACAATAAATTCTTTCGCAAATAGGTTAGTACAAGATAAAAAGAGAATTAAACCGAATAAAACTCTGCGCATTTACTGCTCAATACATCAATCGACTATTGATGAGTATAGAGTAGAAGTAGGGGAAGTGCACATTGCTTGCGTGCACTATGAAGGTTTTCCGACATTGTGATTTAGTGTACGCGTGAGATGGGCAGCATTGATGCTGATCAAATCATGACCTGATTTCCAAACTGCGGTGATATTTTATTAACAATCTGCTAACTCTATTTAGTACAGTTTGGTACACTGGTACGATGTCCGAGCAGTTCGGTACTGTGTAACAGGTAGTTAATTATGCAAACATCGTCTGACGCTTTTGATTTTATTATTGTTGGCGCTGGCTCCGCCGGTGCTGCACTTGCTGCGCGCCTGAGTGAAAACCCGGCATGCAATGTGTGCTTGCTAGAAGCGGGCAGTAAAGATCGTAATCCCCTTATTCATATTCCATTCGGTTTATCACTATTGTCGCGCGTTGAAGGAATTGGTTGGGGTTATCATACAGCCCCTCAAGAGCACCTAAATGGCAGAGAATTATTTTGGCCTAGGGGCAAAACTTTAGGCGGCTCAAGTTCAATCAACGCGATGTGTTATATCCGTGGCGATATGAAGGACTATGATGATTGGGCTGCACAGGGGGCTGAAGGCTGGGATTGGGCATCGGTTTTACCGTATTTCAAGCGAGCAGAAAACAATACCCGCGGTGCTGATGATTTTCACGGTGTGGGTGGGCCGCTCAATGTTGATGATTTACGTCATAAAGACAAACTGTCACACCGCTTTGTTGAAGCTGCTGAAGCCGTTGGTTTTGACATTCTCGAAGATTTCAATCGGGAAGAACGCGAAGGCTTGGGCTTTTATCAAGTTTCCCAAATCGGTGGTCAACGATGCTCTACTGCAAAAGGTTATTTAAAACCGGCGTTACAACGCACGAACCTTACTGTGATGACCAATGTCATGGTCGAGCGTGTATTGATCAAAGACGGTAAAGCTACTGGTGTACAAGCACGCGTTGCCGGAAAAGTACAACGTTTAAAGGCTAATCGGGAAGTCATTTTAAGTGGTGGCGCAATTAACTCGCCGCAGCTACTAATGTTGTCAGGTATTGGCCCTGCTGATCACCTTCGTGAGAAAGGGATCCATGTTCAGGTTGACCTACCCGGAGTAGGGCAAAATCTGCAGGATCATTTGGATGCTATCGTACAATTTCGCTGCAAAGCTCACGAAGGCTATGCGGTCGCATTTTCAGCGTTGCCTAAATACATTGCCGGTACATTTAACTATATGTTTAAACGCAAGGGCCTGTTTTCCTCAAATATAGCCGAGGCTGGCGGCTTTATGCGCTCATCTCTAGCAACACATGGTCCAGATATTCAGTTTCATTTCCTACCTGCGATTTTAGAAGACCATGGCCGTCACTCAGTCTTTGGCTATGGTTACGGCCTGCACGTATGTAATTTATATCCGAAAAGTCGCGGCGAAATTCGTTTGCAGAGCAGTCACCCGGCTGATCATGCACTGATTGAACCGAATTATTTAAGCCACCCAGACGATCAGAAAGTCATGATTGAAGCGGTGCGAAAAGCAAGAGAAATCTTAGCAACCGAAGGTTTTGCGGAATTCCAAGGGACTGAATTACTGCCAGGTGAAGAGGCGCAATCTGATGAAGATATTCTAGCGTTTATTCGTGAGAAGTCTGAGTCAATCTATCATCCTATTGGTACCTGTAAAATGGGAACTGAATCGGATGCTATGGCAGTAGTCGACAATGAGTTGCGCGTCTATGGTGTGCAAGGTTTGCGCGTGGTGGATGCCTCAGTAATGCCTAATCTTATCGGCGGAAACACCAATGCGCCTACAATAATGATCGCAGAGCGCGCTGCTGATTTTATTCAGCAGGCGAACGCTATCTAATCAGCAACAGGCGCAATTACGTTTGTGCTTTTCCATATGCCCGATCCCCGGATTGAAAGTATTGGTGGGATCGAGGCTACGGTAAAACGCCTGTAATTGTGGCTCTGCCGCATACAGGTGACCGACGTTGTGTTCTGCTGGGTATTTAGCGCCTCGCTTGTCCAGTAGTTCGAGTAGCTCACGCTTAACCTCTTGTGCATCAACACCTTTCTTTAAAATATAATCTTGATGAAATACGTGGCAGAAAAAGTGTCCGTAATACAAACGCTTATCAAACTTGTCAGCAAGTGATTGTGGCAGTGTTTCTACCCAGTCAGTGTCATTTCTTCGCAATGCGATATCCAGTGCCAATATGTCACCAACACTGTCATCGTGCAGCGTTTGATAACGGATTGCAGCGCCCGCAGCGGCAAAGCGGTGTAAAAACGCCTTGCTGCTCTCTTCTTCGCTACAGATAAAATATTCACCGCGTGTTTCGTCTGCGAAAAAGTCAGATAAAAATGCTTTTGCTTCTTCAATCCCTGCATCACCCATTTTAAGGATGAGGTGGTGCTCATACTGATGTTCGAAAGCAAGCATACGCGGCGGCAAGTGCTGGGGTAACCACTGTGCACCGAATTGCATGGCGCGATCAGACAGAAACGATGGCAAAAGTGGTAACTTGTTCAGCGTTGCGTCTATTTGCCCTTTTAGCGCAAAGAGTTTCGGTAATCGTTGAGTACCCAAGTGTTGCACACTGAGAAACGTATCTTTGCCATAGTGTTTAGCCACGGTGAAAATGTCTCTATGCATATACTCAGCAACTTCAGGTAGTTGGTCAAACTGACTGAGCATATGTCGTCGAAGCTGAGTGAGCACATCTGGATCATTGGTGCCAATATAAAAGGTTTGCTCAGTATCCGGCACGGCAAATGTATCCAATCGCACAGCAAATACGGCGACTTTTCCTGCACAGCCACTGGCTTCATACAACCGACTGGCATCAGCATTGAAACGACTAGGCGTGTTTGCATCGATATCGCGTAATCTGTCGATATAATCTTTAGCCGATGCTTTTTCATCGTGCGGCGTAATGCTGGTATCAAATTGTCCTGACGCCAATTGGGTTATTATTTCTTCTGGTGTATCACCCAATTCAATGCCTAAGTGATTAACCAGCGACAATTGGCCTTTTTCATCAACCCAGGCAAACAGTGACATTTCAGTATAAGCGGGTCCGCGTTTAACCAATGCACCGCCCGAATTATTGGCAATGCCACCGATCACTGAAGCCCCTAGGCAAGACGAGCCAATGACTGAATGTGGCGCGCGATCCAGTGGTTTTAGTGCGGCTTCTAGCGCATGCAGCGTAGTGCCGGGATAACACACCACTTGCTCGCCATTGCCCAATAACGTCAGCTGATCCATCGCAAGTGTATTGATGATCACTATGTCACGATCATAACCGTCAGCACTGGGTGTAGAGCCTTCGGTCAATCCGGTATTCGCCGCTTGCATGATGATAATAACGTTAGCGTCTACACAGGCTTGTAAAACCTTCCACAGTGAAAGTAAGTCTTGTGGAAACACTACTGCTAACGCGTTGCCACCTCCTGAGCGCCAACCCGTACGATAATGCTCAGTAGCACTAGGCTTTGTTCGAGTATTTGAATGGCCAACAATACGGATCAATTGGGCTATGAGCGGGTGAGCCGGCATTGGGTTTTCCTGAAGTACGAGTCTCTATAATTTATGAGTGCTCACTATACCGACTTCGAGGTGGCAGTAAACAGGTGCATCGCACAATCACACATTTCATCAATATGGCTTCGGTCAGCATATATTCCATCGATTAACAAACGTGCAATGCCATGCATGGTGCCCCAAGTTACTTGAGCGAGCCTTAGTGTATCTTCGTCTTTGGGCATGATCCCCAAACTTTGCCAATGGCGCGTCATCTCAACCTGATGTTGAAAGCTTGGAAATGCGACGGCTCTGAGTTCATCGGTCGGTGTGGCATTTTTCCAAATCGTCCGACCGAACATCAACTCATACAGTTGGGGGTTATCAGCGGCATAATGAATGTAGTCACGTACAAATTGACGTACTTTTTCGTGATTGGATAGGTCTTCACGAGCAAATACTTTTTCGGCTTCTTCTCGCCAGCGCACAAACCCTTGTTCTGCTAATGCACACAACAACGCATTTTTATCGGCAAAGTGATGATAGAGAGCTGTTCTTGATACACCAACGGCATCGGCCAGTTTTCGCATCGACAACGCTTCTATGCCGTCAGCTTTCAACATGGTTGACGCATGCTTAATTAGACTTTGTCGCAAGTTGCCATGATGGTAGGTGGCTTTAGTGGCTGTTTTACTCATTTTCGTGAATGAAGATCCATAACATATTCAATCTTGACAGTGTCAATATAACGCTCTATCTTGACACTGTCTAGTTAATATCGAGAACAACAATGAGCGATAACCAGCCTATCGATTTCTCGGACATGACGACTATCAGCGTCTCCATTGAAGCGTATATAGCACATGTCCAATTGTCACGCCCAGAGCAGCTTAACAGCATGGTACCTGCGTTCTGGAAAGAGCTTCCGGATGCAGTGCGACGCATCGATGAGTATTCAGCTGCGCGTGTAATAGTGATTTCTTCGCAAGGTAAGCATTTCAGTGCAGGCATGGATTTGTCTGTGTTTCAGAATATGGCCAAAGACTTTAGCGGTGAGCCGGCAAGACGAGCGGAACGATTACGTCGCTTAGTGTTTGAATTACAAGATACGTTTAATGCGTTAGAAGAAGTGCGCATGCCAGTACTGGTTGCCATTCAAGGTGGGGCCATTGGTGGTGCGGTCGATATGGTCAGTGCATGTTGTAGTCGCTACTGTACCGAAGACGCTTTTTTCAGCATTAAAGAGACCGCTATTGGCATGACTGCTGACGTCGGTACGCTACAGCGTTTACCCCATTTAATACCACAAGGCTTAATGCGTGAACTGGCCTATACCGGGCGAAACCTGAGCGCTCAGGAAGCGCTGCGTTGTGGCTTGGTTAACCAAGTGTTCAGTGACCAACAATCGATGCTGGAAGGTGTAATGGCGATTGCTAAACAAATTGCTCAGCATTCCCCCATGGCGGTACACGGTTGTAAACATATGATCACCTATACTCGTGATCATAGTGTTAAAGATAGCTTAGATCATATGGCTACGTGGCAGTCAGGCATGTTCCAAATGCCTGACGTACAAGCCGCCATGCAAGCGCAAAAGAGCGGCCAAACTGCCGAGTTTGATGAGCTGCATCCGCTCGCAAGCCGCATGCAAACATCCGATTAAACATTCAGACTTATTTTTACGAGAGTACTATCATGCAACCTTCAGTGAACGAAACTGCGAATTCTCATTATCCTCATATTTTTCGTCCATTAGATTTGGGGTTTACCACACTTAAAAACCGCATTCTGATGGGCTCTATGCATACAGGGCTGGAAGAACTGCCGAATGGACACAAGCGTATGGCAGCATTTTTTGCTGAACGCGCGCGCGGCGGTGTGGGCTTAATTGTAACCGGCGGTATAGGTCCAAATGATGAGGGCTCTACTCATGCGGTCACACGTCGTTTAGATTCGGATCAAGCCGTTGCAAATCACAAAGAAGTGACCGACGCGGTGCACGAAGCCGGCGGTAAAATTTGTATGCAAATCTTGCATACTGGTCGATATGCTTACAACAAAGAGTTAGTTGCACCGAGTGCAGTGCAAGCACCAATAAACCCATACAAGCCTAAAGCGCTAGATGATGCGGGTATTCATAAGCAAATCGATGACTTTGTTTACACTGCAAAGCAAGCTCAGCGCGCCGGTTATGACGGTGTTGAAATCATGGGCTCAGAAGGTTACTTCCTAAACCAATTCATAGCCGCGCGCACAAACCATCGTGACGATGAGTGGGGCGGTAGCTACGAAAATCGTATTCGCCTGCCTGTTGAGGTGGTTAAGCGTGTGCGCGAGGCAGTGGGTGAGCACTTTATTATTATTTATCGACTGTCGATGCTTGACTTAGTTGAAGGCGGTTCAACCTATGAAGAAGTGGTGACGCTAGGTAAGGCAATTGAGCAGGCGGGGGCGACCATTATTAATACCGGTATTGGCTGGCATGAAGCGCGTATTCCAACGATTGCGACTAAGGTACCGCGCGCTGCGTTTACATGGGTAACGGCTAAATTCCGTGCAGCGCTGAGTGTGCCGGTGATCACATCTAACCGGATCAATATGCCGCATGTGGCGGAGGACGTGTTAGCCCGCGGTGACGCTGATATGGTGTCGATGGCTCGTCCGTTTTTGGCTGATGCAGAATGGGTAGTTAAAGCCGAACAAGGGCGTGCTGATGAAATCAACACGTGTATCGGGTGTAACCAAGCCTGCTTGGATCATGTATTTGAAGGTAAAATGACGAGCTGTTTGGTGAACCCTCGAGCGTGTCACGAGACAGAGTTATTGATCCAGCCCACGCAAGCACCTAAAAGCATTGCCATTATTGGGGCTGGTCCTGCAGGTTTGGCAGCGGCAACAACGGCTGCGTCACGCGGCCACAAGGTCACCTTGTTTGATGCTGACAGTGAAATTGGGGGGCAATTCAATATTGCAAAACAGATCCCGGGTAAAGAAGAGTTTTACGAAACCTTGCGTTACTTTGCCAAGCAGCTCGAAATCCATAAGGTCGATGTACGTTTAAATACACGGGTTGATGTAGACACGTTAAACCAAGGGGATTACGACGATGTTATATTGGCAACGGGTATTGCGCCGCGCACACCAGCGATAGAAGGCGTTGATCATCCTAAAGTATTGTCTTACCTCGATGTGATTAAATATAAAAAGCCGGTTGGCAAGCGCGTTGCGATCATCGGTGCCGGCGGTATTGGCTTTGATACGTCAGAGTATTTGTCGCACGGCGAGCGTACACCAAGTCAGAATATCCCTGAGTTTATGCGCGAGTGGGGCATTGATATGACAATGCAGGCACGTGGAGGGGTTGAAGGTATGCAGCCACAGCCAGAGCCATCGTCACGCGAAATATTCTTACTGCAGCGCAAGAGTAGCAAAGTGGGTGCTGGTTTGGGTAAAACGACCGGATGGGCTCATCGTGCAGGATTAATGATGAAAGGTGTGAATATGTTGGCCGGCGTGAGTTACGAGAAGATTGACGATAGCGGCCTGCATATCAAGGTCAATGATGAGACTCAGGTGTTAGACGTGGATAATATCATTATCTGTGCTGGTCAGGAGCCGTTACGTGAACTTGTTGAGGGATTAAACAAACCTTATCACTTGATTGGCGGAGCTGATGAAGCTGCTGAACTTGATGCCAAACGCGCAATAGACCAAGGCACGCGTCTAGCAGCGTCGTTATAGCAAGATTAACCGCTGCTGGCTGTGCTAGCGGCGGTTTTTGTTACTAAGTAGCAACCTGGCATTGACTTGGTCAATTTGGAAATTGTATTGGCTTAAAATGTTCATGCCCAATAGTCCTTGTGGCGACATCTCTGGATCATCACCCATCATTCTGGATGGGATCACCATCACTGACACATCTTCAAAGCTCAACGGACCCAAATTAATCGTCTTGACTGAAAACATAGGTGCCTGAATGAAGCCTGCTGCCGTGTTGACTTTAAACACACCAATATATTGTGAAGAGACTCGATTGCTCAATCGAGCCCATGTTCGCGTGGTGACAGCCGTCGTCGATGCTCCAGTATCGATCATAAGCTTCACTGGTGTGCCATCCATTGACAGTTCGAGCATATATTGATTACCAATGCGCTCAAGCGGAATGCGAGTTGTACTGGGAGTGTCTAAGGCTGATACAAAGCCATCATTTTGCGCCAATTCTGGATCGTCTGTATTGAGGCTTTGCTTGCGCGCTAAGATCTGACGTACCGCATCAGCAGCTGGGTCATCAAACGGTAGGCCTGCTAACACGTTCTCCATCAACACTTCGTTGACTTGCTGCGCATAAGCTTCTGCCAGCAAAATGAGGTATCGACGCTCGTTAGGAGCTATTTGCACGAGTGGTTCTAGCAGTTCTGCGAGTAAATCCCATGCACGGTCAAAACGTAACTGCTCTGTTGCATTCTCAAACAGTTGTTCAATTTTAGCTTCTAGTGCTTGTTGGGTTTCAGTATCGAGCCCGCGATCGAGCAAAGTATAATAGTTGACCAATGCCACGCCGAGAGGCTTGGTGCGCGCAATCATCTCTGCTTCAACTAAATATGCTTGAATATCGTGTGGGTTGTCGCGTAAAAATTCGCGTAAGGCGATAGTCAGTTGCGACCAATTTTCGTCATGCAGCAACTCACGTAAGCTCGCAATCGTTAACTCGCTGGACGTTGTGTTAGCTACCGTATAACCATTATCACTGGTGGTCGCGATAGGGTATTCATTTACGGCTTGCTGGGGCATGGATGCATCCACTGAGAGCGTTTCATTGGCCTCAATATCAGTCTGAACGTTATCTGCAGTTGAAAGGCGGGGAGCCGTTGACATTTCACGCCAAAGGTACACATTGGTCGCGAGCGAAGCGACCAGTGCTAAAACTAAGATGCGTGACGTGAGCGACATATTAGTTCACCGCCTTATACCTGAACGGCCTGAATTTGCGCATCACCATAGGCTTGCTTAAAGCTATCGGGCATGCGCTTTGGCATACCGCTTGAGAGTGCAATACAGATAAAATCGGTTCTGGCTTGAAATACCGTTTTCTGGCGTTCTTCACAAATGAATTGAAACTGTCGAGATAGGGTAAGGCGCTTGTCACAGGCTATGATCCAAGTCGCGCAGTGTATGGTTTGTCCTTCGTGACAAGGCAGTAAATAATCTACCTCGTGTCGACGTATCGCCATACCCCGGTCGATGGCCTGATACTGTTCTATACTCAAACCTAGAGCGTTGCTATGTGCCCAGGCTAACCTTTCAATTCGGCTAATGTAGGCGACATTATTCACATGACCATAATGGTCGATTACCTCGGGACCTATGGTCCAGGGCTCAATAAAAGGCTTAGGCAGCAACCACAAAGATGAGGTGATCATTCACGTAACTCCTGTGGTAAAGGATTTTGCTGGAGCGAAAAATCATCCTGAAATAAGGCTGTCATGATGGCGCGTTCACGGCTGACGATGGGATCGAGAAATGCCCGTACATCGCCAAGTTGTTTAAACGCCGCAAACCCTTGTGCGAGAAATTCATGTAATGCCAATACTCCGGCAATCTCAGCTGGCTTTCGTGCCATTTTTATCAGCAAACTGATACCACGAACGTGAACAACGTCGGCTAATTGCAGGCCTAGTTGTTCAACAATATCGATTTGCTCTGCACGTTGTTCCGGACGTCCAACCTGTCGGTATGCTTGTGCATAGGTGTCCGCCGTGATGGCATCTGCAGTAAGCGTTTCTTCATTATTTAAGCTCAACAGCGCATTCACCATGTCTAAATCGAGGTCAAACGATAGCGCGTTTAAGCGCAGGGCGTCGTCCAAGGCTTTAAGTGCTTTTTCCGGCAATACCGCTGCGAGTTTAGGGATCACGCGGGTAAGATCTTTGTCGCGTTGGCTGAAGTCTTTAGGGCCATATAGTTCATCAACGAAAAATTGCATGGCATCTGCAAACGTAGGTTCGGCACGCAAATCGGCATGAGTGGTCAGCAAGCGCCGGCATTGCCATGCTTGCAACATCATCACATCGTCGAGTCGCCCCATTTTTGCGGCGAGATCGCGACGTGCGTTAACGGTAT
The DNA here is from genome assembly GCF_002807665.1 of Neoalteromonas facilis. Taxonomy (GTDB): domain Bacteria; phylum Pseudomonadota; class Gammaproteobacteria; order Enterobacterales; family Alteromonadaceae; genus Alteromonas_E; species Alteromonas_E facilis. The sequence goes on from NZ_PEAY01000003.1 coordinate 51,622, forward strand.
GAATATGTTGGACTATTTTTTCTGCACTAAGTGACACAATGGTTATTAGCTTAATCTAAATATGGTTATAGGTTGGCGTAAGTTAAGGTCTATTACAAGGGGGACAGACTTTCTGGTACACTGCGCGCCATTATAGTTTTAAGCCATATTTTGTGCATGGATCTTGTCGTAGAACATTCAAATTTACAGGCCTCAAGTCAGATGGCTGCATCGCCAGAGCAAGCAGAATACGCTGCCGTCGAAGCGCTCATTGCGTTATTTAACCGTACTTTTGAACGCACACAAACCCGCTTAGTACGCGGCAACGACGAGCCGATTTATTTACCCGCAGATGACGAACATGATTATCATCGCATTGTGTTTGCGCATGGTTATTTCAGTAGTGCGTTGCATGAAATCGCGCATTGGTGCATTGCCGGGCAGCAGCGGCGTTTACAAGTGGATTATGGTTATTGGTATTGTCCCGATGGTCGCGACGATAATCAGCAAGCAGAATTTGAAAAGGTTGAAGTAAAGCCTCAAGCACTTGAGTGGGCGTTTAGTGCAGCGGCAGGGCGTCCCTTTGGTGTCAGTACAGACAATCTTAACGGTGTTCAACCGGACCGTTTTGCTTTTGCTCGACGGGTACAGGCACAATTGGCTCATTATCTTGCCAATGACTTCCCTCCACGTGCGCAACAGTTTATTGCGGCGCTTCAATCGCACTTTAATTCACCAGCACTCGATATGTCGCGGTGTATCCAACTTAGTAAGGACTTGGGTTAATGCCTCGTTTCAGACTAGGGCTCATCATTAACCCTTTCGCGGGGATCGGTGGTGCGACAGGTTTAAAAGGTAGCGATGGTGCCCAAACGCGAGAACTCGCGTTGTCAAAAGGCGCGATTCCGTTAGCCAATCAGCGTGCGCAAACAGCTTTATCTGCTCTACACAGTATGCTCGATAACGTCGTGGTACTGACTGCTGCTGGGGAAATGGGGGAGCGCACGGCACGGGCGATGGGGTTTGATACCGAAGTGATTTACACGCCCGCTTCGCAACAGACTGAAGCTGAAGATACGAAAACGTTGGCGCGTATGATGTTAGATCAGTCAATTGATGCATTGGTGTTCGCCGGAGGTGATGGGACAGCGACCGATATATATCAAGTGATAGGAAATCAGTTGCCAGTGTTAGGGATCCCTGCAGGCTGCAAGATCCATTCAGGCGTGTATGCCGTGTCCCCATCAGCAGCGGGAGTGGTGTTACAGCAAATGGTGTCAGGAGAACTGGTCAGTGTGCGCGATGCCGAAGTCAGGGATATTGATGAAAACGCTTTTCGGCAAGGACAGGTTATTGCGAAGCATGTGGGAGAAATGCAAGTGCCTGAAGAGCTGCAATACATTCAAGCAGTGAAAATGGGCGGCAAAGAAAGTGACGAACTGCTCATCGCAGATTTTGGTGACTACCTAAACGAATTATTTGATGAATATGATGATCACATGTTTGTTATTGGCTCGGGCTCAACGATTGATGGCGCGATGCAAAGCATTGGACTGGAGAATACGTTGCTTGGCGTCGACCTGGTTTTTGGCGGAGACGTTATTGCCCAAGACATGACTGCACAAGGTTTACTCGATGCGGTTGGCGAACGGCCGGTGAAAATAGTGGTCACGTTAATTGGCGGCCAAGGGCATATTTTTGGACGCGGAAATCAACAAATTAGCCCAGCGCTGATACAAAAAGCCGGGAAAGCAAACATCATCGTGATCGCGAGTAAAAAGAAATTGCAAGGGTTGGATAAACGCCCACTGCAAGTTGATACCGGCGATACTGAATTGGACCAAGTGCTTGGCGGCATGATTAACATAGTCACGGGTTATCGCGATCACGTGTTATATCCCGTTGCCGGTGGCGTGACGACAAGTAAACAAGAAAAGAGGATAGAATTTGATGTTAACAACCCAGATTGACGCCATTGAAGCGCGCTTACATGAAGCCGTTGAGCATGCTGATGATCAAGGGCTGTTTATCAATAGTTATTTGCACGGCCATTTTGATGTCGTGGTCAGCCATACGCTACGTCATGATGACGCGGACTTAGCGTTGTTGGATCAGTGTATGCAAGAAAGTTTGCAGTCTGCGTTTGCGAACAATGAATTGGAAGCACAGGATCAAAGCCAAGTGTTTGCGTTATGGCAATCGCTGATCAAGTCGGTTAGTTAACGGCAATACTTTGCCTCTTCATCGCCCTCGAGGAATCACGCTGCAGAGGCGTAGGGCGCATTCTGAGCGCAACTTTAGGTTTCAATCCCGCATTTAGCAGTATCTGAATAACTGGCTAAGTTCTTGCTTTGAATAGTCCAGACTAGTCAAGAAGAATACTGCTATGCAAGCAATAACATGTAAATATCGGGAATTACGGTCCTTGCTGTTAGGCGCTCTGGCGTTGACCTCAGTTGTGGCATGTTCCCAAACTCCGGAAGTCGTCAACAGCGATACTGAGCCGCGTGTGTCAAAAGCACTGGGTAACGTAGAGCTTCATACGCACCAACTCGCAAATGAACTATTCAGTGGATTCAAAGGAAATCGCAATTCACGTTATGCAGTAGTAGGCTTTGTACCGGTTGATTCGCTGAAATATGATGAATCATCTCAGCACCCTTTGATGTATCTGGGTCACCAATTAGAACAAGGCATGATCACAGAGGCCTCGCGCAGAGGTTTAATCGCTCAAGAGTACAAGTTGTCGAGCGATATCTTGATCAATGATAATTCTGATCGTGTATTGACCCGCGATATTGAGAGACTAACGGCGTCTAATTCGGTTGATTTTTATATCACGGGCACCTTGGTATACCAACAAGAAGGGGCAATAGTGAATGCGCGTATTATCAATGCGCAGAGTAAAGATATTGTAGCTGCCGCAACACGCTTTTTCCCTTCTGAACTGTTTTGGCAGCGTGAACAAGTAACAACACGTAACGGTATGCTGTACCGCACAGAGGCATCCTTATGACATTGATATGTAAACAATCGGGCTCGAAAATGTATGGGCGGTTCTACCTAGGTAGTGCGTTGTTAGCTTGCATGCTCAGCGGCTGCGCCATGTTCGGTAATGAGCAAACAGCAACGGTAGTTTCTCAAATTCAAGATACGCCGGCCAATATGCAAGTTATTGATATCACAGGCGCGCAGCCACAAGACAATGATATGTTCGTGCAAGACGCAGAAGATGACAACGACGGTGCGTTTAAACAGCCTCAGGTCTATTCGAGCGTTCAAGGCGCATACAAGGGGCGTCCATTAGACAAGAATATTGGCGATTACGTAAAAAACATGGCGCAAGACATGATTGGCAATATGCAGTACGTGTCGACCAAGACACCCGTAGCGGTGACACACTTTGCGTTGCTGGATAGTAATTTGGAAGAAACCAATTTGCTAGGCCATCAAATGGCGGAGTCGTTCGTGCATGAGTTACATAATTTCCGTATTCCCGTGATTGATTATAAAGCGACAGATTACGTCAGGGTCACTGAGCATGGTGACTTTATCTTGACGCGTAATTATCTGGAGCTACGCAATGAGTTGCCGATGGATTACGTGTTAACCGGTACCCTGACCAAGCATCAAGGTGGTTATCTGGTGAATGCCCGTATTTTAGCGTTGCAGTCAAAAGCTGTCGTGGCGAGCGCCCAAACGCTAATTCCATTTTATGTAGTCGATGCATTGATCCCAAGCGAACGCCAGTCTGAGGAAATGCATGACGGTGTTAAACTATCGCGCGGTTAATTCATCGCCCTTAGCATTCACCACGTTTAATTTGCCGCAGTAAAAAACGATTGGGTGCCGTTGCATTTAACAGCGGCTGCCCGATAGGTAAAGGTTCCGCTAACATTTCGCTGACAAGGCGCTCAGCCATCAGCGGTGCCGTAGTAAACCCTCGAGAACCTAATCCGGTTAACACATAGGTACCCGCTTGAACGGTTGGGGAGGGCACGCTTACATAGCGATGATACACCTGCGCATATTGCTGACGCTGTACTGATAATTCCGGGGCTGCGCCCACAATGGGCAGATGGTCAGGGGTAGAACAACGTACTGCTGCCCGACCCGATAACGACGAAGGAATGTTACTTGCCCACGGACAATCGGCTAATGAACGCGCATGCATCGCTATGTTTTGTTCAGTTTCGCTCGTGCGGTATTCCGTGTTGGTGTCGTTTTTAACGTAGGTTGAACCCAGTGCATGTGTATTATTGTATGACGGGGTTAGATACCCTTTGTGACACAATACTGTTTTTAGGCCAGCTAGAGGCATTTCGCATTGAATGGTTTCGACTTGCCCTCGTGTTAGGTTATAGGGCAACCCTGAAAGGGAATGTATCTTTTCCGCCTCATGACCGGTAGCAAATACAATAGCATTGGCTTGGATAGCATAAGGAGTAGGGCCGCTGACGCTGACACTGATGCTGTCTGGTGTGCTATCAGCGCACGTGTGTTCTACGTATTCAGTCTCAGTCAGGATAGTTAAATCCGTTTGTGCTTTTGCGGCACTAAAAAGTGCATTTACAATTTCTTTAGGGGCAGCCCAACCCGCATCAGGAATAAACAATCCAGTATAGGGTAAATCAACGCCTGAAAGTTGCGTAGCTTGCTCAGCAGTAACGGCATGCACCAACGACGAAGGCCACACATTTGTGGTAATAAGATTGTCTTGGCGAGCGCGAACTTCATCGGAAAAGCCCACTTGCAATACACCACACCATGCGTGAGCAAAGTCATACCCTTGCTGAATGAGTTCATCATATACGCGTCTGGCATAACTGAAACAACTGAGTTGGATCAAACTTAATTGACTGGTCGTTGCATGGAGCTGAGGGTATATGCCAGCTTGTGGGTTGCCTGAAGCCGCTGACGCTACGTCCTGGTCTTTGCAGATAACAGTGACCTTTATTTTTCTACGTGCGAGGGCATAAGCCAGCGATGCGCCTGCAATACCTGCACCGACAACCACCACATGGGGGGGGGCAGATTGCAACATATTGTCCGATAACGGGGTTAAATCATGCTGGCTAACGCTATTTTTAATGTCGTTGGGAGTATCTAGGTAGCCAGCAAGCATATCGCGCTTACGTCCGAAGCCTTTGCGTTTTTCAACTACAAAGCCGGCTTCTTGCAGCCCGCGTTTAACAAAACCTGCGGCAGTAAAAGTCGCGAACGTGGCGTTTGGTCTACTTAAGCGAGCCATTTGTTCAAATAACGGGGCTTGCCACATGTCTTCATTCTTATTTGGCGCAAAGCCATCTAAGAACCACGCGTCTACACCAATACAGGTTGGGGTTTTGCATGCGGACACATGCATTTGTTTGAATGATTCAATTGCATCGCCTATCCACAAATCTAAGGTGAATGATACATCGTTATGACTAAACTGCAGGCGTTGGCAACCGGTTGAATTGTAAAAATGTGAATTCAACAGAGATGATGTTAGTGCTAAGTGAGAAAACGGCGCTAATGCCGTTGACCAATCTTGAGGCGACAATGGGAATTTTTCTGTGGTAATGAAATATAAATGACAAAGAGGTGCGGTAGGATGCGCATTACGCCATTCAATAAAAGCTTGTGCAACGGTGAGAAAGTTGAGCCCAGTACCGAATCCCGTCTCAGCGATAACGAAAGATCGGGCCGCAGAGGCCGTCCAGCGTTGCGCCAGTTGATTGTTGTCGATAAAAACATAGCGGGTTTCTGCTTCACCGTTTTCACGTGAAAAGTAAACGTCGTCATAGTCTTTAGCGATGGGTGTGCCATCGGCATTGAATTCGATTTGTGCAAAAGTGCGTTGCAAGCGAATGTCTCTGTCAGTATGGTTTCATGAGTGTGCGCATAATACCTGTAATTGGCTAAAATTGCTGTTGGCATTGCGCATGTTGAAAAGAGCAGACCACTTTATTCTGTGAAACTATTACTATAAGCCGTCTAAAAATAACTAGGTGAAATATGAGAAGAGCAGTTATTACCGGTATCGGCATCGTGTCGAGCATAGGTACCGATCAAAACGCCGTAAGCGAGTCATTAAGACAGGGTAAATCTGGTATTACGTTTTCTGAGCAGTTTGCCGAAATGGGCATGCGCAGTCAGGTGTGGGGTCAGGTAGACATTGATTTTTCAGAGCACATTGATCGTAAAGCAATGCGCTTTATGGGCGATGCTGCAGCTTATGCTTATGTAGCAATGCAACAAGCAGTGGCAGATTCAGGTCTAACAGAAGAGCAAATCTCAAATCCACGCACTGGTATTATTGCCGGTTCGGGCGGGGCGTCCTCTGTAAACCAGGTCGCATCTGCTGATATTTTGCGCGAAAAAGGCGTTAAACGTGTCGGTCCATACATGGTAACCCGATGCATGGGATCAACGGTGTCGGCGTGTTTGGCTACACCGTTTAAGATCAAAGGCATTAACTATTCTATTTCTTCTGCCTGTGCTACCAGTGCGCATTGTATTGGTAATGCAGTAGAAATGATCCAATTGAATAAGCAAGACGTGGTGTTTGCCGGTGGCGGCGAAGAGTTACATTGGACGTTATCCAGCCAGTTTGATGCCATGGGCGCATTGTCTTCGAAATACAATGATAACCCGGCTGTGGCTTCTCGCACGTACTGCTCTGAACGTGATGGATTCGTAAGCTCTGGTGGTGGCGGTATGGTTGTCGTTGAAGAGCTTGAGCACGCGTTAGCGCGCGGAGCAACAATCTATGCAGAAATCACGGGCTATGGCGCAACCTCTGATGGCTACGACATGGTCGCTCCAAGCGGTGAAGGCGCGGTGCGTTGTATGCAAATGGCGATGCAAAATATTGATGCGCCAATTGATTACTTAAATACGCATGGTACGTCTACCCCTGTGGGTGATGTACAAGAGCTTAAAGCGATTAAAGAAGTGTTTGGTGATAAATCACCGCCTATCAGCGCAACCAAGTCTTTGACTGGGCACGCCCTGGGAGCCGCAGGAGTCAATGAGGCGATATACAGCTTGCTGATGATGAAACACGGCTTTATTGCGCCATCGATTAATATTGATTCGTTGGATCCGGAAGCGCAAGGGTTAGACATCGTTACGCAAATGCGAGAGGCAGAGCTGAACACTATTATGTCGAATAGCTTTGGTTTCGGCGGTACTAACGCAACGTTAGTGATGTCGCGTTACCGTTAAGTTACTCCCATTCACACAGGGTTTTTAAACCCGTAAGATCGAGCAGGGTGATGCGTCCATAGTGTGTACGCAAAAATCCCTGCTGCTCCATCTCTTTCAACAGTCTATTCACGGTTTGGCGCGATGAATTGATCATCATGGCAAGTGTTTCTTGAGACGCTGTGATTTCGCAATTATCGGTACCAACCAGTCGTTGACCGAAATTACTGCTCAGCAGCACCAAACGTTTGGCCAATTGTTGCTTGAGCGTCAAACTGGCTGAGGCATCAATAAAATTGAATGTGGTCCGCAATCGCTGACACAATAATTGTGTAAAAAATTGGTAGGCGTCTGGGTTTAAACGTAGCAGGCGATGAAAATCGGCGCGGCTAATAAATGCTAAACGTGTGGTTTGTTCTGCATGAGCATCATGCGAACGACCCAGCCCATCAAACATCGATATTTCACCAAACCAACTGCCACTATCGAGATATGCCAACACCATTTGTTTGCCACTACTGTGAAGGTTACTCACTTTGATACGCCCATCGAGCACACAATGAAAGCCGTTGCCTAGATCGCCTTTTGCGTATAGTTGCTTGCCTTTTGGCAGTGTGACAACTTTTATTACCTGAATGAACGCGTTTTGCACTTCGGTAGCCATGGTATTAAACCATATAGTAGAGCGTAAGATTGCTTGCTGAGAGTCTGATAACATTTTTATAACAGTGTCGCATTCGCGACAGTTGGTTGGGTAGGCAAAGCGTATAGTATTTCTAAATCATTACCAAGGTGAAAATTATGAGTGTTAAAGAAAGTGTTTCGGCAGAAGAATGGCAATTACGCGTAGATCTCGCAGCCTGTTATCGCACGGTAGCATTATATGGCTGGGATGACTTAGTGTTTACCCATATCTCAGCACGTGTACCTGGCCCTGAGCATCATTTCTTAATTAACCCGTACGGTATGATGTTCGATGAAGTGACAGCCTCGAGCTTGGTGAAAGTCGATTTACAGGGCAATAAAGTGATGGACAGTGAATATGATATTAATCCTGCTGGATTCACTATTCACAGCGCAGTTCATGAAGCACGAGAAGACGCTAAATGCGTTATGCATTTACATACGACTGCGGGCATTGCCGTTTCGGTGCAAGAAGACGGATTATTACCTTACAGTCAGCAATCACTTTTTCCTCTCGCTTCATTGTCTTATCACGATTATGAAGGGGTTGCACTTAACCCTGATGAGAAACAACGCTTAGTGGCAGATCTGGGCAGCACCAATTTTATGATCCTGCGTAACCATGGTTTGCTGACGTGCGCAGAGACGGTGGCTGACGCATTCCTTGGGATGTTCATTCTGCAGCGAAGCTGTGAAATCCAGATCCAAGCGCAATCTACAGGCGTAGCGTTAAGACAAATTCCAGCAGAAATTCTTGCCGGTATTCGCGCGCAAGCTCAGCAAGTAACACGTTCTATGGGCGGCTCTTTGGCATGGCCAGGCATCTTGCGCAAGCTTGACCGCGTATCGCCAGAATACAAAGATTAATGCTCGCGCCGGATATTTCCCAATACCGTCAGTCCGCTAGGTATGCCCAACTTAAAGGGCATTCCATAGCGTTTTGGCAGCACACAAACCCCTCATCTGCTGGCACAGTGTTGTTTATTCACGGGTTTCCCAGTGCTGCGTGGGACTGGCACCACCAATGGGCAGCTTTGGCACATGACTACTCATTGGTGGCGCTGGATTTACTGGGCTTTGGTTTGTCTGACAAGCCTCACCCTATCGATATTCATTATCCGAGCAAGCCGATTTGGTAGAACATCTGTGTGTGCACTTGGGGTTAGTCGACGTCTCTATTGTGGCACATGACTATGGTGATTCTGTGGCTCAAGAGCTGTTAACACGACAGGTAGAAGGGCGATTACCGTTTACTATTCAACGATTGATGTGGTTAAACGGTGGACTTTTTTCCGAGAGTCATCGTCCACTCTTGACGCAAAAATTGCTGCACAGCAAATTGGGTCCATTGTTTCGGTGTTTTATGTCCAAAAACTCATTAAAAAAGGGTTTTACGCGCATTTTTGCTGAGCAAACACCGCCATCTGATGAGGTTATTGATAATCTGTGGGCGCTGATGCAGTGCAATGAAGGTGTGCGCGTATTGCCCTCTTTACTGCGTTATCTGGATGAACGAAAAGAGCAACGTGACCGTTGGGTTGGCGGCATGCAAACCTTTGCTAGCGAGGGGCCTGAACGATTGATCTTCGTTAATGGCGTGCAGGATCCGATTTCAGGCCAGCATATGCTCGAACGGTTTAAAACATTGTTACCTAACGTGCCGACACTGGGCCTCGACGTCGGCCATTATCCGCAATTAGAAGCCGCCGAAAAGGTGAACGACGCAATCATACAATTTCTCAGTGAGTTCTAGAGCGTCATTCGATACACTGCCGCCATGAATATACTCTATGACGATAACATGCCCTATGCGCGCGAGTGTTTCGCGCAGCTGGGTAATGCAGTGCCTTTTTCCGCTGGTGAATTGACAGCAAACGATTTTTCCGACGTGGAAGCCTTGCTGGTTCGCTCTACGACAACGGTTGACCCTAATCTGTTGGCGAATGCAACGTGCTTACGATATGTCGCTACTGCCACAGCCGGTTTCAATCATTTAGATACGGCATTTCTGGCAGCACGTAATATTCCATGGTATGCAGCTGCCGGTTGCAATGCGGTTGCGGTAGCTGAGTACGTTATCAGCACCTTGTTTGGTTATGCCAGTGCCAATAAGCAAGGGTTAAAATGGCTGCAACAACGCAGTGTCGGTATCGTCGGTGCTGGGCATGTAGGCAGTGCGCTGTCGAGTAAATTAGACGCGCTGGGGATTTCGTATCAATTGTGCGATCCGCCCTTGCAGGCTAGTGGTGATAATCGGCCATTCGTTTCCCTTGATGAGATCCTTTCATGCGATGTAATTTGTCTGCATGTGCCCTTAATCAAAGAGGGACAATATCCAACCCTGAATTTGCTAAATAAAGCGCACTTAAGTCGGTTAAACGAGCACCAACTTATTATCAATGCCTGTAGAGGCGGAGTTTTGGATGAGTGCGCCTATGCAGATTTGAGTTTGCAACAAAAAATGCCTCATTTGGTGCTCGATGCGTGGAAGGATGAACCTCACATAAATCTGGACATGAGCACATTATGCGATATTGCTACGCCGCATATTGCCGGTCACACGCTTGAAGGAAAAAGTCGCGGCACCGTAATGGTTTATAACTGGTTATGTCAGCAACTAGGCCGTCAACCAATACTGACATTAGAGGATTTATTACCGCCATTGGACGCACGAACATTGACTTCAGATATGTTGTCAGACGATGGGCTAATACAATCATTGATCTTTTCGCTATATGATAGTCAACAGGATGATAGGATTTTTCGTCGCGCAATGGCACAATCCGATGATATAGGGATGACCTTTACGCAATTACGTAAAAATTACCCTCAGCGCCGAGAATTTGCTTTTCAAACGTTGAAGGTGAATACGCAAGTGTTAGGTCACCCTGTAATTCAGACGCTTCGCGCGCTGGGTTTTACCATACAGTCAATTTAATACTTTCTTAGGAGAAAGCAGGCACATGTCACAAGCCTTTGATGTCGCCATATTGGGCGCAACAGGTCTCGTCGGTAAGACGATGATTGAAATTTTGGAAGATCGAGGATTTCCAGTGGGTACGCTATATCCATTAGCCAGTGAGCGTTCAGCAGGTGGCACCATTTCATTTAAAGGTAAAGACATTGAAGTATTAAACGCGGACACCTTTGATTGGAGCTTAGTGCAATTTGGTTTTTTCTCTGCTGGTGGCAGTGTTTCGGCTAAGTTCGCGCCTTTAGCGGCAGATGCTGGCTGTATCGTTATCGATAACACCTCGCACTTTCGTTATGAGCCGGACATTCCATTAGTTGTGCCAGAGGTCAATGCGCATGCGTTGGCAGATTTCCGCAATCGCAATATTATCGCCAACCCAAACTGTTCAACGATCCAAATGTTAGTGGCGTTAAAACCTATCCACGACGCTGTAGGGATTGATCGTATAAACGTGTGTACTTATCAATCGGTTTCGGGAGCGGGTAAGTCGGCTATGGACGGACTAGCACAACAAACTGCGTCGTTGATGAATGGGCGAGAGGTCGATACAGCGGGCTTTAGTCGTCAAATCGCGTTTAACGTTATCCCGCAAATTGACGTATTCATGGACAATGATTACACCAAAGAAGAAATGAAAATGGTGTGGGAAACGCACAAAATCATGGGCGATGACAGCATTCGTGTTAATCCAACGGCCGTGCGCGTTCCTGTGTTCTATGGGCACGGAGAAGCGATCCACATTGAAGCCCGTCAGCCAATAGATGCTGAAGATGTCAAACGTTTGCTAAGAGATGCGCCTGGCATAACAGTCTATGAAGATCGTGAAGACTTCCCGACACAAGTTAGCAGTGCAAGTGGCAATGACAGTGTGCATGTAGGCCGTATTCGGAACGACGTTTCACACCCGCACGGTATCAACTTGTGGGTAGTTTCAGACAACATCCGCAAAGGCGCAGCGACGAATAGCGTACAAATTGCTGAGGTCTTGATCCGCGATTATTTATAGTCACGGATCTGCTGACTTAATAAAACATAAAGTCGGTCGATAAACATAAGGTAACGCGTCAATGCCGTGTTACCTTTTTTTTTGAGATTTAGGTATTCACGCGAATAGTTTTGTTTGCTGATGTGGCACATTGGATTAAAACTTGCAGTTAAATCGTGAAGTTATAACTAAGTGGGTAACTTTAGTGAGTGTAATAGTGGCTTTTTAGCACCTAAACACATTAAACTAACCACTAGAACACCATGGCGTGCGCTGGCGTCTTTAGATAAATAAATCCAATAATAAGGAATGCAATGAAAGTGAACCGCTGGATAATGATGAGTGTTGTACTCGCCATCGTTTTTACTGTGGTTAGCGAATCTTCTGCGCAATCCTCAAACCTCCAAATTGTTGGGCCTAGAGACAGTCAAAGCCAATTCTCCGGCGCCATATACGGGCCTATTGATAGCGATGATACGTTATGGCGGATCGCGTCCCGTTACCGTCAAAATAGAGACCTGTCTGTTTATCAGGTCATGATCGCTATATATGATTTAAACCCTGAAGCATTTGAACAGAACAACATTAACTTGTTGCGTGACGGCGCAATCCTAAAACTGCCTTCAGAGAAATACATATCGCGGATCAACGTAGATGACGCTCGTCAACGCGCCGAGTCTGATAGCCAAGCGTTGGGTTTAGATGCAAACAAAGCAGTAGAAGATGCCAACAATATTAAGCCTGCTCAAGACTTAGTTAAAAAAGCGGACTTAGACCAGAAAACCCAGCAGATTGAAGAAAAGCTGACCCAGATTGACAACAAGCAGTTGGAACAGTTTGATGCGTTGCGGCAACAGTTTGCCGCGTCAATCGACAATATTCAGTCATTACTTGATGAAAACCAAAAAGTTTTTGAGCGATTAGACGCGGTTAATCAAGATATCAGCGAATTGCGCAGTCGCGTTGAAGAGGATGTGCAGCCGCAAGTCAATCAGCAAATCGAGCTGTTAGAAAAAACACTCGGAATTTTAGAGCAAGAGGCCGAGCGCCAAAAAGCAGAAGAAGCCTCTTCTGTAATGCGTTATTTAACCAGTCCGATGGCCATCATTATTGGCTCTGCGCTGCTGACATTAGGTGTGCTAGGTGGCATCGTCGCTTGGTTAATCAAACGAAAAAAAAGTGCTGAAGCTCCGCCAGTATTAACCGGTGAACACACTGCTACACCACAACCTGTAGCCGCTGTTCCTCCCCCTAACAATGATCTCAGTGATGCGCTTGTTGATGATTTGGCAACGCCAGATGCCGATGATGATTTATTCAATGATGATGAGTTACTTGATGACGTCTTGTCAGAAGAGCTAGAGGAATCGTTGGATGATGCGGTAGAGAATGAGCTGGAAAGTTATGCCGATCTCGGCGATGAAATGCTGGTGCCGGATCTTGATGACGATGACGATAGTTTATTCGAAGAAGATGATGAGCTGCTTCAGGAACTTGAGGATATTGATGGCGATGCTTTGGAAGGCATTGATTTATCTGATGATGATGACATCGATCTTTCTGACGCGCTTGAGGACGATGTTGATGATGCCTTAGCGGCTGAGCTAGAAGATGCTGGCGATATTGATGATGATGCACTTGATGAGTTGTTTGAAGAAGAAGAACTCGGTGATATCGACAAAGATCTGGCTGCTGAGCTCGCTAACGATGATCTTGAAGCTGCAATTGACCAAGAACTAGATGAAGAATTGGCTGATAGCAATGACATTGATTCGTTATTAGAAGAAGAGGCGCAGCAGTCTATTACGCCGGTTGACAGTGGCGACGAGAAGCCTGAGATCAGTATTGATGAGTTACTTGAAGAGTCTGAAAAACCTTCAGATGTCCCTGCAAACATTGACGTGGATGTTGAAACCGGCGTTTCAAACCAAATGCTCGAGCAATTGGGAGATGAAGTAGCTGCGCAGAATGAGGCGCTTGATCGTGTAACCGATGAAATATTGGGCGAGCTTGAACAAATTGAAATGATGCAAGGGATGGTTGATGAGGATGAAGAACAACCGGATGAAGAGGCTAACGTTGAAGATGTTGTCGAGTCAGCGCAGACCCAACATGACATACAAACGCTAGATGAATTTGCGAATGATCTAGATGATATCGAAGGCGATGATTTTGATGAGCTGGAAGATCCGTTAACCGATGAACTGCTACAAGAGTTAGGTGTAGACGACGAAGAAGAGGATTCAACAAGTGAGCCTTCTGATGATTTAACTGATGAGTTGCTATCTGAGCTAGAAGCTGAGGTCGGTGAGGAACTAACAGAACCAACAGAGGAAGACGTCAGTGATGAGCTGACCGATGAATTGCTGTCTGAACTAGAAGCTGAGGTTGGTGAGGAACAAAGCGAACCAACAGACGAAGACACCAGTGATGCTCTAACCGATGAATTGTTATCTGAGCTAGAAGCTGAGGCAGGCGAGGACCTAAGCGAGCCAACAGACGAAGACGCCAGTGATGCTCTAACCGATGAATTGTTATCTGAGCTAGAAGCTGAGGCAGGCGAGGAACTAAGCGAGCCAACAGGCGAAGACGCCAGTGATGCTCTAACCGATGAATTGTTATCTGAGCTAGAAGCTGAGGTTGGTGAGGAACAAAGCGAGCCAACAAACGAAGACGTTAGTGATGAACTCACTGATGAGTTGTTATCTGAGCTAGAGGCTGAGGCAGGCGAGGAACTAAGTGAGCCAACAGCCGAAGATGTCGGTGATGAAGAAGATCAGACTGATGAAGATGCATTAACCGACGAGCTGCTAGCAGAGTTTGAAGCAAGTGATGATGACAGCGAAGAGGCATCGTTTACACCTGACGCTGAAGAAGCATTTTTGACATCAGAAGATGATGAGGCAACGGAATCAGAAACTCAGCAAGCGACCGAAGATTTGCTCGATGTCTTTGATGCTGGGGAAGATGAAACGCTTGAAATTGAAAGCGATGATTCGGAGCTAACGTTGTCAGAGGCAGATGACGAAGACACTTTTGAGCTAGACGATATTCCAAGCCTATCTGAAGGCCCTGATGATTTTGATGACTCTTTATTGGAGCAATCATTTGATGAGTTCTCTCTAGACGAAGAGTCTGACGCCATACAAGAAGAAGCGCCGTCAAAGAAAAGTGATTCAACTGACGAGCTAGAAGATCTGGATGATATGCCAGGTTTGGGCGATTGGTTAAATGAAGAATCTGACCAAGACAGCTTAGTATTGGAAGAAATTGAAAGTGCTGATTTTGATGAGTTACTTGAGAGCATTGATTCTGAAGTTGAAGGTAAACCTGAACTTAAGTTAGATAATCCAGATTTAGATCTAGAAGCGCTGTTTACTGAAACAGAAGACGAACAAAGCCAAGATGAATACGTCGACGTCGATACGCTATTAGCTGAAAGTGAAAGTGATGACGGCAGTGATGTGGATGATGCAGAGCTTAATTTGGACGTGGCCTTAGGTGAATTTACCGGTAAAAGTGACGATGATATTGTTGTCGATGTAGACGATGGCGGAGCACAAGCGGCTAATCTTGATTTGGCGGCAGCTTATATTGAGATGGATGATGTAGAAGCGGCCAAGGAATTACTGCAAGAAGTTATAGATCAGGGCACGGAAGAACAGCAGAAAGAAGCCAAGACTTTATTAGAAAATCTTGGTTAAGCTGGTTGTTTGCTACCTCTTAACTAGCTAAACTTTGCGCCCAGTTCATTGGGGTAGGGTAAAACATTGCGAATTGCGCTTGGAATCGAATATGACGGGGCAACCTTTTCTGGTTGGCAGCGTCAGAGTCATGTTGCATCTATTCAGCAATCACTGGAAAACGCGCTCAGTAAAATTGCCGATACTAAAATAGAAGTGCAATGCGCAGGCCGAACTGACGCCGGAGTGCATGCTACGGGGCAAATCGTTCATTTTGATACTGATGCTCAGCGTCCAGAGCGTGCTTGGACCATGGGAGTCAATACCCACCTTCCCGATACCATTGCTGTTGCTTGGTCAACCGAGGTGCCTGAAGATTTTCACGCGCGCTATTCAGCAACTGCACGGCGTTATCGTTACATCATTTATAACTCTCGCCTGCGTCCAGGAATACATACTCACGGCCTTACACATGAATATCGGCCATTGGATGCTGATAAAATGCATCAAGCAGCGCAGTGCTTAGTGGGCGAAAATGACTTTAGTGCATTCCGAGCTGCCCACTGTCAATCAAAAACCCCCTATCGTAACCTGACCTCAATAAGTGTATCGAGGCAGGGTAATTACGTTATCCTGGATGTTGAAGCGAATGCGTTTTTACATCATATGGTGCGCAATATTACAGGTTCATTGCTTGAAATCGGTTGTGGTGAGCAGAATGTAGAATGGATGCAGTACCTATTAAGTAGCAAAGATCGCACGCAGGCAGGCGCGACGGCTAAACCGCATGGCCTTTACTTGGTTCATGTCACTTATCCGCATTCATTTGGATTGCCAACTAAAGCCATGGGTCCTATTTTTTTACCCGATTAACTTCTTAGACCAGTTTTGTTTTTAACCGAGCGGCTAACTATGCTCTAATACCGCTTTATTGTTGTGGGTTCGACAGGAACAAAATTACTATGAGTTGGATACAAAAAATCCTTCCCAGAACACAGACCTCTGCCAAAGGCAATGTGCCTGAAGGGGTTTGGACAAAGTGCGGTGAATGTAGCGCTGTGCTGTACAAATCTGAGTTAGAAAAGCAGTTAGAAGTATGTCCAAAATGTGACCATCACATGCGGATCAAAGCGCGTAAGCGTATCGATAGTCTCCTAGATGCAACCGATAGAACTGAATTGGCTGCGAATTTAGAGCCGCAAGACATCCTCAAATTTAAGGATTCTAAACGCTATAAAGAGCGTATTACAGCAGCGCAGAAGTCGACTAATGAAAAAGATGCATTGATAGTCATGCGTGGCAAGCTAAAAGGTATGCCGGTCGTAGTGGCGTGCTTTGAATTTAGCTTTATGGGCGGCTCAATGGCATCTGTGGTCGGTGCAAGGTTCGTTGCGGCGGTAAATGAGTGTCTAGAGCACAACATGCCGTTGATTTGTTTCTCAGCCAGTGGTGGCGCTCGTATGCAAGAGGCGTTGTTCTCATTGATGCAAATGGCAAAAACCAGTGCCGCGTTAGCAAAAATGAGCGAAAAAGGATTGCCTTTCATTTCGGTATTAACTGATCCGACGATGGGAGGAGTGTCTGCTAGCTTAGCAATGCTGGGTGATATCAATATTGCAGAGCCGAAAGCCCTAATCGGGTTTGCAGGTCCTCGAGTTATTGAACAAACGGTTCGAGAAACGTTACCTGAAGGTTTCCAGCGCAGTGAATTTCTGCTTGAAAAGGGTGCGATTGATATGATTGTTGACCGCAGAGAAATGCGCGATACACTGCACGCCATTCTCAGGAAATTACACCGACACTAAATTCATGACATCAAGCAATAGTTGCCTAGCGACCGCGAAAACGACGTGGTCGTTAGCGCAATGGCTTAACTACCTACTTGCGATCCATCCAACTGAAATAGACATGGGATTGGATCGCCTCAATCGCGTTTTCCAGCGTCTTCAGCTTAGTTTTCCACGTACACAAGTGATCACCGTTGCCGGCACCAATGGCAAAGGGTCAACCTGTCGATTCATCGAGTTAGCATTGTTGTCGATGGACAAGTCCGTTGTTGTCTACAGCTCGCCGCATATCAGCGATTACCGTGAGCGCGTGAGGGTTAATGGTGCAATGTTACCTGCTCAGGTGTTCTGTAAGGCCTTTGTGCAAATAGAACGGTTACGTGGTGAAGACACATTAACCTATTTCGAATTTGGCACATTAGCGGCTTTATTGCTGGCATTTCAAAAATCGCCTGATTATCTCATCCTTGAAGTGGGCTTGGGTGGACGTCTGGACGCGACCAATATCATTGATACTGATTTAGCCGTCATCACCAGTATCGATTTGGATCATGAATCCTTCTTGGGTAGCACGCGCGAGTCTGTGGCGTACGAAAAAGCCGGTATTTTCAGGCCCAATGTGCCGATTGTATTAGGTGATCGTGATACACCTTCGGTTATGCTAAACAGCGCCAATCAGCATGCGAGAGGTTTACTGGTTAAAGGGGCGAACTTCGATATTACGGTAAAGGATAACGGCACATGGTCATGGCGAAGTGAGAATAATCAGCTTACTGAATTACCAAAACCCTTGTTGCTAAGGGACAATTTGTCCACTGCTTTCGCGGCATTGGAACAGTTAGGTCTATTGCCGCAGCTGCTAAAACATCAGGATGATTTCAATTCGCTAGTTGCGACGGCGTCTTTGCCAGGGCGAATGCAGATCATTCAAAGTGAGCCGCTATGGCTTATCGATGTTGGTCATAATCCTCATGCGGCCAAAGCCATTGCTACTCATATTGCAGGATTGGACAAGCAATCTGTATATATCATTGTGGGCATGATGAAAGATAAATCGATTGCGGATACATTACATCAATTTGCGTCTCTATCGCCAAAGTGGCTAACGGTTTCTTTACCCGGAGAACGAGCAGCTTCCGCCGCCGATATAGCCCGACTTCTGTCGGCAGAAAGCGTCCTTGGCGAGTTTGCCAATGTTGCTGAAGCTGTCAGTCGAGTAAAAGCGCATGTTACCGAGCAAGATATCGTGTTAGTGTTTGGTTCGTTTGTAACAGTTGATCAAATATTGACACTGCAAGAGCAGAACGCTCTATAATACATCGGCCAGAGACTAGGGGAGGAAAGGCTTGTCCAGTGCATTACAAAATCGTTTAGTCGGTACCATTATCGTCGTAGCATTGGCGGTCATTTTTTTACCCGACATTCTTGATGGGAAGAAAAATCAGGGTGCGCCGACATTTGTATCTGTGCCGCAAGCTCCAGAGCGCAAGGCGTTAGTTCAGCCTCAGGCATTTCCTAGCGAGAAGGTTGCCGAATCGGCCGCGAGACCGGTTGAAATTGTCGAAGAAACTGCATTAGACGATGAAGGCGGGAATAGTGTTGAAGTCGACACGGCGACACCAAACCAAGAGGAAGCGAACGTCTCTTCATTGGCTGAGCAAACTGTCGTAGAGCAACCCCCAACGTCAACCGCGCAGAATGGGGGGTGGGTTATACAACTGGGTAGTTTTCGCCATCAGAAAAATGTTCGAGAACTGTTGGATAAACTTGAAAATGCAGGCTACAGAACATTCAGTCGACCCGTTGAGACGAGCGCGGGCCGTTTAACCAAAGTGTTTGTTGGTCCTGATTTGCAGCGCCGTTCACTGGAAGACGCCATTCCCCACTTAAAAGAATTGACTGGACTGTCTGGCAAAATCACTGAGTTTAGCGAATCCTTCTAGTTACATAGGTTTACAAAACACGCGTAAATACCTGATCTGAGCGATTGGTATTCATGGATGCTTCTGATAAAATGCGCGCCATTCAATTCTCGCTGTGCTACTGGCCTTTTACCAAAAGTAAATTTTGAATGAATTGGTTTGATTTCGCCATCATCGGCATCATCGCTCTATCAACCATCATTAGTTTGATACGCGGGTTTGTCAAAGAAGCTATCTCGCTTGCGGTGTGGTTTTCAGCACTTTTTGTCGCCAGTCAATTTTATCCAGATGTAGCCGTTTACCTTACCCGTATTTCAGATGAGATATTGCGCAACGGCGTCGCAATAGCGATTTTATTCATTACAACCCTCATTGTCGGTGCGCTGGTCAATTATGTCTTTAGTCAGTTAGTAAAAGCGACAGGACTGAGTGGTACAGATCGCGCGTTAGGCGCGGTTTTTGGAATTTTGCGCGGTGTGCTGATCGTCAGCGCGCTGTTGTTTTTTATGGATACATTTACACCATCTGCTACTAGTGAGTGGTGGCAATCCTCAATTTTGGTGCCTGAATTTGCTGTCATTATTGAATGGTTTTTTCAATATATGAAAGACAGTTCTAGCTTCTTAACTCCGTAAGATATAGGTAATTTTCATGTGTGGTATTGTTGGTATTGTTGGTAAAACAGGTGTTGCTCAATCTCTCTATGACGGTCTGACCGTATTGCAGCACCGAGGTCAGGATGCGGCAGGCATTATGACGATTGACAACAATATGTTTAATTTGCGTAAAGCGAATGGTCTAGTAAGAGATGTGTTCCACACCCGCCACATGAAACGATTGACGGGTAATATGGGCATTGGTCATTGCCGTTACCCCACCGCCGGTACATCAAGCTCCGCGGAAGCACAGCCTTTTTACGTTAACTCGCCGTTTGGAATTGCGTTTGCGCACAACGGAAACCTGACAAACGCCGCAGAATTACAGCAAGAAGTGTCGCGTATTGCTCGTCGTCATATCAATACCACGTCAGATTCAGAGCTATTATTGAATATTTTGGCGCACGAACTGCAAATTTCTACCGAGTTTACCTTAAACAGTGAACATATTTTTAAAGTGGTCAGCAATGTTCACCGCAAAATCCGTGGTGCGTATGCGGTCGTAGCGGCGATAATCGGACACGGGATTGTTGCATTCAGAGACCCCCACGGTATTCGTCCGCTGGCTTTGGGTAAACGCGTTAGCGAACTGGGTGAAGAGTACATGGTTGCGTCTGAGAGTGTTGCATTGGACGCCGTGGGTTTTAAATTTGTACGCGATGTAGCACCAGGTGAAGCGGTGTACATCACAGAGCAGGGCCAACTGTTTACCCAACAGTGTGCAGAAAAACCGATTTCTTCTCCGTGTATTTTTGAATTTGTTTATTTCGCTCGCCCGGATTCGTTTATCGACGGTATTTCTGTTTATGCGTCGCGCGTAAACATGGGTAAAAAGTTAGGTGAGAAAATTAAACGTGAATGGGCTGATCTAGAAATAGACGTCGTTATTCCAATTCCTGAAACGTCAATGGATGTTGCGCTTCAAATTGCCAATACATTAGATCTTCCATATCGCCAGGGCTTTGTGAAGAACCGCTATATTGGTCGTACATTTATCATGCCGGGTCAAACCCAGCGTAAAAAGTCGGTACGACGCAAACTCAACGCGATTTCGTCTGAATTTAAAGATAAGAATGTTTTGCTGGTAGATGATTCTATTGTACGAGGAACGACGTCCAGCCAGATTATTGAAATGGCGAGAGAGTCAGGCGCGAAGAAAGTCTATTTTGCGTCAGCCGCGCCGGAAATTCGTTTCCCAAATGTTTACGGTATCGATATGCCATCGGCAAACGAACTGGTTGCTTATGGTCGAGAGATTGATCAAATCAGTGATCTAATTCAGGCAGATGGTTTGATTTTCCAAGATTTATCCGATCTTGTAGATGCTGTACGCGAAGAGAATGATAGTATTCCTCGCTTTGAAACATCAGTATTCGATGGAAACTATATAACGGGTGATATCGACCAGAAATATTTAGAGGGCGTGGATGCTGCGCGTGGCGAAAATACCAAAAAGGCGCCGGTGCTTCAGGCCGAATTAAGTAATCTTGATGTGCACAATATGGGTCAGTAATTGATTTAATTGACAGCAAAAAAAAAAGCCAGCGTTAACGCTGGCTTTTTTGCCTTCAACAGGCCGACATTTGCAGGTTTAGTGAACGTACACCGGACCTACACCTGTACTCCACAAAATGACGGTCACCGCCATTAATATAACCAATAGAACCAAGCCACAGGTTACAACTGAACTAGAATATATAAACCCTTTCTCTTCTGGGATATGCATCATAATCGGCACTCCTGAATATAACAGGTAAACCGAATAGGAGAGGCCGACAAGGCCGATTGCCATCACAAACCATAAGACTGGGTAAAGCGCAGCAAAACCAACCATAAATAAAGGGGTAGCGGTGTAAGCCGCAAGCTCAAGTGATTGCGTATAGGTTGGGTAAGTATCAAATGCTTTTGCGAGTTCATGGATCAGTACCGCAAGCGCGACTACACCTGCTATTAGCCCGAAGTACATAGCGATACTCATCATCATGGCACTTTGTTGAGTAAGTTTGATCACATCGCCAACACCAATACTCCAGCCGATATGTGCCGCTGAATAATAACCAACCAAGGCCGGTATGAGTGCAATAATGCTAATGTGACTTAACGCATAAAAATAATTCTCGTGGCGTTCATCAATGGTTTGCCATTCTTCTTTCGGGTGCGCGTATATTCCCCACAGGTGATTTAAAATCATATGCATGTCTCCTTAGACAATGTTGCAACAATCACTTTTTATCGTGTTTTGTGTGTCACACACAGCGCAATGTAAATTATTGTTTAATGTGTTAACACTTTATTAACAAGCAGTGTGCTTGATGCTTAAAAAATCGTCAAGTAGTAGATTGATTTATTTGTTGTATCTTTGCTGCGCGCCACATTCATGGCTTAAATTAGGGCGCACAGAACAAGGGGAATAAGGTGTAGAGGCTAATGTGCACTGAGTTGTAATTTCTGCATGATCTTAGCGGCGGGTTTTGCCTGACGATCAACAAAAAATACGCCCCAATGCTTTTCTGCTCCCGACGTATTATCAGGGTTGCCTTTCCAAGGCTCGTCAAAGGCTTCAAAGAACAGCACCGTAATATTATTCTCTCGGCTCCAATGATGCAGTTCTTCTAAGTGTTTCGCTTGATTTTCGCTAGTCGCTTGTTGCGGAAATTCACTTGCCGTAGTTGCCCAGCCTGCTTCTAATATGGCAATGGGTTTGTTTGGGTGAGCGTGTTGCACGCCTTTTATATTCTCAATGCTGTATTGCATTGCTTCTTTCAACGGCTTGTTTTCCCAAATTGGATAGGTATGTACTCCAAGGAAATCAACGTGTTCAACAAGAGGTGCACCATCTTTTATCCACCACTCGTAGTTATCTGCTACCGTTACGGGTTGTACTATTTGCCCTTTCACATGCTTCACATATTCAATGACACTCTGCAATGGCACCATATGGTCATTCCATTCTACCAGTGCTTCATTGCCAACATTTACAGCGAGAATGATGTCCGAATACTGATTAGCAAGCGCAATACCGCGTTCAATTTCAACCTGATTTTTTGTTTTGTTTAGCGATAGCTTTTCAGCTGGAATAGGTTCATCTAGCCAGGGGCAACCTTCATGATTACTGATTTCCGCATCTAACCAAATACCTTGTACAACTTTGAATGGCAGTTGATGTTGTTTTATCAACGCGAGTGTCATTCGGCTATTCTCACCGGCATCATAAAGACGGATTAACGTTATGCCATGCGC
This sequence comes from Neoalteromonas facilis, assembly GCF_002807665.1. Lineage (GTDB taxonomy): Bacteria > Pseudomonadota > Gammaproteobacteria > Enterobacterales > Alteromonadaceae > Alteromonas_E > Alteromonas_E facilis. The sequence goes on from NZ_PEAY01000003.1 coordinate 74,723, forward strand.
TTGCATTATCTTCAGGTCTTCAAGAATCTCCTCGGCGCTGGGGTTGTTTGCGCCTTGACCCCGGTCGGGGTGTTGACCTTCTCTGAACCCGGAGTAGGCAAGCCCGAAGCTTTCCCCGGCTAATAGTGCTGAAGCGTCTTGAGGAATGACATTGGCAATAGCAGTTTGAACGCCTGCCAGTGTTAACAATATAAAGCCAAACAAGCGAATAGTTTTTATCAAGGCGGTTGTACGGACCATAAGTTAAGCTCGTCTAATGTGGAGTAATCAGCTTAAAGATAATGCGAACAACTACCAGTGACATGCGGTAAAGCGGACGAGGAGGGAGTCCGCTTGGGCTCAGATATTTAGGCTCCCGCGTCGAGATAGGTTTTGATGACCTCTCTGTAATTACGACTGACTTTAATTTTATGGTGTTCACCCAGAATAAGGAAAAATTCGCCCTTGGTATGGGGGATGACTTTTTCGATAAAGTTAAGATTAACAATGGTTGATCGGTGCACGCGCTTAAAGATATTGGGATCTAACTCACCCAATAACTCTTTCAGGGTGCTCCGTTTAATATGTGTTTCGCCATTTGCATGCACACAGACATAATCACCGGCGGCCTCAAGCCAGGCTATATCAGGTTGTTCCAACAAGGTGATTTCTTCGCGGTCTTTGATAATGATCTTGCGCTGATGACTGTGGTAGTCATCCTGCTCACTCACGTGCGCATTCATGGTATTCATCGCATTAATGATACCGGACTTAAAATCTCGATTTTCATCTGAAGATAAACGGCTTATCGCCCTTTCTACTGCACGATCAATACGTTCCTGATCGATTGGTTTTAAGATGTAATCAACAGCGTGTAAATCAAACGCATTGATGGCGTACTGCTCGAATGCAGTAGTGAAAACCACCAAGGGCATGGCATCACCTTGCAATTGTCTTACAACATCAAGACCATCAAGCCCCGGCATTTGGATATCTAGGAACATTATATCAGCAGAATTAGACAACGATGCGTCGAGCGCCTCACGGCCATTTTTACACTGGGCTACGATCTCAATATGAGGATTCTTTTGTAGTTTTGATTTTAGTAGACCAAGAGCTAAGGGTTCATCATCTACGATGATTGTGCGAAGTACTGTCATGCGCTATCCATTGTTGATTCAGTTTCAGCACTCACTGGCTCATAAGGTATTTTTATTTCAGTGAGCAGGCCACCATTAGGTGAGCTAGTAATGTTGAATTCATATGCACTGTTATAGAGCACTTTGAGGCGTTCATCAGTATTTTTTAATCCTACTCCACGACCGGTCACGCTTTGCAATTTGCTCTTGCCGATTTTCATACCCGGTCCAGTATCACTAATGGTTACACTGAGCATATTGTCTTTAATTTTTGCTTCAACTCTAATGGTACCGCCATCTTCACATTTGGCTACTGCGTGCTTCATTGAGTTTTCGATGATGGGCTGCAGCAGTAGACTCGGCACAAGCCCTTGCTTGGCTTTTTCATCAATATCAAATTCAAGATTTAACCGATCTTCAAAACGGATCTTTTCAATTTGCAGGTACAGATTGAGTGCCGCTATTTCACTTTCCAAGGTGATTTTGTTATTCGGTACGTTATCCAGTGAATGGCGTAAAAATTGACTGAGATTTACTGTCATGATCTGCGCCTTTTCACTTTCCTCGATTTCGATTAAAGCGTTAATGGCATTAAGAGTGTTACACAGAAAATGTGGATTGAGCTGATAGCGAAGCATTTTCATTTGAGCATCTCGGGCGGTGGCTTGCGCCTGCATGCGTTTTAATTGTTGCTCACGTGCTTCCGCTTCAGCTCTGAGCATGATGCCATGCTCTGTTTGCAGTAGCTCATAATACTTAACGCCATAAAATAGTGCAGCCCAACTTATATAGACAAAAATACTGCTAAAATACCAGCCTCCAAAATCATCCCAGATATGCTGTTCACCGGTCATGTATTGGAACATTTCCATGCGGGTTACGGTCCAAATCAGTGATACCAATACCACTAGAAATAAGCAAACCACCGACTTGGTTACGGTCGAGTGGTGCCAAACGCGTAAAATGCCTTTTTCGATGAAAATAGAAAATACAAAGCCTAGGACCGATTGCGAAAGGATCGGTGCAACGTATGTCCAGGAAAGCTGGTTATACCAAAGGGTTAGGGTGAAAAATGAAACAATACAGAGAAAACCCCAAAAGCCCAATTGCCAATAATAAAAGGGCGTATCTGGCAGTTCGTACTGGAAAGTGTCGTCTTGTTCTGGCGTGATCACTTCGCTCATATGCGCACAATTACAAACAGTCTGAGCTTAGTATTACACATATTTTCAGGTCTCGCGAGTTCATCAGAAACAGCAACGAGTAAAGCGTAACTGCCTGATTATTCAGTTAGTTACGCTTTACTGATGTGCTTATGCTAGGCAGTGTATAGCATTCCCGTGGGCAGAGAAATAGCTATGCTCTTCACGTGTCCGGTTCGTTTAAATATCGCTTGGCTCAGTTCTGTACTTAATTGACCACCCTCGAAAGTGACGGTGTCATTATTTGCTAATGCTACCGATGTGTTTATCGATGTATCATTGCTTAACGTGTATGTTATGGGCACTTGGCACCAGGTAAACGCAAGTGAAGATGCTGGTAGGTCAATGGTCTGCCACTGTTCATTAATATCGACATAGCGGAACGTTTTAGCGTGTGCGGTAAATTCTTGCTCACGCAGCATAAACGGATCGAATCGAATAACACCGCCCTCAACAAACCCGCCGAGCTCAGCCAATCTAGTAATGACCTCCTCTTTCACCTGACCTGTCATACCCGGTTGTTGTGCGCCAGCGTGTTTCGGTGTGTGAGAGTATGGGTCAGCTGGAAACGCGCCGTATTCGTCAGGCGTTTTATTAAAGCCAATGCCTTCTCGAACACGGTAATAGTGTGCAATAAGGTCTTGGGTCACAGTGCTCATGGGATCTTGATTGTGACTATAAATGGTCACTTCCTGCACGGATAACAGTAGCTTAGATACCATATGCCAATAGATACAGCCTAAACCTTCAAAGCCAAACATACCGCCAGATCGACCGGTAAAGGCGGCATGGTTAAATACCGCTTCGTAACTACCCAAGAGCTGTTGCAAAGCGCTCTCTGTCGTGAGTTCTGGATAACGTGTCACGACAGACAGCCAGCGAGATTTAATTACATTGGCATTAATGATTCCGCTGTTGAATCGGTAATGTCCTTGACTATCACGCTCTATGATCCGCGTATCGTTGTTATCCACCATGGCTTGTAACAATGGTTGTTGAGCAACGGTATCTGCTTTCAGTACATTCTTACTCAGGAATTTCTGTTGTGCTCTATCGGGATATAACATGAAGGTTTTCTGATCAGTCCGATACATATCCGAACGGAATAATTCATTCAGCATAACGTTCGCTTGGGCAGGTGATAATGCGCCTGAACTCAGCGCAGCTACTTGCCCTTCAAGCATATCGTAAAGATAGTCAACGCTAAGGGAGGACTGATCAATTGAGAGAATATTGTAAGCGTGATACAAACCCGACGCTTTCTTATTTTGTTCGATACTGTGGCGAATCAACAATAATGCATGTTCAAGCATCTGACTGATGTCGGCTACAGCAACATTGGTTTGGGTATATTCGCCATTATGCGTATACATTGCGCTTCGATATTCACTCGCAATTTTACCTAATGATGATAGCAGTTGATATTGAAAGTCAGTTCCGCACTTGCCTTGTGGCAGTTCAAGAGCCGCCTTTGTTAATATCTCTGTTGTTTTACCTAACCAATGAGCGACTTCTTTTGTCATTTCAAATGCATCATGTTCTGTAGCATCTAACTGCTTTAGAATGTGCTGCATAAAAATGATGTAACGGTTCATATAATACAGTGTGACCATAGACAAACCTTGCCCTACAAGCGCATTGTTTGCGTCATTCCATTCAGGTCGCTGGGTGTTGAGCCAAATACCACCGTCAACCACAAGGTTGCTCAATTTCGTTAGCAGCGGCACCATTAGCTTTTCCATCAAGTTAACTTGATAGACGTTTTGAGTATTGTCGAGTAGTAACTTTCCATCTGCGCCGAGTGTTTCGACTCGATGTTCAATCATCTCAGCTAACGCATTGTCGAATAATACGGTTGATTTAGGATCCTCTACTAACTTGTCAAAATCCTTGATGCGATAGGGGACATTGGCGTAGCTATAGTGTTTTGCATGCAACAGCTGTAACAATGTTTGCGGATGAAACTTGCTCGACGTTTCCAATAACTTCAGTAGATAAATGATCTGATGATCGCCCCAGTATCCAATATAACTCCATGGGTCATCGGGCTCTTCAACTTCCCAATCAATGCCTTGTTTAGTGATGCGGTAGGGATTGTAGCCATCAACCGTCGAAGCATTGACAAATTTAGCAATAATCGACTCGATAAACTCCGGGTAGCTTAAGCTTAGCGCTTCCCAATTTTGAAAAATATCACGCCAGTTACCCTGATAGCTCAATAGAGGGTCGCCATGTTCATCTGTTAACTCAATGGCAAATTGATTCCAAGGGCGACTAGGATCACCATGGCGACGTCCAAACGTAATCGGCAAGTACTCCCCAACCAGCCTGCTAAGTTGAGCATCGTTGCAGCTATCCACAAGTGGTTTGAGCATGTCGAAGCTAAAGGCCTCAGGCAAATTTAACAGGGCCTCTTTATTCCGTTCAAAACAAGGCTTATTGAAGTGAGCAATCGTTTTGATAAGGTCTGCGCGCGTAATTTGATATTGATTGGCAAAAATGCCTCCGCGCATGACATTAAATAGGGTATTCGCATAGTGATGCAATGCAACAACAGGCTCGCCAGTGAGCTGAAAGCCATCAGCCGCTGCCATAATGCGTGCCAGTGAATCGCTTCCGGCTGAAAATGATTCTGATAAAGCTGACGCTACTGACGCTGGCGTTTGTAATTGTTGTTGCAACGCAACAATCTGAGTCTGACTTTGTTCCACGTTGATCACTTGCGACCATGAATGTACTTGACCGGCTGACAGTTCGACGCTGTCTTCTAACAGATAACTGCCGCGAACGCCTCGACTATGATCCACTTCATCAATCGATTGGTGCTGTTTAAATGCTTGGATGCAGGCGCTATTTAAGTGCACCTTGGCAGTGCTTAGCCCCAAACTGAAGACGGTTGTTGCCCGCAGCGATTCTGCTGGCTCGGCACGGTCGGTAATGGCTGAGTACAGAGAATAAAGCGCCAAAGACGAGTCAGGAATACGTTCACTCCACTTATAAGCATCAACCAAGTTGCTCGATTGTGTTTGTGTGTAGCGTGGCGTTCCTGCAGGCAATATGTTTTGCAACCCATCAACAAAAGCCACGGATTGTGATGCGTCACCCAAGTTGGTTAATTCACAATACCGACTAAAGCCAAAGCTATCAGAAAAGCGCCAGGTATAAGTGAAGGCTAATTGAAGGTCATGATTGATTTCTTCAAAGCGTAGGACATTACCTAAAACACTTTTGTATAAATTGCGTGTGATCGAGAACCTGTCATCGTGTTCCTGATTGAACGGCTCCCAGTATCGAGCCGATGCTTGTTTGCCAACACGGAATATCGTTTTGGGGCCCGTGTGTGGTGTACTTTCATAAATTTTATCCACTGTCGTGTAGGGAAATACAGCGTACTCAGGGGATACTCGCCCCATGGTTAGGCCGCCAGTAGATGCAGCAAACAGCCAATGATTACTATCCGAAACCACACTGATAAAAAAGGGCGGCATCGCATCTACATTGCTGATTTTGTAAAAGGTTTCATTGTCGATGTGGGTAAATGATCCTTCACATCGAGATTGAATGGGAGTCGTATTTAGCATGTTCGTCGTTTGTCTCATAATGGGTTTCTATTTCGATTCTGAACGGCTTATTTTTCAGCCGGAAGTTGATAAATACGTACATAGTCAACTTCCATCTTGGCAGGGAAAATAGTGTCATCGATTGGTCCGCCTGCACGGCCCCATGCTCCGCCAATCGCAAGATTTAGAATGACATGATAAGGGTGGTCAAAGGGCCAAGACTGCCAACCCGTACCGTCATTCTCATAGAAAAAATAGGGGATATCATCAAAGCTAATGATGATGTAGTTCGGCGCCCATTCTAGAGAGTAGGTGTGGAACTCAGAGTCTACGGTTTGACCTTCTATACTGGCTTTGCGTTGCTGCCAATTAACCCAATAGTAGGCTTTTGTGTGCACAGTGCCATGCACGCGCTGCATGTCATAACCAACATGTTCTAAAATGTCGATTTCACCTGAATTGGGCCACGCATCACAAGTAGAGCTGCCTTGCCAATCTTCTCCCTCTCCACAAGTCGTCGCATATTTGAATGGATCTGACGGTAACATCCATGCTGCGGCCCATGTGCCTTGTCCCTTGGGTACACGCGCGCGAACATCCACCTTGCCATATAAAAAGTCACCCAGTCCCTGGTTATGGAGGCGCGCAGAGGTATATTCGGCTCCTTCATAATTCTCTTTGTGAGCTTCAATAATCAGGTGGCCATTTTGTACACGTGCGTTTTTCGCGCGATTGGTATAGGCCTGATCTTCATCATTCACTTTGCGCGCAGGCCAAATGTCAAAATGCCACTTAGTTGAATCGGGTGCGCCATCGACATCAAATTCATCGTTCCATACTAGCTGCCAATCGCGAGGATCTTTTGCCTGAGCTTGTCTGATTATAATGCCATGTAATAGAGGCTTACCTGCGGATGCATCAAATGAGATATTGAGCTCACCGTCACTGACTTCAATGCCGTACACTGCTCTCACTAGCGCAGATACCGGCTGATTATCGCGAGCTAACCTGACATCTAGATCATCAATAACGACGGTATCTTCGGCAAGGACATCGAATACACGTTCACCGACTTCGGCCTGATGCGGCTCGGCAAACTTAAACGTAATCGCATAAGTTCCATTCTCAACGGGTAAGTCTATAGACAGTTGTGCCGTTTGTGCTTCTACAAAGCTCTTATACAGGGTAGGGTCCTGAGTTCCTTTGATATCTGAGGATGAGCCTTTGATAGCATTTATCGCGAGTGTATCGGCTTCGTAGTTTACACCGTCTTTTCCGATGTAATCCTCACCGCCGAGGTTAATGGCTTTCACTACCGAGTATGCGAACGGATGAAATTCCTCTGCGCTCTTGGCCGTTGCTTTAGTAGGGGGTGTTTGCGTTGAGGTGACGGTTTCGGTCGTTGGCTTTTTGCTACAGCCGCTGATCAACGCAATCTGTAGTGCAAGCATAACGATTATATTATTGGATAGTCGCCTCATGGAAAACTCCTGCATGCATGACAAAGTTCGCCCTTATCTGTGGGCACGATAATTCCCGCAAGCTAGTTTATTGTTGGGTAAACACAAGCCAAATAAGGCAAGGCGGACTGCCGTTGCGATTAAGTGAACAATTTCTAAATGTTAAAATTGGTGAGAGGTAAGTGATAATCTTTGGTGATTAAAGTCCGCTGTGACGGCCTTAAATTGCGGTGAGTCCGCTTTACCTTTTCATGATCCCACCTTAACGCATTTGCAACATTGACATTAACATTCGTGTTACATCTACCCTACGCTAATTGCGTGGAGTCTTTTAATGGATTCAGCATTAGCGGAACGTTTGAAGACTCTTAAAGCCTGTAAATAGGGCTCAAAACACGCACAACATCTTAGGAGAAAACCATGGGGACAAGAGGCGTAAATTCGTTGCCAAAGCTATTCGCGGCAACCTTACTCTCAATCTCGATAGCCGGCTGTGGTGGTGATGTAGAAACCAACACCAACATAACGGTTGTTAATCCGTCCGCACCTGTCAGCGATTGGCAGTTGGTCTGGAGTGATGAATTCGATGGTTCTGACATCAACCTCAATAATTGGACACATGAGGTAGACTGTCAGGGCGGCGGGAACCAAGAAAAGCAATGCTACACTGATGACCCAGCTAACTCGTATGTTAGCGATGGTATGTTAAACATCGTTGCATTGCCGGCCGAAGACGGCGCACAACTGCCTTACACTTCAGCTCGATTGAATACGAGAGATAAAGTAGATTTCACATACGGTCGCGTTGAAATGCGCGCTAAACTTCCTAGCGGACAGGGCTCATGGCCTGCGTTTTGGATGATGCCGACAGATGGCGTATATGGTGAAACTTGGCCATTGTCGGGTGAAATCGACATCATGGAAGCGGTTAACTTAGGCGCTCCTAGAGCCGACGGTAGCCCTCAAACCCAGGTATACGGTACTTTACATTACGGCAACCTATGGCCAAACAATGAAAGTTCTGGTCGCGAGTTTACTCCACCTGATGGCGTAAACCCAGCAGACGGCTTCCACACTTATGCGATTGAGTGGCAAGAAGGTGAGATCCGTTGGTACATGGACGGGTACTTGTACGCCACACAACGTCAATCTGAAGTTCGCTACAACAGTTCTGGCGATCCAACTGGCTTAAGACACCGTGGTTGGTTCGTACCAGGTTTTGATCCGATTACGGGTGAAGCGACAAACTTCTATGGTCCAGAGCCATATGATCAAGATTTTCACCTTATCTTAAATTTTGCTGTTGGTGGCGATTGGCCAGAAAATGTAAACGCGGGTGGTATTGATGCAGATGCATTCGCTGAAGGTCAAAGCTATCAAATTGATTATGTTCGCGTGTATGAGTGTTCACTTGATCCGCAAACCGGTAAAGGATGTGAGACAGTTCGTCCTGGTTATAGCGCTGACTATGAAGAAGGACAGGTTGATACTGACAGTTCAGGCTCATTAGTTGAAGGTAAAGCACCTTCTCCAACGCCTCCGCCACCTCCTGTGGCAACGCCTATCACAATCTTCGCTGACGGTGAAAACCCAGGTTGGCCTCTATGGGATTGTTGCGGTGGCACTACGCCTGAAGTTGTTATTGACGACGCAGAGCACGGTGCAGTGGCTGAGTTCCAGATTTTAGACAACAACGGTACTGTACTGGGCTTCTACAGCCGCGATACAGGCGAACCGTTTGACGCACAAGCGATGTTAACTACAGGTAGCTTGAAGTTTGAAATGAAAGTGGTCTCTCCACCAACCGCAGATACTACGTGGTTATTAAAAATTGAAGCAGACGGAAACACTTCTTTTGCTGAGCTTCCATTAACGGATAGTGTAGAAGGCGCTGCGCCAGTCGTTGGTGAATGGCAGACCTATACATTCCCATTACAGATGCTAGCGGATGCAGGCTTAGATATCAGTGCGATTGACGTCATCATGATTTTCCCTGCATGGGCAACGGGTGAGGGCGCAGTGTATCGTGTCGATAATGTTACCATTGCACCTGATGAAGCACCGGTTTATCCAGAGTTAGTGCTGTTTGAAGACGGTATTAATCCTGAATGGCCACTATGGGATTGTTGTGGCGGCACAACGCCTGTAGAAGTTATGGACGATGCTGAGCATGGCATTGTTGCAGAGTTTGAAATTTTAGATAACAACGGCACAGTATTGGGCTTCTTCAGCCGTGATACGGGAACGCCATTTGATGCATCAGACTTGTTGGCTGAAGGTGTTTTGGAATTCGAAATGAAGGTGGTATCACCGCCAACTTCCGATACTACGTGGCTACTGAAAGTTGAAGCAGGTGGCAACACGTCATTTGCCGAAGTACCACTTAACACCAGTACTCAGGGCCAAGATCCTGGCGTCGGTGAGTGGCAGACCTATACATTCCCATTAATGGCATTGTCAGATGCAGGCCTTGATGTGAGTGAAATCGATGTTGTGATGATTTTCCCAGCATGGGCAACGGGTGAAGGCGCAGTGTTCCGCGTGGATAACGCGAAAATCTATAACCCGAATGCAGACAGCGGCGGTTTAAGCGGTCCTCTATTAGCGGTATTTGCCGATGGTCCGAATGAAGGCTGGCCTCTATGGGATTGTTGTGGCGGCACAACGCCAGAAGTTGTCATCGATGATGCTGAGCACGGCACAGTCGCTGAATTCCAAATCTTGGATAACAATGGCACCGTCTTAGGCTTCTTTAGCCGTGATGAAGGTGAACCGTTTGACGCGAGCAGTATTATCAATACGGGCGTGTTCCAGTTTGAAATGAAGGTGGTGGCTCCACCCACTTCAGATACGACTTGGTTACTTAAAATTGAAGCTGATGGTAATACATCATTTGTTGAGGTGCCGCTAAATACATCTCAGGAAGGCGTTGACCCTACTACTGGCGAATGGCAGACCTATACCTTTGATTTACTTAGCTTAAGCGATGCTGGATTAGATCTCAGTGCTATCGACGTCATCATGGTATTCCCTGCTTGGGCTACGGGTGAAGGTGCGGTGTACCGGATAGATAACATGTATATCGGCAACCCATCAGACATCTCCGGTGGCAGCAGTGGTGGCGCTGGCGATGCAGCATTGACATTGTTTGCTGATCAAATCAACGAAGGATGGCCACTTTGGGATTGTTGTGGTGGCACGACGCCTACCGTAGAAATGGATGATGCGGAACACGGTGCGACAGCTGAATTCCAAATATTGGATAACAATGGCACGGTTTTAGGCTTCTTTAGCCGAGATGCGGGCGAACCGTTCAATGCTGAAGATATGCTGTTAACAGGTGTGTTCCAATTTGAGATGAAAGTGGTGAGTGCACCTACGGCAGAAACTACTTGGTTACTTAAAATCGAAGCAGATGGTAATACATCAGCGGTCGAACTTCCTCTATCAGACAGCCTTGAAGGCGCAGCTCCGGTAGAAGGTGAGTGGCAGACCTACACCTTTGATTTGTTAACTCTTTCGGATGCTGGTCTGGACCTAAGCGCAATTGACGTAGTGATGGTTTTCCCAGCTTGGGCAACGGGGGCTGGTGCAGTGTACCGACTGGATAATGTGGTCTTCACAGAACAGTAGGTAACGGCTAGCGCCTCATGGAAAAGGTGTCCCGGCCCGCTGTCAGACAGTATTCGACAGTGGGCAACCTCCGGGACGGGAAAGCAGACAGAATAAAGTAGGTCAAGAATGAGATATTCTAAATTTTCGAAAACAAGGTTGTCAGCAACCATCTCTATGCTCTTGGGAAGCGCAATGTTTGCGCCAGCATTTGCACAGGAAGCCGACTCAGCCGACGCTGAGCCAACATATGAAGTGATTGAAGTATCGGGTATTCGTGGCAGCTTAGCGCGGGCACAAGACTTGAAGCGTAGTTCTTCAGGTGTGGTTGATGCGATTTCAGCTGAGGAAATGGGTAAATTCCCCGATACTAACTTAGCCGAATCGTTGCAGCGTATTACCGGTGTTTCGGTAAGCCGAGCAAACGGTGAAGGCAGTCAAATCACCGTGCGTGGTTTTGGACCTGAGTTTAACTTAGTCACCCTCAATGGCCGCCAAATGGCCAGTACAGGCTTTACACGTTCATTTAACTTTGAAAACCTATCATCAGAAGGCGTAAACGCACTTGAAGTATATAAATCTGCTAGAGCGGATGTGCCCACCGGTGGTTTAGGCGCAACGGTTAATATCGTGACTGAAAAACCCTTTCAGCGTCCGGGAGAACGATACTCGTTAATGGCAAAAGGGCTTCACGATACGTCAAATGAAATGGGCGATGATGTAACGCCTGAAGTCGCGGGTATATACAGCAATACATTCTTTGATGATCGATTTGGTGTCAGTGCGAATTTCTCGTTTCATCGTCGAGATTTTCAACGTCAATCTGCGAATGTTCGCTCTTGGCAACTGAATCCAAACCTCAGTGTGGATGCTGCAAATATTATTGATAACCGTCCGACAGATGCTAATGGTGAAGTGATCCCACAATTCTTAGCTCCGAATGATGATGGTGTCTTAGAGCCAATGGCCGCGGCGTTCTTCCCACAAGAAATCAGTTTTGCCATTGATGATGTACAGCGTGAACGTACAAATGGCCAGGTGACATTCCAATTTGCGGCTACCGATGACTTGGTCTTTACCGTTGACCACACTATTTCAAATGCAGTGAACGGTGTGAATCAGCTGGCGTGGGGTGTATGGAACGGTTCATTTGGCGGCAACGCAAACTCTTATGAGCTAGATGAAAACGGAACAGCGATTTACTATAACGCGTCAGGTGATGACGGGTCCTTTACCGCGTTGCGAGAAACAACAGAAGTTGATTCAAAAGCGACTGGCTTCAACGTTGAATGGGACTTTTCAGACACATTAAGTTTCAGTTTTGACGCTCACACCTCTAAATCAACAACTGACAACGGAATGGATGATGGTTTAGGGTCTAGTGCTCGTGTTATTTTAGGTTCGGCTGAACTATCGACGCGTGAATACTTCTTCCGTGATGGTGATATTCCGGGTTATCGCATCAATTGGGATAATGGCAGTGATGAAATTAGCCCTAATCAAATAGGATCTAACTTCAGTATTTTTACTCGCACGCCAGGTGAATCAGAAGTTACTCAGTACCAGTTTGACGGAGAGTGGCTCCCCGAGTTGGGCTATGGCTTGATGGGCGTTAAATTTGGTGCAGCTTACACTGAGCAATCACTGAGCGGATGGGGTGGTTCGAATAACGCCAACGCACCAGGCTTTAACAATGGAACATTCCAGGAAATCTTCCCAGATAGTATGTTTGAGCGTGTTGACCTAAGTGCATTCCTAGATGAATTCTCCTTTGGGTCTGCAGGAATTTCACCCGGATATGCTTATACTTTTAGTCTAGATGAAGCTGTTACTCGCCAATTGGCATTCTTAACTGCTGATGTTTTAGGCAGTGATGTATATGAAATCGGTACCTTTGGTGAAGAAAACTTCCCCATTAACAGTATTGATGAAGACACGTTGAGCCTATACGTTTCAACAGAATGGGAATTCGAAGTTAAAGACTACTATGTCGATGTTAACTTTGGATTGCGCTATGAAGAAACTGATATTGTCAGCCCGGCCAAGAGCCGCGTTGCTGAATATGTGTATTGGGCAGGTGGCTCTGAGTGGTTGACACAGTTTGCCAGCGGTGGTGAATTGGTTGAAGTGGAATATGAGGGTAACTACGACCTATTGTTGCCAATGTTAGACGTCAAAGTAGACTTAACTGACGACTTAGTGGCACGTGCTTCAATAGGTAAAACCATTACACGTCCAACCTTGGGTTTGATGCTGGGTAACCTTAGCCTGACACCTTCACCTAAACTTGGTTCGAGAACGGGTGGCCGTGGTAACCCTAATTTGAAACCTTTCCAATCCACGAACTTGGATATCTCAGTTGAGTACTATTACGCCGAAGCCAGCTACGCTGCAGTGGGTCTGTTCTGGAAAAACGTAGATGATTGGATCGACAACTCACAGATCACAACCACAATTGATGGATTGTACGATGTTTATCTTGGTCCGCGTTGGAATGCTGCAGTAGCTGCCATTCAAGAACGTGGTGAACAAGCAACAGATGCTGCTATCTATCAAGAGTTAGTAGCAAATGGTGTGGGTATTGGTGAGAACAATCGTATATTGCCTGATCCAAATGGTGATCCGTTGATTGAGTGGACCATTAATTCTCCGGAAAACGTGGGTTCCCGTAAAGTTAACGGTATTGAATTTGCGGTTGAACACGTCTTTGGAGACTCGGGTTTTGGTACGGGCTTCAATGCAACAGTGGTTGACGGTGATGTTGAATACGACAACTTCATTCTTGAGTCACAGGCAATCTTGCCTGGCTTGAGCAACTCTGCAAACTGGCAGGGCTTCTATGAGAAAGATGGCTTGTCTGTGAAGCTGACCGCTGCATGGCGTGATGAGTATCTTGCCGGTCAAGGCCAGCCAGATACGACAGATGCTCCGCCCAACTATGTTGAAGAATATTTGCAGTGGGATTTAAGCATCAACTACGAGCTTAATGAAAATCTCACGGTATTCTTTGAAGGCATTAACCTAACCAATGAAACAGAACGTAGTTTTGGTCGTTTTGAGCGTCAATTCCTAAGCGCCGCTCAATATGGTCCTCGTTACGCATTGGGTATCAGGTATACCATGGATAACTAATCCTTCCTGGTTGAAGGCCGCTAGTCTCGATATGAGGTTAGCGGCTTTTTTTTGTCTGTTTTTCATGAACTTGAAGCTATAAAAAATGTATTTTGTGGATACAAGGCAAGTGCAATTTTGTGCTAACCTCGCGGGTACTACATAATGCAATGTTGATTAGGAAAGTAGCTCATGGAGTGTCCAATAAGGAAGTTTAACGATTGGTGGGAGCAAGCGTTAGACAACAGCCCTTTGAATCAAAAAAGCGCAGTGTGTGTATCAACTATTGATGAACATGGTTTTCCAGCCGCTCGTTTCGTAGATTTAAAGAACGTTAGCGAAGATGGCTTTGTGTTTTGTTCATATGTCGATTCAGCTAAAGGAAAGCATATTCAAAATCGACCGGAAGCCGCGATGACAATCTGGTGGGATCATGTCGGCTATCAAGTACGAATAGTGGGCACTACAAAGGTAATATCGAGTGCCGAAGCCGATCGGTATTGGCAGTCTCGCAATAGAAGTGCACAGTTAACTACCACAGCATTCGAACAAAGTGCTCCCCTTGCCTCTGAGGAAGAGTTGTCTCAGCGCTTACAGCAAGCATCTGCAGAGTATGCGGATAAGCGTATTCCTAGGCCCGATAATTGGGGCGGTTACTGCATAGAACCCATATCTATTGAATTTCTCACTTTTCAAGAAAGCCGATTGCATCTGAGGCAGTTTTTTGCAAAGTCGAATAATGCTTGGAAGCACCAACTTCTTCAGCCTTAAATAATTGAGCATAGTTAACACTAAAGCGAATAGGATATAAGCCGTGAAGACTGAGCAAGAACGAAACGCCAGAATAATCTTCACGCTATCATGACTATTTCTGATTTATTCTTGCCGAATGCAGAGCTTAAGGCAGCGACACAAACTTTGTATCGTTAACCGCCGTTAGTCCATTTCGCAAAAAATACGGGATCCCATTGTTACATGTACATACCTAAAAACATGCTTATGCAGGGCGATGACGCTATCGCCTCGTTTATATCCGAGTTTGGTTTTGGCTCATTGATTTCTCCTGACCTAGAAGTGACCCGATTGCCGATGCTGTTTGAAGCTGACTATGCTGAAAAGGGGCGGATCGTCGGGCATATGGCACGAGCCAATCCTCAGTGGCGAGGATTAACCGGTCAACGTGTTTCGGTGCTGTTTGATGGCCCACATGCTTACGTAGCAGCAAAGTGGTATGAAACGACTCCCGCAGTCCCAACCTGGAACTATGCTTCAGTGCAATGTTTTGGCCGATTTGTCGAGTTGAACGAAGCCGACACGCTAGAGGCAATGAATAACCTAATACGAAAATATGAGCCTGAATTATTACTTGATCGTGCGCGCATGCCCGCTGAATATGTGGATAAATTACGCAAAGCCGTTGTTGGTTTTAGCATTATCGTGGATGATATTCATGCCAAAGAGAAGCTTGGGCAGCATAAAAAAGCAGGCGATCAGCAGCAAGTCTTCAATGCGCTGAGCAATAGCGCCATGACGGAAGCCCAGCAACTTGCAGGTTATATGAAAAAACGTCAATTAGGCACTGGTATAGAACATTAACGGAATGGTTAAACGGGAACGTTATGAAGGGATTTAAGTCTGTCGCACTGACGCTCGGCCTGCTGTTTATAGCAACCTATAGCTACACCTTGGTAACGGGGCATTATGGCACCATCGGTAGCGGAGTAGGTGTTGTTATCGGTGTTTTAATAGTGGTTTATGCTGTCGCTGGCAAGGATCTAATTGATTCGCTATACATGCGCCTGACCGGTAAACGCTTCAATGGGCACAACAATCAGTGATTACAGGGCAAAACGTTGAAATAACGCTTTAGTTGCCGAAACGCTGTATTTAGCGCTACTATTTTGTGCAGAAGGGAATATTAAATTTTTAAAAGGATTGATGTAATGAAGACGATTCTATTCGCATGTGTTTTGCTCTTGTCTGGTTGTGTATCGACAACCGCAAATGTGACACAACAACCTGCATTGTATTCAGACACCATGGACATTATACGTGACGCCGCGGAGTCTGCTCCGTTAGGTGTTGAAGGAAGCTATACCCTCAAAATCAAAGCCAGTGGCAATCAAGGTAAGCAAATATTCTTAAATACTGAGCTTGATTACCGCGACCAACGCAATGTGACTATTGCCCTGCACCCCAGAGTAGTATCACTATTGATGGCAAAATACGGAGAGTCACCAGAAAACTACTTTGTTGATAAATCTATCACCGTGACAGGCCAAGCCCAGCGGATAAAGATAGGTTTCTTCAATGAACAGAGGAAACCGACAGGTAAATATTATTATCAAACTCACATTCGCATCGTCAATGCCGATCAAATAAAGGTGATTAGCGGCGAAATTTAATGCCGCGAATGGTAAGCGACGTTAGGACCGGTTTATTAAAGTACAGTTACGCCATTTGCGTAGCTGCACCTACAACGCCTCGTCGCTCCTCTAACTGATGGCGTGTTTCTTTTGCTTTTTCTTCAGTAATGGGATATTTAGCGATCATCACGATGGCCACGACTGAACACAAAGCCGGAATGAATGCATCGAACAAGCGCATTAACATCAAAGTAGATTCTGACTGAGCAGCACCAAGGGCGACATCGAATCCGGTAGCGTTAAGCAAGAAACCGCCAACCGCTAACGCCACTGCCATTCCCAATTTAACTACCCACCAAAATATTGAACCGTACATGCCTTCTCTGCGTTCGCCCGTATTTAATTCATCTGCATCACAAACATCAGCAATCATTGATCCGACCAACGTAAACAGGCCGCCTAAACCAAAGGCGTAGAAGGGCACCGGTAGCAGCAATAGCAGCGGGTTTGATGGGTCGTAACATACCCATTTTAAACAGTAACCAAACACTGAAATGCCGATAGCAATGAAGAAAGCTTTACGTTTGCCTAGTAGGGTAGAGAGTTTAGTTACGATAAATATTACGCAGAAGGTAGAGAATGCTGAAACCGTGCCAGCCCATCCGGCATATTCTGCACCCAGCGCTTGGTCGCCTGAAAACACATAGTAAATGATTACGTAACTTTGAAACGAGGCCACCATCATAAAGCCGTTAAACACAAGGAATGTAGCAATGCACAAAGCAAGGAAAGGTTTGTACGAAATGGTGATCATGAATCCGCGTAAGAAGTCTTTAACCCCTGCCATGGATTTTTCTTTCTGATTGATTGAGGCCGTTTGCTGCTCAAATAGGCTGGCTTGGGGCTCTTTTAGTAATAGGGCCGGTAAAATGCCGACGCATATGGTAAAGGCCGCAATGATCATAGCGAGGTATCCCGCTCCCTCAATCATGTTGTCAAACAGCGCGTCATATTGCATGAACCATAAGAACCAAGGCGCAATCAAATACGCGAGTTGGCCCATAAAGTTTTGTACGGCCATTAGGCGAGTTCGTTCGTGGTAATCAGGGGTTAATTCATAGCCTAATGCCACCCATGGGGTCGCAAACATGGTGTACGCGAGGTAAAAAATGAACGAGCCAATCAGAAAATACCAAAAGTAAAAGTTTTCAGACTGTCCTTCAGGTAGTTGCCACAGTATTGCAAAACAAATTCCAGCCAGTACTGCGCCACCCAATATATATGGTCTCCGTCGGCCCCAGCGAGTACGTGTATGGTCTGATATATATCCCATCAACGGGTCGGTTATCGCATCTGTTAAGCGTGGCAAAGCACCCAACAATCCAACCAGCGCCGGATTCATACCGAGCCCCAAATTCAACACAATCACCATACCGCCAATGGCAGCAGCGAGTAAATTATTCACCAGTGCGCCGAGGCCATACACAAATTTTAGTAACAACGGGATCTTGTCCGCAGGGTTTGTTGTTGTGTGTTCAGCGCTCATGATGTTTCCTTTTGCCATCACCGGTTAACATTTTCTGTTAACGGGTTGTTAATCGCATAGTCGGGTTAGCCTGTTTCAAGCGCAAGGTTAATGCGGTAGGAGGGTCCATCCAGCGCGGTAAGTTGGCCAAAGGCCCAGAATAGAATGAATTTAACATTTTATTTCCCTGTCGCCCTTGGTCGAATCCGTTTTACCGCATTCTGATTGCAACTCAAATTACAAGGCCTACAGTCACCTCAAGTGTTTATAAAAAGAGCCAATGCTAGTGGCTTCTTTGTCGGTAGTCCTTACGAATGGAAAGTACATTGCTATCTGAGTCTCATCATAACGCGCTCGCGCTATTAGCGCGCATGAGCCTGGATGAGAAACTAGGTCAGATGAACCAATTGAATGGCGAATATGGTCAAGTGTCTGACTCGATGGCTGACGCTGTTCGAAGTGGCCATGTTGGCTCCATAATCAATGAGGTTGACGCTAACACCATTTCTCAACTTCAACACGTCGCACGGACAGAGAGCCGGTTGGGGATCCCTTTGCTGATTGGGCGTGACGTAATCCATGGGTTTCACACCATTTTCCCAATCCCGATTGGACTGGCTTGCAGTTGGTCTGAGACCTTATTGGAAAATGTTGCCCGATTAAGTGCGGTAGAGGCGTCATCAGTCGGTATTAATTGGACTTTTTCGCCAATGATTGACGTGGCACGAGATCCTCGTTGGGGGCGTGTGGCTGAGTCTTTCGGTGAAGACCCGTTGTTAACCTCTCGTCTTGGTGACGCGATGATCCGCGGCTATCAAACGCATGATTTGTCTTCACCTACGGCCATTGCGGCTTGTGCAAAGCACTTTGCTGGATATGGTGCGTCTGAAAGCGGCCGAGACTATAACACGACCAATATCAGCGATCATGAAATGCGGCATGTGTATTTACCACCATTTAAAAGCGCATCGGACTGCGGCGCATTGACCTTTATGACCTCATTCAGTGATGTTAATGGCGTTCCAGTATCCGCGAATCGTCGATTACTCACTGATATTCTAAAACATGAGTGGGGTTTTTCTGGTTTTGTCGTCAGTGATTGGGCCTCTGTAGAGCAACTTATTGATCATGGTGTGGCGGAAAACAGGAGCGATGCAGCTGAATTAGCCATTAATGCTGGCGTTGATATGGAAATGGTCAGCCAAACTTTTATTGAGAATGCCACGACCTTGTTAAAGCAAGGTCGTCTAAACGAGCAACAAATTGATGACGCCGTGACGAGGATTCTGACGGCTAAATATGCGCTTGGTTTATTCGAACAAGACGCGGATCCGATAATAGATAATCATGACTCTGTCGCTACTCAATTGGCCTATGATGCCGCTCTGCAAAGCTGTGTTTTATTGAAGAATGCAGACCAAATATTGCCACTGCAAAAAGCAGGGTTGCAGACGGTTACGGTATTGGGGCCACTCGCACATGATGACTACGAACAATTGGGCACTTGGATTTTTGATGGCGATCCTGAACACAGCGTGACACTGTACGAAGGACTGACCCGAGCTTTGGGCGAGCAAGTCTCTGTTACGCACCACCCTATCTTCAAAAACACTAGAGATACAAGCCAAGAGAACCTTTCAATAGCCTTTGATTATGCTGCCCAGAGTGATGCTGTCATTCTGTGTGTAGGTGAAGAAGCCATTTTATCCGGTGAGGCGCACTGCCGGGCGGATATAAGATTGCCTGGCGCGCAAGCCGCATTAATAGATGGGTTATCTCAACACTTGTATGCTTCAGGAAAGCCGTTGATATTGGTTGTTATGGCCGGCAGACCGCTTGAACTAAGTGATGTTGTCGACAAGGTTGATGCAATCTTATATGCCTGGCATCCAGGGCATCAAGGGGGTACTGCAATTGCGGATATTTTGCTTGGGCAGCAATCACCCTCGGGCAAATTGCCGATTAGTTTTGTGCGTCATGGTGGGCAGATCCCACTGTACTATTCGCAAAAGCCGACTGGACGGCCGGTAACCCAAGATAACTATGCTCACATGAATGATTTTCCGATGCGAGCGCCGCAAACATCATTGGGCATGGCGGCTTCACATATGGATACTTATTTTACGCCGTTATTTCCGTTTGGCTTTGGCTTGTCTTACGCTGATATCAAGTATTCATCAACTAAGCTCAGTGCTCAAACGGTCGGTGCAGAAGAATCCTTTAGCGTGAGTGTTTGTGTTACTAATACCAGCGACATAGCCGTAACCGAAATCGTACAACTGTATGTACGTGATAAAGTGTCCAGCGTTAGCCGCCCAGTTAGGGAATTGCTCGATTTTGCGCGCGTTGAGTTGGCTGCGGGAGAGTCGCTGGATGTGAGTTTCGAACTCAACGCTACGCAGTTAGGATTTTATGATCAAAACAATCAATACGTTGTAGAGCCTGGTGAGTTTTTGTTCGGTATTGGTTCTGACAGTACCTGTGAATTATCCGCGTCACTCATGTTAAACAGAGCGACGCCATGAATAATCTACATCAGTTTCGTCGACAAGCGACGGCATTAGTGAAGCAACTGACGCTAGAACAGAAAGTTGGGCAAATGACCTTGGCTGATCAGTCAACGTGTACGCCAGACGATGTTATGAAGTATAAATTAGGTGGCGTGATGAGCTCTGCAGGCTCATGTCCTGAACCAAACACGTTGCATAGTTGGCAAGCTATGATTGATGACTTTTGGGATGCCGCCTTAGCCATAGATGAAAGCGTGCAAATTCCGTTGCTGTATGGGCTTGATGCAATCCATGGCAATGCCAATGTGCAAGGCGCAACTATATTTCCTCACAATATTGGGATCGGAGCAGCACATTCTGAAGATGCGATACGAGAGCTTGCAGCAATTACCGCTGATGAGGTAAGAGCGATAGGTGCGAATTGGATTTTCGGACCAAATCTCGCGATGGCGCAGCATTACCATTGGGGCCGCATGTATGAAAGCGTGGCTGGCGATCCAGACACAGTAAGTCAATTCGCTCGACTATACATGGAAGCCTTAAATGCAGAGCGTGAAGACTATCCGATTTTAGCCTGTGCGAAGCACTTTGTTGGTGATGGCGGCACGGCATATGGGATTGAGCAAGGTGATATGTCTGCCTCCTTCGAGGGACTTTGCGAACATATCAAGCCGTTTAAAGCTGCTGTTGATTCAGGTGTACTGTGCGTAATGGTGGCCTTTAGTAGCTGGAATGGCGTCAAATGTCACGGCAATGAGTTTCTAATAACCCAGCAACTTAAAAATGCATTAGGTTTTGGTGGTTTTGTCCTGTCTGATATGCAAGGCATTAACTATGTTGATGATGACTTGTATAAGGCCATTGGGCGCAGTGTCAATGCCGGTATTGATATGTTTATGGTGCCGCAAAATTGGCGTGTTTTTCAGGAAATGCTAACTAAGCACATTGAGCTGGGCAGCATATCAATTAACCGTATTGATGATGCCGTTACGCGCATAGTTATGGCTAAGTATGCGCGAGGCTTGTTTGCCTCTTCGAGACCTTCAGACAGAGCGAAAAAATATGCAGTGTCATTCGGCAGTGTCGAGCATCGAGCAGCAGCACGACGAATTGCGGCGGATAGCTGTGTGTTGTTGAAGAATGACAAGCAAATTTTACCCTTATCGCCACACCAACGTGTACTCGTAACGGGAAAAGGGGCTACACATACCGGTATGCAATGCGGTGGGTTTACCATTGACTGGCAAGGGGTCGATGAGCCAGATGGGATTGCCGGCGCGACCACTATATGGCAAGGCATTAGTAAGCACACGGTTAACGGTTCGATGGTGCCAGTAGAAGAGGTAGCTCTGGCGGACCCAAGCGCCTTTGATGTGGCTATTGTCGTTGTCGGTGAGCGTCCTTATGCAGAAGGTTTAGGCGATGTGCGTGTAAATGATCAGGTGTTGTTTGAATCGAGCAGTCGGATAGATGGCAATTTATCGATTCAGCCGCCTTATGGCAGAAGCCTTTCGTTAAGTGAATTGCATCCCGAAGTTAAAGTGATAATTGAACAACTGAATGCTAAAAAGATCCCGATGGTCTGTGTGCTGCTTAGCGGCCGGCCTTTAGTTATTGAGCCCGAATTTGGCTTGGTCGATGCGTTTGTCGCCGCATGGCTACCGGGAAGTGAAGGGGACGCTATTGCTCAGGTGTTATTCGGTGAGCGCGCTTTTGCAGGAAGACTACCGTTTGCCTGGCCTGCAAGTGAAAATCAACATGCATTGCCACTGATCAATGCGCATATGTTGTACCGCCAAGCCTGGCCAGCAGGGCACCACATAGCAATGGTAAACAAACAACCTCAATCGCAGGATCCGCACGAGAATATCGGCGTACATCAGCATAAATAACCAAAATAATTATTCTATATAAGGGACATCATGTTAAATAACCGTCGGGCACTGTATTACACGCTTATCGTTTCGTTAGGCGGCTTTATATTTGGATTTGATGCATCTGTAATTTCAGGCGCCGTTGGTTTTGTTGCGAACGAGTTTTCACTGTCGGCATGGCAACAAGGGTTTGTGGTTAGTTCGCCCACGTTGGGAGGGATTGTGGCAACCTTTTTGGCCGGTGCGGTATGTGACGCTATTGGTCGGCGTAAGACACTACAAATCATCGCCTTTTTATATTTACTCTCTGCCATTGCCTCAGCATTCGCAGTTGATTACTGGATGCTAATTGCTGCGCGCTTTATCGGCGGTATGGCGTTTTGTTCATTGATGATCGCGCCTATTTATATTGCTGAAATCAGTGCGCCTGAGCACCGCGGGAAAATGGTATCGGTCAATCAATTCAATATCGTACTGGGTTTTTCGGTGTCCTATTTTACCAACTATTATCTGCTTCAATTGAGTCAAACGCAACTTGATTGGGTTCAGGCGCTGAGTATTGATCAATCCGTATGGCGTTGGATGTTAGGCATTGAAATAGTGCCTGCATTAGTGTGGTTTATACTTTTATTTACGATCCCAAGAAGCCCGCGTTGGCTAGCGTTAAACGGCCACAAAGATGAAGCGTTGTCGGTTCTAAATCGATTGTTTTCTAAATCAGAAGCGAAACATCACTTTGAAGATATAACGCAGTCAGCTCAAGATAAAACGCCTGCATTAAAAGTGCGTTTGACAGAGTTGTTTGGTAAAACCATGCGCTGGCCCATATTGATTGGTTTAATTGTGGGTATTTCACAACAAGTTACCGGTATAAATGTTGTGTTTTTCTATGCCCCAACCATCTTTGAACAAAGCGGAGTGGGAACAAATGCAGCGTTTATGCAGGCCATCGTCATTGGCGTTGTAAATGTCATCTTTACTATTGTCGCAATGGTATGTATCGATAAAATTGGTCGAAAACCTTTGCTTATCATAGGCTTAAGTGGGGTGATTATCAGCATGGCAACCTGTGCCTATGGATTTAAAACGGCGACGTACTCACTGTCCCCAAGCCAGATTGCCAGTTTGGTTACAGAAGCTGAAGCGCCTGAGTTGCAAGCGCTCAATACCCTTTCTGATAAAACATTTGAGTCTGATGTTGCCTTTAAACAAGCGTTGCAGTCAGTGCTCGGCGATAATGTATTGAATAAGCATCAAGGCGCTATTTTACAGGCGGCTAGCAAAATGAATGCAACGCTCATATTGGCTGGAATAATGGGGTTTGTTGCCTCTTTTGCCATGTCGTTGGGCCCGGTGATGTGGGTTATGTTTTCTGAAATATTCCCCAATCACTTGCGCGGTATAGCCATCTCCTTGGTCGGGGTAGTGAACAGTTTTGTCAGTTTTATGGTGCAGTTAGTGTTTCCCTGGGAATTGGCGACCTTGGGCGCGGCGATGACCTTTATGATATACGGTGCTTGCGCATTCATAGGATTAGTATGTGTGATTCGTTTTGTTCCAGAAACCAAAGGGAAATCGTTGGAAGAGGTGGCTAAAAGTCTGCATGCCGCCTGATTTGATGCGTAAGACTTTTGTCTATTTGGCTTAATTGTCTTGGGTATATTATGATACGGATTGGTTGTTTGTAGTGTAGGCGGGTAGTAAACAATGAAGCATGTAGTTTCTTTGTGCATATTGGGTTTGTTGTGCTGCCTGTCTGCTAGTGTTAAAGCTGAACAGCCTTTTGTCATCGCTGTAAACGATGCCTATCAAGACGCGGTAAGTGTTGATGAAATGTCAGCGCTATTTGAACAGTTATATGCACCGCTCAATATTAAACCCACGATTCATTACTATCCCTCAAAAAGAGGTTTGTTATTAGCTAACAGGCTTGAGATTGATGCGGAGGCAGGGCGCGTAAGTGCGGTTGCAAAGCATTATGACAACTTGCTGATGGTACCTGAGCCAATATTTCGCTTTTCACTACAGTTGTATTGTTTGGACAAGCGGAAATGTCAGGCCACACCTGAATCTGTGGTGGGGATGGTTGGCGGGTTTCAGGCCGGGCCCGCCTACTGTAAAGCGAATAACTTCAGTTGTTTACTTGATCGCGATGCCGGTTTCCTCGTGTCCGCACTCATGAGTGGTGGCGTAGATGTGCTCGCCGGCAGTCAGGCTACTCTGCAACATATGCTATGTAAATTGGATGTCGAAACGATCTACTATCGTGAAGAAAAAGAAACCGCCTTTGTTGCCTACCACTTAGTGAACCGCAATCATGCAGGCATTGTTGATGCGCTTTCAGAGTCTATTCGGAGTATGCATGCACGTAACGTGTTCACTGATTTCTTCAAAAAAGTCCGCACCAAGCCTGCAAATTGTCCTATCGAGTTTGTCAAAATAGAGTAAGCTAATTTAATGTCTCACATTAAGTGATATCGCAACGCTTATATCACTGCAAAATCTGAACAATATGCTCACGCCAGAACAGAAAAATAATTATAAACAGCACGGGTATGTGGTGTTACACGATTTCTTTGACCAAACAGAGATGGATGTACTCAAAGCAGAAGCTATGCGAATTGTTGATGAGTTTGATCCTAACAGCACAAGGTCGATTTTTTCCTCTTCGTCCGCAGACACTGATAGAGATACTTATTTGCTGCATTCGGGTGATAAGGTGCGATGTTTTTTTGAGCAAGATGCGTTTGATGATAGGGGGAATTTGCAACAACAAAAGCACCTCAGTATCAATAAAATTGGGCATGCCCTGCATAATTTGTCCCCCGTGTTTAAGACGTTTAGTCAACAATCTAAAATTGCGCAGGTTGCGAAAGATGTCGGAGTGAAAGAGCCTGAGATTAGACAATCGATGTATATATTTAAACAGCCTCGGATTGGCGGGCAGATCCGTTGGCATCAAGATGCAACTTACTTTAAGACTGACCCCATAAGCGTCGTTACATTTTGGCTCGCCATAGAGCCAGCAACGATAGAAAATGGTTGTTTACAGGTTGACCGACGTGGCGATGATTTTGCACTGAAAGAGCAATTCGTGCGTTACGATGAAGAGCGCACAGGACTCTTGACCTTGCACGATGAGCCTTGGCCAGACGTAGATCAAGCACTACCGCTGGAGGTTGATGCTGGAACATTGATAGTATTCAGTGGCACTTTGCCGCATTTCAGCGCAGCGAATTACTCTGCCAAATCACGCCATGCATTTACCTTGCATATCACCAGCGCAGACACTCAATATGACGCGCTCAATTGGTTGCAAACCCCCAGTACTCGTATCGGTTAGGTTGGTGGCTTTAATTAGGCGGCGCATTTCTCTATGATGAATTTTTCAGCAGTTGGACGATTTGTATTGGCTTAGCGGTGGTTGCTTAGTCGGAATACGGTTATGCTAATTGCAAAGCACAGAATTCTGAGGGTATATGCGAAATAAGCTGTTCACTTTGTTAATAATATCTATGGCTTGTGCCGTAGGGAATGCGAGTGCACAGTCCGCAGAAGCAATCGACTCGTTTATCGAAGAGGTCAAAACGGTCACCTATGATTGTCCTGATCCCACTAACTTTGATCAGTTAGAAACTTATTTATCTTCATCCAGCTTAAATGCTCGGCAAACCCTAGCGCTATCCGTGGAAAAATCGCACTTCCTAATGTGTGATGGCAAAGCCAATGAAGCACAAGCACTGCTATTTGACTTAGTCGGGCGAGACGGCATTGATAAGTCGAGCTATTTTTACGCGTCTGCAATTTATCAAATTGGTTTCGCATATGATTTAAAAGAACAGCCTCAACGATGTGAGTATTATGAACAGGCTCAGTCGTTATCACAGGATAAATTCAGTGACATCTACCTCAGCGCAACGTTGGGTATCATCACCAACTGCCGCTCTGATTTGGCTGTGGGTGAACGCTTAGGCATGATGTTTAATGTGTTAGAGCTTTATTCAAAGACAGATAATTATCAAGCGCTAGCGCATATTCACAATAGCATCGGTCTTGTTTATGGTGGCCTGCAGCAGCATGTGTTGGCAGCAGAACAATACCTCAAAGCGCATGAGATGGGCTTAAAGGTTTACACCGGTAGCAATCAACTGACCATCCTGATCAGCGCTATATCATCATTGTTTGCCAGCGGTCAGTATGATCGGGCTTACGAAGCCATTATGGAGTTTGACAGTATCAACCAGCATGTTGGTACGCCGTTGACCAATTACTTTTATTATTTTTCGCTCACCGGTTATTACTATCGGGTCGGTGATATGGAAAATATGAAACGCTCGCTACCTGATTTAATGGCATCTGTTGAGCAGTTGTCTAACCCTGTATACACAGCAATGGCTAAATGGTACCAAGTCGTGCCCTGTATCAGTGATCGGGATATAGATTGTGTAAATGCATACTTGGCAGAAGCTAGCCAGCAATCCCCGTCAGTACAACGCTTCTTGGCACATAATTTAGATTACTTAAAGTTGCAAGTGGATATCGGTCTGGTACTCAATGACCTCGAGAAAACCCAAGCGGCGTTTGCGCAATATTCAGAACGGGCGAGTGCGAATACTAAGCGTAGCCAATCATCCGCCAGTATTCTAGGGGTTGCCAGTTTGTATTCTAAAATCTATTCGTTGGAATCGGAAATTGAGCAAGCCAAACAGCTGAAAAGTAATATTATTCTGATAGGAGTGGGGGCTTTTCTTATTTTCGTTGCGCTGACAATTTATTACTTGCGCAAAAAGCACATAGAAAAGCTGGCCTACGATCCGACCACTGGCTTACTCAATGCGGAAGTAGCCATTACCCGAATAGAGCAACTATCAGCACCGGATAGCGGTAAAGCCAATGCACTCGCGTTATTAGACTTGAGCAACTTCAGGGAGCTAAATGTTGCTGCGGGCCTAAATAAGGGCAACGTGGTATTGCAGGAAATTTCTAAAACACTGCAAAAAATCACCCGAGATACTGATTTACTAGGCCGTTATGGGCCTGAGCAGTTTATCTTGTGCCTGCCAAATATAGAGGAAAACAGTGCGAAGACGTTTTTTGAACGCTTGCAAAATGAACTGGACAACACGCGAGTGGGCCAACCCAGTCAAGAGTCTATCAATGTGCGCTCCAGCATGAGTATTTTCATCTCGACGGAGAGACTGACAGATATGCAAAATGTGCTCAATGAAATGCTGATGGCAATCAACGTAAGGGCAAATCAGTAAGTCTTCGTTTGTAGCGGCTGGTGGTATTTAACGGCTGAGATGATGCCACCTGTATGCTATTATGCGCGCCATAAATCATTACTTCGTTATGCCTTGTGAGTATCGACACCCTCCTAAACCCGATTCGTTCATTTTTAATTGGTGAAACACCTGACCAATGGATTGCGCTGGCTGCAAAGCCTGAAAGCTTAGAGGTGTTGTTAGTCGACCATGCTAATTGTGAATTAAAAGCCGCGCAAACGGCCATGTTGCTGCTGCGACGTTACGCGGTTGATAAAGCGAGCAGTGACGCGCTGTTAGCCTGGTTAAAACCGTTTGAAGATTTTGTTTATCGCAAACAGGGCGATGGCGACTTCAGTGCTCATATCAATTTATCCAAGAAATTGATCAGCAAATCTGACTTTGTCCACGGTGATGAATTGATAGATAAAATGGTGTTGTTGATCAAAGAAGAGTTGCACCATTTCCAGCAAGTGCTCGAAATTATGCAGGCGCGAGGTATTGATTACCAAACATTAACAGCAGCCCGCTATGCCAAAGGGTTAATGAAACATGTACGCACGCATGAGCCGGCTAAACTAGTCGATACGCTGATTTGTGGTGCATTTATTGAGGCCCGTTCATGTGAACGTTTTGCTAAACTGGCGCCGCATCTGGATGATGAGTTGCATAAGTTTTATGTGTCGCTATTACGCTCTGAAGCGCGGCATTTCCAAGATTATCTTACATTAGCAGAAAAAGTAGAGGGCGCGAGTATAGACGCTAGAGTGGCGTTTTTTGCGCAATGTGAAGCCGAACTAATAGCATCGCCAGACGAACAGTTCAGGTTCCACAGTGGAGTGCTGGAAAGCGCCGAAAGGCCTCTAGAGATTGCGTCATAGCGCGGTATCGAAACGCAACTGCTCCAGTTTCATCTCATCGGGCGTGACCGTCAACATACTCCCTTGCTCATACCAATCGCCGAGCACAATACGTCGCATGGGTTTTTCGTTCAGCGTAAAGTCATGCACTGCTGGACGGTGCGTGTGACCATGGATCATCAGCGAGACTTCGTGGCGCAGAAAAGTCTCTTCAACAGCGCTTTGTGCGACATCCATAATATCTGCAGCGAGGCGCATTTTATTGGCTTTGCTTTTCTTACGTCCACGATCAGCCAAATAACGCCTGATTGATAACGGGAGTGCTCCCATCAGGGTTTGCCACCACCGAGTACGCGCGCGTTGCCTGAACTTCTGATACTCAATATCGTCGGTACACATTTCATCACCATGCAGCAGCAATGCAGGAGTACCGTATAAATCAATTACGGTTTGCTCATCGAGGATAGTAAAGCCGGCTTTGGCTGCAAACGCTTTACCTATAGCAAAATCTCTATTGCCATGAATAAAGTAAATAGGTGTGGTTTTCGATGTAGCTTTGAAGACTTCAGCAATGTGGGTGTTAAATGGTGTGACGTTGTCATCGCCAATCCAGACTTCAAATAAGTCGCCCAATACATACAGAGCGTCAGCTTGCGGCGCTTTTTCCTGCATAAACTTCTCAAAACATGCAGTGATTTGCGGGAAGTCTTCGCCTAAATGTAAGTCTGAAATGAAATAGGTTACAGCCATATACCGTGCTTAATTGTTGAAGGGAGAATGAGGGGGCTGTTATTCAGCCCCTTTGCAAAACTTAGTCTTCTGTAATGGTGACAGATTCGATTAAAATTGGTTCCACTGGCACGTCAGCGTGATAGCCATGATTACCGGTTTTAACACCACTCATTTTATCCACGATGTCCATACCTTCTGTGACTTCACCAAATACGCAATAGCCCCAGCCATTCATGGTTTCATTGCGAAAATCAAGGAAATCGTTGTCTACCAGGTTAATGAAAAACTGAGCAGTCGCACTGTGAGGATCGTTAGTACGAGCCATGGCCACTGAACCGCGGGTATTTTTAACACCGTTGTTGGCTTCATTTTCGATTGGCGCTTGAGTATCTTTTTGTTCCATGTCGGGCGTCATGCCGCCACCTTGTACCATGAAATTTGGAATCACGCGGTGAAAAAGCGTGTTGTCGAAAAAGCCACTTTTGGCGTATTCGATGAAATTAGCTACAGTTTTCGGCGCTTTATCAGCGAATAATTGTAATGTGATATCACCAAGGGTGGTGTGTAGTGTAATCATGTTAGATCCCATATTTGACAATAGGGGGGAGTTTACCAGCAATTTAGTCCCTGACAAAAGCCTCTCGCACAGGTGTACTGCGGCGCTGAATTTGCTACACTTCGCGCCGTTTAATTAATCTACAAAGGTTAGGGCCTAATGTTGCAACTATTCAATACACGTACCCGTCAAAAACAACCCTTTATTCCGCGTGAGGAAAACAAGGTTGGCTTATACGTGTGTGGCATTACGGTTTACGATGTGTGTCATATGGGGCATGCACGCACTTACCTGAGTTTTGATATCCTAGTCAGATATCTGCGTTCGCGTGGCTATGATGTGACCTATGTGCGCAACATTACCGACGTTGACGATAAAATCATTCAACGCGCCAATGCAAATGGTGAAACGCCCGATCAACTGACAGCTCGCACGATTGCCATGATGCATGAAGATTTTGCCGCGATTAACTTATTAGAGCCTGATATTGAACCGCGTGTTACCACGCATATGGCCGAGATTATCGAGGTTATCGAACGCCTAATTGATAAAGGCCATGCTTATGTGACCGCGAGTGGTGATGTGTTGTTTGAGGTGAGTACTTTTGCTGAGTACGGTGAACTGAGCAAACAAGACTTAACCCAGTTAAATGCTGGCGCTCGCGTGAATGTTGATGAAAGCAAGCGTGACCCGATGGATTTTGCGTTATGGAAGGCGGCTAAACCGGGTGAACCCAGCTGGGATTCGCCTTGGGGTAAAGGTCGTCCAGGGTGGCATATTGAATGTTCGGCAATGAATCACAAGCATTTAGGTGAGCATTTTGATATCCACGGTGGTGGTTCGGACCTCATATTCCCCCACCATGAAAACGAAATCGCACAATCGTGCTGTGCCTTTGATACACCTTACGTCAATGTATGGATGCATGCTGGCATGGTACAAGTGAATGACGAGAAGATGTCGAAGTCGTTGGGTAATTTCTTTACTTTACGTGATGTGTTGAAGCAACACGACGCAGAGACTCTGCGTTTCTTCTTGATGTCAGCGCACTATCGCAGTCAGTTAAGTTATTCAGAGGATAATATCCATCAAGCACGTGCTGGATTAGAGCGTTTATATACGGCGTTGCGTGGGATTGATGTTCCGTCAAGCGGAGACAAAACCTATGGCGGTTATCTAGACAAATTTAATGCCGCGATGGATGATGACTTGAATATGCCGGAAGCTATTGCCGTGTTGTTTGAAATCGCTCGAGACATCAATAAAGCTAAGTCGAATGCGGAAGAGGCAGCAAAATTAGCCTATGTACTGGTGTCGTTAGGTGAAATCCTAGGAGTGCTACAACAAGCGCCAAATGACTATCTACAAGGTGGAGAATCTGACGATGTGGCTGAGATTGAAGCGTTGATTAAACAGCGCAATGATGCACGTGCTGCGAAAGATTGGCCTGCTGCTGATGCAGCCCGCGACGCACTAAAAGCAATGAATGTGGAGCTCGAGGATGGTCCTCAAGGCACCACATGGAGACGTCTCTAAGGGATTAAATCTCTTCTACTTCTGGCGGTTGCCTGCGCGCCGCCAGCTCTGTTTGCCAGCGCTTATTACCTACGTGCGCTTTGACAAGTTCCAGTACTTCATTCACTACCAGTAACACTTCTTTATCCAACACTTTCTCTTCAACGCTTTCTTGTTCCATGCCATTGGCAATAAACTCTTCTATTTGCTCAGGCTTCAGATCACTAAGTAAATTGATGATTGAGTGAGTCACAATGTCAGTCACGGCGGCTTCAAGGGTTTTCTCAATGGTTGAACCCACCACTGGTACTATTTTCATGGCGACAATATGATCATTGTTGCGAATGGCTTTGCCCACGCTATTCAACACATGGTCGCGAATAACCGAGCCATGCACCGGGTGTAAAATGGAATGGCCGAGGTGGTTAAGTGTTGAAGCCCCCCAATGGGTAATGATTTGTTTGCGCGGCATTAATACGGTTTGCACGACGTCGTCTATGAGGGGAGAGCCTGCACTAATGTCTTTTTGCGCATCGCTGATCACTTTTACCACAATTCGGTCGCTGAGCTCCTCAACCAACACATCATAGTAAAAGGCGATAAAACGAAACAATGCCGTTTGATTTAAGTCTATGATTTGGAACTTATGTAAACGGTGAAGTATTGAAATTATTCGCAGAAAACGGAATATCCGCGTGGCTGCCAGAGGAATACAACCGACTAGATCGTACCAATGGATGAAGGGGAAGAAGTACCAACGTAAATAGGTTTTGCGCACAATTGACGCTATCCAACGAACGAAAAATTCGCTTAGGAAAATGGAGATAAAGACCAAATCAACAAATAAGAAGTTTTCGTGTACCGGATTGTATGCGTCGACGAAATTGGGGGTATGCTCAGCCAACAATTGATACATCACGTCGGTGGCGTATAGCGCGTCAAAAATTAACCATATTAAGTTAAGAAATAGAACACCAAGCATGGCAAGGTCGAGCAACAACCAAGGACCTTCATGGCTTGCGCGCAGATTCTCACGGTTAATTTTTAGCATTCACTTGCCTTAGCTGGCGACGTTCGCCACGTCAACGATAACCGTCAGTTTTTGACCCGGTTGTAAGTATTTCTGTTTTTGCAGGCTGTTCCATTGTTTTAGCTGCGATACGCGGACATTAAACTTGTTCGCAATACGCGATAATGAATCACCCGTTCTTACGGTGTAGGTCACTTTTCGGGTAATTGACTCCGCTGTTGCTGGCCCGTCAATCCAAACAACCAATTCCAGACCTAAACGAAGCGTGTCTCCTGGCGCCATTCCATTCCATTTGGCTAAGTCTTTGGTGCTCACATCATACTTGCGCGATAAATCCCAAAAGGTGTCCCCAGACACGATGGTGTGCGAGATTTGATGGCCACTGCGTTCACGTTTTTGCAGTGCCGCGAGTCTCTGTTCGGTTGATAGTGAGTAATCTTTCAGATCTCGCATAGCCACTGGCACGAGAAGATGGTCACCGGCACGGATCACGTTGCCACGTAATTGATTCACCTGTTGGATGACATCCACAGTCGTGTGGTACTGACTGGCGATTTTTAACAAGCTGTCTCCACGTTTAATTTCATGGCGCGCCCAATTTAACCGGTCATTTTTATCCGACTCTGCTAGCGCGGTGGTAAACGTTGGAGCAGCGTCTGCAGGTAACACAAGTTGATGCGGCCCGTCTGGATCGGTCGCCCAGCGATTAAATCCTGGATTTAGTGCAGAGAGTGCTTCGACACTCAAACCGGCAAATCGCGCAGCAATAGCTAAATCAATTTGTTGGCCCACGTCCACAATCTCAATCACTGGCTTGTTGGGGATCACTGGCCAGGCAAAGGCATATTCTTCGCGGTTTTTCAAAATATCGGCTAATGCCAATAACTTCGGTACATAAGCACGGGTTTCTCGAGGTAACTCAAGAGACCAAAAGTCGGTCGGTTTGCCTTGTCTGGCATTCTTTCTGATCGCGCGTTTAACTCTTCCTTCGCCACTGTTGTAAGCGGCCAGCGCATGTAACCAATCGCCATCAAAATACTTATTTAGATACAGTAAATAATCTATAGCGGCATCGGTTGAGGCGATGACATCGCGCCTGCCTTCATACCACCAGGTTTGTTTAAGCCCAAATCGCCTACCTGTCCCCTCGATAAATTGCCACATACCAGCAGCGCTGCCGTGAGAATAGGCAAATGGGTCGAATGCACTTTCTACGATGGGTAACAACACCATTTCCATGGGCATGCCACGGTCTTTTAGGCGCTGCATAATATGATAGAGAAACGGTTCAGCGCGTTTTGATACACGCGCCATATAGTTCGGATGTTTCAAATACCAGCGCTTCTGCGCTTGTATGCGCGGATCTTGCGGGATCTCGAAACTAAATTCAGACGCTGCAATATCCCATAGATTGGTCAGTTCAACCACATCCTCTTCAGTGCTCGACAATTCGAGTTCTACCGGCTCGACAGGGTGAATAATCTCATGCACACCTTCATCATTACTAGGCTCTGGGGTCACTTCAATCTGTGAGTTTTGTGTTTTCACGACAGGCGATTCAGCCGTGGAAACACAGCCAGAGAGTAACAAAATAGATACAACGCCCAACGCGGCTACAGCAGATTTCATGTGTGTCGACAGCCCTTTTTTATGATTTTGCAGATTGATTGCCTTGTTGAAGTTTACCTGTTTGTGCAGGTTATTACCAACGACTAGCTTATATCCTTCCAGCCTCTGACCGCGGTGAAAACCGCTAGTTCATCTTTTAATTCAGTACCTGTATGCTGTTCAGCACTGGCTTTTACCGAAGAGCAATGACTGCGCAAGAACGGGTTAATAGCTTTCTCTACTGCGATATTGCTTGGCAACGTAGGCACCTGCTTTTCGCGCTGCTGTTTTGCCCATGCGAATCTATCTTGTAGTGCTTGATTTTGAGGCTCGACTTGCTGCGCAAACGTCATGTTTGCCAATGTATATTCATGGGTGCACCATACTTTTGTGGTGTCAGGAAGCGCCGATAATTTTGCCAGAGAATGCTGCATTTGTGTGGGCGTTCCCTCGAATAATCGACCACAGCCAGCACTGAACAATGTATCGCCACACAGCACACCACCGTGACCCACAAAACCGATATGATCTAATGTGTGTCCGGGCAAATCTAATACCGTGAACTGTAGCTGAAGTTGCTCAATGTTTACCGTACAGCCTTCATTTACATGTTCATTGAGTAACTTTATGTTCGGATTTTTCGGGCCAATAATACGCAGGCTTGGCCAACGCTGGAGCAGTTTAGCGAGTCCACCCGTATGGTCAGCGTGATGATGGGTGACGAGCACTGCCACCAGCTCTATCGAGTGTTCGTCGCAAAATGCTTCAACTGGCTGAGCGTCGCCGGGGTCAACGACTACACAGTAGTCGGTATTAAAAAACGCCCAAATATAATTGTCAGTATATGCGGGGATGGGGGTGATAGCGACACCCTCAGGTAATTGTGGATGCATAGACAAAGAACCAGTATAAATAGAACACATTGGTGTACTATATGTTGATGCAACGACCCGATCAATGCGGGTATGAGTGAATAACAGCCAAATGAAAGCCGCCTTTAAACAAGATCATAAACATTATCCTGATGGATGGCACAAAATTCCTAATGGTGTGGCTATGCGTAATGCTATAAGCCAAGCAATATCACCTTTTTCACGGATATGTTTTGGTTATCATTTATTGAAAATTGGCAATTTGAGCTGCGATGTCGAATTGCCTGAGTGCACCATAGGTCACACAATTGGCCTGGTGAAAGAATCTCACCCTCGCGCTAGTATCGTGGCTGATACGAATGAATTACCGCTAACAGAAAATAGCATAGATGCAGTATTAGCATGCCTTGAACTCGATTTTTCTGCCGACCCACATCAAGTACTTCGTGAAATTGATCGTGTCATTACACCCAATGGTCATTTGATGTTGGTGGGCTTGAATCCATTTAGTCTTGATTGGCTGATCAGTTTATTGCCTATTAAGCGCTATAGCATGTTGCGGCATGCACGATACTTTCGGCAGGGCAGAGTATGCGATTGGTTACAACTGCTAGGGTTTGAAATCATTGAAAGCAAAAAAGTCGCACATTTCTGCCTATCATTGAAACGCTCTGGCCGTAAAACAAATTGGTTAAATCGGGTATGTGAGAAGTACTTTCCGTGGAGCGGCTCCGGCTACATTGTGATTGCTCGGAAGCGAGAAATTCCGTTGTCTCTTGTCAAACCTTCATGGCGGATCAAACCAAAATTTTCGGCATTGGGGGCGAGTGCTCGAATAAAAATGGATCATTAAGATGCATATTCTACTGGCGAATGTGGAGATTTGAGCAATACTGTCGATAACGATTAGTGAATTGTTATTTTTGATCAACTTCGAGTGAGAAAACCGGTGATGTTCTCAAGAAAATCCAAGCCAGAAGATTTACAAAAAATAAAAACACTCAGCTCTCAGAATATGGAGCTTGAAGCTCAGATTACGGAGTTGCGTGCGCAGCTTAGCGCCGAAGCCGAAGAAGCTTCAAACATCAAACAACAATGGGACGCCAGTCAACAGTTTATTCAAGCGCTCGCTCGCTCTGGTCATAGTGTCTCTCAAGTGCGGGATAAAGCATTTGATGCTGCACATATCTTGATGTCGCAACGTGATGAGTTGGTTGGTTCTGATGCAACGTTTGAGGGCTCCTCAGAAGTGTTAGACGATACCGTGTCGGGGTTAAGCCAAATTGATGAAATTTCATCACGTGGTGTACAACATGCTGGCGAATTATCAGGCCTAGCGAGCAGTATCAGTAACTTCGTGGTGGTTATCAATTCCATTGCAGAACAAACTAACTTACTCGCTCTGAATGCAGCGATTGAGGCTGCTCGTGCAGGTGAGACCGGTAGAGGTTTCGCGGTTGTAGCAGAAGAAGTTCGTAATCTTGCGATGCGATCGTCTGAATCGACACAAGAAATTAATAACCTAGTTGCTAAAATTGAAGAAGGCACGCGCAACATAGAAACCAACATCAACGAGGTGTCGGAAAAATCGCGCGAGTTGGTTGGCAAAACGGGTGATGTTCGTTCACGCGTGTCAGATATTTTGTCTTTGGCAAAAAGCATGCGCGAAACGATTCAAAATACGGCCGGTGACGGCTTGCTGACCGCATCACAACTTGAAGTGTTGGCACTCAAAAGCAGTGTTTATGAAGCATTAGCAAGCGGAAGGACATCATCACTGCCGGGCTTCAGTGACTGCCAGTTGGCAAATGTTGAGCATGTAATGGATGGTGAGATTAGAGGTTTGGATACCGCCTACAGACGTTTTGCAGATGCCGCTACTGCGATGTTGTCTAAGGCACAAGCTTCAGGCAAAGTAGACCAAAGTGCACTGTCTTCATTTGAAGATGCTGCGGCCAGATTGTTGGATGCGTTGGCGGGTCACTAGTTACAGCGTCATTTTTGATAATAAAAAAGCCCCGATGTTAACCATTAACATCGGGGCTTTTGTTTGTGTACTCGTATGTTATTTCACACGCATACCAGGCTTCGCACCTTCATGCGGCTCTAGAATATACAAATCCTTACCGCCAGGCCCAGCGGCCAACACCATACCTTCAGACATGCCGAAGCGCATCTTGCGAGGTGCTAAATTAGCGACCATTACGGTATGTTTACCGATAAGGGATTCAGGCGAGTAGGCTGATTTGATACCTGCAAATACTTGTCTGGTTTCATCACCGATATCTAGCTCTAAACGCAGTAACTTATCGGCACCCTCAACATGCTCAGCGTTGGCAATGCGAGCGATCCGCAGATCGATTTTAGCGAAATCATCAAATGCGATGGTTTCGGCGATAGGATCCGATACCCTCTCTACCACAGGTGCTGGGCTTTCAGGTTGGATGGTTTCTTTTGAATCTTCGATCATAGCTGACACTTTATCCATTTCGATGCGCTGCATCATAGGTTTAAATTTGTTGATAGCGTGGTTGTAAAGCGGAGCGCCGGCGCTCTCCCACGTTAAGCTGTCGTTGAGGAAAGCTTCAGCTTGTTCAGCTAATTTCGGCAACACAGGTTTTAAATAGGTCACCAAAATTCTGAAGCAGTTGATACCCAACGAACACACGGCATGCGTATGCGCTTGCTTGGTTTCATCTTTGATTGAGACCCACGGAGCTTCAGCATCGATGTACTGATTAGCCTTATCAGCCAACGCCATGATCTCACGCACGGCTTTGTGATACTGGCGCGATTCAAAACCTTGGGCAATGCTTTCTGATGCCGCAGTAAACTCATCGAGTAATGCTGGATTTGCGCACTCTGCAGACAACTTTCCGTCGAAACGTTTGGTGATAAAGCTGGCACAACGTGAGGCGATATTGACGACTTTACCAACTAGATCAGCGTTCACTTTTTGCGCGAAATCTTCAAAGTTCAAATCAATGTCAGTCACGCTGTCGTTGAGCTTGGATGCAAAGTAGTAACGTAAATATTCTGGATTTAGATGGTCGAGGTAGGTACGCCCTTTGATAAACGTGCCGCGTGATTTAGACATCTTAGCGCCATTAACTGTTACAAAGCCATGCACGTTTACGCCAGTCGGCTTTCTAAATCCTGCGCCTTCCAGCATGGCTGGCCAGAATAAGCAATGGAAGTAGGTAATGTCTTTTCCGATAAAATGGTATAGCTCAGCGTCACTGGTTTCAGACCAAAATGCGTCGAAATCTATGCCCTCACGATCACACAAGTTTTTGAAACTGGCCATGTAACCAACTGGTGCATCGACCCACACATAGAAGTATTTGTTTGGTGCTTCCGGAATTTCGAAGCCGAAATAAGGCGCATCACGACTTATATCCCATTGCTGTAAACCTTGCTCAAACCATTCGTTGAGTTTGTTTGCCATTTCGGTTTGCACAGCACCGCTGCGCAGCCAGCCTTTTAGCATCTCCTCAAATTGAGGTAGATCGAAAAAGTAGTGCTCTGAATCTTTTAAAATTGGCGTCGCACCTGATACCGCAGAGCGTGGGTTCTTCATTTCTGTTGGGCTATATGTGGCCGAGCAGACGTCACAGCTGTCGCCGTATTGATCTTCTGCGCCACAGTTGGGACATGTGCCGCGTACAAAACGGTCAGGCAAGAACATTTGCTTTTCAGGATCGAACAATTGGCTGATAGTGCGCGTACTGATATAGCCATTTGTCTTTAAATGATTGTAAACCAGCTCACACAATTGCTTGTTTTCTTCTGAGTGAGTCACATAATAGTTGTCATACTCAACATGGAAATCAAGTAAGTCCTGATGGTGTTCAGCACGGGTTTGCTCAACCATTTGTTCAGGCGTGATGCCCATTTCCTGAGCCTTTAACATAACCGGTGTTCCGTGCGCATCGTCGGCACATACACTGTAGCATTCGTGGCCACGCATTCGTTGGAAGCGTGCCCAAATGTCAGTTTGAATGTGTTCTAGTAAGTGACCTAGATGAATCGAACCATTAGCATATGGCAATGCACTGGTGACTAGGATGCGACGCTGAGAAGCCGGCGCCGGTGACGAATCGGTTATTGGCATGTGTACTTGGGTAATCTGGTTAAAAAAATGGCTGCAAATACTATCCTAAATGGGCCGTGTTTGCATCTTCAAATTCATAACTTAATGGGGTTCGCAGGCTTTTTGTCACGCGTAACAGGTAAGGAATTTATCGAGTGGGATTTTTTTCAAAATCAAAACAGTCAAATGGCGACATTCAAGACATCTTCGAAGAGTTGTTAGCGGAGTATTTCGTTGTTGATCACGCCAAAGTGAAAGCATGGGTTTCGACCAATGAAAAAGAGGTTGTGATAGGTTTTCCGTTTGCTGTCACGTCTCAATTTGAAGTTATTTTGTCTTGGCTACAGTCAGAATTCACGTCTCGTTTTCCACAACAGCCGTTACCGAATATCCAGCTCAAAACCGATATTCCAGTGATGCAAACGGCAAAGCCGCCGCTAGTGAATGTTAAAAATATTATTGCGGTAGCATCCGGCAAAGGCGGTGTTGGTAAATCTGCGACCACGATTAATCTTGCTTATGCGCTTCAGCAGGAAGGCGCAAGGGTAGGGATATTGGATGCAGACATCTACGGGCCCTCTGTGCCCATCATGCTAGGAAACCCAAAAGCTCACCCAGTTAGTGAAGATAGCCAGCACATGCGACCGATAGAAGTGAACGGTTTGGTCGCTAATTCAATCGGCTACCTAGTGCCTGCCGAGAATGCCACGGTATGGCGAGGCCCAATGGCGAGTCGCGCATTGCAACAATTGCTCAACGATACTCAGTGGCCTGTATTGGATTACTTGTTGGTTGATATGCCACCGGGTACAGGAGATATTCAATTAACCATGTCGCAGCAAGTACCGTTAACCGCGGCGGTCATTGTGACGACACCTCAGGATATTGCATTGGCCGACGCTACGAAGGGCATCGCGATGTTTGAGAAAGTGCAAATTCCGGTGTTAGGCCTGATTGAGAACATGAGTTACTACCAGTGCAAGAAGTGTGGAGAACGGGAGTATGTGTTTGCAACAGACGGCGGTCAAAGACTTGCGGACAGGCATAACATTCCGTTAATTGGCACATTACCATTAGATATTAAGATCCGAGAGCATGCAGACAGCGGAGAAAGCCTATTGTTAAAAGAATCTGATTCGCCCTTGGCTGAATCCTACAGACAGGCGGCAAGAACATTGTCGCAGCAATTGGCTTTTTCATTGAATGTGCATCCTCTGGCGTCGAATGTGGTCAGAGGCGAGCCCATTTCAGTGGTGAATAAACCTTAATCCATTGCTAGCTATTGCCTGTGGGGCATCAGGCAAGCATAATACGCGCAAGCTGCAAAATGGCGGCTTTTACTAATGGAGAAGAGCACATGCGTTTGTGTGACCGTGATATATATCAGCACATCTTAGATGGAAAAATTAGCATAACGCCCACGCCTGATTATGATCAAATCAGCGGTGTCACTGTTGATATTAGACTCGGCAATAAATTTCGTGTGTTTGAAGACCATGCGGCACCCTACATTGATCTCAGTGGTAAAAAAGAGGAAATGCAGGAAGCATTGAACTCGGTGATGAGTGACGAGATTAAAGTGGAAGAGGGCAAAGCCTTCTTTTTACACCCGGGTGAGCTCGCACTGGCGGTAACGCTTGAGTCTGTGACCTTACCGAACAACATTGTTGGTTGGTTAGATGGTCGTTCATCATTAGCTCGCTTAGGCCTTATGGTGCACGTTACTGCGCATCGCATCGATCCGGGTTGGTCGGGTAATATTGTTTTGGAATTCTTCAACAGCGGTAAGTTACCACTGGCGTTAAAGCCCGGTATGAAGATTGGTGCGTTGTCGTTTGAAGTCTTATCTAACCCGGCAGAAAAACCCTATAATGCGCGATTAGATGCAAAGTACAAAGGGCAAGAAGGTGCTGTTGCTAGCCGCATCAGTGCGGATGATAAAGATTGATGATGAAGGTCGTGGTCTAGGCGTTATCACCTAGACTACATGGTAATATATGGCGAAGAAGTGGCACGCCGCGCCAGCCACAACAAACAAATGCCATATTGCGTGAGTGTAATGGTGACTTTTCAGCATATAAAATGGAATACCCGCACTGTAACAAAGTCCTCCTGCGAGCAATAAACCAAATCCTGAGGCCGATAATGCCTGATAGATCGGATAAATAAGCGCAAGCGCAAGCCAACCCATTACCGCATAAGTAGCAACGCCAATTTTAGGGTAGCGGTGCCCAATAGTGGCTTTAAACACAATGCCACCGATACCGATACTCCACACAATAACCAGTGCAGTGATGCCAATCCACCCACCCACAGACAACACAAGAAACGGCGTATAGGTGCCCGCAATAAGCAGGTAAATAGCCGTGTGATCGATGGTTCTTAGCAATTGTCGCCATTGAATATCTTTAACAGAATGATAAATGGTGGAAGATATAAACATGGTGGCAAGGCTGATAGCGTATATTAAGCCCGTGGTATATTCCGCCGCACTTTCGCTTTTTACAACAAGCGCAATAAGACCAATAATGGCTAGGCAAAAGCCCAAGGCATGAGTTGCAGCATTTAGCCACTCTTCAACGCGAGAGTAGTGACCATGATCCATAGAAATTGCTTTTTTGGGTAACATAACAGAAGAAGAAAAAACACACTGTCTTAGCAGTGTAGACTTTCAGCGTACACTTGTACACTGAAAGTGCAATTATTCATTAAATTGTCATATTAAGTAGGTAAAGAGAGACCGGTCAGTTTTATCGGCTAAAGCGCGTTATCACTGAGTTCACTTCGTCAATAGTATCTCGAAGCTTTTCATTCGCTTTGAGTGATTGTCGGGTTGATTGCTCAGTATCTTCTGCACCGTCAGCGATTTCAACAATCTGTTTGTTAATATCTTCAGCAACGGCGCTTTGCTCTTCAACTGCCGCTGACATTTCGATTGTCATGGTTGAAATACCTTCAACCGCTTTGTTGATTTCATTAAGAGCTTTTCGTGTTTCTTCAACAATTGCAGTGCCTTGCTCTGCTGCTCGCATACCTTCATCCGAAACCTTTACTGCGCGCTCGGAGCGTTCTGAAAGTGCTTGAATGATTGTATGGATTTTATCGGTTGATTCGCGTGTTTTTGAGGCCAAAGAGCGAACTTCATCGGCTACCACAGCGAAGCCTCGGCCTTGTTCACCCGCGCGCGCGGCTTCAATGGCGGCATTTAACGCCAGTAAATTGGTTTGGTCTGCAATGCTACTGATAATGCTGGCTGCTTCGCCAATGTCGTTAGTCGATTGCGCTAATTCTTGAACAGTTTTAGATATAGTGGTTACCGCATCGCGCAGGGCGACTATAGCGTCCATGGATTCTTCAGCTTTATGATTCCCTTCTTGAACATTGCTTGCAGCCGCTTTAGCGCTACTCGCATTGAGCTCTACGCGCTCAGCAACTTCTTGAATCGCTTGTGACATCTCGGTGACGGCTGACGCGATTTGCTGAGTCGCCTGGTTTTGTTGTACTACCACAGCGCTGGTATTTTCTGCTTGTTGGTGGGTGCTTTCGGCAATATCATGCAAACCAGAGACTGCATCAGCTGTCCTTGTTAATGCGGTTCTAGAACGAGCCAGTTCACATGCCAAAACCAGCTTTGCTTGGGCTTTTGCCCCAAAGTCATCAAAATAGGTCTGTGCGACTATCGGGTTCCGATAAGAGCCAGGGCTGACATCCAAAAGCTCCTGCCAATTCTTACTGGTGAGAACGCCTTGCCATAGGCCACTGATAATAAAGCCAAGTGCTGCAATAAGCGCCGCAGACCAGCTGGATAAAAATGCTACAGTGATTACAGTTGGAACGCCAAC
Source organism: Neoalteromonas facilis (assembly GCF_002807665.1). Taxonomy (GTDB): domain Bacteria; phylum Pseudomonadota; class Gammaproteobacteria; order Enterobacterales; family Alteromonadaceae; genus Alteromonas_E; species Alteromonas_E facilis. Next base: position 117,433 of record NZ_PEAY01000003.1, read on the forward strand.
AGCCCACGAGGCAGAGGTCTTCTTTAAGTAATGAAGCATACGATTAGGCATACTAATGGTGGGTTTACCGGCTCTTATACGAGCATAAATATCTTCAGCCCGCGCAATCTCTTCTCGAGACGCAGGAACTCGAACGGATTCATAACCGATGACATTCCCGTTTTCGAAAACAGGGGTTACAAAAGCGGATACCCAATAGTGATCGCCATTTTTACGCCTATTTTTAACAATCCCCATCCAGATTTTGCCAGCTTGAATTGTTTGCCACATCTCAGCAAATACCGGTACAGGCATATCCGGGTGTCTGACTAGATTATGGTTTTTGTTAATGAGTTCATCTTTGGAAAAGCCACTCACCTCAACGAACTCTTTATTACAATGGGTAATTATGCCGCGCAGGTCTGTGGAGGATATCAGTCGATAGTCACTTGGGATCCGATATTCTTTTTGAGTCACAGGTTGGTTATTTCGCATGGTGCAGCAGTCCTTGATTACGGTGGCTTTAGCAAAGCCTTGAATTATCTAATGGCGTATACGATTACTCTAGAAGTTTAGTCGCAATTCCTAACTTATTGAGCCTGTTTTGAACATATCGGCGGATTTTTAGACAATTAAAGCCCGTATGGAGAACTTTATGTACCTTCAAGGATACTTCGGCTTTGCTTTACTGATGAAAATAAGTAGAATGCGCGTCTTCGGTCGGTGTGTAGCGCAGCCTGGTAGCGCACTGTCATGGGGTGTCAGGGGTCGGAGGTTCAAATCCTCTCACACCGACCAATTCTACTGCTCTCCAAACTTTCTACTCAGAACCGAGTATCGCTTTCACAAGGAATACCGTCACCATCACCATCCATCCTTGTGTCTGGGCAATTTTGGATAAAGAAAATGGCTTCCTCGCGAGAATTCATTTCACTACAATATTTCCTACCATCGCATTTAAAATCGAACTTTGGTGGAGCGAATAGCGTGTGATTAGTATCAATCGGCGCTGGGTTGAATGTTTCCAAAGATGAATCCATGTGGCGGGATATTTGAGTGAATGCTGTAACGCAAAATATTAATACGGCAAACGCAAAGAATAGTCTGGACAGCTTGATGCTGTTTTTATGGGACTTGGGCGTAGCGGGTTTTTGATCAAATCGTTGAACTCTAACAGCCTTACGTTTCCCTTGTTCATCAGTACTGATTTCAAAGGAGATACGTTCTCCTATGGATGGACGCCCCCCATCTTTGGGGTACGCTGATATGTGCACGAACAATTCGCCATCATATGAATCAGTAGAGATGAAGCCAAAACCTCTATCATCATTCCATTTGGTTAGTCTTCCGTGAGATCTCATATTTGTCCCTAACAAATCTGCCCTTTGATTATTTACTATACTAGAGGTGTTGAGATTTCAGAAGTCGATATAATTATATACGTTAATACAGCTAGCATTTTACGCGAGCCTTTGGGACGCATTGTCGACTGACAACCCAAACGGATCATCGATGCTAAACGACGGTTCGGTAAACCACCTTGGGCCTTGTTCGGTGATATAAAAATGATCTTCCAACCGGATCCCAAATTGTCCGGGCACCACAAGCATAGGCTCATTGCTGAAACACATGCCTTGTGCAACTATCTGTGGATTATTTTTAACCAAATAAGGCCATTCGTGGATATCCATGCCGAGACCATGCCCAGTGCGGTGAGGGCAGCCAGGTAATTGATAGTCAGGACCAAGCCCCACAGATTGAAGAAAACCGCGCGCAGCTTGATCAACTTCGCCGCACGTAGCACCAAGCTGAGCAGCATTGAAGGCAGCAAGCTGTGCAGATTTTTCATGATCCCACATAGTTCGTTGCTCTTTAGTGGCATTGCCATAGACGTATGTGCGGGTAATATCAGAGTGATAGCCATACAGCCGGCAACCTGTATCAATCAGCACCACATCACCAAACTTTAAGGTTTGCGGATCTTTTACGCCATGCGGAAATGAGGTTGCCACACCAAATAGCACAATACAAAACGAGCTGCCGGCGGCACCAACTTTCTTATGCGCTTGATTAATAAAGGTTTCCACCTCAGTAGTGGTTATCCCTTCATGAAGTATGCTAGCAGCCGCCTGATGGATTTTTAGCGTCATATTCATGGCTGTTTGAATGATGTTGAGTTCTTGCTCTGATTTGTGCATTCGGCAATGTGCTGTGACGCTTTTTGCATTGATTATTTGGTAGCTGTTGTGGACAGCCTTTAGCCCGTCATAGATAAAAAACGGGGCGTTTTCATCCATGCCAATGATAGCTGTGTTGCCAATTCCCATTTCTGAAAGCAGGGTATGCAACAACGCAAATGGGTTTTCATGTTCGTGCCAAAGAGCGATAGGTGCCTGTACAACCATTGCATCTTCTATTGAGCCAAGTTCAAAATGTGGTGCTATGAATCGAATATCGCCAGATGCAGGCAATAACGCGCCCACCACTCGCTCACTTGGATACCAGTTCAACCCAGTAAAATAAGACAGACTGGTTCCAGCGTTTAAGTATATGGCAGAGATGCCATTGGCCTGCATAAAGAGCTGAGCGTTGTTTATTCGTTGTCGGTATTCCTCAATGCCAATAGGCACAAGCTCTGCTGTCATATCGTGTAGTTCAGCTAATGCTTGCTCAGGTGTTTTACCACCAACACCGATGGGGAGTGATACTGCTGTCATATTTGCTCTCTTTTTAGGCATCCTGTAACTGCTTAGCGATCCAGTTGTCTATACGCTTCTCAAGAATGGACAGTGGTAACGAGCCACCGCCAATAACCTCATCATGAAAGGTTCGGATATCAAATTTGTCACCCAATTTTTCCTGAGCTCTGTCACGCAACTCAAGAATTTTTAGGCGCCCAATCATATAAGCTGTTGCTTGTCCTGGCCATACAAAATAACGTCTGACTTCAGTGCGCATGGATACGTCTGAGCGCGGTGAGTTTTGTTTAAAGAACTCAAATGCTTGCTCTTCAGTCCAGCCTTTGGCATTGATACCGGTGTCTGCGACTAGTCTTATGGCCCGCCAAATTTCAAGAACCAGTCGGCCAAAGTCTGAATATGGATCCTCAAACGCCCCCATTTCTTTGGCCAGTAGCTCGCTGTACACCGCCCAACCTTCAACAAACCCTGTAAAGGATGCTTGGGTACGAAACGATGGCACGTTTTCCAGTTCTTGGGCAATTGAGATTTGCATGTGATGCCCAGGATTACCTTCATGATAAGCGACAGCCTCCATTTCAATTATGGGCATTGCCGTCATATCGGATAGGTGAGCGTAGTAAGTGCCTGGTCGCGAGCCATCCGGTGTGCCTGCGTAATAGTGCTGTGCCATTCCCGGTTGTTCACGGAAAGGCTCAACGCGCCTTACAACCAAATCGGCTTTGGGTAAGATGCCAAAGTAGTTAGGAAGTAATGTAGTGAGCGAAGCAAGGTAGTCTCTAGAGTCTTGAAGATAGGCTTCGCGTCCGTCATCCGTATCCGGATAAAAGAAACGACGGTCGTCTTTATTGTCACGCACAAGCTTGAAGAAATCCTGCAGACTACCCTTAAAGCCGACTTTCTCCATTATGTTTAGCATGTCTTTTCGGATGCGAGTGATCTGTTTCAGCCCAAGTTCATGGATGTCATCGGCTGTCATATCCGTTGTATTTTGGATTTTCAATGTGGCCGCGTAGTAATTGTCACCGTCAGGTAATGTGCTTACCCCGTGAGCAATATCACTGGTATTCACGATATCAGCCTGCATCCATTCGAGCACGTTTTGATACGCGGGCAAAAACTTCTGCTTTAACACCTTGATCAGCTCCTTTTGGAGATCGTTAGCAATGTCTTGTGTGATTAAACCGTTATCAAGTAGTGCTTGTATCTCTTGTTTGGCGTCAGCGTAGAGTGGGGCATCACTATCCGTTGTATTAAACGGGTATCCGCTTATCAAGTTTTGACAATGTTGGATGACCTCATCATATGAAAATCGTGGCGGTCGTACGCCTTTTTCAGCATTCTGCTTGGCCCGAATGAGCAGCTGCGAGATGGCTCTGGATAACTCTCCAATACGACGGATATAGGCATGCATATCGTCGACGGTCTCAACTTTGTGACTGTTTATCAAAAAGTTGGGGAGTCGAACGTGGATCCCTTCCATTTGATGAAAGATATAGCGATTGTAGCGGTATTGATAAGATAACTGCGCGCGCTCGGCCTGCAGCATGAATACGTCAAAAGAGGTTTGTTCTTCCGTGGACAGGTTTTCGTAGATAAAGCGTTGTTGTAGTTCCTTTGCAGCTGAAATGTACCAGTTCAGGCGCTGATGTTCTGCTTTCTCACTCATATCATCGATTTCTGAGTAACGCTCCTTAAGACCTAAGCGTGTTAGAGTGATTGGAGAGAACTGTAAGTACTCTTGGTACTTCTGCTCAAACCATTTACTTAGCTCTTTGCTTTGAGTGCCTGAATTTGTTGGTTCTGAGGCGACAGTTGAGGCCGTTATCAAAATTAAAATGATGGTTATGAATGATCTATACATAAGGGGTGTTCCATTCTGAATTGACGTGTATTTATGAAAAGAGAGCAATATTCCTATTACGTGCTGATATCAATCAGCGTCTCTACTATTTCCCCCATGCTTGATTCAGCTGCCGAGTTCAAATGTTCGTCCGACTGTTTTCCTGCAATCGATATGGTGCAGGAACCAGAGCCCAGCCCTTTTAGTCCGTTTTCCCATCTTGTCTCGCCAGTTTCGGTTGAGAGGCAATATAAAGTGCCCCCTAAATAGACGAATAAATCTTCTGAAAACATCACGATTGTTGGCTTGCCCCAGTCAATCTTCAGTTTTGTTCGCCACAGTTCATTGCCTGTCATTTTATCTAAACAAACAACGTGTCCTTTGATCCCCAGAAAGATTTTCTCCATCTATCTCACCTTTTTAATGAATGTAAATTCGAAAATGTTGTGCTCACTGGCCGCGGCTAAACATTAAAGACTAGGTTAATGCTTTTAGGTCACTTTTTCTGTATTAACTTGTCAATGTGTGAAAAAGCCATAGGCTTATCAAAAAAGTAACCTTGGGCTTTATCACAGCCCAATTGTTTAAGCATGAGTAATTGATCTTCTGATTCAACACCTTCCGCTACAACACAAATATTGAGCGATTTAGACAGATTAATGATTGCTTCAAATATGGTTTTGCTCGTTCCACCATTTTTGTAACTGCATAAAAACGACCGATCTATTTTTAACGTGTCAAATTGGAATTGATGTAAATAATTTAAGCTGGAGTAGCCCGTTCCAAAGTCATCCAAAGCAACAGAAATGCCTAGCCGTTTAATTTTGCTGATGCTTTTCTGTGTTTCTTCAATAGTACTGGCTAATGATTGTTCGGTTAGCTCCAAACATATGTGTTTGACAAGGTGAGGGCACTCTTCCTGAAGTTTCGCTAAGCGCAGCAACAGTGCCTGAGAAACGAATCCTTTGGGCGAAATATTGATATTAAAAACAAAGCTTGGTGATAGGTTACTAGCCTTTAATTTTAAATAAGTTATGAGTTCTTCTAACACGTATAAATCCAAGTGCTCAACTAAGCCACTTTGGGTGATGTGCTCGATAAACTTATTTGGCATTAATAAACCCAGCTCTGGGTGTTGCCAACGAATAAGTACTTCTATAGCGACAACATCAAGACTTTTCACGTTAACAATAGGCTGCCCAAATAAAACAAACTCTTTCTTAGTGAGTGAATTCGTAAAGTACTTGGGAAACGCGTACGAGTGCATAAAGTGCTCGATAGAAGCGCTTTCGTGAAAATACACTTGATTTTTACCAAGTGATTTCGCGATGTACATGGCCTCATCAGCGCAAGCCAATAGGTGATCCAACTCGGCTCGATTGGTTCTGCTCGTCACCACTCCTATACTTGCTGATACTTGGGCGGTAATACCATCGATCACGATTGTCTCATTGATCGTATCCAGTAGTCGTTGAGACAACTGTTGAATATTGGTGTCATTCGCGACTTCAATATCGTTAATCAACAGTGCGAACTCATCACCACCAAGGCGACAAACAGTATCAGCCTCTCTGATACTCTCCTGCATATTCTGTGCGACTTCGGCTAACAGTTTGTCGCCAAAATGATGTCCAAATTTATCATTGATCAACTTAAATCCGTCTAAGTCGATGTACAGCACATAGAAATGTAGACTGGGGTTTCGCTCGTACTTACTGATTGACTTACTGAGTTGTGACTTAAAGAATGCTCGGTTCGCTAGCCCGGTCAATGGGTCATGCAGTGCAAGGTATTCGAGTTGTTCTTTCGCCTCCATCCGTTCTACGGCGTTATAAATATGTTTAGCAACATACTGCAGCAACTGCTGATCTTGATACTCGAATGTGTAGCTGTTGTCATAACACTGGACTAAAACAGCACCTTGGAGGTTCCCTTCACCAAAAGGTACGCCGAGCCATGATGTAGGTATTGTGCCTCTTACGTGTACTTTGTTGTTCTCTAGGTATTTCTTAAACTCCTCTTGGTTGAGTAACAATGGCTCATTTTGTGTGAACAACACGCTGGTAAGGGAGGGGTGATCTACATCTATCTTTACTTGAGTGTTGTGAGGGATGTCATCTTTTTCATCGCAAGCGAAAGGAATGACAAAATAAGGTTGTTGTTCATACCGTATTGCGACAATGAAGTTCTTTGTGAAAATTAGTTGGCCAAGGGCCTGATGAAGTGCTCTAAAAAACTCGGTCAAATCGTTTACGTGGAAAATTAATTCAGCGATCTCAAATAAGATATTTTGAATTTTGCTGTTGTACTCGAGCTTTTCAATCGTTGTTTGCAGTACCGCATGGTTTTTCGCTTGAACAAGTTTGTTGGCTGTTAACCCCGCGAGTATCGTCAGCAATTTAACGTGGTAGTCAGTGAAAAAATGCGCTTGATGATGTTCAGAATCGATGACGCCAATGAGCTCACCGCTGGCAATCATTGGTACGGCTAATTCTGAAAGTCGAATGTCATCATCAACGATATATGACTCGACTTTACGAGTATCGGCAATTAACTGCGTTGTTTTGGATGCCGCAGCAGTACCCACAACACCTTCGCCAAATTGAAGGAGTAAAGGGTTAACAATGTTCGTTCGAGTAACATCAGTTTTATTATCGCCCGCAGCGACTTGACGCAGAAGTCCATCATCGTCAACTAAATAAATGACAACATCTTCAAAGCCTAGTTTTGCGATCACTTGCCGTGCCAGGTACCACACAACCTCTGAAGCTTCATTCATGGAAATCAGTTTGTTGGCGTAATCAGCAATAATCTCTATGGAGTCGTAGTCTGTAGACAAATCCCACCCTAATACTGCTATGGCGTTACTTAATAATAGTAGCAATTACAATCTAAACGCTAAAGGTTGAGAAGAATATTTGTCAATATTCTAAAATGTCAGTGAAAAGCAGTGTTGTTCACGAAGTAAATTCGCATCAACGCAACCTCAAATATCAACCATTGACTAGAAAGTGAAGTTAGCTTGTTGGGCTCACTCTTCCTCTGTGGAGTACGTTTCATCTCGTTTTTCATCATTAATGGTGTTACAGGGGGAGAGTCAAGACTACTGGTAGTCTGTCACTGCACTTTGTTAACTGCATTAGCGATGAAGTCTTGTTGGCGAAGGCGCTCAATTTCGCTATCAAAAAGTGCTGCCAACTGTTTGGCATCTGAGCGATGCGAGCCAATACCGAGAAATAAATCTACGGGTGGTAGCACAGCACCAGCTTCCATAATTTCGTCTACCATGTTGAGCTTTTTAGCTGTGAACATGACTGCTGCCCGATCTTCGTAATACACATTGAGTTTGTTATTGCGCATGAGATTGAGTGCTCTTGCGATATGTTGCTCACCCTCGATATAGTAATTGAGTTTTGTCTCGCCCAGCAGCCATTCCAACTCATGATAGTCAAGTCCTGAGGTTAGACCGAGCAAGACCTTGCTGTGCGATTGATCTCTATGGTATCGCCATGGGAAATCTTTGCGTACAAAAAATACTTGTGCTGATTGCAGGATAGGTTGTTGCGGAAAAATAACCTTATCTTTGAGAGTGAAGTTGAATGGTACGCAAAGAAGCATAATATCGATTTTGCCACTAACCAGATTGCGCTTTAGGCGAGCATAAGGGGCAGCTTCAAATTTAATGGAATAGTCTTTAAACACCTCACGAACAATGATGTTGGCGTAGCCTTCACCGTCTATTTCTTCATGACCAGAGTGAGGCAATAGATTCTCAACACCAATCACTAAAGGCAATTTTTCTGCTTGGCTTAGCGCTGAGAAAAACACAGTGATTAACATCAATAGCGCTCGAAAGTATCGTAACAAAACGCCTCCATGTGAATATTTATCATCAGACAACTTGTTTGAACAACGCATTCTGTTTGCAGTCGAATACGTCAGCAACAGTATAAATTGCTTTGGTGTTTTTTATTTTAGTTCATAAAACCAAGTGTTGTTGCTTTAATGAGAAATAACAGTCAAGTTTTATGTTGTGGAAAGGTGCGGGCCGATTGTGTTTATTGGTCCGGAGAAATATCACTCGCTTAGACGGTATTCTTTTAGCATATCAATGGTTTCAGTTATTTCGCCTTTAGCTTGTTTTAAGTTTCGCAAACGCACCGACGTTTCATTCCACGCAAACCCCAACATGTTTTTAAAGATTGGTTTATTCAATATGCTCGGATCAATCAGCTTTTGATCAATCATATCTGCATGGCGCACCCACATAGGGATAAACTCATCATCTAGACCTTGTAGGTAATTTTGCTGAAACGTTTGTTGGATAGAGTAGCGTTTGTTAATTTTAAGCAGTCTGCGCTTGATGGAATCATCGCTGAGTAACTTAAAGTCACCGCTTTCCCGCATTGATGTAAAGGTAAAGTCCTGTGGTGTAAAAAAATAGTAGTTGTTAACGATCCTAGCAGCTTGTACTGCCTGTTCTTTAGCTTCAATCGAGGCAAGGTTGCCATCAAATGATTGAAAGAATTGAATGGCCTCTTGCAAAGCTTGGACCTTTTTCTGCAAGGCGGGGATCAGATCTTCAATGAGCTCCTGATCTACGATCAAGTCTTGTTCAAGTTGGTATAGGTAACTGAGTTGCTTTTGGTGATTGTTCCACTGTTCGACTTTGTTTTCTGTCCATAAAGCCAAATAAATGCCTAACACTAAAAGCACTAAGTCTTTCCAAAAGTGTGCAAATCCTTTGAGGAACTTTCTAAGGTAATGAGCCATGTATTTTTTACACCAACTGTTGATTATCTCGCTTTTTACATCTTAGTCGGTAAAAGATTAGCTGAAGTTTAAATTAGGTGTTTTAGGCGTTAAATAATCATGGGATTTTACCTGCGAACAACCTGAGCATTTCGAGCCTTCATGGATGGCTGTGAACGTTAGGTATCCAGCTGAATGTGAAAATACCGAAACGCCAATGGTTTCGGTATTTGTGGAGATATTAAGGCTAGCTCATGTTCGAATTTATTTAAATATTGATATTGCTTACTGTTCAAATGGCTTTAAATGCTATCCAAGTTAAACTCCAGCGATCAAAACCAGCACGATTGATTTTTAGCTCAATAGTTTGCCTTCCCTGTGCTAATTCAACTTGGAAGCGATCTGATTTCCTATCATCTACCTTCGCAGAATAATCCACATTCGCTAGTAATGTATTACCGCTCCATAATTCGAAGAATCGACCAGATTGCAGGCTTCTTCCCGCGTAATTGAATTGATAATGTCCGGCAGTTTCAACATCTACATCAAAGCGAATAGTAACAGTGTCTTGGGCTGTCACTGGGTGAGTCTTAAATAAGAAATATCGTTCAGGACGCTTTTCGTTTGCAGGCGAACGACGTAATTCGACATTGCCGAGATAGCTTGCTTGATTAACGTCAAACTGACCGGGAATTTGCAATGGCGTTTTAGTGGTTTGAGTGATTGAGACTGGGAGACTTGGTAAGCTTTCATTGTCCTCAGCGACAGCAACAATTAAGAAGCTAGTTATTGATTTATCTGCGTCAACAGCAATACGATTTTGCGCTACTTCTACGCGTTTAATTTTCTCGTAATTATTCTTAAAAAAGCCTCCCATCCGGTGAGATTCAGGGTACTTGTTGCGATAAATATCATAATGTGTCAATTGCACATCTGAAGAGTGTTGCCATACCAATTCAAGCTTGGTGGAAGAAGACGAATACAATACCGCTTGTTTAACGGGTTTTACTAGTTGGCCTCGAGTATCCATACGTTGTTGTTGAGCTTCAATGAGATCGCGTTGGAACTGCTGCGTCGAGGAGTGTTCAATGTTCTCCAAGCTGGCTGTTACCAAACGAAAGCCAGTGTCGGCTGACACATTCCACCCAGCGCTTTTGACTCTTCCACGAAAGTGAAGTGGCTTAGCCGGGTAGTGCCAGCTACCGCCCTTAACAGTATAAAATTCGCAGTCATCGTTTTTGCCAGCAGTGTTGGGCTTGTACCCTTCCGCGCTATAACAAGATCGGGTGAATTCCAATACGTTGCCTGCTATATCAAATAAGCCAAAAGGGTTGGGTCGATACATACCCACCACCGAGTTAAACGCCTCGCCATCATCGCATTGCGAAATACCAATAAAGCCCAGATTGCTATAGCCATAGATTTGATTATTAACCGACTCACCGCTGTAATCACCAACATTGCCGTATTCACAGGCTTGATTTTCTAATGGGTCGTTTCCCCAGAAAAAGCGTGTAGTGGTATTGCCTCTGGCTGCATATTCCCATTGCTGTTCTGTTGGTAAGTGAAACATTATGCCTGTCTTCGATGACAGCCATTGGGCGTAGGCACTTGCCGTTGCTTGGCTTATGCATGTTACAGGTTGATAATCGCTATAGCTGTAGCGATGCTTATCCCATCGTCCGTTGCCTATATGGGTTGGGCCACGCAGACCTTCTTTATCGAAGAAATCATTACATGTTGACTCAACGTTGAAGCCAGTGTCCTCAGCAAATCTTCGAAACTCGGCAACCGTTACTGGGTAGCGTCCAATTTGAAATGCCTCGATGGCAACAGTGTGTTGGGGTTGAGTGGCAGGATCACCGTCCAATGTTCCCATGATAAAAGTACCAGCTGGAATAGGCGTCATAGGGGGAACAATCGGATTTGTTGTTTGAGCTTGAGTCATAGTTGAGCTCAACGATAAAAGTAAAAGGCTTAGTAGCCACGCTCGATATTGCATCTGCATTCCTTCGGTTTGTATTTGAAGGTGCAGGGTAGGTGCCAGTGTTTATTCTGTCCTAAAATCAAAATGATATTTTTCTATTAAAATTATTGGTTTAATTTTCAGTAGGTTATGCCGTCTCACTCTTTATACTAATAAAGGAAGATCAGAAATTGTTCACAAACCTAGCGAATTTGGCAGCGTTTTGATCTTTCCAACGTCTTGTCGCATTCACATTGATATAGTCGACAAGCGATTGTCGGGAAATTTCGGTAAGGTGCTCTTGAGGTAGTGACAACAATAGCAAAGCACTGTCTAAACTATCTTGTTTTTGTTGTGATAATTGTGCGTCGTGAAAAGCAGTAGACGCATGTAAAACCCCCTCAGATAAGTTGCCTTTGGCTATTTCAATGTGTGCTTTAGACAACGATTGAAATGATGATCTTTGCCACGACTTGAGCGTGGAAAAAGCATCGCTCCATTGTCCCGAGGAAATGTGAAAGTCTCTTAACTGTTGAGCAGCTGAGTAAAACACTGGTTCATACTGAGGATCGTATGGCATAGAGAGTATGTCAGCAAGGTGACCAGCCCTGATAGTTGGATCTGATTCAATCCACGCTTCTGTGTTCCATATAGGTACCCAATGCACAGTTGCCATGTGGTTTAGCGTTATCAGTTGTTTAGCAAAATCTAGCTGGCTATAAGCCATATCTAGATTACTGTCTTTGGATGCAATAAACGCTTGTATGCGGTGAGCATTTAACTCCAATAGTGGTTCGTTAGCCTGTCTTGCAATTCCGGCAGCTTCATTTAGTGACTGTATACCGGCTCTAAAATCCGAACTTACCAAGTGATGCCAAGCCAATTCTAATTGAAGCTCTGCGATTAACGGGGGAATGTTCATTGGTGTGAGTTGCTTAATCGCTTCATCCAGCTCAACTCTCGCGTCAGCAAACTGCTTATTTTCAAACAAAGCTTTGGATTTCATCCATAACAGCATAGCGTAATCAAATTCACTACTGGGTTCACTCAGGTACGCATCAATTAATGTTGATGCGCGATGCCAGTCTGCTGATTCAAAATGTAATTTGATAACTTCCCGGTTCAGCAATGAAGAATCATCAATTAGTTGCAGGGCCGCTAGCGCTATGTTTGGGTTGGAATGATCAAAATAGTTTTGCTTATTGAGTTGCTGTATCACTGACTGCAATGTTTCAAATGCTTTGTCTTGCGTTTCGGCAATCAAATAATCGCTCCAATGGCGTCTTTTACCCTGCACGTGAAAACGTAAAACTGCGTGTTCGGCAAATGGATAGGCTTTTATTGCGATAAGCAAATGGCCTTCAGGCGATAACGCACCAAAGGTCGAACTAGGAGAGTCGAAAAGAGACTGCACACTAGCAGCACTCGTATTCTGCAAAGACTCAAGAGATTGACCGTCTGTGAATTGATATAAACCACCAACTGCAGCATTTTTTGTGTGCAAAATGCGATAACCCAAAAAGGTTGAAATAGCCACTAAAATGACAATGACAAAGAGGGTGCGAACCAATGTTATTGGTTTCCTTTGAGTTACCTTGTATGGCGAAGTGAGTTCTTTTTGATTTTCAGTCGGTGAGATAGGTTTCTGAGAAGTACTAGCCTCTTTGGCTGCATCAGGTTGTAATTCATCAGTTTCGGTTTGCGCAGTTAACTCTAGAGTCGGCAATTGCCACTGATAGCCTTTTTTGGAGAAGGTTTTAATCGCAGCGTCGCCAAATACACTGCGAAGCAGGCTTATGTTTTGAAAAATCACCTGTTCAGACACGACACGGTCTGACCATACAAAATCAAGGATTTCAGCTTTGGATACGATGTTATGACGTTCATTTAACAGCAAGAGAAGCAGCAAACTCGCCTTCTCATTCAGAGCATGTATAACGCCGTTTCGTTTTAGCAGCCTTTTTTCGGCTTCGAATTCAAAATCATCAAAGGCGTATAGAGTCATTGTTTGTCCGCATAGATAACGCCCAGTCTGCTGAATAGGCGAGAGGTAACTTGAAAGTCACCTCTCTTTACAGTAGCCGTGAATGAATTACTTAAAAAGTAGGTGTTATTGTATTCGTAAACGTTGGCGGATGCATTAAGGAAAAGACGACTTCACAATAGACGTGAATGTTATATATAAACGTTTGGTGAAAATACACCGCTGAATATTGGATAAACGACATTTCCTAAATCAACAAAGGCGCTAAGCTATCCCGCCATCAGTAACAAAATAGGCGGTCAGGCTCAATGAATTGATCAATCCATGAGCGAGAATAAGAGGAAATAACTTGCGATTGGTGAAGAGGTAAACAACACCGAGTATCACCGCCACCAATGCCGTACCAATGATGCCAGGGATCCCCTGTGAGATATGCAGCATGCCAAAAATGCCAGCATGTAAAATCAGAGCGGCTGTAATGCCAGCTTTGCGATCACCAAATAAAACGATTAGATGATTAAGTAGGAAGCCGCGCATCAGGAGTTCCTCACCAACGGCTGCACCCATCCATATGACAAACAACAGATAGGCTAAAAACAACCAAATATTACCTAGGAAGAACTCAAAGCGGTCGGTGGAGCTTTCGGGGATTGTTAGACCCATAAGTTCACTTAAAAGCGGGATAAAACCACCTAACACGACAAGCGAAGCAGCGATCACCAATAACGCAATGCCAAACGCCTTTAACCAACCTTTCATGCCGTGTGGGAGGGTAAGCCCTTTGTCTCGCCATGAGATATTTTGCTTTCGCATGAAAAGGGTAGCCAAGATAATACCGCACCACATGGCGATTGAACCTGCTCCAATCAGTTCATAGCGATCGGCAAATTCTTTAACTAGCAGCATCAAACCGAGCACAGCAGCGATCTCAAATACTTTGTGTTGCTTTAGGGATAACGTCATTAATATCTCTCTACGGACTAAATCGGTGTCTCGCGTGTAGTTGAAAACGCGATAAATTAAAGCTTGTAGCGTTTATTACAAGTGATTATATTTCATCTAATTATTAGTAAATGAGATAAATGGTGAACCCATGGCGATGCATCCGGCTACCTTGATGTGCCTTCAGGTATTTCATGCGGTGGTAGATAATGGTAGCTTCAGCAAGGCTTCAAAACAGCTCAATCTTACACAAAGCGCCGTTAGTCATCGAATGAAGCAGTTAGAAGAGTTAGCCGGGGTCACTCTGATAGAACGGTCAACTCGGCATTTTCACGTGACAGAGGCTGGCGAAAAGCTTTATCACCAAACGCGAATGAACTTAGCCGAAATCAGTCGTGCTATAACTAGCTTAAGGGCTTCGGTCGACAGTCCGTTGAGCTTAACCACAATATCTTCACTTGCGACCAAGTGGTTACTACCAAAGCTCAGTGAATACAATCGAGCATACCCAAATCAGCCTCTATCTGTGTTAACCGATGATAATATTCTTGACCTCAAATATGAAGGGATTGACGCGGCGATCCGGCTAACCGATAGGTTAGATCCTGATTTGCATATGACATATATATGTGACGAATGGGTCTTTCCTGTGGCAAGTACTTCACTTGTGCAGGCTAGTGACATTATTCACCACCCAGAACGGCTACAAAACTACCCTTGGTTGCTGGACTTAGTTACAGAGCAGGGCGGTGATGAAAGCTCTTGGCGAGGTTGGTTACATACACAAGGCTTAAGTGTACCTGAGGGGCGCTCTGATCAAGGCTTCAGTCGCACGGATATCGCTTTGCAGGCGACATCCGCGGGGCAGGGCGTGGCTATTGCAAGAGCCAGTTTAGTTGATATTGATATGTTGGATATGAAGCTGTTTCACCAAGTGGGCCGTGCAGTTAAAATGAAGTACGCGTATTACTTTGTATGTCCGCTTGAGAAGGCCGAGAGAGCCGATATCTGCAATTTACGTGAATGGCTGGTTAAGGAGCTCAAAGGTACTTTGGAACAGGTGAAAGAGACGCTAATGATGTAATGTTCGCTATTGCCGAATGGAAAGTTGTATTTCAATCCTTCAATTGCCCTATACAACCAATGAATGTTCTCAATTTACCTTCATTTCACCTAACGACCTGTACGGTACGACAAACTTTCACGCATGAGTGGCAATTATGTCGTTACCGTTCCACGGCCAGATTAGGTTAAATAATGTAGGTCAATCGTTTTACTTGCAGCAGCAACAAATCTCGCTATTCCAAAATGTGAGTTTGTCGATTAAACAAGGTCAATCGTACGCAATTACCGGGCCTTCGGGATCGGGAAAGTCCAGCTTGCTGATGCTGATGTCGGGATTGGAGAGACCAACTTCCGGCAGCGTACATTATTCCAACAAAACACAACAAATACCTGTTCATCAATTGCGTGAGGATATTGGGTTTATTTTCCAGCAATTTCATTTACTACCAGAGCTTGATGCCCTCAATAATGTGGCGTTGCCACTCAGGTTGAGGGGCTTAAAAAACGCAGAAAGCAAGGCGCAAGAGTGGCTTGAAAAAGTCGGTCTGGGTCATAGGCTGAAGCACAAATCCACACAGTTGAGTGGTGGAGAGCAACAACGAGTAGCCATTGCCCGAGCTTTAGTGTTTGAACCGAAGTTTATATTCGCTGATGAACCGACAGGAAATCTTGATGCACACAGTGCGCAGGAAGTCACTGATATCTTATTTTCCTGCAGTCAGGCTCATGGGGCAGGGCTTGTAATTGTTACACACAGTGAAGCGTTGGCCAGACAAGCCCAACACTCACTGGTATTCAGCGATGGTCAGTGTCGGTGGAGTTCTACTTTGTCTGAGGAGGTCAGTGATGCTAACTGATACCCTTCGACTGGCATGGCAACTACATCAACAGGAAAAGCGCTACTCTACCAACCTGGTGCAACGCGTTTTGCAAGTTGTATTGATGGTATTTATCACGACACTGTCACTGAGCAGTGCTTCAATTCAACACTACCTGACTCAAAACTTAAACAACTTGTTGGGCGCCGATGTGGTCATTAGCCAGCGACACGCTATGACGCCACAACAAAGAAATGAATTGTCTGAATTCGCCGAAAAGCTTATCTACACCCAAACGATTAACACAACACTGAGGCATGAAGATCACTGGCAGCGGGTTTCACTTAAAGCTGTGGGAGATGGATATCCACTGCAAGGCGAGTTGCGGATCTCTCCGGAGTTGGTGGGTAACGCCGTGTCTACCGATAAAATACCCAATCCAGGTGAGATTTGGTTGGACTCTCGCGCAATCGCCAGCTTGTCTGTTGACGTTGGCGATCAACTGCTCATTGCGAATAAACCTTTTATCGTATCGAATGTTTTATTGCATGAGCCGGATCGGCTGATGGAAGGTCATAACGTCGATATGAGGGCAATGATCAATAGAGTCGACTTGCATTACATTGATATTGAGGATGATTCGGTTCAATACCGATATCTTGCGAAGGCAGACCAAGCGAATATCGATAATATTCTAAAGTGGCAAAAGCAAACGTTGCCAGCAGCGCATACCCTGCATAAAACGGGGAAGCATCCGCTAGCGCTTTTTTGGCAGCGAACTGAAAACTTTTTAGGTTTGACCTCCATTATCCTGTTTTTTATGGCAGCCATTGCAATCCATCAGCTCTCGCAGGTAAGCATGCACAAAGAGCAATATTTTACGGCTGTATGTATGAGCCTCGGCTCGTCTAGAAGTGCAGGCCTTCGAATATCAATCGTAAAATGGGTGTTGGGCTTTTTATTGTTGATTCCTTGGGTACTCGTGATAGCCAGTGCATGCCACTGGTTGGTTATTCAATGGCTCGCGTCGACTTTTGCGCAAATTTCGTGGCACTTCAACGTGTTAAGTTTAGCTACGCCGATACTTGCTAGCGCAGCAATCTTTGCGATTTTTCAGTTGCCAGTATGGTTAGCGCTAAGGCAGTCGTCTGTTCGGCAGCTAGTAAACATTGACATGCATAAAGGAAGGGTATTCTTATCGTTAGGTTGCACTATTTTGGTTTTGGTCGGCGTCGCAGGTTCATATTCTGACAATGGGTTACTCACATTTATGGTGTTAGGCGCTATGGGCGCATGTGTGCTACTGATTTTGTTGAGTAGCTGGGTAGGCTTAACCTTTGGTGAGAAACTGACAAAGCGTTTTTCTGGATTACTGCCATTTACGCTTTACATGATGAAGCAGCGACTTATTGCCAAAACAACCCAAATCATGGGGGTTGGTTTGTGCGCATTTTTGCTGTTATTTACACTTATGTTATTACGCGATATTGGTGACACGATGGAGGGCTATCAACGCCAACATGACGGCAACTTGATGGTGTCTCAAGCGACAGACGAGCAAATGCGCGATATTCGTAACTGGGTAGCATCAAGACCGGCAGAGATCCGACAAAGCAAACCGTTTGTCTACGCCAAATTAATTGAAATCAATGATCTGAGCTTAGATAACTTTACGGATAGACCAAGCGGCAGTCTATCCACGTTGCAGCGTCCTATCAGGCTACATTGGACAGATTCTGTTCCTAACAATAACAGAGTGATAGACGGTCTTTGGTGGGAGGCAGAAGCTGACAATTGGCAGCAAGTATCGGTTGAAGAAGAAGTCATGACGGACTTAGGCTTGAAATTGGGTGACCAATTGACATTCTTTATTGCCGAACAACGTGTCAATTTAACCATTGTGGCGAGTCATGCATACAAGCCTGGAGCGGGGTCGATTACGTTTTGGATGCAAATGCCAAGTACTGCAATTTCTCACATTCAAGCGCCTCACTACACAATGGCAAGTCTGGAAATTAGCCATGAGTTATTTAATGAATTAGGAGAGCTGTGGCAAAAGCATCCTTCTTTACGCATGGTTTCGATGCAAGAAATTACACAACGTTTCGACAATACCTTGGCAATGGTGACGCAGGTTGTCAGTGGATTTTCATTTTTGATTATCATTTTGGCGACGATTGTTATTGTTTCTTCTGTGAACGCGCTTGAAGCAAAAGAGAAGCAAAAAAACAGCATTATCATGAGCTTTGGATTGTCGAGAAAAACTTGCTATTACCTCAATGTTATTGAATGGCTTGTGACGGGAGGCATAGCGGGTGTTGGCGCGATTATTGGAACTTGGATTGCTGGCAGTATGATTTATCAATCTCAGTTTTCATTGCACTATCAGCCAGATTTTATCTGGTTGGTATCCACCTTAGCGTTGATCTTATTGGCCGTTTTAAGCTTAGGGCTTGTTGCCAGCCGAAGCAGTTTAAAAACATCTATTCGAGCGTTAATGGCTGAATAGTACCGCATGCGCTGTGCCATAGCAGCGCATGCGGCAGAGTGGGGTTAATTACGATAGATAGGCGACGCGTTCGCCTCTATCATGGCTTCAATCCCGCTGTTTTTATTGGCTTCGTAGGCGAGGTTGCGTTCTTCTAGAGAGGCGAATTTTTCATCCCATTCGAGTACTTTGGGTGTCATCAATTTGTGCCAAAGCGGTGGGCACATGGCAATGACCAGTGTCGTTAGGTAGCCACTGATCATCATGGGGGCTTCAGGAAAGGGTTTGAGATCTTGATAGGGAACCTCACCCTGAGCATGGTGATGGGAGTGGCGACTTAAATTAAACATCGCCCAAGAGGTAATGCGCTTATTGGTATTCCAAGAGTGTCGCGGTTGAACAGGCGAGGCAGGATTTCTAACCATACCGTAATGTTCCATATAATTAACGATTTCGAGCAATGCTTTTCCCCACAGGGCACAGCCTATGAAATACATCGCAGTGACTGCTCCACCTATAAAAAAGGCGATAAACGCTAACAATAAGCTCATCGCGTGACCTCTTAATACAGCATTATGGTATGACAATACCGGTAGGTTTTTGCGCTGTAGTCGACGCTTTTCAATCTCCCATGCACTGAGATTACCTTTAATCGTAGAGGCGACGATATGTGCATACACATTGCGCCCACGAGGTGCTGTGGCAGGATCGTGTTCAGTCGACACATAGCGGTGATGTCCGTAAACGTGTTCAATTGAGAATACGGTGTCAAAACTGAAGGCTAACATCCAGCGACCGATCAACATTGATATCGGATCCCACGTACGATGGGTAAGCTCATGGGCCGTTACAGTGCCAATCGTGCCAATCATCAAGCCAACAAGCACAGCACCCGCTATGTGCTGCTGGGCAGTGGTCGAGCGTTTTGCCTCGACAAGGTCATAGCCACTAACGTCGCTGAGCCATGCTCCAACGCCCATTGTATCTGAAGGGCTCACGCTCCAAAGGAACGCCAATACGATGGCGATGACTATCGGTAGCGCAAACCAAAGTAAAACGGTTAGCACTTGAGGGTGGGCATATTGAGGCGTTGTTTTATCATCGCCAGCGATAGCATCACCCGCTATATAGAACGTCGTAATGGCGATAAGCCCTAGCACTATCCATTGACCCCCAGCAAGAATAGACAATAGGGCACAAATCCCCACTAAGTGGATCAGAAGAAACTTAACGTAATGCAAGATGTTCATAAGGTACTCTCTCCAATATTAAGATCTAGACGGCGCCATATCAGCCGTTGTTAGAAAGCGATCACTAAATATGCATTGGCGCGTAATCCCTTTTGCCGTCAACAAGGTTTCAACCTCATCGACTAGCGCAGGAGCACCGCAAAGATAAGCGTTACAGCCATCAACATTGATTGAGTGAAGCACGTCGGTCACCCTTCCTCGCTCTCCCTGCCAGTCAGAGGTTTCGCTTTCACGTGATAGAACCGGTATGAAAGTAAAAGGGGCTTGCCAGCCTTGGCTGATGCTTTTTAGCCGCTCCAGTGCATACAAGTCACTTTGTGTTTTGGCGGCAAAAAGCAGTGTAGTGGGGCGGTCTTTAGTGGATGCTGCCTCTAACATGGCAAGTATGGGGGCCAGTCCACTGCCGCCTGCAACAAAAAGCAATGGTGCGTTATTTTCACGAAGCCAAAAGTCACCTTTAGGTCCATCTATTGTTATGTATGTGCCCAAGAGGTCGGGGTCTGATACGAGCGTTGAGAATTGGCCTCCGGCTACTTTACGCACATAAAAAGACACTGTGCCCTCTATGCTTGGCGGTTCTGCAAAAGAGTAGCTGCGTGGGCCACAATTGGCAGAGTTAATAGTAAGGTCTGCGAATTGGCCAGCAAGATAACCGAGCTCACGCTCCAATAGCACTTTAATATAGGTAATGTCAGGCGTGAGGGTTTGCTGATGAATAATGCGGCCAAGAACGGCTTCATGTTGAGATACTTGGCGCATTACCGAGACACGAATATCGGTCTCTGGTGCACTTTGACAGGCTAATATATAACCTTGAGCAAGTTCTTCTTCATTCAACACGTACCCAAAATCAGTCAGTTCTTTAACACGCCCTTCTAACAACTTGCATTTACATGTCGCGCACCCTCCAACTTTACAGCTGTGAGGAAAGTCAATGCCATTGCTAAGCGCAGCCTGCAACAAGGTTTCCTTTGGGGAAATATCAATCTCTGCTTCATTTATTTTTGCATGCAAGGCAATGCGTGGCCTTTTCTTTAACAGCGAAAACATCAGGGAACTCCAGTAACACATAAAACTATAAGTACAATGGTAATCAAAGGTGAGTAGACTGAAGAGGGTATTTATTGGCAGTGAGGGGGATTTAATTTGCAATGTGGCGTAATTTACTGCTAATAAAGATGAACTGATTGTTAATACTTACACGCAAAGCGTCAGTTGTTGAGGTGTATCACTATTAAAGGTCGAGATGTCAATGGAACACTCAAATGTAACCTTACCGACTCTGTACCTGGTGCAAATCACGGAAATGCTCACTGAAGCGGGTATTGATGCAGAAGCATGGCTACAGGCATTTGGTTTTGAAAAATTGAATCTAGTCCATGAGACGGTTTCGCTTTCTTGGCAAGACTTAAACACATATTTGTTAAATGCTGAGCGAAGTTTAAAGCATCAGTCTTTAGGGCTTATGCTTGGGACAAAATTATCAATCAATACGCACGGTAGTTTGGGGTTCGCCGCAATGAGCGGTGGTAGTACGCGTCAAGTTATTGAACTGCTCGAACGTTTTTTGCACTTACGAACGGATTTAATGACGGTAGAAGTCACTGAAACACATGATTCACTCAAGGTGCGTTTTGTTGAATCGAGAGACCTGAATGGCCTGAGACGCATTTTGACCGAAACAATCGTATTGGCAATATGCAATATATTGAAATTTATAACGTTAGGTGCAAGCCCGGTACAGCAGGTACGATTTCAGTTTGTTGGCGACAACCAATTTGCCGAACGCTATTTTGAGTGTCCGGTTTTATACAGCGCTGAATGGACTGGGTTTTCACTGCCGCTTAGAGATGTAGACAAACCATTAAAACTAGCCAACAAGCGAGGCTTTGAAAGTGCAATTGCGATCTGTGAGCAGGAGCTTGAAAAACTCAATGCTAATGAGAGTTTGTCATTCAGAGTGCACAAAATAATGCTGCAAAGTCAGGGGCGATTTCCTTCTTTAGATATTACCGCGCGCAGGCTATATATGACCCAAGCAACGTTGCACAGACATTTGGTAAAAGAGGGAACGTCGTATAGAGAAATCTTAGAAAGCGTAAGGCGACAATTGGCTTATCGTTATTTGCAAGAGAACCAAATGACGATAAAAGAAATCAGTTACGCGCTTGGTTATTCCGAGGTTAGTAACTTTCGCAAAGCATTCAAACGCTGGTATGGAATAGCGCCTTCAAAACTCAACATGCAAGAACTCAATCCCGCAACGTAAGAATGAGAGGTATATTCGCGTTGAACTTTAATTGCTTGACATAACCACGACATCAAGTGGCGGATAATAGCACTGTACTAGCGAAATGCGCCAACCAATGGATCGTAATTCTTCGTCAGGTGAGCCAAGTCATGCAACTTAGGTTCAACATTATGGAATCGGCGTTTCCGAGGGACTGAATTAAGTCGAAATTGCGTGAAAACGTAAGTGCGTAAATTATCAGTAATGTCAGGGATGCAATGAAAAAAGTTATTGAAATCATGAAACTGAATACCGTTGGACCGGCTAATTTTGTTTCACATCGACTGGTTAAAAAAGATGATTTACTTGCAATAGTACCCAGAAAGAGAGCTGCTTTTGGTGAGTACTTTATGTGCGGTGGCATATCGTTGATGGGGCTTATGTTCACAATGTTTTTAGTCGACGGTCAAATCGACTTCAAGCCGTTCTCCATGATTATTGCTGTTTTGGGAACCCTAATTATTTTGTTAAGACGCCTCTTTAGAAGAGGTTACAACAAAGTAATTTTTGATAAGCAGTGCAACCTAGTTTACAGCACCTACCAGAAAGATGTGTGCGTTCCGTTATCTGACATCGCGCTGGTGGGGATTAAAAGAATGAACAACTGGGGTGGTTTAGTGGACGACCATTCAGGCTACTATCGAGCGTATGTGATTGTTTTGCACGACAATGCCGGACAGCTATATTCCGTTGTCAGTCATGCAGGTCATTTCGCGATTGAAGCAATGGCAGTTCAGATTGCGAACTATATTGGTGTTGAACTTGTTGATATGGACAAAAACTGAATCCCTACCTCACAAAAGAAGAGGGGTTGGCGTTCTCTATTACCCTGATCAAATAAAGTTTTTCGTTTATAGCTACCGAATTAAATACACAAAAATCAGATAGTGACTAAAATTAAACGTATCCAAGTAGTTAAAGCTCAATAATCTGTTAATTTAAGTATGAAAAATAGACGACTTAATAAATCGTTATGCTTTTTTTTTGGGGTTGCATTGTTCAGTGCTGCTTTCTCATGTTCAGCGAAAGAATCAATAATTATTGGTATTGATGCAGATATGTCATCAGTGGCAGCCGATGGCGGAAATGCAATTTATAGAGGTGCTAAGATAGCGATTGATGAAATAAATACAGCGGGCGGCATTCTTGGAAGGCCGCTGGAATTAGTCGTTAAAGATCACAGAGGTAATCCTGCAAGAGGGTTACAAAACCTAAAGGCATTCAACCAAGAGCCAAATTTGGCGGCAGTTGTTGGCGGTGTTCATACGCCTGTTGTATTAAATGAGCTTGAATACATCAATCAAAATCAAATTTTGTTTCTGGTACCCTGGGCAGCAGGTACTCCAATTGTGGAAAATGGGTTTGACCCCAATTTTGTATTCAGGGTATCCGTCAGAGATTCTGAGGCTGCGAGTGTTTTATTAAGAGAAGCTAAACAAAGGGGGCTGACTCGGGTTGCGTTGGTTCTCGAGAGAACTGGTTGGGGAAGATCCAACTTGCAATCATTGTCACAAGCGGCGCCCAAGTTTGATATAGAAGTAGTCGATGTTGCTTGGATTAATTGGCGTCAAACGACTTTCATAGATGAGATTCAACAGATAGTGGCATCAGGAGCCGAAGGTGTTGTATTAGTTGCAAACGCGCCTGAAGGTGCCGTCGTATTAAGAGACTCCCTTGAAAACGAGATGCTAAGTAAAGTTCCCTTTATTTCTCACTGGGGAATCGCCGCAGGTAATTTTGTTGATGAGTTGGGTTTACAAAAGCTACGTTTGTTGGATTTGCACGTATTGCAAACCTTTCATTTTGCTTTACCGGAGGTTGATCAGGCGATAGCGCAACGGGTTTTATCCGCATACTCATCTCAGTTCGATAGCGCAGTAACCAAATATACGATGACGAGTCAAGTTGGCGTGGCTCATGCGTATGATCTTGTTCACATGCTGGCTAAGGCAATACAACAAGCGCAGAGTATTGAGCCGAATGCGGTCCGACAAGCGTTAAAAGAGCTGAAGTCGCATAAAGGATTGCTGAAAACCTACAGTACCCCCTTCGTGGATAGCAATGATGCGTTATGGGCCGAGGATTATATTATGGCTAGATACAATGACGATGGGTTTTTAGTTCCAAAGCAGTCGACAAAATGAAAGATCAAATTAGTTTAAAACGATTTTTATTATTACGATCGTTGCCAGGACAAGTTGGTATATTGCTGTTGCTAGCTATTGCATTAGGGATTTTGTTTTATTTCTATAGTCGTCCGCAAATTGAGCTGCAGCATCTAGAGCGGATAGAAAAATCGCGTGCTGGAGTTGAAGCTGCTATTACCGACACGACTGAACAGTTAATTAATCTTGCGAGCAATGATTTTGTTGTTAATAGTTTGGTTGAGCCTCAGCAACAGCGTTACTATTTACCGCTGTTTTTCCAGTCACTCCAAATCAACAGCGATGCTAACGCATCGATTGCTTTTTTTAATTTCAATGGGGAAGTGATTGCTAGTAAGAATATCCAAACATTAGACAATCAGATTTCTACTTACAGTTGGAGTTCTCAGGTTCTAGAGCACGGAAAAAGGTTCATTGAAATAGACGTGCGAGGGGTTTTTATTGCCGTGCCAGTGTTTTTTTCAGCTGGTTTAGTAGAAGGCGCTATCGTATTTTATTCACCATCATTGGCGAATATGTTTAGTCTTACAGGTGATACTTCAAAGCAATTAATAGCTGACAGTGAGGGAAGAGTTTTAATCGCTCCGGGCGATTTCCCGATTAAATATGGCGAAACGTTAAACCTTGCGCTAATTGATGATTTTATAGTGAAGCACAGAGAGTTTAACCAACTCAACTACTATAGTTTTGAGAACCTGATTGGAGCCTATTCTTCATTTTTATACTTGGCTCCCTTTGTCCTTCTAACGTTGTTACTAGCACTTTTTGCGTCAGTATCGAACGCTATGCATACCGCTAAAATTGGATCTCAAACCTTAAAGTCCTTTGGAGATCAGATAGCTAGCGGGTTTCGTACAGTAAAAATTAATGAAGCACATACTGCTGCAACAGGTATTCAGGAGCTGTATAAAATCGAACAATCGTTCGAGAAATTAAAAACTCAAATAGACAACTTGTCATTGTCTAATGACAAAGTTAACAATGTCATTAATGCGATGCTTGAATTCGTTGTTGTTGTCGATAATGACGGAAAATTCATATTGTTAAATGACGCCTGTGACAAGTTTATGCAGAACTCAGATGTCATGGGTCATGATTTACTCGCATTGATTGATGAGTTGAATATTGGTGAGGATGAAACCCACGTAAACAGTACCGAGCGAAGATATTTTTCCTCCATTGGCCACTCAACAAAAGTCATTCGTTGGTATGTATGCCCACTGAAAGACAATCAAGAACAAGTCACCGGTACAGTATTAGTTGGAGAAGATCTTACATTGCGTAAGAATCTGGAAACCGAACTATTGTTAAAAACTCAAGCGGTTGATAGAGCAAGTACGTCTATTCTCATATCCGATATAACACAACCCAATGAGCCTATTATTTATGTCAATAAAGCTTGTGAAACACTAACGGGTTATAAGAGTGAAAGTTTTATTGGTAAAAATTGCCGTTTTTTGCAAGGGCCTGATACCAATCCCGAACACACAATGGCAATTAGAAAAGCGATAGAAAAACGTGAACCTATAGAAGTGACACTGCTAAATTATCGCAAAGATGGTAGTCAATTTTACAATCATTTGACCCTGACCCCAATCAAAAATGATGATGGTTCAGCTACACATTATCTAGGTATTCAACAAGATGTAACGGCTCAAGAAAAAACAAAAGAATTTCTACAGACAGCGAAACGTAAAGCTGAAGAATCGTCGAGGATGAAGGCCGATTTTCTCGCCAATATGAGTCATGAGATAAGAACACCGATTAATGGTATTTACGGTCTATTGCAACTACTAAACGATTCTTCTCTGAATACTAAACAGCATGAATTTGTGGGGTTAGCACTCAACAGCACAAAAAATTTACTCCACATCATAAATGATATTTTGGATTTATCTAAAATTGAAGCCGGTAAATTGGCAATCGAAAACATATTCTTTGATCCTTCTGATTTTATTTCTGAGATAATTGATTCTTACAGAGTTCAGTGCAAATCCAAAGGGCTCAAGTTTATTGAGAAAGTTCAACTCTCAGATGACATTCTGATTAAGAGTGATCCAACGAGAATTCGACAAGTTATTGAAAACGTTATGAGTAACGCTGTTAAATTTACAGAGAAAGGTTCTGTAAAGCTCATTTTCAAAGTTACTTCAGAAGACACAAATGGCGTATTGTCTGTGATCGTAAAAGATACAGGTGTTGGAATATCGCCAGACAAACTGAATGCAATATTTGAGCAGTTTTCTCAAGAAGATGTTTCAACCACGAGAAAATTTGGTGGCACAGGGCTTGGGCTTTCAATCTCTCGACAACTTTGTCACTTGATGGGGGGAGACATTAAAGTTGCCAGTGAGCATGGGCAAGGAACCCAATTTACGATTAAGCTGCCTGTAGATATCATTTCGGATAGGGATAAATCACTAGATAGTGAAGGAGCAATCGAAGAAGACCGTGTCTATGAATCAAAGCGTTCGCTTTCCATTTTATTAGTGGAAGACAATGAGATAAATCAGGCAGTCGCTGTGCATCAATTGGAAGGCCACGACGTTACCGTGGCTGATAATGGTCAAGTAGCTTTAGATATTCTTCAACAGGATGACACGTTTTTTGATGTTATATTGATGGACTGCCAAATGCCAATTATGGATGGGTTCGAGGCATCAAAGAAAATTCGATCAGGTGATGTCGGTGAAAAAGTAAAGAATATCCCTATTATCGCATTGACAGCAAATGCAATGAAGGGCGACAGGGAGCATTGTATTGCAGTCGGAATGAATGACTATATAAGCAAACCGTTTGAAGCGTCCGAACTTGCACGAAAGATCAGATATTGGTCCTAATATATAGTTCATCGCTTTATTCATCCTCAACGTTGAGTTAGTGGCACTATGCACAGACTTAAAGTATTGAAGAAATATAGGAATATTCACGCCACCTATAACGTAAAAAAGACGACTCTTTATACAAAAGTTAAAAAGCTTGATGTCAATATTAAATACTGAATACGATATTGCGTGGGCCTTGGGGAATTCTATTTATTGTTAATAAGCAATTATGTCTGAAGAATTAAATAAACGGATTTCAGTTCTCGAGCGAAAACTCGAACGCCAGATTAGCGCTAGGCGAGACGCTGAACGTCAATTAGAAAAATATTCTGAGCAAATGCATCTGTCGACTAAGGCACTGCAAGAGGCGGTACTAGATGCGCAGAAAAGGCAGTCTGAATTAGAATTTCTCTCTAAGTCGACATCTCATATTACATCTGAAGAAAGTATTAGCGAGCTATTTTCAAATACGTTAGCGATGACATCAGAGTTCTTTGATGCAGAGTTGGGCGTATGTTTTTTCTCCAGAAAAGGAAAATTGTCAGATAAATCGAAGCCATTAGTGTGGGAGCCAGATAAACCGGTTAAACAAGCTGGTAGATTTCCTCCTGTTATTTTGCAGTACATTCCTTTTGAGAGTGAAGAGTTGCTTGAGCAATGGTCTATTCGAGAAATGAAGCTAGCTGATAAAGAGAATATGAGATGGCTAGTTTCGATTAACTTCCCCTATATCGATGGGAAAGTAGCTTGGCTAGTATTGTGCCTTGATGAGCCGCTGATTGATGAGGAACGGTTATTTGTTTTAGATACTGCAAAAAAGCAATTAAGAGATGGGGTAGAGAAGCGTCTAAGTGATGCAAGTGCACATTTGGAAAGATCGGTTCTGGAGCAAACTGCAGAGCACCTTGCCAGTGCGAAAAAACAACTCGTAATGGTCGAGAGAATGTCGACGTTAGGTCAAATTTCTGCTGGTGTCGCGCATGAAATTAATAACCCTATTGGCTTTATCAAGTCTAACCTTGAGGTCTTAAATGATAATCTTCAAGCCTTTAAGGATTTCTATGCCAAGGTCATGGAATCGGCAGAAAAGCATGCAATGAGCGCGTCAGAACTGAACGCTATTGCTGTACAGCATGACATGGCGTACTTATTTCAAGATAGCTTAGAAATTATCGCTGATAATAGAGAGGGAATAGCTAGAATTACCGAGATCATTTCCAACCTTAAAAATTTTTCCCATGTAGCCAACACTGACTTTACGATGGTTGATGTAAATCGATGCGTGAAGGCAGCGCTCAGAATTGCAGCAAATTCGATAAAGTCGACATTAACAGTTAACACAAAACTTTGTGACTCCTTACCGACCATCAAAGGTAATCAAGGTCAGTTGCAACAAGTATTTATTAATTTAATTGTTAATGCATCACAAGCCATTAGCGCTGACGGATACATTAAAGTTGAAAGCAAACTAAAAGACTCAAACGTTGAAATTTCGGTTTCTGATAGCGGACAGGGCATGTCAGAAGACGTAATGGCCAACTTATTCGTTCCTTTTTACACGACCAAGCCAGTCGGCAAAGGCACTGGCTTGGGATTGTCTGTATCACGCACCATTATCGAAGCGCATAGGGGAGACATCATAGTTGAGTCAGTTGAAGGCATTGGCACGACTATGAAAGTTGTGATTCCAATTTAGTAATCGTTGGGCTCTACAATGAACTCGAGCGGTTTATGGGTATTGCGCTCATAGGCCATGACTTTACCTATCGTAGTACAGTCAAAAATGTGCCCATCAGGCAGCAGCATCACATGTTTTTCAGTAAATAGCGGCCGCGCGAGTACCATGCCGGGTTGAAGCTGATGAGATGCGTAAACAGTATCAGTGTAAACAACGCGATTTCCATCAAACTCAAGAAGTAGATCTAATATTTGAGGGTCGTATAGAAGCCCTATACTTTTATTCATTTCTGTTAACGTTTGTTTGTGCGTCAGTTTCAGCGCTTTCATTTTCCCGCAAGTGTAAGAGCAGTAATCTCGCGCAATGTGTAATACCCGAGCGCCAATCGGTATCGATTGCCCTGAGAGCTTGTTAGGGTATCCGTAGCCTTCAGCGTATCCTTCGAATTGGAAACACAGCGTAGATTGAATGTCAGATAGACGATCCATAGGTGATAAGATTGAAGGTATTGCATCTACCTGAGCGGTAAACAGCCGCTGCTGAGCATAATTGAGATCTAAACGAGGAGTTCTGCTCAACGTTTTGTCTAATGCAATGGTGCCAAGTTGATGAAGTAACCCCGCACGATATAAGTAAGAACTTTCGGCATTGGTTGTTATTTTTAGCTTGTGCGCAATTTCGTCACTTAACTTAGCAACATTGCGGCTCAATTGAGCATCAAAATTGGGATGAGACCTGAGTAAGTTGTATAACACCTTCTCGGTTGCTTTTTGTTCACAGTGCAGGTTGTTCACGGCATCGGTGATTTCGCACGTTTTACGCTGTACCGAAGCCTTCAGGCGCTTGTTAGTGTTTCTAAGTGTTTTGCGGGAACAAATCACTGCACGTTGTAAATAACGATTATTACGCTCACTGTATATATCGGTGATCATGCTCTGAATCAGTGCTAACAGCGTGTCTGATTGCCAAGGCTTTCTAACGTAATGGTTAATAGCGCCTTCGTTGATCGCGGTTATCGTGGAATCAATATCGGCATACCCCGTCAATAATATTCGCTTGGTATGTGGAACACGCTTCGCTGCGTACGAAAAAAATTCAGCACCGTTCATGTCCGGCATTTTCATGTCACATAAAATAATGTCTATTTGAGTATTTGTAATTGTTTCAATCGCGTCCTGCGGATGTTTTGCAAAATGCAAATCGCAGTTTAGTTTTCTTAGTGTTCTTTCAAGTGCTCGTAAGATCTGCGTCTCATCGTCAATACACAGTATGTCTATCTTCCTGGAGATTTTATAATTATGTTTTGAAACAATCACTTAAGTCTCCTTTTTGTTGTTGGGTAGGTTTAAGCTAGGCACCTTTACTAATTGTAAATAACGGCATAAGCTAAACGCAGTAAGTAACTATTTATCGGTTTTGGTTGCATTAAATATGCCACTCAAAAACCTTAAGGGCTTCTATGCAGATACAAAAACGGATCCTGTTAGTAGACGATGAATCGTCAGTGTTAAGCTCTCTGAAGCGAGTGCTACGGCCTCTCGACATGGATATAAGTGTCGCTGAGACTGGTATTGATGCTTTAAGGTTGTTGGAAAAAAGTCCAGTTGATATTGTGATTTCTGATTTAACGATGCCTGGTATGAGCGGCGTTGAGTTGTGCAGTGAGATAGCAGCAAAGTACCCAGAAACAATACGCATTATGCTGACGGCACATGCTGAAAGTCATCATATTCTTGAGGCTATCAATACCGGTAGAGTGTGGGGGTACTTGCAAAAACCGTGGGATAATCAGCAACTATTAATATTGATACAGCAAGCGTTTCGTGACCAAGAGTTACAGGTTGAGCGACAGATACTGAAAAAGACTCTTGAACGCTATCAAAAAAGAAGACGCAAGGATTTTGCAGGGTTTATCGGTGATTCAATTGCCATGCAATTCGTTTATCGGGCTATTGAAAAGTCTGCGCCAAGCACCGCTTCAGTATTTATTACGGGTGAAAGTGGTACAGGTAAAGAGGTCGCTGCAGAAGCTATACACAATTTATCAAAACGAAAGAACGACCCATTCATTGCGTTAAATTGTGCAGCTATACCCTCTGAGCTAATGGAATCCGAAATATTTGGTCATGTTAAAGGGGCTTTTTCTGGTGCCGTTTCCAATCGCGATGGTGCTGCTACTCTGGCGCATGAGGGGACATTGTTTCTGGATGAGCTGGGTGAAATGGATATTTCACTACAAGCTAAAATATTGCGCTTCATCCAAACAGGGACCTTTAAACGAGTCGGTTCCAGCAAAGAGGAAAAGGTCAATGTACGGTTTTTGTGTGCGACCAATCGAGAACCTGAGCAAGCAATCAAAGAGCAAAAATTACGCGAAGATTTGTATTACCGACTCAGCGTCATTTCAATTGATTTACCCCCTTTACGGGAACGTGAAGAAGACGTTATTCAAATAGCATCTCATTTTTTACGACGATACTCAGCGCTAGAAGAAAAGGAATTTGTTGGCTTTACTGCTGATGCCGAAGCGTTGTTACGACACTACCGTTGGCCTGGCAATGTTAGGCAACTACAAAACGCAATTCACAGTTCTATTATTATGTCAGAGGGACCACTCGTAGGCAGTGATATTTTGGGCAACCAGTTAGGGCTTAATCGACAAGACGTGAAGCAGTTATCTGTCGGCGCTGTTGATGTTCCTGACCCACAAAAAAGTGCTGAAGAAGATGAGGCGCCGAGCATACAACCACGATTATTAGATGAGCTTGATAAGACTGATTTTCATTCTGTAGAACCATTAGCAGTAGTGGAGCGTAAAGCGATTGAAAACGCGTTGACGTTTTATCATGACAATGTCGTTAAAGCTGCCACAGCCTTAGGCGTTAGCCCGTCAACCTTATATCGAAAAATGCAGTCGTGGTAACCTAAATATCTCTTTCACATTGCAAATAGTGTGTTTGCAAATTG
Source organism: Neoalteromonas facilis (assembly GCF_002807665.1). Lineage (GTDB taxonomy): Bacteria > Pseudomonadota > Gammaproteobacteria > Enterobacterales > Alteromonadaceae > Alteromonas_E > Alteromonas_E facilis. Next base: position 149,144 of record NZ_PEAY01000003.1, read on the forward strand.
CAAATATCTCAAATCGCGATTCAAATATGTGTTTTAAAACAGTCGGTTATATTTTATTTTGAGTTGGAACGATAGTTGAATTAATGATTTTACCGTGAACCGGTAGGACTCATTATGAAGGTTATTACTACTCACAAATTCTTGGCAATTTTCAGCCATCGCTTGTTTAAGAACACGGCTTGGCTACTGGGCACCGAAATTACGGGTAAGCTAGCTCGAGTTTTAACCGTTTTGGCGTTGGCTGCATTTCTTGATACGGTGACGTATGGCGTCGTAATGTTAACAATGGCCTGTCATGACCTATTTCGTATTACCCTAAGGTGTGGACCGGGTTCACAGGTGATCCAATGCTCCAATACCGACGTGATCTCATTCACCAGAAACGGTGCCGGTTTACAGTGGATAATTTGCGGAGTACTCAGTGTAATCCAGTTCTTGCTTGCTTTTCCCATTGGTAGTTTTTATCAGTCATATGATGTCCAATTTTTACTGCAGTGTTTGGCACCGGTATATCTTTTTTACCCTCTGACCAGTAGCAATGTATTCTTAATTCAGCGAGCCAACAACATGCGCTACTTCAGTTTATGGAATGGCGCCTGCCTTACATTTGAAAACCTGGTACTAGCTCTGTGCTTATGGCTTGATTTTGGCATTTATGCGGTGCTGGCGACAAAGTATCTGGGTGTGCTTTTATGGACATTTGGCTTCTACATTGCACCGGTAAAGTCATTTGGTACCGCGTTTGAGCTTGCTGTATTCAAGCGGCTGTTTCGTACGTCATCTACATTGTTTTTCACCGAGTTTTCAAAGTCACTGAAAGGTCATGCTGATCTTTTTATTGCGGGAAAGCTGTTGCTCCCAGAAGTGTTTGGGCTATACGCATTTGCCAAGTCTGTCAGTATTGGCCTAAGCCAATCACTTATTAATGCGTTTTCGAATGCATTGTTCCCCCATGTATGTGCGCTTAATCGAGACCGTCAGCAACAATCTGCAATTCGCCAAATAATTCTATTAACGTCGATTATGGGCGTGCTATTGCTTTCGCAAGCCGCTGTGGCTCCATTCTATGTGCCTATTTTATTTGGCGAACGATGGATTGATAGTGTCGCGATCGTTCAGATGTTGTGTTTAGCATCAGTCGGCACTTTAATATTTGATATTCGTTGCTTGTTTTTGCGCTCATCGGGGGCTTTCACCTCTGAACTAAAGGAGCAACTGGTTTTTAGCATAATTACGCTAGCCGCTATCATGATCTTAATGCCTGATAGCGCACTCAACATGTCATATGCAGTCCTAGTTGGGACATGTATTTCCGTTACGTTGTATCTCATTCAAACCGTTCTTCGCCGCTATCACGTGGCAAGTGTATTGACCGTATCTTCTTTGGAGAAACTCAAATGAATAAGCAAATGCCCTTAGTGTCTGTAGTCATGCCTATGTATAACGTCGAAAAATACATTCGAGAAGCATTGGGCTCTGTTTTACAACAAACCTATCCAAATTTTGAGGTGATATGTGTAGACGATGGCGGAGAAGATGGCAGTGCCGCGTATGTCGAAAGCCTCAACGATCCAAGAATACGTGTCATCAGACAGCAAAATCGAGGGCTAGCTGGGGCTCGAAATACCGGTATAGCCGATGCGAAGGGGGACTATATTGCTTTCTTAGATTCGGACGATGTGTGGTTACCGGAAAAGCTAAGCTCACATGTTGAGCATTTGCAGAGCCAAAGCAGAGTGGGCGTGAGTTATAGCCCTTCACTCTTTATTGATGAACAGAGTCGGCTATTAGGTATCGGACAATTCCCTAAACTGGAACATATTAGTAGCAAAGACATTTTTTGTAGAAACCCCGTAGGTAATGGTTCGGCACCAGTCATTCGTAAACAAACATTCGATGCTATTCGATTTTTCAGTGAAGAAGAGCCCTCACGCCCACAGTTCTTTGATGAGAGCTTGCGTCAATCTGAGGATATTGAATGTTGGCTGAGAATTACATTGAATACAAAGTGGCACTTTGAGGGGATTCATGATGCACTGACATTATATCGAGTAAACGCGTCCGGTTTATCTGCAAACCTAACTAAGCAATATCAAAGCTGGCGCCGTGCTGTGGAGAAAAATAGGCCAGGGCATGAGCTTTTCTTTAATCGATGGTATGCACTCGCCAATGCCTATCAACTTCGTTACCTATCGCGCAGAGCAGTCCAGTCAAGAAATCCAGCCAGCGCGTGCGTTATGATGATGCAAGCCGTATTGTCTTCTCCTAAAATGTTATGGGAAGAACCTAAAAAAACAATACTAAGTGCGTTGTGTGCAGTGCTCGCTTGGTTACCCACTAACCTTTACGATTATATCGAGCGTTTTGCGATGTCTTTTGCGGCAAAGTCTAGAGCTTCGCTTTAGTGTCTTGCTAAAACGCTTATCAGTTGATGGTTTTGGCCTCTGAATGAACGAAAGTTAGAGGCCTATTCAATCGAGACAGTTGAAGAGTTCATTATGCTGTTTGGTTCAGGTTACAATGGTTGGTCATAGTAGTCAGACAGGAGTTTGCCTATATAAACCTCTTGCAATCCATCAAAAACGGCGACTAAGAGATAACTCGATTACGGCCGCTACTTTTTGCTTTGTAAAGGTTTTTGTCTGCTTCTTTCAACATGGATTCTGTAGGAATGCTTGCCGCTGCAAAAACTCCAATGCTGGCAGTTACATTGATTACTTCTCCGTCCCATTCAATATGCATACACTCGATATGTTCGCGGAATAGTTGGGCTTGCTCTAAGAATTGCTTATTTAAGTCGGGAGGACACACAACGGCAAACTCTTCCCCTCCTAATCTAGCGATTAAATGAGATTTAAAATGTGTGGTCAGCATTTTTGCGAATTCTTTCAATACGTGGTCGCCACAATCATGTCCGTATGTATCATTGATACGTTTAAAATGATCGATATCGACCATCGCGCAGGAAATCTCAGATCGTTCAGCGACCCAAGACTGATCTATCTTTTCAACCTCCCCAAAAAAATAACGTCGGTTAAATAACCCTGTCAATGCATCTTTGTTGGCTAACTCAAAAATATAGTCAATGTTTTCTAAAGCATCCATGTTCATGTTGATGCGGCAGATAAGTTCTTCAAGTGTGTAAGGCTTGCTCAAAAAGTCGTTGGCACCATTTTTAATAAACATAGCGCCAATGTCAGTTCGGCCAGTCGATGATACACCAATAATTGCGAGTGTATTTTTATCAATTAGTTTGCGCGTTTCGATGACTAGTTGGATCCCATCCATGCGCGGCATTTCATAATCCGTAATCATCAGTCTTATGTCGGGCTCTTGTTTTAATATATCGATGGCCTCAACACCGTCTTTGGCTGTGTGCACGTTGAAGTTCAGCAATTTGAGATAGTCTCTCAAAATGGATAAGCCAGTTTGTGAATCGTCCACCACTAGGGCTTTCATAGAGCTGTTTTTATAAAGTCTACCAATCAGGTTAACGCTGTAATTAATTGCATTGGGGGTATCTTTGACCACATAGTCAACCAGCTTGCGTTTAAACTGTGCTAGAAATTGCTCTTTATCTGAGATTCCTGTTAACGCGATCGCTCTAACGCCCGCTTTCGCTACCAGCTTAAGAACTTCACCATTCGGTGCATCTGGCAGTACTAAATCGCACAATGCGACAAGGTATTTAGTTCGATGTTCGGTCAGGAGCTGCTTTGCTTCCGCGAGGTTCCTGGCAAGGTGAACTTCAACATCCCACTTTTCGACGATCCTGTATTGTAAAATTTCGGCCAATATATCGGCATCTTCAATCAACAATATAGGATGGGGAATTTTCATACGGTCATTTTTAATCTCTGAAGACCGTGAAGCGCCATGCCTAATTACCATCTACTCTTTCTCCATAAATGACAAATCCAATCACCTATACTTAAGCAGTTAAACAGTAAAACTATAAAGTCGCAAGGTTACATGTCAGTATTTCCATGACGAAACTGTCTCAAGATGTCTGCATCATAGGGGCAGTTTCAATCATCTACCATTATCCTTCAGGTCGAAATCAACTAAATAACTCTGTATGCATAAGCCTCAGTCATTCACCCTTTACTGAGGCTTTTCTCGCAGGTTGAAATGAGATCTCGACGTGTGCTTCATATCAAAGCAAGGCCTTTTTGCCACAATGCAGCATTGCATATCCACGGCTCATCACGGTTTTGATGTTTTGAAAGCGCCACGTGATCCAAAATTTAACTTCCTTTAAGTAGTAGCTAACAACGTCTTTAAGTGGCAGTTGATATTCGTTGTCATTGTTATAAACAAACAAATCCTTGGAAGATTTTATCCATGTTTTTAGGTGTTCTTTACTTGTAACGTGAACAAAATTTTCCGGATTGCCCAACCGTATTTTGTTGCGTCTTTCTAGTTGTTCAATGGTCCGGTGGGCATAATGGCGGATAATAGTCGATTCCTTAAAGACCTTGTTTGAGAAGGGGGGAACGCGAGCCGACGTGTTCTCGGGCCACTTCTGGGTAGGGTCGTTTTTGAAGAAACGCCATTCTTTCCAGTTAATACGATAATGCTTTCTTCGCAGAGCGATGGGCTGTGAATCATCTTCAATTGCTGAATCACTTAAATCTTTGTCGGTGTAATAAAATTGAGCAAACCAGGATTTTACGCAGGTCTTTGCTGCTTTACTCGCTCTCATAAGCAGGGGAGCCGGGGACTCTGATAACATTTCGTCACCATCAAGAATGTACCACCAATCTTCTTTGGAATATAAATGATTGTATTGGTTATAAATTCGATTCCGCAATTGGTTAGTAAAGGGTTCGTCACTACGAAATGCAATTTCAATTTCTTTAAAGCGTGACGCCATTGAACACATGATTTCCCACGTTCCATCATCAGAACCATTATCAAAAATATAAATACGGTGGCAGTACTTCATCGCATTGAGCAATGTTTCTTCAATAATGTCTGCTTCGTTTTTAACAACACAGATAGCGTTAATTTTCATCTTATTCTCCTAAATTGCCTGAGTATTTGATTTTGGTTTTTGTCCTGATAAGAGCGCTATTAGTGCTAGATAAACCTGTTGAAAGCTGGCCCATAACGAAAGAGCAATGAGGTGTTTAGGTTTGGTAAAGCAGCGTTTGTCGCGCAGCAGTTTTAGTGCAACCGCAGGATTTTGATTACGAATATTTTGCTTTGCTAAATGGCACAAATGAGCCGCTGTATAGCGAATGATGTCTTGACGCAATTTCTCGTCAAAAGTAGAGCAGTTGACAATCTCATGTAAGCGTTTACTGAAACCGCACTCCTCATATGGAACATTGTTGTCGCAGGCCCTGTTATCGGTATCTCGGTGATACAGTAAATTGATGTTCGGACAATAGGCTATGTAACCGTGGAGTGCGATTCGAGCAAATACATCTTGATCTTCACCCATTTTCTCACCGACGGGAAACCCGTCAATGCGTTCAAATATGTCTTTTTTAACCAAGGTTGAGGACATCATAAAAGGTAGATCACCTTTTGAAGCCAACTCGAAATAGTTATGCATAATCATCCCGTAGGGGTCTACGTCGTTTAAGTAAATCTTCGGATCGACAAATTTGTTCCCTGACTCAACGCATTGGTATCGACTCGTGTAAGCCGATGCATCTGGATAGCGCTGTATCAAATGGGCCATCTCTTCAGTAAAGAAAGGTAACCATTGGTCATCCCCATCCAGAAATGCAACGTAGGGGAATCGCGCTGCTTTAATCCCGGTATTTCTGGCAGCCGATACGCCTTGATTGTTCTGCCGAACTAGGCGTAAGTTATTAATATTGCTGCTTGCCACGACATCAGCACTGCAGTCGGTTGAGCCATCATCGATGACGATAATTTCAGAAACGGGGTAGTGCTGCGAGGTAACGCTTTCAAGCGTTGCCAGTATGTGCTTTTCTTTGTTGAAAAGTGGGATAACCACTGAAATCTGTACAGGTTTCATAAGAGTGACTCCAATTTTTAATCGACTGTTGCAATGCTTGGTCAGTACTGAGTTTGGTTCCCGTGTGGCCCGTAGACAGCGCGTTCATAGCACTGTTGAAAAGGCGAACACGATCAATGGAATTTGCGTTAAATTGATAATCAGGCGACAACCCAACTTGTTCTGCCCAACTGTGAGATTTTGGGTGGTACCCCAAGTTAATTGATGGCGTGTGTGACAAGTACGCGAAAATATTGGCATGCAAACGCATCCCCAGCATTAACTTGAATTGTCCGATTTGATTGAGAACTTGAATAGGATCAGGGTTATAGGGAATGATGTTTAGCGGTAATCGTTCAGCCAAAAGATCATGTAGTTGTTGTGTAACTCGTACATCACCCAATCGGTCGTGCCCATTAAAAACCATTAAGGAAATAGGCTCGCCGGATAGTTCCCAGATACTGTGTATGATTTCCGCCATACACATTAGTCTTTTGGTTTCGTTTTGGGCATTGGTGTTTCCCATTGCACTTACTGGAGCCGGACAAACATTAACGACTACACCACGGCGCTTTCCCGAAAACCGATGGAATTCTTTGTGCGTGAGTAAAAGGGGCGCCAGATCAAAACTTTCGACCACGTTCGCGTGCGGTGCTATTGATTTAGCCAGTTTAAAGCTATCGGAATCGCGAACGGCGACGATGCCGCACTGATTCAGAAATTTAGTGCAGGCAAGTTGATCAGCGTCTGATTTGAACGGTTCAATACCGACTCCCAACGCCATTGAACGTGTTGAACTTGTGAGGTGCATTAACGTTCTTTTAATGTTGATGTCTTGCTGGCTATGCAGGACAGAGCCGCCACCGAAAATTACGCGTTTACATTGCGCAGCATTGATATAGTGACTCAGGCGATTTTGCCCCGGAAAACGCTGGTCCTCTGTTAGATTTGCGCGCCTTTCACCAAAACGGTGTCGTGAGAGCGGCCCCGCGTGTGAAATTAACGTACTTTTAATGCCTAAATAATGTTCACTGCCCAATAGCGACGCTGCCAGTAATGCGTCATCGCCGCTGTTTTGCATGCCGTAATAACCCACGACGTAGGCGTCATACTTTTTAATCATTATACGGTCCTATTTAACGTTCGTGTAATGATGTTTGCAGCTATCGTTCCAATTTTTAAGTTGTTGATATTTAATGGTTAGTTTATTTTTCAGGGTGGGCGTTTGCAGAATGCAAAAGGATGATTTTAAATATGCAAAATGCACATTAAAACTTGCGTGTTTTACGCGGGTTTAATGCCATGCCAATGATCAATAGGGCTGGCCAGAAGATATACGATAGGATTTCTAAGTTTTCGAAAAAGCTGTAGCTCAACATCACAGCGGTCAAGCACAATGCAATGTGAGCCAGTCGACTACTCTGTGAATACCAGAATAGGTAAATAATCGTTGTCACTAAGGGTATCGCCAGCGCATATAATCCAACGATGCCTTTTACAAATAGTAAACCATACCAACTATGATGGGAGCCTATTGCCATTTCTTCGACTATTTTTCCACCACTTTCAACAATGCCATGTCCAAACCAATATGCTTCGCTTTCCCACCTTTGCATGGCGATATTCGCTAATGCTGCCCTTACTCTTGTTGAATCAGGGCGTGCTTCTTTTACTTGCTGGTAGGAATCCATTACCCACTCTAATACTGGCTGTCCTAAAATGAGCAGCGCAGGAACACCTATTCCCAATGAGAGTAAGATCCATGGCTCACGTAAACGATTACCTAAGCGAAGCATAGGCCAAAGCATCACAAAAATTACCAGCCCTGCGCGAGATTGAGATAGTAAACACATAAACGCGGCGCCTGCGATCCCATACCAACGCCATTTCTTGTCACTTTCTAAGTGGCTCATGACCAAAAATAAGCAACCCAGAAACCCAGCTGCCGGCGCCCAGGGACCAAAAAACTGCCATCTACCGGCCCCAGTCTCAGGGTTTAATCCGTATAGAGAAACGGTAAAAACACTTAATCCAGGGCCTCCAATTGCTTTCAGCGGAGAAACATACAATTCACCCGGAATGCGCGCGACATAGGTTAAAATGGTGAGGGCAGAGAAGAGTAGCGTGTGTGCACCGATGACGCATACGCCTCTTGCAATTAGGCGGTGATTAATTGGCATACAGGCACCCAAAAATATAAACAGCGCTATTAAAGCCCATCCTTTGGCCCAGCCAACAGTTGATTTAATGGTTTTGGCGGTACCGAGCGACCAATTGGCATGGCCAATCCAGAGTACAACTAGCATCACTACCATTGCGATGATCCACATCCATACCATATGCGGAATTCGACTTCTCGTCGGTCGGCCATATACATACCAGCGTAATGCCAGCGTGAAGAAAACCAACCAACCCAGAATCGATCCCACGAGGTATAAGCTACCGAATAGGTATATCGGATAGGTGCCGGCCAATCCTAGCCAGATTAATTTCTCTTCAAGAGTAGATTGACTATATTGCTGCGTTGCCATGTGACGATAAGTCCAAATGTAATAAAGAATAAACCGGCAAACCCCGCCACTAAAGCAATCACTGGATTAGGGCTTATCTGCTTAATCGGGTTAGAGGGGGTTGTTAAGAGTTGTACGACTGGGTATGAAGCGAATACATCCGATTTATTGGCCTCCAGTCTGGCAGCTGCCGATGTATAAATCGCTTCAGCCATATCGAATTCGCGCTCTAACCGATCCAGTTCGGCGACTTCTCGCGAATAGAGTTTGAGCTCTTCCTGTAGCACTGATACTGCGATGTTGAGATCTTCAATCAGCGCGTCCATACCTTCTTTTTTAGCACTGGCATTAATTAAATCAGCAAACAGCTCGGCCCTTTTGGGATTGTTTTCTAAATTGAGTGCCATGAATTCATTAAGCGCATCGACGCCTGTTAGTAACATCCCTCTCTCAACTAATGATGCTCGAGCAATACTGACTCTCTTTTGTGCAGCTACGACCTTAGGGTGATTATTACCCCATTTGGAGCTGTAGTCGGATAGTACTCCACTGCTATCTGATAGCTCACGGTAAAACCCAATAAATTCAGGATCTGATTTCATGGCAAGCGCTTTGCCTGCTATTTTAGGGGTGACTTGCAGCGTGAAGCTTAGCTGCTGAATATAGTCCTCTAGTTCAGAAAGATTGGCTGTTGCATCCAGTTTTTTAGCCTTTACTTGTGACAGGGTTGAAATAGCCTGTTCCATTTGCTCGGTCGATACCAATAGTGCGCGTTGTTGAAATTCCACAATATTCGCTCTGGCCTGATTGGTTTTCTCTCTATAACCCTGAAGTACGTTTTTGATACTGGCATCGCGTCGTGCAACCTCGTCAGCCCGTAGGTTATCGAGTTCAGCTTGCAATGACTCATATAAAGCCCAAGCTTTGCTTGTTGCTTGCTCGGGTGAATTTCCCTGCAACGAGAGCGAGATAATAGACGTTTGCTCTGTTAGCCTAACTTTCGGTGTCCCAAACTCGTGCGGTGCTATTTGAAGTGTTTCTGCTGCTCTTTCCAATACGCCACGACTCGTTAACATTTCCTTGTAATTGACTCGAGGGTTGAAGCCGCCCGCACCAAATGGCGTTGTCGTTTGAGATACCACTTGTCCAACTTCGTCTAAGCTAACGTTGCTGCTCGACCCCGTGCCTGGCAGTACCAAGTCCATTTCACTTTTGAAAGTTGGCGGCTTCATCAGATATAAGGTTACCAACGCACCTATAAATAAGTAGCTGACAAGACCAGTCACAAAGTAGGGCCACTTAAGAATGCGATATACCCAACTTCTGAATTGGTCCCAACGAGTTGGAACAACTAATGGATATCTCATAAATGCTCCTAAAACAACGCGATGGGTTTAAGCAGATCGTAAAGCGTGCCAGCAATATCACGTACATTGGTGACACTTGAGTCATAACAAGCTACAGCATCGTTTGGCATCAGAAATGGGTTGATATCTTCACGACTGGGGTATTTCATGATTTGCTCAACAGAGCGCTCTAGCACTTGTACTTCGCCCGTGATCGGGTGAGTACTAGCCAACATTATACTTCTCGGTGCGTTCGTCCATGATTTTCCACCGACACAGTTTGCTGAAATTGCCGCCTGTAATAAGCGTGAACCATAGGTTAGGTTAGTTGAATAGCGGCCAACGGCAGCAGCGGCATTGCCTCCGGCGGAGTCAATCAGGTTCGACATATAGACTCTAAAACCTTTTGGCGTAATTTGGCTAGGGCGAACTAAGTGTTGTTGGAAACACCCCGTGCTCGGTACGATAATTTGGTCACCTGCAATTAAAGGGACATCGTTGACCGGCGTACCGGTTAAAATGCCAGTTAAATCAACTTCAACTTGCCAACCATTGCGAATGAGGATGATTTGATCGACTTTCGCATCAGGGCGGATGCCTGAGGCTGAACGGATAGCTTCTGACAATAAACGTTTGTCCGAAAAGTCACCAAATGCAGCGATTTGTTCATCTAGTAGGGCATTGGGTGTTTTGCTGTTGATCAGAACTCGTCCCGGTTGAAATACGGCACCAGCGACGCTGACTTCAACACCAGCAAGATTCAGTATTTGTACAGAGACAACCGCCGTCGCAGGCTGGAAAATTTCGTTTTTAATGAGTGCAAGCTCAATTTCCTGGCTGACTAGATAGGCGGGCTTTCCTGCAGCACTGATTGGATCAAGCAATGGCAAGTTAATGTAGCCATTTGGATCAAGCACATATCGACCATTGAAACCGTCACCATTTTCAATCAGAACTTCGACTAGATCACCAGGGCTGAGAGGCAGTCCGTATTTTTGTTCACCGTGAGCTTGATATTGAAAAGGCATAGAAGAGGTCGCTAGTGAGATGGTTTTATCTACTCTGTAGTTTAAAGGTGCAGCAAAATGTTCACGGGTTGAACATTCAAGCTCCGTTGAGAACACAGCGTTAGGCACGCTCTCTTGTGAGAACTGAATACCTTTGGTTTTGCTCGCACCGTAAAATGTGTTGCTGTCAGGGAGTAATAACCTGCTATCGCTTGTGTGTTTGCATGCAACAAGCATCAAGGTTACGAGCAGTATGGCCACAATTTGCAGTTGAGTAGGTTTACACATGATATTTCCGCTTAATCAGAGTGATACCCTGATAACGCAGAAATTAGGCCATGTTTTAACTGTATGAAATATATAAATAAAATGATTTGGCATCGATTTTTTTTGCAGTATGCAAAATGGTTGATTTGCAGTTTGATAATCGATTTTTGATGAATCTGGAGATAAAAAAGCCCGTTGATGAGCAACGGGCTTATAGGTTTTAGTATGCTCCCTTCGCTTTTAGAACGGCAGGAATGGTTGAGAATAAAATCTTTATATCCATCAGTATCGATTGCGCGTTTACATACTGTTTGTCTAACGAAATTTGTTGTTCAAAATCGGTATCTGCTCTACCGTTCACTTGCCATAAACCGGTAATGCCGGGTTTACAAAATAGTCTTGGCATGATGTTGCGGTCGTACGCGTTGTATTCAATATCGAGGGGAGGGCGTGGGCCAATAAGCACCATATCGCCGTTCAGTACATTCCACAGTTGAGGCAGTTCATCGATAGAGTATTTACGAATGAATTTACCTACTTTGGTAATACGAGGGTCGTTTATATATTTTTTACAGATCCCATCACGGTCGCTTTTAGACGGATCTGGTGCTCTAAACTTCGGATCGGTTGGCAAATACATGGAGCGAAGCTTGTAACAATGGAACCGTCTGCCAAATTCTCCAATGCGAACTTGTGAAAAGAATACTGGGCCTCTACTTTCAAGTTTTATACACAAGATAGTAATCAGTATGATCGGTGAAAGTAGCAACAAGGCGATAGCTGCCGCTAGTTTTTGAAGAATTACGGGTAATCCTCGGTGACTAAAACGTGTGCGCTTAGTCGATAGGTCTTGAGAAATATTTAATGTATTTAAAGGAACGCTAGTCATAGTTAGACTCCTTTTGATGCTTGTTTAGTAAAAAATGTGCGGATCAAGAATTCTGGTGTACCAATGACGTACCGTGAGAATTTAGTTTTAGGCTCTTGTATTAGGCGCCATATCCACTCTAGTCCTAACTGACGCAGTGCCAAGGGAGCTCTCGGAATATTGCCTGAATAGAAGTCGAATAGCCCACCGACGGCGATCGCAGATTCGCATTGCAACTTGGTGGCATATTTTGAAATCCAGTTTTCCTGTAACGGTGAACCGAAAGCGACTAACAATATATCGGTTTCTTGTGCGTTTATACGCTCAATGAGTGCTTCAGTATCTTCCGGTTTGAAATATCCGTTTTGCACGCCCGAAATTGCCAGGCTCGGATACTTCCGCTGTAAGTTTTGTGCCGTTTTTTCTGCGACACCAGGTTTTGCACCTAATAGAAAAATGCGTTTATTTAAGCGCTCTGCTCGTTCACATAATATAGGCAGCATATCTGTGCCATTAATATTGTCTATCAGTGTTTTGCCCAACTTCTGTGCCGCGACACGCATTCCACTGCCGTCAGCGAAAATGGCATCACAGCTATTAATGGCATTGCGTAGAGCCTGATTACGAGCAGATTGATTTACGGAATGAGCATTAACAAAGCAAAACGTTTTAGCTCGATGAGGTTCTCGCTGGTCATTAACAATAAGATCAACGGCTTCATTCATTTCGCCATTGAAAAGCTGAAAACCGAATAAGGAGATAGATGTTGCTGCAGTTTCATGAGAAGCCTTAAAAACAAGTCGGCAAAAGCAATATTGGATGATTAACCCAAACGTTGCAAAAACGTTCATATGTAATTGTTTCTCAATTAGTTGCGGCAATGATGAGTCTGAAAAACCACTGTAGCGATGAACCTGATATAAACTGATCAACCCCGGTTTAACTGAATGTAGATATACAGCAGAAGACAAATTTTTCAGTTGAGGCTGAAGGCCGAGTGGAATACCACACATTGAAATCTTGCCGATAAGAACATCAAAGGCAATGGCATGCTTTTTTAACAAGCCTCTAGAAAAGCGATGTAAAACGATATGACGGCCCAGGACATCTTTTTGATGCAAACGCTTAAACGGGGCAGCGTTTTCTAACCAAGCCACCGTTACATTCATTAATACAATGGGGGAAATAAGAGCGACCCAAAGTGATGCTATGACAATATCAAGCATTCGATTTGTGGAAATATCCTGCCCGCGGCACTTGTAAAACGGTAAAGACATAAGAGACGTCCATCCAGATTGATCTTGAAAGTACCATTGCGAGTGCTGTGCCAACCTGTTTAGAAGTTCTTAACGTGTTGAAAATAATGAGGTTGTTGGTGTTTTTTCTGATCTGGACAAGTAAGCCATGTCTCGATTTTGCGTTTTGAAAAACGATTTTTGTAAATTGCGACGTATTATGTGAAATAAGTTATTGTTGAGAGCACAATCGTGTTAATTCAATCTTTGACCAGCATTGTGATCGCTTCAGCTCTTGTTAAACCATTCCCATAAACCAAGCGAGTATTCATCGAAAAGGTTGATGCCAAGAGCAGATTTCAGTAAGTATAAAATTAGTGCAATCAGTAATAGCAATGAAGTAGCGACAAGGCTCATCGCGATTATAAAGAAGATGATGGCAAACCCTTTTTCTTTTTCAGAAAGAGAACGCTTATCTTTGCCCATTAGGAAAACCATGTAAAAACTGAATGGGAAAAGCGGGACTTTAAAGGTAGTGCGTATATCAACACCGTGAAGCTTTGTCCCTCGAACACCGATGGCTGAACGTAACCCGATTAATTGTTCTGTTGAAAAAGTGGATGAAATATTGCTTGGCATGCGCTGCAGTAATTGCTTGACGACGGGGTCGTCCTTGGGATGCTGAGTCACGTAAAACTCCTAAGTTGCGGTTGCAAAGAGAACAGCTGTAGTTGAATTATAATCAATAGCCATCCAATCTGCAGTCTATGAGATGAAAAACCAAAGTGTGATGGTTACCATTTATTCAGTTGTAAGATCCTGTAAACGGCTACACTATGAATAAGGTTGAAATTGAGAACTGTATATGAAAGGTATTGTTTTTGATGAATTTGTCACTATGGTCGAGCAGGAATTTGGTGATGAAATGCTGGATACAATCATTGAAAAATCGATTAATAGCCTGCCTTCAAAAGGCGCTTATACTTCAGTGGGAACCTATGATCATAATGAAATATTGGTGCTAGTGTCGGCGTTAAGTTTGGAATGTGGTGAGGCTGTTCCTGAGTTGGTAAAAGCGTTTGGGAAACACTTATCAAAGGCATTTTTAGAGAAATTCCCTGACTTTTTTAGTCAATGTAACAACGCCATAGATTTCTTCAAAACAATTGATGCGCATATCCATCAAGAAGTGCACAAGCTATATCCGGATGCCGAGTTACCAAGCTTCACTTTTAAGCAGTCCAATGAAAACCACCTAGAACTTATATACGAATCAAGTAGAGATTTCTCGATGCTGGCATTAGGACTGCTAGAAGGGACCGCTGAGCATTATGGTCAAATGATGACAATTGAAATGACTAGGCTTCCGTCATCGGACGCTACGCGAGTGCGCTTCGATATCAATAGTGTTGAGCAGTAAAGCAGTGGTTTAACTATATGCATGAGAAGCAAACAGTCTCATTGAGTAAATTTGAGCGGGAGAGAAAGGCGCGCCGAGAAGCAGAGAATTTGCTCGAAAGTAAGTCGCGTGAATTGTATGAGAAGAACACGGCATTAGAAGCGTTGAGGGATTCATTGGAGGAACAGGTTGCAGAACGAACAAAGGAAATTTTAAAACTAAAAGATGAGGCACTTGATGCATATAAGGTTAAGTCAGTATTCCTGCAAAATATCAGTCATGAATTAAAAACACCACTAAATGCAGTCGTAGGGTTTGCTGAACAATTAAATGAGACGAAATTAGACGCGGGTGAGCGGCAACGAGCCACGGATATCATCCTCAAAAACAGTATGTTTTTGGCGGATTTGTTGGATGAGCTCCTCGAAATAAGCTCAAATGATAAGCCCACTCAGATTAAAATTGCGCCGTTTAACATAAAGCGCCTTCTGGAGGCGATACATTTCAGGTTTTCTACTGCTGCGTCTGTGAAAGGCGTGAAACTGAATTTTGACTGGCCAAACAGTTTCCCTGATTTTATTGAAAGCGATGAAAGGGCTGTAAAGAGAGTTATCACTCAATTAATCGACAATGCGATCAGACACACTGAGGCAGGAACGGTAAAATTAAAAATTACGTTGGATAACGCACTTAAAGAAATAGAGTTTTGTATAAAGAGTAGTGGCGTAGCTGTCTGGGATGAATACGGGGCTAATGTGCGCTCGAATAAACGGTTATCAGAACAAGATGACGCTCGCGGAAGCCTTAGTGTTGGCTTGCCGATTGCGACGCATTTAGCATCATTGCTTGAAGGTAGCATATCTGTTGAAAGTGAGGCTCGAAATGGTTCGCAATGTGTATTTCGTTTTCCTATTAAGCTCAATGACAAAGAAGATGGCGATAGAAGCGCATTAAAAGAGCCCGATACAAATTATTTATCCGGTCATGTTCTCGTTGTGGAAGACAACCCTGTTAATTTAGAAATTACATTGCAGTTACTGTCTCATACTGGTGCGGAAGTTGATGTCGCGTCTAATGGAGAGGTAGGGTTGCAAAAGATCCTCGCAGGCAATTTCGATTTGATCTTAATGGATATTCAAATGCCCATACTTGATGGATTACAAGTTACTCAAATGCTTCGAGGTTTAGGTTACAAAAAGCCTATCGTTGCGGTAACAGCCAACTTCATGAAAAAAGATATTGAAGAGTATGTTCGGAAAGGGTTCGATGATGTAGTGGTGAAGCCGATTGAAAAAAAACTATTTTTCAAAGTGTTACAGAATTATTTGTCTAATAGTAAGCGAAAGCCTTGTGCGGTTAGAGAGGTGTCAGAAGAAAAACAACGGCATCTGGAGGCACTCTTTATAAATTCTTTAGGTAACTATAAAGACGCTATACTACGCTATCTTGAGGATAAGCAATTGAATTCACAGTTACATCAGTTGAAAGGCGTTTGTGGAAATTTCACTTATAGTGATCTTACGAACGTAGTTGACCAAGCCCATGATCTTAACAAAGAGATGCAAGGATTGTTGGCTAAACTTTGTAATGAGATAGATAAGGTATTGGAACAATGACTGCTTTACGTATTTTAATTGTCGATGATATTGCAACGACTAGGGAATTGCTTCGTGGTTTGATCATCAGTGAATTAAGAACCCATGAGCCGGAGATCACGGGAGACATTTTTCAAGCATCAACGATTGAAGAAGCGTTAAAAATATTATCAGGCAAAGATATCCAAATAGTCTTTCTCGATATAGATCTGCCAGATGGCAATGGGCTCGACATAATAGATGAGATACACGTTCAGCATCCTGATGCAGGCATTATCATTGTCAGTGGAGATAGCACTGCAGACAGTGTTAGAAAAGCCATAACTAAAGGTGTAAAAGGTTACGTTGTTAAACCGTTCAATGCGGCTAGAGTGTCTGAGGCAATCAATAATTGCATTGAATAGCAGCGCGTTTAGTCACTCTTATCGCTTACTTCATTTCAGTCCTAGGGATAAATTCAAAGCCGGCTGCATAGGCTTATTCTAATACTCACAAGGTGCATAATTTGCAATTGCGTAGCTAACAACCTGACCCAAAAATCGCTGTGTGTCATCATCAATAGACGTAATATCTGTTGCAGGAAGTAAATCGGCAGGCAAACCCGTAATCGTTTCGAATATCACCAAAGCCGTTAAATAGCTTCCAGTGAGCGTTGCGTGGTTACCATCATCTGCATGCAAAATAAGTTCAGGTCTTAGTTCTAATGCCCTTTCCCACGCGTAGCCAATTGGGGCAACACATGCGCTACTTTGTGTCGCTATTTCTGCATGTATATTGTGGATGTATTCTGTCTCAGCAGCGTTACTAAGCTGCGCCCACTCAGGAAACATGATGGCTATGGCATTTTGGGATTGCGCCTTAGCGATCAGGCTGAGTGCACCTGTAATTGGGTAATCCACGGTAAAGCTTTGTGAGTACTTTTGAGCTTGTAGAATAACGTGAGTCCACTGGCGGGATGCCAATTGAGAAAGGGTTTGTGTTGATGTCGCATGTTCTGCTAAATATTGGTATTTCGCTACGCGTTCTACGTACGCCAACTGTTCAGGTAAATGCTCGTTAATCAGCTCCATTACCATTGTGGGTAATTGATTTGCCGCTGTGTGGCTATTGCCCATAAATAATATTTGAAAGCTTTCAGTCTGGGGAGCCGGGGCGGGTACAGGTGGTTCTGAAAAGTCTGATCCGACTGTAGAAGAGCCACTATCGCCACCACAACCTGTCAGGTTGCTAGCAACTACAAATAGCAAAAACAGCAAGCCTAACCTTACCACTTAGTATGCTCCACGAAGATTTTTTACCACAATATGCTAGATAGCGATAACTCTCAATGCCACCTATCTCGTTGAACTACCTGTTTGTCACTAACCTGTTTTGAGGCTCATGCGGTTAATAGGTCTTTCATATTTCTAGAATTGATAATTAGCCGTTAACCACCATGTGCGCTTTTCAATTGATGGGGTGCCATCTGCACCAAGTAAATCACCAGTGCCATTTATGGGGTAGAGTGCGTCTTCATTCCACACATTTTTGATGGTCGCGCCAACCTCAAGATTTTCTACACTGTTAAAACGCAAAGCCATACCTAAATTGGCAATATGACCGCCGTTGACCGTTGCTCCAGTAGGCGCGTGGTAACGCCAATAGCGAACGTGCTCGTATTGTAAGGAAAAGTCACCTGATGACATTGAGGTATGATAGTTAAGGTGAAAGCGCGAGATGTTTTCAGGGTATGCCGCTACATTGTTACCGTCTAAAACATAGCCACCGATAACGCCCGGATCCGCATTGACAACCCCAACATTGGCATGACTTGCACGTAGCATGAGATTATCCATTTGATAGCTCACTTCCAGCTCTAAACCGCGCTGCGTCAATTTACCGCTTTGATTTTGGTAATACCAATTGCCACCCCATGTACCAATATCGTCAGTCCCAATCTTGTCCCCAAATACGAAGCCAATCCAAGCGTTAGCGTCTGCCGCGAGGATATCTTCAACAGTATTGTAGAAAGCCACTCCATTTATCTGCCAACGTTCTTGGCTGTATTGGTAGGATATTTCGAAACTCTCTATGGTTTCAGGCTCAACGGGGGTGAGTGTTTTGAGATCGTTACCAACAATGCCATCAAAATTGAAATCGGCATTGAGTACTGCCAGTTCATTGGCAATATCAAAGTTACTCTGCGCTAACAAGCCATCCTGCACAAAACCACCACTGTATTGAACGCCTACGGCGCCTCTGAATCCTGTTTGCCAGGTAAAACGAATGAGGTGAACGCCATTGATGTCGTACAAAGCTCCAAGTCTAGGGCTCAGTTGTGAGCCCCAATTGGGATGGTCATCGAAGCGAAACGCACCAAAAAAATCAAGTTGCTTATTAAATTGATATAAGTCCTCAACGAATAAACTCTTAATTTGCACACTATCGGGTTTAACCCAGGTATTGGATTCATTCAAACTGTTGCTGTGAATAAAACCACCTGCGCCGTTACTGGAGAAGCCAAGCAACTGTATCTCTTCGTTGAGAATGTAATTGTTGCCTTCACTGTTTGTGTTGCCGTAGTCATAATTCACATATTCCGCACCGAATGCGACGCGGTGATTTGGCAATGGCTCTTCCCAGTTAACCAGTAGTTTTAGGCCTTGACGAACCTCGCCGGTGCCTCCCATAACCAAGCCTGGCGTAACGAAAGAGTCGGCTACAAAGGTACCGTCTTGTACAAAACTGGAAAATTGACTTTGTGTGGATTCAAAGTTGTACCGATTGGCAGTGCCAATGTTGCCTCCATGCGAGAACAACTGATAGTCGTCTTTCGTATAGTTAGCACTGAATTTTATCTTAATGTTGTCGTTTAGCGTGTAATTGTAGTGGCCGGATATGCCCTGAATAGATTGTTCAACGACTTCTCTGTCACGATAAAAATTGTATAGGTCACGTGTTTGTTCGAAATGAAAAACATCCAGCTCAAACTGTTTATGCTTAACATTGGCAAACAGGCTCTGGTGTTCGTTTCTTCTTATTCGATGATTGCGTTCAAACACCGATAAGCCTTGGTCAACCCTTGTTCTTGCCCAGCCAACATTAGGCATATGCTGTCCGTCATATTCGCCCTTAGACAAAAATGCGTAGGCGCTGGTGTCTTCATTTTTGTAACGAAAATCCGCACTTAACTTTATAAACCCGTTTTCGCCGGCTTTAACCGAAATTGAACTGCCTGACGCTAGTGATTGCTTGGTTACAATGTTAATGACACCTAACAGTGCGCCTTGTCCTAACGTCACTGAGCCGGGTCCGCGAATGACTTCGATGCGCTCAATAAGCTCTAAATCAACGCCATTGAGAATGGTATCAGGCGCGCCCCAGAACCATTCAGTATTAAGGTTTTGGCCATTAAGAAGCAGCATCGTCTTGGAGTTGTTATCGGGTACTACGCCACGAAAGCCTGCGATCGTATCGTCTTGGTCCTCGACTTGAAAGTAGCCAGGCACATACAGCGTAAGTAATTCATTTAACGTTCGAGCGCCCGATAGGCGAATTGTATCGGCCGATATTGTGGTAATTGAGGTGGGTTGCTCACGTAATGTGGTAACGACGTTGGACGCAACCGAAATTTCAATATTTCGTAGCTCCTCCAACGACAACGAAAGAAGCGAATCGATGCGACTTTGTGCATTCGCGTGCGCCGCGCATGTGGCACAGGTAACTAACAAAACCGCTCGTTTACTACAATGCATTACGTCGACTTTTAGACTATTTCTATAAGTAAAGCTGGCAAACTGGCGACTGTCAAAAATCAACTTGGCGATTGGTCATTGTTGGTGACCCAACATGGGGGGTGTGATAACAGGTATTTGCTACACTTAAAATGTTGAACCAGCGAACTGATATGGGTTTGCGAGGGCAGAATAAGATGAGCAGCGAATAATGGCGGTCTATCCAAACTACAAGTCGTTAACACTGCGACAGTCGTTGAATAATTCGCTAAATGAGACTATTTCATGTATTCTGCGCCCCGCTTGAAAGTAAACACACCGTTCTTTTGAGAAGATAACCTCTACACCTTCATACGTATTAATCACTAGACACTGCCTATTATGACTTTTGACGCTCTCGGACTCATGACGCCGCTACTTTCTGCTCTCGCTAAAAAGGGATATTCAGAACCTTCGGCTATTCAACTAAAGGCTATTCCGCCTATTTTGGAAGGGCGAGATGTTATGGCCGCTGCACAAACGGGGACCGGAAAGACGGCAGCGTTTACATTGCCTCTGCTACAGAGGCTAGAACAAAGTGAACGCAGCGTTAGAGCCAATAACGTTAGAGCGTTAATTTTAACCCCAACGCGAGAGTTAGCCGCACAGGTTTCGGCCAGTGTCGAAGCATACGGAGAGCAGCTTAATCTAGTGAGTAATCTGGTGTATGGCGGGGTAAAGATCAACCCGCAAATGATGAAGTTACGCAAAGGCACCGATATTTTGATCGCGACACCTGGCAGGCTTCTCGATTTGTTTCAGCAAAACGCCATCAAATTTGATCAATTAGAAGTATTGGTACTCGACGAAGCTGACCGCATGCTGGATATGGGATTTATTCATGACATCAAGAAAATCCTGGCATTGCTGCCGGCCAAGCGTCAAAACCTTATGTTTTCAGCCACGTTTTCGGATGAAATCAGAACCTTAGCTCGCACGTTGACACATGATCCAATAGAAGTTTCGGTTACGCCTCCTAATACAACCGTTGAGCGCATTGAGCAAAAAGTGCATCCGGTTGATAAAAGTAAAAAGACTCAAGTCTTGATCCATCTGATCAAGCACCATCAGTGGTCTCAAGTATTAGTATTCTGCAGAACCAAGCATGGCGCGAACAGGCTGGTAACCAAGTTAATCAAAAGTGGCGTTAACTCTGCCGCTATTCACGGTAACAAGAGTCAGAACGTGAGGCTGAAAGCGCTGGCCGATTTTAAGAGCGGTAAAGTACAAGTACTTGTTGCAACGGATATCGCAGCGAGAGGGATAGATATCGCGTCATTACCCTATGTAGTGAATTTTGACCTGCCTAATGTGGATGAAGATTATGTGCACCGTATAGGTCGGACGGGGCGTGCAGGGAAGTCTGGATTAGCTATTTCGCTAGTGTCTGCGGACGAAGCTGAACAGCTGGCCAGCATTGAACGATTGATAAAGCTCACTATTCCAAGGCAAGTGGTTCAGGGCTTTGAACCCAATCAGGCAGTTGCTGAGATTAAACTACCGCCTAAGAAAATTAAGCGCCCTAAAAAGCCTAAAGTGAAGTCCGCTCCTCAAGAAACGGATACAGCGAAAAAGGAAAAGCCTCGCCATCACGCTAGAAGGCCCAAGCGTAATACGCGTAAACCTAACGCAAACGCGCCGGTTAGAAAAGGTGATTAGCTCAAAGCCGACAGCGGCAATCTTTGTTGATGTGCAAAACATCTATTACACCTGCAAAGAGCACTACAAGCGCTCATTTAATTACCGCGCGCTTATGGAGCGCTTGGATGCGGATTATGACGTGTCAATTGCTAATGCCTATGCCATTGACAGCAATAATGAAGGTCAGCGTAAATTTCAAACCGCGCTGCGTAGCATGGGGTTTAATGTCAAGTTAAAGCCCTACATTACGCGCGGGGATGGCTCAGCGAAAGGCGATTGGGATGTTGGGATCACCATCGACATTATGGACGCTATGGCGCAGGTTGAACATGTGATTTTAATGAGTGGTGATGGTGATTTTGATTGTCTAATGCGCAGAGTGAATCAGTGTGAGGTTGAGACACATGTGATCAGTGTAGAGGCGTTGACTGCTCTATCGTTGATAAACAGTTGTGATCATCACATCCCAATTGTGCAAACAATGCTTCAATAGCAAACAAAATGATTAGCTTTTAATAAGATTAGCTTGCTCGAAAAGCAATTTAAATAAAACAGTATCTAATTTTTATTATAAGCGTATACTACACAGGCTTTAGAGAGTTAAAGCTTTATCTACATAATGCACCTTGCGTCTCCTTTTTCCTCTTTTACTCCTTAGAAGTTGAATTTGTATTTTCAGTTGCCTTATTGGCTACTGCCTTTCTTGTGCTATCTAATGCTTTGATGGTGTTTATCACCAAAATTTAAATTTTAAGAGAGTTAATATATGTCTAATTCAGTAAATGGTATTGTTAAGTGGTTCAATGAAGATAAAGGCTTTGGCTTTTTAACACCTTCAAACGGCGGTAAAGATGTGTTTGTTCACTTCCGCTCAATCGTTTCAGAGGGATACAAATCGTTAAGAGAAGGCCAGCAAGTAGAGTTTGTTATTGAACAAGGTCAAAAAGGCCCTGAAGCTTCTAAAGTAGTTGCACTTTAAAAACTACTTATTTGCTAAGGCTAGATTTTTCTAGCCTTCATTCCCATCATCCCCACAATCCGTCATTTTTTGTCAGGCATTTTAGTTGCCCACTTTTTCCACCTAATAGAAGAACATCATGTTTAATATGAATAATAATGTGCATTTAGAAGCACATCCACCAATCACCTCAATATCGGTGAACAGGTTTTGCGTTGTTTTTAAAGATGCGCAAAAAATCAAAAGTGCTAACTTTAAGAACTCCTCAGAAACGAGGCAGTTCATTAATTGGCTGGTAGGGATATAAGCCGTTAAATATATTCACTATCTGAAACCTCTAAATTCCAATCTTATCGAAAATTATGAACGGCTTATTTATCTCCTCATTGTTGAGTCCTACCAAGAACCATACATCGGGTTAGGCAATAATATTAGCGTGTCGCCGGAGGATTGAATGAGCGCATTAACATCCGCATCATGTTGTGTGGTCTGCGCGAAATCTTCGATATTGTCACCCACTTGCATAATAATGCTCTGAGAGGAGACTATACGCTTGCGTTCGCTACCAGGCTGGTAGCAACTGGCTGAGCCATTTTGAACCTGCTGTCGACGCAAATCTTTATCATTGATTATTGTGGTGTCATTGATTGCTGATACATCTTCTTTGGTACGACCCATTAAACATGTGTTGTTAGTGCCAATCGGTAGACCTAATGCTTGCATGTTTGACCATGTATGTTGATCAAGCGCGCGATTACGGTTGGTCACGAGAGACAACGTACCTCCCAGCTCAATCACCGTTGACATAAAATCAGCAACACCCGGAACAAGCCCTGCATTTTCTTCAGCTACCCACGCATTCCAGCTTGCGCTGGTATAGTGAGACCCTGTGGTATCCAAACGAACCTGATATTGACTGTTATCCAGAACGGTTTCGTCAATGTCCATCACTACAGTCCATGCATCGCTGGGTAAAGTCATAGACCTTAAGGTTTTAGAAGCTTGGGTGTATATTGAGGTGGTCAGGTAACGGTATTCTTTGCTGGTGGTTTGCCATTTGACAGAGTTAGTAATAGGCAATGCTTTAGCTGATAAATTCAGTGATACAGCACAGTGGTCACTGAGCATGTTTTCAACTTGCATATCATCAAATGTATGCACGCTAATCGTTTTATCCAGCGTCTGCATAGCTTGTCCACCAATCAATATGTGATCTATTAGCGCAGGATAATAGGGGTGACAGCCTAATGTATCCTTGGTGGTATTAACCAGAGTTGACGCTGTACCATTTGAATTGGTGATTAAATCACGGTTAAGTTGGTTATACGGCGCTGATAAGCGGTGATTGAAATCACCCATCAGCACGTAAGGTTGTTTGCTCACTTCTTGTTTTTCTACCCATGCATCCAGTATCGGGGCTTGTTGCTTGAATATGCTACAGGCTTCGGAGTCAGCACGAGCGTAGTTGTCTACGAAGCATCCGCTTTTCATATGCACGTTTAACACATTGACGGGACCCAGTGGGGTGTCAATTTGAAGTTCTAAACCATGTCGCAGGCCTCTAAGACCAAGGCCAAATTCATCCAATGTTGAAACGTTTACAACATCAATACCTTTACGTACTGCAATCGCGACTTTTTGCTGCGTTGATGTAAACCCGCTACGCCTGCATGTGTAGGGCTCACTGTCCGGGCGAGCAGAAACGAATAGTTGCCATTCACTGGTAGGAAATAACTGAGCAACAGCTTCAACCGATGCTACCTCTTGAAGACCTACAACATCAGCGTCTAATGAGCTCGCATACGCTTGTAATTTTGCCAGCTCTTCTGAGGTGCGGGGCTTGCAGCCTTGCGAAATTGGGTAGGCAAGGTGTTCTACATTCCAAGTGGTAAAAGATAATTCACCTTGTATAGTTGTTTCGGCTACTGGACTATGTAGCTCATTATTGATGCTTTTATTGCCAGAGACCGCAACTGAGCAACCACTGCTCGCAATCGCTAAACCAGTAACTATACACAGTTGATGTAAAACTTTTGAATGCATGTTGGTTCCATGTGTAGAGGTATAAAGAGTGACCTTCTTTCCTTAAATGCGAAGGACACTTAGATTAATTAAACATGTTATATTGTAACAATCAGGTTGGGCAAGCGGAACTCATAATTTATTCATGTGTTTTAAGCAGCACGTGAATCGGCTTCAGCTGTCGCGGGTAATAAGTCTTCTAAAAAGAATGCTGATAGTTCGGCGCGACTGCTAAGCCCGGCTTTCGCATACACAGCCATCGATTGCACCCGAGCCGTTTTTTCTGTGGTGTTTCGAACGGCGGCTATTTCTTTCAGACTTAAGCCTTTTAATAGTAAAAATGCCACTTCTCGCTCCGCTGGAGTCAAGTTCCAGCTTGTAAGTTGCTGATCAATCAACTTTGAAAGACCTTCAAGACAGACCTTTGACTGCGATCGCCATTGCTCGGCTTCTTTTCTTAAGGTAGCCGAAATGCGGCGTTGTTGATTCAAAGCTTGTCTGACTTGAAGCAGATCTTTGATGATATAAAAAATACCACCGAGTGCGAGCAGCCCAGCAATGCCCTCGATTAGTATATGCCAAGCGGCAACGCCTTCTCTAAAGTCAATTATGAGGTCTGCCACGATAATCGCTGTGATGAGGATCAACGTTGTCAGTAAAATTAATCTGTCGCGATTATTCATTAGTGCTCTTAATCCTCATGTTCATACTCATAATGCTCACTCGTTTCGTATTCGGTCATATGGAATGATTGCCCTAAAATATCGAGTGTTCGGGTTGTCGCATCAAAATTGCTCACTAAGTAAAAAAGCATAAATAGACTAAGCGATAACAATATAGCGCCAGACTTCTTCCGACTCGCTACGGGAGTTACGGGTTCATCCAGTTTTTCTTTCATGCCATGCAGCATACTTTTTCCAAGGCTATCTTTATGCTTTTTCGTGTGGATCACGATGCCTGCTATATGCAGCAGCACAATAACTATGAACGCGTTTGCTAACAGCTCATGAATATCCTCGATTTCCTCACCACCAATACCGGATATCATACAAAAACCCGTTGTCGCTAGAGACAGGGTAAGCAAAAACATTGCGATCGCCGCCCAACTCGAAGCTGGATTATGCCCAGTCCATACCTTAGCACCGTCTGACGTTATATTTTTGATATAGGACAATAATGCGTTGGGCTGTAGAGAAAAATCGCTAAAGCGAGCGTGACGCGTCCCGATCAATCCCCACAGGATTCGCCAAAGTACCAGAGCACTTATGAAAATACCGGCAAGCATATGATAGGAAAATGCAGTATCGTCATCATCTATAGTATTAGCGATGGTAAATGCAGTGATAAAACCGGTTGCAAATAACCAGTGGAAGACTCTTGTGGGCACATCATATACACGCGTTTTCATCATCATGCCTTATGTGGAAATCAATATATTACGTGTCTAACACTAGGCTCGAAATGAATAGAAAGCTATTGTCCATATGACCTATGATTATCCTTATGTCCTATGGAACCAGCCGAAATAAAAAGAGCCACACGGGCGTGGCTCTTTTTTAACGTGTAACGCCAGCCACTCTCGCAACGAAACTCCATACTTCGTGTTGAGCTTGCTCAATAGGGAGCGGGGGCCTAGCGGTTAAAGCGGTTCTCACGCCCGTATGCAGCATTGAGGCAAGTATCAATGGATTGTGGTTACAGTCTACTGCGAAATAGCTAACTAGCAGTATAAACTTGATTCCGCCCCGTATTTTTAACTTGATATAAGGCCTTATCAGCGGCATTAATCATTTGTTCAAAGTCATTTGATTTAATGTCTCTATTGCCAAACTGTCCTGATGCCGTGCCACACACACCAAAACTGGCGGTAAACTGGATAGGCTCTTTACCGTCATTTTCAACACTTGAGCGTTCTATCAGTTGGCGTAGCCTTTCGGCATGTTGCATCGCCTGAGTTTCATCGGTATCGGGTAGCATTAGCAAAAACTCTTCACCACCCCAACGCGATAAAATGTCACTCTTGCGGGCACCATGCTCTAGCAATGATGCGACACTGCGTAACACTTCATCACCAATGGCATGGCCATGTTCATCGTTGATAGCTTTAAAATAATCGATGTCGATCAACACAACTGATACATTTCGTTTGGCTCTGACATGCTGATGCCATATCGGGTAGGCAAGATGCTCAAAGCCTCTGCGATTGTTCAAACCAGTAAGTGAATCAAGCCGAGCGCTCTGTTCAGCCACTCGCTTTTCAACTTCGGCTAAACGAAAGCGCTGGGCTAACAAGAATGCGAGGAATATGGCTTCAAATGCCATTCCAACTTCTATCAATTTGAAAGTGAAGTCATTGTAAGGCAGCAAACCCGCAACGGCGGCTGTTGATATACATATGCATACTGCTGCGGTTACGGAGCACAGCAAAAACAGCTTTGCGGCAGGTACGTTGTTTTTCAGCGCTTGATAGCCCATTGCGATGAACAGTATGGCAAAGCTGGTGTTCAACAGGAACGCGAGTAACAGTGCCAGAGTTAAACTGTTGATGACTGCGCCAAGTCCCATTCCAATGGGGATTATGATCGTAACCCAACGTGTAAAACTATCGAGCCTGGGCGCGTAATCTTTGGTGTTCAATAGCGCTCTGGCAAAATGCAGTCCTGCAATGGAGTAGGTGATCATCAAGGAGATATCGAGCCAATCTTGGAAATACGGCCCCCAATCCGGCGTGATCCATGTATGCAACTGACCTGTGTATGACAGGCTGTTAACCACAAACCCTATTAGATACAACGCGTATAGCCCATACTCTTTATGTTTAATACTGAAGAATATGATGAGGTTGTACATGGCAAGAGCCATCATGATCCCGTACAGAAAGCCATACTGGTAGCTACTGGAAATATCGCGTTTTACCGCTAAATCAGCCTTTGAAATCCTAAGCGGAATAGCCATAGGGCCAACGCTCTCAACTCTAAGGTAAAGTACCGTTTCTCCTGTGGGAATAGGCGACTCAAACGCAAAATAGCGATATTGCATAGGCCGTTGTTGGTACGGGGTACCATCACCACCGGTGATATGCTTGATCACTTTTCCTTCATGTACCAGCCAAGCATCTATTTGGTCTAGCCATGGTGTTTCAATGCTGACTCGGTAAAGGCTGTCTGATTGCTTTTCTGTATATAGTCGAGTTTTAAGCCACACCGGGTCAACGCTGATACCCAGTGATATGGACTGACTGTTTCCAAGGTTCAACGGGCGAGAATTAAAATGCTCAATGGCTTGTTCTATCGAGAGTCGTTTCTCTGACTCTTGAAAGTAGTTGGTAAATTTACCTGCGGTAATGGCGGGTTGGTGCTCTAAGTTAATATATGGCTGAGCGATTCCGCAGATTGGAAAAACAATCGTAAACAACAAAACGATGTATAGACGAATGGAAAAGTCGGTACGCATATTTCAACTACACCATGCACACTAACATCCACTGTAACGTGCCAGTTACTCATAAGGTTAAAAGTATAAACTAATTGTGTTCAGGTAAACACCAACCGTGACAATTACTCGTTATTGGGCAGTATAACCTCCATCAACGGCGTGTAAGCTACCTGTGATGAATTTCGCGTCGTCACTTAATAGAAAGCCGACGAGAGCCGCTACGTCTTCCGGCTGGCCTAATTTTCCCAGCGGTTGTAATGAAGCTTCTTCCTGCAGTACAAGCTGTTTATCAGCACCACTTTGTTGCACGTATTTATCAATCGCATTGTGAAACAGTGGCGTTTCAATGGTACCTGGGCATACGGCATTTACGCGAATGTTGTCACCGGCGTAGTCTAGAGCTGTTGTTTTAGCGATGGAGGCAAGGGCAGACTTAGTTAAGCCATACGCAAATGAATTTTGCTTACCCACGAATGATTGGTCCGAACCCATCAGTATTATTGCGCCTTTTTGCTGCGCTTTCATACTAGGAAGGACAGCTTGGATTGAGGCATAGGCACCTTTAACGTTAACGGCAAAGATCGCATCCAACATATCTTCGCTAGTCTCTTCTATAGTCGCCGACAAATGCCTACCAGCATTGCACACCAATCGATCAATATGGCCACTCTGAGCAACAATTGTTGATATCGCTTGGTGAACTGCAGTGACGTTAGAAACATCACACTTAATCCAAGTGGCGTTTGGAACAGAACATTCAAAGTCTTGTAGATCGAGGTTATAAACGTGTGCACCAGCCTGACTCTGTTGCTCAGCAATTGCCAGTCCAATGCCCATGCTGCCGCCGGTTATGATTGTTGTTATTGGTTTCATTGTGGTCCTAATTTTAAATGTATTTACGTCAAACTCGACATTTCGTTTGTGTTTAGATTAACGAATTAAAATGACTGATAACATCAGATGCACCCCGATCTCAGGCATTATACCTGCGAGTAAACGCCAATGTAGAAAATAAGCTGGAGAAAGATTGCAGCGCAAATTTTGAGGTTCTCAAAATAAATATCGATATTTATTGAAGTTAAATTTTTTGTACGGTCTACACTTAGAAAAGCAACGATCCAAGCATTTGATTTATGGTTATTTTGCCCAAAGGAATATTGGTTATGAAGCTGTTTCGTTTTAATTCTGCAGACAAAAATAAAAGCGGGAGCGTTAACGCTCCTGATTTCAACCCATTTGGGCAATCAACGGCCAGTGGTAAATTGTCCGATACAAGAACTCTTTTAGTCAGCGATATTTCGCCATCGTTAAGCCAACTATTAAATATCAGTGCGATAACTTCTGTTTCGCTGCGCACGCTGTTTCCAAACCACATAACCAATATTACTGATGCTATCGCAAAGGCTAACGCCAACACGTCGAGTTCAGTTACCGTCATTGGTGCTTCTTATTTGGCGAATAAATTGGTTCTGACATTTTTAAAGCAACAGCAGCAGGTGTGGATGGTCGCATCTGAATTGGTAGAAGAAAGTGTCTCTGAGCAGGCTAATCAAGGACTAGATAGCTCTGGAAAGCAACAGAGTAACGCCGAGTTATTGTCTCGTTATGATGGAATGGCTGTATGCGAGTTAGATCAGTCTGGCACAATTTCAAACGCGAGTTCGGCGTTTGCTAAATTATTAGGCAGCAGTAAGGAGGCAATCGATGGTAAACGAATGCTAGAGTTTGTCGATGTAAAAGCGACTGAGCATTATGGTGACGTTTTAAGCCTGCAAAATGTTGCTATGCAAAAGCGACAATCCGGCGCGTTGGCAATATCGGGGAGTGATGGGCAAAGACGTTGGCTACAGGTGGAATTGCAACCTGTAGACGATAGTGATAAGCCTTATGCATTGTTGATTGCCAGTGACATTAGTACGCAGAAGGAAAGACAGACGAATGCCGAAAGCCAAATTGACGCCATTTTGAAGTCTCAGGCTGTCATTGAATTCACGTTAGACGGCACAATCATTAGAGCGAATGACAATTTTCTTAACGCCCTTGGCTATCGGTTGGAAGAGATAGAAGGTAAACACCACCGCATCTTTTGTGAGCCCAGTTATGTCAATTCGTCTGAGTATCGCCGCTTTTGGGAAACGCTCGCAGCGGGAGAATTTTTTAGTGGGGAGTTTTGTCGGTATACCAAAGACAATCAGGCGGTTTGGATACAAGCAACCTATAACCCGATATTTGACGCGGCAGGCAAACCCATAAAAGTGGTGAAGTACGCCACCGACATCACCGAACAAAAGCAACGCAATGCATTTTTTGAATCACAAATAGATGCCATAAGAAAATCCAATGCCGTTATAGAGTTTGATTTAGACGGCAAGATCCTCGATGCAAATGACGCGTTTTTATCGGTAATGGGGTATT
Organism: Neoalteromonas facilis; assembly: GCF_002807665.1. Classification (GTDB taxonomy): domain Bacteria; phylum Pseudomonadota; class Gammaproteobacteria; order Enterobacterales; family Alteromonadaceae; genus Alteromonas_E; species Alteromonas_E facilis. The sequence goes on from NZ_PEAY01000003.1 coordinate 179,568, forward strand.
CGATAGACGACATTCGCGGCCAGCATCACAAAATCTTTGTGGATACGGACTATAGTCGCTCAGAGGATTATAAAACGTTTTGGAAAACCCTCAGAGGCGGGCAGTTTTTAGCGGGTGAATATAAGCGTATCGCACGCGGGGGGCGTGAAGTTTTTATCAATGCGTCATACAACCCTATTTTTGATTCATCTGGTAAGCCCGTGCGCGTGATCAAATATGCGACTGATGTGACAGCTAGAGTCCAGACGGTTAATACGGTCGAGAAGGCGCTGTCTGAGTTGGCACAAGGTAATCTCGATATCCATATCAGAGACACGTTTGATATAGCATTTGAACCCTTGAGAGAAGCGGTGAATAGAACTGCTCAACGTTTAGTCGATACCATCAATGGCATTACCCTAGCGGCGGATGGCGTGAGAGGCAGCGCCAGTGATATTGAACAGGGTAACAGAGATCTCAGCGCTCGCACTGAACAACAGGCATCTTCGTTAGAAGAGACATCCGCAAGTCTTACCGAAATGGCGTCTAACGTAAAAGAAAGCTCCGCGAACGTGAATGATGCGCTAGATAGTGCCCGTAAAATGATAGATATGGCGCAAGACAGCAAAGTCACAATTGCTGAAACAATATCAGCCATGGATGCGATCAAAAAATCGAGTGAAGAAGTACAGAAAATTGTTAATTCGATAGACGGGATTGCATTTCAAACAAATTTACTAGCACTGAATGCCGCAGTGGAAGCTGCACGAGCTGCAGAGCATGGTAGAGGGTTTAATGTGGTCGCAAGTGAAGTTCGCGTGTTAGCACAACGTTCAGCCAATGCAGCAAAGGAGATTAAGGCGTTAGTCGAAAAAAGTGCAGGTACTGTGGGTGAAGGCATAAAACTTGTCGAAGCCTCTGGTGAGGCGTTCAATAGCATGAATGAATTAATAGACACTATGAATAGGCACATGGAAGACATCTCAAATGCCGCGACTGAGCAAGCGACGGGAATTAATGAAATAAGTACTGCAGTAAATGAAATGGATCATGTGACTCAACAGAATGCGGCATTGGTTGAAGAGTCAACAGCAGCTAGCGATCAACTTGTTCAGGAAGCGAGTACGGTTTCAGATCTATTGTCGTTTTTCAGAGTGCCACAAAATGGTACTCGTCACTGATAACAATAGCTGTGGACTATTGTATTGAGCATTAATCAGTATGTGCTGATTCAAGCGAGCTTGATATAGATTTACTACCGGTGATTTAAAAAGGGAGCATTAGCTCCCTTTTTTATTTAGGTTTCAGAGAGTCCATTAGTTTTGTGCCAACTGCTGTTGAATAAATTGTCGCGTATCTTTAAGTAATGCTTGGCGAGCGGGCTCATGCACGTACATCATGTGGCCGCCATGATAGTAAAAGTAGTCAATTCTGTCGTTTTGAATGCCGTGTCGGTTCAAGGTGTATTCAGCATCAAAAAACGGTGTCACTAAATCATAGTAGCCCGAAGCAACCATAACATTGAGTGTTGGGTTGCTGCGCATAACAGAAGACAGAAGAGGGGCTGTATTGACGTAATGAGGCTCCCAAGATTGGCCCTCTGGAAGAGGACTCCAGCGCCACTTATCAGACAATTCAGGATCACTAGGGTTGAGATAACGACGTTTCCAATCAATGCCTAAATCATTTCTCATGTAGTGCATTAAAGCCGCTTTATACGCTGGGGAAATGGCTTCTGCTGCATCCTCTCTAGGCCCTGAAGCGACATCATCTTTTTCATCTTTCTGGTAGCGACTATCCAGCCTACCTACAGCAATGCCCTTATCTCGTAACAATTCTTTTGCAAAACGAAAGCCATTAATGCGCAGATTAACTCGCTCTATGTATTGCCGGCTCAGGCCGGTAAAGCGTTGTAGGCCTGCAACCACTTTTTCATGGGTTTCTTTATCAATCGTGTTTCCTTGGAATAGTGCAGGGAGTAGCTCAAGAGTCGCAAAGTCTCGGCTTTCTTGAATAAAGGCTTCAAAATTGCCTGAGTTATCAACTTTACCGTGATACCACGCTGTTGCGGCCATCGTCGGAATATACGTGATATAAGAAATAATGTTGTCGTCAATGTAGGGCGAAGAGCCTTGATAATCGAGCGCCTGAGAAACGAAAATGATACCGTTCACATTGATAACATGCTGATCGAGTAATACATAAGCCACAGCAGCAGCGCGCGTGGTGCCGAAGCTTTCGCCGAGCAAAAATACAGGCGAGTTCCAGCGGTTATTATCAGTTAGCCATTGCGCAATAAAGGCAGCCATTGAATTGGCATCTTCCTTTAACCCCCAAAACGATTCTTTAGGCGTATCACCTAAGGCGCGAGAATAGCCAGTGCCGACAGGATCAACAAACACCATGTCAGTGATGTCGAGTATGGTTTCAGGCGCATCAGCAATCGTGTAAGGGCCAGCACCGGGATGATCGGCATCACTTGGCACAACGATGCGCTTGGGACCATAACCTCCCATGTGTAACCAATTCGAGGAAGAGCCAGGACCACCATTCCAAATAAACGTAACAGGGCGTTCTTGTTTACTTTTTACAAGATAATCAAAGGAGAAAATAGCAGCGGTAGGTTTCTCATTCAGATCACGCAAATAGGTTTCACCTGCGGCGACCTTATAGGTTAAGGATTTTCCGTTAAACGACCCTTTTTGCTCACTGGAAAAATGGGTTGCTGGTGGCGTGACCGTTTCTGTTTGGTTTTCTTTATTTTCTTCAGCAATAAGTGATGCAGATACAAAACAATAAAGAAGCGGAATAAACAACAAAGTATGGCGCGTTTTCAAGAGCTGGTTTCCTTTATGTGCACTTGTGATCACAAAAGACTAGCACATAAAAGCTCGTTATGAATATTCGGTTAACGAGATAAAAATGCCCTTTAGGCCTTGTCAGCTGTGGGGTTACGTAAAGAGTAATCATTACATCACTAAAAGTTATATTGTTCTAAATGATTATACGATTAATTTATCATGATCATTTGTATAAAGAATGTGCAGTGGTATGACCAATATGATGTGCTAATAGGCCTGATAACGCTGACAACTATCACGCGGGGACACATGAAATTTGTTGTTTTAAACGAATCAATGCAGAGTGATTGGTTCGATAAGATAGATAGGCGCTGCGCTATCACGCCGGCTTCAGTTAAGAAATTGGTGCGTTTGGGTGTCCATGTTGCATTTGAATCCGGTGCAGGTCTTATGGCTGGTTATAAAGATGATTTATACATTGAGGCGGGAGCTAACGTTTTTGATGATGCAGAAAGTGCACTAAAACAAGCCGATGTATTGCTTACAGTAAACGCACCCAATGAAAAGACTGTCAAAATGTTGCCTTCGACCTCTACGGTAATTGGGCACCTCGACCCGTTTTTCCAACAAGCATTAATAGAGACGATCTCTGCATCGGGCATAACCTCAATTTCCGTAGAAATGATACCGCGTTCATCTCGAGCGCAAAAAATGGATGCCTTGAGCTCGCAAGCCAGCCTTGCAGGCTACGTTATGGTGATGCAAGCGGCGAATCACTATGGCTGCATTCTTCCGATGATGATGACTCCGTCCGGCACCATCAAGCCCGCCAAGGTATTTATTATTGGAGCTGGCGTCGCTGGTTTGCAAGCCATTGCCACCGCGAAACGTCTGGGTGCAAGTGTAACGGCTTACGATACTCGGGATGTTGTTGCAGAGCAGGTCGAATCATTGGGGGCCAAATTTCTCAAGATTGATTTGGGGGATACGGGTCAAACAAAAGACGGCTATGCCAATGAACTCACTGAAGCACAGAAACAATTGCAACAGGACGGTCAGAAGGCTGCGATTATTGAATCCGACATCGTGATCACTACTGCTCAGCTGTTTGGCAGGCGCCCACCAAGACTTATTTCAGCAGATGTTGTTGCGAAGATGAAGCCGGGCAGCGTGATTGTTGATATGGCCGCGCAAAATGGCGGCAATGTTGAAGGTTCAGTTGCCGGAGAAACGGTGAGTGTTAATGGCGTCTTTATTGTGGGTAATGGTGACTGGCCACAATATGTAGCGCGGGCTGCTACTGATATGTACGCCAACAATCTTTATAACCTGATAGAAGAATTTTATTCGCCAGAGTCGGGCTCATTAATATTGAGTGAGGATGATGATATTGCAAATGGTTGCGTGATTACGCAAGGCGGCAGTATCACCAATGACATGCTATTAAACGCCTACAGAGGAAACTGACATGGACATAATTTATTTGCTTTTTATTGTCGTTTTGGCGGCGTTTTTGGGCTTTGAATTGATACGTAAAGTACCTGCAACTCTGCATACGCCTTTGATGTCTGGCGCGAATGCTATCTCTGGCATCACATTAGTCGGTGCGATGGTCTCAGCGGGGTCTGAACAGCAGTTGCTCACCACTATCTTGGGTACTGCAGCGGTAACCTTAGCAACAATTAATGTTGTGGGTGGTTATTGGGTAACCGATCGCATGCTTGGCATGTTCAAGAAAAAAGACAGTTAACAGGGAGCGTATCAAATGAATACCACCATGCTATTGGTCAATGTGGCGTATATCATCGCTGCCATCCTGTTTATATCAGGTTTGAAGTTGCTGAGTCATCCGTCTACCGCTAGAAAAGGTAATACAGTTTCCGCTCTCGGCATGTTGCTTGCGGTTGTTGTAACCCTCACCGATCAAAACATTATCAGTTATCACTTTATTTTAGGCGGAGTGGTTGTCGGGTCTGCAATCGGTATTTGGGCGGCGCGTACCGTTCAGATGACCGCGATGCCGCAAATGGTTTCGCTATTCAATGGGTTTGGAGGTGCTGCTTCGCTATTACTTGCGTGGGCTGTCGTTGCAGAACTGGAGCCTGGAAGCGATGGAAGTGCGCTATTTTTATTGCTGTCTTTACTCTTTACCCTAATCGTAGGCGCAATCACTTTTTCGGGGTCACTCATTGCGTGGGCAAAATTAGGCGAAAGAATTACGACCAAAGCCGTTGTATTTAAAGGTCTCCGTGAACTGAGTATCTTGCATATTTTGGGTTTAGTGGTCGTTGGCTATTTGTTTGTAACCGAACCCCATCAACCGCTGTGGTTATGGCTATCCATTGCGCTGGCACTTAGCTTTGGTTTTTGGGCCACTATTTCCATCGGCGGCGCTGACATGCCGGTGGTGATTGCGTTACTAAACAGCTACTCAGGCATTGCTGCAGCCTCTGCTGGACTTGCCGTTAACAATACAATTTTGATTGTGACCGGTCTATTGGTCGGCGCCTCGGGTCTTATATTGACCAATATTATGTGCAAAGCCATGAACCGTTCTTTGATGAACGTGTTGCTGTCAGGCTTTGCGACACCGGTTGAAAATACGGCTCAAATTGAAGGCGAAATTAGACCGCTATCGGCACAAGACGCGTTTTATGTGCTTGAAGCATCACAGTCAGTGTTGGTAGTGCCTGGTTATGGCATGGCAGTAGCACAAGCACAACATGCGATAAGAGAACTTCAAAACCTGCTGGAAGAGAATGGCGCTACCGTTGAGTACGCAATCCACCCAGTCGCGGGCAGGATGCCGGGACATATGAATGTATTGTTGGCTGAAGCCGATGTTCCCTACGACCTATTGATGGAAATGGATGACGTTAATCCGCGCATGCAAAACTATGATGTGGTCATCGTAATCGGCGCTAATGACGTGGTTAATCCAGCTGCAAAAGAAATGAAGGGCAGTCCAATTTACGGTATGCCGGTGATAGAAGCACATCGCGCGAAAACCGTTTTTGTTCTCAAGCGCTCAGCCAATGCGGGTTTTGCCGGTGTTGATAATCCGTTGTTCTTCAAAGAAAACACCCGCATGATATTGGGTGATGCCAAGGAGTCCATCAATACAATGGTCAAGGCTTTCAGTGATGACTAAAGGGTGGAAAGCAAAAAAGGCTTATCAAATGATAAGCCTTTTAGATAGTTTAAAGTGAGCGTGTCGCGGTAGCAGGCGTAATTGATGATGCCCTCGTTGCTGGCCCCAATACCGCTAGCTGACCCACAATGACTAAGGTGATGATGCCAACTGGGATGTAGAACCATTCCAGAGGAGAAAGGCTGAACCAATCCACTAAAAGCATATTCAGTCCGATTGTGAGTATGGTACCGAGCGCAACGCCACATAAACTGATCATGCCATTCTCAATCATAAAGTAACGCTTAATCGCCGTTTTACTGGCACCTAACGCACGTTTAGTGCCGATTTGCTTGGTGCGTTTTTGCACGCTAAAACTGGCTAAACCGACGATACCCAAAGCGGTTATTAAGGTTAAACACACGATCACGGTCAACAATATCTTGATCATTGCATTGTGTTGTCGATAACTACGTTCACGCGTTTCTGTCAGCGTACTAAGGCTGCGAATAATGCGCCCACTTGCTCGAGCGGCTAACATCTCTTCGATTTCAGGCATCAATTGATCGCGCATGCCGTCTTCTGTGCGAATGAAATAGCGTACAGATTGGAACGACAGATTTTCCGGTGACAGCATAGCGTTCTCTAGATTTCGCCAGCCGACCCAGGGAGCTTGCAGTTGGTCGATAACGCCAATGACTGTCATAGGTTCATCATCACCGATATATACGGTTTTACCGAGCGACGCTTCAGGCGACTCAAATAATGATTCAGCCAATGCTTGGGTGATGATTACAGTATCAGGCCAATCTGGTTGTGAAGGGCCGCGCCAGCGAATTTCATTCGGCGTAAAGTTACGGCCAGCAACCAACTCAAGATCCAGTGTGTTTAACCCGTGCTCGTCAACCATGTAAACAGCGGTTCCGGTGCCTTCGATATCCGGGCCCGCCTCAGTGGCTAACGACATCGACCAGCCACCGCCGCTGATAGGGATTGCGTTGAGCTGTATGGCATCAACGACACCTGGAACAGCCCGCAGCGCGATTAAATCTTCAATCGCGGTTGCTTTTGCGTCATAGTCAGTACCATAACCTGTGCTGGTCAAATAGAAGCTATTTTCTTCATCCAGTCCGCTTTCTCGCTGCATCATGGTGTCACGCTCAATGACAATCGATACACTGTTGATGACAATGGTCATGGTGACGGCGATTTGCAGGGCGATAAGAATTGCCCCCACTTTGTTACGTAACAACGCTCGCCACATTGGGCCTAACTCTAAGTGTGAAATATTCATAATGAGTTTCCTTTGTTACGATTTAAGTTGAGCTGCGGGAGCAATAGAGCAAGCGCGCCACGTTGGATAGAGCCCAGCAAGAATGCTACTGATAAGGGCAAGCAAGAATGCGAAGGCAATCATGGTGATATCCAGTTTGACCAAATTCCGCATAAAATCGCCGTACAACAGCTTGATCCCTTCAAGTCCAACGATGGCAAATACGATCCCTAACACTCCGCCGAGTAAACCGATACAAGCGGTTTCAATGATATGTTGGGTAAATATGTCCTGACGCGAAGCGCCAATCGCTCTGCGTAATCCTATTTCTGGCGCTTTACGAGAAAATTTAGCCAATAGCAAACCAACGGTATTCACTAGGCACACAAACAAGAACATGAACGCTAGCCACAACATGATTTGTGCATCATCAGCAACCACCTCTTCATTCTCAAGCCATTCCATAACATTTGATAGACGGTTGTTAAGCGGTCTTTCAAAGCGACCTAACAGTTTTTGTTCTTCGACGTAACTGTTCAAAAATGTCATGTAGGCATCTTTATCTTGCTGAGTTGGGAGTTCTGCCCAAAACTGATAGTTCACACACTCGGAGTTTAAAAACGCCTGAAAGCCTTCGCCTTCTGGGGATTTCCAGCAGTTAGTATTGCCGCCGGTACTGAGCTCTAATTCTTGTTTAAAGTAAAACGGCATAAACACGTCTTCGATGTCATTGAAGGCTCCAACAGTGACGTCGTAATAACGTGGAACAGGTTGCCATTCATCGAGTACACCAACCACTTGGAAGTCATTGTCGGCAATTCGAATGTTGCGACCGACTGAGTTTTCGCCGCCAAATATGCGTTCGTTTAACGCCTTACTGAGCACAACTACATAGTTACGGTTGTAGTCGTCATCTTCCGTCCAACCTGAGCCATATAGAAACGGCGTTTCAAACATTGGGAAGAAATCGGCAAACCCTAATCGCAGTGTGCCTAAAAAAGGTCGAATATCGGGATCGTTTGGCTCGATTACCGCGGATGAACTCGCAGTAGCCGTCTGCCTAAATGCAGCTTTAGCTTGCATTAAGTTTGTGGCGTCTCGCCATGTCACCTGATCGGGCGGCTCGTTGGGCTCTCTTGCCGGTTGATGAGGACTCCAACTGTCTAATTGCACATAATAAAGTTGATCGCTTTTATGTGGGATTGGGTTAGACGACATAAGGTAATTAACCGTGACAACTGACACACTGGCGCCAATCCCTAGCGCAATTGCCACAATCATCAATGCACTAAGGATGTAATTACGTCTCATACTGGCAAAGCCGAGACGAAGATAATATGCAAACATGGTGAAGGCTCCTAAACGGCAATCTTGGTGGCGACAGTTTCTTCGGCGATGCCTTCGCTGACGCGGCCATCGCGCACGAAAATATTGCGTTTGGCTTGCTGCGCAAGGTGAGGATCGTGCGTGACCATAACGATAGTTGTGCCATTGCGGTTAATTTCGCCTAACAGCTCCATGACCGATTGCGCCATTTTGGTGTCTAAATTACCGGTCGGTTCGTCGGCGAGTAGAAAGCGTGGTTCGCCCGCAAGAGCTCGCGCAATCGCAACACGCTGTTGCTGCCCGCCTGAAAGTTGAGAGGGCAGGTGCTTCATGCGTTTGGCCAAACCCACCATATCCAAGCTTTGTTCAATACGTCTTTTTCGTTCGGCGCTTGTAAATCTGCGATAGCGCAGAGGGACATCGACATTGTCGAATAAATTCAGCTCAGGGATAAGGTTGAAGTTTTGAAAGATAAAGCCAATTTTTTCATTACGCACTTGGCTGCGCTTTTTGTCGTTCAAGTTACTCACGTCTTCGCCGTCGAGGGTGTAGCTGCCACCGTTAAAGGTTTCCAGCAGACCGGCAATGTTGAGGAAGGTCGTCTTGCCTGAACCAGACGGACCTGTGACAGCAACAAAGTCACCCTCATCTACGGTTAGGTTAAAATCGCGCAGCGCGTGCGTTTGTACACTATCAGTGACAAAGGTTTTGGTTAGATTATGCATTGTTAACATGGGTATTCCTTACTCTTAGTCTTATTGAGTGATGAGCACAGTCTCTGCGCCGTTAAATTGATCGGTAGATGAAATTATGATTTGCTCGCCTTCATTAAGGCCTTGCGCGATTTCTACCGCGGCTAAACTGCGAGCGCCGGTTTTAATTGAAATACGCTCGGCAACATTGTCACGCACACGATAGGCGATACGACCTGCGCCAGATTCTAAGAATTGACCGCGCTGGACGAGTAATACATCAGGTTTGTTTTCCATAAGGATACGTGTGGTGAGGCGTTGGTTTTGACGCAGCCCTGAAGGCTTTTGTACGGTATCCCCAGTCAGTGTTGTGGCGGTAAATCGCACCCGTCCAGTAACCTGATTGTTTTCGATCTCAGGCGAAATGGTTACTAGCTGCGCAGGGTGCGATTCACCATTGATTGCAACTTCAGCCGGCATACCGATAGCCAAATCATCGGCGTAGCTCTCTGGAATATCGACTTCAAGTTCAAATTCGGTTAAATCGACCACACTCAACAATACTTGGTTGTCGGCGACCTGATTTTTCTGTTCGACGGCTAGGTTACCGACAATGCCATTAACGGGGGACGTGATCGTCAGTTCATTAACCTGACGTTCAAGATCAGACACTAACAAGCGCTGTCGATCGACCTTCAGTTCTCGACTGCGTATTTCAAATGCCAGACTCTCTGCGTTTAGCTCAGCATCTTGCACGGCATGTTGATGCACTAGTTGAGCGTTTTGCAGGTCATCCTTGGCTTTCTCATGGTCAATTGAGCTGATCGATTGGGTTTCATATGCTTTTTCAGCGCGTCGCTTTTCTCTGTCAGCTGCGATTAACGCAACTTTGGCAATATCAACAGCCTTCTGATTTTCAAGCATACTTTTCTTGGCACTGATGCGCTCACGCGACAATGCTGTTTCATTGTCTTCTAGAACTGCTCGTTCTTGGCTGAGTTGGTTGGTCAGTTCAGGGCTATCTATCGTCGCCAGTGTTTGACCTAACGATACGGTATCACCTGCTTCAACGTGCAGGGTAATGGTGCCGCCTGCGGGGCTATACAGGGTAGGGCTAACCGCCGCAACTACTCGGCCTTGCACTGAAAGGTCTCTTTGTAGATCACCGCGCGTAACCGTCGCAATACGCACTCTATCAAGTGGTACTGTCGCGCCGGACTGGCTCCACGCACTGATTGCCGGCGACATGTAGTAGAAAATAAAAAGGAGCAGAAGCACGCTTGCACCACTGATCATCCATGTTTTGTGTTTTCGCTTCGGCACAATGACTTCATCTTGCGCACTGGTATCTTCAATCTTCATAAATAGTCGCCTGAGTTAAACAATCAGAAGCTAAGTCGAAGCAAAATTTGAAAAAGTTTAAATGTGAGGAAAATTAATTAATAACCGGCTGATACAGGCTGAACAGTTAAATGGGGAAGTTTTAGCATCTAGCGTTACTGAAATTTCAGTTAATTTTCACAGGAACACAGAGTTAATGGTGCTATTATTTAAGAAACCCTTTGATGTGAAACTGAGCTAAATTGGAAACAGAAAAAAACGCCCTGTTACAAACGCTTGTCGATAAAATCAACAACGATACACTGGTTTTGCCTACATTACCGGCAATAGCTATGCGTGTGCGAGAGACCGCACAAGATCCGGATGTGAATCTGAATAAAATGGCAGATGTAATCGCATTGGATCCGTCACTTAGCGCGAGAATAATTAAGCTGGCAAACAGTGCATTATATGCGCGTAGCGTTAAGGCAGAGACTGTTACTCAGGCGGTTAATCGAATTGGACTAGTGCAAATTAAAAACAATGCAATGGCATTAGCCATGGAGCAATTGTTTTTAAGTAGCAACGAAGTGATTAAAAAGTATATCGACCAGATTTGGGAACGCACTGTGAACGTAGTAGCGCATGCACTGCCATTGTTTGAAGATTACAAGCGCACGCATCGTTCTTCTCCAATGGACGCCGATGTGATGACATTGGCGCTGTTATTGCACAATATCGGCGTGTTGCCTATATTGACAGAGGCCGAGCGTATGGGCTCTAACGCGATCAACTCCTCGTTTCTTAATTTAGCGATTCAAAAGCTTTCAGGACAAATTGGCGGCGCTATCACGCGCGAGTGGGACTTTGATGAGGGCGTCATACAGGTAGCCGAATCTTGGCGAAACCTACATGTGCAAAATGATGCGATTAGTTATGTTGATTTTGTTCGATTAGGAGCCGTTGCTGCTGGCTATATGAAGAGCAAAAAGGCAGTAATACTGCAACTTTCGGCGAAAAAGTCTCTTTTAGATTCACCTGAATATTTGGAGTCAGGGGACTACTTACAACGAGTGGAAGAGAAAAGGGCGCTGTTTGAATAGTGCTTAAAGCACCATAATCATTGTTTGCCTTAGTGGCTATCGTATTATGCAAATGTATTGGACTCCTTCTGCTAAACTTATTGCTACGGTTTTTTAACGAACTCTATTCATGAGAAAAGCAGCCCTATTTAGTATATTGATTATCGTAAGCTGTATGGCCGTGCCGGTTCACGGACAGAAGGGTATAGATGTCATTTCAATAGAGTATCCACCGTTTACAACATTACAAAGAGAAGATGGTGGGCTCGCATTTCAATTGTTACAACAAAAGACGAGCGACGCTAGCATAAAATGGAGGCCTCTATTTGTTCCGCCTGCTCGCGCCGCAAAATTGGTTCACGAAGGAAATTGGTGTGCGAGCTTTTACCCTGTATCAAATAACGATAATGTGCGGTCGATTGTGCTGTCTGACAGTGACGTGCGTTTAGGGCTAGTGCGTAAAGCTACTGACCACGAGTTTGCCTGGGAAAGTTTAGATGAACTTGAGGGCGGGATCCTAGCAACTTTGAGAACCAGAGTTGATTCACCGTTTATACAGCAATTTACAGACGCTGGTATTACGGTTGTTTTTGTAGAGTCTATTGCATCAGCCATTCAAATGGTGTTGCTGAACAGAGTAGATATGGCCCTTAGTGACGATCTTACGTTTTCCAATATGGAATTAGAGAATAAAAAACAACTAGATTTTTCAGAGACTTATTTGTTGAAAACACCTATTGTGGTTTATTTAAATGAAGGCTGCACCGAGTCTTTTGGTCAAATCTTGCATTGACCACAAAGTGGTTAAAACGAACTGAAATAAACTCGGGCTTGAGCTCATCATGGATATTTAGTACAAACAATGAAAGTACAGGAAATTAAAAGCGAATACGTTATCCACGTTCTCAAAACATTAGTCTTTATTTTGGGCGTATGCTTTGTGGCCAATGCATATGCACAAGATACGGATACTGAAACTCGGTATATCTACACGTATCACAATAAGCCTCCGTTTATTGTTGATTTGAACTTGAAAACCGGCCTTTACTTTGATTTAGCAGAATACCTCAGTAGTAAAGATCCCAAGCGACAATATATTACCGAGTACGTGCCGCGAAAAAGTTTAGACAGGCTAATTGAGTCAAAGCGACTTGACGGGATCGTGGTTGGTGTTAATCCTCTATGGTTCAATGATCCAGAAGAATCTCGATTCTTGTGGCTTCCAGGCATTTATCATGATCGCGACGAGTTTGTCTCATTGCCGTCAACCCCGTTTGAATATAATGGTCAGGATGCCTACAACGGGAAAAGTGTAGCGGCGGTTGATGGCTTTTATTACGTTGGTATTAATGAGGCGGTAGCAGAACGCTATTTAGACAGAATAAATACAATAGGAGAAAAGCAGGTACTTGAACTGGTTGCTAAAAAAAGAGCCGACTTCGGTATCGTCAGCGCGTCCTTTTACGCCTATCTACAAAGTATAGATGCCATTAAACAGGACTTTCACTTGTCAGAAAATCCACATGATAGTTTTATGAGAAGGGCTTTTGTACTGCAATCGGAGGCTGCTTTGCATTCTGATCTCAATAGCATTATGACGTCTATAGCATCTGATGAAGAGTGGTTAAACATTTTACAAAAATATCAAAAGTAATCGTTTGGGTATTACGTATCACTATTTAAATGGGCAAACGCCTTTAATACCAACTCGTTGATATCTTCTTCTTGCTGACTCGACGCTATTCCTACAAGTAATTCAATATGCTTTAGTAAGCCGGCTGCAGACAACAACTGCTCTATGTTTTCCACAATACGCTGTGCAATATCTCGTACACTCTTTTCATTCATATTGGTGAACAGTGCGACAAAACCTAAATTTGAATAGCGACCGACAATATCTGAACTACGAAGATTCATTTTAAACGAGTGTCCGACCGTTCTGACGGCGGTTTTATAGGCTGATGGTGTGGATTGTGGGTCGAGGTCGCCACCTAAATGCAAAAATAACACAGTAGCCGGTATGTTTTTATGCTGCGCAAATTTGAGGGCCAAGCCACCTAATTCCAAAAATCCTTCTTTTGAAGATAAGTTCGTTTCGTCATCAATGGAGGATGCGTTTCCCTCTAATAGTTCGAGTTCAACGATGCTTGCTAAATCAGATAAGCATGCATGCTCTTCAACGGTTAACGTTCTTTCACGTTTATCAATAATACACAGTGTACCCAGTTTGCTGCCATTCGGATGAACGAGAGGGTGCCCAGCATAAAATCGAATATTGGGCTCACCAGTGACCAGTGGATTTTCTTGAAAGCGAGCGTCTAAGCTTGCGTTGTTAACGACCATGGTACCGTCTTGTTGAATGGCATGCGCGCAAAATGAAATGTCACGCTCGGTTTCATCGACATTCATTCCAACCCTGGATTTAAACCATTGTCGCTCTGCGTCTATCAAACTGATAAGTACGGTCGGCACATTGATCAGTCTACTGGCTAATTTGGTAATACGGTCAAAGCGCTCTTCCGTAGGAGTATCCAGCACATTCAACGATTGAAGTGTCTTAAGGCGCTCATTTTCAGATTTATCAGCTTTTGCATTCACGTGTTTACTTCCGACGAATATCACTGGCGATGACCGCTTCGTGCTATCACTCGCGAATTGTTATGGTTAATGTTAATACGCTTGTTGCTGCGTTTTGGAGCACATTTTTGTTTTGTTGCATCACAATAATAGAAGATATTTTAGACGCCTGTGAAATTAATTAGGCGGTTAACAATACTCGTAAGCAGCAAGCGCAAGAACTGGGCAACTTTGTTGCTCAGCCCTTGTAATCAGCTACCTATAATGCTATGAGCCGTCTGCGACAATACACTATCATGCTTAAAGCTAATAACATCAAATGTGTTGAGCTGCCGCCACTGCTGTCCCCAGAGTTACTACCAGGAGGAGGCGGAGTAATAACGCTAAAAGTGAGACTACTGGTTGTTACCGCGCCAAGATCATCCGTTACGGCAACACTGAATGTATAGCTTCCTGCTGCCAGAGTGCCAAGCGTGATACTGGCTTGTGTATTGTCCGGAATTGAAACTGATGCGCCACTGGTTTGACTCCATTCCAGTTCAACAATTTCTCCATCGTTATCAGTCGCATTGGCGCGCAGCGTGATCGATTGTGACGTTGTAGGCGCGCTTGGGTTAACACTGGTAGAGACAACCGGTGCTTGGTTTTGATTTACAACGACATTGACTGACTGTGTCGTTGAAGCGCCTCGGGGATCTGTCGCGGTCAGTTCAAACTCATAGCTGCCAGGGCTAAGACCATTCACTTGTGTGGAAGCACTATTGGGCGTGACAATTTCTACGTCACTGCCATTTGAAGTGCTCCACTGCAGGGTAAGCGCTTCGTCTTCCGGATCTGTGACCTCTGCACTGAGCGAGAAAATACGGGTTTCAACGATGTCTTCAGGAGAAACACTGATTTCGCTTATTAGGGGGGCCTGATTTTCTTGGACGACAAGGGTGTCGGTTTCAGTTACTGAATTACCCTCTTCATCGAATACCGAAATGGTTATGGGGTATTCTCCAATCTCTAAACCTGGAATAGTAAATGTTGCGGTACTGGCCGTTACATCAAAACTGGCTGCGCCATACACTTCGATGATATCGTCGCCTTGCTGCGTTGTTCCAACAATAATCTCTAGTGTGGGCGTTGCCCAATTGATATTTTGATCTCTATCGCTAACCGTTATGACTATGTGGGCGTCATCACCAATAATAACGGTTTTGCCAGTAATATTTTCAATGGCTGGAGGGATGACCTCAGGTACTACAGAATATTCCAGTAGTTGAGGTAAATAGCCTGAATCAGTAACCTCTATCTGTAACATTAACGGCGTGACACCTTCGACGATGGGGGCTTTACCTGAAAACTGAATGGTCGTTTGATTGCCAAAGTCGGTTTGGGCAAACGATTGAGCATACTCAAAGTCAGTCATTTGTGGTGTAGACGCTTGGGTAACCGTGACATTGTCCGATTCACTCAGTCCCATCACGACAAATTCGCCACTTACTGATTCTAATTCAATTAAGAAAGGTGAATTACTGAAATAGTAGGTTAAGAGCTCAGGCAGTTCTCCTTGGGGATCTAAGTAGATAGTGTTGAAAACGTCATAGTTTTCAAAAGCCGTGTTAACGATTCGGATGGGCAAGTCAAATGGGTTGCGTTGGTCAGTATCGCTCAAAAGACTGGATATAACGTCAACATTTTCTTTTAACGTTATGTCTATATTACGCTCTTCACCACTCCCCGTTACTTGATAATCAAACCATGTGTCAGCTTCGCTAATAGCATCGACAATGTCTGCTGTGCCACCATTTTCAGTAAGCGCTATGGCTAACTTGATATCACTGTTGTCAGTGTTGGGGTTAGACAGCGTAAGCGTGATGCTTTGCTGGTCGTTAGGGTTGAAGAGGTTGAGTATCGTGGTGTCTGGGTACAAATAGTCACTATTAGTGCCATCTGATTGGTAATTGAGGCTTGTTTCTCCTACTAGTGCGTAACTCGGTGTGCCGCTTTCGTCTACAAAGCGCGCGAAAACACAGGTGTTGTCAGCATACTCACTGAATCTGTCAAAGGTAAGCTGATTGTTGGCTGTCGCTAGTGAGTTCTCAAATTGACCTCGCGAGGTATAATTATAAAACGTGCAATTGTAGGATAGAATTCGGTAGTCTGTTGCACCTTCTACCGTGGGCCAACTTAATGTGAATTCGCCATTTTGAGCGACAATCTGAGTCAAGGATTGCATTCTGCTATAGGAATCTAGTCGAGCAGTGGCAACGGCAGTCATGCGTGTTGAACGACTACCATCTGCGGCGTCTTGTTCAGCATCACTTTTACCCATCGGCGTTTCATTGAATAATATGTCTGGGCTTGAATAAACGGCTTCATCCGAACAGTTCACACTATCACCTATTTCTCTGCAACTGCTGCCATAGGCCATGGTGGTATAGAAGTCTCCTTCAGGCTCTATGTAGCCATAGGGGATGTGAAAATCTATTTGAGAACCGCCACCAATGCTACCGCCTGATAGTGTGAGCCTGTCATGGCGCAGCCCCAAATTATGGCCGACTTCGTGAGCATAGGTACCGTTGCCTAAGCAAACTAAGCGTGAATATCCTGCGAGAGCATTGAAACTAGTGAAGTCATATTGGTTGGTGGATGAGATGGTGTTACCGTAATAGGCTCTGCCACATACCTGTGTATCTTGTGCGCCAATAAAATGGACCATGTCAGCTTTATATCTGTCTTTTAGGCGTTTAATTTTCTCGCTACTCCACATCCAACTTAAAATGCTAGATGAATCCTCGGTCGGGAAACCTTCAGAGGGCGCGTCACTGACCGGCAATATGCCAACAATGTTATGGGTTACTCCCACAGATGAACGTTCAAAAACCGAGTTTATAAGGGCATCAGCAGATGCTATGCGGGCAAGTAAATCATAACTAGAGACATTGTCTTCATTGACATATGCTCCTAAAATCCTCGGGTCATATATCAGTAATACATCCAGAGAGCCGTGGGATTCAGGCTCATTCATGCTGCCCACAGTCGTTGTTTGGTTTCCGCCCGTGATATCATTTGGATTAACAATATGTTTAAGGTTTATTGGTTCAGGCAAAGCTTTGATTGACGCTTTAGGAATTTCCAATGGGTCCGATTGTAATTCAATGGCTTTTCGTACAGTGGTTTGCCCATTTCGCTCGACAATTTCCAATTTGGGTTGATTGGGTAATTTAATCACCGTTAGTGTTGTACTATCAGTTGAAACAATATGCCCGACGTTGTGCAGCATACCTGTCGCTGGTGATATCATCTCTAGTCTATAAAACCCTTTGTCGGGCTTACTATTTTCCGCGACTTGCAGAGAATGAAAGTCGCCATTAATAGACAGTTCTAAAGGTTGGCTAGGAGAGAACTGTTGTTGATTGATTAAATCACTAAATAACGTCGAACGAGATAATTCGACAGAATTAGCGACAGCGAGTGTATCGCTATCAAATTCAATTAAGATTTTTTCTATTGCGTGTGCGTAATGCGTTGTGAGCAACGCTAAACCGATCATCCATCCTTTGCCTAATACCTTCATATTGATTCCTTGTAGATCTATTTCGCAACTCAGGATATCAGGATAGTACAGTCTTGAAGGGCGTAGGAGATAAAATTTGTATTGTTTCCGCGATGTTATTACATCCAGCGTTACTCAGAGATGCGGTTTAACCTTTATTAAATGTAAAAAATTCCGACACTGATCTTCGTAACTGTATGAATTTCGTTAAACTTTTAAATTGGTTGTTTTTTATTCGGATTTTGGTCTTTGCTATTCAATCCTTCTGGGTATATTATTTTTGGTGTTGTATGAATTACAACCACATAAAACAATAAACAACAGCATTTCACAACGCATGAAATGTGGAATAAGGAAGTAACATGAAGAAGTTATTCAAGTCTCTACTGATGACGACTGTGGCCAGTGCCGTCAGCTTAAACCTATCAGCAACAGAAATCTTAGATGGTATCGAAAGTGCCCCAAACTTAGTGACAGTAGGTGCACCGGATGATCCGTTATATGCGAATGCGGGTGACAACCTCCGCAATGGTGTTGGTTCTATTTTTATTCAATTCAGTGACGGTGGTGGTTTTATCTGTACTGCAAGCGCGATCAGTAAAACACACATCTTAACTGCGGCGCATTGTGTGCGTAACGCTGGATCATCGTTAACGCGTCTTCGTTTTGTACTTACCGCAGGCTTAGATTCACCAATGATTTTAGACGCAAGTTCATTCGCTGTTCACCCTTGGTATGACGCGTTGAACCCATACTTAGGCGCTTTTGCTCACGGTGATATTGCCGTTGTTGAATTGGCGGAGCCTTTACCGGATGAGATCGAAACCTATGAGCTATACAGAACGCCAGATGAGTTTGGTTCGGAAACTCGCCACTATGGTCACGGCCGCTCAGGTAAGGGTAATAAAGGCGCAACCGGTGATGCGGATTTCTTCTACGCTAGAACGGGTTTAAATCAATATGAAGAAGTGTTAGAGCCTTTCTTGGGTACAGGCATTGAAGATCAGTTATTGCATGATTTTGACAGTGGCGGTCGTAAGCACAATGCAATGGAATGGTGGTTCTCATCGGTATTTGTGTGCGGTAATGAAAATGGCACAAATCCCGGTCAAGCGCGTGACGGCAAGTGTATGTCGAAAAAAGATGGTAGCCATCCTGACTTTAAAGGGTACGGCGCGCTTGAAACAGGCGTAGCGCCGGGTGATTCAGGTGGTCCTGGCTTCATCAATGGTAAGATTGCAGGTGTTCATTCATTTGGATTTACGCACGGTTGTGACAGTATTTCTAACGGAACAGACTTCACTTGTGGGTTAGATAGCTCATTTGGAGAAATGTCAGGAGATACGCGTGTTTCCTATCATGCTGGCTGGGTAGATGCAGCTGTTTCAGGTGCTTTCCCATCAACGTCTATTCCAGAGGCTATGGCACCTGAGAGCAATGCTACTGATAACGCACAAGCATCTGAAGTATCAGCATTGGTCGGTGAGAAAGCTCGTTTCTTCGTTGAGAACGTTGTTTCTGGACAAATGAGCGGGAAAGCCAAAGTTCAATAACTTGATACGCTTTCTCAAGACTAAAAGAGAATTTAAAACGACAGCTTAGGCTGTCGTTTTTTTTAAACGCTAAAGTGGTCTCAGGCCGCGCTGAAAGGGAATATGTAGCCTATAACTACCAAGGGATTGCATTTAATATGTTAATCAAGTGTAAATCTCATGCTGGCATTGAATGCCCACATGATTATTGTCAGGTAGTTCAAGATGAGGCTCCTTCCTTCATACCGTTTTGGCTTTACTGTTTGTTTCGCCGTTTTAATATTAGGATGTGGAGGTGAACAAACCTCTGAATCGCCTGCACCCGCGCCACAACAACCGCCTGTAGAATCCATTACACCTGAAAGAGCAGGCCATTCTGTGGCTCGAATGTGGAACGAGGCGCTTCTCTTTGCAATCCGAAATGATTTTGCTAGACCTACTGTACATGCGCGCAATCTATTTCATATTTCGGCTTCTATGTATGACGCATGGGCAAGTTACGATGCAAATGTCCAACAATACTTATTCGGCGCTAATGTTTCTGGATTTACTTGCACTTCTGACACTGTGTTGGTGCCAAATGACCGCTTACCGGAGCAAGAAAAAGCAATTAGCTTTGCAGCATACAGGCTGATTAAACACCGTTTTAAATACTCTCCAGGTGTAGGGTTCATTTATGCACATATTGATGCTCTGATGCAGGAACTGGGGTATGACGCGTCTGATGAGAGCTTAGATTATTCAGCAGGAAATGCAGCTGCGCTGGGCAATGCGATTGCCGATTGTTATATCTCATTTGGTTTGCAAGACGGCGCAAATGAAGCGGGGTTCTATGAGAATCAGTATTACCAACCGATCAATCCACCATTAGTGCTTGATAGCAGTACTCAGGGTAACCCCACAATTCAAGATCTGAACCGCTGGCAACCGTTAGTCATTCAGGGGTTTATCGACCAAGCGGGTAATCGAACTGAGGATGCACCTGAATTTTTGAGCCCTGAATGGGGGCAAGTGGTGCCATTTTCGCTGTCAATCAACGATAGAAATACGTTTGAGCGTGATGGCTATGATTATCAGGTATATCATGATCCTGGTAATCCTCCGTTGCTCGGTTCAGATAGAAGTGAAGAATATCAATGGGGATTTGCGTTAGTGGGGATTTGGTCTTCTCATTTAAGTACCCAAGATGACGTGATGTGGGATATATCCCCCAATCGTATTGGCAATATTCAATCCTTCCCACAGAGTTTTGAGGAATACCTGAGCTTTTATAAACAAATGGAAGGCGGCGATGCCAGTATTGGTTACGCCGAAAACCCAGTTACGGGTGAACCCTACGAAGAGCAGTGGGTGCCGCGCGGTGACTACACGCGAGTACTTGCCGAGTTTTGGGCGGATGGCCCCGACTCTGAAACACCACCGGGGCACTGGTTTGTGATCATGAATGAAATTAGTGACCATCCAATGTTGGAAAAGCGCTGGGGCGGCTCTGGGAGTGTACTGGGAAACTTAGAGTGGGATATTAAGACGTACTTTTCTTTAGGTGGCACTATGCACGATGTGGCAATTTCTGCATGGGGGATAAAGGGGCGTTACGACTATATTCGGCCCGTTTCTGCAATACGAGCTATGGCTGATAAAGGACAAAGTACTGATCCTGACGGACCATCTTATCATCCTCTAGGGCTTCCACTGTTGACCGGCTTTATAGAGGTTGTAGAAGCTAATGATCCGCTAGCCGGAGCGGGGCAGGAGCATGTCGGCAAATTAAAGCTATACGCATGGAAAGGACCTGATTACATAAACGATCCCAATGAAGATACTGCGGGTGTAGGCTGGGTCTTAGCCGAAAATTGGTGGCCATATCAGAGGCCCACGTTTGTGACGCCACCTTTTGCAGGATATGTGTCTGGCCACTCTACTTATTCAAGAGCGGCAGCCGAGTTACTGACTCTGATGACTGGAAGTCCATATTTTCCTGGTGGAATGAGTGACTTTGTAGCACCCGCGAATGATTTTCTAGTGTTTGAGAAGGGGCCGAGTGTGCCTGTAGTACTGCAATGGGCAACGTATAGAGATGCGGCCGACCAATGCAGCTTGTCACGTATCTGGGGGGGGATACACCCGCCCGCAGACGATATCCCAGGCCGTGAAATTGGAGAAGCAATAGGGCGAGAAGCCTTTGCGTTTGCCCAACAATATTTCAGCAATGATTAATTGTTCTATTTATCTGGGTGTTCGATAGTCACGAAGCGATTGGCCGGTATATCGTTTAATACTGTGTCTTCA
Organism: Neoalteromonas facilis; assembly: GCF_002807665.1. Lineage (GTDB taxonomy): Bacteria > Pseudomonadota > Gammaproteobacteria > Enterobacterales > Alteromonadaceae > Alteromonas_E > Alteromonas_E facilis. The sequence goes on from NZ_PEAY01000003.1 coordinate 201,113, forward strand.
ACGTCTAAGCCCGGCCATTGAATGCGAATTTCTTCAATAGAGTTCGCATTAGCAATGCCAAAATGCGCTTCGACGGGGGCTTGAGACACATATTGCCCTCCCAACTGAAGCTCCTGCATTAAATTCAATTCTCCAGCAGTAATATATATACGAGCCCCGACAGATTGAGAATTAGCTCTTAGCCCACTTAATTGAATATTAATAAAGTTGTTGCCATCAGCAAAAGAATCATTGCGGTAGAGTGTTGGTGATAACCCGCTATTAGCAATCAGTGCATCGATATCACCATCACGGTCATAGTCATAACAGACTAGGCCACGCCCCATGTCAGTATGGTTTATACCTAGCTCTTCACCTTGCTCACTGAATGTTCCGTCGTGTTGATTGATGTACAGTAATGCTCGAGTATTTTCAAAGTGATCAAAATTGCCGCTTTGTTGTTGTTCTTCGGTCCAACCGTTATAACCGTTAACGACCAGTAAATCGGCAAAGCCATCGTTATTAAAATCTGCAAAACAACTGCCCCAAGCCCAATATCCCTGACGCACACCAGCGTAGTCTGTCATATTAAGGAAGTTTCCATTGCCATCATTTTGATACAAGCGGTTGCCATCAAACAGGCCTATAGTAAGGAACTCTTCTCGAGTGTCACCGATTGCAGATACAAACCAATCTAAATCTCCATCGTTGTCATAATCGGCCACAGCAGCGCCCATACCCGCTCTATCGGAAACAACAACAGGAATGGTTTCATCTTTAAACGCTTCACCTGACTGATTCACCAGGTATTGACTTGTACCCCAGTCAGCGGCGATTAAAAGGTCAGGATACTTATCGTCATTAATATCAGCAAAAGCTGGCGTAAATGAAAATTCATCGCCACTTTCACCATCGGCGAGCTTATTGAAGGGCTCAAGTTCCAGGGTATCGCTTACATCTTTATAGACTCCTGGGCTTTCCTGACGCCATAAAAACTCCCAGCGGTGCTGTTCATTTTCTGGGTCCCAATGGGTGATGAAAATATCTAAATCATTGTCGAGGTCTATATCGCTAACAGCTGTGCTATAAGCGACTTTACTTAACGTTAAATCGACTAAATGACTTATATCGTTGAAGCGTTGCCCTCCTTGATTGGCAAATATTTGTATATAAGGGCTTGCCTCTAAATAGCTGATAAGATCTTGGTCACCGTCATGGTCTATATCCACAAATACAGATGAATGGTCAGTCTCCAATACGCTGATCCCCGCATCAATTGTAATATCTAGGAAATTGAGAGTATCTTGCTGTGCAAGGAGTTTTCCCTTTTGATTTCGTCCGTGGGTGACGTATAAATCCAATAAACCATCATTATCAATATCATTGACTGCAATGCCGCCAGCCACCCTCGCTGGAATACTGTCTTGTGCGGATAAATCGACTGAGTAGCATAAGCCCGCAGCGTTGGACACGTCATTAAATGCCATTACGTTTTCTGAAGATGACTGCAAGCAACCACCAATAGGCAGCGGACTAGAGGTCTGCTGAATCTCAGTTACGGTATAAGACACCAACGGCGCCGGTGGATTTGTCGGTTGTGGGGAAGCGGGAGGAGGCACTGAAGTGGTTGGGTTATCTCCAGAGCCTCCACACGCGACCAGAAAAATTGCACTCAATACAGATAGTGGTAATACCCGAATAAAGACAGACTGAATTGACATCGAATAGACCTACCTATGTAAACAGGTTGTTAATTAGGCATGAGCATATCGCATTACATTGCAGACTTTTGCCGATTGAGCTGTAGCGGTACAAAAATAAGCCTAAATGGACAATAGCTGAGCGGTGAGCTTGGGAGAACGTCAAAATTATGACTAACTTATTGAAATTATTAAATATCAGTCTATAGTCAAGAGAGTTATTCATACCTAGCTGCGATTAGGCATTCTGTTTTAGTGGCATAAATTCTGTATGGTTTATGAGCGCATCAATGAAGATGAGCTCAAAGGAGAATTTATGAAAACTAATAAACTAATGGTATTTGCTGCGTTGGCTGTTGTGGCTGGGGTTTCTCACGCTGTGGTAACTACACCACAGACGGTTGTTAACAAGGATTCAAAGGAGTTTGTGGACGTTTGTAAGCTTTTCCCCGATACCTGCGATGAAGGCACAGATGGTATGGGGAACGGTGGAGGCAAAGAACCACCTCAGTAATAGATGAATTTAGCTACTGTACAAGACTTCATTCAACAATTTGGGCTATATATGCAGTTAATGGCATGTTTGGCCTACATATTGAACTTCCGACGTGTGGATACCTTCGTGTCTCTATGCGTTGGAATATTACTGTTAACACCCAGCCAATTTTTATTCGAGCGTTATTTGTTAGAATTAGCGATAGAACCGACGAATAAAGAGATGGTCAGAAACCTTTGGTACATCGGTTTTGCAATTTCAGATATGGTTTTTGTTGCCATTGTCGCTTTAATTGCACACTTCCAAAATCTTAAGTTTGATTTTACGTCTAAAATTTTGGCTTTCAGTTTTTTAGGGATGGCTTGGATCCAACTATTTCGTTACGTCGATCGCATCGTGATAGAGACGGATATGCTGGGAGAGTTTTATCGCGCGTCAATTCCAGCGATTAATATATCTGTGACTATTGTGATAGTGGTCTTTACGCTTGGTATGATCGCCGCAGATGGGGCACGTAAGTAAGAAACCAAAATGCATAGTTTGATTTGATTTTGCCGATTGCTAATTGAACGGTGAAATAAAAACCTTGCGTGCACATTGTTCAGTGAAGACTATTGTTTTAAACACTTAAACACTTAAACACTTAAACACTTAAACACTTAAACACTTAAACACTTAAACACTTCTCTGTAGCCAAACGTTCAAACACTTTTACACTCTACCCACGGCTATTTAGCCTACCAATATCATCGTTATCTTTTTGCAGGCGTATTGTGTTAAACCAGTCGCTGTATGTGTAACTTGCGCAGCAGAGCAGAGCGGAGCAGAGGATTGAGGTCTTCCTATACCGATACCTCAAGACTGAACTCGCAGATACAAAAAAAGCGCAGCTAATGCTGCGCTTTTCATTCGATACCTATTATGGTTTAGCTACAGCGCTAATCCAATTATTCATGATACCTGTATTACAGCCATGTTTAAGATGGCCTTTGCCTAAACCTAGCTCTTCTACGATCTGTTCGCATGAACAGCCTGCTGTATCAACTAGACTAAAGCTTTCTTTAACTTTGCCTGTTGTGTCGAACCAAATGTCTCCATCCATTAGAGCGAAATGATTCGGCTTCAAGCCTTTGCTTGGAGCAGTTTCAGGAACTGAAGTTGCAGGGCACATGTCCAGTGAATCAGCAATAGTATCGTTATCTGAGTCCATCTTCACATACATAACAAGACCATCGTGGTCTGATGCACGTAACGCATTACTATCGTCATTAACTAAACCAGCAGGCGCATCTGAGTTGCCACGAGCGTACGCAAAATCAGTTACTAAAGTCGATAGATTTGCTGTTGTTAAGGCATGGTCTAATACTTGAGCACTGCCACCAAACACGAAAGAATACTGCTGAGTAGCAGCAAGGTTATTCACTTGGTTAGTCAGAACAGGTGTTACTGGACTTGGTTGCCATAACAAGTTGTCTGAAGCTACTGCAGTACCCGCAATGTGACCCAATACATCTACGTAGCCGTCAGTAAACTGATACGCGTTAAAGTCACCGGTAACCACTAGGTTAACGCTAGGATTATCAGATTGAATATCTTGAACGATATTGGCAACAAAATCTGCCTGCGCCAAGCGCTTGTTACGCACGCGGTCGCTGGTATCAACACTGCTAAGTGAGCGATTGTGGACAACTAACACATGAATAGGGAAGTCACTGCCGTTCGCGACAACGCGCCCTTTGAACAGTAGTGGTGGACGATCATTCAATAGGCTGTTGTCGTAATCAAAGATAGTGTCTTTACCATATTGAACAACGGCATCCATTTCTACGCTTTGACGCACTAAGAAACCAACATCGATACCACCGATATCATTACCTTCTTCTAGGTACGCCGAGTAATTGATGCTTGCATCGTCAGCATTGATTTGCGCCGCAATGGTTTCAAGCACATCGATGCTTTCTACTTCACTAACCGCCAGAATGTCTGGTGCATTCATCACGTTACGAACGAATTGAGAGATCTTACTTAAGCGCTCTTCATAAACGTTTGCGATTTGAGAAGGACGATACATATTCAAAGAACCAACCGTCATTTCACCGACTTCTTTATCACGCAATTTCGCTAGTAAGTTCGGTTCTTCGCCGATAGTCATCTCAGTAGGCCATACTTGGTAATCACCAAATGAGAAGCCCAGTGGACCTGTTGCAGAGACTGTCTGACCAGCAAATAAGCTAGTATTTTCAAGAAGCAAGCCGTCAGGGTTGATCTCGAAGATTTCAGGGTTTCCATCCCATACAGGAAGACCAGCAATACCAGGATAGGCAATACCAGGCTCACGGAAAGCACGTGTTTGTCCTGCTACTACTGCTGTATCGCCAAAACGGTCCGTTGCGGCTGAAGCAATACCTTCAAACGTCACTATCATACCTTCAAAGCGCTCTAACTCGTTTTCAGGTTGAGGCTGTAATTTTGATGGTGTGTTTTCGTCAAACTGCACAACTGGCGGAAGTGCATTGCCATTACTTTTAACGGTTACTTGAGTGCCATTACTGAACTCAGTGAAGTCGAAGTATTCAATAATTTGACCTACTACATCCACTTCATCACCCACCGCTACGCTTGGCGCAGAGCCCGTGAATACGAAGATACCGTCAGAGGTTTCGTCGTTATTATCGCTACGAGAAGTCGGTGTCTGCATGAAGAAACCATTGCTATCAAGTGCGGTAACGATATTACCGAATGACTTTACAAATTGACCTTCAAAAGGAGACGTCATGCCTGCACTTTGAATATCGAAGATTTCAGCCGTTGCAACATTGCTTGCGCCCGGAGTTGGCGATTGTTGTAAATACGATGATGTATCTAACGCAGCACCGCCATCAGGTACACGCGCGTTTGCATGATAGTCTTTATTGCTCGCGCCATTTTCGTTTTGTTGAGGCTGGTTCGGGGTTAGTACATCAATCAGGCCTGCATCATCTGAATCACTGGTGTCATACACCAATGCATCAACCAAGCTTATACCAGTAACAGGCGTATCATTGGTGAAATCTGAAGCGTGACCCGCATAGATTGCAACCGCGTCGGCACCATTTTGCAACGCGTTATTGTTAATGATAATGCTTGGTGCTGGAGAGACTGCTTCGTTACCCAAAACGAAGAAACCTTCTTCATTCGTGGTATAGCCATCTAAATCGAATGCGTCATTGTATGAACGGTCGTCAGAACCGTTAAATAACACAACCACAAGTCCATCCAATGGTGTATTACCTACGCCACCATCATATAGCTCAATAAACTCTAACGTATCTGAACCTGCGGTATCGGCATCAACTTCATTGATAACAACAGGAGAATCAACCTGCGTACCAAAACGGAAAGAGAAGTCGCTTTCCATAAAGTCAGGGCCGTCATTTAAATCAAGGTCGTTAACCAATGCGGCGACAACAGTGACATCGCACACTTCATTAGTAACAAATTCACCGTCTACATCAAGAGTGAAGTGCTGAGGACCGCCTTCTACAGCAGCGCTATGAATGCCGCTTACAGAACAGCTAATGCTAAACCAGTTACCTTGCACGTTAACTGATTCACTGAAACTGATTTCAATATTGGCGTCGACGGCTACAGCACCGGTATTGTCTCCTGGTGTTGTGCTGATCACAACTGGAGCACTGTCTACTGCAGGGCCGCCACCACCAAATATTTGGTCAGTGTTAACGGCATCAAATGAACTCTCACTAGGAGCTTGCCAAGTGAAGTCTACATAAGTACTTCCGGTACCGACTAACTGCAGGCTGTGACCGACAGGGGTAGAACTGGTTTCTGCAACACCAATGTCAGTGCTGGTCATGCCCTCTGCAGGGCCGCTAGCAGCAATAAAACTGCCTTCGTAACTTAAAAATTGAGTAACATTACCCATGTTATCGACTAACGCGATCGCATCAGGAGCACCGTTTTGAATACCCGCAACCATAAAGGCAACGGTACCAAACCCATCCTGTTGATTTGGGATTACACCGGCTAGATCAATGGTGTTGTAAACATTTCGTTGTGAGCTTGAACCATTGTAGAGCGCAAGCGTCATTCCGCTTAAGTCTGTTCCCGCAGGTCCTGCTATTTCAATGCCTTCCGAAACATCACCACCAGCGTTATCGTAGTGAATTTCGTTAATGAAAACGTCCGTTGCGAGCACAGCTGACGAGCTGAATAGCGCTAGCCAGGCCGTATGTGCCAATTTCATATAAACTCCTTGAGGGTATTAAGTCGGTCAATCGCCGCCTTTTTACTACTGTTGTGTTACATTTTTATTATTAATACTTTCCATGAAAGTGCCGCCCGAAGAAGCAAAAACTGCGCCTCATTAAAAAAGTACGCGAAAACAACTACCTAACAAAAGTTGATGATCTCATTTTGAGATAGCGTAAAAAATGCTGACAACTGTTTGGTTGATTATCGAACAGTTGTAAAGTTAAACGGAATGTGGGACGCGGTTTGTAATCTCTATTGGATTGTCACTGTGTAGTTGCATAAGATGATAAAAAACAAGTAAGCGCTAGAAACATCATGTCAGAGAACAAATTGGACAATGTATATTTGGTTGGTGGTGCAGTTCGCGACCGATTATTAGGTGTTCCCGCGCAGGATGAAGACTTTGTCGTGGTGGGCAAAACACCTGAATTTATGGAGTCTATTGGCTTTCAGGCTGTGGGGGCTGATTTCCCTGTATTTATACACCCCAAGACTAGGCAAGAGTACGCGCTTGCGCGTACGGAAAGAAAGCAGGGGCGAGGCTATAAAGGCTTTGTCGTAGATGCCAGCGCCAACGTGACATTAGAGCAAGATTTAGCGCGGCGGGATCTGACAATTAATGCCATGGCGATCAATGAAGCTGGGGAGCTGGTTGATCCTTTCGGCGGAAAAACAGATGTTGAAAACAAAGTGCTGCGCCATACCACACAGGCTTTTATTGAAGATCCTGTAAGAGTGCTGCGCATCGCACGCTTTTATGCTCGATTTGGTCCCGATTGGACAATTCATCCAAGCACTAAAGCACTTATTCACAAAATGTTCACTGATGGAGAGCTCACTCACCTCGTTGCTGAACGCGTGTGGAAGGAAACCGAAAAGGCATTGTCGGAGCCATTTCCACAACTCTATTTTGAAACCTTAGCTGGGCTTTATATTTTCCCAGAAATTGACAACTTAAAGACAGTACAGCAACCCCTAAGTTTAGAGCAGGATGTATTCTCGCATACGATGACGGCCATGCAGTTAAGCGCGGCTAAGAATCTAGGCAGTATGACGTGTTTTGCTGTATTGATGCATGATGTGGGAAAAGTTAACGGTGCGCGCGATACGAATGAAGGAGCTCTGTACGAAACCGATGGGGCAAGTATCATTCAGCATTTTTGTGACAGATGGCGCGTGCCAAATAAGTTTCGAGAGTTGGCAATATTAACCGCTACATATCACCGCGCCGTTCACATGATCAATACGTTGTCTATTGAAACCATATATGAACTATTAGCAGAAAAACTCGACGCTGTGCGCCAACCCGAGAGATTCGAACAGTTTCTATTAGCGTGTGAATGTGATGCTCAAAGCGGTGAAGTATCACTACCTGACGAGCAATATACGCAGGCTGATTTGGCCCGAAAGATGGCTTTGATACTGAAGGCGTTTGATAAGAGTGTTGCAGCACAACATGCGATACAGGCGGGAAAGAAAGGTGCTGACATTGGAGAATCTGTGCGCCAGCAAGAGCTTGAACATTTAAGAGAATTTTCGACAAATTAATCGTTTGTAACGCTTTGTTACGAATTCATCTCAGAAAAAAATTGGCTAAGCATTGAGCGGATTTTTATTCATCCCCTATACTGGATGCTTATCAACAGCATTCAGTCTGTATTGGCAGGCATTCGACGTGTGAGAACAGCGGTTCAACTAGGACTACTCGTATTTCTCAGACTGCTGTGATACCACATTGATTACAAAAAAAGCACAACAAGTACAAAACAGAGGAAGAGAAATGGAAAGACGCGATTTTATTAAGCTCGGCGGTGCCGCTGGGATGGGCGCTCTCATGCTGCCCGTTTCAGGTATTGCCGTGAGTGCCGATCAGTTACTCGATAAACCGATGGATGTGGCTTATAAGAAGAAACTAGCTGACATCGCACTGAACGCAGCAAAAGCAAAAGGCGCTTCATATGCCGATGCCCGTATTGGTCGTTATTTAAATCAGTTCGTAACGACGAATGAAAATCGCGTGGACAACATTGTTAATACTGAATCTGCAGGTATTGGTATTCGCGTTATCGCGAATGGCACTTGGGGATTCGCCTCCACCTCAAACATGACGCCAGATAGTATTGCTAAAACTGCTGAACGTGCAGTGGCAGTTGCTAAAGCAAACTCTAAATTCCAAACTGAGCCAGTAAAGCTTGCACCGGTTAAAGGCGTTGGTGACGTAAGTTGGAAAACGCCCATTAAGAAGAATGCGATGGAAGTGCCGATTAAAGAAAAAGTAGATTTGTTGCTATCTGTAAACGATGCGGCAATGAAAAACGGCGCTAACTTCATCACTTCAGTGCTTTTCTTAGTAAATGAACAAAAATACTTTGCTTCAACCGATGGTTCATACATCGATCAGGATGTTCATCGTTTATGGGCACCATTCTTTGCAACCGCTATTGGCGAGCGTGGCTTTAAGCAGCGGACCAGTTTAGGTAATCCTGTCGGTATGGGCTATGAGTACCTTGAAGGTAAAGAAGAAGACAAGATCCGCGTTGCTGGCGCTAACGTTGGCTATAAGAATAGCTACGATATGATTGAAGATGCGGTTGCTGCTGGACAACAACTGCAAGCTAAATTGAAAGCGAAATCTGTCGAACCGGGCAAATATGACATCGTACTTGATCCTGCTCACTTAATGTTGACTATCCATGAGTCAGTGGGTCACCCGTTAGAGCTAGACCGTGTGCTTGGCTATGAGGCAAACTACGCGGGTACAAGTTTTGCGACATTGGACAAATGGCGTAGTGGTAAATTCCAGTACGGCTCCGACATCGTTAACTTGTTTGCAGATAAGACACAGCCTTATTCTCTTGGTAACGTGGGTTACGATGATGAAGGTGTTAAAACCAAAGAGTGGGATCTGGTTAAAGATGGTGTCTTGGTGAACTATCAGGCTATCCGTGATCAAGTTCATATGATTGACCAGAATGAATCTCACGGTTGTTGTTATTCTCAAAGCTGGCGCGACGTTCAATTCCAGCGCATGCCAAATGTTTCATTGCGACCTAATAAAGAAGATATCTCAGCAGATGACGTTATCAAAGACGTTGAAGATGGTATCTATATTGCGGGCCGCGGCTCATTCTCTATTGACCAACAACGTTATAACTTCCAGTTCGGTGGTCAATTATTCTACGAAATCAAAAACGGCAAAATTACCGAGCAGATTGAAGATGTTGCCTATCAGTCTAATACACAGGAGTTCTGGAACAACTGTGTGCAAATGGCTGGTAAATCCGATTACCGCCTTGGCGGCTCATTCTTCGATGGTAAAGGCCAACCTTCACAGGTCAGTGCGGTGTCACATGGCTGTCCAACCACACGCTTTAATAATGTGAACGTGATCAACACGGCTCGCAACGTCTAAGTCGACTAAAGAAGGAAAAGAATCATGACAATAATGACTGAAAAAGACGCACAAGCCTTGTTGAAGAAAGTTATCGCTTTATCAAAGGCTGACGAGTGCGAATGTAATTTAGATGGGCGCGTAGGCGGTAATATTCGTTACGCGAGAAATACCGTATCAACCGCGGGTGAGGAAAGTGATTTAACCCTCGCTGTGCAATCGACTTTCGGCAAAAGAACCGGCGTTGCGACAATCAATGAGTTCGATAATGCTTCACTTGAAAAAGTGGTTAGGCGTTCTGAAGAGTTGGCTAAATTAGCGCCCGAAAACGAAGAGTATATGCCGGTATTTGGTAAGCAAGAATACCTTGAGTCCAAAACTTACTTTGACTCAACGGCAGCCGTTACACCGGAAGACCGTGCTCAAGCGGCTGAAGACAGTATCGCACCTTCTAAAAAGAACAAGTTAGTTTCTTCTGGTTTCCTAGAAGAAGCGGTTACCTTCACTGCGATTATGAACAGCAAAGGCTTATTCGCCTACAACAAGGGAACTAACGTAGACTTCTCTGTGACAATTCGCACAGAGGACGGAAAGGGCTCTGGTTGGGTTACTCGTAATTACAGTGACTACAAAATGCTGGATACGGCGAAAGCTTCAAGCATTGCTATTCAAAAATCTAAGGGCAGTGTAGATGCGAAAGCAATGGAACCGGGTAAATACACCGTCATCCTTGAGCCTGCAGCAAGCGTAACCCTGCTCAACAATATGGCGTTTAACTTTGGTCAGCGCGGTGCTGACGAAGGCAGAAGTTTCTTGAGCTACAAACCTAAAGAAGGTGAAGATGCTGAAAAAGCACCTAAGAACCGTTTGGGTGAGAAGATGTTCGATGAGCGCGTCACCATTTACAGCGATCCGCAACATCCAGTAGCACCTACAGCACCTTTCGGTGGTGATGGCTATCCTCGTAAACGCGTGGATTGGATTAAAAACGGTGTCGTGACTAACATGCCTAACACGCCTTACTGGGCCAAAAAGACGGGCATGCCATACATTCCAAATGGCGGAAACCTCATTATGGAAGGTGGCAATGAATCGTTAGAAGATATGATTGCGAGCACACGCCGCGGGATTCTGGTAACGCGTTTGTGGTACATCCGTCAATTGGATCCTCAAACATTGCTGTATACCGGCTTAACGCGTGACGGTACGTTCTATATTGAAGACGGGAAAATTAAATTCCCAATTAAGAACTTCCGTTTCAATGAAAGTCCAATTGTAATGTTGAACAACATTGAAGCTTTGGGTGAGCCTCAGCGTATTGATGGCAATATGATCCCAGCGATGAAGGTCAGAGATTTCACCTTCAGCAGTTTGTCTGACGCAGTATAAGCGCAGTCAGCTAAGCATAGTCGCCGTTGCTATCAAGTGCAGCGGCGACTAAATCTTCAACCCAATTCATCTCACCGGTGACATTGATTCGTCGATGTTAGCCAGTGCTCAGCAGTAGAATGGTTAACAGTCGACGACAATTTTTAAAATCATCACTTACGCTTGCGTTAGCATCGGCATTGCCGTTACAAGCACGAGCCAATGATTATGATTTTTTCTTTACTCGATTAAGTTATGAATCAGGTAACTGGGACGTTGATGAGCGTATGCCAGCCAACGTTCTCAACTCTTTGATTGAGTACACCAGTTTGCGCGTGGATCTCACGGAGCGTGTTGTTCCATTAAGTGATCCAGTGATGCTCACTGCGCCTTTTTGTTATATGGCCGGTCATCGTTTAGTGCAGTTTTCATTGCAGGAAAAGCAGAATTTTGAGACCTATGTACGAAATGGTGGTTTTGTTTTCGTAGACGATTGTAATCATGATATTGACGGCCTTTTTGCGCGATCGTTTGAACGCCAAATGGCGGAAATATTTGGTCCAGATGCACTTAAAAAAATACCCAATGACCATCCTCTATATTCTTCATTTTTTAACTTTGACGGGCCTCCAAGAACGTCGATGGAGTTAAATGGATGGGGAGACGACCTCGTGCATGAATATTTAAAAGCCATCGAAATCAATGGGCGCATTGCCGTTTTATACAGCAATAAAGATTTTGGCTGTGAGTGGGATTATGACTTTCGCAATAAGCGTTGGTTACGTGTCGATAATACTAAGTTTGCTGTCAATATTGTGATGTACGCAATGACGGCCTAAAGAAAAGATAATGCTATGCAAACAACTTCTTCACTAACAGAAACAGATATTAACGCATCACTTGATAAACTTGATTTAGTCAGTGACGAAATTGGTAAGGTTATCGTTGGCCAACACACGGTTGTTCAGCAGTTGATGATCAGTTTGTTAGCGGGCGGCCATTGTTTGCTTGAAGGCGTACCAGGGTTAGCAAAAACGTTAATGGTCAGTAGCTTAGCCGACGCCCTTGCGATGGATTTTAAGCGCATTCAGTTTACACCTGATCTAATGCCCAGCGATATTATAGGTACAGAAATCCTAGAAACAGACCATGCTTCTGGTGAGCGTTTTTTCAAGTTTCAAAAAGGCCCTGTATTTACACAAATTTTGTTAGCAGATGAAATCAATAGAACACCCGCAAAAACCCAAGCAGCCTTGCTAGAAGCAATGCAAGAAAGGCACGTGAGTTACGCCGGTGAGCAACATGATCTACCGAAACCTTTTTTTGTCCTTGCGACGCAAAACCCAGTTGAGCAAGCAGGGACCTATCCGCTGCCAGAGGCGCAATTAGACCGCTTCTTAATGTATGTAAAAGTCAGTTATCCGAGTTATGACGAAGAAATTGAAATTTTACAGCGAACCACGGGCGCATCATCGTCTTCACTAGAGGCCCAGTTGAGCGGTGAGGAATTGCTCGATCTGCAGCGTATTGTTCGACAAGTCGAAATCAGTCAAGCCATGATGGCATGGGCGGTGGACCTTGTTCAGCAAACGCGGCCGCAAACATCATCTAATAGTATGGTTAAAGAATATGTTCAATGGGGGGCTGGCCCACGCTGTGGTCAGGCGCTGGTGCTCTGTGCCAAGGCGCATGCGCTTATCCAACGTCGCTTTGCGGTAACCAAAGAGGATATTGAAGCCGTAGCGCCCGCTGTCATGCGTCATCGCTTATTGTTGAATTTCCAGGCAGAAGCTCAAGCCATTGATGTGGATAGTATCATTTCGCATTTGCTGACCAATGTAAGTGTTGCACCAAGTCCTATTGATTAAATCATGAATCAGCCATTATTGACGCCTCAACTGCTTGCTCAGACAAAAGATTTGAGCTTGATTGCAAAGCTCGTAGCGCAAGGAGCGCTGCAGGGGGAGCATACAAGTCGACAACGGGGAGTGGGGGCTGAGTTTTCCCAATATCGTGCTTACGAACCGGGCGATGAGATCAGTAAGATTGACTGGAAATTATTTGCCAGAAGCCACCGATATTTTGTCCGCGAAGCCGAACGTGAAAGCGACATTAATGTCTGGCTCATGATTGATTGCAGTGCATCTATGCTCGAAGCATGTGATAACTCAGGTTTAAGCAAAATTGATTATGCTCGGATTTTTGCGGCGGCGTTGGCTCACATTGCATGTTTTCAAGGGGACTCAGTCGGACTTGTTGGGTTATCTGTTGAAAAGCCCGAATTTATTCCGGCCTTGTCTGGCACAAAACATTTGAATCGCTGTTTTGTCGGACTGCATAATTTACGTAGTGGTGATGCATTTCCCGATGTTTCACAAATACAGTATCAATTGATGTCAGCACGCAAGAATGCATTAATATTTGTGTTGAGTGACTTTTATCAACAGTCCAATGAAATAATTGATTTTATTAAACAAATATCGTGTCGATACTCTGATGTTCATCCCCTTCAGCTTTCTACCAACATTGAGCACACTTTTGAATTAAAAGGGCGATATGAGTTGGAGGATCGTGAAACAGGTGAAAAAGTCAAAGTTAATGCGGAAACGATTCGAGAACAGTATTTGAGCAATAGGCAACGCTATCTGGATGAGATGGCAACCAATTTAGGTGCCTATGGCGCCAGTATGCAGGTACTGAATATTTCGTTACCTATTGAGCAGACATTACTCAATGTCGTAAATACCATGCGTTGGCAGCCGAGGTAATGAATTGATGCCAGCCATTGAATGGGGAAATATCAACGCGCTTTGGGGACTTTTGGGTTTACTCGTCCCTATTATTATCCATTTGATCAGTCGAAGCCGTGTTATTACCCGTCAATTCGCTTTTATACGGCTATTACCGATCCAACCATTACCGGTTAAACGAAATATCAATCTTTCCCAGCGCTTGTTACTACTGGTGCGGATGGTACTCGTGATATTGGCCGTTTTGCTATTAGCCAACGTGAGCTGCAGTGATCAACAAAAACCGAACGATGTGGTGTATGTGGTTACGCCGGATTGGCTAAACTCTGCCACCGTGTCGCAACACAATGAACTAAAACGGTCAATTGAAAACCTTGGTACACCCTCTCAAATATGGTTGTTATCTACCCATCCAGTGCGCGTTTCATTGGATGAACTGCTTTCTAAGCCAGAGGACTTTGGTAAGTTAGTGACAGAAAAGCCTGCAATAAATATATGGGGTAGGGTAAATCAGTTATTCAGTTTATTGTCTGTTGAACATGCTAATGCATCTGATATGACACTGCATGTTTTTACAACCAATGCCGCACATCAGTTTCAAGCAGAGCTTATAAGCGTACCCATGAATACTCAATGGCACGTGGCGCCCTCCAATTCTCAAACGATAACAGACGACAGAGCTCAGCAATCCTCAATAGCTGTAGGGGGGGTGGGGGCTGATGCGATGGAATGGCAATTGTTTCAACGTGCTTTTTTCGCAATCAACCAGTCAAGTGAGGCCGAAATCAATGTGCGTTTGATCGACGCTATCTCGTCGCAACAACTGGAAGACGTCGATAGGCTGATTGTGATGCCAGACACTTTATTAACCACGGCTTCTCAACAAGCGCTTAACGCTTGGTTATACGAGGATTTCTCGCACAAAGTGACCAATGCTGCGCAGTTTGATATACAAGACTCCAATTTTCCCGTGCACTTGATTACAGAACTGTATGCTGACAACGCAACGGAGCTATTAACAAGTGCATCTGTGTTAACTGAAGGGCAAATAGCATTGGCTAATGCTGAACAGCTAAAAACCCACTCTAGCGCTACAAAATTACAGCCCGATGAACAGCCTGTCCCATTAGGCCTAGCGATTGCGTTTATCAGTCTATTGTTGTTGGAACGATTGCTCAGTGAATATCGTAGAGAGGGGCGCAATGACTGACGGGAAAAGCGCAAATAGCGATATTCTATTAGATATTGAAAGGTTGCGTTCTGAGGCGCGGAATCGCTATTGGTTGAAGCAAGCATTGCGAGCACTAGCAGCGACATTGTGGCTAATAGTGTGCCTACAAGTTAGCGCTAAGTTTGTCGATGGTGTAGATCAGTTTGTTTGGTTTTGTGCTCTAACCTTTATTCTTTGGTTTTTCGTTGTGGTGATCCGAGGCGAACACCGAAAATATTCCATAGCTAACATTCTGCTGCATGCTAACCGGCATATCCCTGATACGCAGCAAAGTGCTCATCTACTGTTGCAAAAACCGGACGAGCTTAATCCTCTACAGCGCTTGCAGCGCGAGAGAACTGCAAGGACCATTGCTCACGCGTTATCTGATATCCGTGTTGAAACCCTGCGTCCACTTCGGCTTAGAGCAGAAAGTCGTTTCTTGCTTGGCGCATGTTTACTCCTTGTGCTGCTGTTTTTTGTACAGCCTATCGTCCGACAACTACCCGAAGGGAGCAATGCTCAAAGTGCTACAGGAAATGTCGACATTCCTACTGAGTATGTTTATGAGCTAACGATCACGCCGCCGGCCTATACACAGTTGTCACAACGCTCTTCATCTGAATTAAATGTCAGTGTCGTAGAGGGGGCAGAGATAACCTGGCGACTTGAGCCGTCAGAAATTGATAGCGACAGCGTATTTTCGCTCGATATAGACGGTGAAGCATTACCGATGGTAGAGGCCGAGAATGGCGTTTGGTCCGTTTCTACTCGTGTGTTCAGCTCGTCGCTATATCATTTTAATCTCGTTATCGGCGATTCTAGTGAACCCATCTCCGACATTTTCACGTTAGATGTTAGCAATGACAAACGACCGAATATTAAGATCCAAACACCTGAAAAAACGGTGACTGAATTTACCAAAAGTAGCACACCCACATTGTTGTCTAAAGTCGTTGTGAGCGATGACTTTGGCATTACTGACACTTACATTGAGGCATCTATTGCCAAAGGAACGGGTGAAGCTGTTAAGTTCAGAGATGAAGTGTTCCGATTTGATGATGAAACGGTAAATCCCGATGCGCAAGATAGCAAATATAGTAACGTCTACAGCAAATTATGGGATCTGGTTTCGCTTGGTATGGAGCCAGGAGATGAACTCTACTTTACCGTTATAGCGGCGGATAACCGCACGCCGGATGTGCAGGTCAGTCGCTCCGAAACGCGTATCATTAAATGGCTTGATGACGAAGTCGAAGGCATTACCAGTGAGGGAATTGTGATTGACTTTATGCCGGAGTACTTTAAAAGCCAACGCCAAATAATCATTGAAACCAAAGAGTTGATGGCCAACCGGGAAGAGATGCCGGTGGCTGAGTTTGACCGAATATCGCGCGATTTAGGTATGGCGCAAAGTGATTTGAAACATCGATATGGTCAGTATCTTGGAGACGAGTTTGAGTCTGGGGTTATGCAAACTATGGAGCAAGGTCCTCAGCATATCGCCGAATCACATGGACATGACGATGAAGAGGAGCACGAGGCAGAGCAGCATAGCCATGACCATGCTGAGCATGGCAATTTTACCGATACACCGACCAACGCAGATCGCTCGGGTTTCAACGAAGTTGTAGAGCAATTTGGCCATGATCATGGTGAAGTCGATGTGGGCTTTATTTCATTGCGTAAAGGGGAGTTCAGTCCCAAAGTATTGATGAAGCAATCGATTGCCAATATGTGGCAAGCTGAGTTGTTCCTGTTGTTATCTCAGCCAGAGCGCGCACTGCCATTTGAAGTCAAAGCACTAGAGTTTTTAAATAGAGCAAAACAAGCTGATAGAGTGTATGTTAAGCGACTCGGCTTTGAGCCACCCCCTGTATCGAATGATCGCCGCTATGAAGGTGAGCTACGTGATATCGAATCTATCCAGCGGACATTAAAGAGCCCACAAAACAAAGCTGTAGAAGTGCAACTGAGAACGCTTCTCAAAACAGTCAATAGTGTTTCACTTACAGAGCAGCTAGGGTTGTCTGATCAGGCCCAACAACAGATCAGCGCTGTGGTTGATGTGCTGCAGCAAGAACTTGAATTATCTCAGGCTGATAGTGCTTCGTTAACAGCGCTGGCGAATATGCGTCGTGTTTTAATAGCAGAGCAGTGGGCTCCGGAGAGTTGTCAGAACTGTCTAAACGACATTATGCATTATCTTTGGGGACGATTATCGAGCCCACTCTCACCTCCGCGCGAAAGTAAGCGACGAGATTTGTCTGACTCTCCTATTGTGCAAACTTATCTAGAACAAGGTGAAAGCAGCCTAACATCTGAGCAGGGAGCACAGCAGTAATGTTAATCGATAGTTTATCCGTGCAATTACCATTCTCTTTTTGGGGATGCGTACTGCTATTCAGTATGGTTGGAACTGGATGGCTGTTGTCCGGTTATTGGATCATTAGGCGTCTTAAGGGGCAGAACGGGCGTTTGGCGATTGTAATATTGCTCAATAGCCTGGTCTGGTTTTTAGGCGTTTTGCTGTTAAGTGATATCAAGATCAGTCGTGACGTTGAAAAGGCAATGGTGGTTATCACCAATAGCGCTAAGGACGCTACACATCAGCTTCAATCTGCAACTGAACTAGACAGCGCTGAGTGGGTGCGCTTTCTATCGAATAACAACGAAATGCAATCCCATAATGACGATAGAGAAGTTGCAACAGTCAGTCATATCGAAGCGCTCAGCACACGGTTACAAGATGCCGGAACGGTTTTCATCGTCGGAGATGGTCTTTCTTCAACTCATTGGCAATTTCTTGAACAAAGCAGCAACGTACTGGAAAAAAATATTAATTTTATTCCGTCGGATAGTCGAACGGGGATCGTGCGTGCACAGTGGCCTAAGCATATAAAATTAGGCGAGTTTGTTAATTTATCCTTTTCTCTGCACGGCCATCATAGCGACGATTCATTGTATCGACTAGAGCTTGTCGATCCGATGGGAGGGGCGCTAGACACCCAACTAGCGCGTGTAGGAGAGCGGCTCTCCATGCAATGGCAACCAAAAGCAAACGGGCAGTGGCTGTACACTTTGCGTTTGATAGAGGATGCAACTGATCAAGAAATCTCAAGCGAGATGATTGCGTTGGATGTCACCCAGCCTGATTTACTTAACGCACTTATTGTGCAATCGGCTCCTAATTTCGAATCGCGTCACCTCCAGAACTATTTGGTCGATGCGGGTGCGAACGTCACGGTGAGATCGCAGATCAGTAAAAACGCATTTAAATCGCAGTCTGTCAAAGAGCAAACTAGCCCTCAATTGCCAACTGATACTGCAATTCTGCCGCTGGATTTATTGCAGTTTGATGTGCTTGCCATAGATTGGCGAGCGCTAGAGAACTTATCTGAAAGTGAACGAGAGCGTTTGTCGAATGCGATAGCAGAGGGGCTCGGGGTGCACCTTTGGTTAGCCGATACAGCGCTAACTAGCAGCCTCTGGCAAGAGCTTGAATGGCTAGACATTGGGTCAGTGGAGAAGATGCGAGAAGAGTACGCAGGGGTTTTCCCGGTGTGGCAAACGGGCAGGGCAGATAAACCACAAACGTTTGTGTCAATGCAATTACCTAAACGTAATCAAACAATATTAGTGAGCGCAAGCACAGGAGAGCCACTGGTCATAGAAAAACGTTGGCAATTAGGGCGGGTCGCGTTGAGTCTTTTACCTTCGACATACGTTGTTAAACTAGAGGGTGACGGCGTCTTGTATACCAATTATTGGGCCGAATTGTTGAGCCGCATCGGACGCGCTTCAGAAAGACCCGAGATATCCGTTAGCGACCAAAATATGCCGCTCCGGGCTAACGAAAGAGTGCAAATATGTGTGAGCGGTGTTGCGCCTCATGCAAAGTTTGAATTGAAGTCTTATGACAATGCTAGCGTAAGCCTAGCTTCGATGCCGCATCCGATCGTTGATGGTCGTCACTGTGCGTTCGCATGGGCTTCAGAGACTGGGTGGCACACATTGTCTGTACTTGAAGATGAAACACAAAGTGTCAGCGTATCGCAACCATTATATGTTTATGCAGAGGACGGTTGGACGAGTTGGCGACAGTATGAGGCTAGCAATGTCACCCAGAGAGTTGCCGCCAATGCTAGGAAACCAGAAGGACAACAGTATTCCACACAGTCGCAAGATAAGTATTGGCTATTTATCTTTTGGTTGCTGGGAATGACACTGTTGTGGGTAGAACGCAAATGGTTCTAAACAGTCGTTATAACTAGTTACTGAGCCCTCTGTGAAGGGTGTTGCGGTAGGCATTTATCGCTGGAATACACGCAATAATTAGGCTCATTGCGCAAACGAATAACACAATCAGAAGCGAATGACTGCTTAATACTGTGTTGTCGATAAACAAACCAAACTCATGGCTTAGCCACTCATTGCTGAACTGAATACCGAGCCATACGAGAGATACTGCAATAATACTGGCTAGCAAACTGATCAAAAGTGCCTCTGCCTGTATCAACCAAAAAATTGTCATGGGGCCGGCGCCTATAGCGCGCAAGATTGCAAACTCTCGCTGCCTTTCACGTATTGATGTCAACAACATGGTTGCCATGCCCATCATGGACGAAAACAGTATAAAAATGGAAATAAGCAGCAATATGTTTTCAACGTTACCTACTAATTTCCAAAGTTCTGCTAAGGCCACACCGGGCAAGATTGCCATGAGTGCCTCTGATTCATATTGATTAATAGTGCGCTGCAGTTGCAGTGCCTGAATTTTAGAATTAAGTCCTAACATAGCCGCTGATATTGCGTCGGGTTGAAGTTCTACACGCTGATTTAAACGCCATTCCTGTTGCATGGCATGTGCATCAGATTCACTCATATGCATGATCTCAATGCCTTGTAGGCTAACATGCAAGGTTTGGTCAACTGGTGTGCCTGTCGGGGCGAGTATGCCACTGACGGTAAAAGGCGAATGGTCATGATGATGGAAGCTGGTATGCCCAACCCCATGGGATAACACGATTTGATCGTTGAGCGAATAGCCCAGTTGCTTGGCGACATCGGCTCCCAACACGAGTGTAAAAGGAGAATCAAAAGGTGAACCGCTGCTAAATACTAAAGGTTGCTTATTACCATATTTGAAATGGTCGAAATACGTAGAGGTTGTACCCAGAACTCTGTATCCGCGATGAGAGTCACCCAATGACATTGGAATACTCCATGCAACACTTGGTGATTGCATAATCGCTTCATAGCTCTCCCACGAAATGTTGTTGCTTGGATTGCCCATACGAAAGACAGAATATAAAAGTAGGTTAATTTGACCCGTACGCGCGCCAACAATTAGGTCAACCCCGGACACGGTCCGTCCAAAACTGTCTTTTGCTTGTTGCCTAATAAGTTCAACACTCAGCAGCAATGAAACGCTGACGATAATCGACAGCAATGTCATGATCACCGCACCTCGTCTGTCCTTTAAGCTAGAAATAGCAATACTGATCAACATGACGGCACTACCTCAATACGGTTTAGTTGACTCATATTGATACTGCACGAGAAATAGTCAGCGAGTGCATCATCATGACTGACAAAAAGCAGGGTGCTGTTATTGGTTTTGACACATTCAAACAGCAACTGCATAAACCCATCTCGGGCCTGTTTGTCTAATGCAGACGTTGGTTCATCGACTATCAGGATTTCGGGCTCATTGATTAGTGCTCGAGCGATCGCCACACGCTGTTGTTGGCCTACACTCAATTCACTAGCACGTTTGTTGAGTAATGTTTCAGATAACCCTAATAGGCTGAAGTACGCCTTAATAGTCTCATTATTTTCTGCAGAAAGATTACCGCCAAAATATGCAGCGGCTTTGATGTTTTGCTCTACGGTTAAGTATGGGATCAAATTAAACTGCTGAAAAACCACACCCACATGTTGGGCTCTAAAACGGTCGCGACGACGAGAAGAGAGCGCAGAAAAGGGTTGTTGCAAAAGTTGAATGTCACCTGAAGAAGGCGTTAGCGTGCCGCAGATCAGGTTTAGCAGCGTGCTTTTACCTGAGCCTGACGCGCCGACGACAAAAAGGTGTTCGCCATCAGTGACCTGCCACTTGGGAATTGAAAGTACAAGCGGAGAGTCTTCGGAGTATCGAAACGTTAAGTCGCGAACATCGATTGCATTTGCCTTGGACTTTGGCACCACACTTTTCTCATCTAAATTAAAAGTTCAGAGAATAACCGCGATGTTACGCTAATCACTCTGAATTTGGATTGACTATAGTGTGATAGGGTAACATAGTTGAAGTAACCGCGAACACGCCTTTTGCTCGAATAAATAGATGAAAAATCAACAAACTAGACCACCCTGGTTGCCTTTGACCGAAGCGCTTGGGTATATCGAAAAAAACACTAAACCCATTTGTCAGCCTTCTCAAATAGCTACTCAATACTGTTTAGGGCGGATTGTGGCTGAAGACATTATTTCTTCTATTGATGTGCCAGCCTTTAATAATTCCTCGATGGACGGATATGCACTTCGTCATGCAGACACACTAACAACGGATACCCTTCAGATTGTAGGAGAGAGTTTTGCAGGGCATCCATATACCGGAACTATCGGAGAGAAAGAATGCGTGCGCATTATGACTGGCGGCGTGTTGCCGAAGGGGGCCGACACTGTTGTGATGCAAGAAAACGTCATTGTTAGCAATGATCGTATTGAATTGACTGAGCCTGTTCAATTTGGTGAATCTGTGCGTTACGCGGGGAGTGATATTGCGATAGGGCAAACCTTGATTGAAGCCGGACATAAGCTAAACGCTGTCGATGTGGGGCTAGGGGCTTCTGTCGGTATGGGTGAACTACCAGTATACAGCACATTACGTGTTGCGGTTTTATCCACTGGAGATGAGTTATTAGCACCTGGACAAGCATTAAAGCCTGGGCATATATATGACTCGAATCGCTATGCGTTGATGGCCTTGTTACAAGGACAAGGCTACGACGTAATTGATATGGGGATTGTGGAAGATGATCCTGATGCAATTAAAAGTGCCTTTATGCGGGCTGATCAACAGGCGGATGCGGTGATTTGTTCAGGGGGCGTGTCGGTCGGCGATGCAGACCATGTAAAGGCAGTGCTATCTGACATAGGGCAAGTTGACTTTTGGAAGATTGCAATTAAGCCAGGAAAGCCTCTGGCATTTGGTCGCCTGCCGAATACGGTGTTTATCGGACTACCTGGAAATTCTGTATCTGCCGTGGTGACATTTATTCAAGTTGCTCAATATGCACTCGCGCGATTGGCTGGGGAAAAACGCAAATCTCAACCATCATTTACCGCGATTGCTGCTGACAGATTCTATAAACGTGCCGGGCGACAAGACTTTCAACGTGCATTATGTTTTGAAGATGACAGTGGACAGCTCAAAGTAAGACCGGTTGGCCGACAAAATTCAGCGGTGCTTTCAACATTCTCTGATAGCAACTGTTTTGCTGTTCTTCCGCTAGAATCAGCCGATGTCATGCCGGGAGAGGAAGTGACGGTGCAACTATATTCCTATCTGATGTAATAGTAATGCTTATATAGGGCAATTCGAAAGCGACTGAATAGCCCTTACTATCGATACGCGTTTTTTTAAACAATTGGACCACCACAGGCGCAGGAATTTGAATTCCCGCTATCGCTTGTAAGCGCTATAAGAACCAACTAACGATTCTCATATATGCGCTTATTCCGCATAAAAAGTGGTCGACTGACTCTGATTTATGTGGCTGAAAGGTGTAGAATGAGGCGCACAAAAATAAAATCCACTCAACGTTGAGGAACGTAAATGTTACGACAAGCTCTATTCGCAACGGTAGCCTGTACGCTACTGTTGGCTTGTTCTCCTGCTACGACAGAAGTTTCAAGCACAACCGTCTCAAGCTCGCCAGAAAAGGCCAGTTCTGAAAAGTCCGCCGCTATTAAAGCTGGTGTAGATTATCACTCTTTCGGTAATCCGGATGAAATCCTTGTTAAACATATCAATTTGGATTTGACTGCAGATTTTGATGCCAAGCAGTTGCTGGGTACAGCACAATTAGTGCTCGAGAAAAAAGACCCCAGTGCTCAAACGCTTATCGTGGATACACGTGAATTGGATATTCAAGGTGTAAACGCAAATGGCGAAGCACTTACGTTTGAACTGATGGAAGCTGACCTTGAGTTAGGCGCTGCCTTACACATACAGGTTCCGCAAGGCGTTACTGAATTAACTATCGCGTACGCAACTTCACCCGAAGCGTCAGGTGTGCAATGGCTGACCCCACAACAAACGGCTGGTAAACAGCATCCTTTCTTGTTTACACAAGCACAGGCCGTTCATGCGCGCAGTTTTATTCCGCTACAAGATTCTCCACAAGTACGTGTTACCTACAATGCAACCATTCGTACCCCGGATACATTGTTGGCCGTTATGAGTGCTGCAAACGATCCTGACACGCCGCGTGATGGCGTCTATGAATTCAACATGCCGCAACCTATCCCGTCATATTTGATCGCATTGGCTATTGGCGACCTTGCATTCCAGCCGATGGGTGAGCGCACAGGTGTATACGCTGAACCTGCTTTGTTAGCGGACGCAGCGACCGAATTCTCTGATACTGAAAGTATGCTGATTGCCACGGAAGAAAAGTATGGCCCATACAGTTGGGACCGTTACGACTTATTGATCCTTCCGCCATCTTTCCCATTTGGCGGCATGGAAAACCCACGTTTATCATTTATCACACCAACGGTCATAGCGGGTGATAAGAGCCTTGTAGCGTTGATTGCACATGAATTGGCGCATAGCTGGTCAGGTAACACTGTTACTAACGCAACGTGGCGAGATCTGTGGTTAAACGAAGGCTTCACCACTTATTTAACCTATCGGATCATGGAAATGATTTACGGTACCGACCGTTATAAAATGGAAGCGGTGTTGGGTTATCAAGACTTACAGGCTGATATCAACTCCCTGCCAGAAAATGATCAAATCTTAGCCATTGATTTACGTGGTAGAAATCCAGACGACGTTTTCTCTAATATTCCTTATGAGAAAGGCGCTTTGTTCTTACGAGAGTTAGAATACAAAGTAGGGCGTGAAAACTTTGATCAATTCTTGCTCGCTTATTTTGAAGCCTTTGCATTTAAGAGTATTACGACTGACGAGTTTATTGCTTATTTAGATAAGACATTGTTAGCAGATTACCCTCAGCAGTTGAGCAAAGCACGTATTGAAGAATGGATATTTGCGCCCGGTATTCCTGCCGATGCGCCGGTGCCTGAATCAGACGCATTTAGCAAGATTGATAATGCAAGACAAGCCTGGCTAGAAGGCGCAAGGGCAGCGGGTGATATTAATACCGAGCAATGGACAGTACATGAATGGTTATTCTTCCTGAACAACCTCCCTGATGTACTTTCAAATGAGCAGCTTGCTGATTTAGACACTGCATTTGGATTAACCAGCAGTAAGAATAATGAAATCGCTCATAGTTGGCTTATGATTGCGGTGAAGAACGAATATAAACCCGCCTATGATCGGTTGTATGAATATTTAACGACGATAGGTCGGAATAAATTGGTTAAGCCACTTTACCGTGCTTTATCTCAAACCGAAGAAGGTAAAGCGTTTGCGCGTAAAGCATTTGAACAAGCTAAACCGGGCTATCATCCATTGACGATTAAAGCTAACGAAGGCTTTGTCAAATAATACTCTTCATTGAAGCATTAGCCTGCATTTTGTAGGCTAATGTCTTTATCCGATATATCAAATCCATTCGTTGCTAACCACTGAAGTGCATCATGTTGCTGTGTAAAGTGTTTAAACACTTCAGATTTATTGCTCAATTTAAGCATTCTAGAGACTTGATAGTCTTTTAGCGGGTTGGCAGCGTAAACCACAGCATTGCATGCAACGTTATTGTGTTTACACCATTCTTGCAGCTCTAATATATGCGCCTCACTTTGAGGTGTAGACAATAGCCATTCATCTAAATATGTTAATATGGCCCAAGGCTCTGTCGTAAGATCAGAAGAGATGGTCTTAAGCGCTTTACAGTATTGCTGGGTAATTACTTCGTTCCATGCTCCAGAAATAATGACAATGACGACGCGATCTTCCTGCCATATCTGGTAATGCTTGGTTTTTACTCGATGCATAGCGACTACTTCATTTCAGCTGCACTACAAAGAGTATAGTTGATGTTAAAAATACAGCAAAATCACAACGGTATTCTGATAGAACCCAACCGATTAAATCATCATCACGCTGCGACCTGTTTGGCGTTTGCCGAAGTAGAGATGAGATTGAGCAATTTGTCACAGGCGTTATAATATTTGCGTGAGTTTTGATAATACACACGCTCTACTATCTGACCATTCAGATCCATAATGAAACAAGCCAGTAACTTACCAGATTTAGGCAAGGTTAGGGTATGTACCATCCATTGAGAATAAATGGGGGCTTGAAATAAAAAACGTTTGATACAAAAAGGGAAATCTTTTCCAGCGGGTTTTCCTATACTGGCTGGCACTTCTCCACCAAAACAGGCTTGTACAGTTTGAAACTCATTTTCTGTTGGGGATTGAGCAATACCAAACTTGTCGACTGCTTGATCTATACACGAAAGTCCAAATGTCATAGCGACCACCTTTACTGTTTATATATACAGTATTGGCGATTTTAAGAATAATGCAAGCGAATTTTATTCGCTGTACACGACGACTTGGTCTCTACCTTGTGTTTTAGCCTTGTATAACGCGGTATCTGCACTGTGGATCATACGTTCAGTTGCAGCCGATTCTGGTTGGTTTTCGGTGCAAACCCCGATACTCACCGTCAAGTGGGCTTCTCCACCACTGGCTCGGTGCTGGATATTTAATTGACGAATATGGGTGCATATTTGCTCTGCAAACTCTCTTGCTTCATCCATAGTTGGCCCTAACAGTACACCAACAAATTCTTCACCACCGTATCGAGCGATAAAGTCAGTACCTCTGCGGGCCATTGATTCTAGGGCTTGTGCAACAGCGAAGAGTGTTTCATCGCCTTTTACATGACCATACTCATCGTTGTATTGCTTAAAATAATCCACGTCGATCAATAAAATGGATACTGGTATTTTATTACGTGTCGCGACAGGCAGAATTTGTTCAAGGTGTTCATTGAATGCTCTGCGGTTCGCAATCTTGGTTAAACTGTCGATAAAGCTCAGTTGGGTGAGCTCATTTTTTTGATGTTCAATCGTATCAAATTGGTGCGCTATGGTATTCGTAAGCGTACCGATTTCATCTTTCTCACTTGTTCGTTCAATGACAACTGCACGTTTCGCTTGTTTTAAGATGAGTTCATTGAGTGCAACTAAACGAGACACAACGCGGAATTTAATAAACAATATCAACACCAAGCCAATAAGGAATGTGACGGTATACACCATTAGCGTTACCGAAAATTTTTGTGATGTCGTTTGTGCGAAGTTACTGGTTAATTGCGATTGCTGTTCTGCGAATTGATACGCTCTAAACTCAGCATCTTTGGCTATATCTAAGACGAAGCGCCGAATAAAGTTGCTTTGTCCTTCAATACGCGCTTTTTCACGTAATATCTTTGACTTAATGCTGGTGTAACCTTCGTCAGCAAAGGTGATGGCTTTCAGTTCTTCAATATAAGCATTAATGGATTGTGGTACGTTGCCTTGTTTTTGAATACGCTCGATTTCTGCCAGAATTTTGCTTTGTTGATTTCTTAAGTCTATCAACCTATCGGCATGAAAGAGTCTTGTGATTGACATATGCAATGCAAACAACTGTTGCTTATCGTACTGTTGGCTTAACGTATTCGTTGGGCCGACGGCTATGGTTCGCATAATGTTATCAACGACGCTGTTTGCAACTCGTTGCAAGGACAACGTCTGCGTCATAGCATCTTTAAGAATTTCAAACTCACTTTGGACCGTTTGTAAATCGTTTTGGACACTATTATCAGCGTCTAAGAGTCGGTATATTTCTTCAACTTTCTCATTCACTTCCCTTTGATTTACACGCATTTCGGGTGCACTTTGTGATTGAGCAAATTTCGAAACTAAAAAAGCTAACGCGGTCAACTGACTGTGCAATATGCCGTTGTCTGCCAATGTCGGCACTACGTTTTCGGCAATATGTTGATATGAGGCCTCGGTGTCTGACAATTGTCGGTAGCTAAAGCCTATCATTACCACGAATAGGGTGACGAACAACCCTAATAGGATATTGGTAATGGTTCTTATCGACTGCCTACTTTGTGCCATAAAATCGTAATTGCCTTATTTATCAAGCTTAATGATGCGTTCGCTAACGACAAAGGTTAAATTATTATTGCGTTTAATAGTGCGGGCAACGATATCGGCTATTAGCGGACTGGTCGGTGCCTTTTCGAAATCGCGTTTATATTGCTTAAACATGGTGTAACCGTCGCCGCCATTGTGCAAATAGTCAGTCGTTGCTACTACATACGTTTTACTGAGGTCAATTGGCTCATTATTGATTGTTATTTTAGACGTTCGCTGGCCAATAGGCTGGTTGGGCGAGAACGAAAAGCGAATGCCAGACACTTGAGGAAAACGGCCTTTTGCGTCTGCGTATTGGCTAACGCCATTTTCTAATGCTTGTTTAATATCTTCCCCCGTGACATTGAGAACAACCAATCGGGCCCTAAAGGGGAGCTCTAACAGCAAATCTTGTTGAGTAAACACGTAATTTGCCAAGTATTCGCGTTCTCCACGGATAACACCACCATTAATAATAGCAATGTCACTGTTTACTTCATTGCGTAACGCATCGGCGATAAAGTTACCAAACCCACTTTCTTCTAGACGAACGATATTACGACGCGTACTGAAGGGTGTTTTAACCGTTGCCAAAGATACACTCAATTGTGATTCAAGCCTTTTTTGATAGTGTTCAAGCGTGGCTAAAATGGATGGATCCGGTTCGTAAGACGCGAGTTCCTTGAGTTCCGACGATATCAGGGCCTTAGGTTGGCCATTGTCTTTTATTTGAACATCAATAACGGCGGCATAACCCACTTTATCAATGGTTATTTGATTGGGGTGAACTTGAATGCGTTGTTCTGACGGTACAACATTGTTTGGGTCACTTTGGATTGCAAGATCGATTATGCCTTTATTAAGTGCGTCAGGAATAAAGTCAAATGCATCAGAATGCAGCAAAATAATGACATCTGCACCTTCTTCCCGCAATACTGTAGCCCGTCTCTCAACCGAAGACTGTGGAGAATGAATACTGATGCGTTGGAGCAGGTATTCTTCAGTGATCTGCGGCGCTAAAATGGATATAAACCCGAGGTTTACATTTCCTTTAGACACAAGCAATTGGGCGTATATCCCATCAAGTGGTTCCTGCGTGTATAGGTCAATAGCGTTAGACAATAAAAGAGGGAATGAGGCTTCATAACTACGTAAAATAAGTTCATCTTCAAAATAACTGAACTCACGTTTCGTGACGCCCATGACATCAGGGGAAAGCAGGTTAAGAATATCGATAATGTGCGAACCTGAATCAAACGATGCGAGGGGGCTAGGCGCCAGGCTTGCACCACCAAAGATGAATCCGACGTTATTGTTTGATGTGCGTTCTTGCTTTAAAAGAGTGGCAAGTTCAGCGTAATCCCCATGATCTGGAGACGCAATTATAGGAAGATCAGCGGCATATAATAAACGCACATGTCTTTCACCGAAGCATGGCGAAGATATGAACCCGATTAAGATAGCTATTACCGCAAATCGCTTTTGCATATGTTCAGGATTAAATAGTTGATATTCTTATAATAAGCGTGGACCGCGAGAAATGCTATAAGATTAAGGTCTGAGGTGATAGATGACGCCTATTAAATAAGTGTCTATGCATATTTTTGTATCAGATAGATAATTTTTTACGGTAGGCTAACCTCTCTTTGCAATAGGACACATCAAAATGAACGATAGAAATCATTCTCCAGACCTGAACGACATGTTAGCGGCACCAGCAGATAAGCGAGTTCAAATTTTTGACCAATTGGTCAATGAGAATCAACTGATTTGGATACTGTCCGATGATGATGGTGCCGTTATGCTGACAACTGATGATGATGACTGTATCCCAGTTTGGCCAACACAAGAATCAGCAGAACTATGGCGCAACGAAGAATGGAGTGATTGTTCGGCTACACCGATCAGTTTAAAAGATTGGTTTGCTCGTTGGACAATGGGTATGCAACAGGATGACCTATGCGTCGCAGTGTTTCCTGTGCCAGGTGAAGATGGCATGGTGCTGTTACCGGAAGAGCTTGAAACACTTCTTAAACATTAACGTTCGCTCGGTATAGTATGATTTAACTGAATGTTGATTATTTGTAAGCAATTGTTCAATAACTTGTAACTTGACTGGATTATTGATAAACATTGGAATGCGCAGGGGATCAAGGCCTACGATCGCCTGCGCGTAGTAATTGCTTTCCATAAAATATAAAGAACATTGGATGTTAAATTAAGGAACACACGAATGAAAAACGCGAACTCAACTATGCAAAAATCGTTGTTAGCGCTGGCTGTATCAGGCTTGTTTGCTGCGCCAACGTTAGCACAAGAAACACCAGATGATGAAAATATAGAAGTCATTATGGTAACGGCAACAAAACGCTCTACTTCTTTGCAAGAAGTCCCTTTTTCCATAAACGCTCAAACACAAGATGATATAGAGCGGGCAGGGGCAACCAACCTAGAAGAATTGACGCGTAGCGTAGCCGGTGTCTCAATTCAAAACTTAGGGCCTGGACAAAGCCAAGTGGCTATGCGTGGTGTGTCAGCGGGACAGATAGTACGTGACCAACCCGGTGTTAAAGAACAAGTGGGTGTATACCTAGATGAGAGTGTTATCTCATTATCATTATTTACCCCAGACCTAGATTTATACGATTTAAATCGCGTAGAGGCTTTGCGCGGACCTCAGGGCACACTATTTGGTAGCGGCTCTATCGGCGGTACTTTGCGTTATATTACCAATGAACCTGAAATTGGTTTTACTGAAGGGTCTTTTGAAGCGAACCTGAATACAGTCACGGATGGCGGTACAGGCAATCATATTAAAGGCATGATTAACGTACCGTTAACTGATGATACTCTGGCACTTCGTGCGGTTGTGTATCGCACTGATTATGCAGGTTTCATTGATGCATTAGGTGAAAATAATACGCGTAAGAAGGACGTTAACGATGGTGATCGTACCGGTGGACGTGTTGCACTTAAGTGGCAACCAACAGAAAACCTAACGATTACGCCACGCGTTATTTTCCAACAAATTGATATGGGTGGTTTTAACCGTCAGGAAGTGTTTAACCTGTTTGCTAACCCTTATACCACTACTCGCCCAGCCATTCAGTTAGGTGAACGTGAACAGTATTTGCTGTTGGATGAAGGATTTGAGGACGATCTAACTATATTTGACGTAACGGCTGCATGGGAACTTGATAAGTTCGATGTGACAGCGGTATATAGCTATACAGACCGTGACATTCTTGTCAGCCGAGACGCCAGTGCTCTAACCGGTTCAGTTAGTGTTGACCTCGGCTACCCTGATGCTGCGGTATTATTACCGTCTAACCTTCAGGATCGTACTCAAGTTGAACAAGATACGTTGGAACTTCGAGCGGCCTCTACGACAGAAGGTCCTTTCCAATGGTTAGCGGGTGTATTCTTCTCAGATACGCAACGTGTGTACTCTCAGCGTTTGCCAACCCCTGGTTATGATGCCTTCACCGATTCAGTTCTAGGTGAAGGTGTATCGGCTGCAGTGGCGAATGGTTTTCCATTGAACTCTCCATACAATGCCGACCTTCCGTATGATTTGGAACAAACGTCAGTATTTGGTGAAGTTAACTATGATGTGAATGATGATTTAACCATCACAGCGGGGACTCGCTTCTATGATTACGAAGAAAGCCGTCGCTTTACCACTGGTGGTTTATTCTCAAACGGTGATGACCAAGTAGACTCAACGACTTCAGATGGCTTCACGTCTCGTGTCATTGCGAACTACAGTATGAACGATACGGTTAACCTGAATGCGCAAATCTCGCAGGGCTTCCGTCTTGGTGGTGTAAACGATCCACTGAACGAAACGTTATGTAACGATAGCGACAGAGCCGTATTCGGTGGTTTCCAAGATTATGATGATGAAACCCTCATCAACTATGAATTGGGTATGAAAGCTGCCGCTAAAGGTTGGACGGCTAACGTAGCTGCATTCCGCAATAATATTGATGATTTACAAGTCACGCTTGACGCAGGCTCTTGTTCTTCACGTATTTCATTCAACGTTGAAAAAGCGTTTACTCAAGGTGTTGAATTTGAATTTACACGTCAGGCAACAGATTACTTATTTGTTAGTCTTGCGGGTTCACTTATTCAAGCAGAGTTTGATTCAACGGTCTTAGACAGCAATGGTAATGTGATTGGCGGTGTAGCGAAAGGTAATCGCTTGGCGTCAGTACCTGAACTACAATTTGCGTTTGCAACGACTTACACGTTCCCAACGCCACTGTTTGATTCGGTTAACACTTACATGTCTGCATCATTGCAATACGTAGGCGATCGCATTACCCAGCCAAGTGACCAAGTTGCGGGCGCGGGACAGTTTGTGTCGAATCTTCCGTTTGGCGGAGCCAGTGGTCTTGAGCAAACGAACTTAGACTTAGAGCTTGGTAGCTACCAGACGCTGAATCTAAATATGGGCTTCGAATACGATCAATGGGAAGCATTGCTATACATCAACAATGTACTGGATGAAAATGCAGACCTTTCATTTGACCGTGAACGTGGTGGTCGAGCGCGATTGGCGTACCGTACTAATCAACCTAGAACGATTGGTGCAACCTTCCGCTATTTCTTCTAATAGCTAATCGAAAGGGTGTCATAGACACCCTTTTTTTTACCTTGTCAGATATACCAATAGTCGAATATGCATCGCCTATTGTTTCTGTTAGCGTATTCTTCATACAACATTAAATATTCAGGAGTTGGTGATTTCTTTGGTCGCAAATGAGCAGCAATTGTGGTTTTTGCCGCTAGGAGGCACTGGTGAAATTGGCATGAATATGAACCTGTATAGCCACAATGGACAGTGGCTTATGGTTGATTGCGGCATTACCTTTGACGAACCTATTTTCCCTCACGCCAGTGACCGCTTCAGAGTTGTGGCGGCCGATCCCAGTTTTATCAGTCAGCAAAAAGAAGCCTTAGTTGGGATTGTGATAACACATGCCCATGAAGACCATATTGGTGGACTGGCTCACTTGTGGAAACGTTTGGGCGCGCCAGTTTATTGCACACCTTTTACCGCCGAGGTTCTGCGCAGAAAGCTCGCGCAAAAAGGGTTGGATGGTCAAGTGCCGATTACTATTTTACCGCTTGATGGAGCTGCGACTGTTGGGCATTTTCACCTACGTTGGTTGCCAATAACCCATTCACTACCGGAGCCAAGTGCATTGCTGATCGAAACCCCCGTCGGTAAAGTTTTCCACACAGCCGACTGGAAAATTGACGATAAACCCGGGGTCGGCAGTGCTTTTGATAAAGCGGCTTTTAAACAGTTAGCGCAGGATCCTGTTTTAGCCATGGTTTGCGATTCAACCAATGCGCTTAAATTTGGTCGTTCAGTGTCTGAATATGAGTGCTATAAAGGTTTATATTCGTGTGTTTCCGAACAGAAAGGGCGAGTAGTGGTAACTTGCTTTGCCAGTAATATAGCGCGTTTGATTGCCATAGCTAAGGTAGCGAAAGCGACAGGGCGCTATGTCGCGTTGTTGGGGCGAAGTTTGCAAAATATGGTAAGCGTTGCGCGTTATACCGGTTACTGGCCGGAAGATGTTGAGCTAATTGATCCGTCTCATATTGGTTATTTGCCTAAACATGAAGTTCTGGCTATCGCGACAGGAAGCCAAGGTGAACCAAGAGCAGCATTGTCGCGATTAGCGCTGGACAATCACATGGATCTGGCGCTTGACGCCGATGATTGTGTGATTTTTAGCGCAATGATTATTCCTGGCAATGAAGTTGAGGTTGAACGGTTGCTCGTTCAGTTCGAAAAACGCAATATCCGTGTCATTTTGTCTGAAAAGAGTGAGTACGTTATCCATGCCTCTGGGCATCCTTGTAAAGATGAATTATTTGAAATGTATCAGTGGGTTAGGCCTCAAATCGCGATACCTGTTCATGGTGAAGCCGAGCATATTGAAGCAAATGCTAAGGTGGCGAAAACAGCAGGGGTGACAAAATCATTCGCCGGGCAAAATGGCGATCTATATCAATTAGCGCCTCAACCTATGCTTAAACGTGCAGCGGTTAAGTCAGGTCGGATCATCATTGAGGCTTGATAATATTGTTGTGCGAAGAGCGGCTACCAATTGCTCGAATAAACATGACTTATAGGTCGACTTATTAATATTGAATTTGGCAAAGCTAACAGTCTTAATTAGCCTATGTAAATGCGATGTTAATTGGTCTAACATAAATGAATATGCCACTACAGAAAGAAGCACTTATGACTATTATTCAATCCCCCGTCTCACCATTGGCAATGTTATATAAATGGGAAAAGGAACGTCCCGAAGCAATTTATCTTAAACAACCGGTGAACGGTGTTGTTAATGAGTATACATGGTCTGATGTCGCTACTTTGGTTCGCAAAGCTGCCAATAGATTGGTTTCGCTTGGCCTAGAACCGGGAAGTCGCATATGTATTTTGTCGAAAAACTGCATGGAGTGGTTTATTGCAGACCTCGCTATCATGATGGCTGGGCATGTGTCCGTGCCTATTTTTTCTACGGCCGGCCATTCAACTATCGAATACGTGCTAAATCATTCCGACACTAAGCTAATTTTTGTAGGCAAGCTTGACGACACTGAAAATCAGATAAAAGCTATCCCAAGCCATATTAAATCGGTGGCCTTTCCATACCCGAATATAAATGTGGACGAGCAATGGAACGACTTTATTGATATTGAGCCACTGCAAGGTGAGCCCGACGTTGATATGGATGCGATGGCTACGATTATTTATACCTCTGGTAGTACGGGTATGCCAAAAGGTGTTGTACATACGTTTAATACTATCTGTTGGGCGGCGCGTAATTCACTGAATACGCTTTCGGTATGTGAAAAAGACCGCATCATTAGTTACCTGCCGCTTGCTCACATTACGGAGCGGGTGTTATTGGAGTTGTCGAGCGTGTATTCATCTGCGCAAGTCAGTTTTGTTGAATCGTTGGATACCTTCCAGCGAGATGTGGTGGCGTGCCAGCCGACCTTGTTTATTTCTGTACCGCGTTTGTGGACTAAGTTCCAAATGGGCATCTTGTCTAAAATGCCTCAGAAAAAGCTTAATTTATTGCTGAGTATTCCAATTGTTAAAGGAATGGTTGCGCGCAAAATACGTCAAGGTTTGGGCATTGATCAGGCTCGTCTTTGGGCCAGCGGTTCTGCACCTTTGGCACCTGCAGTTATTAAATGGTTCGAACGTATCGGCGTTAAAATCAGCGAAGGTTGGGGGATGACGGAAAACTGCGCTTATGGTACCAGCAGTGTTCCGTATCGTTCTGATAAAATTGGCTGTATTGGTCATGCCTATGAAGGGGTACAAATTCGTATTTCTGATGAAGGGGAAATACAAGTTAATTCCCCATGTAATATGAAAGAGTACTATTTAGATCCGGAGAAAACCGCTGAGGCATTTACCGAAGATGGTTGGTTGCGTACAGGGGATAAAGGAACTATCGATAGCGACGGCTATGTACGTATTACAGGGCGTTTAAAGGATATCTTTAAGACGGCTAAAGGGAAGTACGTAACACCCGCTCCGATAGAAGCCAAAATTATGGAAAACCCAATTGTTGAACAAGTGTGCGTTACGGGTACCAACTTGCCGCAACCTATCGCACTGTTGGTGCTATCAGCAGATGCTGCAAAGCAACCAAAAGAAGAAGTTGAAGCATCATTGCTTGCAACACTTGAGAAGATTAATGCGGGGCTAGAAAGTCACCAACGCATGGACCGCATGGTTGTCATGAAGGATGAGTGGTCAATTGAGAATGATCTGCTCACGCCAACGTTAAAAGTAAAACGTCATATATTAGAAGATCGGTTTGTTGACGTTATTCAGAAAAAATATACTGGCAAGGTTGTGTGGAGCGACTAAACTCTTGATTAAGAACAGGGTTTTGTTCATCGAATAGTCGATATAAGACTATCGAGACGGCAGCATAAAAGAGGAGGCTAATGGCCTCCTTTTTTTTTAGGACCTAGACGCAAATATAGGGAGATGGTTGTCTCAAAGGATACTGGCGTATGAATTTAAATAACTAATAATGGTTGTTGAAGTGATTCGTCATCATTACATTGCGCGCCGCTAACTTAATGATAACACTCAATAAATGAGGAATTGCATGTTGAAAAAGCACATGATAATAATGGGAATGGCGATAGCGCTGTCTGTTGTCAGTCACTCTGTGTTGGCAGAAGTCGTGATGGTCGTTCACCCAAGTAACGCAGAGGCAATTGATGCCAAGGTGGTTAAGCGTATTTTCTTGGGTAAAGATAAAAAATACCCCGGCGGCGCTGAAGCAACGCCGATCAACCAAGTCGCTGAGTCCGATGTGAGAGGACAATTTGATGACAGCATCATCGGCCGGAGTTCCGCACAAGTTTCTGCATACTGGTCTAAGCTAGTTTTTACAGGTAAGGGGGTTCCACCGACTGAAGTGAAAGATGATGCAGAAGTAATCGCTACAGTCGCAGCAGATCCAAGTGCTATCGGTTATGTTGATAGCGCTTCTGTTACTGGTGACGTTAAAGCTATATCAGTTAACTAAGGTTGGGGTTTCCTATGAAAAAATATTTCGCAATGACAGCAATTGCATTGGCCTTGAGTTCAGCGGCGCATGCAGAAGTGAGAATTAACGGGTTCGCTAACCTAGTGGGCGGAATGACGAGCAGCGATGACACCCTGTATGGTTATGATGACAATATCAGCTTCAGTGAAGATAGCTTATTCGCCATTCAGATCAGCGGTGACATTAACGATAAAATGACAGCAACAGCGCAATTATTGGCGCGCGGAGCTGAGGATTATGATCCGGATTTTGAATGGGCATATTTAACCTACGCGGCTAGCGACAACCTTACCATTACTGCTGGGCGTTTTAGATTGCCTTTATTTACCTATTCCTCTTCGTTAGATGTTGGATACTCCTATCATTGGTTGTCTGTGCCATCAGTGGTATATGACGTCCCCTTTAACAATATGGACGGTATCAAGATTGCTAAAACCGGTTTGGTTGGAGATTGGGACTATTTGCTCGATATAAATTTTGGCCAATTCAAAGGCGAAACCTTTGGTGCAGATAACATTGGTGACAATACCGGTTTAGTCTCGTTGCAATTCAGTGATGGCGAGTGGACTGTGCGTGGCGTGTATGGCCGTACCAGTACAACTATCGATTTGACCCGCTCTACGGATCCTGTTGGTCTGTCGGTCGGCCAGGGATTTGCCGCACTCGAAAGCCTGGGGTTTGCAGAGCTAGCTGGTAACTTAAAAATTGAAGAGGACACCGGCGAGTTCGTTGGGGTCAGTGTGACCTATGACAACTTTGACTATTTTTGGGGCGCTGAATACACCAATGTCAAAGTGGATGACAGTTTTGCCAATGATGATGATGCATTTTATCTCACGGCTGGAAAACGCTTTGGAAAGTGGACTCCGTCGATTACGTACGAAAGCTTCGAATCTAGCGGCGATGTTAAATACGCGAATAAGATTGCTGCGATAGGTGCTGCACCATTACCCGCTGAAGTGATTGCACAGTTAATGGGGGTTGCCATAGGGTCGCAAATGGCACAGCAAGATGAGTTTGATGTTGTGACTGCGACTATTCGCTATGACTTTGATACCAATATTGCCATCAAGGCTGATGTTAGTCGGTATTCAGATGATGTCGATGCATCTGCAGATGCGACCTTGGTGCGGTTTGGAGTGAACTACGTTTTTTAAGTTAGACAGAGCTGGGGAGTCCCCGCTTTATGAGGACCATTGAATTAGGAGAATTTCAATGAAAGCAATACGATCAGCGATATTGGCATGTGCATTTATGGGATTGTCTGGGGCGGTGCTTGCCGAGACGGTTGTTATCGTGCATCCAAGCAACAATGCCGCGTTGGATGAAAAAAGTGTCCAGCGCATATTTCTCGGCAAGGAAAAGAAGTTCTCTGATGGAGGTGAATCGATTCCTGTCAATCAAGTTCCCGAATCTGCAGTGCGGGCAGACTTTGATACCAACATATTAGGGAGAAGCTCTTCACAAGTCTCGGCTTATTGGTCCAAGTTGGTCTTTACAGGAAAGGGCGTACCACCCAAAGAAGTATCCAGTGATGCGGAAGTCATTGAGTTGGTGGCCAAAAATCCAAGTGCGATTGGATACATAGATTCGGCCTCCTTAACCGACGCCGTTAAATCAGTCAATTTAAACTAGGTTAGGAGTGACCAATATGAAAAAGACAATTGGATTAAGTTTGTTGGCATTGATTGCCGCACCATCAGCATTGGCTGAAGTTCGTATTAATGGGTTTGCTAACTTAGTTGGCGGTATTACTAGCAGTGATGATTCACTTTATGGCTACGATGACAATATTAGTTTTAGTGAGCAAAGCCTATTTGCAGTCCAAATCAGCGGTGACGTAAATGAACGAATGACCGCCACTGGTCAGCTCGTGTCTCGGGGCTCAGAGGACTATGATGTTGATTTCGAATGGGCATATCTGACTTACCAGGCAACCGACAACACCAGCATATCAGCCGGTCGTTTGCGCATGCCTTTGTTTCGCTACTCAGATTCACTGGACGTTGGTTATTCGTATCATTGGGTTGTGGCTCCTGCGTCGGTATACAATGTGCCTTTCAATAATATTGATGGTGTACGAGTCGATTACAGCGGTTACAGCGGTGATCTTGAGTATGTACTTCAGTTTACGGGCGGTAAAATAGACAGTGATTTCACCTTAGCGGGGCAGAGTGCGCGATTAGAGGTGAATAACGTCATGGTAGCCACTGCTGACTTTTCCTATTTAAATTGGAAGTTACGTGGGGTGGTAGCGCGTGGTGATGCAACCTTTGATATCCCAGCATTAGCGCCTGCGTTGGCGCAATTAGGACAAATAAGTTCGGAGTTGCAAGGCCTGCTCGCGGCTGAAGATGATAGTGGTATTTTCTATGGCATAAGCCTCGAATATGATGCGTTTGATTGGTTTATCGGTGCTGAATACACAGGTGTTGAAATAGAAGATAGCTTCTACCCAGATGAAACTAACTATTATGTCACGGCAGGCCTAAGACATGGAAAATGGACGCCCTTTATCACCTATGAGAAACAAGATCTAAATGGTGGATTGAAGTTTCAATCACAAGTTAGCGCGTTCCCTGAGCCAATTAGAGGGCCTCTAGGTCAATTGGTCGCAGGTATTCAAGCACCAGCGATTACTGAAAACTCTACTACCTCTATTGGCGTGCGTTATGACTTGGATGTCAACGTGTCATTAAAGGCAGATTTTAGTCGATACTCGGATGATCTAGATGACTCTGAAGACGCTTCTCTGGTGCGTTTTGCCGTGAATTACGTATTCTAGAAACGTTGAGTTTAACGTTATAAAAAGGCCGAACTTACACGTTCGGCCTTTTTGATTGCTCCTTGAGCAAATCAGTGCATGGAAACAAGCGAAGTAACGTTAACTCAATAAAGAGTCGCTACTGCAAATTACTCTTTGATGACTTACTCAACGCCAGTTGAACCAAAACCACCTTCACCGCGCTGGCTTTCACCAAATTCATTTACAATCGAGAATGCCGCTTGTACCACTGGTACAAATACTAATTGCGCAATTCGATCTCCGCTTTCAATGGTGAAAGACTCATGGCCGCGGTTCCAACACGATATAAACAACTGCCCTTGATAGTCAGAGTCTATTAGACCCACCAAATTGCCCAATACGATGCCGTGTTTGTGACCTAGCCCTGAGCGGGGAAGGATTGTGGCGGCTAGACTGTTGTCAGCAATATGTATGGCAATCCCTGTCGGCACTAGAAATGTCTCGCCGGGATTTAGCGTGATCGTTTCATCAAGGCATGCACGCAAATCGACACCTGCCGAGCCATCCGTCGCATAGGTCGGTAATGGAATAGTGTCGCCAATTCGCTTGTCTAAAATCTTAAGTTCAATTGATTGCATGAATAGTTTTCTTTGTTTTTTGGAAAGGCGTCAAGTTTACTGTTTTTTTCGGATATTGCATCCGAAAAGCTATACAAAACATACCTTAGGCAGCGTTGCACTATCCTAAAGCAGCTTTGCACCAATTGAGACTGTCAACTCAACGAGAGTGTCTGCGTGAAAGTTGTAACGCATTGAAAATGCTAGTAAAACAAAGTTGGTATCAATAGTGCTATGTAGAAGTGTTAACTGAGTTTTAAGTTACATGGATGATTATAAAGTGCCAGGCAACGCTTTATTGTCGGAGTAGCTTTAAACAAAATAACCTTACCCGTACGAATTTTACGTGTCCTGAAATTCGTACGGGCTTTTTCTCCCTATGCTTTCCCTGAACTATCATTTAACATGTCGTTATATCGATTTATTATTCAAGCACTTTGCTCAGGTTATACCCTTCAAACAAACTCGAACATCTAGCTGAACTGTTAGGCGCGGTAATGCAAGCGTCAAGGTGCAGTGATGAGCATGTAAAAGCTGTATTACGTCCACAAACCGTGCTTGTCGAAAGCCTTGGAATGCAGCATTGGCTGAATATGCAACTTGCCTCAACTACGGGTATTGCGATGAATTTGCAATTTCCAATGCCGACCCGGTTTATGTGGGAAGTTGCCCGTACTTTACTCGGTGAGGAGCTTGTTCCTCAGCAGTCAACCTATAAACGTGAAGTACTAACATGGCGTATCTACCGGTTAATTAACTCAGGTCGCTTTATTGAACAGCCAGAGTGTGAAGCGCTGCATCAGTATTTCCAACGAGTAGGCAATGAGCAGGGGAGGCACCTCGACCTCGATCAGTTTGAATTGAGCCGCTCAATTGCGGATGTGTTTGAACAATATATGTTGTATCGCCCCGATTGGTTAGCATCATGGGAATCGGGTGCATCGGTGTTTTCCGATCACAATGGAAAAAGTCACGAATCTTGGCAAGCCCATATTTGGCGAGCGTTAGTTGAAGAGGAGCCCCTTCATCCAGCAAAATTGCATCGCATGGCAATTGATAAACTGGCTGCATTAGAGGCAAACCAGCGCTCCCTTCTGCCCCAGCATATCTACGTGTTTGCACTCAATACGATGGCCCCCCAGCTAGTAGAGTTTTTCAACGCGCTAGGGAGCTATTGTGATATTCATATCTTTCATTTAAACCCCTGTATGGACTATTGGGGAGATGTGCAGTCCGATAAAGCACTGGCGCGTCAAGCGCAACTTACGCGTTGGCTTGATGAACAGTCACATAACCCAATGTTGGCCAATATGGGTCAGCAAGGACGTGATCTGTTTAATTTATTGCAACAGCAGCCGGTGTTTGAAATAAGCGCGTTTGAAACGCCTCGTCCGCGTAATGGTATTGAGGGAGCGGCTGAAAAAGACACGTTATTGACTCAAGTTCAGCAAGCAATTTTTGAGGGGGCCAGTGTACCCAGTGAGCACTGTGAAACCAGTGATGATGACTCAGTTGTAGTGGTTAAGGCTCATAGTCCATTGCGAGAGTTACAAGCGTTACACGATCATTTACTTGATGCATGTGAGCAAGATCCGTCGCTATCGCCGCAGGATATTTTGGTCATGTGTCCAGCTATTGAAGACTATGCACCTTATATTTCATCGGTATTTGATACACACGCAAGCGGTGGGTCAGCTGAAGTCAGGCTACCTTGTTCTGTTGCTGACCGTGCACCGCTTGATAGCATCCAAGAAGTGGCGATGTTCATGCGCCTTTTAGAGTTGCCAGATAGCCGTTTTGAAGTAAGTGCCATCATTGAGTATTTGCGTGTAGATGCGATCCGTCAGCATTTTAACTTTAAAGAAGAAGAGCTGGGTTTAGTTGAGCAGTGGTTATCAGCCGCTAATATTCGCTGGGGTCTAGATGCTCAACATCAGCAACTCTTGCTGGTAAATGAAGAAGATAGTGCATTGCAGCGGGATGGTATTTATAGCTGGTCTTGGGGGCTTGAACGCTTGCTCTTGGGCTTTTTGCATACTGATGAGAATGTATTGTTTGATGGCGTTTACACCGTGCCAGATGTTGAAGGTGGCAAAGCCGAATCATTAGGCAAGTTATGTTGGTTGTTAGAGCAATTGCAGGCGCATCGGCAATCTTTACAACGTGATCGGACAATTGAGGGGTGGCAAGTTTATTTACATTCGCTGAAACAAAGTGTGTTTGGTGACATGCAAGACGCACCTAAAGCGGCGAGTAAGATCGATAAAGCAATCGCTGATCTGTATACCCATCTGAGTATGGCGGCTTATGATGAAACGATTAGTCTTGCGGTACTGAGAACAGCCATTAACCGGAGTTTTACTCAACCCGACGCAATTAATCAGTTCATGACCGGGCAAATTACGTTTTGCTCAATGCTACCGATGCGCAGTATTCCATTTAAGATGATCGCGATGTTGGGATTAAATGATGGCGATTTTCCGCGTCCTTCTAGCGTTATGTCGATAGATTTGATGTCATATGCTCAAAAACGTTTAGGCGACCGTTCGCGACGAGGGGATGACCGATATCTGTTTCTGGAAGCACTAATTTCAGCCCGACAGAAGCTATACTTAAGTTATCAAGCGAATCAAGTAAAGGACAACAGCGAACGCCAGCCAAGTCTCGTATTACGAGAGTTTTGTGATTACGTTAAAGCCCGATTTACACCTCATGAAAGTGTCAGCGCAACGCCTTACAAAGCCTATCAATTGCCATTACATGCCTATTCAACTAGCCATTATCAGGCGGAACGGCACGATGTCATACAGAGCTATGATCAAGGATGGTGTCGATTGGCTGAAGCGCTCCATACCAGCGCAGAAAGAGCGTTATCAACTGATACTGACTGGGCATTAGATGAG
Organism: Neoalteromonas facilis; assembly: GCF_002807665.1. Classification (GTDB taxonomy): domain Bacteria; phylum Pseudomonadota; class Gammaproteobacteria; order Enterobacterales; family Alteromonadaceae; genus Alteromonas_E; species Alteromonas_E facilis. The sequence goes on from NZ_PEAY01000003.1 coordinate 243,474, forward strand.
ATGGCTGTGGAGTCAGTATCAGTGGAAGAACTGCAAAGGGCTTTTGCTGATCCGCTTAAATATTTTGCCAATCATCGATTAGGTCTTTATCTGGAACAGCCGGCTCCACTTTTGGATGACATTGAGCCTTTTACTGTCGATAGATTAACGCGATATCGATTTTTGCATGATGCAATAGCATCAGAGCTAGCACACGAAACTGACGATGCCTTTGTTGAAGCATATTTTGCCAGTGGCGACATTCCGCGTACGAGTATTACGCAGCAGGTGGTCGCCGATTGGCAAACGCAAGCCCAAGTGCTATTAGCCCAAATCGCGGACGCCCCTCAACAAATCCAATCTATTAGCGCGCTTATCGATGGGGTGGCGATCAATGGTCGCACCGTGTTAGTTGATGCTGATGAGAACGCTGAGGTACTTAACACGCTGCATTGGCACATCAGTGAGTTGCGACCTAAACACCATTTTAAGCATCGTATTGAGCAGTTGATATGCAGTGTAAATAGTCAGCGAACGGTTGGCGGGAAGGCCTTTTTTATCGCCGACAATAAGGGGCAAATAAATATTCGCCAGGTTGACTATTTACCGATTACGCCGCAGGAAGCTAGCGAGCAATTGCACAGTATACTGGCTGAATATCAACAAATAGTTCGCAGCCCGTCATTTAGCTTTGTCGATCTGGGGGAAGTGCTGCACAAACAAGTACCGTTTGAAGATTCTGCATCATTGTGGGGGGCTGTGGAAAAGTTATGCAGGCCTCAGATGATGGGGATGTCACTTGCCGATAGCCCTTATTGGCACTGGTTTAATCCAACTCAAGATTTGCCTGATTTTAGTCAATTGCAGAAGATCCATGCCCTGTATTCACCGATATTTAGTGCAGTCGTTAACGTTAAAGCGAAGCGGGGGGGCGCATGACGATTTCAAGCAAGGCCCATCCACAAGCGTTGAGCGTTGAAACGCTACCTTTGAGCGGAATACATTTAATTGAGGCAAGTGCAGGCACGGGTAAAACCTATAATATTACACGCATTTACTTGCGACTTATCATTGAGCAGGGGCTAGACGTTCAACAGATATTGGTGATGACGTACACCAATGCCGCCACGCAAGAGTTACGTGGCAGAATAACCGAAACGTTGCAGTTGGCATTGCGCTTTTGGACGGATCCCCAAACTCAGACATCAAACGGTGAACCTGTATTGTCTGAGCTGTATTCGCGCATTGATAGTGAACTGGCACAACAGCGGATAAGGCTAGCCATATTGCATATGGATGAGGCAGCGATATTCACCATCCATGGGTTTTGCCAAAGGATGCTACAGACCATGGCGTTTGATACCGCAAGCCCGGTTTCAATGACGCTGCAACAAGATCATAGTGCATTAGTGGAACAAGCTGTAGCGGATTGGTTTAGATTGCAGCAGCGTAATGATGTTGTACTTGAGTCTTTAGCCTCATCTGGCTGGCATACACCAGATGCGTTTCTAAAGACGTTTTATGAGCTTATTTTTACAACCGAAGAACTTGTTGTCGTAACTGAAACTGATATCCAACAAGACTTTGAACAAAAGATTGCAAAGATTAGCGCACAATTACAGCCTACATTACAGGCACATTATCAGCATCTAAAATCCCAGCAGCCAATTATTTGGGAGGACTTAATTGCCTCGCAAAAGACACGGGCGGCACAAGAGAGCCGTGAAGAGGAATGGCAGGTGCTATTGGATTGGCTAGCGACCGGTGATGTTATTGATATTCCCAAAGCCGTTGGAGACTTCTTAAACGGGAGACGTTATTCGAGCCGGCCGAATAGCAAAGCAATTCTACTGCCATTGGCTGATGAACGAAAAAACCTCATCAAAAAAGTCAGTGCTCTGCAGGATAAACGTCAAAAGCTATTGGAAGAGAGTCGTGTATATCAGCATGTCGCAGATGCTGTGCAGTGGATACGTCATCGTATTGCCGAACAAAAGCGAAAATTAGGTGAAATGGGGTTTAACGACCTCATCAGTAATATGGCGAAAAGTGTAACGTCATCAGCAGATTTTGCGGCCCGGCTAAGTGAACAATTTCCAGCGGCATTGGTGGATGAATTTCAAGATACCGATACGCACCAGTATCAAATGCTACAGGCAATCTATGTATCACCGAAAAACGTTGCTAACTCTACTCGTTTACTGATGATGATTGGGGACCCTAAACAAGCCATTTATGGGTTCAGAGGCGGTGATATTTTCACCTACTTAAAAGCCCGTTCTGATGCTGATTATTTATGGTTGATGGATACCAATTGGCGCTCAGTCGCAGAGATGGTTAATGCCTATAATCATGTTTTTGATGGCCATGCAATAAGCGGCAAAACCCGCGCCGTATTTGGTGAAAATATTCATTATGAGCGCGTAAATTCAACCGAGTCCTCTGCAGCGGCTGCCAGACCACTGAGCGATCCATATGAGTCGCAGCGTGGTGCCATTACTTATATCTATGCTAATCAGCAAGATGAGTCTCTAACGGAAGCGCAGGCAAAGCCTATCAATAAACAGAAAATTGCAGCGTGGTGCAGCATTGAAATTCAGCGTTTGTTGGCGACCGTAAAAATAGGGGAACACCCTCTTAATCCAAGTGATATAGCGATATTAGTGCGTGATTGGCGCGAAGCTGAACTGATCAGCAATGCGCTTCGCCAAGTAAACCTCAATGCTGTTTACTTGAGCGACAAAACCCCACTCTTTGCAAGTCTAGAAGCACTGGAATTATTACGCGTATTTGACGGTGTTTGGCATTATCAGCGAGACAGTTTGGTGATCACCGCACTTTCTACATCTTTGCTCAATACGCCCGTACACGTGCTGCATCAAATGCAAGCGGATCCGTTGGCAGACGACTGGACCCAGCAGCGCTCGCGCATCGTAGAGCTGCGCAAAATGTGGCAGGAACAGGGGGTTCTGGCGTTTATTTTTAGTTTGTTGCGTCATGATTATCAGCCAGACGCCATGAGTGAACGTGCGCTGACCAATTTTGTGCACTTAGCAGAGGTGCTACAGCAGCTACAACAGCGATCATCCCATCCGTTGCAGCTGATTCAATGGTTACGTGAGCAAATCAATCAACCGGATATAAGTGAAGCGTATCAACAACGACTCGAATCTGATGCGCAATTGATTAAAATAGTGACTCAACACAAATCGAAAGGGCTCGAATATCCTATTGTGTTTGTGCCATTTGCCAATGAATACAGCAACCCGACCAAACGAGGCAATAGCTCGCTTAGGATTTACAACTTTTTTGACCCGACGCGAAATAAACGGATCTGCCAATTGGGACAAACGCAAAATGCAGACAAGTGGGTAACGCAACAGAGTCACGAAGAGACTGTACGATTGCTCTATGTGGCTATCACGCGGGCGGAGTATCGCTGCTACCTAGGGGTGTATGAAACGCAAAGCGCGCATGACTCGGCGTTGGGTATTGCCCTAGGTATGCATGACTCTCAATGTGACAGTTGGCAGGCATTATTGCGGCATCAACATACACATGAGAAAAGTCATGCGGCGATGTTATCAGCTGACGATACGCCGCAGGAAGAGACGTTAATTACGCAGAGTGAAGAGTCTGCACCGTTACGCTGTCGTCAGTTCAACGGCAAGATCCAGCGAGACTGGCGACTCCATTCGTTCAGTGGACTCACACGCATGTCTCATACGCTAGATGTTACAACGCGGGAAGTTGAGTCAACGTCAATTGAGGCTGTATTGTCTGCGCAGAGTGAAGAAGGCCAGGCCGATGCATTTAGGTTTAGCTTCGAAAAAGGTGCCAGTGCAGGCAACTTGTTACACGACGTACTTGAGCTTGCAGATTTTAGTCATGCAGACTGGCCTGAGCTATGCCACCAAGTTGCACCGCAATATGGTCCGTTATTAAAGCCTGAATCATTCGGAGACATGGCGGATTGGTTATCAGAAGTTGTCCAAACGCCTGTGATACAAAACCACTCAGGGCAAACGATAAAACTGTGTGACCTAGCGCAGCATCAAACCCTAAGAGAAGCGGAGTTCTACTTCCCCTTAGATAAAGTAGACCTTACCGTTTTGCGACGTGTACTTGAACAACACAGACAACAACTCGTTGATGATGGGCGCCTGATGTCTAGTTATGCCAATGCATCAGACTTTTCTTTGCAGCGCTCTCTTCGCGGGATGATGCATGGCTTTATTGACTTAATATTTGAAGTGGACGGGCGTTATTATGTGGCCGATTACAAGTCGACTCATTTAGGGAATGAACTGCAGAACTATCAGCCGCATTTGTTGGCTGCCAACAATGCTGAGCATTTGTATGATCTGCAATATTTGATTTACGCCACTGCTTTACATCGCTATCTAAAAGTGACACTCACCGACTATGATTTTGATACGCATTTTGGTGGTGTTTCGTATTTGTATCTGCGCGGTATGCATCCGGGTAATGTGCAGGGAGAAGGCGTGTTTAGTTGCCAGTTGAACGCAGAAACTATAATCACATTAGATGATTTATTCGCAGGGCGGTTGAAAGAGGTTAACGTCAGTGACTAACGCCGATTTCAATCAATACATGCAGCAGTGTGATGGCATTTCGTCGCTCGACTATTTTGCCGCAAAAGCCCTATTTTCACATGCGCGAAGCCTTTCTTCAGACAGTCTATATGAGCGTTGTTTTACTTATGTAATGGCGCTCGTCTGGGCTCAGCGAAATGGACATGGTTGTGTGCCATTGAATGAAATGGCAGAGCACACGTGGTGGCAAAATCGAGAAGCCGGTAAAGGTGGTGTTACTTTTCCGTCGCTGTTGACTGTTGAGCAGGATCTCGAAGAACTGTTATCGGTATTGCCAGCGCCAACGCCCATAGTCTTGTATCAGAATCGGCTGTATTCCAGTCGTTTTTTCTATTTTGAACAAGAAATTCAACATCAGTTGAAGAAGTTTAATCAGCATTCTAGTACCGATGATGGCGCATTACAGCGTGTCAGTGCTGTTTGGCCGAGTTTGTTTCCTAAGGACAACCGTGATGATGCAATGGATTGGCAACAAGCGGCGGTCGCACTTGCTGTTCAGCAACAATTGTTATTGTTGTCCGGGGGGCCAGGAACAGGCAAAACTTACACCGTTGCACGCTTGCTTGTCGCGATGCAAATAGCGCATGAAAAACCGTTAAGAATTGGTCTGGCTGCACCGACAGGAAAAGCTGCTCAGCGTCTAAGTGAATCATTGATCAGTAACTATGAAACGTTGAGCTCTTCCCCCGAGCTGGCGAAGACGGTTGTGGGTATGCCAACCAAAGCGGTCACGCTTCATCGTTTGCTAGGCCTGCGAGAAGCGCAAGTTAGCACAAAATTTAACAAGGAAAATCGTTTACCGCTGGATGTGCTTGTTGTGGACGAGAGCTCGATGCTGGACATCGCGCTATTTGCGCGAGTCCTACGTGCACTTGAGGACAGTTGTAAACTCATTTTTGTCGGTGACTCTCACCAATTACCGGCAGTAGAAAGCGGTAACGTGCTGCCGATGATTATGCCTCATTCGAGCAATAGTTTGGATGAGCAGCAATGGCAATGGGTAACGCAATTGATAGGGGGCAATGTGCCGGCTGAGGTTGCCGAGATACCCGCCTATGCGATCAGTCTGACGCAAACGCATCGCTTTGGTGGCGCATTGGCTGAACTTGCGCAAGACACATTAAAGGCTAAAGGTGATCAGCAAAGCGCGTTACATGTATGGCAAAAACTGTCGGTATACTCTGGTGATGACGATATCCCTGTCGATCTCACGCACAACTCAGAGCTTGAGCAGCGATTAGATGACTGGATCAGCGAATATTATCTGGCGGTAAGCCATGAAACAACGGATCCCGTTAAAGCACTCGAGTCAGCAATGCGCTTTCGCGTTTTGTGTTGTTTGCGTCGCGGCACAGATGGTGTTGAGCATATAAATGAATGGATAGAGCATCGGCTAAAACGGAAACTCGGTTTATCACTAGAACAACGTTTTTTCCATGGTCAGATTGTGATGGTCACCCAAAATATGCCAGGGTTGGATTTGTTTAATGGAGATACGGGAATTGTCTGGCAAGGCGATGGGGGACAGTTGAAAATCGTTTTCCAACAGCAAGATAAACAACGAGTTCGTTCGGTCGACTTACAAAGAATCACAGCCATCGAATCTGTTTTTGCAATGACAGTGCATAAATCGCAAGGCAGTGAATTTAACCATGTTGCGCTGGTTTTACCGTTAGCTGGCGGTGACCAATTGCTGTCAAATCAGTTGATCTACACGGCCATTACACGCAGTAAACAACGCCTATCGATTGTCAGTAGTCAAGATCGTTTTGTTGCGACTATCGCGCGAGGAGAGAGTCGTTGGAGCGGTTTAGCGCCACTGCATTAACATTCAAACAAGGCATTGCTGTCTTGTTCTTGCTCGAATTCCTGTGTGTAAGGGTTAAGGCTCTCAGCATCGACGAAGTAAAATACACAATCACTTTTCGCGATATCTGAGCAAGTGGTTGCCATAAAGAGTTTCATTGCACTTAATGGGCGCAATTCACCGTTTTCCACTTTAAAAAAGCGACTGACATGAATGTCAGTGCCTTCGAGTTCAAAATTTTCTAGGCCACCATGGTCCGTCCAACCAAGACAGACTGATTCATCACTGATGCCAAAGTTGTATTTTTCAAGTTCCTGATTAAAAGTGACATTCACACCAAAAACGGGCCTATCCGAGTATGCAATACTGATGTCGTTGTTCACCCTGCAGCGTATAGGGCGATGAAGAATATCGATGGGTTGTTGCAGGCTGAAAGGGGATTCGCTTTTCAGCAGCTGGCATAGGCCATTATAGGCATTGAAGTCAGACTGTGGGTCATGCACGCCGCCAGCTTCAACCGTTATAACAGGGAAAGCAAAGGGCACTTCCATCAGAGCACCAAGCTCAATGTCGGTGTGGATCAACCAGCGAGAAAAGAACGAAGCCAGCGCTAACTGTTGATGCTGATAGCGGGTTGCAACACAAAAAATGGGGCCACTACCTGATGTGTTATGCACATCTATGAGGAACTCCGGGTGCAAGGCAATAATGAAGTCCATGATCGACTTTGCCAATTTGCCATTGAAATCTTCATATGGAGGCTGAAAGCAACGATTGAGATCGCGTTCACCGGGGAGTTGTCTGTGAGTAAGCGGCGGTTCTAGTTGCGCGGCTGAAACACTTGCAACAATTATGTAAGTGTCGAATAGCGGAACAAATTTCTCGTTTATGAGCTGATGCAGCACATGAAAGCCACTGGGTTCATTGGCATGCAAAAGTGTGGTTATTACACGACATCTACTGCCACTGTTTTTACCTTTAAAAAGGAACGCGGTAGGACCCGTTAATTGAGTTAAGAAATTGTGCACTGTTCCTGTCTCTACAACAGCAGCATCAACCACGACAATATTTCCCGATGTTGCTTTACTCATGTTAGTCCCAATCTGCAACCGGTAGGTTGGCAATGTTGTTCAATGTGTATTGCTCAATTAACTCAGCCAGTGGATTTGCACGGCCTTTTTCGGATAGTTTTTTAAATGTCGCTAGTTGCCAACTGGCGCCGGTTTGTCGAGCGGCTAAGCGTCTCTCAATCACATTGAGGTATAAATTGATATCATCTTTATGTACGCCAAGTTGCTGTAAGCCGGTTTCAGCCAAAGGTAAAAGGTCGGCAATAACATCGCTGATCTTGCGTTCTGTTAGTTGGTGCTGGTGCTGTTGCGGCCAGACAATATTCGCGTTTAACCCTTGTTGTGCTGCACGATAAAAATTGAACTCAGCATATTGAAACGGCAATTTATTGATATAACCATCAATGTTGTGGCTTAAGGCAGTGGTAAGGCCCAGCAACAAAGCTGCATTTGCAATCATGTCGATATTGCTTGGGCCAGCAGGCAGTGTTCTGAATTCTATGCGTAAATGCGGATCATTACCGACATCTAGCACAGGCCTGTTCCATGACCAGATCGTACCTTGATGGATCTGAATCGCTTTAAATGCGTCAGGCGCTGCTTCCGCAGGAACCTGTGGTAACAGTGCAGGGTACAATGCGACATTTTCAGCAAACAGCTCATATACGCTGTTTCGCAACCAACCGTGACCAAAACTGACGCGCGCAGGTTGTCGCCAGCGTGTTGAGGCATGATCTCGGCTGTCAATCGATTGTTTAAACAATGCGATACGTGTTTCGTGCCATAGTTGTTTGCCCATTAATATGGGGGAGTTAGCGGCAAGCGCAAGCACTAAAGGTGTAACCAGTTGTGCTGCATTAAAGGTATTTACAAATTCACTGGAACGTACGCGTAAATGCAGTTGAAAAGATGTGTTTGCGCCTTCCAGTGTGACCTCATTCGAACGCATCTTTAAATTATCGATCCCATTGATGTCCACATCAAATGCAGAGCCTTTGAGGTTGTGTAGCTGATCAGCCAACACATGATAGCGAGGTCTATTTGTTAGGTACTCATGGCTAAGATGGCGCTCATCCAAGGTTGGCAGCACGCCAATAGGGACAATTCGAACTTGCTGTTGATGCGCAATAGTGCGCAGTGCTGCCAATTCATTTTCCAGCTGTTCATGCAATGCATGCAGTGAACGACCATTGGCAGACACCGGTGCTAAATTAAACTCTATATTGTATTGATTGAGTTCAGGCTGAACCAACGGGTTTTTACGTTGGTCAAGCAACCATTGGTTGCGTGGTGTGGGCAACCAATCGCTATCAACAAGGTACATTTCAAGTTCTGCGCCCAATGATGGTGCCACACGGTCAAATTGTGGCTCCTCTAACAACGGTCTAAGTAGCGCTAATTCAGTTTCTAACCTCTGATGAAACTGATGGTAATGCTCTGCTGAAAATGCTTGGTGATGAATTGACTGACCCATGTTGATCACACTCAAAATTCGATAAGGCTAGCCTATACAATTCTTGAGTATTCTCATTGACTTGGATCAATCGAACGAATGGCATTGTGTTTCACCCGCGTTGCTTGTCATACTACTAATCTTAACTTGTCGCTTGCGGCGTGATGCTAATCAAACTGGAGTACCTACGTGACACGAATACTTTTTGTTATGGGCATGCTGTTATTTAGCCCGATGATCGTTGCGAAAACCATCGCAGAATTTACTGCAGGTATGCAGCATCAAGATGGGTTTGTCCCATTTTACTATGATGCGAAAGAGGGGAAGATTTACCTCACAATAACTCAATTTGATCAGCAAATGCTGTTCCAAAGCAGTTTGCCACAAGGCGTTGGATCCAACGATATTGGCCTTGATAGAGGGCAATTAGGGGAAACTAGGCTGATTGAATTTGAACGTTTTGGAAAACAGGTATTTATAAAACAGTTGAACACCACGTTTAGAGCTTCATCTGAAAACCCTGCAGAGCGCGCCAGCATAGATGAAGCCTTTGCTGATTCAGTAATTGCGGGTTTACCCGTGGTGGCCGAAACTGAAGGCAAAGTATTAGTCGACTATACCGATTTCTTGATCAGCGATATTCATGGCATCAGCAAGCGTTTGGATGATACCAAACAAGGCAGCTTCAAGCCTGATCCGAAACGCAGTGGTGTTTTCACGCCTCGTTCTAAAGCTTTCCCCAAAAATACCGAGCTCGAAGCATTGTTGACCTTCGCCGGCAGCAAGCCAGGGCAATATGTGAGGCAGGTATCGCCAGATGCAGAGATTATCTCTGTACATTCTCATCACAGCTTTATTGAATTACCCGATGATGGCTACACACCAAGAGTATTTCATCCATTTAGTGGCTTTTGGAAACACAGTTATATTGATTATTCGGCACCGATTACCGCCGATATGGAACAGAAGTTTATTCCACGTCATCGTTTAGAAAAAGTGGACCCAACGGCGGCGATCAGTGAAGCAAAAGATCCCATTGTTTATTATTTAGATCCAGGTATCCCTGAACCTGTTATGTCTGCACTGCGTGAAGGAGCACAATGGTGGGATGAGGCGTTTGCAGCGATTGGCTACAAACAAGCGTTTAGGGTTGAAGTACTGCCTGAAGATGCAGACCCAATGGATGTTCGCTATAACGTTATTCAATGGGTACATCGCGCGACGCGCGGCTGGTCATATGGTTCCTCCGTCATTGACCCACGCACTGGCGAAATTATCAAAGGCCATGTGACGTTAGGATCTTTGCGTGTCAGACAAGACTATTTAATCGCACTGGGCTTAACCAGTCCTTTTGCTGAAGGGAATACCGATACGCAGCCACAGCTCGATATGGCGCTAGCGCGCATCCGTCAATTGTCAGCCCACGAAGTAGGACATACCCTCGGAATTGCCCATAATTTTGCTGCCAGTGAAACGGGGCGAGATTCTGTAATGGATTATCCGCACCCTAAAGCAGAGATAGTAAACGGTGAGATCTCGTTGCAAAACGCCTATGCGACCGGCATGGGTAAATGGGACCTTCACACGGTTGCCTATGGCTATCAGGATTACGCATCAGAGCAAACTGAAATGGAAGGATTGGCAGCCACGATTGAGGCCGGTTATGCCAGTGGTATAGGTTACAAATCCGATCCTGATTCTCGCAGCGCACGCCATCCGAGTGCTGACGGTCATTTATGGGATAACGGTGCAGATGCTATGCAAGAGTTAGCGCGTATTACTGCGGTCCGAGCCAAAGCGTTATCAAAGTTTGGCCTAGACAGTATCCCAGATGACACGCCGTTGTCGGCATTAGAGGAATATCTCGCACCATTATATTTTGCTCACCGATATCAAGTTGACGCCGTTGTAAAGCTGATCGGTGGGATTGATTATCAATATGAAGTGAAATCGGATAAGCCTGTTCAGGGGCAGTCAATGGTTGACGCAGATCGTCAGCGTGCGGCTATTGATGCAATCCTTGCGACCGTGCGACCGGAGTTCCTGTCTATTCCGTCTGATGTAACCCAATTAATCATCCCTAAAGTCTACGGTAGTAGCAGAAGCCGAGAATCTTTTAACGGACGTAATGGTTTGATGTTTGATCCTCTGTCAGCGGCAGAGGCAGCAGCGCATAATAGCATTTCATTGCTACTCCACCCAGAAAGACTCAATCGATTGAATTGGCAACATGCACTCGATGACGATATTCCCAACGTGTCAGAGCTGGTTGATGCATTAATCGATGCTACCTGGAAAACGCGTATTCACGGCAGCAACGACCTCACTGATGAGCAGGCTAAACAAATCAACATGCGCGTCAGGTTAGTCACTGTGCACAATCTGGTCAGTGTGATGCAGCATGCGTCATTGAGCCCAGAAAACAAATTTATGCTAGAGGGTAAACTACGTGATTTTACACGTTGGTTAGAGCGTAAGGACGATTCCTTTGTTGAGAAAGGCTTGCTAGCGAATTTGAAATTGTTATGGCAAACCGGCGAGTGGCGAGGTCAGTTTACGCCAGTCGCCTTGCCACCAGGTTCACCCATCTAGAACCTGGTATTCAGTGAAGCACTTGTACAACTGAGTTCCACTCAAGACTGAGGCGGACGGAAAATGTAAGATGGGAATGAGGTCGCAGGGAGCTAAAATAAGCTCTACTGCGCGCTCATTTTCCAATTCATCAACATTCAGTACCTTTGCTAGACATTCACCTTGCTTCACCTGTTGGCCGGGTTTAACACAGTATTCAACGATGCCACCGGTTTTGGTGAAAAGAGTCTTGTAATGGCTCAGTGGGGTGGCATAACGTTTCATGATTTTGGGGGCTATTTCGCTGTCGATTAAAACGCCCCGGCTATTTAGGTAACTTAGAATACCTTGGGCATCTTCTTCTCCTTCAGCGAAGTCCACGACTTCTTGCGAACCCATTTCAACCGTAAACGCTTCGACAGCAAAGTTAACCTCACGCTGGTGGCGTTTAGCCAGTTCTTCCGCCAATGTCCACCATGGGCAGAAAGTGGCTTCATCTAAGGCCCCTGCGAAACGGTTGGGCATATAGATAATATGCGGAATATTAAACATTTGACCTGCAGACGCTGCGTACTCTGGCACATAGATATGTCGTGTTGAGACCGGACCATTGTGCAGATCTAAAACGAGGTCGGCGTTAACAGCCAGGCGTTGTAGTTTTAGGTTTAATTGGTTTGCCAGACCTAAGCCCCAGGTACCATCAAACTTAGCTTCTAATTGCTGCGACAAGCATTCACGGAAACGTTGTTTAATGGAATTGACGGATTCTTCCTTACCGACAGTCGCGGCGAAACGAAGAACGGCTTCTTGATCAAAATGGTAACCTCGATTCCAGTTGGTTCCGTTTACAGGATCAAAACGGCCGAGTGTATATTCACCCGCTTTAATATTTGTGCCCACAGGATTGCAATTGGGGACTAAAATAATTTCACCTCGAATGTCGAGCCGTTGCAGCCACTGAATGAGATGATATATAACGACGTTTCCCTGTACCTCAGCACCGTGTATAGAGCTTTGAATGTATACCGTGGGACCTTGTTGTTCGCCTTTGAAGCGATAAACAGGTACCTGCATGTTTCGTCCGGAGGCATTTTGAGCCACGACGAGGTATTCTTTGCTGAAAGAGTTTGTCAAACCAAGCGGTCCTTGTAAGTGGTTATAGGGTTATAGTACTGCGCTTTTGTATGTTCGTCATCGTACAGGCGACGGATCTCTGCTGGCGTGGGTTGAGCTTTTGGGCACTTTACGATAAAAACACGCTGAACAACGATAAGAGAGAGCATTGTGGATAAACATTCACTCAATATTGCAGTATTAACGGTATCTGATACTCGAGATGAGTTATCAGACCGCTCCGGTGCTTTCTTGTGCCAGGCAATTGCTGACGCGGGTCATAACAACAGTGACAAGTGTATCGTTAAAGATGATATTTACGCGATTCGAGCGGTTATTTCTAAGTGGATAGCTGACAGTCAGATCCACGCAATTGTGATAAACGGTGGTACTGGGTTTGGTTCGCGTGATTCTACCCCTGAAGCTGTAAGCGTGTTATTCGACAAGCAGGTAGAAGGCTTTGGTGAGCTTTTTCGTGCGATATCGTTTGATGAGATAGGCAGCTCGACTATTCAGTCAAGGGCGATTGCTGGTTTTGCTAATCATACCGTCATTTTTTGTTTGCCAGGCTCAACGGGCGCATGTAAAACCGGTTGGAGCAATATAATTGAACAGCAACTGGATAGTACACATAAGCCGTGTAATTTTGTTAACCATTTAATGACGGGCAAGGGAGAGCATTAATACATGGCGTTTTCTCATACTGATGAACAGGGTCAAGCCAGAATGGTCGATGTCTCGGACAAGGCCGACTCGCTGCGAATCGCCATAGCAGAAGGGTATGTTCATATGTCGCCTGACACACTTCAGCTTGTCGAGGCAAACGCTATGGCTAAAGGGGACGTATTGGGAGTGGCTCGCATTGCGGGTATTCAAGCCGCGAAGCGCACCAGTGACTTGATCCCATTGTGCCATCCGCTGGCGTTAACTAAGGTGGATGTTCGATTTACCTTTGAACATGAAAGACAGCGTATTCGCATTGAAAGTGAATGTAAGTTGTCGGGCAAAACCGGTGTTGAAATGGAAGCACTGACGGCAGTCAGCGTTGCCGCTTTAACCTTATTTGATATGTGTAAAGCGGTACAGGCGGACATGACAATTGATGGGATCCGAGTACTAGAAAAACAGGGCGGAAAGTCGGGGCATTGGACGCCGCATGATTGACATTCAAGTTCGATTTTTTGCGCTTTTTCGTGAGCGCCTTGGCATCGACAGCATGCAGTTCACATGTGCAACGGGCAGCCGTGTTGAAGATGTATTAAACGGTTTATATCAGCAAAACCCAGCCATAGCCGAGCACGTTCAAGTGGGCCAGTTGCTCTGTGCCGTTAACCATAAGTTAGTCGGAATGGAGCATAGCCTTCAGTCGGGTGACGAGTTAGCATTGTTGCCTCCTGTAACCGGGGGATAGCCTATGATCCAAGTCAGTGTCCAGCCAACGGATTTTGATATCGAGAAGTGTTATCAATGGTTAAGACAAGCTGCCGGAACAGGCGCAATTGTCAGCTTCTCTGGACTGGTTCGAGATATGCATAATGAACGACGTATAGAGTCTTTGTATCTTGAACATTATCCCGAAATGACCCTACCTGCGCTTAGACAGTTGGCAGAGCAAGCGAAAAGGCGTTTTTCATTGAATGCGATTATGTTAATCCACAGGGTGGGGCATATTCTTGCCAATGAGCAAATTGTCTATGTAGGATGTGCGACTCAGCACCGAAAAGATGCGTTTGATGCCACTATGTTTGTTATGGATCGGTTGAAAACCGACGTGCCGTTGTGGAAGAAAGAGAACTATCAGAGCGGAGAGAGTGATTGGGTCTCGATGAAAGGATCGGACAAGCAAGCGGCAAGTAAATGGTAAAGTTTTGGGTTTGGCTTTTGCCATTAATCTGTGTGTTGAATATTTCCTTGGCCCAAGCTGAAACGCTTAGAGTCGCGGTAGCAGCCAATTTTGCGCCTGTTGCGAACGACATTTTTAGCCGTTTTACTCAACAGCGAGAGATTACTATTGAAATTTCGATAGGCTCCACTGGTGCGCTATATGCTCAAATTATACACGGTGCGCCATTTGACCTGTTTTTGGCTGCCGACACAAAGCGTCCTGCAGCACTTGAACAAAAAGACCTTATCGCACCCAATAGCCGTGTGACCTATGCACAAGGGCTGTTAGCGATTTGGTCACAGGATGGACTACCCAGCAGTTTAGAAGAAGCACAAATAGCACATTGGTTACGCAGCTCTGAACGTTTGGTGATCGCGAACGTGATTACGGCGCCATATGGAGCAGCTGCGCTGCAGGTATTGCAGCATTTAGACATTGAAACTGACGCCATCACGCAATTAGTACAAGCGAATAACGTTATGCAGGCGGTTCAATACATAGACTCTGGCAATGCCCGCCGCAGTCTAGTGGCCTATCATTTGGTTAAGGATAAACAAGGCGTGGTATTATTACCGACCCATCTGTATTTACCCATTGAACAACAGCTCGTGGTTTTGAAGCGCTCTAAATACCAAGCAGAATCCTTTGCGCTGGCGGAGTATTTGCTCTCAAATAGTGTGCGTGCCGATCTGCATAATCGAGGATTCAGTCAGTGATGCAAGGGATGGATTGGCAGTCAATATGGCTAACATTGAAGTTAGCTGTCATGACAACCGTTATCTTAATCGGGATTGCAACGCCGCTAGCGTGGTGGTTGGTTCACTGGCAAAGTCGAGCGAAAAGTGTTGTGTATGCTGTAATTGCATTGCCATTGGTTTTGCCACCGACAGTGCTAGGTTTTTATTTACTCGTCGCGTTTTCACCAAACTATGCCTTAGGCCATGCTTGGTTGTCAGTAACGGGGACTACGTTGGCATTTAGCTTTTGGGGGATATTGGTAGGCTCAGTGATATATTCATTGCCTTTTGCTGTGCAGCCGCTGGTGAATGCGTTTGCTGGACTAGAAAAGCAACATTTGGAATATGCTAAAACGATCGGTTTGACTAAGTTGCAATGTTGGCGCGAGATCATACTGCCTTTAACGAAACCAGGTTTTGTGACGGCAATGGGATTGAGCTTTGCTCATACTCTGGGCGAGTTTGGTGTCGTTCTGATGATTGGCGGTAATATTCCAGGCGAAACGCGCGTGGTCTCAATTGCATTATTTGATCATGTTGAATCTATGGATTATGCAAGTGCCCATCAATTAGCTTTACTACTGCTTATATTTTCGTTTGTGCTACTGACCTTTTTGTATAAACGCAATGCTGTGCGAGGGCGTTCATGGATATAAATGTTCGCCTGCATAAAAACGCAAAGCAACTCCTGAGTGTTGATTGTCGTATTCCTGATGAAGCTGATTTTATTGGTGTTTATGGTCCTTCAGGTGCGGGAAAAACGACTTTGCTGCGCTGCATTGCTGGTCTTGAAAAGGATATGGACGGACGTATTAAAGTAGGGCCTGATAACGATGACAGAGCAGTACATTCACGCCTTAGTCTCGTTTTTCAACGAACGCACTTATTGCCGCATTTAAACGTGAGAAACAACCTCGCATTTGCCGCTCGACATGCGGGTTTACCGGCAGGGCAGAATGAAGTACAAGCATTATCTCAGTCGCATTTAATTGATTGGTTTGAACTGGGTGAATTGTTGAATCAGCCGGTTGAAACTTTGTCAGGCGGGGAAGTGCAGCGGGTGGCTATTGTCAGGGCATTGTTGCATCAGCCTAAGACTTTGCTATTAGATGAATCATTATCGGCTTTAGATAAACGGTTGCGTGAAAAAATACTGTTTTATATTGCTAAACTACCTAGCATGGGTGTTCGTGTGATCATGGTGTCACACGACATTCAAGAATTAGCGTTGCTGTCTGATTTTATGCTGATGATGGATCAGGGTGAGGTAATGCAAGCTGGCCCTACAAAATCACTATCAACTTGGCTATCAAGTCGTGCATTGCCAAACATCACGGCAAACAGCGAGCCAATGCTATACAGTGTCATTGAGGTTGACGATGTCCCCAGTAACGACGAAATCAGTTTTCCCCAACCAACAAAAGTATTTGAGCTGGCTGGACACCAGGTCTACAGCCGTTCCTACTGTATAGGGCATCAACGAGTGAGACTGAGTATCAACGCTGAGCATGTCTCTCTATCAAAAGATTTTCTACCGAGTAGTAGTCTTCATAATCAATTGCCTGTAACGGTTGTAGAAATTGAAGAGATTCAGCAAGCAAGCTGTCGGATTAAGTTGGATATTGCTGATTCACAACAACAACTGTTTGTGAATGTATCTCAATCATTTATTGAGCAGAACGACATCAAAGCAGGCATTAAACTTTTTGCCTGCTTTAAAGCCCATTGATTGATTTAAACACTGTCAGATAACACGGGAAAAGCGTTGATGGTTTTTCGCTAATCCCATGTAGGCATCAAATACCATGCAGATTGTGCGGATCAATAGTCTTGCACTCGCGACAACGCTTATTTGACTGTTACTAATCGTCACCAGACCATCATCAATAAACGGTTGCAACAGTGCTACTTCTGCCTTGAAATAGTGGTCAAAATCAATTTCGTAAGTTTGATTGATAATCTCCTTATCAACCTTCAGGTTGCACATCAACGACATTATCACTGCACGTCTTATGGCATCGTCAGTACTAATACCCACGCCTTTTTCAATCGCCAATTGATGCTCATCCAAAGCGCCATAATAATCGTTCAGTGTTTTGGCATTTTGCAAATACCAATCACCAATGAAACTGATAGACGACACGCCCAAGCCTAACATGTCCAGATCGGCGCGGGTGGTGTAGCCCTGAAAGTTTCGGTGCAACGTTCCTTGTTGTTGTGCCACTGCAAGCTCATCGTTTGGTTTAGCAAAATGATCCATGCCGATCATGACATAGCCAGCGGAAGTTAATGTTTCAATGGCTAATTTCATCAGCTCAAATTTGGCATGAGGTGCAGGCAGCCAATCATCTTTAATTTTACGTTGAGCGGCAAAACGAGACGGTAGATGAGCGTAACTAAATAGCGATATACGTTCAGGATCCATCTCCAAGGTGGCGTCTAGAGTTTGTTTGAAACTCTCTTGTGTTTGGTGGGGGAGTCCGTAAATTAAGTCGAGATTTACCGATGAAAATCCGAGTTGCTTTGCTGTTCTAACCAGCGATTGGATATGAGCAGTGGATTGTCGGCGGTTGATCGCCTCCTGAACGTTTTCATCAACATCTTGGACACCAATGCTGATGCGATTGAATCCTTCAGCTTTTAGCATGGCTAGATAGCTTTCATCAACACTGCGAGGATCGATTTCAATGCTAAATTCGCATTCTGGATGGAATGTGTAGGCTTGTTTTAACATGGCGACTAAGCGCTGCATTTGCTCAGGCGTCAGAAAGCTTGGGGTACCGCCACCCAGGTGGCATTGCTCAACTTTTTGATGCTCAAACCATGTGTGGTTTATGGCAATTTCCTTTTGTACATAATCTAAATATCGGTCAGCCTTATCTTGGTGACGAGTGACGATTTTATTGCACCCACAGTAATAGCAAAGCTGGTGGCAGAAAGGAATGTGAACGTAAAGTGATAATGCATTGCCAGCGCTGGTGAGAACAGCATTGTGCAGGGGACTATCAGGCAGCTCTACGTCAAATTCCAACGCCGTCGGATAGGACGTATAGCGAGGGCCGCTGGTATTGTATTTTGCTATCAAACTTTCATCGAATAATGTAGACACTGCATAAACCTTTGCGATTGATGTGCTGACATCTTATTCCAAATAACCAAACGAAATATTGATCTCATTCAATAAAGTGGGGTGCAGGTACTGCTTTATAGGGGGCTGCTTGATTATTAGTTACTGTGATAAAAATTCATCAAAATAATTAATTACAATTATATAACACTTATCCATACCATCAGGTAATTACAAAATATTAACAGTTAACATTATGGCTGAAATCATCTTAGTGCGTCACGGTCAGGCCTCTTTTGGTAAAGCGAATTATGACAAATTGAGTGAATTGGGTATCCAGCAATCGCAATGGTTAGGTGAGCATTTGGCCACAAACAATGCCGAGGTAGATAGCATATGGCGCGGTGATATGGTGCGACATAAGGAAACGGCAGACGGGATTGTGCAGGGGCTCAATCAAGTGTCGGCAAATTACGCTCATATCGATGAGATAGGTGTATACCCCGGTCTCAATGAGTTTGACTTTAAAGCCGTGGCGGATGCCTTTGTCACTCTATATCCTGATGAAAAACCTGAGGCGAATGCGAAACCTGAAGTGTTTTACCGGTTGCTACGAAAATCCATGCTTTCGTGGTCAGAAGGTGAGTTAAACGACAGCACATTACCCGAATCATGGAGCGAGTTTCAATCGCGCGTGATGGCTGTTTTAGAAGCCGCGATCGCGAGCCCACATAAGCGCATTTTGATGGCAACCTCCGGCGGTGCTATTGCCATGATGATCAGTCAAGTTGTTGGGGCAAATGCCGCAACTATGGTGAATTTGAACCTTCAGATAAGAAATACCAGCGTGTCACGCCTGTTTGCCAATCAGAGCGGCGCACATTTACACCAATTCAATGCGATTCCACACTTGGAAACGCCAAGCAAATTGTCTGCAATTAGCTATAGTTAATCGCAGTCACAGGAGCCTTTATGAACTTTGATTACACCGAAAGAACGCAAGCCATGATCGCCAAAATGCAGGCGTTTATGGAAGCACATGTTTATCCAATTGAGCAAGAATACATTCACGCCGTTGAACATGGCGAAAATCGCTGGAAAACCCCTGAAATGATGGATTCGCTTAAGCTAAAAGCACAACAAGCTGGGCTATGGAATCTATTTTTACCTGAGGAATATAAACCCTATGGTGCAGGGTTGACCAACTTAGAGTATGCACCGTTATGCGAAATTATGGGGCGAGTGCCTTGGAGCGCTGAAATTTTCAATTGTAGTGCCCCCGATACTGGCAATATGGAAGTACTCGCGAAGTATGGCTCTGAGGCACACAAGCAACAATGGTTAGTACCATTACTGGAAGGCAAAATTCGTTCTGCGTTTGCCATGACAGAGCCGGCGGTTGCCTCTTCTGATGCGACAAATATTGAAACTGATATCACGCGCGACGGTGATGAATACGTCATTACCGGCCGCAAATGGTATACCAGTGGCGCTATGAATGAGAATTGCCAAATCATGATCGTGATGGGCAAAACAGATAAATCGGCCGCTCGCCATCAACAACAAAGCCAGATACTGGTTCCGATGAATACACCAGGGGTGACCGTAGTGCGTCCAATGGCCGCTATGGGCTTTTATGATGAGCCAGTCGGCCATGCAGAGGTGTTATTTGAAAACGTTCGAGTGCCAGCAGAGAATTTATTGGTTGGCGAAGGGAAAGGCTTTGAGATAGCTCAGGGACGCTTGGGACCGGGTCGTATCCACCATTGTATGCGATTGATTGGGGTTGCTCAGCGTGCCCTAGATGAAGCATGTCTGCGGGTTGAGCAGCGTGTGGCGTTTGGTCAGCCCTTGAGTAAACAACAATCTGTTCGCGAAACTATTGCTCAGATGCACTGCGACATTGAGCAAGCGCGTTTATTGACATTAAAAGCAGCAGATAGCATGGACAAGTACGGCAATAAAGTCGCAAAAAATATTATTGCGGCGATAAAAATTGTTGCCCCGCGTATGGCCTGTAACGTTATTGATAATGCTATTCAAATGCATGGTGCAATGGGGACTAGTCAAGATACAACCTTGGCTGCTGCCTACGCTTATGCGCGTACGGTTAGGCTAGCTGACGGACCGGATCAGGTTCATATGATGCAGCTAGGGCGGAATCTTATTGCAGAAACAAGCGCAACACTGGGCAAGTAAGCTTATGGATAGTCAATCTCTGGTCTCATTAGAGAAGTTAAACCCCTATTTGGCGGCGAATGCGCCTGATGTCGGGCAGATCGTGGGGGCTGAAAAGTTCAGTGGTGGGCAGTCAAACCCTACGTTTCTTATAACGTCAGATTCAGGCACACAATATGTGCTAAGGCGACAACCGCCTGGCACATTGTTGAAATCTGCTCACGCAGTTGATCGCGAATTTAAGGTCATATCAGCATTGCAGCAAACGCCGGTGCCTGTGCCAAATGCCATTCACCTTTGCACCGACGTCGATGTACTAGGCGCGATGTTTTACATCATGGAATTCAAAAAGGGGCGTATTTTTTGGAATAGCGCATTGCCTGAGATTTCCAATAATGAAGAACGCAGCGCCATGTATGATGCGATGAATAAAACCATGGCAGACTTGCACAACGTCGATATCCAAGCAGTTGGCTTAAGTGATTACGGTAAGCCCGGTAACTACTTCGCTCGCCAATTAGAGCGTTGGACAAAACAATATCGGGCTGCCGAAACCGAACATATCGAAGATATGGAAAGATTGATCAAATGGTTAGCACAGGAATTACCAGACGATGATGGACAGGTGTCTCTTGTTCACGGTGATTTCCGCATGGACAATCTTATGTTTGCTGACGATTCACCTAGCGTGATTGCAGTACTGGATTGGGAGCTGTCGACCTTGGGACATCCATTTGCCGATTTGGCCTATCAATGCATGCAATTGCGCTTACCCTCCAATATGGGCCATGCGCCTGGATTAGGTGGGTTGGATAGACACGCATTGGGTATTCCAGATGAGAAAGCCTATATCGAGGCATATTGTAAACGCCGAGGAATAGAGAAGATTGATAATTGGCCGTTTTACCTAGCATTTAGTTTTTTCCGCTTAGCCTCCATCGTTCAAGGCGTTGTAAAACGATCAAAAATGGGCAACGCGTCAAATAAACAAGCCGCTTCTCTGGAGGCGATGATGCGTCCGCTGGCCGCACATGCGGTAACACTAATAGATGAGGAACAATAAAAATGAAAGCCATTGTGTGTAATGAATTTGGGCCAGTTGACGATTTGGTGTACCAAGACATCGAAGACTTAAAAGCAAAGAAAGGTCACGTTGTTGTGCAAGTAGAGGCCGCTGGCGTAAATTTCCCAGATGGCTTGCTGGTTCAAGGGTTGTATCAAATGCGACCTGAACGACCTTTTGTACCTGGTAATGAAGTTGCAGGCACTATCATAGAGGTAGGAGAGGGTGTACAAGGGTGGCAAGTAGGGCAGCGTGTGATTGCGTTGTGTATGCTGGGTGGTTATGCAGAGCAGGTGTTAGTGCCACAAACCCACATCATGCCGTTACCGGATGGAATTCCTTCTACGGAAGCGGCGGCTTTGGTTACTGCCCATGCAACTGCACATCATGCATTGAAGCAAAGAGCGCAAATCAAACCGGGTGAAACGCTTGTTGTAACAGGCGCAGCAGGTGGTACAGGATTGGCTGCTGTTCAGATTGGTAAGCTAATGGGCGCAAAAGTTATTGCGGTTTGTTCGACAGCGGAAAAGTTAGAAACGGCAAGGCAAAACGGTGCGGATGTACTTATCAATTACACCGAGCAAGACCTTAAAGAAGCAATAAAGACAGCCACAGATGGAAAGGGCGCTGATGTTGTGTACGAATGTGTAGGTGGTGATACGTTCCATGCGTGTAGCCGGGCAATGGGCTGGAATGGACGTTTGCTTGTGATTGGTTTTGCAGGTGGAGAGATCCCTGAGTTTCCGGTCAATTTAGCGTTAGTTAAAGGATATTCAGTGATGGGGGTGTTTTGGGGTTCATTTACCCAGCATCAGCCAAAAGACTTTGCCCAGAACATGCAGGAGTTGCTGGGATGGTACGTTCAAGGCAAGGTCAAAGTTATCGTCGATGAATGCATACCACTGGCCGATGCTAAACTGGCCCTGGAAAAAGTGATGGGCCGTTCAGTACGCGGTAAAATGGTATTGAAGCCTTAGTAACTCAATGACTGGCTAGGCATGGTTTTGTGCCTAGCTAGTGCTATTGGCTACTCTTGACTGGGTTGTGACGGCCTATAGTTTTGGAAAATGGCCTGTTTATCGATGCGCCCCAGTTCATCTAATATTGTTTTCGCAATGTCCGCATGCTGAGCCATGAATTGTTCACTAAAAATCACATACCCTTCACTTGATAAGTACGGTGGATAGAGGGTGATAATGTTTTGTAAACCAGCATCCTCGGCTTTGGTTTTGATCGGGGTGTTGTCAATACTGCACACTTGCGCAATGGCATCAACGCGCCCTTTTTCAAGCAACCGAAATTTTTCTAAGTAGTTGTATAAGACGAGCCATTCGAACACTACATTTTCTTTGTGTTGCTGTGAAAAACCGGCTTCTACGCCAACGGTGAGCTTATCTTCTCCATTCAGACCAGCTCGAACCTTTTCGATATGGGCAGTATTGTTTAAGGTGGTTAAACAGACTTCGACGGTAGAAAATACGGCCTTGTCATAGGGAGCGCCAATCTCTTTTGGATAAATGCCAACAGAATCTCTACTCTCTCGATAACTGCCGACGATCATATCTACAGTCCCCGCTTTAAGTTCGATATCGCAGCGTTTCCAAGGACGGGGTACAAATTCAAGATTCACGTTTGACAGCGTCTCTTGCTGAAATACACGTTTCATTATGTCAGGGTTTGTGCCAGTTAATGTGGCATCTTGGTATATAAAAAAGGGGTAAACATCAGCATTCGGGACACAGAAGTTGACACTGAGCGTGTCGTTTGCTCTGGCAACGACGCTACTGAAAGGCGTCTGTATTAAGATGACGAATATTATGCCTACTAAACCAGACTGATGGACTTTACGTTGCATCTACACCCCATTACGCATTTACGCGCCGGTCCATAGCGACAAATATTGTGGAATACAGCATAACCAACTTTGGAATTCAAAATCAATATAGATGTATATGCAGTTAAGTGTATTGCAATTTTGGGGAAAGGGGATAAAAAAAGCTCCCTAATTGGGAGCTTTCTCACGAGCAATGCTCGCTTTCCATGTTGAAACATGGTGGTAGCGCAGCGCTACCCAATTCTTTAAATTAGATGCGTTCCGCTAGTACTGACGCAACTGGGCTTGCAGCCAATCCTTGCTCCGCAATCCACGCTTGTAGTGTTTTGCCATCAGCTTCTGGTTCATTCAATGCGCTTTTAGACATTTTCTTGACTAATAACTCACCCGATTCTACTGCATTGTTTAAAATTGCAGTGCGAATAAGGCTATTACCACCGCAAGATACGCCTGCATAGTAGTCAGATAAACGTAGATTAAAGTCAGACTGAACAAGCTTCATTTTTTTACGCAATTCACCTTTATCATCAGCCTCTACGATATTACAAATGTTTGCTAACGCTTCATTTAGGTCAGCATGAGCCGTACCAGAAAAAACAAAAGAAGCAGCAGTGATAGCAAGTGTAGTTTTGATGATTTTCAACATGATTGTAACCTCGTAAAATTTAACAGTGCGTTTTTGACGGCGCGAATTAAACACGAATTAAATTGTTTAGAAAATAACCAGCTGTATACGTAGGTATGTGAAATAATACCAAAGGTCAATGTGGTAAGGATTATCTAACTGACTAGATCAACTCGATAGTAGATTTAACTATTTGTTTTAATTTAGGTTAATGTTTGCAGCGTTGTAAAAGTGAAGAGGGGAAGTCGCATTCAATTGAGAGGTATTGAAACGGTTGAAAATAGAGTCACGGATTATTACTCAGCGCTTTGTATGGTGTTTTTACCACTGCTTTTGGCTAGATAAAGCGCTCTATCGGCTGCGGCCAATGCATGTTTGAAGTGCTCCGTTACCTTGAATAAGCTAACTCCAATTGAAACAGTGACAGAAAATGAATTTCCGTCACTGTCATTAAATGAGTACTCTTCTATACTGCGCCTTATCAATTCCGCTACTGATAGCGCGCCGCTTCTGTCTGTGTGAGTGAGTAAAATTGCAAATTCTTCTCCGCCTAATCTTGCGGCTATATCCGTTTCTCTAATATTTCGCGTGATAATTTTGGCGATTTGCCTCAGCACATGGTCGCCAATGTCATGACCATAGTTATCGTTGATGCTTTTAAAGTTGTCGGCATCAATAAATAGGCACCACATTTGTTCTTTACTGCGTTTGTTGTGGCTCATTAGATATTCGGCTTCTTCAAAGAAATCACGCCGATTGGATAACCCTGTTAGGAAATCGGTAGAGGCTAGATTTATCAGCATTTCAGACTTCTCACGGCGACTTTTATCAACTTTTTCAATCGCAACGGCAGTCAATCCTACTAAGCACAGCATAAACCAGTAAAAAGCCGCAAACATTGCACCGACGATGTCGCCGCTAACACTTTGGATAGTCTTAATAAATAAGAATGAAATAATGAGGGTCAGCGAAATAATTAATACAATTTGCAGTCGGGCTACGCGACCACCGAAATAGGGGCTTAAAATGGCCTTGACAATGCCATATTCTGCGGTGAGGCATAATAAACTAAAAGATAATAAGAAACCCCCAGTAGCGGTTGTTAATGACATATAGCCATAATAGTCGGTGAGCGAGAATGCGTATCCGTATATAGCTAGCAACGGAAACATCACTGCTAATAAGGCAAGCCCTTGAGCGATACGTCCATGTCTTAAAAGAAATGCCAATACTGAGCTGGCTAAACACAGCATCATGATCGCTGTGTTGATACCAATATCGTTGTAGTTTTGCGTGGAGCGTTCATTTACAACCGTATTTAAAAACGGCGTGATGTAATCACGCAATGATGTATTTAATACATGGTCAAGGACAGGCGTAATTGAAATCAAGATCGCCGCACAACACACTATGAAAATAACCGGTTTGTGGAATTGATGTCTCAGATCCAGTGACAACAATACACCTAATAAAATCATCAAGCAGCCGCTAATGGGGTGAGTTGCGACGCCTGCTTCAATTGGGCGATAGAGGAATGAGATACCGAGGGAGTATCCAATCATAACAACCAAACCTACAAACAACGCAATACTGCCAAGCTTCCGGCTAATCCTAAGCGCAGCAGATACGTAAGCCCATGATTTGTTAAGTTCTATATCAACATGCATAACGATCCTTGTGGAACACTTATGAGATACACATACTCCTACGGTTGACTATAGTGCATAGTTTAAAAGTATGCGGTTTAATTCGCGTAAATTATGGATAATTTAAGCGCCGACATCCGGGGGCAGTGTGCTTGCCAAAACAAAAAGGCTCCCGAAGGAGCCTTTCTGAGGAAGCAGATTTCTCTGCCGACCATGTTGAAACATGGTGGTAGCCGAGGCTACCGAATTCTTTGGTTTAGATGCGTTCCGCTAGAACAGACGCTACTGGGTTAGCAGCAAGGCCTTGCTCAGTGATCCACGCCTGAAGTGTCTTACCGTCAGCTTCTGGCTCGTTTAACGCGCTCTTAGGCATTTTCTTCACCAACAACTCACCGGCTTCAACCGCGTTGTTAAGGATAGCCGTACGGATAAGGCTGTTACCGCCACAAGAAACACCTGTGTAGTAGTCAGATAAACGAAGGTTGTAATCAGACTGAACCATTTTCATTTTCTTACGAAGCTCACCTTTGTCGTCAGCTTGTACGATGTTACAGATGTTAGCCAAAGCCTCGTTAACGTCAGCGTGAGCTGTACCAGAGAAAACGAAAGAAGCTGCAGCGATAGCGATAGAAGTTTTAACTATTTTCAACATGGTTAATTCCTCGAATTAATTAAAAGTTAATGTGTTTGACGAGATGAATTAAAGCCCATGTTGGGTGATTAAAAAACAGCCGGGGTGATACATAGGTATTTTAAATAATACTTAAAATATCTGCGTAAATAAGCCTTATCACTGCAATGGCCCGCCAATACTAGGGGGTGGCCAAACCGCAATTGGTTTATTGCTTTATCTGAGATGGCTAACGGGCGGAAAATTGGGCTGGTTTTAGCGCAAATACGCTTGCGTGTTGGAACGATTCCTCTCCTTCGATCGTTAAATGTTGATAAGGCGTGTGTGGAAAAAACGTTTCGGTTACGGTTGTTAGACCGTTATCAATAAAAAGCTCGATAGAGGCACTATCGACAAATGCGTGAATTTTGAGTTTATCGTTTTCACTGTCCTCGCGTATTGCACGGTGCGGTTGAGCAAACGTATCAGAAAAATCGGCAATACCGGCGTGGGTTCTATCACTGATAAAGGTGTTTAGCTGGCGATCATAACTAAAGCGAAAGTGCTCGCCTTGCTCGTTAGAAAGCGAAAAACCAACCGTTGAGTCATTATCTTTTAGATTAAACTCAAGAATGAACTCACTGCGCATCAGGTTAATCGCTTGAGGAAGCGCCAATTTGCCGTCATCGTTCAAATCCTTTGCTGTCACCTGTAGCGGTGGCTGTCGCAAAACGGCTAACTCTTGTACCGGGCGAGAGACGACACGATAACCTTTTTGAGTGTGAGCAAGCGCGAGTTCTCTAGGAATAGTCATCGCACTACGCCAACGTTGAGTGGGTACTTGTTGCGCGTAATCCCAGTTGCTCATCCATCCGATAATGAGTCGTCTGCCGTCTGTTTCAGGAATATCAGACCATGAAACCGCTGCATAATTGTCACTCCCGACATCTAACCAGAGAGCGGTTTGCTGTTGCAAGGTTGTGGCAAAGGATTTATCGAGCGTAAAGGATTGGCCATCAAAGTCTCCGACAAAATATTGTACGCCAGAGCCTCCTTGTGGACCTCCTGGATTCAAGTTCAATAGCAAAACCCATTTTGTTTGATTGGTGCCTTGCACGGGAAGCTCAAACAGATCGGGGCACTCCCATACGCCGCCGTGTGCGCCTACATTTTGGCCGAAACTGCTCATGTAGTGCCAATCAAGTAAGTTAGGCGATGACCAAAATTGAACATGATCAGTTACCGAAAGTGCCATCACCCATTTGTTACTGGCTTTGTGCCAAAACACTTTTGGGTCGCGAAAATCTTGTAAACCTCCCGGGTTTGGCAGTACAGGGTTTTTAGCATGCTTTATCCATGTTTGACCGTTATTAACGCTGTAGGCTAATCCTTGATATTCGTGATCTCGAGTATTTCGCTTCGCGCGCTCTGGATTATGGTAGGTAAACAAAGCAACCAAAGGTGGATTATCTCTGGATCCTAAACCACTGCTATTTTCCCAATCTACAACGGTACTGCCCGAAAATATGTAGCCAAGGTTATCTGGCTCAAGCGCGACAGGTTGGTGTATCCAATTCACTAAGTCTTTTGATGTGGCGTGTCCCCAGTGCATGGGGCCCCAAACAGTATCATCGGGGTAATATTGATAAAATAAGTGGTATTGCCCTTGGTAGTAAACCATGCCGTTAGGATCATTCATCCATCCGCGTTCAGGCGTAAAATGGTTAGAGGGACGAAAAGGCTCAGCATGAGCAACGGTTGCGAACGATGAAGCGATATGCGCAGCGAACAGCACAATTAAAAGTGTGCGAGTAACGCATGCTTTTATCAACATTCTTTTAATCGCTCCGCATAGTGAACATCAATCTATGCCACAGGTATAGCACAAATATTAGCCAAAGCATTTAACATACGTATGCAAAGCGATTGCTTTTAAATTGCCAATTAAATGGAGTAAAACAAAAAGGCTCCCGAAGGAGCCTTTCTGAGGAAGCAGATTTCTCTGCCGACCATGTTGAAACATGGTGGTAGCCGGGGCTACCGAATTCTTTGGTTTAGATGCGTTCCACTAGAACAGACGCTACTGGGTTAGCAGCAAGGCCTTGCTCAGTGATCCACGCCTGAAGCGTTTTACCGTCAGCTTCTGGCTCGTTTAACGCGCTCTTAGGCATTTTCTTCACCAACAACTCACCGGCTTCAACCGCGTTGTTAAGGATTGCCGTACGGATAAGGCTGTTACCGCCACATGAAACACCTGTGTAGTAGTCAGATAAACGAAGGTTGTAATCAGACTGAACCATTTTCATTTTCTTACGAAGCTCACCTTTGTCGTCAGCTTGTACGATGTTACAGATGTTAGCCAAAGCCTCGTTAANGTTTAACGCGCTCTTAGGCATTTTCTTCACCAACAACTCACCGGCTTCAACCGCGTTGTTAAGGATAGCCGTACGGATAAGGCTGTTACCGCCACAAGAAACACCTGTGTAGTAGTCAGATAAACGAAGGTTGTAATCAGACTGAACCATTTTCATTTTCTTACGAAGCTCACCTTTGTCGTCAGCTTGTACGATATTACAGATGTTAGCCAAAGCCTCGTTAACGTCAGCGTGAGCTGTACCAGAGAAAACGAAAGAAGCGGCAGCGATAGCGATAGAAGTTTTAACTATTTTCAACATGGTTAATTCCTCGAATTAATTAAAAGTTAATGTGTTTGACCAGACGAATTAAACCGTATGTTGAATGATTAAAAAATAACCAGGCTCATACATTGGTATATCAAAATATACCTTTTGCGTTGTGATAGTCGAATGGCAAGCTTGCTTGGCCGATTTTTTAGCTTGGCGAGGGTTTGCGACTTGACGGTCACTACTGTGACCTAAATACTAACAAAGACCATTTTCAGATTTGTCGTCAAGACTCAACGAGGATAACCAATGACAGCTTTATTGAAATCAGTAATGCCAGGGACCATGACAATAGAAAGTCGAGATATTAAGCATGGCGAATTTATGAGTAAGCGCCATGAGGCCGATGTGTTTGGTGGAGACGGCGATAATGTTTCCCCGCATCTTTCATGGTCTGGTGCGCCAGAGGGGACTAAAGCCTATGCCGTATTTTGTTTTGATCCTGACGCACCGACATGCAGTGGATTTTGGCATTGGCAACTGATCAACATTCCAGCCTCGGTAACCGAACTGGCTACTGGTGCGGGTAGCAGCGACTCGGCTAATATCCCCGAGGGCAGTTTTCAAAAGACGAATGATTACGGCACGGTTGGCTTTGGTGGTGCATGTCCACCTGAAGGACATATTGCTCATCGATATCAATTTACCGTATTTGCTTTATCTGACAAGTTGGATATCCCGGAAGGTGCTTCGTCTGCTGTGGCGGGTTTTATGGTGAATGCTCACGCATTGGCATCCGTTACATTGGAAGCGCTATATAAGCGTTAGTGGCTAGCACAAAAAAGGGCATCCGATGTATTGATGCCCTTTACATTTCGTAACGGTATATTGGTTACTTTCAATGGATTTGTCGCTAATTTTTCAAATCAAATGCGCGCACTACTTTGCTGACACCTTCCACATTGCGAGCAATGTCTACAGCTGCGTTGGCTTCCTGCATCGAC
This sequence comes from Neoalteromonas facilis, assembly GCF_002807665.1. Taxonomy (GTDB): domain Bacteria; phylum Pseudomonadota; class Gammaproteobacteria; order Enterobacterales; family Alteromonadaceae; genus Alteromonas_E; species Alteromonas_E facilis. Next base: position 273,356 of record NZ_PEAY01000003.1, read on the forward strand.
AGGCGGCCCATTAGAAATACTTCACTGTTTTCAACGATCACCGAGACATTCAACGTCGGGACTCGGTCATCAGTCACAAACTTTGCGCGGATCTTTGAAGCTAACCAAATATCATTTGCTTGCGTTGTTGCGCCAATGGGTTGTGTTTGCCTGATTTGATTGTGGATCTTGCTGATGTTGGGTACTTGCTGAGTCGCATCAACCGCCATTTGTCTCAACGCTTGGCTTGGCGCTTGGCCCGTTAACAATACAACAGAGTTGTACACATTAACCTGAATGTTAGCTTCATTGCGCAACGCTTCTTGTTTCGCTAACTCAAACGCGATACGCCCTTGCAATGTCGTATCATCGAGTTGGGTGCCAACTGTTCGACGATCATTTGCGCTGACCGCTGCAACGGTGCCAGCGGCACCAACAGCCACAACGGCACAACCACTTTGTATAACAAGTGCCGTTGCGATCAATCCTGATAATAAAACCTGCTTCCCTATTTTACCCATGATCAGTTGTCCGAGCTGATAGGGAACAACGTATCGTCGATACATTCGCAAAGGTTATGGATAACCAACAAATGTACTTCTTGAATGCGCGCAGTACGTGATGATGGAACGCGTATTTCTACATCATTTGGACCAAAGAAGCCTGCCATCTCACCGCCATCTTTGCCTGTTAACGCAACAATGGTCATGTCTCGGGAAAGTGCTGCCTGCATAGCATTGATCACATTGCGAGAATTACCGCTGGTTGAAATTGCCAGCAATATGTCTCCCGGTTGACCCAGCGCACGCACTTGCTTGGCAAACACTTCATCGTAACTGTAATCGTTTGCGATTGAGGTAATGGTAGACGTATCGGTTGAAAGCGCAATCGCGGGTAAGCTTGGGCGATCGCGCTCATACCGATTGAGCAGCTCAGATGAAAAGTGTTGGGCATCGCCAGCCGAACCGCCATTTCCACAGCTCAATATTTTATTCCCGTTGATCAGGCATTGCGTCATCATCATCGCAGCTTTTTCTATGGACTCAGGTAAAACCTCCAGTGCGGATAGTTTCGTTTGCACACTTTCGGTAAAATTGGCTTTAATTTTTTCTAACATGCTTATCCTGTCACATTTTTTATCCATTCGATCGATGAGTCAGTTAGCGCTACCAAGTCAATTCGAATGGGGGTATGGAATTCATTAAGATGATTATCTACTAAAAACACTCTCACTGCATTAAGCACGCGGCGTTGTTTTTTTGGCGTTAATTGTTCAACAGACAGTCCGTAGTCCTCAGATTGTCTGAATTTCACTTCGACAAATATCCAGGTCTCTTGTTCCCTAAGAATAAGGTCGATTTCTCCGCATTTGCAGCGATAGTTGCGAACGACAAACTCTAAACCTTTCGATTGTAGGTAATTTAGCGCGCGAGATTCGGCTTCATCCCCAATCGATTTATTGCTATTACCGCGGGCTGGCAATCACACGAACCTGTTCATTGTCGATAACGGCCAGCGGCAATTCACGCACCACTTCGTGCGCTTCATTCAAATGCAAAGTACCCGACAAGCTTTGTTTGCTTAACTGAGGAACGACTGCCATGTGTGGCATGTTTGTCATTTGCTGATATGCATCAAAGCCAAGTGCAAAAAGGCGTTTCAGAGATTCACGCTGATTGGGGTAAAGAGCAGTGTATTCATTGGATAAGGCTTGCCACTGATTATTCGGCATCATCCACGGCATATCGATAAAGTGGATATTTTGTAAATCACGCAACAGGTTTTTACTGCTATCAAATCGAATACTGCGAGATGTCACGTATACCGGTACATCTTTATCGGTGAATGGACTAAGGCTCGCTTCGATAACAGGGTTTAGTAACTCCGTTTGATCCGGTGATGAAAACGCAACGATGGCGTCAATATCTCGCCTGTTGCGAGGAACGTTATAGAGTTCAGGAATTAAAATACGCTCTAGCGTTTTGATCCGCTCCTTACTTTGTTCTACATCAAGCGCAGCTCCAACACCTTCACGCATACTGTTGATGCTGTCATAGCTGACAATGGTGATACCTTGATTTTCAGTAAGCCCGTTTAATTCTCGCCACTTTGCCAGAAAAGCTGCGGCCATGCGCTGATTAATCGTATCCTGTGCATGTACCATGATTGGGAATCGATAGCCTTGCGCGAAAACATGCTGGGCTAATTGCTGAGCTTCATCTTCAGGCGCTAACGCAAAGAAGTAATGAGGCTTAATATCAGGCGATATTGTGTTAGTTGTCTCACTGACTACCCGACTTTCATCGTTTTCAATGGGGGGAGCTGGCGACGGTACAACTGCGTTATCTAAAACATCGGTTACTCTGTTTAACGCCAGCAATTGTGTTTGTGGGCCGAGCAAACCCTGAACTCGAATAATCTCTTCGCGTAACAATGGGCCAATGACGATATCAACGTCAGCTAATGCTGTTGCAGCTACCTCAGGATTAACCTCAGCTGTGTCAAAGAATAGCAGTTCAATAGGTTCAGCAAATGCGCCATTGGGTTGTTTTTGTTGCATGTAGGCCGCCAACAACCCTTGCTTAATCGCGTTGGCTTGCGCCGACAAACGTCCCGTAAAAGGCAATATGACGGCCACTTTTTGCGGCACTTGTTGCTGCACTTGGACCCCACTGGCTAATTCTGCGGGTGGTTCCATTACAATCGGGTGACTTGGATGTTGTTGCGAAAAAGCTTGAAACGTTGCCAATAGACGCTGTGGCTGATCGCCGTAATTGCGCAGCATAGCGATTACGGCAAGCCAAGGCCGGAGTTGAGGTGAATTATCGAACGCTTGAGTTCGTTCTTCTAATGACGCTCTATTTAGCCATTGCCAGATTGCGTGATTCGCTTCACTGCTCAACGCTTGGCCAAGGGCTAAAGTGCCGGCAGCATTTACATACTGTCCTGCATTCGCGTAGGCAGCTGCCAGCATTTGCTGTTGGCGTGCACGTAAATTGGTATCACTGGTTACGCTCTGTAGCAATTCAATACGTGTCTTATTATCAATCGCATTTTCTTCCGCGCATTCCACCAACAGCAAATTAAAGTGGGCAGACGGTGGAACTGAGAAAGTGTCTTTAATGGCCTTCAACAAAGCCAGCGTTTTGTCGCATTGCTCTTCTGCACGATAGGCATCAGCCGCCGTTAATAGTTGGCTGACTACTTCAGGTTCTGATTGGTTGTTTTGCCACGCGATTTTAGCTGTTTCTATTAAGCTTTCTGGGGTAGTGGCTATTTCTTGGGCTTTCGTTTCAACAGGGGGAGGCGCTATAACCGCTCTTGATGTTGTATGCGTTGGTGTGGAGCCGCACGCACTCAAGCCTAACATTAACGCTAATGCAGAGAGCGTTTGAAATTTTCCTGTTGGGCGTGTTGTTGCGAAATTCATAGCGGCCATTAAAAGAGCGTTTTCACGCAGTTTAACACTACGTATTGAAAGTGTTCCACAGTCTATGCTGCAAAATGGCTCAAAGATCAGGTAGAACCGCTATATTCTGCTCGGGTCATGTGTATCACGTGCTACACTCGCGCTAAAATATTGTCTACAAACAAGTAAATGAGCGTTCATATGTCTACAGACGTAACTTCAGATACCCCAATGTCTCAACAGGCGGAAGGAGGCACCTTGTATATTGTGCCAACGCCTATTGGGAATCTCTCTGATATAACTCAGCGTGCATTGGCAATTCTGGCATCGGTAGATGTTGTGGCGGCTGAAGACACCCGCCATAGCAAACGTTTGTTTGAGCACTTTGATATTTCGACCAAAATGGTATCGATGCATCAACATAACGAATCTCAGCGAGCAGAAATGTTGAGCCAGCGTTTACTCGGCGGACAAAGTATTGCGCTGATATCCGACGCAGGAACGCCGCTGATCAGCGATCCTGGTTATGTGCTTGTTAGTCATTGTCGTGATAAAGGGATCCGCGTCGTTGCACTGCCAGGTGCTTGTGCTGCGATCACCGCATTAAGTGGCTCGGGATTACCGACGGATAAGTTTCAATTTATTGGCTTTTTGCCGGTTAAGCAGGCGGCATTAACTTCGGCTTTGCGTGAGGTCGCAGAATCTGAATGCACTACCGTTTGTTACGAAGCGCCGCGACGTGTTTTGGCAACCATAACAGCCTGCTGCGACGCATTGCACGAAAGCCAAAAAATTGTGCTGGCAAAAGAACTTTCCAAAACCTTTGAACACTACGCAAGCGGTACGCCGCAGGAAGTTAAAGAGTGGTTGCTTGAAGATGAACGCCGTCAAAAAGGCGAATTCGTTTTGATGATTTCGCCGCGCCAAACCAGCGAAGAGGAATTACCCTCTGAGGCAATAAACTTGCTCTCTGAACTGGTGGCATTGCTGCCACCGAAGAAGGCAGCAGCAGTGGTAGCTTCACATTATGGCGTTAAGAAAAATGCGCTGTATTCCTATTTGCTCGAAAATAAGGAATAGGTTTGTGGCAAATTCAGCACGTCGTCCTGATGAAAGTCAGGACCTTCTTGGCACGTATAGCAGTCATCGGGTAAAGAACTTGCAAGTAAGAAAAGTGAGTAGATGGTTGTCGCTCTAGATATTGATTGTGAATGGCCGCTAAAGCAAAAATAGCAGTCAAACATTATATCGCTCTTGATAATGTCGCATTTTAATCAGTGCTTTTATCAAACAAAGAAGCTAACAGACCATACAAGGTGGCCATGTCAATTGGTTTACCAATATGTGCCGTGAAGCCATGTTCCAAATAATTTGACACATCTTCCAGCATTGCATTTGCTGTTAGCGCAACTATTGGAGCAGCGTTACTTAGTTTTTTAATTTCTTTCATTGCCGTTACACCGTCCATTATTGGCATCTGAATATCCATTAGGATTAAATCAAACCTTTCTTTTTTAGCAAGTTCAACAGCTAATTTACCGTTGTCTACCGTTATAAGCTCGGCATTTGTGTCTTCCAACATCGATTGAATGATAACTTGGTTGATTTCATTGTCTTCGGCTATTAAGACTCTTTTCCCGTTCAATTTAGGCGCCATCAATGTCTTTTGAGTGGCTGCACGCGCTTTTTCATTTGTTTTTTTAAGTGGTAAAACGACTCTTATAGCTGTTCCTTTGTTCGCTTTACTTTTGACTTGAATTGTTCCTTGCATCATATGAATTAAGCTCAGCGTTATAGACATTCCCAGACCTGTACCACCGAACCTTCTCGTCATGGAGCTATCAGCCTGTGAAAATCGCTCAAATATTTTTTCTTGGGCTTCTTTACTCATACCGATACCAGTATCAACAACATCTATGCAGACCGAATCAATACCACTGCTTTCAATAGTGGACAAATTAATGTTAACGCTGCCTTTATCAGTGAACTTCACCGCGTTTGAAACTAAATTCAATAATATTTGCTTTACCCTAACAATGTCGCCAAGCCAACCATCTATGAAGTTGTCATCAACTCTACTAATTAATTGAATACCTTTGTTGCTAACTATGCTATTGACCTCAAATTCAACAGACTTCAATACTTCCAGCATCGCAAAAGGCTCTAGTTCTAAATCCAATTTGTTATCTTCAATCTTAGAGTAGTCGAGAATATCGTTGATAATGGTCAACAATGAACTTGCGGAAGACAATGCATTCTCAAGCATAATTGCTGATTTTGTATCTAACTTAGCTCGATTAACTAACTGGAGGCCGCCTAAGATTGCATTCATGGGAGTGCGGATCTCGTGGCTCATGTTGGCAAGAAATTCACTTTTAGCCTTATTAGCTTGCTCAGCCACGAGTTTTGCGGACTCAAGTTCTCTTATGACGTTCACTTTCTCTGTAATGTCATAATTTACACCGATCACTTTGACCGCTTGTTCATTTTCGTTTCTAATTACCTCGGCGCTAGCCTTTATTGTTCGAACTTGCCCATCAGGATGCACAACTCGAAACTCCGGGTCGAAAGTAGCAATTCCTTTCACAGCATCTGCTAATAATTGCTTTGATTTCTCTATGTCTTCTGGATGCACGCACTGCTCCCAAGCCTCATATGCACCTGAAAAACTATCCTCTGAGATGCCGTAAAGCTTGTACATCCATTCATCCCAAACAAGCTGATTAGTAATAACGTCCCACTCCCAAATACCAATTTCTGCAGAGTCGTTCGCCAACTTAGTTCTTAAAGAGCTTGTCTCGGCTTCAGCTTTAGCTTGTCTTAGTTTTTCCTCAATGGCTTTTTGCTGTGATATGTCCTGAATAACAGAACAGATAAATTCTTCGCCAGATGTATTAGTGATTTTTACACCAGATAATTGAACAGGGTAGGTATATCCCGTCTTATGTATATATTCTTTAAAGTACGGACCATAGCGACCAGTTTCTAAAAGGGATTCTAATTGTTCCTGTTCTTGCCGCTCGTACTTCTTTGGGGTTAGTTGCCAGTAATCCATTTTATTGAGTTCATCAATGCCATAGCCGCTAAAGCGACTTAACTCCTGATTTACGTAATCAAACGAGCCATCACTGAGCCTGTTAATTGCAATTCCAACAGGCGCTAGGTTGACAAATTCTTCGAACTTTTCCTTTTCTTTTAGATAGGCTAATTTGATTTTTTCAATTTCTAGGTTTGCGGTATCTAAGTTATCGTTGGCAAGCATTAGCTCACTTATATCGCGGCCTATTGCTAATATGAGTCTCTCGTTACCTGATACGAAAGCTGTCAAAGAAACTAGGCACTGAAATGTTGAGCCGTCGAGTCGCGAATGGACCCAGTCAAACAGCTGCGGCCCCTCTTTAAAAGCACGACTAATGTACTCGCTTGCCATTTCTTGTGATGTTCTGCCACATGGTTGGTATTCAGGGGAGATATCTGCAGGAGTAAGGAGTAGGAAATTGTTTTTGCTTTTGACACCATGGAGGTTAACGGCGGATTGATTGCACTCAATGAACCGTCCCGTTTCCAAGTCAATAATAGAAAGAGCATCACCTGAGACTTCAAATAGTTTTTTGTACTTAGCGTTTTCAGCCTTAGTACTTTTTAGTTGTATCCGTAACTGTTCAATTTCTGATCTTAGGTCGAGCTCTTGGCTACTCATTTTAATCTTCTTTGTTACAACTTATAGTGTTTCCAGTATTGATATTAGACGAAAGTAAGAAAGTCTGCTCTCAATTCAAAAGAGCAATGAACTCAGCTGTCCGCCGTTCTGTGTAACCTGTTAAAACAGCAATCAAAGCCCTAGTAATATGAACGACCGGTAATTGTCTGTTGTTGCCAGACAAAGCCATGCTTTAGCTATTCACTTAAAGCGGCCCCTCGCAATTTGCATTTACTGGGTTAAGATGTATGATCCGTAAAGTATCTAATCACTTATTAAGGAGGTGTCTTGTATGTATCGTTCATCAACAAAATCAAAATTTACACCGTCCTTACTTGTCTATCTGTTTTAGAAAGCAACTCTTAGAATCATAGCTCGTAGGGACGACATTTTTATTTATTTGTCGGAATTACGATATGTACAAAGAATTAAACGGCGCTACCGCCAAACCTAAAGTGTGGAATTGTTACACCGCTGATAAGCTTTGGACTGATGCTTACATAGCCAAGCAAATGCTGTCTTTCCACCTTAACCCAGAAATTAATGCGGCCTCACGTTCATTTAACTTTATCAATAGGTCTGTGAATTGGATGATTGAAGAGTTCAATTTAGGGAAGAAATCAAAGGTCATCGACTTTGGTTGCGGGCCTGGCCTCTATACCCACCGATTTAAGCAGCAAGGCATAGGTAAAGTAGTTGGAGTGGACTTTTCGCAGTCCTCAATTAGTTACGCCAAAGAGCGCGCTCAGGAAGATGCGCTTGATGTTGAGTATCACCTTGCAAACTATTTGGACTTTGAAAGCGATAGTAAATACGACTTAATCACATTAGTAATGTGTGATTTTTGCGCATTGAGTCCCTCACAACGAAGTCATCTGCTTAAGAAATTTAAAAGCATGCTTAAACCTAATGGTGCTATTGCCCTCGATGTCTTTACAGATTCTAGATTTAAAGGGCTACAAGAAAGTATTACCTTACAAAAAGGTTATATGGAAGGGTTTTGGAGCGACAATGAATATTGGTGTATTCACACGTCTCATGGATACACAGATGAACGAGTGTGGCTTGATAAGTTCACAGTTATTGAGAAATGTAGGCAATGGGATGTGTACAATTGGCTTCAACACTTCAGTCAGGAAACGCTGAAAACTGAAATTGAAGCACATGGGCTTTCTATTGTGTCTTTCTACAAGGATCTTTGCGGTACTCCGCAAGAAGATGCCGACGAAATGGCGGTTGTCATTAAAGAGTCTTAAAGAAATTGTGTGCAGATGAATGTAGGTTTCACCTGCACACTTTTTAGATGCCAATTAAAAAAGAGCAAAGTCAATGCTCGCTCTTTGTCTTCAGGAGATCCTCGATCATTCGAGGATGACGAGCAGAAAGTTGTCTAACGCTGAGACTCCCGTCGTTAGCAGGAATGGCCGAAAATCACGCATTACAGGATATGTTCAAAATACCCGCTTTTCCAACAAGCTGAACTACCAAAATATAAGTGATTGATCAAAATGTAACCATTGACACTGCGTCGAAAATCATTATGGTAACGCCATTCGAATAGTATTCGAATGGCGTTCGTCGTTGTTCGAAGCAACATTATGAGGAAGCTAGTATGGCCCCTGCACCTAAGTTTAGCGCTGAAAAGCAACAGGAAATGATCCTTGATGCAGCAATTGAGTGCATTCAAGAAACGTCTGTGACGGATTTTCCAATGGCGAAAATTGCCAGAATGGCAGGGCTGTCGATGGGATCGATCTATAAGTTTTTTCAATGCAAAGAAGATATTGTATTGGCGTTGGCGAATCGCTCGTTTAAGCATATTTCTCGTGTGTTTTCTCAAGTATTAGATTTGCCTATTAGTACGCCAGAAAAGTTTGTCGCGGTTTGCCTGATATCACCCAAAAAATTACAACTGTATCCATTCGCCTATGAGCTTGAATCATATGCAACAAACGAAGCGGTTATCAGAAAAGCGTCCCCAATGTGGACGAATAAGGTAATTGAAGCGAGTGAAAGTTGTGAACAATCCTTCAAGCTGGCCCTAACCGAAGGCATTACGTCGGGTGAGCTTGGCGAAATTCCAAATGTTCACGAGTTCATTGAAGAAATCACCATCAGCGGGTGGGCAATGACATCGGGGTATGAACAGGTCATTCGAATTAAGCAAACACGTCAAATCAACGAAGGGACGTCATCTTTGTTGGAGCCTCTCAGCATAAATGACCCCATGATCCGCAGCCTTGTGCGTCTCATTAATAGCTATCCATGGAAGCAGCCTTTAACACCAGATTCGCTGCTCAATGTTGAGTCTCAGTTAGCCAAACTCAACCTTCGATAACAAAGGATTAATACTATGAATATCAAACGTTGGCTTATTAGCATCGTCATTGTACTCGCCGTAATGTTCTCACTCGGCTTTGTGAAGTTTAATCAAATTCAGGCAGCGATCGCGTATGGGGAGTCGTTTCCTGAGCCATCAGCGAGTGTGAAAAGCACCTATGTGGAGACTATGCAATACAGTCAAGTCAATGAAGTCGTTGGCCAACTGGTCGCACCAAAATTACTGACTATTACGGCTGAATACAATGGCCCGATAACGTATGTAGGTTTCAACCCTGGTGATGTTGTACAACAGGGGCAAGTACTATTACGACAAGATGTGAGCCTAGAGCAAGCTAATCTGAAAGCAGCGAAAGCTCGACTTAAGCTTGCTCAAACCAACTATCAAAGATTGGCCCAACTGTTTCGCGAGAAGCGCGTGAGTGAGAACGAAGTGGATGCTTCAGAAGCCGATGTGACCATTGCCGAAGCCGAAGTCGATAACCTTACGTCGGTTATTGCCAAAAAGACAGTCATCGCTCCATTTGAGGGGGCTGTGGGTTTGGAGCAGTTTCAAGTCGGTCAGATGTTAATGGCAAACAATCCTATCACGACATTAGTGGGCATAGATGAGTATATTTGGGTCGACTTTGCGGTCCCCCAAACACTTAAACAACCGACTATCGGTGAGACTGTGAACGTAAAGTTCATGCAGTCAAATAGTGCCATTGGCCAAGCTAAGATCATCGCCAAGCAGCCAACAGTAAATGCGAACTCTCGCCAGCACAGTTATCGCGCTTTATTACCTAACAATGAGCGTTTGTACAGTCACAATCAAGTGGTTAGCGTTAGTGTTTCGTCTATGCCTCAAAGCACTGTTGCTGTGCCGACAAATGCTATTACTCGCAGTCATGATGGTTATTTTGTGTATGAGCTAGAACAAGATGAGCAGCAGAACTGGCGAGCCAAGCCAGTCCAAGTTGAAGTGGGTGAGCGTGTTGAAGATATGCATATCGTACTTGGCGGATTATCTGGCGGAGAATTTATTGCAACAGAGGGTGCGTTCAAGCTTTCAAAAGGCTTACTGGTTTTCACTGACGCAGACGATCAGCTTGATCCAACGCTTGGAGGTGAAGGATGAGTGCACTGCATGAACATAAACCATCGGTGATGGATATTTTCGTTTCCCGTCCAGCACTTGCGATCGTGTTGTCACTGATCATTGTGTTAGCAGGGGTGAACGCGGCACGAACCATTTCGGTCCAGCAATATCCCAAAATTGAAAGTGCATCTTTGGTGATTGATACCGTCTACACCGGCGCATCTGCCGAGGTAGTAAAAGGGTATGTTACTGAACCCATTGAGCGGGTTACATCAACCGTTCCCGGCGTTGATTATGTCGACTCAATCACCACAGCAGGCTTGAGCAAGGTAACCGCTTGGTTAGAACTAAATCATGACACGACGGATGCTTTGGCTGATCTAACCACTAAGTTGAATCAGATTAAATTTGAGTTACCAACGGGTACAGAAGATCCAGCCATTCAAATTGTTAGAGCTGACAGCCCTTTTGCCGTGTTTTACTTAGATGTGGCATCAGAAGGAATGCCAAGAAGCGAAGTCAGTGATTATTTAACACGAAATGTTGTGCCCGTTTTGAGTGATATCAGCGGAGTGCAAAAAGTGACTTTAGAAGGTGGTCGAAATCCTGCTATGCGCATCTGGCTCGACCCTGATAAGTTAGCGGTCTATAACGTTAGCGCATCGGAAGTATTTGCAGCACTTCAAGCCAATAATACCATCGCGACAATTGGTTACAGTGAAAATGGGCGTCAACGCATCGACCTGAGAGCGAATACGAGCCTGAGCAGTGTTGAGGACTTTAACAATCTGATCATCCGAGAAACTGACGGTATGCAATTGCGCTTGGGTGCCGTGGCAGACGTTGCCCTTGGTGAGGCCGAAGGCTTAGTCACAGCAAGACTTGACTATCGTGACACGGTATTTCTGGCGGTTTGGGCACTACCGGGTGCAAATGAAATCGAAATTGGCGACGCACTGTATGTAAAACTGGACCAAATTAATCAAGTACTGCCTGACGGAATGGCCATCACGACAGGCTACGATGGTACGTTGTACATGCGCGATTCAATCAAAGAAATATTTACCACATTGGTCGAAACCGTCTTGTTAGTCGGTATCGTCATCCTCGCTATGATGGGCTCGTTTCGTACTGCTTTAGTTCCGCTGATCACCATTCCAATCTCTATCCTTGGTGCGATAGCGGTTATTTCGATGATGGGGTTTTCCCTTAATCTTCTAACCATTCTGGCCATTGTATTGTCGGTCGGCTTGGTGGTGGATGATGCTATCGTGGTGGTTGAAAATGTCGCGCGTCACATGCGAGCTGGCAGATCTCGTTTTAATGCGGCTTTGATAAGTTCAAGACAATTGCTGGTACCTGTCATTGCCATGACCCTCACCTTAGCAGCAGTCTATGCGCCAATAGGTTTCTTAACGGGATTGACGGGCTTTCTCTTCAGAGAGTTTGCCTTCACCTTGGCAATTGCTGTCTTAATCTCTGGCGTCGTTGCTGTCACGCTATCACCTATTATGAGCGCCTATGTGAATCCTGAAGGGGGCAAAGAGGGACGGCTTACCCAAAGAGTAAACGGTGTCTTTGATCGTTTGCAAGTTTGGTACACGGGTATCCTCGATAAGTTGTTTGCATTACGCCCACAGGTTTTCTTTATCGCAATCGTATTTTCGTTGCTCAGCGTGCCTTTTTACGTGTTGTCACAAAAAGAGTTAGCGCCTATTGAAGACCAAAGCTCAATTCAGATGGTGGTGGAAGCGCCACCTGAGTCATCGCTGCAATACACATCTACCAAAATGAATGATGCTGCGGCAGTGATGAATGCAACTGAAGGCGGGCAGTTTACCTGGCAAATTATTACAGCGGCCGCTGGCTTTGGTGGCGTCGAGTTGGTCCCCTTTGAGCAACGAGATAAATCTGTGCACGAATTGCTGCCGGAACTATTTGGGCGTTTGGGCAGTGTAACTGGATTGACTTTATTCCCAATTTTACCGGCGTCATTGCCGACAGCTGGCCAGTTTGATGTTGAAGTGGTTTTTCGAGCAAACGAAGATCCCGTTAGCATGAAGCAATACGCCGATGAAATTTTGCAGCGCGCGGTTGCGACGGGGAATTTTATGTTTGTGAATACAGATCTGAAGATAGATTTGCCACAAGCAGAGCTTAATATTGATAAGTCATTGCTTGCCGATCTGGGGCTCAACTTACAATCGGTCAATGACCAACTCAGTGTGCTGATGTCGAGTAATTTTGCCAACTATTTTAACAAAGAGGGTAAAGCATACCGCGTGATCCCAATTGTGGGCGACCAGCAACGCTACAACCCTGAAGATATCCTAAACATGAAAGTTCGTACTGATAACAATGAGTTGGTACCTGTCTCTGCTTTCGCGACGCTAGAGGCTTTTACCAGTCCTCGAGTGTTGGGTTCGTTTAATCAGCAAAGCTCATTTCGTATTCTGGCGGGCGTATTGCCGCACATTACCAAAGAGCAAGGACTCGCTGCCATTGAGGAAATCGCCGCTGAACTATTGCCGGCCAACTATTCGGTAGATTATGCTGGAGAATCCCGTCAGTTGCGCAAAGAAGGCAATACCATGATAGGTGTTTTGCTGGTGGCTTTATTGGTTGTGTATTTCTTGTTGACGGTACAATTTAACAGCTTCCGTGACCCATTGGTTGTGTTGCTAGGCTGCGCACCCCTCGCGTTGGCTGGCGCGTTAATGTTGCCGTTCTTGGCGCTAACCTCAATCAACATCTACAGTCAGATTGGCTTAATTACGCTTATTGGTTTGATAGCCAAAAATGGTATTTTAATTGTGGAATTTGCGAATCAATTACAATTACAAGGGCTTGCTAAGCTAGAGGCAGTAAAGAGCGCTGCAGCAACACGTTTACGTCCTATCTTGATGACCACAGGTGCGACAGTATTGGGTCACTTCCCATTAGTGCTGGTGACCGGTGCGGGAGCAGAAGCGAGAAACAGCATCGGTATCATCTTAGTGGCTGGCATGCTCATAGGCACGTTCTTTACGCTTGTTGTGCTGCCGTTGCTGTATGAAACATTAGCAAAAGATCATCAAGGTGAACTGGAAGTCGATGCTGCAGTTGCGGTGTAACATCAAACTTGAGGTTCTAGTAAACCCTTACCCCATTTCAACGGCTATTCACTCGTCGCTGGAATGGGGCGCTAAAAACCATGCCCGTTTCTCACCTGAGCGGTTTTAAAAGACTGATCATTAATGGTGGTTGCTTCGTAGACTAACTCACTTAGACCTGAGACGAATTCACACATTGAATTTTCTGTCATTGTTATTATTTCACGCATTAGAGTTTGATGTGATTTTTCGTTAGAGAATGTAATGAAAGCAAAGTTTTTATTAGCCTTTTTAGTCTCCGCTACTGTAGTACAAGCTCAATCCTCAGATGAAAATTCATCGATCGAACGGATCACGACAACGTCTTCCCGCTTTGCATCGGTGGCGAATGATTATGATGGTTCAATAGGTTGGTTAGATCAACAAGCCATTGGATTGGTGAGTCCGCAACACGTGCAGCAAGTATCAAACCGCATAGCGGGTGTTAACTTACAACGTGGCAATGGTCAGGAGTATTTACCTGCTATTCGTTCTCCTGTTTTTACGGGAGCAGGTGCTTGTGGTGAATTGTTGACCACAGAAGACAATATTCCGTTGCGGGCCGCGGGCTTTTGCAATGTGAATGAACTGTTTGAAGCCGGTACTGAATATGCCAGCGCGATTGAAGTATTAAAAGGGCCGGGTACGGTGATCTATGGCTCCAACGCGATTCATGGCGTTGTTAATGTTGTCACCCAAGACCCTATAGAGAATGATGAACGAATCGGCTTGGAGTGGGGCTCTTTTGGCTATGCTCGTTTGAAATTTTCCACCGGCAATAATCAATCTCAGCATGGTGTTGGCGTCAATGCATCGGTGACCGACGATAGTGGATATCGTGATGATGAAGGCTACAAACAACAAAAGCTGCATGCCCGTTACCGCAATGCTTTAGGTGGGGTAAACATTGAGTCTGGGATTAGTTTTAGTAACCTTGATCAGAATACAGCAGGCTATATTGTAGGGCTTGACGCTTATAAAGATGCTGAGCTTGCGCAATCAAACAGCAACCCAGAAGCGTTTAGAAAGGCTCGCTCTGTAAGAGTGTGGACAAAGTTGAGCGGTGATACTGCGCTATCGAGCTATGAAGCAAAATGGCAGTTGACGCCTTATGTTCGTTGGCAAGATATGCAGTTCAAAATGCATTTTTTACCGGGACAGCCGCTAGAAGAGAATGATCAACGCAGCTTAGGCTTACAGTCCAGCTTGCAGTTTGATGTTGATGACACCATGCAGTGGCTGATGGGAGTCGATGGTGAAATCACGTCAGCTAGTCTGCTGCAGTTTCAAGAGAACCCAACCGAAGGCTCTTCATTTTTGCAAGCGACTATTCCAGCAGGTAAACAATATGATTACCAAGTTGATGCGCAAATGCTTGCAGCCTTTGTGCAAATGAGCTGGCAGTTTGCGACGGATTGGCAATTGAACGTGGGTATGCGTGCTGAGCATATCAATTATGACTATGACAATTTAATGGTCAGTGGCAGGGTAGATGAAAATGGCAATGGCTGTGGATTTGGTGGATGCCGATATACCCGACCCGACGATAGAAGCGACGATTACTTTACGCGCTCTCCGCGTGTATCGTTGCAGTACGTAATCGATCCTAACCACTCTATTTATACTACTTTAAGCCAAGGCTATCGAGCACCTCAGGCTACCGAGTTGTATCGCTTGCAGCGCGCTCAAACGGTTGCTGAGTTAGACAGTGTCGATGCGATCAACATTGAAACCGGCTATCGCCTGTTTATGCCAACGTGGCATGTTCAAGTAGCCGTATACGCAATGAACAAGGATAACGTCATCATCCGCGATACCGAGTTTTTCAATCGTAGCAATGGCGAAACTAAGCATCGAGGCATTGAATTAACAGGCAGTGCAAACTTGTCTGAACAGTGGCAACTGAACTCAGCAATTGCTTACAGCAAGCATACCTACGCGAATGATGTTGGCGGGACTGCATTAGCTGGCAATATGATGGATACCGCGCCGCGTTGGTTGAGCAGCACCCAAATCACCTGGATACCACGCGATGATGTTCGTGCTGAATTGAGTTGGGAATACACCAGTGACTACTATCTGGCGCCTGAAAATAGGGAGCAATACAATGGACATCATTTATTCCATCTTCGCGCAGTCTGGCAAGTAACACCTAAGTTAACGGTAAAGGCGCAGCTCAATAATGTATTTGATCGCGCCTATGCAGAGCGTGGCGACTATACGTCTTTCAGTGGTCCGCGGTATTTCCCGGGTGAACCGAGAAACGCACAGGTGGGTGTACAGTATTACTTTTAAAAAGGGGCGTTAAGATAAACGCCCTTTGAAATCTTCATAAGAGAATTGGCGCACCACATCGAGTGTTCCGTCTTTGCGTAGAATCGCAATAGTAGGGTGCTCTACACCATTAAAGAACGTGGTTTTCACCATGGTGTAATGCATCATATCTTCAAACTGCAAGCGGTCGCCAATGGCTAAAGGTGCATCGAAGGTATAGATATCGATGACGTCACCGGCTAAACAAGAATTGCCGCCTAGCTTATAAGCGTAGGGTTTATCACCGGGCATACCCGCGTTGAGTATTCTTGGGCGATAGGGCATTTCCAATACATCTGGCATATGCGCAGTCGCTGAAATATCTAAAATTGCGATTTTGTCTTGGTTCTCAACAATATCGACTACTTCCGCGATTAAAGGGCCTGTGTCCCATGCAACCGCTGAGCCGGGCTCCATGATGACTTCTAAGTGGGGGTATTTTGCTTTAAAGGCTTTCAATGTCGCGATCAAATGTTCGACGTTGTAACCTTCTCGGGTCATTAAATGTCCTCCACCCAGATTAAGCCACTTTAACTGCCCTAACCAAGGTGAAAATTTTTCTTCAATGGCCTTAAGCGTACGTTCTGTAGCAAAGGAGTCACATTCACAAAGGTTGTGTACGTGAAAGCCGTCGATTCCGGTTAGATCAACACCGCGTAATTGTTCGGCACGAATGCCCAAGCGTGAGCCCGGCGCACAGGGATCATACAGTGGCGTTTCTGCTTCCTGATTCTCGGGGTTAACACGCAGACCAACCGATATACCAGCTGCGTCGGTAGCAGCTTTGTGTCGCAGCCATTGACCAATGCTATTGAATGACAAATGGTCGACTAGATTGACCAGTTCTTGCATATCCGCGTCTTTATACGCTGGTGAATAGGCATGAACTTCACCGCCCATTTCGAACTTGGCCAGTTTCGCTTCCCAAACAGAGCTCGCGGTTGCCCCATGCAGGTAACCGCGAATTTGTTTGAACGTTGACCACATTGAAAAGCCTTTCAAGGCGAGAATAATCTTTACGCCTGATTCCGTTTGAACGTGCTGCATCAGTTGAAGGTTGCGTTCGAGCTGCTCCTCAATCAATACATAGCAAGGAGATGGAATGTCAGTTCGCTGGGTCAAGTTCATCGTCACATTTTCCCTTATCGTGCAAACGGGCTGTCACATTCAATGATGTGCCATGGAAGACCGTGTTGATTGAGCATTTCCATAAATGGATCTGGGTCAAACTGCTCCATGTTCCATACACCTGCTTGTTTCCACGTGCCGTTTAGCATTAACGCTGCACCGATCATTGCTGGAACACCCGTTGTGTAAGACACTGCTTGTGCTCCCACTTCTTCAAAGCAGGCAGCGTGGTCACAGTTGTTGTAAATGAAGATGGTTTTCTCTTTGCCATCTTTAATACCCGTGATGTATGTACCGATACAGGTTTTACCGGTGTAACCTTCTGCTAGAGAGCCAGGGTTAGGTAACACGGCTTTTAGGAACTCAAGCGGGACAATTTTTTGGCCTTGGAAATCAACCGGCTCAATGCTGGTCATTCCTATACCTTCTAGTACACGTAGGTGTGTTAAGTAGGCTTCACCAAATGTCATCCAGAAGCGTGCGCGTTTTAACGTTGGAAAGTGTTTAACGATTGATTCTAACTCTTCGTGGAACATCAAATATGAGGCTCTTACACCTATATTTTGATAATCCAGATCTTCGCGTACGCTTAGTGGATCCGTTTCTTTCCACTCACCATTTTCCCAAAAACGACCACGCTGTGTGATCTCTCGAATATTGATCTCTGGGTTAAAGTTGGTTGCGAATGCTTGACCGTGATCGCCACCGTTACAATCGACGATATCCAGATAATGGATTTCGTCGAAGTAGTGTTTGGCTGCATATGCTGTATACACGTTCGTTACACCCGGATCGAAACCTGAGCCCAACAGCGCCATAATGCCCGCATCTTTAAACTTGTCTTGATATGCCCATTGCCACGAATATTCGAATTTCGCTTCGTCTTTTGGCTCGTAGTTAGCAGTATCCAAATAATCAGTTTTGGTGGCTAAACAGGCATCCATGATAGGTAAATCTTGATATGGCAACGCTAAGTTAATAACCAAATCAGGATTAACTTTATTGATTAACGCTTCAACTTCCGCAGCATTGTCAGCATCAACTGCAAATACCGCTTTTACGCGGTCTGCGCCGACTTCTTGTTGCAATGCCTCACATTTAGACACTGTGCGGCTTGCTAGATAAATTTCGTCGAAGTGTTCGGTTAAACGGGCGCATTTCTTTACCGTAACAGCGGCAACACCGCCCGCGCCAATAATTAACACATTTGCCATATTTCTATATCCTAATGACTACATTTGATTTGCGCTGAATGCTAGCAGTAATTAAGGATCTTGCAAGTTAAGATGAGTCGAAATCAGTGAAATCTTCTAGCCTCTGGCCCCTTGAAGGCCACCGGTGTGTAACAGCGTAATACGACTACCCAATGGAAATGCTTTGCCTTCGACGAAGGATTTCATCGCATACAATGCTTTGCCTGAGTATACCGGTTCAAATGGAATGTTTAGATGTGCAGATTGTGCTTGGCAAAACTGACGCAAATCTAGTGGGGCTTTGGCATAACCACCAAAGTGGAAATCATGATTGATAGCGTACGGTGTTTTCACTTCACGCTGAGCAATCAGCTCAGCTACCAAGGGTTCAAGGTAGTCTTTTCCTTTAAGCACTGCGATGCCAATAAGGTGTTTAATATTGCTCGAAGCACATGCCAAGCCCGCTAAAGTACCACCACTGGCTACGGGCGTTATTAAATAATCGTTGGGGTCAGTGAGTTCATCTGCAAGTGTCTGCATACCGACTAAATGCTCAGCGTGGCTGCCACCTTCAGGAATGATCACGTCAAGATCCAAGTGTTTTTTTAACCTCGCCAGATAGTCTGGTTCATGGCGGTGCTGGTATTCCCGCTTGGTGATGAAATGAATGTGAGCGCCCCATTGCACAATATCATTAAGCATGGGCGTAAAGTTGTTTTCATAGTTACCGCGAATGATGGCGTGAAAGGGCCAATTGAGACGGTGACAAACATAGGCGAGAGCATGAATGTGATTGGAATGGCCACCACCAAAGCTTGCAAGTGTCGGAGACGTTGCATGTTGCAGCTGTTGCACAATTGGCTGCAACTTTCGCCATTTATTGCCAGAAATGATCGGGTGCAGGAGGTCATCACGCTTTACATATAGCGCGTATTCTCGAGCGTTTGCCCAATCAGGCGTGATGCGCTGAATAGGCGATGGCGTGTTTATTTCAAGTTGACGAAAAACAGACTCCACAACAGTCGAAAACTCATGGCATGGTTTGGCATTAGTCTACGCGAGTTATTATCCGAAGTCTCCGCACAGGTGCAGCAAGCCTGGCTAAACACACGGTTTTATTGTGTTGAGGTTGGCTACCTGATTGGCGAGATATCACAAAGTTGCATTTGCTTTGCTGACCTCTTTGGCAAAGTGAAAATGATCAGAACCGCATATTTTGCGTATCAAAGCAGACATAATGGTTGGAGTGAGAGTGTGCGTAAAATATTTCATGGCATTAGCCTCTCGTTATTGATTTCGGGGAGTGTAATGGCCAGTAATCAAGTGGTGGAAGCTGCAATTACCAATGCTCAGCTCGTTGGCGCAGCTAAATTCGAATATTTCTTTTTTGATGTCTATCGCGCAGAGCTTTTTGCACCGGATGGTCAATATCAAGCCGATAAACACTTTGCATTGGCGTTGACATACTTGCGTGACTTTAAGGGCGTTGATATTGCCGAGCGTTCGGTTAAGGAGATGCGTCAACAAGGGTTTAATGACACGTCTACTTTATCCGCATGGAATGAACAAATGCAGGCCATTTTCCCTGATGTCAAAAAGGGGCAGACGATCACTGGTGTGGCTTTAGATGGGGTAGCGAGCTTCTATCTGAACGATAAGCCCATCGGGCAGATTAAGGACGCGCAATTTACTCAACGTTTCTTTGATATCTGGCTAGGTGAGAAAACTTCTGAACCCGGGCTACGCAAACAACTACTTAAACTTTAGGACGCTACTATGTTTTGTTTAACCAATCTTCGCGCATTCGTTTTAAGCATGTTTACCTTATTGTTGGTATCCGCTTGTAGCTCTTCAATCGACGGTGCGAGCTATCAATCTGTATCACCCTCGTTTGACCTCAAAAACTTTTTTGACGGCAAAGTACGGGCATGGGGAATTGTCCAAAATCGCGATGGAGATGTGGTGCAGCGTTTTATTGTTACCATTGATGGTCGTGTGGATGATGGCACGCTTATTCTCGATGAGACCTTTGAATATGGCGTGGGGGAAGGTCCGCTATCGCGTGTCTGGCGCATTCAACAGTTGTCTGAGAATACATATGTAGGTAGTGCCAATGACATCGCTGGAGATGCCTCGGGAATTTCATATGGGAACGCATTTAATTTTGCCTATGAGATGGATTTGCCTGTGGGTGACACTCAATATCGGGTTGCATTCGATGATTGGTTCTGGGCATTTGACGAGCAAACCATTATGAACCGAAGCTACATTCGAAAATTTGGTTTAGTAATGGCAGAAGTGACTATCTTTATGCAGCGTCAGTGATATCGCTGTGAAAGCATTGATCAGGCTCAAGCTAATATCATTAAAGCAGTGATAGGCATAGCACGCTCCCACATTTGGTCTATATTTGAGTTGGTGTTTACCGATAAAAAGGTTTAGCTTAAAAATAACCAACCTGCTGGAGATTACCTGATGTGGTTTCGTCGAGAAAAAACAGAGCCTGTCGTAAATCCGTTATTAATAAACGCTTCTCAGAATCAAGCGATTTTAGACGCGTTAAGTGGTTCGATGGCGATGATTTACTTCTCTCCCGATGGTGTGGTTAAACAGGCAAACGATAACTTCTTGCGCACCATGGGATATAGCGCAGATGAGGTTATTGGCCAGCATCATAAAATTTTCTGTCCAGACAGTTTTTTACGATCGTCAGATTATGCGCAGTTTTGGCATAAGCTAGGTTTAGGTACGGCTTTTTCCTGCGAGTGTTTACGTAAGAACAAGCGAGGCCAAGACGTATGGCTAGAGGCCAGTTATTGTCCGGTACTGGATGAACACAATAATGTTACACAGATCGTCAAAATTGCCAGTGACGTTACACAGTCTGTTGAGCGACGCCATAAAGACAGAGGCGTGTTAGATGCTCTTGACCATTCCATGGCGACTATTGAGTTTGACATGGACGGCAATATCCTCGACGTGAATGATAACTTCTTACAAGTGGTTGGCTATAACAAAACGGATGTTGTTGGCAAACATCACCGCATGTTTTGTCCTTCTGATTATGCCGCGAGCGAGGATTATCGCCGTTTTTGGCAGGCTTTGCGTCAAGGGGATTTTCAACAAGGCCGTTTTCGGCGTAAACACAAAGACGGTAGCGATGTATGGTTAGAAGCGTCGTACAACCCAATTCAAGACAGTAAAGGCAATTGGATCAGAGTCGTTAAAATTGCTGCCGATATTTCCGAAGGTGTTAATAAGCGGCTCACGACTGCCGAACTGGCCCTTAAAACCAGTGTGGAAACCGATGATATCGCTAACGAAGGTGATGAATGTATTTCTGCTACTCTTGGGGCTATGGATCAAGTGAAACTTGATTTGGAAGCGTCAGCTGAAAATATCAGTAAATTAAGCCAGCAGTCGAGAGAAATATCCAAGATTGTACACACCATTAACGAAATTGCTGATCAAACCAATTTGCTCGCGTTGAATGCCGCGATTGAGGCGGCTCGTGCAGGCGAGCAAGGGCGCGGATTTGCCGTTGTGGCGGATGAGGTTCGGCAATTGGCCTCGCGTACCTCCGCATCGACGCGAGAAATTGAGAATATGGTGCAAGAAAACAATGCGTTAACGGAGGTTGCGGTTAGTGCCATTACGCAGATTCAAGAACGTTCCAATGCGAGCTTGGATCAGATACGTGAGGCTGGCGCTATCATCGCGAGGATCAATGATAGAACCAATGAAATGGTGGATATCGTGCGGGACCTTTCGGCTTAGCGCAAAGACTTTTTAACAAGCTGCGTTTTATTCTTGCAACTACGTCAAGCTTGGCTATGGTTAAGATGTAACCAGTATTGTTTGTAGGAACCGCCCATTAATTCTTACAGTGTTATAAAGCGTTGTTTTTACGCTGTATTTTTTATCTATTCAACTTTTGCACTAGGGGTGCCTGATCATCCCGAGAGTGCGTCCCCTAATGTTCCCACTTATTTTCGTCATATATCAGTCAGTGACGGTCTGTCACAGGTAACCGTTGCCGATATCATCCAAGACCGCAAAGGGTTCATTTGGCTAGCCACTCAAAACGGGATCAATCGCTACGATGGGTATAATTTTGTCATTTATAAGAAAGATAAAGCGCAAGATGGTTCAGGGCCTGTGGGCGAGTTTGCCTACAAGTTAGCGCTCGACCCCGTAACCGATGATATTTGGGTAGCGACCTCGGGTGGGTTGAGCCGATACCACTATGCTACTGACTCATTTTCTCACTATGCGTTAATTGGTGATGACGGAGAGCAGCGTTACATCGTTTCAACAATCACGGTAGATGAAGATGATCAGGTGTGGGTTGGAACTCGTCATGGGGTTTTTAAATATAATCGTGATGTCGACTCGTTTTCGCCGGTAACACTGGATATTCGCGAGAGCTCATGGGTTTTAGACATTGAGCCTGATAGCAGTGGAGAACTTCTAGTCGCCACCACTGAAGGTTTGTTTGCGATTGATTTAAGTGACAGCGCAACGGCGACGTCAGCTTTATTGGGTGAGCAAGTTACCGATATTGAGCGGTTAGAATCAGGTGAATTTTGGATTTCTACCTTGCGCAATGGTGTGTTACGCAAGCCTGATGGCACAGGGCAATTAGCTCAGTTAAGTCAGCTGGGAGGGTTATCTGATTCGTTGGTGCAGTCAGGTATTAATTCGATTAAGCAATTACGTAATGGCGATATATGGGTCAGTGCGATGACAGGATTGAGCATTCTGCGAGCTGACAGTAAATCCGCACCTTCTGATTTATATTATCGTAGCGACGAAGCGACGCTTTTGAGTTCTGCCCATATGACACGCACCTTTGAAAGTGCGTCAGGGTTAGTTTGGCAAGGCACATGGACAGGCGGTTTTTCTATTTTTGACCCTAACAGTCTGCTGATTAAATCAGTAAACGCAAAGCCTTTTACATGGGTACGTGGATTGGTTAAAGATGCGGATGACAATATTTGGTTTGGTACCGCGGAAGGTATTTGGAAGCGCGAACAGAATGGTGATATTCAAGGGCCATGGCGTTTCCCGAGCATTGAAACGGCGCAACAAAGCGTCGTTCGCAGTATCGAGTATGATGCTAAGCATCAGCGCTTTTGGGTGGGTACGACAGCAGGGATTTTTTTCTTGTATGAATCGGAGCCTAATTTAATTAATACCAACATTCTGCCTGATGACAGCATCTTTCATATTGTCATGGACCGAAACCAACATATGTGGGTCGGGACCTTCAACAGTGGATTATATCGAATTGATTCAACGAGTTTAGATACGCTTGGACACTGGCCTCTTTCGACAGTTACGCACAGTTACGTAGATCATGATGACTACATTCTCACAGGTACTATTGAAGGGCTGATTAAAGTCAATAAACACTCAGGAGAGACAGAGAATTTACATGACGAATCACGCCCTGAGAATCAACGCAGTCCTCGTGTTGTTACGTGGATATCCTCGCTGGGCATTAACAATTATATTTTGGGTACCCAAGGCTCAGGCATTTATTCATTGAAGGACGTCGACGGTAGCATGGAATTTGAGGCTCTCTACCCTCAGTCCCACTTGGCTACTTTGTCGGTAGGTGGCGTACAGCAAGGTGAGTCGGGCAATCTTTGGGTCAGTACGACCGAAGGGGTGGCCCATGTTGACCAGCAGAATAAATCCATTGGCTATTTCAACAAAAAGAATGGCGCGTATTCTGAAGGTTATTATATCAATCATAGTGTACGCACACAGCAAGGCGAAATTTTCTTTGGTGGGCCTCGGGGGATGTCACATTTTTATCCGAAGGACATCGCGCTGTCTCGTTGGGAGCCCGATATCGTGTTGACCAGTTTGTTGGTTCTAAATAAACCCATCCAGCCCAATCCAAAGGATGTCGCTCATGCTACTTTGATAGACCCTATCCATATCGCGGATCGTATCGCGCTTCAGCACACCGACAATGTATTCAGTATTGAATTCAGTGCGCTGGATTTTTCAGCACCTGAGAATAATCAGTACGCTTTTAAGTTGGAAGGGTTTGACACTGATTGGAATACGGCTATTGCACGTCATCGTGTTGCCACCTACACCAACCTCGACCCAGGACGTTATAAACTGCGAGTACGGGGCACCAATAAAGATGGCGTTTGGAGTGATAAAGAAGCGAGCATAAACATAGTCGTGACTCCGCCTTGGTATTGGAACACTTGGTCAAAGGCCCTGTGGGGCGTATTAATTCTTATGCTGATCACCGGCATGTACCGGTGGCGAATTTGGTCATTCCAGATACGCTCTGAAGAACTGCGCAAGTTAGTAGAAAAAAGAACAAAAGACTTAGAAGAGTCCAACCGTAAGCTGCACTTATTATCAACCGTTGATGAGCTGACAGGCTTAAAAAACCGCCGTGACTTCAGAGCGCATGCAGAAATTGAGCTGGATCGTTACAAACGACAAGAGATCCCATTCTCGATGTTGATGATTGATATTGACCATTTTAAAGCAATCAATGATGAATGCGGGCATGCGTGTGGCGATGAGGTGCTAGTTGAATGTTCTAAGGTCATGCAGAATTTAACGAGAAAGCACGATCTTTTGGCGCGCTGGGGTGGTGAAGAATTTATCATGTTAGCGGTAAATACCGATCTGAAAACAGCCGTGGTGACAGCTGAAAAAATCCGCAGTGCTATTGAGCAATCAACCTTCAATATTAACAATCGTGCCTTGAATATCACGATCACTATTGGGGTCAGTGAAATACAGCCAGAGCAATCATTGGATGAGTGTATCAATATTGCGGACAAGAAGTTGTATGAGGGCAAACGTAACGGCAGGAATCAGACGTCGTATTAACCGAAGTACCCAAGGTATAATTGTATAGTCCTCAATTCATTGCTCACAACAAAGAAAGGAAATTCACATGGCCGTTATGCTAATTTGTATCCTGATAACACTGATATTGCCGATGGTCGCAAAGGCGCCAGTTGCATTGGCAATGCACGCTCGTGGAGGATATGACAACAAGCATCCCAGAGCACAGCAAGATCAGTTAGAAGGCTATGGTGCGCGAGCGCTTGCGGCACATAAGAATAGTTTTGAAGCGATCGCTTATTTCACCCCCGCGGCTGTTACGGTACTCGCGCTAGGAGCCATAGACAGTACGGCGAAGTGGCTAGCAATCAGTTTTGTTGTCAGTAGGCTCGCTTACCTTGTTTTTTATTGGCTTAATTGGGATATTCTGCGCAGCATCGTATGGGTGATAGGCTTTGGTTGCTCTATCACCCTGTTGGTAAGATTGTTGTTGGCGTTTGGTTGAGCCGATTACCCTGTTCTGGATAGAAAACGACGATCTGCTGGATATGGAGAGAAGTTTTGGATTGCGCCTGTGGCTGTAATGCGTTGAACTTCTCGCCAATAATCAGCCGACATTAAGTCACTGTGTAGCTCTTTAAGGATGTCCTTAAATTCCTTTTTGCCGACAATAAAGTGTTCAAACTGCTCGGGAAACACATCGTTGGGCGCAACGGATAATGTGTCTAAGGCATATGGATCATCTGACTTTGGTAGTTCACGGAAATTACGTTCGTGCATTAGGCAGATTTCATCGTAGTCGTAGAAGATCACGCGGCCATGTTTGGTAATGCCAAAATTCTTATGCAGCATATCGCCCGGAAAGATATTGGCGAGCGCAATTTGTTTGATGCATAAACCCAATTCATCAATAGCATGACGGATCTTGTCGGGGTCTGTTTCTTGCTGTAGGTACAGGTTTAAAGGCGTCATCTTTCGCTCAATATAAAGATGCTTAATAATGACTTCATCATCGGTAAGCTCCACGCTTGACGCACAGGTTTCTAACAGCTCTTCAATCAACGCTTGGTCCATACGAGAGCGTGGAAAGCGGAAATTAACGTATTCATGAGTGTCTGCCATGCGGCCAACGCGATCGGATGTTTTAACCAATCGATAGCAGTCTTTGACGTGTTCACGCGTGATCTTTTTACTTTCAGCGAATTCATCTTTGATGATCTTGAACACCACACCATATGAAGGTAAGTGGAATACCATCATCACTAAACCGCGGATCCCCGGTGCAATACAGAAGTTATCTGTGGAATGTTGCACGTGTTCCAGAAAGTTGCGGTAAAACACGGTTTTTCCATGCTTATAAAACCCTAAAGCCATGTAAAGCTCAAAGTGCTTCTTGTTGGGGAGGAGTTCTTGTAGAAAAGCGACAACCTCTGCAGGGAATTGGGTATCAGCCATAAAATAAGAACGTGCAAAGCCAAAAACTACGCTTAAGTCTTTGCGCTCCGTTAATAACGCGTCGACAAAGAGTTGATGTTGGTCATTGGTTTGCAGGGCCAAAACGAAGGGCAAGGTGTCATCAGGCATGCAAATACGACCGATTAAATAGGCGGCTTTGCCTCGGAAAAATATCGGCTTGAGCAATTCCACGGTATGTACACTGGCCAATTGTTCTCGGTTAAGGCGACTGCGTAAGGCTTCGTCCATCAGTTGAAGGTCGCGTTCCTTATCTTCAAAAGCAATATTGAATCGGTATGTATTCAGTATTGACTCGTGCATCGCTCTAACGGTACCCGTGGTATCGAAACTATTCACTACTTTGTCGCGATCATGTCCAGATAGAAAACAGCGGCTGGGTAGCACAAACATAATGCTCTGATCGATTTGACGATGCCGAAAGACACGACCAATGACCGAGTTATAGAACGTTTCAGCTAATTCATATTGGGGATGATTGTCGAGTAAATGTTGGAAATGGCGCTTAAGTTGCTGCCAAAATGCAAGATTTTGATGGTGCACATGAATTTGCTGATAAATTTCGCTAACAACATCTGACAGACTTTGTTCATAAATGGTTATGCGCTCTTTGACGGCAGCTTGTGTGGCTGCCCACTCGCCTTGTTCAAAGCGGGTTTGAGCGCCACGCGTAATCCGGGTGTACCAGCGATAATTTTTGTCAAAACCGTTAAGAATTTGATACGCAACTTTTGCGCAAATCTTAGTATCACTCATGCCTTACGCTCGTTCATCTTGTGCGGCTAGAGTAGCATTGTGACGCTTAATTACCAGATGAACATTCTTTAAGAACTGTGCAAATACTTCCCTTTTCCACTCTTATCGGGTAACTTGAGCTAACTTCGGCACAGTTATAATAATAACAAGGACACACTATGTCGTTTCCAGTACTCATTTGTGATGATTCTTCGCTCGCGCGTAAAATGGTGCGTAGGAGCTTACCCGATCCATTGGCTCAGCAAGTTTTTACTGCTGAAAATGGTGAGCAAGCATTAGAAATACTGGAACAACGTCCTATTAGTTTACTATTCCTAGACCTAACGATGCCCTTTATGGACGGGGTTGAAGTACTACGTCAAATCAAACAAAAGTCGCTAGAAGTCTTTGTCATTGTTGTATCTGGTGATATTCAACCACAGATGCAAGAACGTGTATTGTCCTTAGGGGCATTAGACTTTATTACCAAGCCCGTAGATTCCGCGCGCCTGCACACGACTCTGCAGCGTTTTGGATTGTATTAAGCATCAAATTTATACCCTTACCAACAATCAGCTGGCGTTCGGTTCATTGACTGGTCCAGATTAAGTGTGGTGCAGCCTGCATCCTGTGTTTGCTTTCCTTTCGCAGTGGCCGTAATGGTGTAGGTCGTGGCTGTGACGTTGGCCACACTAAAAGTATAAAAATCGTTTGCCGGCAATGTCAGGTTTGCAGCTGCAGCGTAGCTCACATTTTCCAAGCGCCATGCCTCTTGTTGGATCTGCAAATGCAAAAGCTGTTTTTGTACATCATCTCGCCGGGATTCAATCACTTGGCTGTTGTATGAGGGAATAGCGATAGCCGCAATAATACCCATAATTGCTACTACTAGCATTAACTCGACTAACGTAAAGCCGCGTTGTTTCCGATAAGTCATAATTATTACCTCATATACCAATTGTGTAACCAGATACGCTTAGCCGAAGAAACTAAACTACAATGTGTCATAGGATATTAGTATAGATACATAAATAAAACGTTTAGGTATTAATTTTGCGAACCATGTACAACGCTAAAGGATTGACGCTCTTAGAGCTGATTGTCGTCATTGCCATCATTGGCATCGTGATCACTGTTGGTGCACCGTCAATCGTAGAATCTCAACGTATCATGGCACACAAAGGTGCGGTGGAGTCGAGTTATTTCACCATGCAGTCTGCTCGTTCCAGAGCTATTAGTTCAGGCAACAATATCACAGTTAATTTTGATGACACAGCGCCCTGGTGCATAGGCGTGAGTGACGGTGGTGTGTGTAATTGTCAGGTTGCAAATAGTTGTCAGGTAGATGGTGTGGAGCGAGTCATTGATGCGACCGATTTTGACAATATCGTATTACAGGAAATTAATTTTGGCGGTAACGCGTTTACTGTTTATGACGGTCAACGCGGTATGGCACTGAATAATGCGGGCAGTTTTGTGCTTTCAGATGGTGATGCAGAAGCGCGTTTGGAGCTAAGTAATATTGGCCGTTTACGCATTTGCATGGAAACCGGAAGTTTAGGGACGTATCCAGCATGTTAATTAAATCGACAGGCCTTCAACGCGGGGCAACCTTAATCGAGCTGTTAATCGCCCTTGCTATAGGGGTTACCGCTATTTCTGCGTTAGCAGGCTTAGTAGGCTATGGCATGGGGGTGAATGCCAAGTTGCTCGCCAGTTCTCGTTTAAACGAAGAAGTGGGCAACGTCATGACATTAATTACGCGCGACGTGCGACGTGCAGGTTACAACGGTAACTCGGTATTGATGGTGGCTGATCCCGCAGCAAATCCGTCTGCATTTGCTGGCAGTATTGCAATAGGCGCGTTTCCAGGTGAGCTAGCCAACAGTTGTATATTATTTAGTTACGACAATGATAATGACGGCGTGTTAGACGTCGCGGCAGGTAACAATGAGAATTACGGTTACCGCTTACGTAACGGCGCAGTTGAAATGCGTACCAATGGACTCGCGTGCGAGGATGTTGGCTGGATCCCATTGACAGATCCGGGGATGACGTCCATTACATCCCTCACCTTTGTGCTGAATCAAATTATTGAAAATGGTGTGGCGGCGAACGAAATAACCATTAGTTTGCAAGGGCAACTCGTTGCTGACAATGCGATTAGCCGCCGCTTTGATTCCAGTTTTGTGGTAAGAAATTATGATTAATCGTTCATATTCCCCTCAATCGTCTTTTCAGGCGCAGCGTGGTGCCATGATGTTGGCAGCATCGGTGCTGCTATTGGTGTTGGTAACATTGGGTACCTTGTACACCGGGCGTATCAAAACGGTTGAACATCAAATTACGCTGAATACTCAAAACTACAAGGAAGCCTTCGCTGCAGCGGAGGCGGGCTCAATGAAAGCGTTTGGTCGCTTGATGGATGAACCTCGCTGGAATGGTGCAGCATTCAATGAACTGTTGGTTAATCAAAGCCAATTTAATGTGACCGGTGTGCGCCAAGAAGTTGCGCGCAATTCTGCGACCGTGGATGTAGTCACGATCACCGCTGTCGGTACCTCGGCTGATGGTTTGGCCAATGTGACGGTAATTGAGCAAGCCTTGCAGTATTCGGTGCTAGCAAATCCGCCTGATGTACCTTTAATCGTAGCAGGTGGATTAGCCGTTGGCGGTAATTTTGAGGTTGCGGCTAACCCTAATGGCGGCGGTACAGGAGTCCCCCTGTCTATTTGGACAGATTTGGATGTTGATCTCAATAATGGTAGCGGCACTACTTGCGGGTTACAGGAATTTACCGATGGTAACTGCAGTTCTTCGCCTTATTCAGAAAAGGGATTTAAGGACTTGGATATCCTCGACAACGATCCAAGCTTTCCAACGGATCTTATGGAATATTTATTCAATGTCCCTGAAGCAGAATGGGCGACGCTTCGCTCTGATGCAGACCTGGTTATCAATTCCTGTGCAGGCCTTAATGCTGCAACATCAGGCTTAATTTGGATGGACGGCGACTGCCATATCAATGCAGGTACTGTCGTGGGATCAACGGCAGACCCTGTCATCTTGATTGTTACTGATGGTGATTTAACCATGAACGGTGGTGCTGAAATCCATGGAATGGTGTTTTCTTTTCGTAAACCAGGTGTCGTGGCTGATTTTGAAATCAATATGATTGGTGGCGCCCAAGTCAATGGGGTCGTTGCTTCAAATCATCCTGTTGGTCACGCAAACGGCACCTACAATGCAGTTTACGATGCAGACGTCCTAGCTCAGTTGGAGCTGAACGACACGTTCCAACGTGTCGCGCGGATCCCCGGAAGCTGGCGCGATTTTTAGAGAGGTGAGTATGAGAGGTTTTGCCTTAATTGAAGTAATTGTTGTTGCATTGATCGTAATGATCGGTGTGACGGGCTATGTCACTCTGCAAAGCGAGTTGGTTCGATCGGACTCGACCATAAATTTGCGTTCTGTTGCCACTGAACTGGCACAAGAAAAGCTGGACGATTTGCGCCAATTTGATGAGTTACAAACCACCGCTGGTGCTGTTGCATTTAATGATATTGTCAATAATCAGGGGGGGACTTTAGCCGCTGGCCCTGTCAATGTGGCCATTAAATCCGCGGCTGGTCAGGTGCACCAGTTTACTCGTTCTTGGCAGGTTACCGATCAGTATTTTGTTGATACTGACGCAGACGGCACAGCAGATGCTTGGCTAAATGCCGGAGACCCAGGGTTACCGGGCGTATTACCACCATACCCGACGCAAAAATCGATTACGGTGAGTGTGTCTTACGTCAATACCGACGGAGACGCAAAAACAGTCTCTATCGATGGTAGTGTGGCCCCAATTCCCGTAGGGCGCAGTTTCCAAGCTACCAATGAAACCGATAATGCCAAGAATCAGCCGCAAGTCGCCTATGTGCCGGGCGCAGCGCCTGATGTTATTTCGTATGAGTTAGGCAACGGCGAGAAAATTGAGACCAGTAAACCTGTGCCTGATATTGATAATCAAGGCGAAAACAATGTGGTTCAGTTTGAAACGATTCGATACTTAGAACTGCTTAACGAGACCGACAAGCTAGAACAAGAAGAGTTCTTAACAGTGAACTGTACCTGTGCCCTAGCGGGAACGGGTAAGGGTATGTCTGCGTCTATGACGGTGCTTGATGATGATGCTTTAGTGGTTAAATCAGGCGAGGAAATGACCAAGATGACCGGCGAGCCTGCAAACAACCAGCAACCGTCTTTATGTGTGCAGTGCTGTCGAGATCACCATGATACTTCAACCACCGTAGCGAATGAAAATTACTACCGCACTGAAGCGGGTGGTCCACACAAACACTATTTCCGCGAAGCAAATGGTTCTTTCACACCGGCGACCAGCACTGGGGATAAATATCATGAGGCATGTCGCTTTAAACGCGTAGATGGATTTTTTGAGATTTATCCAGATTGGCAGCTGATAGACGTTGTAGAGTTTGATGATAGCTTCTTGTTTGCAGGGGCTAATTTAGCGGCCTACACCAGCTATTCCGAAGGTGTGATTGCGGCTGAAATCAGTGGTGGCGCCAGACCTGCAAAACCTGCTGGTCGAGACCTTACGGTGTTACCAGGTGGTTACCAATTAATATCGCGTGGCATATATCTTGACCGAATGACGTCTGCGCATACAGCCAAAGTTCAGGCCAAGATTGCGGCCGGTGACCCTGATTGGAAAGCGTTTACGCCTTTCTATGATATTAATTTAACCTTGCTATCAGACTGGAGTACTGTTGATGGAACGATTGCCACGGTAACTCAAGAAGATATCGAAACGATTGTTGATCCCGTCAATGATTTTTACGGCACTTACAGCAGAGGTCGTTTGGAAGCACTTAAAGATGGTGTAACTAAAGTGGCGGTGCAGGGCTATGCATACAATGCCAGTATCACGGGTACAGGCGCAATTTCACCCGATGAAGTTGCAGGCGCGCGTGTAGATGACAGCATTACGGTTACCGTAAATAGCAAAGCGGGTACAGAGAAGTTTTATGGCTTGGTGGTTGATATTAACTGTATTATCACGGTTAACGGTGTCGCGGAAAGCTGTGAAACCAATAACACCAAGAAATCAAGCTATGTGGACTTGACCACGATTGCGATAGATCCTAATCCGAACAACTTCTCGTGTGTGATTGATGTACCTAAAGGTAAATCTACACCATTCTTCAATTGTGAGAATGTGTCTGAAAACTACAATGGATTTATCTTGTTTGACTTTGCCAAAGCGGGTTACACCACGGTGTTGAAAGTCCGTCAACCTGATGGTTCAGTAGTCACAACCAACAAGTTAGATTTGAGTAAAAAACTATCGGCTACATCTAACCGTGAATTTGCGTTGATCATTGAGTTAACGCCAAACTAACCTTTATTTTGTCTCCACTCTATGCCCAGCATAGAGTGGAGATATCTTTATTATTTCCCTTTGCTAGTTGCGCCACTCAATTACTTTGATAGAGTTGATTTGCTGTGTATGCCGATGTGTTTGGATGTGCCGCAATGATTATTTTTCAAATCAGTATTGACATCTAGACGTCTATACGTCACATTGCACCCATGAAAACAATTATTAGCACTATCGGCATGATGACAACCACCTTTATTAGGGCGGTCGTTGGCTAGTGCGTATAACTAAATCAACGAAAGCCCGCTTAAACCAAGCGGGTTTTTTTTTGCTTCTAGAACAGTTTAGGGAGTTCAGGTTATGAAGGTTATGAAGTTTGGTGGCTCATCACTGGCAGATGCACAGCGCTATATGAATGTGGTGGAAATTAGTCGTCAAGCACATGAGACCGGGGGCGCGGCGGTTGTTCTATCAGCGCCGAAGGGAGTAACCAACGCACTTTCTTTACTTTGTGACGAGGCGGCAGCTGGGCGTGATTTTGGTGAGTTGTTCGCTAAGTTAGAAATGACACTTACCAGCATTGCAACAGAACTAGATGATGCTCAACCTGGATTTGAGCGCGAACAAGTTACAGCATTTATCAGCGAGCGTTTATCGTCATTGGCGGCTCAGTTGGAAGGTGTGCGTCTGCTGGGTATGGCACCGCCAGCTGTTACAGCCGGCATTTTAAGTATTGGTGAATATGTCAGCGTAACCTTATTCAGTCACTTGTTGAGTGCGGCTGGGATCCTCAATCGCGTGATTGACCCTGTTGAATATGTGTTAGCAGAAGGCGACTACCTAGATAGCGTTGCAGACTTACAAGCAAGTCGAGCTCGCTTTGAACATGTGCCGACGGATGGCAGTGAATTGTTGATCATGCCGGGTTTCGTAGCGGCTAATGACAAAGGTGAAAAAGTGACTCTGGGGCGCAATGGCTCCGATTACTCTGCGGCAATACTGGCTGCATGCATAAGCGCCGAGGGCTGTGAAATTTGGACGGATGTGGACGGTGTATACAACGCCGACCCTAATCAGGTTGAAGGTGCAGTACTGCTAGACAAGCTTACATATCAAGAAGCCATGGAATTATCTTACTTTGGTGCCAAGGTATTGCATCCAAAGACGATAGGGCCTATTGCGCAGTTTCACATTCCTTGTTGGATCAAGAATACGTTAAACCCATCCGCGCAGGGTACATTGATCAGTGCTGAGCCGAGCACAAAATGGACTAGTGTGAAGGGAATTTCTCAACTTGACGACATGGCCATGTTTAACGTTGCTGGACCAGGTATGAAAGGCATGGTGGGTATGGCTAGTCGCGTTTTTGAGGTGTTGGCCCATGCCAATATATCGATATGTTTAATCACTCAATCATCCAGTGAGTACAGCATTAGTTTCTGTATTCATGAAAAAGATGCAAGCAAGGCTCTAGACGTTTTGGAAGACGCCTTTGCCTTGGAATTAACTAATCAACTGCTTGATCCCATAGAAGTACGAAAAGGATTGGCAATTGTGACACTTGTTGGTGATGGCATGCGCCATCAAAAAGGTTTAGCTGCGCGTTTCTTTAGTGCCCTCGCGCAGGCAAGAGTCAACAATGTCGCCATTGCTCAGGGATCGTCTGAGCGTTCTATTTCGACCGTTATTGAAGGTCGCAAAGGAAAAAAAGCAGTGAAAGTGATCCATCAAAATTTCTTCTCCAATTCTCATACAATCGATGTATTTTTAGTCGGTTGTGGCACCGTAGGTGGTGCACTGTTAGACCAAATAGAGCGTCAACAACCTTTGTTGTCAGAGCGAAAAGTGCGCTTGAATGTTTACGGTATTGCCAACAGTCGCAAAATTTTGCTTGATGCGAACGGTATCGACCTAGCGACTGACTGGAAGGTCAAATTGGAAAATGCAGAGCAGGCGTTTTCACCTGAATCAATAAGTCAGTTTGTGGCAGATAATGCACTGGTTAATCCGGTCATTGTTGACTGCACCAGCAGTGACAGTGTTGCTGACATGTACCTGTCCCTATTGGAGAGTGGTTTCCATGTTGTGACACCTAACAAAAAAGCCAATACCAAGTCATTAGCTTACTATCACCAATTACACGATGTGGCGCAGCTAACAAGCCGACAATATCTGTATGAAGCGACCGTTGGCGCAGGGTTGCCAGTCATTGATAATTTGCAAAAACTGCTCAGTGCAGGCGATAGCTTAGAACGCTTTGAAGGCATTTTGTCAGGCTCATTATCCTATGTTTTTGGTGAACTCGAAGATGGTAAAACACTTTCAGAAGCGACTCGTATAGCGCGAGCTAAAGGTTTTACTGAGCCCGACCCTCGCGATGATCTTAGTGGTATGGACGTAGCCCGCAAGCTTCTTATTATGGCAAGAGAAGCTGACATGAAATTGGAATTAGATGATATTCATATTGAGTCAGTGTTACCAAAAGATTTTGATGCATCAGGCTCTGTGGACACTTTTCTTGACAATTTGACGTCGCTCGATGGGCTATTTGTGCAACGTGTAGAAGATGCCAGAAATGAAGGCAAAGTCTTACGTTACGTGGGCTCCATCAGCAATGGCAAATGTCATGTAAATATTCAAGCTGTACCGCTTGAACATCCGCTTGCGGCGGTCAAAGATGGTGAGAATGCGTTGGCTATTCACAGTGCCTATTATCAACCGATTCCGTATGTTATAAGAGGCTACGGAGCGGGGGCAACGGTAACTGCCGCGGGTGTCTTTGCTGATATTTTGAGAACTATGCCATGGAAACAAGATGTCCATTAGTCAACAAAAGTCGACGGTAGCGTTTGCACCTGCATCGATAGGTAATCTAAGCCTCGGGTTCGATATTCTAGGCGCAGCCGTGCGGCCAATTGATGGTGCTGCGTTGGGCGACAGTGTGCGCGTCACCGATGCGGATGAAACATCACTAACGGTTGGTGGGCGCTTTGCTGATCGTTTGCCAGGCGAGCCTAGCGATAATATCGTTATGCAATGCTACGCCTTTTTTAATGAGCAAATGCGTGCCATCGGAAAGCAATGCCCTGCGCTGGCGATGCACCTTGAAAAGCGCTTACCCATTGGTAGCGGACTAGGTAGTAGCGCAGCGTCAATTGTGGCCGCTTTTCACGCCTTAAACGCGCACGTTGATTACGTTTTCAGTGAAGAGTCCTTACTGCACATGATGGGTGAGCTTGAAGGGCGGATCAGCGGTAGTGTGCATTATGACAACGTCGCGCCAGCCTATTTGGGCGGCATTACCTTAATGACGGGTGATGAATTAAAACCTGCCTCTAAGCTTCCCAGTATTGAACAGTGGTATTGGATTGTTTGCTATTCTGGTCTGTCTGTTTCGACGGCTGAAGCGCGTCGTATATTGCCACAGCATTATAGTATGGCGGACACGCTAACCTTTGGTCGCCAAGTCGGTGTGTTTGTGGACGCCTTGCACCGGCAAGATGCGTTGGCCGCTTCAAAAGTTGTCCATGATGTGATTGCGGAACCTTGGCGCAAACAGTTGTTGCCAGGGTTTGATGCTGCGCGAGAAGAAACCCTGAAGCTTGGTGGTATTGCATTTGGCATATCCGGGTCTGGGCCGACAGTATTCAGCGTAACTGACGATGTGGACAAGGCAAAGCAGATCCAAGCGTATTTAGAACAACATTACGTGCAGAACGCCGATGGCTTTAGTCATATCTGCACCATCCCAAACGTTGGGGCCATAACAGAATAAGAACAGTGAGAATACAGTAGTGGAACTAGTTAATTTAAAAGTCGCTGAGCAGCGCGTAAATTTTCCTCAAGCGGTTAAAACAGGATTAGGAAAACAACAAGGTTTGTTTTTCCCAGAGCAATTCGAGCCTCTTGGAAATGTAGAAGAATTGTTAGCGTTACCCTTAGCTGAACGCAGCATTGCAATTTTATCTCACTTAATTGGTGATGATCTGCCTTCAGAAACGCTGGAACAGATTGTGAATACAGCGTTTAATTTTCCTGCGCCCATCGAAGCGATTTCAGACAACTCCTACTGCCTTGAATTATTCCATGGTCCAACATTAGCGTTTAAAGATTTTGGTGGGCGGTTTATGGCGCAATGCCTATCGCAGATAAGCGACGGTGAGCCTATTACCATTCTCACCGCAACGTCTGGCGATACTGGGGCGGCGGTTGCACATGCGTTCCACGGGATTGAGAATATCAATGTTGTTATCCTTTTCCCTAAAGGCAAAATTAGTCTACTTCAGGAAAAGTTATTCACGACTTTGGGCGGGAACATTCATACCGTTGCCATTGAAGGCGATTTTGACGCTTGCCAAGCGTTGGTTAAGCAAGCATTTGATGATCCTGATGTGCGTGATGGATTGCACTTAAATTCGGCAAACTCGATTAATATTAGCCGTCTATTGGCGCAAGTCTGTTATTATTTTGAAGCGGTTGCGCAGTTGCCTGTCGAGAAACGCAACTCACTCGTTGTGTCTGTGCCAAGTGGTAATTTCGGCAACCTCACTGCAGGTGTTATCGCGAAAGTATTGGGGTTACCGATAAAGCGTTTTGTGGCAGCGACCAATTTGAACGATACGGTGCCACGCTATTTGCGTACAGGCAAGTGGGAGCCAAAAGCCACTCAGGCGACGTTGTCTAATGCCATGGACGTTAGCCAACCGAACAACTGGCCTCGCATTGAAGCCATGCTTGAACGCGGTGAAATAGCCAGCGATGACATCGTGGGCGAGATGGTTGATGAAGATTACACGCAATTGGCTATGAAACAGCTAGCGAAACTAGGCTACATTAGTGAACCTCATGCAGCGGTTGCTTATCGTGCGCTACAGCATCACCTACAAGACGGCGAAGTAGGTTTATTCTTGGGCACAGCTCACCCCGCAAAATTTCGCGAGTCGGTAGAGAATGTGTTGGGGCAGCCAATCAATCTACCTGCACCATTAGCAGAAGTCGCCGGCAAAGAAAGCCTGGCACAAGACGTCAATAATGACTATGCGGCACTCAAACAGTATTTGTTTACAACGCTTGGTAAATAACTCATGTCGTTGACATGGGCAGATGTTTTAGGGAAGGAAAAACAGCAACCTTATTTTATTCAGATGATGGATACTATTGCGCAGATCAGACGATCAGGCACAGTAGTGTATCCACCATCTGATAGTGTTTTTAATGCACTTGCATTAACTCCACTTGAAAACCTTAAAGTCGTTATTTTGGGACAAGATCCCTATCATGGTGAAGGGCAGGCGCATGGTTTGTGCTTTTCAGTACCTGAGGGTATTAGGCCACCGCCATCCCTGAAGAATATCTACAAAGAGCTTGATAGGGATTTCCCACAGTTCAACATCCCTAGCCACGGCAATCTAACGGCTTGGGCAAAGCAAGGCGTTTTGTTGCTAAATACAGTTTTGACGGTAGAGCAAGGCAAAGCGCATTCGCATGCTAAGCTAGGATGGGAAACATTTACTGATCACGTGATTGAGGCTATCAGTGAGCACACCGATAACGTTGTGTTTATGCTATGGGGAGGGCACGCACAACGTAAGGCAAAGCATGTTGATGCTTCACGTCATTGTATCTTAACCGCAGTTCATCCATCACCGCTATCAGCCCACCGAGGATTTATAGGCTGTGGGCATTTCTCGAAAACCAACCAATGGTTAGCTGAGCACAATAAAACGCCTATCGAATGGCAAGTGTAGCCACCGATTAACCTTCCGATTAGTCCCGCAAGGGGTTTCCTAACGGGTTCCCGAAAGAGGTCGAATCCAGTTTCCGATAAGGTCGAAGATTAAAGCAAAGCGTAGACCTTCAATATTGTCGGAAATTAAGTGCTAGAAACAGAAACGGCCGCAAAGATGCGGCCGTTTTCGTTATCTGATTGCTGTGTCGAAGTCGAAATCCATATCGAATTCAGCGAGTTCTTTTTCTAGTCTGAAGCGATCTTGAATAGCTTCTATTTCTCTCCACTTGCGTTTTTTGCTTCGTTGTTTGCTCGTTTTATTTTCACTATCTGCCATCGCGAATACGTCGTTTTTATTCACGGCGATCTCCTTATAGTTATTTTTGCGCACACTACGATTGTCAGTCGAAGTACATAAAGTTGCCTTTTCAACTCACAAGGTATTAATACCACAACAACTAGGAATGTAAAACCAAAATGTTAACTTATCGTTAACATTTGATGACATTTTGGTTACGAATTGGCTGCACTTAAATGGTGCTTTGCGCACCCTTAAATGCATCAATTTGAGCAGCGGTAGACGCATCGAATTGGTCCAGACTGCGCGTACCGTTTATGCCATCAAGTACTTGATTACCAAGAACTTTGCCAAGTTCTACACCCCATTGGTCAAAAGAGTTTAATTCCCAAATGACGCCTTGGACAAATACCTTGTGCTCATACAAAGCAACAAGCGCGCCAAGGGTGAAAGCATCTAATGACTCAAACCTGAGTATGTTGCTTGGTTTGTTACCGGGCATGGTTTTGTGTGCCGCTAAGCGCCCTTTTTCCGATGCTGGTAGGTCAGTGCCTTGCAAGTCACTGAGGCATTCGTCATAACTTTTGCCTTGCATTAGCGCTTGCGTTTGACCGAAGCAATTTGATGCCAACATGGCATGGTGTGTTTTGGCAGACTCAGACTGGTTATCATGTACGCGTAAGGGGAGTATGAAGTCAGCGGGAATAAGTGTGTTACTTTGGTGAATCAATTGATGGAAAGAATGCTGGCCGTTAGTACCTTCGCTGCCCCAAATAATGGGTCCGGTTGCGCAGGTCACAGCTTGTCCACTTTGCGTCACTTGTTTTCCGTTACTTTCCATATCGAGTTGCTGTACATACGCAGGGAATCCGCGTAGGTAATGGTAGTAGGGCAGTAGCACATGGCTTTGAGCACCTTGAAAATTGCGGTACCACACACCAAGCAATGCCATAATTACGGGCATATTGCTCTGCAATGGTGCAGTTTGGAAGTGCTCGTCCATCGCAAATGCACCTTTGAGTAACTGCTCAAAGTGTTCATAGCCGAGAGCTAATGCAATGGGCAATCCTATAGCCGACCAGAGACTGTAGCGGCCGCCGACCCAATCCCACATTGGAAAAATATTTTCACGGGCTATACCGAACGATTCCGCCGCAGCTACGTTCGACGATACACAGACGAAATGTTTTGCAATGTCTGACTGTGTGCCGCCAGAAGATAAAAACCATTCCTTCGCTGTTAGCGTATTTTGTAGCGTTTCTTGGGTGGTAAAGGACTTAGAGGACATGACCACTAAGGTCTCAGTATGATCCAGCTTGGCCAGCACATCGCGTATGTGGCAACCGTCGACATTGGCAACAAAATGCACATCAACCTTATCGGTTTGAAGTGGTTTTAACGCTTCGGTCATAATCTTGGGGCCTAAAAACGACCCACCGATCCCAATGGCAACGATACTCTTAATCGCTTGTCCAGTGTATCCGGTGTGTTGACCTGAATGTACGGCCTCAGTGAAGGCTTTTATTTTTGCCAATGTGTCCTGTACTTCAGGCATGACATCAACGCCGTCAATGTAGACGGGGTTGCCAGAAAAGTTGCGTAGTGCTGTGTGTAGAACGGCACGCCCTTCCGTGGTGTTGATTTGTTCACCGGCAAACATTGCATCTCTAGATTGCTCCACTTGCGCAACTGACGCGAGATCAAGCAGTCCAGATAGTACCTCGTCCGTAATGCGGTTTTTCGAATAGTCCAAGTGAAGACCACATGCTTCGACGGTAAAACGTTGGGCGCGAGTTGGATCATCTTTGAACCAATCTCGCATGTGCTGCCCTTCCATCTGGTTCGCAAGTTGATTTAATGCTTTCCATTGCGGGGATGCATTGGTATTCGTCATGGCCGGTTCCTTATTTCACACAGTCGATTAGGTAATATGGTATCGGATTCTGCAAGAAGTGTGCAGTTAAAAAAAGGTTAAATTGACAGCGTTGTCAATGATCGGATCTCTTTAGCGCTTCAGAGGTGAGAATTTAATGCGCTAAACATGAAATATTGCCTAACAGAAGAAAGTGCAAAATCATGGATACTCGCGGTTTGCTAACCGCGAGTATCATGTGTTTTTGGAGAGATGGTTAGTATCGTGAAATTAGAACTTTTGCTTTAACAATTGTTCAAGCTTTTCCTGATCGGCTGCGAAGTTGCGAATACCTTCAGCTAACTTTTCCGTCGCCATCGCATCTTCATTATGTGCCCAACGGAATTCTGCTTCACTGAGTGGCTCAGGCTTAGCACTGACATCTGTTGCAGGTGTTAGTTTTTGTTGAACTTCACCACCAGTGTTGGCTAACTCTTCTAATAGCTGCGGGCTAATAGTCAGGCGGTCACAGCCAGCCAATTCGGTTATTTCACCGGTATTTCTGAAGCTTGCGCCCATGACTACTGTGTTGTAACCGTGCTGCTTGTAGTAATTGTAAATCTTGGTGACGGACACGACACCTGGATCTTCTGCTGAGGCGTAACTGTCTTTGCCTGTGCTCTTTTTGTACCAATCCAGAATACGGCCAACGAAAGGTGAGATCAGGAAAACGCCGGCTTCAGCGCATGCCTGTGCCTGGGCAAAACTGAACAGTAAAGTGAGGTTGCAGTTAATACCTTGTTTCTCTAGATGCTCAGCCGCTTTTATACCTTCCCAGGTTGAGGCGATTTTGATCAAGATGCGCGACTTATCAACACCGGCTGCTTGATACAAGGCTATAAGTTTTTCTGCTTTGGCAATAGTGGCCTGTGTATCAAACGACAAGCGAGCGTCGACTTCGGTAGAAATTCGGCCTGGAATAATCTGTTGGATTTGATGACCTATGCTGACGGCAAGTTTATCGCTTGCGTTGTCAATTTGTTCAGCTTCACTGCCGCCTAACGACTTTGCATACGCAACAGCTTCATCGATAAGGCTGGCGTATTGTGGTAGTTCAGCCGCTTTCAACAGAAGTGATGGATTAGTCGTCGCATCTACAGGCTGGTATTTCTTGATCGCTTCAATATCACCCGTGTCAGCAACAACTGTGGTCATAGTACGAAGAGAAGACAATTGGTCGGTCATATAGGTATCCATAAATTCAATTTCGCATAGGGTATAACTGTCAGAAGGGGAGTGCCAGTCATCGTGTGGAATTTAATATAATTTTTATCTGCTCCTTGCTTTTAGTATCCTTGCCACAATGTTTAAGGCATACGCCTCAATTTCGAATAATACGTTGTAGTTAAATTATGCTTGTAGTTTTATCGCCCGCAAAAAACCTTGATCTTGACCCGACCTCATACTCACTGCCGGAAACTCAGCCGTCATTGATGAGCCGCACTCAAGATCTGGTGAAAGTATGTAAACAACAGTCTCCCGCAGATTTAGCGTCTTTAATGAAAATCAGTGATAAACTCGCCATCCTCAATGCTGAGCGATTTAACTCGTTTGACGTTCCTTTCACAAAGTCGAATGCGAAACCCGCAGTATTTACGTTTAATGGTGATGTGTACACGGGGCTAGACGCAGCTACGCTCAGTGAGTCAGCGCTAGCCTTTGGGCAAAAACATTTGCGTATTTTATCCGGGCTATACGGTGTGCTACGACCCATGGATCTTATGCAAGCCTATCGATTAGAAATGGGGACAGCATTAAAAACGCCTGCAGGTAAAAACCTGTATGAATTCTGGGGTTCTGATATCACCGATGAGATAAATAAGCAGTTAGCTGATATTGATTCAGAGGTGCTGATCAATCTTGCCTCGAATGAATATTTTAAAGCCGTGAAGTCCAAGCAACTATCTGTACCGGTCATAACGCCAGTATTTAAAGACTTTAAAAATGGGCAGTACAAAGTGATCAGCTTTTTTGCCAAGAAGGCGCGTGGCCTGATGGCTCGCTACATTCTAGAAAACCAAATCACCAATGCAGCAGATTTAAAGCACTTTAATGTTGATGGTTACGCCTATGACGACGCGTTGAGCACTTCCTCGGATTGGGTGTTTACGCGTAAACAGTAGTGCTGCTACTGAGGAAGTAGTGTGAATCAATATTTTTTGGGTTAGATCCGAAACTGACATTTCATAGTAAAAACTCCCACAACGTTGTGGGAGTTTTTGTTATGTGGTGTCCGGATTGCGAAAACATCGAAGAGTATTATTTTGACGAGACAGAGTTTTGGATATTTTTTCCAACAGAGGATGCATATTCTAAAGTTGTAAAAATGTGTGGGGATTGCGGCTACACAACTCATTCCGAGTCTTCTCATTGCCTACGAACCTGTCTGTCCAGCGAGCAGATTGAAAAATTTCTTATTCAACTCACCGGTTGCTTAGCGCCACCCTCCTTAGCAAAAAGTAAAATCATTACCGTACCTAAAGGTGAGATACCGAAGCCCAGAGACTTTGGGCGAGTACTGCCCGCTGATGTGTTTGTTCACCGCCATAAGAGCGGCTGGATAATGAATGCGATTGAGCAAAAACACTATGAAAGCTGGTTCCAACCTATCGTATATGCGGATTCATCCATTGCAGATCCCACTGTATTCGCTCATGAGGCTTTGTTCAGAGTGTTTGATGATAACGCCAATATGATGCCTCCATCATTGGTGTTTTCTATGGCGCATTCTTCTGAATTGTTGTATTCCGTCGACTTGATCGCCAGACGCTCGGCAGTGGAATGTGCTGCTCGAGCAGGATTGCCGGGTAAAATTTTTATTAATTTTAACCCTTCAAGTGTCTATGACCCCGCATATTGTTTGCGTTCTACTGCGTCGGCCATTACGGAAATCGGTTATAAACCTAGCGATATTGTATTTGAAATTACAGAAACCCATCGTGTTACCGATATGGCTCATTTGAAGGGGATTTTGGCCTTCTATCGTCATGCTGGCTTTGGGGTGGCGTTAGATGATATCGGCTCTGGCTGGTCAGGATTGAATATGTTGAAAGATGTTCGACCTGACTACGTGAAAATTGATATGGAGCTTGTTCAACACATTGACTCGGATCCACTGAAACAATCCATTGTTGAGCACCTTATTCAAATAGCGCGTAACAACGGTATAAAAGTGATTGCTGAGGGGGTTGAACGTGAGGAGGAGAGGGCATTACTGCAACGTATGGGGGCTGATTATTTGCAAGGCTACTTATTTGCGAAGCCAGCCAGACTGGTGGACAGAGTGTCCAGTGAACAGAAAACCAAGATAAAAGATTCTATGCGCCCTCTGGAGCAAACGGTTAAACGAACCTAAGCTTAAACTAAACAACCGCTACCTCCATGTCATTTGTCTCGTGTCGATAAAAGGTCTAAGGTTATAAAAATGACTTTTCGGAGCAGGGCACATGGAACTTGGACAATTTTCAGTCAGTTTAGCGGTTAAAGACATGCATAAATCAAAAGCGTTTTATGAAGCGCTAGGTTTTGAGGCGCTCGAGGGCTGTGGTTCGATTGAAGATAACTGGTTGATTTTACAACAGGGAGCAGTCGTTATCGGGCTATTTAAAGACATGTTTGAAGATAACATTCTGACCTTCAACCCAGCCGATGCCAGAGCCATAGAGGCGTCAATGCAGTCCGCTGGATTTGAACCGATCAAGTCCACGCAA
Source organism: Neoalteromonas facilis (assembly GCF_002807665.1). Taxonomy (GTDB): domain Bacteria; phylum Pseudomonadota; class Gammaproteobacteria; order Enterobacterales; family Alteromonadaceae; genus Alteromonas_E; species Alteromonas_E facilis. The sequence continues at coordinate 317,703 of NZ_PEAY01000003.1, forward strand.
GGAGACAACGGTCCTTGTCACTGCGTATTTGTCGATCCTGATGGCAATCAGGTAATGTTTGATCAATTTTGAATACATTCGGGACCGTTCAACGAACGGTTATATAGCCTATGAAATCACCGCTGCTTTATGTTGAAGATACCAAACGTCTAGCTGCTTTATACCGCACTCAATTACTGGATTCAGAGCCAGAAGAGCGCTTTGATGCCATTACGCGGATGGCAAAACAGTATTTTGACGTGGCTATCTCGACCATCACACTGGTGGATAAAGACCGGCAATGGTTTAAATCTAAAGATGGTTTAGACGACGATGAAACTGACCTTTCGGTGTCATTTTGTGCGCATGCTATCGCTGAAGATGATTATTTGTACGTGCCTGATGCACGCCAAGATGAACGCTTTGCTGAAACCGGTAATGTCGTCGCTGGGCCACTTATTCGATTTTACGCTGGCGCGGTTATTCGGAGTAGCTGTGGTCAACCGCTAGGGACACTGTGCGTAATTGACCCTAACCCTCGGGCATTAACTCAGCAGGATTTCAATATGTTGTTAGAGTTCGCCCACATGGTAAATACCGAAATTAAAGTGAGCGAACAACAAGGGGTATAACGTTGGTGTTAGCTAGTCAACGTATAGCTTTTGCGAAAAGGATAAGGTTTCTGTGCGGTTGCCGTCTTGAATATCTATTTCAAAGCGGTAGGTTTCCATGTCGCGATAGGGTAATACCGCAAGGTAATAAACTGCGTCGCCTTCTCGCACCCGCTTAAATGACAGCTGTTTGACAGTGCCTAATAAGTTCTTAGCGTTTCCCGTTACCGAAGGTTCCAAGGCTTTTTGAGAGTCAGCATCAAGCACGGAAATATTCACCAGTGCATTAAACTTACTGCGAATGATGCCGTTTGCTTTGGCTATTTCGGGTGTTAAAAAGGTTGTGCCGACTACCATATAATGAACATCCCAATTACCAAGCGTTTGTTTTTGCTCGGCAATGGCTGAGAAACTGAATGCGCAGCATAAAACCGCTATAAAAATCCGCATCGAATTAATCATTAACGTTTATTCTCCGTTCGCTAACTAAAAACCACCAAAAATATCGCCCAACAGTATGCGAATAAATTGCAGCGCAATAATGGCAATCAGTACTGATAAGTCCAATCCTCCCATGGGGGGAATGACACGTCTGATTGGGCTTAAGAATGGTTCGGTAAGTTGCATGGTGACATATTCAATGGGGTTATTGCCTTGGCTGATCCAACTGAGTATGGCACGTAGGATGAGTATCCAGAACACCAGTGAAAGCGCTTCTCGTAACACGTCAACAAACGACGCAATAACGATCGCAATAGGGGCAAAATTAGCCCCGAACACCAAGGATATGGTGGTGATTTTAGCCACTGACACTAGCAGTGCAAATACGAATGTGGCGGTATCAAATGGTCCAATTGAGGGGATCACGCGACGCAAGGGGCCTACCACTGGCTGTGTGGCTTTAACTACCACTTGACTCAGTGGATTGTAGAAATCAGCTCTTACCCATTGTAACCACAAGCGTAAAATAACCACCATGAGATACAGGTTGAACAGCGTTGTAATTAAAAAGTAAGTTGCATTCATAAAGAGTCCATTAACTAAAATTCATTCGACATTTCATCGGCACGCTTTACGGCCGCTTGCATGGCTTTACTGACAAGCTCTTTTAAACCACCTTGTATAAAAGTATCGAGAGCTTGTGCTGTAGTGCCGCCTTTAGATGTAACATTTTCCCGTAGGGTTGAAAGTTCGATTTCTGGGTTTTCAACGACCATTTTAGCGGCACCAAACATGGCTTGCTGAACCATCAGTCTTGACTGTTGGTGGTTAAAGCCCATTTTTTCGGCTTCAGCTTGCATAGCTTCGAGAAACAGAAAGAAATAAGCCGGTGAACTGCCCGCTGCCGCAATAACGCCGTCAATTTGTGGTTCTTGCTCAACCCAAACGACTTCCCCTACAGCACCCATCAGCTCAGAGCAAAATTGCTTTTCCTGCTCCTTGATGGCCTCATTCGCGATTAACCCTGTTAAGCCTTCACCTACAGCGCTGGGCGTATTCGGCATTGCCCTTACCCACTTTTTCGCCACTGGCAGCATTTGCGCGAGGCGTTCTAGTTTGATGCCAGCTGCGATCGACATAAACACTTTATCGTCGCTGACTTGTGCAGGGTCAAGATCGGCCAGAACGGTAGCCATGATCTGTGGTTTTACAGACATTACGATTACATCCGAATAGGCAACAACGGCGTCATTATCCGTTGTGATATTAATGCCAAACTCTTCTTGTAAGGCCATTAACTTTTCGATAGATCGGTTGCTAGCGACTATAGCGGAAGGGGAATAGCCAGATTCGACCAATCCTGAAATGATGCTTCTGCTCATGTTGCCAGCGCCAATAAAGCCTATATTTCGTGTCTGCATGGGACTCCTGTGTCGTTATTTATTTGGGCAGCGCTTTACTGTCGACTGCCGAATATTGCGGTACCTAACCTCACCATAGTGCTGCCGTGTTGAATGGCTAGAGATGCGTCATTGCTCATACCTATAGATAATGTATCTATGGATGAATATGTCGCTTTCAAGTCATCGAATATATTTTGCATGGCGCGAAAACTGGCGATTTGTTGAGCGCCACTGCTGCTCGCACTGGGTATCGCCATAACGCCGCGTAACCGTAGCTGACCATAGTCGGCTATTTCTTGTGCAAAGTCTTTGACATCGCTAGCAAGTACACCTGATTTGGTTTCTTCATCGTCAATATTGATTTGAATACACACATTCAGCGGCGCCATGTCGTGAGGTCGTTGCTCTGACAACCGTCGTGCTATTTTCAGTCGGTCAATGCTTTGCACCCAGTCAAAGTGCTCGGCTACCGCTTTGGTTTTATTGGACTGCAATGGGCCGATAAAGTGCCATTCAATATCTGTGAAACTACGCATTTGTTGTATCTTTTCAATGCCTTCCTGAACATAGTTCTCACCGAACAATCGTTGCCCGGCATCATACGCTTGTCGTAAATCAGATACCGGTTTTGTTTTACTAACGGCTAGTAATTTGACCGAATTTGCAGGACGATGAGCATCATGTGTGGCTTGGGCGATCAGTTTGTGGGCGCTTTCCAGCCGATCTGCTATTGTTTGCATAGCGTGTTTAAATTCTTCGGAGACATAAGCCTTGGATATTACCGAACTTTTAGCCTTTAGTGTGAAAAACAACGCATCAGATTTACATTTGAGCGCAGGACTTCCACCTATTATTCGAGTGGATGGCGAGATGCGACGCTTGAATGTGCCCGAGCTGGATCACAAGCAAGTGCATGCACTGATTTATGAAATCATGAATGACATGCAGCGCAAAGAATACGAAGAAAACTTAGAAACTGACTTTTCGTTCGAAGTAAAAGATTTATCTCGCTTTAGGGTAAACGCGTTCGTGCAAAACCGTGGCGCCGCGGCTGTATTGCGGACCATTCCAAGTAAAGTTTTGACTTTGGATGACCTTGGTGCGCCGGCTATTTTTAAAGACATCATCAATCAACCGACGGGGATCGTTTTGGTAACGGGGGCTACCGGTAGTGGTAAAAGTACGACCTTGGCAGCCATGATTGACCATATCAATACACATAAGCGTGAGCACATATTGACCATCGAAGATCCTATCGAATTTGTGCATGACAATAAATTAAGCGTTATTAACCAACGTGAAGTGCATCGCGATACGCACAGTTTTAATAACGCGCTGCGCAGTGCATTGCGTGAAGACCCTGATGTTATACTGGTGGGCGAGCTACGTGACTTAGAAACCATACGTCTCGCAATATCAGCGGCTGAAACAGGCCACTTGGTATTTGGCACATTGCATACAAACTCGGCGCCTAAAACTATTGACCGTATTATTGACGTATTTCCAGCCGAGGAAAAATCGATGGTCCGCTCAATGTTGTCAGAATCCTTGCGCGCAGTAATTTCTCAAACGCTGCTTAAGAAAGTCGGCGGCGGGCGTATAGCGGCACATGAGATCATGATCGGTATACCGGCTATTCGTAACCTGATACGTGAAGATAAAGTCCCGCAAATGTATTCTGTGATACAAACAGGGCAGGCGCATGGCATGCAGACGATGGATCAATGTTTACAGAAATTGGTTGGTATGGGCGTGATCACACCTCAAGATGCTGCAGCGAAGTCTGTTGATAAGCAACCAAAACCAGGATTCTAAAATATGCATTCACTCGATGATTATTTAGAGCAAATGGTCGGCGAATCGGCTTCCGATGTGTTTATTACCGTCGGTTATCCAGTGAGCGCCAAGATTAACGGGCAGTTAACGCCGCTTGCGGATGACGCTTTGACTGATGATGATGCACTCGATTTAGTGCATCAGGCGATGAATGATAAGCAACGTGAAGAGTTCGAAAATAGTAAAGAATGTAATTTTGCTATTGCTCGCGAGGGGATTGGGCGTTTCCGTTGCAGTGCATTTTGGCAACGAGATTTGGCCGGTATGGTTATCCGCCGCATTGTTACCCAAATCCCGCAGGCAGATGACCTTGGATTACCAACGGTACTGAAAGATATCATTATGGCTAAGCGTGGCTTGGTGCTATTTGTGGGTGGAACCGGTACTGGTAAATCGACGTCTCTGGCGGCACTTATTGGCCATAGAAACGCTAATTCGAAGGGGCATATTTTAACCATCGAAGACCCGATAGAATTCGTGCACGACCACAACCAGTGTGTGGTTACTCAGCGAGAAGTGGGTATTGATACCTTGTCATTCGATGATGCGCTTAAGTCGTCTTTGCGTCAGGCACCTGATGTTATCTTAATCGGTGAAATACGATCGATGGAAACCATGGAATATGCCATGTCGTTTGCTGATACCGGGCATTTGTGTGTTGCGACGTTGCACGCCAATAACGCTAACCAAGCCATAGAACGTATCATGCATTTGGCTCCCAAAGACTTGCATGACAAGCTTCGCTTTGACTTAAGTTTGAACATTCGCGCGATTGTTGCTCAACAGTTGGTTCCCACCATTGATGGTAAAGGCCGCGTCGCCGCAATTGAAATCTTGCTTAACTCACCATTAGTAACTGATTTGATCCAACGTAATAATATTGGCTCGTTAAAAGAAGCCATGCAAAAAGGTAAAGAAGCCGGTATGCAGACGTTCGATATGGCGTTGTATGATCACTACAAAGCTGGTCGAATCTCGCTTGATCAGGCACTGCATCATGCTGATTCACCAAATGATCTGCGCTTGATGATCAAGTTGGATACTGATGAAGGCTCAGGTTTGGGCTCATTGTCTAACGTTTCGATCGATATGGATTAATGGCATTGCGGATCTATCGGGATTTCGACCGTTTCTTGGTATTCAGAGTTAAAACGTTGTTGGAGGAGCATGGTATTCCATGCTTCATCAAAAATGAATTTGTCTCAGGTGCGATAGGCGAGGTATCACCGTTTGATTCGCAGCCTGAAGTGTGGCTGTCTGACCCCTTGTGGGAGAAAAGAGCTAAAGCGCTAATAGAGGGCTTTAAGCAGGACGTGAGTGATGATTCACAAGTGGAAGATTGGTCATGCTCACACTGCGGTGAAGTCAATGCCGCCAGTTTTGATGTGTGCTGGCAGTGCCAGCATTCTCCAGAGGAAACAAGGCATGAGTAATGTTTTCTGTGATGCACGAACGCCGTTTGGCTCGGGCAGAGCGTTTATACTGGCTAGACTGTCGGAAACCTATTCGCCTAGGCTAGGCGTTATTGTCAAAGTAGCTCTGTAAAATAATACAGGCAGAAACACTGTCTATTTTTCCTTTATCGAGCTTTTTAAAACCGCCGAGAGCAAACAATTCGGCTTTGGCGTCTACCGTCGTTAGGCGTTCATCCCATAATTCAACGTTAATCTTAAAACGACCATTAAGGCGGTTGGCAAAAGTACGCGCACGCTCTGATATGGGCTGTTCTGTGCCGTCCATATTGAGCGGCATGCCGACTATACAAGAGGATGGCTGCCATTCATTGATCAATGCTTCTACTTGATTCCAGTCTGGCACTCCATCTCTGGCTGACAATGCGTTTAAAGGAGAAGCCGTGGCCGTTATTGATTGTCCTACGGCGACACCGATACTTTTGAGGCCATAATCGAAACACAACAGTGTGCCCATTGACATCACGCGTGCCCCACATTTGGTGCTAATTGCCAGATGTCTATACCTAACTTATTGACCGCCGCTTGCCAGCGTCTGTGGATGGGCGTGTTAAACAGGATGTCCATATCAGCCTCTACCGTTAACCAACTGTTTTCCTGAATTTCTTGCTCTAGTTGACCCGCAGACCATCCCGCATAACCAAGCGTGACTAGCGATTTTTCAGGCCCACTGTCATTGGCTAATGCCGGTAGTATATCTTTGGACGTTGTTACCATAATTTCTGGCGTAAGCTGGAGGCTTGATGACCAGCCTGGTTGGGTGGTGTGCAGAATAAAACCTCTATCTTGTGACACTGGACCGCCGGCTAAGATTATCTTTTCAGCATGTTCGTCATCAACGACGACTTCGGGATCGGTTTGTTCTAGCAACGCTTTTAAATTCATGGTTGTGGGTTGATTAATGACTAACCCCATCGCGCCTTGTTCATTATGCTCGCAGATATAGGTAAGCGAACGAGAAAAATACCGATCTTCCAGAGAAGGCATGGCGATTAAAAAGTGATTTTCAAACGAAACCGGGTTAGTCATAGATTAACAGGATATCCTTTTTTCAATGGCATCAAACAGCTTAGCGCAAATATTGATGTCGTATGCAGCTTCAATTTCACGCACACAGGTTGGGCTGGTCACGTTGATTTCGGTAATTCGGTCACCAATCACATCAAGACCGACAAACAGCAAACCTCTTTCAACCAACGTAGGGGCGATTGCTTCAGCCAGTGCTTGGTCACTTTCACTGATGGGTTGTGGGCGCCCCGTGCCGCCTGCCGCCAAATTCCCGCGTGTTTCGTTGCCAGTTGGTAAACGCGCTAAGCAATAGGGAATAACTTCGCCATCAACAATCAACACCCGTTTATCACCATCCTTTATCTCAGGCAGATAGCGTTGGAACATAGCGTAACGTTGACCATTATCGGTCAATGTTTCTGCGATAACGCCTAAGTTTGTGCCATCAGGTGACACTCTAAATATAGACGTCCCACCCATGCCGTCGAGCGGTTTACAAATAATATCTTGATGCTCAGCATGAAACGCTTTAATTCGGTTCTTGCTAGCCGTTACAAGGGTAGGCGGCGTAAATTCGGCAAACCATGTTGTGAATAGCTTTTCGTTAAAATCACGTAAGCTCTGCGGTTTGTTTACTATCAGCGACCCTTGCCTTTCAGCCAATTCGAGAATGTGTGTCGCATAGATGAACTCACCGTCAACTGGGGGATCTTTGCGCATCAACACAACATCAAAATTATGTAATGGGACGTCATTTCGCTCATCTAGCTCGAACCAGCCAGTCGCGTCTTCCTTGGCACGCAATTTTTGACAACTTGCAAACGGTTGGCCGCTGTCAATATACAAGTCGGCCATTTCGATATAATACAACTCATACCCACGGCGCTGCGCTTCTAACAGCATTGCGAAGCTCGTGTCTTTCTTAATATTAATGTTCATGATGGGATCCATCACGATGGCTAACTTGATGCCCATGCTAATCCTTATAAAAACGTCTATTGTATTAAGTGGCGTTATGTATCGCTATTTCAAGAGCTGAGAGACAAAAGGATAGGCTATTATAGGCTCAGGGGCACGCGCAGACGAAATAAAGTACCTTTGCCAAGCTCAGATTGGCAATCCAATGTGCCCCGCAGTACATCGACCACGAGATTATAGCAAATATGCATGCCTAGTCCTGTTCCGCCGTTATTGCGAGCATTGGTAAAAAACGGCTTATAAATGTTTTCGACGGTGTGCTCTGACATGCCTTTACCATTATCTTTATAGTCCAAAATCAAATGAGGATTATCAGACTGTATACCTTCAATTCTGGCTTTGATTAGTATCCTGCCACGCTCCTCTGGCTCAAACGCATGGTTTGCTGAGTTCATGATCATATTGATCAGGATTTGGCTGAGTGCTCCAGGGTTTGTTTTGATATTCATATCGGGATCAACATCGATGCAGAATAAGTGGCCAAAGCGTTTTAAACGAGGCTTGAGTGAGAGTAAAATTTCATCTATGTAGTCGGTTAGGTTGACTTTGCGTGGCTCTTGCGAGTGCTGATCAATGGAAAGCTGCTTAAACGTTGTGATCAATTCACTTGTTCGCGACAAGTTTCTCTCGATAATGTGAGCCGCTTCATCACATTCGTTGTAAAAAGAAAGCAAATCAGAGCGTTTCAATTCATTGTTGTCGAACAATACTTTTGATTTTTGTTGCATGGCTCGCAGATAAGTCGAAGCGGTTATCGCGACACCAATCGGCGTGTTAATTTCATGTGTGAGGCTCGACATCATAGTGCCAAGGGCTGCCATATTTTCCATTTCAAGTAACTGCATGCGCACTTCATTACGTTGATCCAGTGCTTTACTTAACAGTGTGTTGGCTTCACTTAATTCTTTTGTTCTTTCTTCTACACGTTTTTCTAATTCAGCGTGAGACCGTTTGAGCGCTGAAATCATATGAGAGCGCTCGATGATCATACTAAACACTTTGGCTTCGTAATCTAACATTTCAATGTCAGTGTCTGTCGGTGAGGCACTCGTCGATAAATAGATGGCTAAGGTGCCGTACACTTCACCGTTAGGCGAAATCAAAGGGTGAGACCAGCAGGAACGAATATCAGCGTCTTGCACCAATGATGATATGCCATGCCAATTTTGCTTTGCCGTTATTTCACTCAAGTAAACCGGTGATTGATGAAATACTGCCGAGCCACAGCATCCACTATTGGTACCGACTGGAAAGTTGATGAGTGCACTAACAAACGCTTCTTCAAAGCTAGGAGCGACGAGAGGTGATAACGTGAACTTGTCATCATTGAGCAGCATTATAACGCAGCGAGCACCTTTATGCGCAGATTCAATCCCCTCTAGCATAGGCCGTGCGACGTCTTCTAAAGAGGCACCCTCTATCAATAGATCAAGAGCTTTCGCTCGACCTTGCTCAATAGCGTTCCTGCTTTCTAAACTTGCTAACTGATCCTTACTAGCGCTTTTGAGAGACTCAAATGGCATGTGTTTACTGCGTTTCTACCGTGGACAAAGAATGCGTGGGTATATTGCTCAAATTAACCACAAATCGAATAGGTGTCAAAGTTTTGTCGCCTGAGATCGGGGAGCCCTTTTTTAAAGGTCTCCAAAGTTAGCTTGTAATACTGCAATTGATGCAATGGCGGCTGTTTCGGTACGTAGAATTCGAGGCCCCATGCTGAGTGCTTTATATCCAGCTTGAATTGCCGTATAGGTTTCTTGTTCAGAAAGACCGCCTTCGGGACCAACCAACAATCGATAGCCTTGGGTGTTGTAATCCATCTGTCCAATTCTTTGAGTCGCGGTAGGATCAAATAACAATCTAGTTTGTTCCGTTGTTGCTTTTAGCCAGTCTTGAAATTGAACCGGTGTATGCAAGGTGGGTAATGTGTTTCGACCACACTGTTCACAGGCGGATTGAATTATTTTACGCCACTGCGCCAGCTTCTTTTGCCAGCGCTCTTCGTTTAGCTTAACCGCACATCGTTCAGTGATAATTGGCGTTATTTCGGTAACACCAAGCTCTGTCGCTTTCTGCAGCGCCATGTCCATGCGTTCACCTTTACTGACACCTTGTCCAAGGTGAAGCCGCAATGGCGATTGAGGGTCTAGCGCTAATTTAGCGTCGATACTGACTTGCGTATTTCGCTTGTTAATTACACTGATTACGCCACTATACTCATGCCCATCACCATTAAACAAGACTACCGGCGTGTCCGTGGACAAGCGCAGGACATTAGCCATGTAGTGGGACGTTTCCGCGGGTAACGTTATCGTCGTTTCGGCGGCAAGAGTGTCATCAACAAAAAAACGGGAGATACGCATAATTAAGGTTGTTAACGAATGGTATTATCAGAATATCACGGCTTTTGTGTTGAATGCATCGCAAGACAAGAAAAAGGCGCTAACGCGCCTGTAAAAATCTTTTGCAGCACTTTACGCTTACATAACTGCCTGAGCATCCTTCTCTGTAATGCTTTTCGCCGGTTGAATGACTTTATTTGTATCTTGTGGGGTACCGGTTCCTCTGGCATGAGGTGTATTCACGCCCGTATCTCTCATCAACGCATAAATAAAGAGTAAGCTAACTGCAGTAAACAATATCGATAGTAATAACATTTTCAATTCCTTTAAAAACATTAATTAGAAGTCGCGACCTGTTCTTCTGAGCAGGTTTTAAGCGTGCGTGAAATATAGTCAAATTCTCAGAAAATGCCAGTTATTTTGGAAAATAAATTGCGCTGAAAGCGTTGTGTCTCCTATTGGTGACAGATTTTTCTAGATAAATGAATGAATTGTGACAGTACGGTGTTAATTTGATGAAAATATGTCTAACGTTTGCCAATTCAGATATTAAGTGGGCTGAATTATTCGTTGTCATTTATACAAAATTGTTGCTATTTTTTAATTCGATTCAGTGAGCAACCCATCAACAAGGAAAATATATGTATTCTGCGGAAGATATTGAAAATTTGGTTAACACCTATGTGATCCCATGGGGCATAAATATTGTGTTTGCCGTTTTAATTTATGTGGTCGGTAAAATCGTCGTTAGTTTGTTAATGTCGTTGTTCAACAAGCTTATGGCAAAGTCTAACTACGACCAGATGCTAGTGGCGTTTTTAGCCTCGATTTTAAATGCAGTATTGATGCTGTTTGTTATTGTCGCGGCGTTAGATCAACTTGGCGTTGATACAACCTCATTGGTTGCAATTCTCGGTGCTGCCGGTCTTGCCATTGGTTTGTCATTGCAAGGCTCACTGCAAAACTTTGCTGCGGGCGTAATGCTATTAGTGTTTAAGCCGTTTAAATCGGGAGATTTTGTTGAGGCGGGTGGCACTATGGGTACGGTAAAAGCAATTGGTATTTTTACTACGGTTATGACCACGCCAGATAACAAAGAAATCATTGTTCCTAACGGTGCGATATACAGTGGCAATATTACTAACTTCTCGGCTAAAGAAACACGTCGTGTCGATATGGTATTTGGCATTGGCTATGGTGATGACTTGTTAAAAGCTAAGCAAGTGCTAGAAGCAATGGTTAAAGAAGACGAGCGGATCCTTGACGACCCAGCACCTAAAGTGGCTGTATCCGAATTAGGTGATAGCAGCGTTAACTTTGTTGTGCGTCCATGGGTTAAAAGCGCAGATTATTGGCCAGTGCTGTTTGATTTCACTGAAGCGGTCAAATTACGTTTTGATAAGGAAGGTATTTCAATTCCGTTCCCTCAAATGGATGTGCATGTGCACAAAAATGACGAATGAAGTCGAGTCATGTAAAAAAAGCCGCTTAAAAGCGGCTTTTTTGATTCTGTCGTATTGTTGTAGAGCTAGTCACATGTTGGGCGAGTAGAGCTAGTTTTATGAATCGCTTGTGCGTTAGGTAGTAGGGCGGTTAAGTCAGCAATTCGGGTTTGTGGTGCCGGGTGAGTTGACAGCAATTCTGGCTGCCGTTGACCACCACTGGCTTTTTCCATGTTTTTCCACAACTCAATAGCTTCTGCCGGTTGAAATCCTGCTTTGGCCATAAGGCTTAACCCAATTTCGTCAGCTTCTGACTCGTGGGTACGGCTAAATGGGAGTTGAATGCCGACCTGAACACCTAAACCAATAGCTGCCATTATGGGCCCTGAATTAGACACTTCATTGGCAGCCATTATTTGAGATACAGCCTGAGCGCCAATGTTAATTAGTGTGCTTTGTGACATGCGCTCATTACCATGATGTGCAATCACGTGTCCGACTTCATGTCCAATAACCGCGGCCAGTTGATGTTGGTTCGTTGCGACTTTAAGTAAGCCTGTATACACGCCGATTTTGCCTCCCGGGAGCGCAAAAGCATTGACTTGCTCATCATCAAACACAACAACCTCCCATTGCCCACTAAACACGTCCTTGCTCACTTGTGCCGTGATGTGATTCGCCACGCATTGCACATAACGGTTTTCAATAGGCTGTTGCGATACTTTCACGGAATCTTTCATTCCGCTAAATGCTTGAGCGCCCATTTCGGACAGTTGACTGTCAGAATACAGAAGCATTTGATTCCGCCCAGTGGGCGATGTTGCACAGCTGCTTAAGAAAATCATGGAAATAAAAAGAGTAAAGGTATGACGCATAGCGTGTTCTGTCCGTAAATACATGATGGATAAAAGTATACAACGTCTTTCAATGAACACCATGATAGAAGAATAAACAACATTCTGTTAAGCAAGCATTCAGTTAATGGGGAACATACTTATCAGGGTCATCTTCAAATGGAATTTATGCCATGCGCAAACTAACCCTAACTTTATGTGTGTGTTCTATTTTAGCCTTAACTGGGTGTGTTCACTCAGGTCGTTATCATCGTGCCCAAGCCGATCAATTTATCGTTGAATTTTACGCATGGGTGGATCGTGTTGAAGAGGTCGAGTTTGATTCTAATGTTGACGAAAATATAGCGTTTGGCGCTGTTCATGGTGCAATATCGGGTGCGCATATCGATTCTCATCATGCACTGAGAGGAGCATTGTGGGGGGGAATGTTACTTGGGTTCTTAACCGCTTTGGCTGAAGGTGATAACACAGGATATGAGTATCAGCTTACGGCTGTTGATGGAGACTCCGTTACCGTATTAAGTCAGCGTCAGTCTGCATTGTTAGGTGACTGTGTCATCGTGCGCGTTGCAGACAAAGTCGAGTTAGTTGCCGTAGAAGCCGAGGCTTGTGCCTCTGCTGTCATGTAAGTGTCATAGTCGAGCAGTAATGTCCCCTACCTCTGCGGTTAATTCACAAATGGTGTGGACTTAACTGACAGTATTTAGCATGATAAGCAATAATAACCTATTGTTTGACAATAACGACTACTAAAAAGGAAGGCAGATGGCGGCTCGACATGTATTTAAATACGGACTTCTGGCGTTTTTTGTTTCAGCAACGCTTACAGGATGTGGATTAGACGGTGACGACGGTGTTCAGGGGGAACAGGGATTACAGGGGCCGCAAGGTGAACCTGGTCAGGACGGGCAAGACGGCCAAGATGGACAAGACGGGTCTGACGGTCAAGATGGATCTGATGCCTCTTTAGGTATCACTCTTTCTGTTGTCGGTCGTGCTAGTTTGTCAGGCAGTGGGTCTGCTGAAATTGTTGAGTATCACAAAGCAACGCAAACCATTTATGCGACCAATAGCGCAACAGGGACTATTTCGATTATCGATGCTAGCGGCTTAACCTCTACTGCATTGTCTGATCCAATCAACCTAGTCAACTTAACCCCAACGACGATTACATTGCCTACCGAATTTGAGGGTGTGGCATTGGGCGGCGTCAATAGTCTTGCTGTTCACGGAGATTTGATGGCCGTTGCGGTAGCGGGTGCTACGCAAGCAGACAACGGTTATGTCCTGTTCTACAACGGTTTAGATGAATCAGCCCCTGTTTTATTGGATGCTGTTGAAGTGGGTAACTTGCCGGATATGGTTAAGTTTACGCCGAATGGTGGCAAAGTTATCGTGGCGAATGAAGGTGAGCCAAACGGTGACTATAGCAATGATCCAGAAGGGAGTATTTCTGTCATTGACATCTTGGCCAACAATGAGCCAAGAGAAACGGCAGAAACCATTTCGTTTACTCAATTTAATGGCGATCAAGCAGCTCTTGAAGCGCAAGGAATGGTGTTCCCGAATCCTTCAGGTCAAACGATTAATGGCAATGCGATCACCACTACTGTGGCGCAAGATTTAGAACCAGAAGCCATTGCCGCAACTAATGAACAGGTGTTTGTAACCCTGCAAGAAAATAATGGCTTAGCGATTGTTGATCTTGAAGATCTATCAGTTCAGATTATTGGCCTAGGCTTCAAAGATTGGGCAGAGCTGTATTTTGATGGAAATGAAGACGGCGCCGTTAGCTTTGGCCAATATGATGGTTTATACGGTGTGTACATGCCTGACACCATTGCAACATACCAATGGAAAGGCGCAGATTTCCTGATTACGGCTAACGAGGGTGATGCGAGAGAGTATTTCTTCGAAGCTGCTGATGAAGCAACCTGTCTAGCCGCCGGTGGAGTAGCGTTTGATGAAGATGATGGGTGTTTGTCATACACCGACGAAATCAAATTAAAGGATTTAACCGCTGAGGCGGGCTCTAAGTTGGAAATGCTGCAAATGTCAGGGGCTATTGATGACTTACGGGTAAGTGCTGAAATTGGCGATGCAGATGACGATGGCGAATTTTCAATGGCTTACACCTATGGTGCCCGTTCATTTACGGTTTGGGATCAAAATGGTTTAGTGACTTATGACTCAGGTGATGAGTTTGAGCGTATTACAGCCTCAGTACACGGCGCTCAGTTTAACAACGATAATGACGTTAACGAGAGTGATTCACGCTCTGAAAATAAAGGACCAGAGCCTGAAGCGTTGACGGTTGGTACTATTGGTAACAGAACCTACGCCTTTATTGGATTAGAGCGTATGGGCGGTATTATGGTGTATGACGTAACTAACCCGTACGATGTTCAATTTGCCGAGTACGTAATTAACCGCGATTTGACTGAAGGTCTGACTGCGGCTGATGTGATTGGTGACTTGGCTCCAGAGAGTTTAGTTTTTGTTGCGGCTGAAGATAGCGCAACCGGTAACCCTTTACTTATCTCGGGTAATGAGGTGAGCGGAACGGTTAGTGTTTGGGAAATTACGCCAAACTAAACAAATCTTTACGAATAAACGGCGCCTTTACGGCGCCGTTTTTGTTTCATGACAATCTGAGTTAGTCAGGGTATTCTATTCACAATAAGATGTTGGCAGTAGCCAATAACCTAAGTAGAGAATTTTTATGACCGACTCAGTAGTCATTAGTGGTGTTGGCGTATGGACGCCACCTCACAGTATCAGCAATGAAGAACTAATTAATTGTTATAACGCATACGCAGATAAGTTTAATGCTGAAAATGCAGATGCAATCGAAAAAGGCGATATTGCCGCTAAGCCTCATAGTAGTGCTGAGTTTGTTGAGAAAGCATCGGGCATTAAAAGCCGCTATATCTATTGCAAAGAAGGCGTTTTAGACATTAACCGAATGCGCCCCTTGATCCCTGAACGAAGCGACGATGAGCTTAGCCAACAAGCTGAAATAGCTGTAGCTGCAGCGCAGATTGCTTTAAATGCGGCAAACCTTGAGGGGGCGGATATAGACGCGGTTATCGTTAGCTGTGCTTATACACAACGCGCATATCCAGCCATAGCTATAGAAGTGCAACAAGCGTTAAATATTTCCGGGTTTGGATTTGACATGCTGGTAGCATGTTCCGCGGCAACATTTGGTTTGCATCGCGCGTACGAAATGATTAAAGCAGGGACGGCATCTCGGGTACTTGTGATTAATCCTGAGCTAGTGTCACCACAAATTAATTATACGGACCGAGACAGTCATTTTATATTTGGTGATGTCGCTACGGCGACTATTATTGAACGTCAGTCCTCAGCCAAGGGTAAGCACTGTTATGAGGTGCTAGGTACCAAAGCTTTCACGTCTTTTTCCAATAATATTCGCTCTAACTTTGGCTATATGACACATGCAACCGATGTTGATCCATACGGCCCCGATAAGCTGTTTCATCAAGAAGGCCGTAAGGTATTTAAAGAAGTTTGTCCGCTAGCCGCTGAGCATATCGCGGAACATTTGAACGCCTGTGGTTTAGCCGTAAATGATGTGCGCCGTTGGTGGTTGCATCAGGCCAATATCAACATGAACACGCTTATCAGTAAAAAGTTACTAGGGCGTTTACCGGATGCCGATGAGGCGCCGATTGTTCTTGATACCTATGCTAATACGGCATCAGCGGGCTCGGTGATTGCGTTTGCATTAAATCATGAAGATTTAGTCAGTGGAGATGTTGGCGTACTGTGTAGTTTTGGTGCCGGATATTCTATTGGTAGCTTGGTGATTAGAAAACTGTGATAGCAACTATTGGGTACAGTGTCGCCGGCCTGGGGTATTTTCTTTTACTTCTGCTGCTTTTTACCGTGCGAAAAGCGGGCCTTGCAAAGTACCTTCTGATCTTGTCGACCTTGGCCACTGTCTTGTGGTCCGCTGCCCATTTACCGATTGTCGGGGGTGATCTCACCCTCGATAGATTGTTGTTTATCGATAGCGGTAAACAGTGGATTTGGCTGCTCTTTCTGGCGGCTTTCTTACGTAACAATTTCACTTCTTTATGGAGTGTCTTATCTCGCCCAGTGACGTGGGCAATCTTAGCGCTACCGACCGCCGCAATCGTATTGCCTGAGTTTGGTGTGCTGTCGATGACGTGGCGGTTCTTGCTGCAAACCATCATCGCGTTGGAAGTACTCATTTTACTCGAACAAGTGTATCGACAAGCGGGTGAGCATCAATGGGCTTTTAAGCCGCTGGTGCTCTATCTAGGAGTCATCAATCTATTCGAGTTTGTAACCTATGCTAATGCCACAATGGTAGCTCAGGTTGAGCCCCTCTATATTGCTGCTCGCGGTTATATATACGTGATCCTTGCTCCACTTATTATTGTTGCTACACGCCGAATAAAGCATTGGGGAATTGATATTTTTATTTCCCGTGAAGTGGTTTTGCACAGCTCGTTGTTATTGGTCGCGGGTGGATACCTGTTGATCATGGCAACAATCGGGTACGCGGTTAAATTCATTGGCGGCCAATGGGGCGCGACTATTCAAGTCGTCTTTATCGCACTGTCGATTGCGTTGTTGGCAACGGTATTTTTGTCACACAGTTTTCGCACAAAAGTTAAGGTTTTCATTACCAAAAATTTCTTTGCCAACCAGTTTGATTATCGCCAGGAATGGGTGAAGTTAACTGCGGCATTGACCACTCAATGTACTCAGTTATCTGAGGTTTATAAGACGGCATTACGCGGTTACCTTGGCGCGATTAAGTACAAACAAGGCGCGATTTTAAAGTTACAGCATGGTGGGCGTTTACTCGTAGTGGCTGAGCAACATGGCGAAAATGGGTTTTCCGAAGAAATAGCCGCTAAATTTGTATCTTTTTTTTCGTCTATAAGTTGGATATTTGATAGCGAAGAATATCGCGTTAAACCGTATCTGTACGAGGGGCTTAAGTTTGATAAAGAAGAGCTCAACGAATTAGACAAATTGATAGTCGTACCATTATTTGAACGAGAATCGCTCTGGGGAATGGTCGTCTTGCGAGCATCTAAGGATAGTCATATACAGCTCAATTGGGAATTGAGGGATTACCTCAATGCTGTAACTGCACAAACGAGCAACTTTATATACAACCATGAAGCGGCCAGCCAAATCGCCGAAAATGCACAGTTTGCAGCATTTTCTCGCATGTCAGCGTTCGTGGTGCACGATCTTAAGAATGTTTTGGCTCAAATTGACCTCATCTTAGCGAATGCTCAGCAGCATAAACATAACCCCGAGTTTATTGATGATACGTTTGAAACCTTAGAGCATACTAAGTCTCGCATGGATAAAATGCTGGCCCAATTGACGGATAAACAACAGCATACCCACGTAAAGCAAGGTAGTTTCGCATTATCTACAATTATTAGAGACGTAATAACGCAACGTTGTGCGACACTTTCTCCAATGCCTGAGTTACATGTGGATAACGAAACACATGTCATAGTGGATGCAGAGAAATTCGCCAATGTTGTTTACCATTTGATTAGCAATGCGCAACAAGCGACGCCCGATGACGGGCATGTCTTGGTGCGATTACATCATGATGAATCGAGTCATAGTCAACTGGTCGAAATTGTTGATGATGGTGAAGGCATGACTGAAGACTTTATTCAAAATCGATTGTTTAAACCCTTTGATACGACGAAAGGAAATGCCGGTATGGGGATTGGCGCATATGATGCCCGTAGCTACATGGAATCAATTGGTGGTAGTATCAAAGTAAGCAGCCAAGTAGGTGAAGGCACAACCTTCACGCTTAACGTGCCTGCAAACTAAAACGTCATACATAGAGGGAAATCAAAATCATGACGAAGGTGTTAGTTGTCGATGACGATCTAGGGATCCAAAAGCAGCTCAAGTGGAGCTTGACTGATTTTGACGTTGTATACGCAGAAGACCGAAGTTCTGCTATTGCACAACTGCGACGTCATGAACCTGCTGTAGTGACTTTAGACTTAGGTTTACCGCCAGACCCTGCGAATGCCTCTGAAGGTTTACAGGCGTTATCTGAAATCCTCTCGCTCGCACCTCACACCAAAGTGATTGTGGTGACAGGCAACAATGACAAGACTAACGCGTTGAAAGCGATTGAGCTGGGTGCCTATGATTTTTATCAAAAGCCAATAGATTCAGATACGATCAAAATCATCATTAATCGGGCGCTAAACCTTTCAAAGTTGGAGCATGAAAACCGGATCTTGGTAAAAACTAACCCTGCGATGGGTAAGATCATTGGTAACAGCCCTTCTATTCAGGCGGCAAGTCGTCGTGCTGAAAAAATAGCACAAACCGATATTAGTGCGTTGTTGTTAGGGGAAAGTGGCACAGGTAAAGAAGTGTTTGCTCGCAGTATCCATGAGCATAGCCAACGTAGCGATAATGCATTTGTAGCTATTAACTGTGCGTCTATTCCAGAGAACTTGCTAGAAAGTGAGCTTTTTGGTTACGAGAAAGGGGCATTCACTGGCGCCAATAAAACCACTCTAGGTAAAATTGAAATGGCGCAAGGTGGCACACTTTTCTTGGATGAAATTGGCGATATGCCGATTGGCCTACAAGCTAAAATGTTACGTTTCCTGCAAGAGCGAGTCATTGAACGAGTCGGTGGGCGCACAGAAATTCCCGTCGACATTCGTGTGGTGTGTGCAACGCACCGCAATCTGCAGCAGATGGTTGCTGACGAATCGTTTCGGGAAGACTTATTTTATCGGATCGGCGAAATTACCATCGAGATCCCGCCGCTTAAAGACCGTGAGCAGGATGTCATCCTATTAGCTAAAACGTTCTTAAATCAATATTGCAGTGAGTTTAACGCGAAGGTTAAGGGTTTCAGTGAATGCGCGATCAATGCAATGTTAGCGCACCCATGGCCAGGTAACATTCGAGAGCTACAAAATAAGCTTAAATCTGCGGTCATTTTGGCGGAAGGTCAATTGGTGACAGCGGACGATTTAGGGCTGTTTGGTGGCCAACAGGCTGATACTAAAGAGATTTTGAATTTACGAGAAGTGCGAGAACAAGCAGAAAGTGAAGCCATCCGTCGTGCATATGTGCGGGCAGATAAGAATATTTCTAAGGCAGCTGAATTGCTAGGGGTAACCCGACCAACCTTGTATTCTCTAATCGACAAATATCATTTAGAAGATTTGAAAACAGGGGTGTAACTTAATCCCCTGATTTTATACCGTCACTGGAATGCCATTTTATAGAGGATAAATGGTTCAGAGAGGTGACGACCTCAAGTCTGCCCAAGCCTAATGTTTTTTCATTGTCACTAAGCTCCTCGGCTGACACTGTGGCTTTGGCATGGTTGATACCCACCCAACAATTTTTACCTGATAATTTCGCTGAATAAAGGCAATGATCAGTCAAATCGAAAGAGGCATCCCAGCCAATTCTGCCAGGCTCATCTATGTCTAATGGGAAAGCGCAAAAGCCGATAGAACACGTTGCCTTGATCTTAGAGCCTGACTGAGTACTGAAACTGGCTTCTGCAACGGCTGAACGAAGACGTTCCGCCAACATTGCCGCATCTCTGCGAGGAGTGTTGCGACATATAACCAAAAACTCTTCTCCGCCCCAGCGTATTTGTAAATCGGAATGCCGGAAGACTAAATTGATGATCTTGGCAAATTGGATCAGGAAGCGATCCCCAGTGACATGCCCATATGTATCGTTTACATGTTTGAAATCATCAATATCAATCAAAAAGCACAATAGATCATTGTGATGGGGGGCATCTTTACCCAACTCACTGGCAGAGGTGTAGCTAAATAAGCAGCGATTTATCTCAGCTGGTAGATTGGCGTCAAGGAAGTGTCTGTTGTAACACCCTGTTAGCGAATCCCGTAGACTCATATGTTCCAGTGTGCGGTAGGCTTGCTGCAACTCTTCGTTCTTTTTTTCCAATTCATGGGTGCGACGCTTTACGATACCTGTAAGCTGTTGATTGCGAAGTTTTTGTGAGTGCCGGCTGAACAGCAAAAAGGCCAGTAATAACAAAATAATCAAGCTGGCCATCAATGTGATATTGCGCATATTGCGCTGTTCAGCAAGATTGAGCTCTATAGCCTTATTTTTACGTAACAGCGCGATGCTTTGCTCTTGGCGCACATATTCAACTTCTGATTGTAAATTCAATAAGGCCGCTTCACGTCGCGCTTGTAAAATGGATGCTTCAAGTGCTTGTTGATTTCTGAGCGCATTAAATGCCTGATCATATTGCTTCGTTTTTTCGAAAATACTTACTCGTAGAGATTCGAACTCGGCTTGTCGTGGCAGCTCGTTTCGTGCAGTAGCTTCAGTTAAGCCCAATTGTATTTGCTCAAGTGCTTGTGCATAGTTGGCTTGCTGAATATTCACTTGGGCTATGCTCAATCGGACTTGGGTTAGAATCGCCGGAAAATTATTCTTTTGCGACGTCATCAGCACGTCTCTTAATAACTGCATGCCGTCTTGTTGTTTGCCCATGCCGATGAGCGCTTCTCCAAGTCCAGCTGTCGCGCCTGCAATTGCTTGTCGGTTCTCCAGTTCAGTGAAAAGCGAAATAGCCACGTCGAATGCTGACTTTGCTTGCTCAAATTGGCCTTGTTCATTTAACACTGCGCCTATTTTGGCATTGGTTTGTGCTATTAAGCGCTTGTCACCCAATTGTATAGCAATTTCCAATGAATCTTTAAAGTAGCCTAGTGCTATATCCAACTGTGTTAGCTCACGATGAACTTCCGCAATATTAAACAGTGTTGTACTGAGCCCGAAGGTATCGTTTTGCTGTCGTTGTACTTCCAACGCAAGCGAAAATGACTGTAAGGCTTGTTCATATTGACCTAATTTTTCGAGTGTTGCGCCAATGTTATTGTGCTGCTCTGCGATACCTGTTTGTAGTTCAAAGGATTCATACAAAGATAGGGCTTTATGGAAGTAGCGAAGCGCATTCGCGTATAAAGTCTGCGCTCGTAAGTTTCGTCCAATATCAGCATTTAACATGGCAACCAGTACATACTCGTCTTGAGCGTGTACAATTTCTAGCGCCTCCATGAGATTGCGCTGAGCAAACTCATATTGTGATCGTTGCGATGCGACTATACCGATTAAGCGCTGGGCTGCCGCTTTATCAAACCGATTGTTGTTGGATGCTTCCAATAGTGTTAACGCAATGACCTGAGCCTCATCCAATGCCCCAGCGTTAAAAAGTTCTATTGCACTGGTGTAGGCTTGTCGTCCTTGCTCGCTCATAACCTCTTCCAAAGATGAAGAGTTCTGCGCATGAGCGAAGAGGCTAGCCGTGAGTAAAATAAAATAGGCGAGATGACAAATTAGGGACGAGCAGTACTTACCGCAGTATTGGACTGCTGCGGTGGCGGTTGAAAAGACATCGTCTGAACTGCCAGCCAAAAGAATTTCCCTATCAAGTAGCTTGTACAATTTATGCACAAAGTATAGCTATTTGCCTACAATTGAAAGCATTTTTGTACAATTGTACTGATTAAAACATAACGACTAGTAAACCCTTAGGCGTTGAAGGTGCTATGCAAAAGCTTGGACGTGTAGCGGTTCACTCATATCGATTTTGTTTGATGCATTCCTCGCCAACAGTTCTTCAATGATCCCGCGAAGTTCTGCCGCAGCTTTTCCTTTTGGCTCTATTTCAAAAACCGATGCACCAGATTCTTCTGCATCATCGTATACACTGCGTGAAAAGGTCACAGAATTCAGAACTTGTATCTCAAAGCCTCTGCAGGTTTCTTTTGCTTCTATTAGTCGGGGTGCCATGCTGGCAATCGTAGAGCACTGAGTGAGTACAAACGCAGCATTCATATTGGGGTTAACCATACGGCAAGTAGAGATGATATCTTCGACTAGAGGTACTGTTTTTAAGTCGCGTCGCTTTGGTTGTACCGGGATCAAAACATGGTGGGCAACTGAGATTGATGAACGCAACGCCATATTGTCACGCCCTCCGCAGTCGACGATGACCACATCATAATGATTACTCAGGCTGAGCAATTCGTTACGGATTTTACCGCTCAATTGGACGCATTTCAGGTTGGGCAGTGACCGATTCATATCACGTTCCTGACACCATTGCATTGTCGCTTGTTGCGGATCGCAATCAACGATGACGACAGAGGCTTGTTGCTCATTGTTGAAGTACACCGCCAGATTTTGAGCCAAACAACTTTTGCCGGTACCGCCTTTTTCACCACCTACTACTATGATCATTTTCTGCCCCATTTACGCGGTTACTGTTATCAACGAGATAACTAACGCCTACTGCTTTGGTAGTCTGACCTTATACTCAGGGCTTTATAGGAACAAGCCAGTGGGGCAATACTACATTATGAGTACACATACCCTTTTTTATTTCCACAGGATGTGAAGAAATCATTGTGCAATTAGGCATGGAATGACTAAGCTAAAGGCTTTATGTCACTTAAGGAACCTGTCATGTCCAGTCATCACTTTGAAAATAAAGAAGGTCAATCAGTACCAAGCGTGTCTTTTCCTTTGAGAGAAGGGGACGCATGGGTAACTAAAACCACAGAAGATTTATTTGCCGGTAAAACGGTAATTGTATTCTCCTTGCCGGGGGCGTTTACGCCTACGTGCTCTTCTACGCATTTACCGCGCTACAACGAATTAGCCAGTGTTTTCAAGGCGAATGGTGTTGATGACATTATATGCATGTCGGTGAATGACACATTTGTGATGAATGCGTGGGCGGCTGATCAGGAAGCAGAAAACGTTACGTTAATCGCCGATGGTAATGGCGAGTTTACGGATAAAATGGGCATGCTAGTTGATAAGTCTGATTTAGGCTTCGGCAAGCGTAGTTGGCGTTATTCGATGCTGGTTAAGAATGGTGTTATTGATAAGATGTTTATTGAACCAGATGTTCCAGGTGACCCCTTTGAAGTATCTGATGCCGATACCATGTTGCAGTATATCGCGCCGCAAGCGAAGTTGAATGAACCGGTATCAATTATTACTAAACCAGGTTGCCCTCATTGTATAAAGGCAAAAGCGTTGCTGAATGATAAAGGTTTTAGTTACGAAGAAATTGTCTTAGGGAATGGTGCAAGTTTTACGACTTTAAAAGCAATTAGCGGGCGTGATACTGTTCCTCAAGTGTTTATTGGCGGTAAACACATTGGTGGAAATGATGATTTAGAGGCGTTTTTTCGTTGAGATTTTGGGTATGGCTAACGATTAGCGGTTTAAGCGTTTTATCGAATACTGCGTGGGCCGAAAACCGCTTTGAGGCAGCACTGTCTGAATTTGTCACCTATTATCAAACCTCTTTGGGTGATAGTCAACGATGCATGACTCAACGTCCAGACACGGTAAAAGCATGCTCTGCGCGATTGCGCAACGAAGGCAATGCACCTTTTATACTCCATCATGGAGAAAAGCGAGATGCTGTCGTTGTGCTGTTTCATGGGTTAAGCGATTCGCCTTTTTATTTGCATTCATTAGCTAATGCAATTCACCAGCAAGGTAACAATGTGGTTGTAGCATTGTTACCCGGCCACGGTTTGGCCGAGGCTGATGCGGATATGCAAGACCCGACTTTGGCTGAGCGTTGGCAAGTCACGGTTGAGGATGTTGTTGGATTGAGCCAAGTGCTGGGTAATAAGCTTTTTGTTGGCGGCTTTTCAGCCGGCGCGACATTAGCCACTCACTATGCGCTGAGTCATCCAGAGGGTGTTGATGGGTTATTGCTTTTCTCAGCTGCATTGGCGTTATCGGAGAATGCCGAACAGTTAAGTCGAATTTGGGGGATGCAATCAATCGCCAAGTGGATCGATGGCGACTACCTTACACATGGCCCGAATCCTTACAAGTATCCCGAGGTTAGCTTATTTGCAGCATTAGAGTTGATGCAGGTTATTCGTCAAGTGAGAGAATTGATGGTAATTAAAGCTCCTAATATTGCGACTTTTGCTGCTCACTCAGCCGCTGATGTTACCACGCCAATGAGTGGCCTAACCGATTTCTTGCAACGTAATAAAGCAGAAAATACAACCTTCATTGTGGATGAACGTTACAACCTCTGTCACGGTGATTTACTGCTTGATGCAGAGCAAATCAGGGCGATCAATTTCAGCGCACCGGTCGATGAGATAGTCGATTTTTGTCTAGTGCCTGAGGCAAACCCTTTACATGCCCATATGTTGGCGATGTTAATGAATTTTATGCAGGAGCAGACCAGTGACTAAATATTTAGCGGAGACTTTAGCTTGAAAGTGTTTTTGTGGTTTGTAGGATTTGCCTACGTGTTTTTATATTTTTACGCCGCGTGGATCTATGAAGGATTTGATATGTGGCTGGCAATACTCATATTTGCGACAGTCACAGGGCTCATCATATACAGTCGAAAACGCTCGGCAAGGCGAGCGGCAGCTGAAAATGAGCATGCAGCAGAGGCTGGTTCAGACGTTATTCAGAGTGAGCCAGCAGCGCCACTGTCATTGTGGCGCTCGCCATTACCTTATATGGTCATGTTATTAGCTGGCATCATCATTGGTAGCATGTTGTTGATCTAAGGTCGAATTATCCTTGTTTGGCAGCGTAGTCTTCTACTTGTTGCCAAACACGCAGTAAATTGCCACTGAGTATTTGTTTGATATGGGCTTCGCTATAACCGCGTTTCAACAAACCGGCCACTAAGTTAGGAAAGGTCGACACATCCTTTAATCCTTCGGGTAACGAATCACCAACACCGTCATAATCTGAACCTATGCCTACGTAATCTATGCCAACGGTTTCAACCACATGGTCGATGTGGTCAAGCACCATATCGAGGGTAGAGAAAGGGTAAGGATTTTGCTCTCGATATTGCTCGTCAAATGCCGTTACCTGTTCACTTTGCTCGCCAAACTCTTCAATTAATGCTTCTCGGCGCTCGGTGAGACGGTCGCGCCATTGGCGTGCTATTGGGCTTACAAAACCAGAACCAAAGTTGATCATGATGACCCCACCATTTTTGGCTAATGCTTTGAGCATGTCATCGTCCATATTGCGTTCAAACCCCGGGGTAAACTTACGCAGGCTGGAATGAGACGCGATCACCGGTACTTTGGTGATTTCCAGTGCTTGATAAAAGGCTGCATCAGACACATGTGAAATATCGACCATTATGCCAAGGTTATTCATTTCGTTAACTAATTGCTTGCCAAATGGACTCAGTCCCTTCCACTGGCGGCGTAAGTCATAAGAAGAGTCACTGATGTGATTACTTTGCGAGTGCGCTAATGTGATATAGCGAATACCGCGCTGATAAAACGCTTTTAGGTTGTCTAAATCGCCTTGTATCGGTGACCCATTCTCCATTCCCATAGGCAGTGAAATTAAGCCTTTAGCAAAATGATCCTTTACCTCTGCTACTGATGTGGCAATAGCAAACTTATCGGGGGCACGCGCAACAATGGCTTCTACAGAATCAATCAGTTCGTGTGCAAGTTGTGTCGACTTTGGGCTGTTATCCAGTGACGCCGGTACATAAATAGACATAAACGGTGCATTTAAACCGCCTTGCTTGGCACGGGGATAATCAAAATCTCCCCCTTCGGTAGCTTGGGTCACATCTACCCAACGCTCTTTTACGCGATAGGGAACATCTATGTGGCCATCTACAATAATGGTTTGCTGTGCGATTTCGTTTGCTTTTTGTTCGCTGTTAGAAGCGTTCGCGAGAGAACTTAAAGACAAAACAACGCTTGCAGCAACAACAGAATATTTAGATAACATAGAGGTAGTTCCTTGATTTAAGGCGATAATAAGACGACTACCCTAGCTTAAGCGTTTAAATCTCGCAATCATTGTCGACATTGGGCTTGAGATCTTAGATACTACGCATCCGAAAAATACGGACGGTCGGTTTTATTATGCAGTAAAACACAGACCAATAATTATTAGTGGTTCTTCATTATCCTTCTTCATGCATAGTCAAATTGATGGTGTGGTCCACACTTGAATAAATCAGACTGAGAATAAATCCATGGCAGTAAATTACATCCCGCTAGACAAGAATAAGCATAAAGAGCTTAAGGTTAGCGCACATAAAGACTTCGAATTCGCAAAAAATAGCCACTTGGCTGCAGCAACAATCCGCGAGTTCGCACAATTGGCTGGTTCAATGCCAATCGTATTCATTCAAGACCCACAGTCGGGTAACTACCACGTAGTGGCGATGTTGGGTACTGAACAGAATAAAAACTTCTACGTTAAAGATGGCGTGTGGCAGGGTCCTCATGTACCAATGAACATCCAGCGTTACCCATTTGACGTGCGTCCTGATGGCGATAAATTGGGCGTGTTCTTTGATGAAAACAGTGAATTGCTGAATAAAGAAGACGGTCAAGCGGTGTTTACCGATGAGGGTGAACCATCAGAATTCTTAAATGTACGTCAAAAGTTCTTAGCGGACTTGGCGAACAGCGAATTACTGACGCAAAAGTTTGTTAAGCAAGTCGTTGATCTTGGTTTGCTGGAATCTATTGAAATTGGCTTAACTTTCGCAAACGGTCAACAGCGCAACGTGACTGGCATGATGTCAATCAACGAAAAGAAATTGCGTGAATTGAGTGATGATGTTGTTTCAGAGATGCATAAGAATGGCTTCTTAGGCGCTATCTATGCAACTATGATTTCTCTAGGTCAGCTAAACCGCTTGGTTGAATTGTCAAACAATACTGATACGCCGATTGCAAATCTTCAAATTCGTGCGGCTCAACCTGAAGCGCAAACTGCGAACGCTTAATTGACACATCGTGTGTAAGTAAAAAAATTTAGCTCGTAAATTAAAACCGCCACCTTAGCCGTGGCGGTTTTTTTATAAGCTAATCAGCAACTTCTCTTCTCTGGCAAATTTTGCCGAAATTTAACCTTCCTCATTTTGCGGTTTTTATACCGAAATAAGCTTGACAGTGGGGCTATTGCGTACCTAAACTCACAAATGTGGGTAAAAGTGGCAAATTGTGGATCAATGTTGAATGTCAGTGGTCAATTGTTTGCAAAGCAGAGCTTCAAAACACGAATAATAAAAAACAACAAAGAAGGCTAGGGGAATGTTCCGCGGCGCTAACGCAATCAATCTTGACAGTAAAGGCAGGGTGGCTATCCCCACCAAGTATCGCCAAGCGCTGCTTGATGATTGCGGCGGAAATCTGGTTTGTACAGTTGACATTCAACAAAGTTGTTTGCTGCTTTACCCACTTACCGAATGGGAAGAAATCGAACTCAAGTTAACCAAACTTTCATCTATGATCCCGCAAGAGCGGCGCTTACAACGCTTGTTGTTGGGGCATGCGACTGAAGGTGAAATGGACAAGAGTGGTCGTTTTCTACTACCTCCACCACTGCGTGCTCATGCAAAACTCGATAAACAGATTATGCTCGTTGGCCAACTCAATCGTTTTGAGATTTGGGATGCTGGTATTTGGAGCGAGCAGGTTAGCGATGATATGGCTGCGGAGCAGGCTGGTGGCTTTGAATTAACAGAGCGCCTGCAGGACTTCTCACTGTGAATACTGAGGTATTCGAACATCGTTCGGTCCTGCTTGATGCTTCGGTTGATGCGCTTAATATCAAACCTGAAGGCACATACATTGACGCCACATTTGGCCGTGGAGGTCACTCTCAGGCTATTTTGGCTCAACTATCTGACAAAGGCCGCTTAATAGCGTTTGATCGCGATCCTACGGCAATTGAGTCCGCACAACGTTTCGCCAATGATCCTCGATTTTCTATTATCCATGAGCCGTTCGCTGAAATGCAGCAAGTATGCGAAAGCAAAGGCTTGGCGGGAAAAGTTGATGGCGTATTGATGGATTTAGGCGTGTCTTCACCTCAGCTGGATGACGCTTCTCGCGGTTTCAGTTTCATGCGTGAGGGACCGCTAGATATGCGCATGGACACTACTCGCGGAATCAGTGCTGCAGATTGGCTCGCGCGAGCTGAAGAACAAGATATAACTCAAGTGCTTAAGGAGTTTGGTGAAGAGCGCTTTGGTAAGCGTATCGCGCATGCAATTGTGCAATACCGCCAACATACTCCAATTTCAACGACATCACAGCTGGCTGAAATTATTGATGCAGCGATGCCGGTAAAAGATAAGCACAAACACCCGGCAACGCGCAGCTTTCAAGGCATTCGTATTTATATTAACGCGGAATTAGACCAATTAAGAGAGGGGCTTAAAGCTGCTACGGCAGTGCTTGCACAACAGGGGCGCTTGGCGGTTATCAGTTTTCATTCGCTTGAAGATCGTTTAGTTAAGCGATTCATGCGTGAGCAAAGCAAAGGCAAAGATCTACCTCCAGGCATGCCCGTGACTCAGGCTGAAATTGATGCTGATAAAGTGCTGCGGTTAATCGGTAAGGCGATAAAGCCCGATCAAGCTGAATTAAACGACAACGTGCGAGCGAGAAGCTCAGTACTGCGGGTGGCAGAGAAGCTATGACAAACGTGCCAACCAATTTCAATCCAGTCACTATTATGTTGACTGATGCAGCCCGCCACCCCTTGCGGGTTTTGTTGTTTTTATTGGTGATCCTCAGTGCCATCGCCGTGATTCTAAGTGCACACATGAATCGTCAGGTGATTATTGCCAGTGAACAATTGATGCAAGAGAAAGACAGACTGGATATTGAATGGCGCCACTTGCTGTTAGAACAAGGTGCACTGACTGAGCATAATCGTATCGAAAGCTTGGTTAAGCGAGACTTAGGCATGCGCAGACCAGAGCCTGCTGATGAAGTTGTGGTGAGGTTGAAATGAGCGCGATCATTACATCTCACGACCGTTCAATCGAGAGTCCGGCCAAACGTCGTGGCGGCTCAGGCGCTAAGCAAAATAAAGCGCCGAATTTAATTAACTGGCGTTTCTTAGTGGTTTTGGTTTCAGTGGTCTGTGTGTTTGTCGTTTTGGCGATGCGTGCAGCTTACATCCAAGTGATTTCGCCTGATGCACTGATAGAACAAGGCGACAACCGCACATTACGTACGCGCAATTCAATTGCTCACCGTGGATTGATAATCGACCGCAATGGTGAAGAGTTGGCGGTAAGTGTTCCGGTGCGAGCAATTTGGGCAGATCCGAAAATTATTCATCAAGAAAATGCCTTCAACCAGCGTCGTCGTTGGTTAGCGCTTGCCGAAGTATTGGGGCAGGACATCAGCGAGTTGTTGGAAAAGGTTGATAATCCTAATCGCCGTTTTGTGTATTTACAGCGCCAAGTATCTCCTGCCATGGCAGAGTACGTGGAGCAATTGGATATTCCGGGCGTAGGATTACGCAATGAATCTCGTCGCTATTACCCCTCAGGTGAAGTGGCTGCTCATCTGATTGGTTTTACTGATGTAGATGATAAAGGTATTGAGGGATTAGAGCGGTTATATGACGATTTATTGACCGGAACACCCTCGAGTCGCACGATCCGACGAGATGCGAAGGGGCGTCAGGTTGAGATACTCGAGCAAACGAATGGGGAGCAGGCACAAGACCTGCAATTAACCATCGACCAGCGTATTCAGTCAATGGCGTACAAAGCGATTAAACAAGCGACTGAAACCTATGCGGCTGCGTCGGCGTCAGCTATTGTCGTAGATGTTGCCTCAGGTGATATCTTGGCAATGGTCAACAGTCCTTCGTTCAACCCAAATAATAGAGACACGGTGGCTCCCCACAGAGTGCGAAACCGTGTCATTACGGATCCGGTTGAGCCTGGCTCTGCTTTGAAACCATTAGCGGTTCTAGCGGCATTAGAGTTTGGCATCGTTCATCCTGATTCCATGGTCGATACCTCACCAGGACGCATGCGTTTGGGCGGGAGTTTCGTCTCTGATCCTCGCAATTACGGCGAAATAGACCTAACAACTGTTATTCAAAAATCAAGCAATATGGGCACTTCCAAGCTGGCATTGTCGGTACCAAAGGAATTCTTAATCGATACCTATTACAACATGGGATTGATGTCTGATACTGGGACTTTGCTAGCGGGCGAGAGTTCGGGGTTATTTCATGAGCGTAACCGCTGGTCTAAGTTCGAATTAGCGACGTTGAGTTTTGGTTACGGGATCTCAGTAACACCTGCACAGCTAGCACGGATGTACCTGACTATCGCAAATGGCGGGATCAAAAAGAATCTTAATATTATCCTAAATGAGCAACGTCCCGAGGCGTTTAAAGACGAAGTGCGTGTGGTTTCTAAGAAGAATACTCAAGCACTTATTGCAATGATGGAAAGTGTTACCCACGAGGGCGGCTCAGGTATTAAGGCGGGCGTAAATGGCTATCGAATTGCCGGGAAAACCGGTACTAGTCAAAAAGCGATTGCCGGTGGCTACGGTGATGAATACGTAAACATCTTTGCAGGACTGGCTCCAGTTTCAAACCCTCAGTTAGTGACTGTGGTATTGATTAATGAGCCCGGTGGAGACTTATATCATTCTGGGGATACTGCCGCCCCTGTGTTTTCTGAAATCATGGGCGGAGCACTTCGCCTACTCAATGTTGCCCCTGATGCTACAGGTGGCGATGTTAGCCAAGTGCAATGGCTGGAGGCGCAAAGTCATGGTCATTAGTCACTTCGTACAAAGTATTGAACCCTTGTTAGTTAAATTTGGTATTCATGCACCTGACGTGCGCGTTGAGCGCTTGGTGCTGGATAGTCGAGATGTCTCGATCAAAACAGCATTCTTGGCCATCAAAGGGCATGAGCTGGATGGGCGTGAATTTATCCCTCAGGCGATTAGCCTCGGCGCTCCGGTTATTATCAGTGAAACTGATGATGAGTCACTTCATGGCCATTGTTCGATGCGACAAAATACAGTGATTGTTGAATTCTTTAACTTATCACAATCTCTGTCTGCACTTGCCGCTGCATTTTATGATTATCCAGCGAGTAAAATGACCAGTATTGCTGTTACAGGCACTAATGGCAAAACGTCGGTTGTGCAGTTGCTTAGCCAATTGCGTCACGCGCTGGGAATGAAATGCGGCATGATTGGCACGCTCGGCTACGGGTTGTTCAACGCGCCTTTTTCACCTGATTCGCTGACGCAGTCGCGCAATACAACGCCTGATGCGCTGAATATGCAATACATCATGGCAGAAATGGCCCAGCAAGATGTGCATCAAGTCGCTTTTGAAGCTTCCTCTCATGCATTGGTGCAAGGGCGCTTAAATCAAGTTAAGACGGATGTCGCAGTCTTTACCAACTTAACGCGCGATCACCTTGATTACCACGGTACTATGGAGGCCTATGGGGCAGCCAAACGTCGTTTGCTAGAGCAACCAGCATTGCAACATGTTGTGTTAAATGCAGACGACCCTGAAAGTCAGAATTGGGCGAAATTCGCACCCAGCGATGCTGAAATTTCTTGGTATGGAATTGACTCTGATAGTACGCAATTCGCAGCAAATCAGCGCTTTTGTTGTGCTCGAAATGTAAAAACCAGTTCTAAAGGCACAAGCTTTGAGTTGTACAGCAGTTGGGGCAATAGTCAGGTACAACTGCAATTGGTTGGGCGTTTCAATGTTTATAACGCACTTGCGGCAGCGGCTGTCGTGCTGTCTTTGGGTACTCGTTTAGCAGATGTACTCTCCGGTTTAAGTCGTCTTGTGCCAGTACCTGGACGCATGGAACTCTTCAGTGCAAAGGGGAAACCTAGCATTGTCGTGGATTACGCCCATACGCCTGATGCACTCGCCCATGCCTTAGAGGCCGTCAAGGCGCATACCGAAGGTGATACTTGGTGTGTGTTTGGCTGTGGCGGACAACGCGATAAAGGTAAACGCCCACAAATGGGCAAAGTCGCCGCAGATATGGCCGATCATATCGTGTTGACTGCCGACAATGCGCGCAATGAAGACGTAAGTGACATTAGCCGCGATATACAAGCGGGTATATCAGGCGACCACGATGTCACTGTTATTGATGACCGTAAAGACGCTATTACTTATGCGTGCAAAACGGCTAAACCCGGCGACATTATTCTTTTGGCTGGGAAAGGCCATGAAACTTATCAAGAAGTAAACGGACAGCGTCTCGATTACGACGAGCGTGCGTTCGCAAGAAAAATAATAAAGGAGCTTTCAGCATGATTTCGGTTTCACTTCAATGGATTGCTGATCACGTCAATGGCACGTTAAAAGGGGCTGATTTGGTCATCAATTCAGTGACCACAGACACACGTCAATTGGGAGAAGGCTCAGTATTTTTAGCATTAAGCGGGGTTAATTTTGATGGCCACGCCTTTATTCAACAGGCGCAAGAGAAGGGCGCAAGTGCTGTGATCGTTAACCGTGAGGTTGATACCGATTTACCGCAAATCGTGGTGGAAGATACACATCTAGCGTTGGGGCAATTAGGCGCTGCGGTTAAACAAAAGGTAGCGCCAAAAACTGTTGCGATCACGGGTAGCAGCGGTAAGACAACCGTAAAAGAGATGACGTCCTCAATTTTACAGCGTCGCGGCAGTGTTCTGGCTACAGCAGGTAACTTTAATAATGACATTGGTGTTCCTTTAACGCTATTGCGTTTGGAAGAACAACATGACTTCGCGGTGTTAGAGCTGGGTGCAAATCATCTGGGTGAAATTGCTTATACCGTTGATTTGGTTAAACCCGATGTTGCCACTATCGTGAATGCGGCGGCGTCTCACTTGGAAGGCTTTGGCAGTCTATTTGGGGTCGCACGAGCAAAGAGTGAAATATTTAAAAGCCTTACGCAACATGGCATGGCAGTGCTGAATGCTGACAGTCAGTTTATTGAATACTGGCAAGGCAAGCTAAAACGTCACAACGTACAAATGTTTAGTCAGGCAGGCGACCAAAATAGCGATTTTTATGCAACCGATGTCACATTAGGTTTAGATGGTTGTGCTTCATTTCATATGGTGACGCCACAAGGTTCAACCGGGATAAACCTGGCGATACCAGGTGTTCATAATGTTGGTAATGCACTTGCGGCCGCTGCTTTGGCTATGAATGTCGGCGCAACGCTCGAAGATGTGAGAAATGGCCTAGCGAGCATGCAAGAAGTGAGTGGCCGCTTGAACGTGAAGCAGTTGTCCAATCAAATCCGGTTGCTGGATGACACTTATAATGCCAACGTGGCGTCAGTTAAGGCCGGTATCGATTTATTATCAAGCTATTCCGGTCGAAGAATTCTCATCTTGGGTGATATGGCAGAACTGGGCAATAAAGCCAGAGCCTATCACCAAGAAATTGGAGAATATGCGCAAGTGCATGGCATCGAACAGGTGTATACATTAGGCGTGCTAAGTCAGCATGCGAGTGAAGTGATGGGGGACAATGGCTATCACTTCAATGATTATGAATTATTGGTCGAGCACTTGAACGAACATTTACTCACAGAACAGCGTGATATTACGTTGCTCGTTAAAGGGTCACGCAGTGCGAAAATGGAACGCGTCGCGGCCGCTATAGAGGCATCACCGTTGGGAAAGCGTGAACGCCGGCGGGAGAAAATCGCATGTTGATTTGGTTATCGGAGTGGCTAACCCAGTTTGATACTGGATTTAACGTATTCTCGTATCTTACGATGCGAGCCATATTGAGCACATTAACAGCGTTGCTGATCGCGATTCTCATTGGGCCGAAGATGATCCGCTGGCTGCAGCGTCTACAAATCGGTCAAACCGTGCGTGACGATGGTCCACAATCTCATTTGTCAAAAGCCGGCACGCCGACCATGGGAGGGTTACTGATCCTGGCAGCGATCCTGATTAGCAGTTTATTGTGGGCTGATCTAACCAATCGATACGTGTTAGCAACATTGGCCGTGGTCGTTACCTATGGTGTCATCGGCTTTGTCGATGATTACCGTAAAGTGATCCGAAAAGATGCCAAAGGCTTAATCGCACGCTGGAAGTATTTTTGGCAATCAGTGGTCGCGATTGGCGTGTCATTTTATTTATACAATACAGCCACATTGGATGCTGAAACCGCATTGATTGTGCCTTTCTTCAAAGAAGTTATGCCACAACTCGGTGCTATGTATTTAGTGATTGCTTATTTCGCTATTGTTGGCACCAGTAACGCGGTTAATTTAACCGATGGGCTAGATGGTCTGGCAATAGTACCGACTATCTTAGTGGCTGGGGCCCTGGCGATTTTTGCTTATGTTACCGGCAATGCTAATTTCTCAGCTTATCTTAATATTCCTTTTATCCCATTAACCAGTGAACTGATGATTGTGTGTACTGCAATTGTTGGAGCCGGTTTGGGCTTTTTATGGTTCAACACTTATCCCGCTCAAGTATTTATGGGCGATGTTGGCTCACTGGCGCTTGGGGGAACATTAGGGATCTTGGCAGTACTGGTCAGACAGGAAATTGTATTAATTATTATGGGCGGGGTGTTCGTGATAGAAACCTTGTCGGTGATATTACAGGTAGGTTCCTTTAAATTGCGCGGACAACGCATTTTTAGAATGGCGCCAATCCATCACCATTATGAGTTAAAAGGGTGGCCAGAACCGCGTGTGATCGTGCGTTTTTGGATCGTGTCCCTGATCCTCGTGTTAGTTGGGCTAGCGACGCTGAAATTGCGTTAGCCTAGGAGTTTAAATGAAGCGTTTTGCAGACAAACATATCGCAATCATTGGTGCTGGCCTTACCGGTCAGTCGTGTGCGCGTTATTTACGTCAGCAGGGGGCATCTTTAACCATCTTTGATACTCGAGATAGTGGTGCTATTGGTACCAATGAAACCATCATATGGGGCGCTGTCGCAGAAGACGCGTTAGTCGGTTTCGACATGGTTGTTGTCAGTCCTGGCGTTTCTTTGCAAACTACTGCTATCCAGAACGCCTTGGATAATGGCGTACCGGTTGTGGGAGATATCGAGTTATTTGTGCAAGCCAATGACGTACCCTTAATCGCTGTAACCGGATCGAACGGCAAGTCCACCGTCGTGTCATTAATCGGACATATCTTCAAACAAGCCGGATTAAAAGCGGAAGTCATTGGTAATATTGGCAGACCTGCATTAGATGCCCTTTCGGCAAATGCCAATGAACCCTTGGATTGGTATGTGTTGGAACTGTCGAGTTTTCAATTGGAATCCACGCATTCGCTTAAAGCAAATATCGCGTCGGTGCTCAATATTACGGAAGACCACCTCGACCGCCATCGTACAATGGAGGCCTATCGTGCTGCTAAAATGCGCATTTATGATGGTGCCACGCATTGCATAGTGAATCGAGATGATCCGCTTTGTCGCACTGCGCAGATTGATCACGCAATTACGTTTGCGTTGTCTCCTTCGCCTGTCGGAATGTCATGGAACGCGGCGAACCAAAAGATTTATCACAATGGTGTAGCGGTTATTGACTATTCACGTTGCCAATTGATTGGTGAACATAACGTCCTTAACGTGCAAGTGGCCTATTTAATTACCTACCTTGCAGGGATTGAATCTAAAACAATCAGTGCTGCCATTGAACAATTTAAAGGCATTGCGCATCGCTATGAACGTGTAGCATCTGCTTCAGATGTTATCTGGATCAATGATTCCAAGGCAACCAACCCTGGCGCAGCACTTGCCAGTATAAAAGCCGCTAAACAGCAGGCAATAGCAGAGCTTATCGTGATCGTGGGCGGAGATGCAAAAGGTGCTGATATGTCAGTACTTGCCGACGCTCTAGCTGATGTGAAGTACGTTGTTGCGCTCGGACGTGACGGAAGACAATTTTTAAGTATGCAGCCTAATAGTGTGTACGTTGATTCTTTGCAGCAAGCCGTAAAGATTGCGTCAGCGATGGCTCAGCCAAACGATATCGTGCTATTGGCACCTGCTTGTGCCAGTTTAGACATGTTTGAAAATTATCAACAGCGTGGTGATGTGTTTGCTTCTGCCGTGCAAGAGGTGGCGGCATGATGAGCTTAGCTGCAAACAAGACCTCTCTAGCCCAATTGTTTTCAAGACAACATGATGATGTGCCTGCACGTTATTATGATCTGACGATTGTATTGGTATCGTTAGCACTAATGGCAATAGGTTTTGTCATCGTTACCTCAGCATCCATGCCCGTAGCTGCTCGCTTGTTTGATAATCCATTTCACTTCGCCATACGCCATGGCATTTACCTTGGATTGGCTATTTCTGCTGGCATTATAGTACTTCAGGTTCCCATGCAGTTTTGGCGAGTAACAAATCCTTATTTATTGCTAGCCGCGATAGGGCTGTTGGTTGCGGTGTTGCTTGTCGGGCGAAGCGTAAATGGTAGTACGCGATGGTTGGTGTTGGGTCCAATTACGATCCAAGCAGCAGAGCCAGCAAAGCTGTTCTTTTTCTGCTACTTGGCTGGCTACCTAGTGAGACGTTATGAAGAAGTCACCGAAAACCTTAAAGGGTTCGTTAAGCCGCTGGTGGTTTTCTTCGTTTTAGCGCTTTTATTGCTATTGCAACCTGACTTGGGAACTGTGGTCGTAATGTTGGTTACGACCATTGGTTTGTTATTTCTGGCAGGTGCACGTTTATGGCAATTCTTTGCACTTGTTTTTGTTGGGCTGCTTGCGGTAGTTGCGTTGATCGTGTTTGAAGAATATCGGATGCGCCGAATTACATCATTTTTAGACCCTTGGGCAGACCCGTTTGGCAGCGGATATCAGTTAACCCAATCATTGATGGCCTATGGTCGTGGAGATTGGTTTGGCCAAGGTCTTGGCAATAGCTTACAAAAGCTCGAATTTTTGCCTGAAGCCCATACTGACTTTATTGTCGCTATATTGGCCGAAGAGTTGGGTTTTGTGGGGGTCATGAGTGTCTTAGCACTGGTTTTAGTGCTGGTGGTAAAAGCGCTGCGTATAGGCAATCGAGCCATTAGTCAGGCGCGCCCATTTGATGGATTCTTAGCATATGCTATTGGGATCTGGTTTAGTTTTCAAACAGCCATCAATGTTGGTGCAAGTGCGGGGATCCTACCAACCAAAGGGCTAACCCTGCCATTAGTCAGTTACGGTGGTTCCAGCTTGATAACCATGATGGTTGCAACGGCTATATTACTTAGGATTGATTTTGAATTGCGTGTCAGTGGTGTACAAGCGCTCGGTAGCAACAAATCAAAGGTTAAACGCCGTTTAACACAGCCGGAAAGTAGCAACGTTGGAGGTGGCGATGAATAGCACAGCATCGACAAACCCAACGAAAACGATATTGATAATGGCCGGTGGTACTGGTGGGCATATTTTCCCTGGGATCGCTGTGGCTGAGTATTTAACACTACATGATTGGCAGGTTCACTGGCTCGGAACACCCGACCATATGGAAGCGCAAATAGTACCAAAGCATGGTATCCCTTTGCACTTTGTAGAAGTCAGCGGACTGCGTGGTAAGGGTATAGGGCAGAAAATCAAATCCGTTTGGCGGCTCTTTACCGCAATTTTCAAGGCGATGCGTATTATTCGTAAAGTTAAACCTGATGCTGTTCTCGGCATGGGTGGATATGCCAGTGGTGCGGGCGGGATAGCCGCCAAAATATGCCGCGTACCTTTGCTTGTGCATGAACAAAATGCGGTTTTGGGGTTAACTAACCGTTGGTTAGCTAAAATAGCCAATCGTGTAATGTTGGGTTTTGGCTCAGCAGCTAGGCAATTGGGCAATGCGTCTCATGTAGTCGTGACTGGCAATCCTATACGAGCAAGTATCGGGCAACTGGCAAAACAAACTGACGTCACTGCGCAATTGCCACTTAAAATATTAATCGTAGGCGGGAGTCTCGGCGCAAGACCATTCAATCAAGCATTACCTGCCATCTTGGCTCGCTTCAGCAATTGTGAAATTGTGCATCAAACCGGTAAGGGTAATGGTCAGGCTGTTGAGGAAGCGTACCGTCACGCCGGCAGGACTGCTGATCTTACAGTGACTGAATTTCTCGACAATATCGGTGAATGTTATCAGTGGGCAGATTTAGTGATTTGCAGGGCTGGTGCAATAACGGTAACGGAAGTTTCATTGGCGGGCATCGCGGCAATCTTTATTCCACTTCCACATGCAGTCGATGATCACCAAACTGCCAATGCACAGTCGTTGGTCAGTAGACGAGCCGGATATTTAATTAAACAAGCGAATATGCAAGACGAATTACCACAACTATTAAAAGACATTATTGACCATCCCAGTCAGCTCGAAGAGATACGCCTAAACGCGCTTGATTGTGCAATCAGCGATGCGGCCAAACAAGTGGCAACGCAATGTGAGTTAGCGATAGAAAATAAAAAACGCTTCTCATCTAGGGGGGCTGTACTGTGAGTGATATGACACCGTTTAAGAATCCTCAAATGAGGCAGATCCAACATATCTTTTTCGTCGGTATAGGCGGCGCAGGTATGGGCGGGATTGCAGAAGTCTTACTCAATGAAGGTTATCAGGTCAGTGGGTCTGACATACAAAACAACGCGATGACTGAGCGTCTGTCCGGGCTAGGCGCAAATGTGTATATTGGCCACGCGGCCAAAAACATAGAAAGTGCGAACGTAATTGTTGTATCAAGCGCAATTGACCAACAAAATCCTGAAATACAAGCCGCGACCGAGAAGCGTATTCCCATTATTCGACGGGCTGAAATGCTGGCTGAGATCATGCGTTTTAGGCATGGTATTGCGGTAGCGGGTACGCACGGTAAAACCACTACTACAAGCTTAATTGCCACCATTTTTGCCGAGGCAGGACTCGATCCTACCTATGTGATAGGCGGTTTGCTAAATGGTGCCGGTACCAACGCAAAATTGGGCTCTAGTCGCTTTTTGATTGCTGAAGCTGATGAATCCGATGCATCTTTCTTGCATTTACAACCGATGATTTCCGTGGTGACCAATATTGAACCCGACCACATGGAAACCTATCACGGTGACTTTGAACGGATGCAAGACACGTTTATTCAGTTTCTTCATAATTTGCCATTTTATGGTCGCGCCATTGTGTGTGGCGATGATCCGGTTATTCGAGGACTTGAGTCACGCATAGGTCGCAACACTCTGACGTATGGTATTGAGCCTCACAATGATTTGATTGCGCAAAATATCAAAGCAGTACCTGGCGGTATGTTGTTTGAGGTTGTTCAAGAAGGTAAGGCTCCTTTGCCGATCACGCTGAACTTATCTGGCCAACATAACGTGTTGAACGCGTTGGCGGCGATTGCGGTCGCTCAAGATGAAGGTATCGCGGCACATCATATACAAGCGGCTTTAAAAGGCTTTGCTGGCATTGGTCGACGTTTCGAGCACTTAGGGGAGTTCCCACTTGGAAATGGCAAAGTTACGCTGATTGATGATTACGGCCATCATCCGACGGAAGTTAAAGCTACGTTAGAAGCTGCGCGAAATAATTGGCCAAACAAGCGCATAGTGATGATCTTTCAACCTCACCGCTATTCGAGAACACGTGACTTGTATGAAGACTTTGTTGATGTTTTATCTACAGTAGACGTAGTCCTCATGCTTGATGTATACGCGGCGAGCGAACACCCCATTGAAGGCGCAGACAGTCGGTCTTTGTGTCGTTCAATTCGCATGCGCGGACAAATTGAACCGATTTATGTAGGTAACGTGAGCAAGCTTCCAGAATTACTCTTAAATGTTCTGCAGCCTGAAGACCTCCTACTGACTCAAGGCGCGGGTAGCGTTGGAGCACTGGCTAAAAATTTACAGGCATCGGCAATGGATCCCGTTGAGTTGTCGCGGAGGTTGTCCTCATGATATCTACGCAAAACATGCCTGCGCCTGAAGTCTTCGGCAAAGTAGCCGTGATGTATGGTGGTAATTCAGCGGAGCGTGAGGTTTCGTTAAACTCAGGCAAGGCTGTGTTGAACGCGTTGCTCAGTCAGGGGGTTGATGCTCATGGCTTCGATCCGGCGGAACATGCATTAACGGAGCTGGTCGCTCAACAATTTGATCGTGTGATGATCATGTTGCATGGCAGAGGTGGAGAAGACGGCTCTTTGCAAGGGGCATTACAGCAATTAAATATCCCCTACACAGGCAGTGGTGTTTTGGGATCTGCACTGGCTATGGACAAGGTTCATACGAAGCAAATTTGGCAATGTTTAGGCTTGCCAACAGCAAAATATAAAATTGCTGATAAAAGGCACTTTGACGTTGGATCATGCGGCGCTATAATGCATGAGTTGGGGAACATCGTCATGGTCAAACCAGCTCGAGAAGGTTCGAGTATTGGGATGGCAAAAGTGACAAGCGCTAAACAATTAGAAACTGCCGTAAAAGAAGCGTTCGACTATGATCGACATGTATTAATAGAGCAGTTCATTGATGGTCCGGAGTACACGGTCGCCGTCTTAGATGGCAAGGTACTACCGTCCATTCGTATGTCTACCCCTCATGTGTTTTATGATTATTCTGCCAAATATCAGGATAACACCACCGAGTATTTTTGCCCGAGTGGCTTATCTGAAGAGCGAGAACAGCGCATAGCCGCGTTATCTTCGCAGGCGTTCGATGCCCTGTCATGCAGCGGTTGGGGACGTATAGATTTGATGCAGGATACGCATGGTGAATTCTTCTTGTTAGAAGCCAACACCGTGCCTGGAATGACGGAAAAAAGCTTGGTACCTAAGGCCGCTGCGGCAGCCGGTATCGGATTTCAGCAGCTGGTTGTCGCGATATTGGCGACGAGTTTGTCGCGGGAGTCTGAATGACAACGCCTGCAACGCGCTCGACAACTTTTTGGGCCGGAGTAGTGTTTTTGCTGCTGGTATTGATTGTTGGTGGGGCGACTGCGGCGAGTGTGTATCGCTGGTTGAATGACGCGCAAGCGTTGCCTGTACAACAGATTGTGTTTGAGGGTGAACGTGAGCACATTGATGAAAAGCGCTTAGAAGCGCTGATCAGACAGCATCAACCGGGAAGTTTTTTTGCCTTAGATGTCAATGAAGTTTATGCGTTGCTAGAAGAGCAACCTTGGGTGTATCGCGCATCGGTGCGTAAACAATGGCCGAATCGTTTGACGATTTATGTAGTTGAACAACAGGCTGTTGCGCATTGGAACGACGATTTATTGTTAAACCCTTACGGTGAGACTTTTGCTGGCGGCAATGATATTACTGGTTTACCGAAGTTATATGGACCAGGTGGCAGTGAAAAAACGGCTTTGCAAGGGTTTAACGCGATGCAAACCATATTGGCTGGCGCAGCATTGCCTATTGATGAATTGTTTTTAAGTGAACGCTTTGCATGGCAATTAACACTTAAAAACAGCATTAAATTGAATTTAGGTCGACAAGAGTTTATCGACCGGTTGCAGCGGTTTGTGGATGTGTTTCCACTGATAAAACAGCAGCAACGAGCGGTTGAGTATATTGATTTACGCTATGACACTGGACTTGCCGTGGGGTGGTCTGATGCAAGCAACATGAGTGAGAACGTTTAAGTATGTCCAAAACAATGGATAGAAACCTAATAGTCGGGTTAGACATCGGCACTAGCCAAATTAAAGCGGTGGTAGGCGAATTGCTTGATGATAATTCGTTGAGCATCGTCGGTGTCGGTACTCACTCATCAAAAGGCATGGATAAAGCGGGTGTTAATGACTTGAACCTGGTTGTACAGTCTGTGCAGCGGGCTATCAATGAGATGGAACTGATGGCTGATTGCCGTGTTTCATCTGTGTTCTTAGCTGTGTCTGGGCGACATGTTCAATGCCAAAATGAAAATGGCATGGTACCCATCAACAATCAGGAAGTAACACAAGAAGACGTGGATAATGTTATTCATGCGGCGCGTTCGGTTCCTATTGCGGCTGAAAGACGTTTGTTGCATGTGTTACCGCAGGAATTCACGATTGATGTCCAAGAGGGCATTAAAAATCCTATCGGTATGTCTGGCGTAAGGATGGAGGCAAACGCTCACATCATTACCTGTGCCGATGACATGGCGAAAAATATTGTTAAATCAGTTGAACGATGCGATTTGCATGCGGACCAACTGATATTCTCTGCCCTAGCATCGAGTTATGCGGTATTGACCGATGACGAACGTGAACTTGGTGTCTGTGTAGTGGATATCGGTGGCGGTACCATTGATATCGTGGTGTACACAGATGGCGCGATACGCCATACCGCCGTTATCCCTGTCGCTGGAAATCAAATCACTAGCGATATTGCAAAGATATTCCGTACGCCGATCAGCAACGCGGAAGAAATTAAAGTGAATTATGCGTGTGCACTTAAAGACATGGTCAGCATGGAAGAGACTATTGAAGTGCCAAGCGTCGGCGGACGACCTGCGCGAGCGATGTCACGACACACGCTCGCGGAAGTGATAGAACCCCGTTATCAGGAGTTGTTTGAACTGATTTACGAAGAGATCCAGGCCTGTGGGTTAGCTGAGCAAATAGCAGCAGGGCTTGTATTAACTGGCGGAACAGCCAAGATGGAAGGCGCTGTTGAGTTTGCTGAAGAAATATTCCAAATGCCCGTGCGTGTTGGCAAGCCGCTTAGCGTAAAAGGGCTATCTGAATATGTAGATGATGCGAGCTTTGCGACTGTAGTGGGACTACTACAGTACGGGAAGCTACATGTAGATAATAAAAAGACAAAGAAAAGTAAGTCTGGCGAGGGCATGTTAAGTCGTGTTCAGAGCTGGTTTAAGGGTGAATTTTAAGCGTTAAAGCGTTTACACAATCCTCATCAAACCTCGGACGGTTAAGTAGATTGGGTAAGCATCATAAACGTACAAAACCGGAGAGTAAGTATGTTTGAATTAATGAATAGTCACGGCGAAGACGCAGTCATCAAAGTGATCGGTGTTGGTGGTGGTGGCGGTAATGCTATCGAACACATGGTGTCTCAAAGTATTGAAGGCGTAGAGTTTATTGCCGTCAATACCGATGCTCAGGTACTGAGAAGTTCTTCAGCGGACGTCACATTACAAATTGGTACAAATGTAACCAAAGGCTTAGGCGCTGGTGCCGATCCTAATGTGGGTCGTGAGGCGGCTTGTGAAGACCGTGAAACAATCCGTCAAAGCCTTGATGGCGCTGATATGGTGTTCATCACAGCCGGTATGGGCGGCGGTACAGGTACGGGCGCCGCACCTGAAGTTGCAAAAATTGCGCGTGAAATGGGGATCTTGACGGTTGCGGTTGTGACTAAGCCTTTCCCCTTTGAAGGCCGCAAACGAAGTGATTTTGCGAGTCAAGGCATTGAAGAGCTATCGAAGCATGTTGATTCATTGATCACTATCCCGAATGAAAAATTGCTAAAAGTAATGGGGCCTCGTACGCCGCTGCTTCAAGCTTTCAGCGCTG
Organism: Neoalteromonas facilis; assembly: GCF_002807665.1. Lineage (GTDB taxonomy): Bacteria > Pseudomonadota > Gammaproteobacteria > Enterobacterales > Alteromonadaceae > Alteromonas_E > Alteromonas_E facilis. The sequence continues at coordinate 361,451 of NZ_PEAY01000003.1, forward strand.
CTAACGATGTTTTGCGTGGCGCCGTTCAGGGTATTGCTGAACTTATTACACGTCCAGGACTCATAAACGTTGACTTTGCAGACGTTAAGACAGTTATGTCTGAGATGGGTACTGCGATGATGGGCAGTGGCCGTGCAAGCGGTGAAGATCGCGCAGAAGAAGCCGCGGAATCAGCTATTGCATGTCCGTTGTTGGAAGATATCGATTTGTCGGGTGCACGCGGTATTTTGGTTAATATTACAGCGGGTCCAGACTTCGCAATCGATGAGTTTGAAACAGTGGGTAATGCTGTGAAAGCCTTTGCGTCAGAAAATGCAACGGTTGTGGTTGGTACTGTTATCGATATGGATATGACGGACGAATTGCGAGTGACAGTTGTCGCGACAGGTATCGGTGCTGAACGTAAGCCTGATATTTCGTTGGTGAGTAGCGAAGGTTCGCGCTTAACCAGCTCTGCGAAGAACTTTACACAGTCGCGAGAGGTGCCGTCGACGCAATCTACGGATGGCAATCAAGCATTAAAAACTGATGAAGTGGCTCAGCCAAACAGTGATTTGGAATATCTTGATATTCCAGCATTTTTACGTAAGCAGGCTGATTAAGCAAAACGCTCGGGATTTATCAAGCTTGTCAGACCTGTTTTTTGACAGTTTTGTGACAATGCTATATAATTCGCGGCCGATTTTTAGGTACATGAAGCTATGATTAATCAACGTACAATAAAACAAGCGGTGCAGGAAACGGGCATCGGCTTGCATAAGGGAGAGAAGGTCACAATGACTCTCCGGCCAGCGCCAGCGAACACGGGTATCGTGTTTAGGCGTGTTGACCTTTCTCCTCACGTTGACATCCCTGCGCGTGCGAACGCAGTCGGGGATACTATGCTATGTACCTGCTTAAGCAATGCCGATGGCGTTAGCATTCATACGGTTGAACACTTAGCTTCTGCGCTAGCAGGTTTGGGGATCGACAACATTATTGTTGAAGTGGACAGCCATGAACTTCCTATTATGGATGGTTCAGCAAGTCCTTTTATCTTCTTATTGCAATCAGCTGGAATTGAAGAGCTCAAAGCGCCGAAGCGTTTCATCAAGGTTAACAAAGTCATTCGAGTTGAAGATGGCGACAAATGGGCTGAGTTACGTCCGTTTAATGGGTTCAAAGTAGATTTTAAAATCGATTTTGATCACCCTGTGATTAGCCAAACCCGTCAACACATGGTGATGGACTTTGATTCTGCTTCTTATGTCAATGAAGTGAGCAGGGCGCGCACCTTTGGTTTTATGCGCGACCTCGAATATATGAACGCACATAATTTAGCTTTAGGCGGTAGCATGGAGAATGCTGTTGCTTTAGATGAATTCAGAGTACTTAACCCCGAAGGGTTACGTTACGAGGACGAGTTCCTTAAACATAAAATACTAGATGCGGTCGGTGACCTTTATTTATGCGGGCACAGTATCATTGGCGAATTGCATGCGTATAAAACAGGCCACGGTCTGAACAATAAATTGCTAAATGCCATGTTACTCGATAAGAGTGCATGGGAGTTTGTATCTTACGAATCTGCGGACGAAGCGCCAATCAGATTCACACAACCTGCACTGGTTTAAAAAAATGCCGCATTTATTGCGGCATTTTTTATGCGTTGTTATTTTCAGTTGAACTTCCAGATGACTAAAAGTAAGCCAAAACAATGGGTTAAATATTGTTGCTGGCTGTTTGAAAAAGGGGATTGTGAGATTCAATCTACGCGGTAAAATAGCCCAGCGTTTGGTCAAAACTAACACTATGAAATTCACCTTATTAATTCGCAGCAAGCGCTTTAAGCTTGTGAAGCACATAAAAGCGAGAACACTCGTCAGTATGACAGTGTTGTTGAGCTTGGTCGTGCTTGTTTCAAGCCGCCCAACTGAGAATATAGATGAATATATCGCACGCATTCATGTCGTGAAGTCAGGGTTGTTGACCGAGCAAGCACGTGTCGCCCAACTACAAAAACAAACCTTGTCCGAGTTGGCAGTGGTTAAACAGCAAATTGCTGAAACTCAAGCAAAGCTGCTTGAAATCAGTGTGCGCAACCAGCATTTGGCCACCAGTAGCGGTATCGATATTCAAGATCCTAACGTTAATCACGTTGCTGATGCAGCAACTGTTACAGTTAATATTGACAATGAATCCCTCGTGTCCCCATTGGTTGATTCCATCGCGGCGGTGAATGAACAACTTTTACAACAAGTTAAACAGTTGGATGCGCTTGAAAGTGTCTTATTGGGTCACCATATCCAAGATATCAGTGAGGTTGCAGGTCGACCGGTAAAAAGCGGCTGGCTTTCTTCCTATTATGGTATGCGCGATGATCCCTTTACGGGCGAGCCCGCTATGCATAAAGGAATTGACTTCGCGGGCAGTGATGGTGACCCCGTTATAGCTACTGCTGCTGGGCTTGTGACTTGGGCCGGTGAGCGCTACGGGTATGGTAATTTAGTAGAGATAGATCATGGCAATGGCCTCGTGTCACGATACGGACACAATGCTGGTTTACAAGTCACTATGGGTGATGTTGTAACTAAGGGTCAACAAATTGCCACTATGGGAAGTACGGGCAGGTCAACCGGCACGCACGTACATTATGAAGTATTGCGTCAAGGACAACAGATAGATCCGCTACCTTTTGTTTATTGAGGTTCTCGCTCAATAGGCGTCTTAGGTTCGAGTCAGGCCAAGCAATCACAAAAATATAAAGTGCATTGCTCCGTGTGCGGAGCAAGGTAAATAACGATTAGATAAATTTGGAAAAAAACATGTTTGCCAGTATTGCAAGAAAGATATTTGGAAGTCGCAACGACCGTTTGTTGAAAAAGATGGGTAAAACGGTTGAAGCCATCAACAGCCTAGAAGCCGAATTAGAAAAGCTGTCAGATGACGAGTTAAAAGCAAAAACTGGTGAATTTAAACAGCGTATTGAACAAGGTGAAACGCTCGATGCGTTGTTGGTTGAAGCCTTCGCAGTCGTGCGTGAGGCAAGTAAACGTGTTTACGGTATGCGCCACTTTGATGTGCAAATGTTAGGTGGGCAGGTGCTACACCAAGGTAAAATTGCAGAAATGCGTACCGGTGAAGGTAAAACCTTAACTGCAACCTTACCGACCTACTTAAACGCACTAACCGGTAAAGGCGTATACGTCATCACCGTAAATGATTATTTGGCTCGTCGTGACGCCGATTGGAGCCGCTCGTTATTTGAGTTTCTTGGTTTAAGCGTTGGTTGCAATGTACCGGGTATGAGCCCGCCGCAGAAGAAAGAAGCTTACGGCAGCGATATCATTTACGGTACTAACAATGAATTTGGTTTCGACTACCTGCGCGATAACATGGCGTTTAGTCCGCAAGATCGTGTCCAGCGTAATTTGTATTACGCGGTAATTGACGAAGTAGACTCTATCCTCATTGATGAGGCACGTACGCCACTAATCATTTCTGGCGCGGCGGAAGACAGTTCTGAACTGTATATTAAAATAAACAAAATCATCCCCGAATTAATTCGTCAGGAAAAAGAGGACGAAGAAGGCCAAGAGGGTGATGGTGACTTTACGATTGATGAGAAAGGTAAGCAGATCCACCTCACTGAGCGCGGTCAGATACACGTAGAAGAGATCCTTCAGCGTGAAGGCGTGCTACCTGAAGACGAATCGCTGTTTGCAGCACAAAATATCTCTTTGCTGCATCATGTTAATGCTGCACTCCGTGCACATAAGTTATTCAGCAAAGATGTAGATTACATTGTCAAAGACGGTGAGATTGTCATAGTTGACGAGCACACTGGCCGCACAATGGAAGGGCGTCGCTGGTCTGAAGGATTACACCAAGCTGTCGAAGCTAAAGAAGGCGTGAAGATCCAAAACGAAAACCAAACCCTTGCATCTATCACATTCCAGAATTACTTCAGATTATTCGATAAGTTAGGCGGTATGACCGGTACTGCTGATACTGAAGCATTTGAATTTCAACATATTTATGGGTTAGAAACGGTCGTTATTCCAACCAATAGACCGATGATCCGTAAAGATATGCCGGATTTGATCTACCTTACGGCAGAAGAAAAGTACGAAGCTATCGTTGAAGACATCAAAGATTGCGTAAAACGTGGTCAGCCAACACTGGTTGGTACGGTGTCAATTGAAAACTCCGAGTTACTCTCACGTATTCTTAAGAAAGAAAAAATTGCGCACAAGGTATTGAATGCGAAATTCCACGAACAAGAAGCTGATATCGTTGCGCAAGCGGGTAAGCCAGGCGCAGTAACCATTGCGACTAACATGGCGGGTCGTGGTACGGATATTGTACTCGGTGGTAATTTACAAGCTGAAATTGATGCTATCAATGATCCCAAACCTCAAACCGTTGAGAAAATTAAAGCGGATTGGAAGGAGCGCCATCAGCAAGTGCTTGATGCAGGCGGTTTACATATCATCGGTACTGAACGCCATGAATCTCGCCGTATAGACAACCAGTTACGTGGCCGTTCTGGTCGTCAGGGTGACCCAGGTTCCTCACGTTTCTATCTATCACTTGATGATGCTCTCATGCGTATCTTTGCGTCTGAGAAAATGGGCAATATGATGAAGCGTTTGGGTATGGAGCGCGGTGAAGCAATCGAGCATCCATGGGTAACAAGGGCTATTGAAAATGCTCAGCGCAAGGTTGAAGGGCGCAACTTTGATATTCGTAAGCAGCTACTTGAATACGATGATGTGGCAAACGATCAGCGTAAGGTTATTTACGAGCAAAGAAACGAATTACTAGATGAAGGCGATATTAGCGATACCATTGAAGCGGTGCGTGAAGATGTTGTTAATGGCGTTATCGATGAATATATTCCGCCTCAATCATTGGAAGAAATGTGGAATATTGCTGATCTGGAAGTGCGCCTGAAGGGTGACTTTGCTGTCGACTTACCGATCCAGAAATGGCTGGATGATGATGACAAGTTGTTCGAAGAAAAGTTACGTGAGCGTATCTTGGCTGAGATCACTAGCGCATACCAAGCAAAAGAAGAAGTTGTAGGTCCTCAAGTGCTTCGCCAGTTCGAAAAAGCAGTAATGTTGCAGAATTTGGATAGCCATTGGAAAGAACATTTGGCTGCAATGGATCACTTGCGCCAAGGTATTGGCCTGCGCGGATACGCACAAAAGAACCCTAAGCAAGAGTATAAGCGTGAATCTTTCGAGCTATTCTCGGGCATGCTAGAAGCGCTAAAAGTAGAAGTTATTTCTATCTTGAGTAAGGTTCAAGTTAAAGCAGAGTCAGATGTTGAGGCGGTCGAAGAGCAACGTCGCCAGCAGGCTGAGGCTATGTCTAAGAAGTTTGAACATGAATCACCCAATGAGCCTGAAGCGAAATCACCAACGCAAACTCGACAAGGGCCGAAAGTCGGGCGTAATGAACCATGTCCTTGTGGTTCGGGTAAGAAGTATAAACAATGTCATGGCAAACTCAGTTAAGTTTAGCCATCGATGAAAGCGATTGATGTTGCCGTAGGCGTTATCGTTAACGGCACTGAGGTACTTTTAGCGAAACGCCCAAAACATTTACATCAAGGTGATAAATGGGAATTCCCCGGCGGTAAATTTGAGTCTGGTGAGACCCTTCACCAGGCGATTAAACGTGAACTTGACGAAGAACTAGGGATTGTTGTTGAACAGCAAACACCTTGGTTCTCGTTGTATTTTGAATACCCCGAGAAGTGCGTTAACTTGCACATGAGTATCGTAACCGCCTTCAGTGGTGAGCCTCACGGAAAAGAAGGGCAGCCGGTTGAGTGGGTAGCCATCGAACGTTTGCATACGCTCACCTTTCCAGAGGCCAATCAGCCTATCTTAGAGGCCCTGCAAGACGGCCGTTGGCGACAAGCGCTGGATTAACAGTCCGCCGTTACCACCTGAAGCGTACATTCCGGGTTACCAAACGAATCGTAAAGGATGTAACAGCCCTGATTGGTCGGTGTTCCTGCCGCAGGTACATCATAGCCAAAAAGTGTATGTTGGTTAGTCACACGACTTTCTAAGTCGTCACCTGAAATATTGATGAAGTCCAACATCTCAAGTTGGTCTCCTGCTTCAGCGCGGCTTTCGGGGCACAAATTCCGCCAATCAACCTCGGTAGAGCCAAAACCAAAATCGACAATATACCCCGTTTGTAAGCTACCGCCAGGGTTGGCTGCCGCTGGACGTAGGCCGCTGACGCGCGCTTTGGCTTGGGCGAGTGTAATGGTTGCCTGTAATTCACTTTTAATACCGTTAAGCGCGGCAATCTTAGCGTCTGACGACAAATCTAAAAAACGTGGCGCAGCTGTCGCAGCGAGAATGCCAATTAGCACAATGACAATGATTAACTAAATTAATGTAAATCCCTGATTATTATTGTTTTTCATCGGATTTCCTTTAAACCGTGAGCAAATGGGTTACCAAAGAATCCTACGCGCGGTGGCGAAGGCGACGTGTTGCCCCTGATAGGCTGCCTCATTGATGAAATGCGGGTAAACGGCATTCTCTCCTTGCCAATAAATAGTGGAACCATCAAACGCGCGAAAGATTGGTTCGCCATTCTGTAGTGAACAGAAATCCCTATCTTGAAGGTGTTCATGAACCATAGCCGCGACATGCCCTCTGTCATCTAGCGGGAATGAGATGTTTTCAACAAATTGGTACGTTTCACAAGGGGGGAGTTCGGCAACACTATCGCTATTCCAAATCTGACAAAAGTCTAAAATAGTGTTGAGCAAGTCTATACTGTCGCGCATTAAGTCTGCACGGCATACACCTTGTGGTTGGGCGCCCATTTCAATCATGATGCCTTTTTTACCTAAGGTACATAAATAGGGGTGTTCACTTACAGTCTTTTCGTTCTCAAGCAGGATGTTCGTGTTGGGGAGGTTGTTTTTAACAAAGCGCGCGAGTTGCTGGTTGAAGAGGTCATCATCAACACAAATGAGCGTTGCGCCCATATGGCTCGTTGTGTTGTGAATATCAATGACTAAATCAGGTTGTTGTTGGGTACCAGCGCCAAACTGCATTTTAATTGAAGCCGCCAACATTGCTTCGTGGTTACTACTTGCTGGTGAACACTCTTTGTTGTCCACAAATTGTCTGTTTAAATCCTCTTCAACGAAACGTACACGTTGATCTACCGCTCGTTGATTAGCCATCAAGGGGCTAATGTCGAGCCCGTCTCGAGTAAATTGAGAAGCGAGTGCTGGCCACTGTTCTATTATGCGCACGCCAGTCAATTCATTACCATGCGTGCCACCAACCATCAGTATGGAATGGATTGCAGTCATCTATGTACTCACGATTTAAAGAAGTCTTGCTGTTGTCGTTCAAATGCCTCTGCAATCGCTTCCTCATCTAATTCTAATGAAGAGGTTGCTTCGTTCGCAGGCGATGATATTACGTGACTTTCGGTAGCCCAGTCGCCCAAGTCAATGAGTTGGCATTTTTTGCAACAGAAAGGTCTATATTCATTGTCGGTTGACCACGTCACAGACTTATTACAGGTCGGACAGTTGACTTGCATTAACAGCTCGCTATTTCAAATGAAAGGTTAGTATCAACAGGCTTGCTGGCTGATTCACCATGCCCAAAGTGCATAAACCTAAGAGCATAACGGTATTTATTGCCGCTCAATGTTGGGTAGCAACCGCTCTCTACATCTAAACGGATGCGAATAAGTTCGCCTCGGTCATCTGATAGTCCAGGGAAAAAACCATTGTTTGCAATGGCCGTTTGGAAGTTGCCACGTTGGCGCAGGAACGACAATGTGAGTTCAATCGCGTTAGCAATGACTTGGAGGCTGCTCAACCAGTGCAGTTTGTCTTTTGCCTTTTGTTCGTCAGGTAAATTGGCCCAGAAATGCAGGTTGGGTAAATCAAAGCTACACGAACCACCTGGGATAGCAAAACGTTGTCGAATGGAGGCAATAAAAGGGTTATCTTTTAAGTCTTGGCCGACACGTTTGCTATTTTTTAACACTTCGCGCAAACGAATGATGGTCTGCAGCGTTTGTTGCAATGCTTCGTTATTGATTTTGGGGTGTTGGGACCAGTGCACAAGGTTGCGCTCTTGCGCATCGATATCTTTGATAATATCAGTGCGCACATCCAAGCGCTCCAAGAGATCTAACAGGGTGAATAAGTCCTCGAAGAAATGAGTATTAGCCGTATTGTTGTGAATTTCGGCGTTCAAGTGACATTGCTGCAACAGTTGTTCTATTCGCAAATAATTTCGCACTTTCTCGTTGAGCGGAAATTCATAGACCGCTAATGACATAACTACTCCCCAGTATAAGAACTGGCACTACACAGGAAAAAGCACAAAATTTCAAGTGTTTGATGGATTTAGCGCGAGTTTTAGGTATTGCTGGTGTAGGTTTTGTACCTTCGATTTCAACTGTTCTAACGTGCCGGTATTGGTAATTACATCATCAGCCAGAGACAAGCGAGTGGGTCTATCAAGTTGAGACTGCATAATTGCCTGAATGGTTTCTTTTTGGCTATTGTCTCTTGCTACCGCTCTTTCAAGCTGTAACTTTTCAGGCACATCCACAACCAAGACTCTATTTACCATCGCTTGCATTTTGTTTTCGAGTAGGAGCGGGACCGCCAATACACAGTAGGCAGAGGAGGCTTTTGTAATTTGATCGAGCATTCGTTGTCTGATCAATGGGTGAAGTAATGAATTTAACCATTGCTTCTTTGTTTCATCAGCAAAGACCAGCTCTCTTAATCGTGGACGGTTTAATGAACCGTCCTCACAGAGTATGTTACTACCGAACTTTTGCTTGATTTCAGCCAAGGCGGGTGAGTCGATGGCGACTACGTCGCGCGCGCAAATATCGGCGTCAATGATGTTTATACCCAGCTCTGCAAAAGCATCACTAACGGCGGTCTTGCCTGAACCAATACCGCCGGTCAGGCCAACCACATAGTGGCTCATCCGAGCGCCCAGTTTAGGTACGTTTGTTGGATCCTGTCACCGTACATTAGCGTCAGCCAGCCAGCGACAGCAAGGTAAGGACCAAAGGGTATCGCTTGTCCAGACTCATTGCGGCCTAACACGATCATCGCGATGCCGACTATGGCGCCAACAAATGACGACAAAATAATAATAACGGGCAGTCCTTGCCATCCAGTGAATGCCCCTAACGCGGCAAGCAGCTTGAAGTCGCCGTATCCCATTCCTTCTTTACCGGTGACAATCTTGAATAACCAATATACGCTCCACAGCGATAAATAGCCGGCTGCAGCACCGATGATGGCTTGTTCTGCCGGCACAAATACACCGAACACACCCGCTATCAAGCCTAGCCATAGCATGGGTAAAGTAATTTCATCTGGCAGTAACATCGTGTCTGCGTCAATAAATGTCAGGGCAATAAGTAACCAAGTAACAACAATGGCTAGTAGGCCCGCAGCACTAAAACCGAATACGCTTGCTATCCATAGTGATAACAATGCTGTGGCTAACTCCACAGAAGGATAGCGAATGCTAATAGGGGTTTTACAGCTGGAACATTTTCCGCGCAAAAATAGCCAGCTTAATACCGGAATATTTTCCCAAGCGCGGATAGCATGCCCGCATTTTGGGCAGGTTGAATCAGGCTTAACCAGATTGAATTGAGCTGGAGAGTCGGTGTCGGTTTTCGTATCAGGATCAGCCTGAAAGTAGTCATTAAACTCAGCTTTCCAACGCCGCTCCATCATAACGGGGAGGCGATAGATAACAACGTTTAGAAAGCTCCCTACCATTAGACTAACTATGAACACGAGCGTTAAGAAGAACGCTGTAGACTGCTGTAAAAGGTCGAATACCGCCGACATAAAATCGTCCTGAAAGTAAAGTTGGCTAAGCCTACCAGAGTTTATTAAACAACGTTACCCATCTGGAAGATTGGTAGGTACATCGCTACGATTAAGCCACCAATAACCACGCCGAGTACTGCCATGATTAAGGGTTCAAGTAAGCTGGTTAAACCGTCAACCATGTCGTCAACTTCAGCCTCATAAATTGTCGCAATTTTACTCAGCATGTCATCGACTGCACCTGACTCTTCACCAATTGCTATCATCTGATTGACCATATCGGGGAATACGCCAGTCGCTCGCATAGCAGTATGCATTTGTAAACCACCTGAGACTTCTTTACGGATAAATAAGATGGCATCTCGATATACTGCGTTACCTGCAGCACCCGCGGCTGACTCTAGAGCGCCAATTAATGGTACACCAGCTGCAAAAGTTGTTGAAAGGGTACGCGTAAAACGGGCGATGGCCGCTTTCTTGAGGATTTCCCCAATCACCGGAATCGTAAGTATCTTTTTGTCTACTTTGTCACGTAAGGCTAGTGATTTCTTATGCGCTCGCATAAAGGCATAACCAGATACACCCATGACGATGGCAATATAAATTCCGTAGTCCTGAACAAAGCGGGATATGGCTAATACAAGCTGAGTAAAGGCGGGTAATTCTGCGCCGAAACTGGAAAATATCTCTTCAAACTGCGGTACAACGAATATTAATAGTATGGTCGTAACAATAAATGCCACCACAATAACGGCCACTGGGTAAAACATGGCTTTTTTAATTTTCGATTTTAACGCTTCGGCTTTTTCCATATAGACCGCAATTCGGTCGTAGATGGTTTCCAGTGCACCGGATTGTTCTCCGGTTTCAACCAAATCGCAGTAGAGATCGTCAAAATACTCTGGATGTCCCCGCAATGTACTCGATAATGGTTTACCGGCTTGAACGTCACGTGTGATTTCGCCAATCATTTTACGCATGGATTGCTTGGCATGGCCTTGACCAATCATTTCAAGACTTTGGATTAATGTAACGCCCGCACCTAGCATAGTGGCTATTTGGCGAGAAAAAACACAAATATCAGCTGCAGTAATCTTATTATTGCCGCCAAATAATGGCTTACTGAGCTTTTTCACCCTAGATGCGGAAATGCCCTGACGTCGAAGTAAATTTTTCGCATCTTTAATTGAGCCGGCGCTGATTTCGCCTTTTCGAGCATTACCCTGACGATCTACGCCGTTGTATGTAAAGGTGTCTAATGCTTTAGCCATGCGTGCCTACCTGTTTTGTTGAAATCTGCACTGTTATAATTATTAGCTGGTTTAAACACAAAAGCCCAGTTTACCTGGGCTTTTGTTGATTCATTTCTGACTGCTAAATTAGCATAGGTCAGCTGGTGCACACTCTTCTTGCCAAGTAACAACGCCAGACGCTGCTTGTACTTGAGGTCTCAATATGTATGTGGCACCGATCAATGCGCCTGTTGCATCAGTTGGTGCTGAGATTGTAATAACACCGTCAGTCACTGATACGCCTGGTACACCCACATCTGCTAAAATTGCCGCTGGGATACCGTTAGCAGCGTCTGAACAACCTGCTACCGCGCCGTTTAATTGTGCACATACTTCAACCTGTGACTTAACGCTTGCTGACGCGTTCGTCAACTCAGCGAAACGTGCTTTGTTAGTGTAGTTTTGGTACGCAGGCAATGCGATTGCTGCCAAAATACCGATAATCGCAACAACGATCATCAATTCAATTAGTGTAAAACCTTTTTTGTTAGTCATCGAGTTTTTCATGGTATATCTCCGCGCGCCGTCTAACGCTTTGTGTTTGTAAAGTTTAAAAGGTACCTAAGCCGTTATCGGGTTTCGCGCCTCGGTACTTGATTCAAAGTATAGATGGACTAGCGCAACTGACAAGTATGTAAACGCATACCTGTGTTTATCAAACACAACAGGCCTTGTTTATTGCGGCTTTCCCATGGATAAGCGTAACGATAAATCTATAGCATTTACATGCTTTGTTAGTGCACCACTAGAAATATAGTCTACGCCCGTCGCTGATAACAACTGCAAATCTTCGTCAGTAATATTGCCAGACACTTCAAGCTTACACTTCCCTTGATTGATCTCAACTGCCTGCTGGATCTGATGCAATGGGAAATTGTCTAACATCACGATATCGGCTTTTGCCTCTAAGGCTTGAGTCAATTCTTCGATGGATTCAACTTCCACTTCTACTGGCTTGCCCGGTGCAATATCGCGGGCTTTGGTGACCGCAAGCTGAATACTGCCGCAAGCGGCAATATGATTTTCTTTAATGAGAAAGGCATCGAATAGGCCTAGGCGGTGGTTTTTCCCGCCACCACACAGCACTGCGTATTTTTGTGGCATGCGCAATGACGGAATGGTTTTGCGAGTATCCAGCAACGTGGTGGCAGTTTTGCTTAGCAACGAGGCGTAACGATGGGTTTGGGTTGCAGTACTGCTGAGCGTTTGTAAGAAATTCATCACCGTGCGTTCTGCAGTAAGGATTGAACGAGCGCTACCACTAACTTCTAATAAAGGTTGATTAGCCGCTAATACATCACCATCTTGCACATGCCAATGAATGGTCAAGGAGGGGTCGACTTGTTTGAACGTTTCATTGGCCCAAGGAATGCCGCATACAATCATGTCTTCGCGCGTGATAAGCGTTGCTGATGCTTGTGTATTTTCGCTAATCAAGTTAGCCGTAATGTCGTTGTCGGCGTTCGCCATACCACCGAGATCTTCCTCTAGGCTTATAGTGACAAGACGGGAAATATCATCGTTAGTGATGTAATCAGGCAATTCCATAGGTCGTGCGATCTCTATCTAAAACTAATCTGGGGCGCGATTATAATGTACGTAAAATTAATTCGTTACCTTTTTGCGTGAATTCTATTTGTCGCAAAAAACTCATTCCTAGCAATATTTCATTGCCTTGCATACTGGGGTTTAAATTTGCCTCGACATCAAACAATTTGATATCACCTATGGCTATTTCGTTAATGCGTGTTTCCGCAATCGGAACGACGCCATTGGCTGTTTGTGCATAGGCACGCCGGCCAGCGAGCAGTCCTAACTTATCTGCTAAGTGGGCTGGGATTGAGACATCTGTCGCGCCGGTATCAACGAGGAAAACCACAGGGTGTTGGTTAATGCTACCACTGGCTACATAGTGTCCAGCTCTGTTTTGGACGAGTCGAACCTCTATACTTCCTGCTTGTCGATAGGAGTCTGGCGATTGATTGGGGTTAAATTGCTGTTCCAATAGTTCGGCAAAGACAAACGTAATAAGTCCCAAGCCAGCAATCCATGCAAGAATGACCATCCATTTAGTAACACCATCATTTGTTTGATTGGTTGGGGGTAGTTGTTGCATCTTTATCTTGTAAACGTCATGCTTTAATACACTATACGGGAATTGAGACAAAAGTGATGAAAATTGCGGATGGTTGGCTTAGCGACTGTGAGCATATTCTGTCGCCGCACGCTGATGATCGACCTGATACAGTGATATCACTTCTGGTGATCCATAACATTTCGTTGCCCCCCAAACAGTTTGGTACTCGTGATGTCATTGATTTGTTTACTGGGGCATTAGACGCCAATAAACATCCATTTTTTGCAGAAATCGCGCACTTACGCGTGTCTGCACATCTTTTTATTCGCCGTTGTGGCAGTATCATTCAGTTTGTACCTTTCACCAAAAGAGCATGGCACGCCGGTGTTTCGAGCTTTCAAGGCCGAGCAAGGTGCAACGACTACTCGATTGGCATAGAGATGGAAGGCACCGATGAAACGGATTACACGCCATCACAGTACGCTGCATTGCTATCGGTAACGCAGTGTCTAAGAAAAACCTATCCCGCGATAACGTTAGGGCGTATCGTAGGGCATAATGATATCGCCCCAGGCCGAAAAACAGATCCAGGCCCGTACTTCAATTGGGGTTACTTTCGACAAGGACTAGGACATTAAGTTATGACGCTATTGAGTTTGCTTTTTGCATTATTAATTGAACGTGTAACTACGAAAACGGAAGCATGGCGTGCTGAATATCATGTAGAGCGTTACGTGAAGTGGTTAGATGACAACCAATGGTTCACAGCGACCTCATCTGCGCTCTATTTGCTTTTGTTTTGTCTACTCCCCGCTATTCTCACTGATATTGTGGCTGAGATTGTAGGCCATGGTTTTCTTGGGCTGCTGTTTAATACGGCAATTTTATTTTTGTGTCTTGGTTGCCCCCACGTTCGCTCTGCTTACAAAGGTTTTTTACATGCCGCCAATAGGGGAGATGCAATGGCATGTGAACTTCACGCCCGAGCGTTGGGCCATGAGCATGGCCAAGCAGTAGATGCCGACACGTTTGGTCAGCATTTGGTATGGCTAAACTATACTCACTATGCCGCGATAGTACTGTTCTTTGCTTTATTTGGTGCAGCAGGTGCAGTGTTTTATGTTGTTGCAATCAGCCTACAAAAATATGCTCAGCAGCATTTTATGGAGAACGCAGACGATAGCGGTGTTGAGCCGGTATCAACTCAACAATTGATGCATTGGATTGATTGGCTCCCTGTGCGCATGACCGCGTTAGGCTTTTTACTTGTCGGCCATTTTGGTCGAGCGCTTACAGTGTGGGGAGGGTATTTATTTGATACGCAGGTGTGCGCCAAGCGATTACTGTGCAAAGTGTCTAATGCCGCAGAAGATTCAGATGCCGGTGACAAAGAGCGTGGCGAAGATGTCTATCAATGGGGAAGCGAGCCACAATTACTGGTTCGTTTAGCCAAACGTAATATGGTTTTGATTGTCATGGTTATTTCCGTTTTAACCTTAGGTGGCTGGTTGTAGATAAACTAGCCCCCAAAAGGGTGCAAATTCTGCCCCGAAACCTATCAGGTCGGATCTCTTCATAACCCCCCTGTTTGTCTCATCTGTAAAGAAAAAGCGCTTTCAAAGGCGCTTTTTTTATTGAAAAAACATTTACCTAACGCATGGGGTAGCCTAAACTTACGCAGCAATAGGTTAAATGGTATTACCAATTGGCTAAAAGTTGTATAAATTTTAACATTTTTGTGTAGATAAAGTGGGCGGCGAGCATGTTGCAAGTGCGGCAGAAAATCTCTGATGTGATCACGGAACGATTAGAAAGCATGATCCTGGAAGGATCGTGGGTAGCGGGTGAGCAGCTACCGTCGGAGCGTGAACTTGCACAACAATTCGAAGTATCTCGTCCATCACTGCGTGAAGCGATTCAGAATTTGCAGGCAAAAGGGCTTGTAACGCGCAAACAAGGCGGCGGTACGTTTGTAAACCGTAAACTAAATTCTGCCATGACAGATCCGTTGTTAGCGTTAGTGGCACAACGCCCTGAAACGCAATTTGATTTGCTTGAGTTTCGTCATGCGCTAGAAGGAATGGCAGCGTATTACGCAGCGTTGCGTGGTCAAAAGGAAGATGTATTAGCGTTAGAGCAGGCCCTTGAAAAGGTGAATGCGTCGGCTGCTGATGACAAGGCAGGACAAGCACAGGTGCTGGGTGATTTTTACCTAACCATGGCGAAGGCATCACACAACATGGTGTTGATGCATGTAATGCGTACCATGCAATCAATGTTGATCGACAATATTCGACGCAACTTAGAAATGTTGGCGCAGCAACCGGATGTGGACGACGACATTAAACAGCAGCGACATAAAATTGTAACAGCGATTGCTAAGCGCGATCCAAATTTAGCAAGAACCGCAAGTAATACTCACCTAGCCTTTATTGAGGCTACGTTATTAAAGATAAATCAACGTGATCTGCGCATGCAGCGTGCGTTAAGAAGAATAGAGATGGAATAGCGCCTAAATCACTCTCACAAATATGTGTAAGTGGACTAGGCTTATTCGATAATGATTAACATAGTTAGTAAACGATAGGACGGCACCATGTCAGAAATGATGCAGCACGACCAAGACCCTCAAGAAACACAGGAATGGATCGATTCGTTAGAGTCGGTTCTAGAAAATGAAGGTGTTGAGCGTGCCCACTTTTTACTTGAGTCTTTGATTGAAAAGGCACGTCGTAATGGGGCGCATTTGCCGTATGACGCAACTACGGCATACATCAACACCATCCCTGCGGGTCAAGAACCTACAATGCCGGGCGACCAGACCATCGAGACCAAAATCAGAAACGCGATTCGCTGGAACGCATTGATGATGGTGCTACGTGGCTCTAAAAAAGATTTAGAACTGGGCGGGCATATTTCAAGTTTTGCTTCATCAGCAATGCTTTATGATGTGGGCTTCAATCATTTCTTCAGGGCACCGACTGACGACAATGGTGGTGATTTCCTGTTTGTTCAAGGTCACGTTTCACCGGGTATTTATTCACGTGCATTTATTGAAGGTCGTTTAAGTGCCGATCAGCTTGATATGTTCCGCCAAGAAGTCGATGGTAAAGGGGTTTCGTCCTATCCACACCCTAAACTGATGCCGGACTTCTGGCAGTTCCCAACGGTTTCGATGGGCTTAGGTCCGATGCAGGCCATCTATCTTGCGCGTTTCTTAAAGTATCTCACCAATCGCGGTTTAAAAGATTGTTCAAACCAGCGTGTGTGGTGTTTTATGGGCGATGGTGAGGTGGACGAGCCAGAGAGCTTGGGGGCAATTGGCCTGGCCTCACGTGAAAACCTCGACAACCTGACATTTGTTATTAACTGTAATTTGCAACGTTTGGATGGTCCTGTACGTGGAAATGGCAAAATCATTCAAGAGCTAGAAGGCACATTCCGTGGCGCTGGCTGGGAAGTGATCAAAGTGATTTGGGGTCGTTATTGGGATCCGTTACTGGCGCGTGATACATCAGGCAAGCTGCTGGATGTGATGAATGAGACCGTGGACGGCGAATACCAAAACTACAAAGCCAAAGGCGGCGCTTACACGCGTGACAATTTCTTCGGCAAGTATCCTGAACTGAAAGATATGGTGGCCAATATGTCGGATGAAGACATTTGGCGATTGAATCGTGGTGGTCATGACCCAGTGAAAGTGTACGCAGCATATAAACGTGCCACTGAAACCCAAGGGCGTCCGCAGGTTATTTTGGCCAAGACGGTAAAAGGCTACGGCCTTGGTGAAGCCGGCGAGGGTAAGAATATCGCTCACAACGTTAAGAAGATGGATACCGAATCGGTTAAGCAATACCGTGACCGCTTCAATATTCCATTAAGTGATCAGGATTGTGCTGAGCTGAATTACTTCAAGTTTGATGAAAACAGCCCAGAAATGCAGTATCTGCGCGCGCGCCGTGAGTCACTAAATGGCTATATGCCGGTACGCCGTGAAAACAGCAGCGAAGAATTACCAGCACCGCCTATCAAGGCATTTGAGGCCGTAACAAAAGGCTCTGGAGACCGTGAAATTTCAACTACGATGGCCTTCGTACGCGTGCTTACGGTTATGCTGAAAGATAAGCAAATTGGGCCGCGCGTTGTGCCAATTATTCCGGATGAAGCCCGTACCTTTGGTATGGAAGGCTTGTTCCGCCAAGTGGGCATTTATAGTAACTCAGGCCAGAAATACATTCCGCAAGATAAAGACCAAGTCGCCTATTATCGCGAAGATAAGAAAGGCCAAGTATTGCAGGAAGGTATTAACGAATTGGGTGCAATGTCGTCGTTCGTCGCCGCTGGTACGTCATATTCATTGAATGATTTACCGATGTTACCGGTGTATATCTACTATTCCATGTTTGGTTTCCAGCGTGTTGGTGATATGGCTTGGGCCGCAGGTGACTCGCAAACCCGTGGCTTCCTAGTTGGTGGTACCGCAGGCAGAACAACATTGAATGGTGAAGGTTTGCAGCATCAGGATGGCCATAGCCATATTCAAGCTGGCCTGATCCCGAACTGTATAAGCTATGATCCGACATTTGGTTACGAAGTTGCGGTGATCGTGCAAGACGGTATCCGTCGTATGCTAGAAAACCAGGAAAATGTTTTCTATTACCTGACAGTCATGAATGAAAACTATATTCAGCCTGAAATGCCAAAAGGATGTGAAGAGGGCATTATTAAAGGTATGTACCCGCTTGAGCGTTTAGGTAATGCCAATGCGAAGAAACAAGTCAACCTGCTAGGCTCAGGTACTATCTTGTTGCAAGTTCAAGAAGCCGCCAAAATCTTACATGATGATTACGGTGTTGCTTGTCAGGTATACAGCGTCACGTCATTTAACGAGTTAGCCAGGAATGGCAATGATGTTGAGCGTGACAATATGCTCAAACCGGATGCGAAACAGGCTAAGCCGTATATTACTGAAACATTAGAAGAAGGGTTTTCAGGTCCAACGATTGCGGCGACGGATTACATTAAAAACTACGCTGATCAAGTGCGTGCTTTTGTGCCGGGGCCATATCGCGTGTTGGGAACCGATGGTTTCGGTCGCTCAGACAGTCGAGCAAACTTGCGTCGTCACTTTGAAGTTGATAGCGCACACATTGCTTACGCTGCGCTTTATGAGTTGTATAAAGCGGGATCGCTAGATGCAAAAGCATTGGCAAAAGCAGCCGATGCATTGGGCATTGATGCGAATAAACCGAATCCGTTTTACGCATAAGCTGACAGGGAGAATAAGCAATGGCTATTAAAGAAGTATTTGTACCTGATGTTGGCGACGATGAAGTCGAAGTTATCGAACTCTGTGCTGCCGAGGGCGACAGCATTGAGGCCGATGGTTCATTGGTAACGGTTGAAAGTGATAAAGCCAGTATGGACATCCCGGCCCCGTTTGCCGGCACGCTTAAATCGTTGAAAGTGAAAGTGGGCGATAAAATTAAGCAAGGTGACTTGTTAGCAGAGCTAGACGCGTCTGACAGCAGCACAGAGGTTGCACCTGCTGAACCAGCACCAACTCCTGTCGAAGAGCCTGCATCTGCGCCATCTGCTGCGCCACAGGCTGGGGGCAGCAATACCTTTACAGTAACCGTGCCGGATATTGGCGGCGCGACTGATGTAGAAATCATTGATGTATTGGTCAAAGAAGGTGATGAAATTGCCGAAGAAGATGGCTTAATCACATTAGAAACTGATAAAGCGACCATGGATGTCCCTGCGCCGCAAGCTGGGGTGGTGACGTCGCTAAAAGTGAAAGTTGGCGACAAAGTGTCTGAAGGCTCTGTGGTGTTAGACATGACGACTAAAGCGTCTGGTGTTACGGAGTCTGCTGTATTAAGCGAGCCCGCAGGACCGGCTGCACAATCTACTGCGCCTTCACCTGCAGGCTCCAGTGTTATTGAAGTGACCGTGCCTGACATTGGTGGTGCAACAGATGTTGACGTCATAGATGTATTGGTCAAAGAAGGTGATACCGTCGCTGAAGAAGATGGCCTGATCACATTAGAAACCGATAAAGCGACTATGGATGTCCCGGCCCCTCAAGCTGGCACTATCCAATCGTTAAAGGTTGCGGTAGGTGACAAAGTGTCACAAGGAACATTGGTGCTAATGTTGGAAGTGTCTGCTGCTGCAGCGACTGCACAGACTACTTCTGTGCCTCAGAGTGAAGCGCCGAAAACTGAAGTAAACGAAGTGGCGGCCTCTGCACCAAAACCACCACCAGTGCCACATCACCCGTCAGCGGGTGAAAAGCCTAAGTCAGGTAAAGTGCACGCCTCGCCGTCGGTGCGCCGAATGGCCCGAGAGTTTGGTGTCGATTTAACCCAAGTGAATGGCACGGGGGCGAAAAGTCGTATCTTAAAAGAAGATGTGCAATCTTATGTGAAGTATGAATTGTCACGCCCTAAGTTGACCCCTGGGGCCAATGTGACCTCGGGTGGCGGCGGCTTGCAAGTACTTGCGCCACCTAAAGTTGACTTCAGTAAATTTGGTGACGTTGAGGAAGTGCCATTAACGCGCATTCAGAAGCTTTCTGGACCAAACTTGCATCGCAACTGGGTAACCATTCCTCACGTGACTCAGTTTGAAGAAGCTGATATCACTGACTTGGAAGCGTTCCGCAAAGAGCAGAATGCGATTGCAGAGAAGCGCAAGCTAGGGGTTAAAATTACACCACTGGTGTTTATGATGAAAGCCTGTGCTGACGCATTAAAAACTTATCCTGTCTTCAATACGTCGCTATCAGAATCTGGGGATTCATTGATCCAGAAAAAGTACTACCACATTGGTATCGCGGTGGACACGCCGGGAGGCCTGGTTGTGCCAGTGGTGAGAGATGTGGATAAGAAAGGCATCTTAGAGCTTTCGCGTGAATTGACAGAGATCAGTATCAAAGCACGCGATGGCAAGTTGAAAGCGGCTGATATGCAAGGTAGTTGTTTCACTATTTCGAGCTTAGGCGGTATCGGCGGAACCGCGTTTACACCTATTGTAAATGCGCCAGACGTCGCCATATTGGGTGTATCGAAAAGTGAAATGAAGCCGAAATGGAATGGCAAAGAATTTGAGCCGCGCTTAATGTTGCCATTGTCGCTGTCTTACGACCATCGTGTTATTGACGGCGCGGTCGCAGCGCGATTTGCTGTGCACTTAAGTAATGTTCTTGGCGATTTACGTCAAATATTGCTGTAAAACCCGCAAAAGCGCGAATTTATTGAATAATTTGCCGATTATTTTTGCACTCAGATGCGCAGAACATTAGAATCTGCGCATACAGAAGCCATAGTCGATGGCTTGTAGATTTGAACTTAATTTGAGGTCGTAATGAGCGAAATAAAAACTCAGGTAGTAGTCTTAGGCGCAGGCCCTGGTGGGTATTCAGCTGCGTTCCGTGCTGCGGACTTAGGGTTAGATGCGGTGTTGGTTGATGCCCGTGCAACCCTTGGTGGCGTTTGTTTGAATGTGGGTTGTATCCCGTCGAAAGCGCTATTGCACGTAGCAAAGGTTATTCAAGAAGCGAAACATCTATCTGCACACGGTGTGACCTTCGGTGAGCCGACGTTCGATCTCGATAAGATCCGCGCTTGGAAAGACAGTGTTGTGGGTCAGTTGACCAAAGGCCTGGCTGGCATGTCTAAGATGCGCAAAGTAAAACATGTACAAGGCTATGGTAAGTTCACCGGTGCGAATACCCTTGAGGTTGAAGGTAAAGATGGTAAAACAACGATTACCTTTGAACATGCGATTATCGCAGCAGGCTCTGAGCCAGTATCATTACCATTTATTCCAGCAGACGATCCACGCGTAATTGATTCAACCGGCGCGTTAGAGATGGCTGATATCCCTGAGAAAATGTTGGTACTCGGTGGCGGCATTATCGGCCTTGAAATGGGTACGGTATACAATGCACTCGGTGCTCAAATCGACGTTGTTGAGTTCTTGGACCAATTGATCCCTGCGGCAGACAAAGACATTGTAAAAGTGTACACCAAGACACTTAAAAACAAGTTTAACGTTATGCTAGAGACCAAAGTAACCGCGGTAGAAGCGAAGAAAGATGGTCTGTATGTTTCATTTGAAGGTAAACAAGCGCCGGCAGAACCCGTGCGTTATGACAAGGTTTTGGTTGCTGTAGGCCGTAGACCAAACGGTAAGTTAATTGATGCGGAAAAAGCTGGCGTAAATGTTGACGAACGCGGCTTTATCAACGTTGATAAACAAATGCGCACTAACGTAGCTCACATTCACGCTATTGGTGATGTGGTTGGTCAACCGATGTTGGCGCACAAAGCGGTTCATGAGGGCCATGTAGCAGCAGAAGTGATTGCAGGTAAGAAGCATTACTTTGATCCGCGTTGTATTCCTTCAGTTGCCTACACTGAGCCAGAAGTTGCTTGGGTTGGTTTAACAGAAAAAGAAGCCAAAGAACAAGGTATCAATTATGAAACCGCGTCGTTCCCGTGGGCGGCTTCAGGTCGCGCAATCGCATCTGCGGCAACTGACGGTTTAACTAAAATGATCTTTGACAAAGATTCTGGCCGCGTGATTGGTGGTGCCATTGTGGGTACCAATGCGGGCGAAATGTTAGGTGAAATTGGTTTAGCCATCGAAATGGGCGCCGATGCGGAAGATGTTGCATTGACGATCCACGCGCACCCAACATTGAATGAATCCATTGGCCTTGCGTCAGAAATCTTCGAGGGTAGCATCACTGATATGCCAAACCCGAAAGCGAAGAAGCGTTAATTCAAAGAACCTATTAAAAAGCCAGCTTTACGCTGGCTTTTTTGTGCACGACTCATGTTAGATATCTTGAATCGATAGCCTAATTAAGATTGGGTATTTCTACTGACTGTACTCTTGTTCATCGTCAAATATCTCCTCAATGGCACAGCCAAATACCCGAGAGGCCTTAAATGCCAGCGGTAAACTGGGGTCAAATTTTCCCGTCTCAATTGCATTGATAGTTTGACGGCTAACGTCTAGGGCCTTCGCTAAATCGGCTTGAGTCCAGCTTCGCTCTGCGCGTAGCACCTTAAGTCTGTTTTTCATTGGTACTTCCTAATCCCGATAAACACACTGATTATGTAACTAATTCCCATGACGAATAATATGTTGGAAGGGCTGGGTGGAAAGCTAATGAGGCGAACCGGCTCTAATAAGCCATATATAGCCCCAAATACCATGCTTACTCCCAACGATATCGCCATTGCATTGAAATGAATGCGACGTTGCAACTCATCCATGCCATCTAAGTGATGTTTGTGTGCAATGATCATGCGATAACCCATAAATAAATTGATGGCGATTGCGATAAGGCTGAAGTTTGGCGCGAAGTCCCACAAAAATTTGGGGCCAAACGCGACAATAGCCAATGTAATAACCCACGCACTCGTCCATATGAAGATTCCGCGATTACCCTTGCGCATACGCTGATCTAAAGTGTTATTTTCTGTATTTACCATGACATTCTCCTTGAATAATGAAAGTAAGCTTAACTTGACTTTGTGTAAGGCTAGCTTTCCTTTCTGTTGGTGTCAAGTGGGTTTTACATTAATTAAATGAAACTTTACTTTAGAGCCTTATACATTTGATCTTTGATGAATTGAGTAATAGAAGGATTGTGGAGTTAGGAGGTGGTTAGGTATTATTCGTCAACGGTTAACAGTGAGCGCTGTGTCGACGGACACATTGCGCGATGAATAGAAGATGAGTTCGCCAAAGCCAAACCCACAATTGCAGCAGATCGAAATGTTTTCGGTACCCAGTCCGTGCATTGGTGTGTGTGAGGTTAATGCAAAAGGGTTTTGCAAAGGCTGCTTTAGAAGTCGAGAGGAACGACTTTACTGGGCAAAAATATCAGATGCAGCACGCAAAATAATCATTGAGAACTGTAAACGAAGAGCAAGGGCACAGTTGAGAAAAGCAAAGGAAATTGATTCTGAGACGCCCATTCAAGTCGATATGTTTGACTCAGCAAAATCTTCGGATTAAGTCGACTCGAAAAACGTTGAATATAGCGAGATAAACGGAAAAAAACCTTAATTCATAAGGCTAATGTGTCTATAATTGCCGCAACACTTGCATTGGGGTACTACATGTCGATCGAATCTTTTGCTGACTCCGCATCCGAGTCATTTACCATGCCAGAAGTTTGTACGAAGTTGCGTGGAATGTTAGATGATGGCAAACATGATCTAGACGATATTGCTCGTATGATATCCATTGATGCAAACCTCAGTGGAAAAGTATTGCGTTTGGCTAACAGTGCATTGTTTCGATTCCCTAGTCAGATTGAATCGGTTACTAAGGCAATAAGTGTCATCGGTGGTGAAGCATTGTACAACATTGTAATGGCTGAAACCGCGTCATTAGCGTTTAAACACTTCGATAACAGTCTCGTTGATATGAATAATCACTGGCACAATTCAGTGTATTGCGGCATGGCAGCTAAGAATACAGCCATGGCATTAAAAAAGCGTGCGTCAGAGCGTTTCTTTGCAATGGGGATTTTACAGGGCTTGGCTGAATTAGTAATTGCTAAGAATGCGCCTGAAAAGTATGCAGAAATTGTAGCCAAGAGTACTAGCGGAGTGCCCTGGCAACGTCAACGTCAGGTTTTGGGATTTGTGTTTGCGCAATGCAGTGGAGCAATTTTAGAGCGCTGGAAGCTACCACTACCCATCTATTATCCCATTGCACAAATGCATAATACTGCGCGTGTTGATCAGGATACCGACGTAGCCATTATGACGTTTGCCGCACAGCTAACGGAGTGGCAAAGCAATAAGCAAAAATACCAAGCGATAAAACTATGGGCTGATGATACGCAACCCGCGCTCGGATTGGATGATGATACTATTTCATCGATTATCGACATGACAAACCGCGATACAGCACGCATTGCAAGTGCACTTTTAAGCTAAGAAGACGTTTTACATGAAGTATAATCTCATTATTTTGGGGGCGTGGTGTTTTGCCTGCAATTCCGCGCTAGCGCGAGTTGATATTATGGAATCCTTGTATGAGGGGGATTTCGAGATCCAATATGATGCTGACATAGAAGAAGCGTTTGAAATGGATGGCGAGTTTGGCTTTCTCATCGCATCAGGCAACACCAACACTTCTAGCATTAAAGGTGCCTTGGACGCTTCTCAAGAAACGGTGAATTGGAGTAACCAATACCGAGTTGAGTTGCTGTATAAAGAAAGCACTGTCGCAACCGACGAAGGTAATCAGACGGATGTGACGGCTCAGCGTATGTATGCAACGGCGCAAATGGATTATAAGCTAAATGATCCGGATAACCGTTTGTTTGTGTTTGGAGAGTACGACAATAACCGTTTTAGTGCTTATAAATACCAAGCGGCTATCGCGGCTGGCTGGGCGCAAAAAGCGATAAATGAAGACAACTACCAATTTCGTTATAGCATAGGCCCTGGTTATGGCGTGGCCATTGAGCACGATGGTGATGTTGACGAAGACAAACATGGGTTTATATTGCGCGCGTCAGTGGAATATAAACATCAGTTGTCTGAAGTGGCGAAACTACGTCAGTTTTTGAGTGCCGAGGCCAATGATGCGAGTACTCGTTCACGCTCAGAAACGTCCATTTCTGCTAAGATAATGGACTCTTTGGCGATGAAGTTATCGTTTATTATGAATTACAACAGCAGCGTAAATGATGCTGATAAGAAGAGCTTGGATACTGAAACCTCAGTGGCATTAGTTTACCAGTTCTTTTAACACACTTAAGTGAACCGCTTTTGCGGCGGGACGTACTGACTAAGATCTTGTATTGCGACATAAAGGAAAACACATGAAAAAATTGCTTATCGCAACAGCGCTACTTGCATCATTTAATGCGGTAGCAAAGGACGCTAAAACTTTCACTATGGATGGAGAGTTTGGCTTCATTTTTACAACGGGTAATACAGAAACGACATCTGCAAGCGCGGGTTTAAACGCAAAGCAAGAGTTAGAACAGTGGAGCAATGAATATCTAATTGAAGGGCTCTACAAGCAAGATCAAATTACGAATGCTCTGGGTGAAGAAGTCGATCAAACGTCTGCGCAAAAATTCTTCGCATCGGCGCAGGGAAATTACAAACTAGAAAACCCCGATCATCGTTTGTTTGCTTTTAGTTCTTATGAAGATGACCGATTCAGTAACTTTAAATATCAGGCGACTGTAGCCGGTGGTTGGAACCAAAAGCTATGGGAAGATGATACCAGCAGCTTTGATTACAGTGTGGGTCCAGGTTATTCATTCGCAGAAAGCCAAGACGGTGAAGATCTTGATAGCGTCATTTTACGTGGTGCATTCAATTACAAATGGATGATTTCAGACACTGCCAAGTTTACCCAAACATTCAGTACTGAAATCGGCTCAGACAATACCAAGTCGCGAGCAGAATCGGCACTGACAGCAACCATTAGTGGTGCGTTGTCGATGAAATTGTCGCTTAAATTAGACCACAACAGCGACGTTGCAGACGGCGTTGATAACCTCGACACTGAAACTGCAGTGACCTTGGTGTATAGCTTTTTCTAAGCACGGTTGAGTAAATAAAAAAGGAGAGCATCGCTCTCCTTTTTTATTTGTACTGATCCTCTCGATATAACGAAGCGACCTTTTAACCGTATATTAAAAAGGTAGGATCGTATCTGTCATCGTTAATGAAGAACACGCGCTTTGATAGTACCTTCAATCTTCTCCATCTCGCTGAAGGCTTCAAGTGCTCTATCTGCCTCAACGTCAATAACGACATAACCTATCTTATCGTTCGTTTGTAGGTACTGAGCGAGAATGTTTATCCCTTTATCAGCGAACGCTTGGTTAATTTGGGTCAGTACGCCAGGACGGTTGACGTGGATATGCAATAGGCGTGACGTATCAGTATGCGCCGGTAACGATACTTCAGGGAAGTTAACCGCTGAAAGGGTCGAGCCATTATCGCTGTATTTCGCTAACTTGCCCGCGACTTCGATACCAATGTTTTCTTGAGCTTCCTGCGTGCTGCCGCCAACATGAGGAGTAAGAATAACATTATCAAAGGCACGAAGAGGAGACTCAAACTCTTCGTCGTTTGATTTAGGCTCTACAGGGAAAACGTCAATCGCCGCGCCACTGAGTTTTTTATTGTTTAGTGTATTAACAAGGGCGTCGATATCTATAATGGTGCCACGTGCTGCATTGATCAAAATGGCGCCGTCTTTCATTTCTGACAGCTCTTTTTCCCCAATCATATTCATGGTTTGCTGGGTTTCGGGCACATGCAAGGTCACAACGTCTGATGTATTGAGCAGCTTCTTCAAACTTTTCACTTGAGTTGAGTTGCCTAGTACCAACTTATCTTCAATATCGAAGAATTGTACACGCATACCTAAATGCTCGGCTAAGATACTTAGTTGGGTACCAATATGCCCATAGCCAATGATCCCTAAGGTCTTGCCACGCGCTTCAAAGCTGCCTATAGCACTTTTCAGCCACTCACCACGGTGCGCTTTTGCATTCTTTTCAGGGATGCCACGAAGGAGCAAAATAATTTGCCCTAATACAAGCTCTGCAACCGAACGTGTGTTGGAAAAAGGTGCGTTAAAAACCGGAATACCGCGTGCTTGAGTCGCCGTTAAGTCGACCTGATTCGTACCGATACAAAAACACCCGACGGCAACCAATTTATTGGCCGCATCGATAACCTTTTGCGTCAATTGGGTACGTGAACGAATACCGATAAAGTGAACGTCTTTAATTTTTTCAATCAGCTCATCTTCAGGTAAAGACGTTTTTAGGCTCTCGATATTGTGATAGCCGTTACTTTCAAGTGTCTCGACGGCACTTGGGTGTAGCCCTTCTAGCAATAGAATTTTAATCTTTTCTTTGGGCAGTGAAACTTTACTCATGGTGATCGGCTCTCTTGCAATTCGTTATTTAAGAGACATCTAGACGTCTAAAAGAGACTGGAAAATACCAGATGTCTCATTAAATAAAAAGCACTATTTGCGTTATTTAAGCGTTTCTACGCCATTTTCTCCGCCTACTAGCACTATATCTGCGCCACGATGCGCGAATAAGCCGTTGGTGACTACACCAACGATGTTATTAATTTTCTCTTCTAGCTCAGGTGGATTAAGTATTGTCATGTTGTGGACATCTAAAATCACATTGCCATTATCTGTGATGACATTCTGACGATACACCGGATCACCACCAAGCTTGACGATTTCTCTGGCAACATATGAGCGTGCCATGGGGATCACTTCTACCGGCAGTGGAAATTTACCCAGAATAGGTACTTGTTTAGTGTCGTCAATGATACAGATGAAGCGTTTGGCCACTGCTGCGACGATTTTTTCCCGTGTCAGCGCAGCGCCACCGCCTTTAATCATATGTTTGTGCTCGGTGATTTCATCGGCACCGTCAACATAGATGTCTAAGTCATCAACTGCATTGAGATCCATCACGTCGATACCAAGTAACCGTAGCTTGGCAGTAGACGCATCTGAACTTGATACTGCGCCACGAATTTTGTGTTTAATCGGTGCTAGCGCGTCGATGAAATGGTTTACCGTAGAGCCTGTTCCTACACCAATAATACTGTCATCGGTGATGTAAGATACTGCAGCAGCTGCCACTGCCTTCTTTTTATCGTCTTGGTTCATTGCAGGTTCCATGTATTGAACACTATAGAATGGGGCGTAAGTGTAGCCTATCTTGACGTTAGATAAGAGCCGTTGAGGATGATTTTTTGTGCAATATTGTTAAAAAGTGAGAAAGCGAGTAGGTGTAAGGATATGGTTTAACGGAATGTCCCAAGGCTCATCAGGAATGTATTCGCTTTCTTGGCAA
This sequence comes from Neoalteromonas facilis, assembly GCF_002807665.1. Classification (GTDB taxonomy): domain Bacteria; phylum Pseudomonadota; class Gammaproteobacteria; order Enterobacterales; family Alteromonadaceae; genus Alteromonas_E; species Alteromonas_E facilis. The sequence goes on from NZ_PEAY01000003.1 coordinate 389,578, forward strand.
TCATGTGCAATCCCTATAAGTGAAGGTTTATTGCTTTGGCCGAGCTCTGCTAACGTTCTGTCATAGAAGCCGCCTCCCATACCGAGTCGTTTGCCTTGTGTATCGAATGCAACTAAGGGCATCAGCAAAACATCAATGTTTTCAACGGTGATGCAGCTGTTTTTATCAAATTCCGGTTCGGGGATACCAAAGCGATTGATTTGCATTGGGCTATCTTGATGATAATGAATGAAATAGAGAAAGCCATCTTGTTGGGTGTTCAAAACGGGTAAATAAGTATTGATACCCTTTGCCCAGCATTGCGTAATAACGGCACTAAGACTGAGTTCACCATCGTTGGCAATGTAGACGCCAACATGCTGTTCAGACTGAAGTTGAATAGCCTGCGTAAATTGTAAACATAACTGCTGTGCCGCATGCGACTGTTGATCTGCAGTGAGAGCATTACGTGCTGCTCGGTACTGGGCACGTAATGCTCTCTTAAGTTCTTTATTCAAAGACTTATTTTGCGTATGTATCGATGAAAAGTTGCGTTAAACGAGCGTGATCAACACCCGTGGCCACTTTTATCTTCTTCGCATCTAACCACAACGGACTTGCAGTAGTACCCTCAGGTGCAACAGCCGTTTGACCGCGATTCAGTGGGTCAGTGGCGACTCTAATATGGCCTTCGGTGATCTCGAATAAGCTCTCATCAATCATATAGGCGAGCGGGAATGCGTCATGGAAGAAGCACACTCGGTCGTCTCGATTTTGTGAGTAGAAATCAGTGTAGAACTGAGATGATTGCTGCACGAAACCGCCCAATTTGGGGTTTTTCTCAGCCAATATGTCCATAAAGCTTGGATCAAAAGGTACGTTATTGGTGACATCTAAACCAAACATCGTGATATCCCAATCGGCAGAGAACACAATATCGGCCGCAAATGCATCATTCCAGATATTTGCTTCTGCTACTGGTGTAACGTTACCGCGAACAAAGGCTGCGCCGCCCATGATCTTGACGCTTTTGACCAGTTTCGGTAATTCCGGATCAAGACGCAGAGCCAAAGCAAGGTTTCCTAACGGTCCTATTGCGACAAGGGTTACTTCGCCTGGGTTTGCGCGTACTGTGTCTACGATAAACTGTGCAGAGCTGCGCGGATCAAGCGGCTTATCGGATGCTGGGAATTGGATATTGCCGAATCCATCGTCACCGTGCACGAAATGCGCATAGGTCGATTCTGGTCCTACCCATGGCATACCAACACCTTGCGTTACCGGGATATCTTGACCGGCCAAATCACATAACGTGACGGCGTTTCTTGCCGCCATGGTAACAGGCACGTTACCGAAAACTGTGGTTAAACCAAGTACTTCTATGTCCGCAGATTGAAATGCAAAGAAGATTGCCATTGCATCATCAATACCCGGGTCCGTATCTAGAATTATTTTTTCTGCCATTGTGTGTGTCCAGTGTTAAAACCTAGCTATGTTTTGCTAGAAAACGATTTACTTTTTCTACATCAGGAATTGATTGTGCCGCACCTTCGACGGTGACTGCTAATGCGGATGCTGCACAGCCTCTTGTTAATGCTTGTTTGGCGTCGCTATGGCCGGCATAAGCTGCTAAGAAATAGCCGATGAAGGTATCGCCTGCTGCTGTCGTGTCAATTGCATCCACTACAAACGCGGGGACTTCAATTTTCTGCCCTTTTCTGAGCATAACCACGCCTTGCTTGCCCAATGTGATGATAACCTCACCATGTTGCCAGTGTTCATGGAAGTATGCTTCCATCTCAGCCATGTCGCTAGTGCCAGCAAATTCAGCAGCCTCTACTTCATTCACTATAAGTAAGTCGATACAGTTTAATGGCAAAGACTTTACTGACTCTGTCATTGGGGCAGGGTTAAAAGCGACTTTCAAGCCTTTTTCTTTTGCTTGTTGTAAGGCATCTTCGATAGCTGACGTTTCATTCTGAGTGAGTACCCAATCGGTCGACTTGACGCTATCTAAGGCGGCCATCACCGTCTTGCTATCAAGCTCTTGGTTAGCACCGCCAAACAACACGATGGCGTTTTCGCCCGATGGTGTTACCTGAATAATCGCGTGGCCTGAAGGCGTATCAGTACATTGAACATGTTTGCAATCGATGCCGTGCTTGATCAGCGTTTGCTTGATGTGCGCGTCATTATTGTTAATGCGCCCTACATGTTTAACTTCAGCACCCGCTTTCGCTAGTGCAATAGATTGATTAGCCCCTTTTCCACCTAACAACTGTTGATAGTGATGAGAAGCTAAAGTCTCACCGGGCTGAACAAAGTGATCAACCTGATATACGTGATCAATGTTGATCGAACCAAAATTAATAACAGCCATTTTTTTCCTGTTAACTGAATGGCGTCTCCCAAAGTACCGCTGTTCATTTTCGCCCGTGAACCGAAAGTTCAGGGCGGAAGTGTCATCACTGCCGCAGGCTTCTCGATCCGAGCCGAGCTTGCACAAAAGCAGTGGAATCAACTTCCTTGGTAAAAAGCATCGGCCAGGGACATGAATGAACTGGCAAATACTCCAGGAGACATTGATTGAATCAATATCCGACGTGATAGGGTATCGCAAACGCCCATAAGTAGGAAGTAGATCATATTTCTGATGGGCAGTTAGATGAAATTTTTGCTAGCATATCAAGGAAATTTATAGCTGGGTGAAGCTTCTTGAACGAATTAAATTATGAAACCTTGTCGGCACTGTTGGGGCGTAATAACGTGACAGCCGATGCGGCAGAGCTGCAAGGTATCCTGTGTGGCATGATGGCTGGTGGTATGTCTCTGAGTGATAGAGAATGGCAGCCAGCCATCGCGGATATGTTTAACGCAGGCGAGCCGATGGCACCTGAAGTAGCAGACGCACTACAAACGTTATTTGATAAAACGAGTCAGCAAATGGTAGACGGAGACTTCGCGCTCACCTTAATGCTGCCTGATGATGCGGCGCCAATTAACGAAAGAGGCTCGGCTTTGATCAACTATGTACAAGGCTTTATGACAGGGTTTGGCTTACACCAAAACGACCTAACCAATTGCTCTGCCGATGTGAAAGAAGCGTTGGAAGATTTTGCTGAAATCGTCAAACTTGAAGATGCGATGACTGAAGACGAAGAGTCGGAGAAAGCGCTCTTTGAAGTACAGGAGTATATTCGGGTTTCCACCATGTTGTGCTTTAGTGAGTTGGGTCATTCGCCATTGGATGATAGCCAGGCACCGCCAACGGTTCATTAAGCGAGAAAGCAATGTTGGATAAAGGTGTATTTGCGCAAAGACGACGTCGGTTATTAGAACAGTTACCTGATAACAGCGTATGTGTAGTCCCAGCAGCCCATCTTAAAACACGCAGCAACGATACAGAGTACTTGTTTCGTCAGGATAGCGACTTCTGGTATTTAAGCGGTTTTCACGAGCCTGATGCGTGGTTATTGCTCTCGAACAGTCAGGCTTTTGAGGGCGAGTTTAGTCTGATAGCGTGTCTGGAAAAGGAAGAGTTGGCCGAAATATGGCATGGACGCAGAGTAGGGCCTGATGTAGCGAGAGAACAGTTTCTTTTTGATGATAGTTGCACGCTTGAGCAGTTACCATGGGCATTACATGATTTAGTCGATGGTCATGATTATTTGTATTTTGCCTTGGGTCATAATGACCAAGCGGATGAAATGGTTCTGGAAGTCTTGGCAAAACTGCGACAAGCGCCAAAGCAAAGTAAAATAGCGCCTAAACATATTGTTGACGTACGACCACTACTGCACGAGATGCGCTTGTTCAAGCAGGCAGAAGAATTAACGTTAATGCGCAAAGCTGCTGACATCAGCGTTGACGCACATTGCCGTGCGATGCGTGAAGTCACTAAATTCAAATACGAGTATCAACTAGAAGCCGCTATATTACATGAGTTTGCCCATAACGGTGCGCGGCACGCAGCGTACAATACGATTGTTGGCAGTGGTGAAAACGCGTGCATTTTGCACTATACCGAAAATTCCGACCCGCTTACGCCAGGAGATTTAGTGTTAATCGACGCAGGTGCTGAATACGGCGGTTATGCGGCTGATATTACCCGAACCTTTCCGGTCAACGGCAAGTTTACTGAGGCCCAAGCCGAGGTTTACCAGATTGTGTTGGATGCGCAGCTTGCCGCGATGCAAAAGCTGGTGCCAGGAAGCACGCTATCAGCCGCAATGACAGCGTGTTTAAACGTGCTTGTAGACGGGTTGATATCGCTTGGAATTTTACACGGTGAGCGAGATACATTGATCCAAGAAAAGGCTTATCAAGCCTATTTTATGCATGGCCTTGGCCATTATCTAGGGCTAGATGTGCATGATGTGGGCGATTATAAAATCCAAGGTAGCGACCGACCGCTTACACCCGGTATGGTGCTGACAGTTGAGCCAGGACTTTATTTCGGCCCAACAACACAAGTGCCTGATCAATATCAAGGTATTGGCATACGCATCGAAGATAATATCGTCATCACAGACGGTGGGCATGAAGTCTTAACAAGCGGTGTGCCCAAAACTATAAAAGACATTGAGGCGCTTATTCAACGTGGCTAAAACGCGCTCATTACAGCAACACAGTGACGTTCAGCATAATGTACCCCGCGTAGATGTAACAATTGTCGGGGCTGGCATTGTGGGCGTGTCTCTTGCGCTGGCATTGCATAAATATACCGATTTATCGGTAGCATTGATTGAACCGCATGCTATTAAGCATGACAGTCATCCTGCATTTGATAGTCGTAGTTTAGCACTAGGTGCGACGACGTTTAGTTATTTGCTCGATTTGGTCTCTGATATTCCGCACACACTCACGCGTGTAAATTGCTGCAGCATTGAACATATTCAGGTGTCAGATCGAGGATTTGCGGGTAAATGCTTCCTCAGTGCCGATGATTTTGCTACTGATCACCTCGGTGTTGTTGCGCCACTGCAGTTACTCGGTCGCAATCTGTTACAGGCTTTAGAACACAATATTGATAGCAACGATGGACGTGTGTCGTTGTATTGCCCATCTGAGATCAGTTCTATTGTTAGCCATGAGCAGGGACACTCACTGAGTTTAAACACTGGTGAGACCTTGCAAACGAAGCTGCTCGTGTTAGCGGATGGGGGGCGTTCGCCATTTAAGTCACAGTTAGGTTTTTGCGACCATCATCAAGATTATGGACAAGATGCGATCATAGCCAATGTGGTGTTTAACCAACCGCATGAGCATTGGGCCTATGAGCGATTTACTGCACAGGGGCCGGTTGCGCTGTTACCGCTAGAGTTCTCAGAAACCGATGATAAAAGTGGTGGTTACTACTCGCTTGTTTGGACGGTAGATAGACAAAACAGCGACTACAATCAACGCTTAATGAATGATGAAACATTTTTTAGGCGTGAACTTGAGGGGATGGTTGGGCATCATCATGGGCGTTGTATTCGCGTTGGTAAACGTGACAGTTATCCTTTAAGCCTACGCTACAGTGAAACAGTACATCAGCACCGCAGCGTGGTGATTGGTAACGCTGCGCAAACGTTGCATCCAATTGCAGGCCAAGGATTTAATTTAGGTCTGCGAGATGTAATGGATCTGGTGTCGATATTAAATGAAACACCAAGTGAACAGCTTGCAGATTGGCGCTGTATGAGTAGCTACGCAGACAAACGGGATGCAGATAGAAAACTGATCATGAACAGTACCGACACATTGGTTCGTTGCTTTTCCAATTTATACTGGCCATTCGTAGTTGGGCGGAACATAGGTTTAACCGCTATGAATATGATGTCACCAATGAAACAGGCCTTTGCGCGTCGCGCGATGGGGTATCGTTTTGATTAGTGCCGATATTACTATTGTCGGGGCGGGCATGGTTGGCTTAGCCCTCGCAGCACAATTATCCGATAGCGGCTTATCAATTGCGTTGATCAATCGCGATCCTATCGCTAGATCGCTTCCTACTGTTGCAGATAGTCGGGTGTCGGCACTCAATATTGCATCGCAGCAAATGCTCGATGAGGTAGGCGCATGGCCACATGTCGATCTGTTGCGCACGTGTGGTTATACCGACATGCACGTGTGGGAAAAAGATAGCTTTGCGAACATTCATTTCGCAGCAACGGAAACATCACATGATGTTCTCGGAACCATAGTTGAAAATCAAAATATCATTAATGCCTTGCTTAGTGTTGTCAGTCAGCAATCAAATGTGCGCATTATTGACAACTTTGCATTATCTACGATCAACATAACGGAACCTTGTGCGGTATTGACTTCACAAGACGGTGATGTGATCTCAACAGCGTTGGTTGTTGGTGCTGACGGCGCGCAGTCTGTGGTTAGACGCACATTGCAGTTGCCCATGACGCATTGGCACTATGATCACAGCGCTATTGTGGCAACCATACATACGCAATTACCCCATCAGAAAACTGCTCGGCAGGCGTTTACGGCGTTTGGTCCATTGGCTTTTCTGCCGTTAAACGATCCGCATCAGTGCTCTATTGTGTGGTCGCAAGACACATCCCGTGCTGACATGTTGATGGCGTTGACGGATGACATTTTTTGTCAGCAGCTAGCGACGACATTGGATATGCAGCTCGGCACATGTGAATTGCTAAATAAGCGCATGTGTATACCGCTTACCATGCGCTATGTGCGTAAATGGGTGTCTCACCGCGCAGTCGTCATTGGCGATGCTGCTCATACCATCCACCCACTGGCGGGGCAGGGTGTCAACCTAGGCTTTCAAGACAGCATAGCGCTTGCACAAGCGTTAAAAAATCTGGATAAGTCCCAACTGGGCAAGATACAGCCATTAAGGCATTTTGAACGAGCACGTAAAAGTGAAGCAGTGAAAATGATTGCAACCATGGAAGGCTTTAAACGTCTGTTTGCTGGCAATGATCCGCTGCAAAAGCTGGTACGGGGTTTGGGCATGTCGGCTGCGGATAAGTTACCCACAGCCAAACGTATGCTAATACAACAAGCAATGGGCGCTTAGTTTTCTGCCTGCTTGGCCTGTTCTACCATTGTTCTTACATCCGATAGTAGTTGTTGTGCATCATAGACTATGCCGTCTTTCACGGTATACACGACGCCGTTTGTTTGTATCGGTTCATTGTGCTCATTGAGTTTAAAATGCCCTGTACCGTACAACACTTTGAAGTTCTGCAGTGGGTTTTCTTTTACCACAACGAAGTCAGCTTTTTTACCGATCCGGATAGATCCAATATCAGCGTCTAAACCTAGGGCTTCTGCACCATTTAATGTGGCAGCTTGGATCACTTCCAGCGGGTGGAAGCCGGCTTCTTGCAAGAGTTCCAGTTCGCGCACGTAGCCGAAGCCATAGATTTTATAAATATAACCAGAATCCGATCCTGTAGTGACACGGCCCCCATGATTTTTATAATCGTTGAGAAAGCTCATCCAGCGCTGGAAGTTGTGTTTCCAATCAATCTCGTGCTGCGTCGTCCAATCAAACCAATACGAGCCGTGCGCATAGCGGCTAGGAGTAAAGAAGTCCCACAGAGTTGGCAGAGTATATTCATCATGCCATTCTGCGAAGCGCTCTCGCATCAGGTCACGGCTGGCTTCATAAATGGTCATGGTTGGATTAATGGTAAAATCGAGTGAGATAAGTTCATCGCGAACGCTATTCCACTTTTCACTTCCCGGCTCTGCCGCTTGCAGCCACAACCGGCCAGCTTCGGCAAAACGGTGTTGTTCATCGTTATAGTTATAATCAACCGGATAGTCTTGAATGATTTCATCATCGAACAATGCCTCAGGTAACCCATACCAATGTTCCATGGTCGTTAGACCGAGCTGTGCTGAATCAAGCGCATTCATGCTCATCACATTCAATTGTGCATGGTGCATCATAGTGCCTATCGATTGCTTCTGCGCTTCATCAAGCGCTGCACGCATAATGTCGGGCGATGCGCCAAAAAATTTGACGCCCTTTGCGCCTTTCTTGGCTGCAAATTTGATCCAATCACGGGCCCGTTTAGCGGTAGAAATGGGCTTGTCATATCCCATACCAAAGCCAAGATAAGGAATGATGCGGGGCGCGACAATGCTATTTTGTTCGCTGCGTTTAACATGATCCATCACCCAATCGAGACCATTAAAACTGCCGGGCTCGCGCACAGTGGTGATGCCATGCGCTAACCATAGTTTAAATACGTACTCTGCGGGGATATTATCGGCTGAACCACCAATATGGCCGTGCATGTCAATAAAGCCAGGTAGCACATAGTGTCCGGAAACATCCACTTCGACACCGCCTTTGGCAAGTGCTGGACGGCTGGCGACTACTGGCACGCCTGGGTGACCAACACTGACAATATCGACTATGCGATCGTTTTCGATGACGATATCAACCGGCCCTTGTGGCGGAGCACCTTCACCTGTGATAACGGTAGCGCCGCGAAGGATCAGTTGAGAATAAGGACCTTTGCCTTCATCCCCATCGCGCTCAGGCGCTGAGGCTCCCGGTGCGCAAATGGCTGACAGTGAAAAAAATAAAGTGACTAATGCTATTGCTGTGGATTTCATGAGCGACCCTGCAATGTTAAGGTGGCTATACCTTACCACAACAATAGCGTTCGCCTAGGTGTGAAACTCTAATTCGAATTACGCGTCTTGATTGACGGGTAACCCAGCCTTAACCCACGCTTCGATGCCACCTTCAAGATTGAATACAGTTGCCTTGCCTTCCGTTGCGACTTTTACACAGGCTTGGCTGCCTCTTCCGCCCTTGAGGCAATAGATAACAATTTTTTCGTCTACATTAGGTAAGTCACTGGCCGTGATACTGCCTAAAGGTAGCAAAGTGGCACCCGGAATGTGGACTTGCTTAAATTCGTTAGGTTCTCTGACATCAATAAGGATGGCGTCACCGTTGTCCACCCATTCTTTTACGGTATCCACTGATACGTTTTCAACCTGCATGGTTATCTCCTGTATTAGATGTTGCTTATTCTTTGCAGTAGGCAAGGTACAAGGTGGTTAAAATCGCATGAGCCTCTATGTTGACCAGTTGATAATACACCTTTTGTCCTCGACGTTGACAATGTACGATCCCTTCTTTACGTAACTTGGCTAAATGCTGTGAGGCGGCTGACTGCGCCAAGTCTGAAGCTTCCTCAAGTTCTCCGGCTGTTTTTTCGCCTTGTAGCAAACAGCATAAAATTCTTAAGCGATGTTGATTGGCCAATACCTTCAATAAGCGTTCAGCTTGTTGTGTATTGTCAATCATAGCATCAGACTTTTCTGCAAATAACATAGCGTTTAGAATCGAAATTATTGAATTTATATTAGATTTAACTAATATAGTGTTAGTTGTTTGAATCGACAAGTACTAAATTAAAAGAGGGTATATCCGTGAGCAAATCTTATCCAGACATTACACATCGCATATCATCAAACCTGAAGGCATTGCGTTCAGATATCAGCGATACCATGCAAGGTTTTTCGGCAATGGCAAAAGCTGCCACTGCCGATGGAGTATTGGATAAAAAAACCAAAGAACTGATCGCGCTTGCGATCGGTATTTCCACTCGCTGTGATGGCTGTATTGGATTTCATGTCAAAGCCTTGGTGGATTTAGGCGCGACCAGAGAAGAAATAGAAGAAACTTTAGGTATGGCGATTTACATGGGCGGTGGTCCTTCATTGATGTATGCTGCTGATGCAATGTTGGCTTTTGAACAATTTAGTGAATTGAAGAACGGCTAATATAAACCATATTTTTTCGTCTTAGGCCCAACGTGGGAGTCATACTATGCGCCTTGTTGTAGCACTCGTGAGCATACTGAGTACTTGTAATGTGCTTGCTGAACCCCACTGGCCTAAGGGCCTTACTCACTTTGCCGTAGGCTCTTGTGCCAAAGACCGACAACCCCAACCGATTTGGAACTCTATCGCTGACACAGAGCCCGAACTGTTTTTGTTTATTGGTGACAATGTGTATGCGGATGCTTGGATTGATGAGCAGGGGGAATCACATTCGGTTTCCATATCGGATCCAGCACTTATTACTGCAGCCTATCAACGGTTAGCCGCTCATTCAGAGTTTGACGCGTTTAGGCGCAAGGTTCCAATTATGGCGACCTGGGATGACCACGATTTTGGCTTAAATGATGGCGGTAAAGAGTTTCTTCTAAAGGATGCCAGTCAACAGGCGTTTATGGCATTTTTTGACTTTGCCGAGGATGCTCCCATACGTCAGCGGGCCGGTGTTTATAACACCCGCGTCTTTGCTGATGAGGTCCGTCGTGTTCAGGTGATCATGCTTGATACCCGTTATCACCGTGACCGAATTGATAAACGCGACGACGGCCGACCGCCCAATAAGGGCCCTTTCTTACCAACCTCAGATACCTCTCGCTCTATGTTAGGTGAACAACAGTGGCGTTGGTTGGAAGTGCAACTGCGCCAACCCGCTGATCTTCGTTTTATCATCAGCAGTGTGCAGGTTGTAGCCTATGAACATGCATGGGAAACCTGGGGCAATATGCCGCATGAACGCGAGAAGTTATTTAAGCTGATTGATGAAACGGATGCCAGTGGTGTGATATTTCTTAGTGGTGACCGGCATTTAACCGAAGTGTCGGTCGATGCAGGGCAATTGGGTAGTGCTGTGCCGTATCCAATGTGGGACTTTACCGCGAGTGGTTTAACCGATGAGTACAATGAGGTCAATGAGGTAAATAGCTTCAGGAAGGGAAGCGTTCACCGTCAGGCAAATTTTGGAACAGTGAAAATTGATTGGCAAACGCCGGTTGGCGATACCACTATCACGATGACGGCTTTTGATATTGAAGGGAATGCGTTAAATCAGCAATCGGTTCGATTAGGAAGCTTAAGAGAGTAACCGCGCACCGACAGTGCGCGGTGCAAGAGATAATTATTTGTCGCTGTTTTTAGCAGCTTTAATTTTCTCAATTTGATCTTTAGTTAGACGGATCACACTGCCCGGGTATGGACGGCCTTGTGGGTAGTCCCAAGCCTTAGGTGTTACAGATTCTGCAAATTCTAGAAATGAACGACAGGTTTTGCGAGAAGGCACCAAACCAAGGCGATCAGCGTATGCTTCTATATAACGCGGATCAACATTTTCCTTTTGTAATAGGCAGTATGCTTCAGTTGAATAAGTTTCTTCGTGGTCATCTGCAGTTGCGTTACCAACAAAACCCAATCCAACAATAGCTGCTAAACAAGCTGTTTTTGATAGTGTGTGTTTAAACGTCATAATTATTCCTGTTAAGTGAAAGGACCAATCCATAGCCGATATACAACTCCAACAATCCCAGCTTACGCCAGTTTACAAATTTCTCAAGTTTTTCAAGATCGTGGCAGTCGACCCGCGATAAATTGCACTAATGTTCGGCTGATTGCAGCTTGGTTGGCTTGCTCTCGTTGTTTAGCGAAATCGAACAGGCAAATATTGACGCGGCCTAGATTCGGCAAATTAGGCTTTTGTATCACACTGAGGTTTCTCGGCACACTGCGCCTCGCCAATGCGGTAATGCCCATCCCCTGTGCCATCGCCGCACTAAGACCACTTAAATCAGCGTTGGTGTAGGTTATGCGCCACGGAACGGTTTGTTGTTTTAATCGCTCAATCACACGGCTTCGGTAGATGCAGCCTTCAGGGGCTAATACCAATGAAATTTGTGCTTGATCCGGTTGTTGCCCGCGAGTGCCGATCCATACCAGTTCATCTTGCACATGATAATCGGCTTTTTCTGCCATCGTATCGTCGGTGAGCGCTAATACGACATCGAAGGCATCTCGCTGTTGTTGACTGAGTAAGTTTTTACTCAACGAAGATGTGACCTCCAATGCTACATCGGGGTATTGCGCGGAAAATTCACCAATAATCGATGGCAGCAATATAGAAGCAAACTCACTGGGAATACCCAAGCGCATGCGGCCTCTGAGCGGATCTTGGTCACTGAAACGAAACACTTCATCATTCAATGCGAGTATTTCAGTAGCCTTCTTATATAGCCAATTGCCGCTATTGGTCGGCTGATAACGTTGTCCTACCTTACTAAACAGTTTGAGATCCAATTGCGATTCTAACTTTTTGATCTGTAAACTGATTGCTGGCTGTGAACGCCCCAATACATCGCCAGCTCTGGCAAACCCTCCTTGGTTAATAATTGTGACGAAGGTACGTAAAGCATCCATTGAGAGCTGTTTCATGATTATATTATTAAATGAGTTTTGCTTAAGTTATAAGAAATATAAATGTATTGATTTAAATTTCAAATTTGTTTGTCGCAGATCCGCTTTCTATACTCAGTAATCATTCAAACTAACAGACAAACAACGCTAACCATGAATAAGCAAACTGCGCTTTACCAAGCTCACTGCGACCTAGGTGCCAAAATGGTCGATTTCTTTGGCTGGGATATGCCCATCAATTACGGCTCGCAAATCGAAGAACATCACGCTGTCAGGCAGGATGCAGGAATGTTTGACGTTTCGCACATGACCATTGTGGACGTACAAGGCAAAGATGCAAAAGCCTATCTGCGTCATTTGTTGGCAAATGATGTGGCGAAATTGACGGTAAAAGGCAAAGCACTTTATTCGGGCATGCTGAATGAAGAGGGTGGCGTTGTCGATGATTTGATTGTTTATCATTTTGATGAAACCAACTACCGCGTAGTGGTTAACTCAGCAACCCGCGAAAAAGACATGAACTGGTTGAACAAGCAGGCTGAAGGGTTCGATGTGAGTATCAATGCGCGTGATGAATTTGCCATGATTGCGGTTCAAGGGCCGAACGCTAAAGAAAAGGCGCAGCAGGTATTCTCAACGGCTCAAAAAGAAGCGGTTGCGGGGATGAAGCCGTTTTTTGGCGTGCAAGCAGAAGATTTATTCATCGCCACAACCGGATACACCGGCGAAGCCGGCTATGAAATCATCGTTAATAAGACAGATGCTGTGTCGCTGTGGCAACAATTGTTAGATGCCGGCGTTAAACCTTGTGGTCTTGGTGCTCGTGATACCTTGCGCCTTGAAGCGGGTATGAACCTATACGGTCAAGATATGGATGAAACCGTATCACCACTGGCGGCTAACATGGGCTGGACCATTACTTGGGAGCCTGAAGACCGAGATTTCGTGGGTCGTAAAGCGCTAGAGCAACAAAAAGCGCAAGGTACAGACAAGCTTGTAGGCTTGGTCATGAAAGAGAAAGGTGTATTACGCAGCGGTTTAGCAGTGCGTTGTGATGCTGGCGAAGGTGTAATTACCTCGGGAACGTTTTCACCAACCCTTGGACATTCAATTGCGATGGCGCGTGTTCCTGCAACTGTGGGTGACACCGTTGAAGTGGAAATGCGTAAAAAGTGGGTTACAGTAAATGTAGTGAAACCCAGTTTTGTTCGCAATGGCAAAAGTGTTTTAACTGATAACTAAAATTCAAAGCAGGAACGATTATGAGCAACATTCCAAAAGAGCTTCGTTATACCGCTACTCATGAGTGGGTTCGCCCAGAACGTGACGGTGTATTTACTGTTGGTATTACAGAGCATGCCCAAGACCTATTAGGTGACATGGTGTTTGTTGAACTACCGGATGTGGGCGATGAAGTCAGCACGGGTGATGACATTGTTGTCGCTGAATCAGTTAAAGCGGCTTCTGATGTATACGCGCCGATCAGTGGTGAAATCGTTGCGGTAAATGAAGAGTTAGAAGATTCACCTGAATTGGTGAATTCAGACCCATTTGGTGACGGTTGGATGTTCAAAATTAAAGCGGAAGACGCCAGTGAAGTTGAATCACTGTTGGATGCTGAAGGTTATGAAGCCAGCATCGAAGACGATTGATCGATTGTCTCATCATTCTTATTAATGGCACCGCGTATGTACGCGGTGCGTTTTTATCCATTGCGAGTTAAAACCAGTACCAGACTATGTCAAACACTACACAGACCTTGGCTCAACTAGAGCAACCTCAGGACTTCGTTAGACGCCACATCGGACCCGGCCAACAAGAAATTGCACACATGCTAGAAACCATTGGTGCAACATCTTTAGATGACTTAATCGAGCAAACAGTACCTGCGGGTATTCGCTTGCCAGAACCGTTAAATGTTGGCGTAGCTGAAAGCGAAGTGGATGCGTTATCACAATTGAAAGCGGTTGCTAGCAAGAATCAGGTGTTTCGTTCTTTTATCGGTATGGGTTATACCGGTACGCACCTACCGAATGTTATCTTGCGTAACGTGCTTGAAAATCCAGGTTGGTATACAGCGTATACGCCTTATCAGCCTGAAATTGCGCAAGGTCGCCTTGAAGCTATTCTTAACTTCCAGCAGGTCACGATTGACCTAACCGGTCTACCTCTGGCCTCTGCCTCATTGTTGGACGAAGCAACTGCAGCAGCTGAAGCGTTAGCGCTAGCCAAACGAGTAAGTAAAAATAAGAAGTGTAATACCTTCTTTGTTGCAGATAATGTGCATCCACAAACGATTGACGTTGTGAAGACGCGCGCTGAGATGTTTGGGTTTGAAGTGGTTACAGGCGCCCCTGAGAGCGTTGTTGATGTTGACGTGTTTGGCGCGTTACTGCAGTACCCGAGTACAACGGGTGAAGTCACTGATATTTCTGATCTCATCAGTGCAGTGCAAAGCAAAAAGGGTATTGTGGCGGTAGCAGCTGATATTATGAGCTTGGTATTGCTTAAATCACCGGGTGAAATGGGCGCAGATGTGGTGTTCGGCAGTGCGCAACGTTTTGGTGTACCGATGGGCTATGGCGGTCCGCACGCAGCATTTTTTGCGACTCGTGACGAATATAAGCGTTCATTACCAGGCCGAATCATTGGCGTAAGTAAAGATACGCGCGGTAATCCAGCGTTGCGTATGGCGTTGCAAACTCGCGAGCAACATATTCGTCGTGAAAAGGCGAACTCCAATATTTGTACAGCTCAGGTATTACTCGCTAATATTGCCTCTTTCTATGCGGTTTATCACGGTCCTCAAGGGTTAAAAACTATTGCGGAACGCATCCACCGAATGGCAGATATCATAGCCAAAGGCTTAAGCCAGAAAGAAGTCGGTTTAATGCACAGCACATGGTTTGACACTATCAGCGTGGTAGTTGACAACAAGCAAGCGGTGCTTGACCGTGCGCGTGCTAAAGGCATCAACTTACGTGCCGATCTAACTAATGCTGTGGGCATCACCGTAGATGAAACCACAACTCGCGAAGACATCGTGGCTCTTTTTGATGTGCTGTTAGGTGAAGGACATGGACTTGATATTGAGCAATTGGATGCTGAAGTAACCACACAGGGTTCGGTGTCTATCCCATCAGAGTTGCTACGTACGTCAGAGATTTTAACGCATGATGTATTCAATCAGTATCATTCTGAAACTGAAATGCTGCGTTATATCAAGAGTTTAGAGAACAAAGATCTGGCCTTAAATCATTCAATGATTTCATTGGGCTCTTGTACCATGAAGTTGAACGCTACCGCGGAAATGATCCCGATCACGTGGCCAGAGTTCAGTAATCTGCACCCATTTGCACCAATCGAGCAGGCGCAAGGCTATGCTGACATGATCAATGAGTTGAGTGATTGGTTGATCAATATCACCGGTTACGACGCATTATCCATGCAACCGAATTCGGGGGCTCAAGGCGAATATGCAGGCCTATTGGCGATTCAGCGTTATCATGTTAGCCGTGGTGAAGGTCACCGTAACGTGTGTCTGATCCCAAGCTCTGCCCATGGTACAAACCCAGCATCGGCTCAAATGGTAAGCTTGAAAGTGGTCGTGGTTAACTGTGACAAAGACGGTAACGTGGATCTTGATGACCTGCGTAAGAAGGCTGCCGATGTTGCTGATAATTTGTCTTGTGCAATGATCACATACCCATCAACACACGGTGTTTATGAAGAAACCATTCGTGAGATTTGTGAAATTGTGCATGAACACGGCGGTCAGGTTTACCTTGATGGTGCCAACATGAATGCGCAAGTGGGTATTACTTCTCCTGGTTATATTGGTGCTGATGTATCCCACTTGAACTTGCATAAAACCTTCTGTATTCCCCACGGTGGTGGTGGTCCTGGCATGGGGCCAATCGGCGTGAAGAAACATTTGCAACCGTTCCTACCAAACCATACGGTAGTTAATCTAGACACTACTGGTGAAGGCAATGGTGCGGTATCTGCTGCGCCTTGGGGCAGTGCCTCGATTTTGCCGATTAGCTATATGTACATCAAAATGATGGGCGGCGAAGGCCTCAAGAAAGCTACAGAAGTAGCCATTCTTAACGCTAACTATGTTGCTAAGAAACTAGAGGGGCATTATCCGGTATTGTATAAGGGCCGTAACGGTCGCGTCGCGCATGAGTGTATTATCGATTTGCGCCCACTTAAAGAAGCGTCAGGCGTTTCAGAAATGGATATTGCAAAACGTTTAAATGACTACGGATTCCACGCGCCTACTATGAGTTTCCCAGTTGCGGGTACGCTGATGATCGAGCCTACTGAATCAGAAGCTCAGGTTGAACTGGATCGTTTCATTGAAGCTATGATCCACATTCGTGAGGAAATCGCTAAAGTGGAAAGCGGTGAGTGGGATGCAACAGACAACCCATTGCACAATGCGCCGCATACGCTGGCTGATATTTGCGACCCTAACTGGGAGCGCGGTTATGATCGTATGCTCGCAGCATACCCTGTTCCTGCTGTAGCGAAGAATAAGTTCTGGCCTAGCGTAAACCGTATTGATGATGTCTATGGTGACCGCAACCTGATCTGTTCATGCCCAAGTATGGATATGTATCGTGGGGATGGTGAGTAACTTATTACGATTTAGACTGTAAAAGTAAGTAATATTTTGAAGACATAGACCCCCAAAAGCGAACCAATCTAGGTTCGCTTTTTTTATCTTGTATAGAAAGGTTTGTAATCACTGTTTAATGGCTCGGTATTCGCCATTGGGCTTATGTTTAAACTTTTTCCCATCCTCTGAAAATATAAAATCAAAAGAGGGGGCGTAGGACTGATCAAAGAGGAAAGTGTTATTACCTTTGTAGATTAATTCATTTCTATATTCGTTAGCGATAACCAGTATGAGCTTGTTACCTTCTTTTTCGAACACAGTATCATGCTCATTGGGGTTTAGAGATTTATACACTCCGACGAACTTTTCTAGTTCCTCTTCAGAAATAGGAACGCTGATGTCTGAAAAATATGAATGAAGAATATCCTTTGCTATAGCGGGAACTTCACTGAAGCTAGAATTATCTATGATGGCGATGCTTAGTTTCTCTTCAGGGTTATATAAAGCGAGAGAATTAAATTCATCAATCCGGCCTCTGTGACCATAGCTTGTTTTGCCTGCGTATCCCATGGCTTGGATACCTAAGCCAAAGTTATTGTTCATCTCTAACATAGTACTTAGCGTACTTGGAGCGATGATCTCTCCCTCAAAAAGTGCAACGTAAAATTTTGCCAATTCTGTCGGTGTGGAAACGATACCACCAGCCCCCGCTAATACAGAGGGGTGTGCCTCTTCATAACGTACGATTTCATTTTCATTGTGATAGGAAAAGGCCTCATCTCTTTCTCCGGAAAGCGAGTCGCCATGATAAGTTCTTTGCAATGCCAGTGGCGCTGATATTTTGTTTTCAATAAGTTCGGAGTAGGACTGACCAAAAACTCTTTCTAAGATCAACGTTAGCAAGTAATAGTTAGAATTACTGTATGACGTGTTTGTTCCAGGCTCAAACTCACTACCTAATGAATGAATGAAGTTGATCATGCTTTCTTCAGTTATACCAACACTGTAAATGTCTCTAAAACTGTCTTCTTTTGTGTAACTAGGAATACCACTGCTGTGGTCTAGCATTTGCTGTATGGTTATTTTGTCAGCATTAACTATTTGTGGGAAAAAGGAGCTAAGCGTATGGTTTAAAGATAGTTTTGCATCTTCGACTGCCATCAGTATCAATACCGCAGTGTAGGACTTAGTAATTGAACCTATCCGGTATTTCGTATTGACTGTTGCGAGTTTGTTATTTTCATAATCGCTATATCCCGTGACATATGTATACACGAGCTCGTCATTTTGGCGTATGGCGACACTGCCCATAAAGCCATACTGTTGCTTGTAACGGTCTAGAATTTCATTTATTTCATTCTTGTTGATAGTGTTTTGAATATGTTCTGGCGTTTTTTGCTGTTCGGTATGGGTTTGCTCCATTTGCCCGCAGCCAATTAACACGATTAAGGTTGTAATAAGAGTAAGGCATATTTTCATTATTAATCTCCTAATTTCTGTTCAGAGTAATGTGGGTTACATTCGTGACTTGCTAGGGCTTATGTTCTATTAATTTTCTTATAAGGTGTTGTCAAATCGTTCGCTTTTTAGCGCAAGCAGAACACTTTGCAAATGGGATCATGTTAAAAATGTGAAGCTTAAAAAGAGCGGATTGTAATTAGTTCCTGAGATTCAATAAGGAGCCTTAGTGTTGAAAAAATGATAGGGCACTCGTGCAATGACGCTGAACGTTTCTGCAGAGATATAGCGCATACGTTGGCTGGCATTTGCCACTCTAGCTAATATATTTCGATGTTTCATGAAATTGGCGTATGTCAGTCTCTCTACTATGCTGTATGCAAAAAAGGAGAACTACATGACTGCCGTGGCCGAACGTAAAGAGGCAACATTTTTCTTTTTCACCGCTATTGCCTATGCTGCAGTGGTGATTATGGGGTTTGTTTTATTTATCCTAACAGGCCGTTCTACTTTTGATTCACCTTGGTGGGTTCATCTTCATGCACTCACCTTTATGGCTTGGTTGGCGTTATACCTTAGTCAAACATACTCTATCTATTCAAATAAGTTAAGCAATCACCGCGTCATGGGGCGTGTAGGGGCAGGTTTAGCCCTTTGGATGTTAGTAAGTGGTGCCGTATTTTTACCTTACACCGTGGTGGTAGGGCGCACTCCACCGTTTTTCACGCCAGAGTTCTTCCTTGCGCTTGACTGGCTAAACCTACTCGTTTTTGGTTTTCTTATTGGCTTGGGTTTGCTGATGCGCAAGAAGACAGAGTGGCATCGTCGTTTAATGTTTGCGGCTACATTGTCAATTGGGACGCCTGGCGTAGGACGCATTGCACTTGTGCTAGAGGTAGAGGGCGCAATCGTTGTGTCACTTGTGATGCTACTATTCCTTTTTGGGGGGATGCTCTTCGATTGGATAAATAAAAAGCGTTTTTATCCTGCTTACCTTGTCGGCTTAATACCCATAATGGCCATGGGACCTGTGACAGAATTAGTCGCAAAAACAGCCTTAATGTCGAATATCGTTGGATGGCTTCAACAAGGGTAAATGTTAATTGGAATAGAACAGCACTGCGCTGTTGATTCGATTTGTTCTATTACTGGTTAGCCGCTTGTTCGGTAATAATATCGACGATGCGGCTATACATAAGTTCTGTAAAGCTCCAAGTCATACCGCCGCCGGTGTTAACGAGTTGGACTACGACAGTATCAATATTGGGGTGGTACCACGCTTGGCTAGAATAACCTGGCAGTGAGCCTGTGTGACCAAGCGGATATAGACTGTTGTATATTGCTTGCTCTTTCTCAGACAGCAGTGCGCCATTATTCAGCGCACGGATAAATACGCCCACATCACTCGCAGTGGCAATCATTGAGCCGCCAGCATGCACATGATTATTCATCTTAAGATCGGGCTCAAAGCCAACAAAGTAACCACTGGTGACATCATCTGGGTTTACTTCATTTAATAAGCTGTAGGTGTCTAGCAGGCCCAGAGGTTCGACTATCTGTTCGCGAATATAGCGATGATGGCTATAGCCGAGTGTATTGTCTAAAATCCGACCGAGAAAATAATAGTTGGTATTAGAGTAGCCATAGTCGCTGCCAGGGCTAAAGTAAGCTGGTTGGTCGAGTATCAGCTGCACAACCTCGTCAGTATGTTTGTACAAATCACTCCACGGATAGTCTGGATGATCGGTGTAGTTGGTTAAGCCGCTCGTGTGGCCAATCATCATCTGTAGTGTTATGGCGTTTGAGTTTTCTATTCGAACGGCATATTCAGGAAAGAATGAAGCCAGTGTGGTATCCAATGACAATCGTTCCTCAGCAATCAATTTAGTAGCCGCTACGGCGATGTATAGTTTGCTGATACTGGCAATTTTGAATAAGGCGTTAGGGTCTGCTGGAGTTTTATTCTCTCTGTTTTTCCAACCTGCTGTGAACAGTTGTGGTTTTGCATCAGGCCGGTCAACGTAAACAATGATGCCATCCAGTTCGTAATCAAATACCTTTTCTACCTGTTGCTGTACTGTATCGGGTAGAGGAGAAAGCCAAGCCAGTATGAATGTCCAGGGTACAAAAGCAAGTGAACCGATACCGATAGCCAAAAGCGATATTCTCAGCATTAAAATCAATTTCTTTTTCAAGCTCACTTTCCTTAATGGCTATTTGATATAGGCCGCAATACATTAAACTGAATCGACGTTTAAATCACTAAACAGTGCGTCCGTGTTGCATCAAAGTTAGTTTGATTTTCTGCAATTGCATGGGCTTGGGGACAAAATCAACCATACCGACTTGGCGGTACTTTTCCTGATCTTCTGGCAATACATTTGCGGTCATTGCAATGATAGGCGGGCATGATTCACCGAGTGCCGCTTTTAACGCAATGGTCGCCTCTATGCCGTCTACCTCAGGCATCATAATATCAGTAAATATAATACTGTACGGGCAGCCCTGCTCGCCTGTACACGCGTCAATCATCTCTTTGCCATTAATCACTACGTCACATTCATAACCCAACGTTTGGAACATAAGAATCGCAATCTCTTGATTGATAAGGCTGTCTTCGGCTACGAGAATGCGGTGCGGATACATTTCGGCACAATGCGCGTCTTCAACATCATCGGCTAGGGAAGTATCTTGTTGTAATGGCGTATGCTCAGCTTTGTTTAACGTGAGAGTTAACGATATTTCAGTACCTACATTCAGTTCGCTTTTGATGTCTATTGATGCATCCATTAGCGTCGCTAATCTGGCGCAAATGGCCAAACCTAACCCTGTACCACCGTATTTTCTCGATATTGAACTGTCGGCTTGGGTAAATTCAGTAAACAAATTCTCCTGTTGCTCTTGTGGTATACCAATTCCATTATCTTTTATCGTAAATGTTAATTCACTCTTGGTTTCCTCAATCTCGTTTGATAGCAACGTGAAAGTTACCTTGCCATTAGGTTCTGTAAACTTGATAGCATTGGACATAAAATTTGACAGGATCTGAATAAGCCGTGTTGAGTCTCCCACGAAGTTATCGTGTATCGCCGATGATAGGTGTTTTTGAATATCGATATTTTTTTGCGATGCTTGAGAAGAAAACAGAAACAGTAAGTCGTTGATTAAAACCTCGAGAGAAAACTCATGAAGATCTAATGCTAGCTTTCCCGCTTCAATTTTTGAGAAATCAAGAACGTCATTAATAATCACGAGAAGGTTGTTGCCGCTGGCTCTAATGGTCGACAACATTGAATTTTGCTCTGGCGTCAGGTTTGTTTTCCCCAGTAACTCGGACATCGCGATGATGCCATTCATGGGAGTTCTAATTTCATGCGACATGGTGGCTAGAAATTGAGACTTAGCCTTCGCCAGAGCCTCAGATTTTGCCAGAGCCTCTTTTAATTGAAGCTTTGTATCTTTTTGTTCGGTAACGTCTAGGCGAATTGACACAAACCCCACGATTTCACCTTTTGCGTCATATTTGGGAAAGACGGTAGATTCAACCCAATATAATTCTCCATTCTTTTGGCGATTACATACCTCTCCTCGCCAAACTCCGCCAGACAATATGGTTTGCCACATGTTTTGAAAGAATTCTACGGGGTGCTTGCGTGAATTGATCAGTTGGTGCGTTTTACCGATCAGCTCTTTTTCGGAATAGCCCGATAGCTCACAGAATTTATCGTTCACATAGGTAATAACACCATTTTTGTCTGTCTCAGAGACTAGGGCTGCGACATTCAGACTTTCGACTTGTTGCGCAAGTTCATCGACTAATGCTCTGTTGGAACTGACCAAACGGTTTATCAGAAAATGATAAATAATAGGGGCAACAATCAGTGTGAGTAATGCTGAGTCTAAAAAAGCTTCAAATAGGCTGCTGCTAAAGGTAAAGAACGACAACAAAGACATCACAACCGCTTCCGAGAGGAAAACGACGACCAATATGATGAAGTACGTCTTAAGTTGCGTTTTTTGCTTTTTCACCGCGTGTAGAGAGTAGAAACCTGTTTTTGTTACTACTAGCGTAGTACAACCGCTAAAAAAGGCTGCTAAACAATGAAATTAATCATTACTTCTTTTTCTGCGAGCAGCAAAAAATAACAGGCTTCCCACTAACGCAAACCCACCGAGCGCTTGCCATTGCGTGCTGTTAGTTTGCGTGGCTGCCCATACGCTTAATGTTAGCGCAATGGGGGCCGCAAATAGGAGAGGGAGGGTAATGGCTGGCATTCCTGCACGTTTTCGCAGTTTAGGTAAAGCTATAATCGAACCAACATATGCCAATATGCGCGCTAAGGTACTGACAGCAGCAAGGGCTAAAAAGTTATCCCACAACGAGAAAATAACGGCTCCAACACCATAAAAAACGATTGAGTTCGCGGGCGTGCCCCAGCGAGACACTTTACCGAACCAATCAGGCAACAATCCATCGTCAGCGAGTGCCGGTGGCATTCGGCTTGCCGACGTATGCCCTGCGGTGAGGTTGGCTAGAACGCTGATTACTATGGTTGCAGCAATGAGCATAGCACCAACATCGCCGCCATATTCACCCGCGAGAGATGTTAGCGGTGCAGATGGTGATGTTCCTGCAACTACGCTATGGCTATAGGCCCACTGCAGGCCGAAATAAATCATAGTGACTACTGCTATGCCGAGTAGTAGGGCGCGTGGCATGGAGTGTTTTGGATCTTTGGTTTCGCCGGCGGGTATGGTCGCATTTTCAAAACCAACAAAGGCATACAGTGCCGCTAAGGCGATCCCTTCGACAGCGGTAAATTCCGGTAGCGCAACTGGCCCCTGACTCGACACTGCACCTATGCCAACGAACATGAGCACCAGTAGAGGGAGTAGCTTTAACAAGGTCATGGCTCCCAATACGGCAACAACGCGTTTGATACCAATCACGTTGATAAATGTGATACCACCTAATACTGCGACGATAAGTGCTATTTTGGGAGCCCCTTGCCCCACAACGGGCCACAACGCTGCAGCATAAGCCACTAGCACTAATACATTTGCACCTTGGCTAATCAAACGCGCAGCGAAAAACGTCCACCCCACAACAAACCCTGGATAATCACCAAAAGCATCACCGACGTAGCGTTGTGGGCCACCGGAACGTTCGGTCAGTTTTGTGAGTTCAGCAAAGCAAATGACGATTGCCATCACCAATATGCCACCAATTAGCAGCAGCCAGGGGGAAAACGTGCCCACTGCGGCATGGAGTGCCTCAGGCAATCCAAAAATACCTGCGCCAATAAGTCCATTGACCACAATAAAAAGAACACCAAGCGTCCCCATGTCACGGCGATATTTTGATGTTTCTAGGCCCATCTATTTCTCCTAATTGATGCGTTAAATAGACTTAATTAGTGCGATTTAGGTTTTAGAAAATGACTGCTATAAATAGATTCAGGATCTCTAGAGCAGGTTACACCAGCAGGTCACGCCAGCAGGTTACACCAGCAAGTCACACTTCACCTTAAATGACTTGTTGCGATACTTCTATATCTCAGATGATAAAATTGAAAAGTATTTATGATGGCTGACGGAACTACTGCCGACTGATAAAGCCGTTATTGTCTGTGCTAAACACGCGTAAACTATACAAATTTCCTGCTCTTTTAATTTCCTGTGCTACGCTTAAAGTAACGTCAGTTTGTGGTTGTCGACAGCCGAGTAGTACAACAGGGAACGGCATAGATTGAACTCAGAAAATACATTTTCTTTTACGCATATTTCGATAGTGCCGCTAACCATAGTGGTAGCGTTTAGTTATGTTTTAGGCGCTATGTTAAGCCAGCATTTTGCCATCGAACCGGGCAATGTAACGCCTGTATGGATCCCATCGGGGGTTATGCTAGCGTTTGCGCTTCTGCTTGGTAATAGGGTTGCCTTTGGTGTTTTTCTAGGCGCGTTTGTAGGTAATATTTCAGCCTACTTTACCCTCGAAAATGCGTTCTCAGCGATTGGGGCTGCAACGCTTAATGGCATTGGTGACGTACTGGCCATTGTGAGCGCTGCGATTATGATTCGACGCTTTACCGATGATAAGCTTCCGTTTAATTCGTTAAGTCATTTAATCGCATTTGGACTGTTTGGTGCCGTTATCGGTGCGCTAGTTAGTGCATTATTTGGTATTACAGGGCTCTATTTATTTTCGTTTATTCAAGCTTCAGATTACGTCAATGCGTTAATGAATTGGTGGGTAGGTGACGGTGTTGGTGTGTTGCTGCTAACTCCGCTAGTACTGTCTTTATTTTTTAAACCGTTATCCAGTGTTTATAAGTTTTACTTGTCGACGCTTTTTTCCATCGTGACCTTTTCGCTCTTCACGGCGCTGGTGTTTAAGTTAGTTGAATTCCCTCTGTGGGCGGTCATGACGGTGGTCGTTTTAACGCCTGTAGCATTCGCACTAACGCTTAACACCGGGCAACGGGCAGTATACATCGTGCAAGTCGTTGTTGCGGGTATTGCTGTGATCGCGACCGAAAGAAATTTAGGCCCCTTTGCAAGCACCGAGCTGATGCCACCATTACTGGCATTACAATTATTTGTTGGCATCCTTTCATGTGTAATCATTGGCATAGCGTTAGTTGTGCATCAAAAGCAAGCGTTGACATTGCAGTTACAACAGCAACAAAAAACGCTAGAAAGCCTGTACCAGCATGATCCACTAACGGGGGTATGGAATCGATACCGTATCGAAGATTTTTTGCAGATCGAATTGAACAGGTTTCAAAGGCAAAACACCGCATTCGCCGTTTTTTTGATCGACATAGATGATTTTAAAGTGATTAACGATACCTTTGGTCATTTGGAAGGAGACCGAATATTGGTCGAATTTGCACAAGCCATTGATAAGCATATTCGCGATTCCGATCTATTTGGTCGATGGGGCGGCGAGGAGTTTATTATCATTGCTGAGAAGCCAACGCGTTCCAGTGCCCAACAATTTGCCGACAAGATAATTGCTATCATTGATGAGCATGATTTTGCTTTAGAATTGCCTGTAACAGCCAGTATTGGCTTTGCCATGTGTATTGAGAATGACAGTAAACCCGCTTTATTAGCCAGAGCCGATGAAGCGCTGTATACGGCTAAATCACAAGGTAAACATCGAGCGATAGGTAAATGGAATTGATTTGATAAACGTTAAAATTGATATTTAAATCTTGAGTGTACAACAGCGAATTAATCGTTTTCCTTCAACGTACGACAGGCCTGAATCGAATCTACACCAGCTTTCCTGCGGTCCAGGTGATTAGGACTCTTAAAATTCCTACGGTTAAAAGCTTTACTGCACCTGACTCAGTATCAAGCGATGATTAAGCGTTAAACTTTTAAGCGGCTTAATTGTTCTGTTATGGTGCCAATCAATGATTTTGATTGTAAGCTTTTGTCTTTAAGTTGATTCCCCAAGTCCGCTAGCTGTTTACTACTATCACTGACTAACACCAAGCGTTTATTGATATCTTCCGACACTAGGCTTTGTTCTTGCGCCGCACTGGCAACCTGTTCGGACCCGTGGCTAATTTCATTTACACTTTCCAGCGTTTCCGTGAGGCGGGTGAAACTACCCGTAGTCTTCTCGACCGTGCCCGAGACTGAACCATGCGTTTGCTCTAACATTGTCACGGCAGTGGTAACATCTGATTGTAAGTTTTCAATCAGGGATGAAATCTCTTGTGTAGAGGATTGAGTGCGCGCCGCAAGGTTACGAACCTCATCAGCGACAACAGCGAATCCCCTGCCTTGCTCACCAGCTCGAGCAGCCTCGATAGCAGCATTTAGTGCGAGTAAGTTGGTTTGTTCTGCGATGCCTTGAATAGTGACGACGATACTGGTGATATCAGCACTGCGATTAGCCACTTGGCTCACTTGCTCTGATGAGGTGTTGATGGCTTTGGCTAATTCGGTCACGCGTTCAACGCTATCTTGCAGAATCGCTTGGGTTTCTTGCAATAAATTCGCCGCGTGGCCACTACCGCTCGCGGTTGTCGCCGCAATTCTCGCCACTTCGCTGGCTGCCGCTGCCATTTGGGTAACCGCCGTTGCGACATTGTCTAATTCGTACTGTTGCGATTGAGTGTCCTTCTCTACCTCATTTGAGATCTGATGAAGCCCTTCGAATTGTCCTGATAGCTCAGTCACATTTTGTTTTGATACGCTGATCATTTCAGCTAGCTTCTTCATGAAACGATTAAAACCATCTGCGAGAGTGATGAGCTCTTTGTGCTTGCGGATTTCGACCACTTGCGTGAGATCACCCTCTCGGTCGGCCAGTTCTGCAATTGATTCAGACACGCGTCGGATGGGACTGGATATAGACTTGGTTAGCCAGAATGCAACGGCAAACCCTGCAGCTAATGACAAAATTGAGAAGGTGACTAATTTAATCGTTGTGCTGTACAGATTGTCTTCTGCATTGCTTTTCATTTCGTTAACTGTTGCGAGGGCAACGTTTTTGGGCACACTGACTAACAATGTCCACGTCGTGTCTGCCTGTCGGATATTCACGGGTACTTTAACCACCCATTCGTTGTCCAATTGAAAAAAATCACTGCGTTCAGCTAACAATTTATTCATTGACTGACTGACAGAGCTAATGGATTGGGTCAAATCTGACTTAAACTGTGTGGATGCGATAATTAAGTTGCGTTGACTTACGAGGGTGATATGTGAATTACCATTGAATAGCTGTGCTGCCTGTTCCTCTACCCATTGCTGTACGATAGGGAGGTTGATGTCCACACCTACGATCCCACGAAACTGACCATTGACCAATATCGGTGCCGAAAGCGTGGTCATCAGCTCTTCGTTGCCAGGTTCGATTTCATACAGGTATGGATCAAGTGCACAGTTTGCTCGGGTATCGCGGCTGCACAGATACCATTCTGCCTCACGTATCCCATTTTCATCTTGCTCAGACAGATATTTCTCTTGTGGATCGTCAACAGGGTATAGCACCGCCTTGCCGCTTTCTTTGACATAATAGATTTCAAGCGTACCGGTTGGTGTTGAATGACGGGTGTTGTTGCGCCATTGATTGTCTTTGTTGTCGTAACCGTTGGGTTCAAATTGTGAGTACATTGCACTGATGGTGTTACTTGACTCAAGCGCCGCCGCTGTAATGGTCATAACCATTTCGCGGTCCAAAGAAGCATTCGGATGTGCTGTTGATGCAAGCGTATTGGCCAAGCTTATGGCCGGTACAAAGCTTTCCGTTACGAGTTCAGTGACCTTATTGGATGCTAGATGACCGGCATCCTTCATCGATGCCACAACAGAATCCTTTAGCCTTGCTTCATTCAGTTCCACTTGCTGCTCAGACAATGACGTCAAACTTGATATCGATAACGCGCCGTAGACAACGGCAAGCGCCGTAACGGTGCCAATAAAATACAACATCATTTGAGCTTTGATAGAACTGGTACTAGAAAGCATGCCGTAACATCCTGAAAATTGGGTTTATATGACGGGCGTAGCGTCGAAAAGTCTTGTATTGGTTATAGAACATTTCGACACGGTTGCAATGCTAATCATCGGCAAGTCGTGTATTTTCTTTATTCTCCAGACAGGTTAAGGTTGTTAGCGAATCATCAAAATAACTCAGTTTAGGGTGAAAAATGCGTATCTGGCGGACATGGCATCAGTGGATTGGGCTTATCATTGGTATTCAAGTCCTGTTATGGATTGCGGGCGGGTTGTATATGAGCGCCGTTCCATTGCCCTGGGTGCACGGTAAACCATTGCTCAATGAGGTGTCTCAGCCTTTATCGGTACCATCACATCAAGCAAAGAGCTTAGAACAAAGCATCTCCATAGCCGATTATGCATCGATGGCGTGGGTACATGGCGTTGACCAAACACTTCTCAAAGTAACTGACTTTTCGGGTAAAGCGCAATTTCTGGTTTTTTCACAAGGCTCTTGGCATAGCGCAGAAGTATTAGCGCCAACGGTTGTTGAACAGGAAGCTCAGGCGCGATATGCAGGAGACGGCGCAATTGAGCAAATCCAACTATTGCAGTCAATTCCTGCAGAAGCCGCAGGCGTGAATGCACCTGCCTACAGAGTCGATTTTAATGACTGGATCCATACGTCGTTTTACATACATCCTGTGACAGGAGAAGTATTAAAAGTGCGCAGCGACTTGTGGCGTTTGTTTGATATCTTTTGGATGCTGCACATTATGGATTATGAAACCCGTGACGATTTCAATAATCCGCTGCTGATCGCCAGTGCTGTTACCGCGTTGTTTTTCACGGTAACAGGCATGGTATTAGTTGTCAGTTGGGCGAGAAAACGTTTGTTGCGACCGCGGCGTCGTTAAACGTTACACATCAACGGCTGAGGTGACTGTCGACTATCTCAAATCCAAGGCGAGCTGCCAATTTGGCGGTACGCCCATCGACGTCTAACGATGGATTCATTTCAGCAATATCACACAGTTGCCAGCGATAGCCCAAGGCTTTTTGTTGAATGGCGAGCCAGCGTAATAGTTTGATCACGAAAGACACTTCAATGCCTAACGCACTGGGCGCACTAACACCGGGAGCAACAGACGAGGAAAAGGCATCTAAACAAATGGTGACATAGAGTTGATCAACCTGTTCTAACATCGGCAACAATAACGCTTTGGCGGCGTCAATTTCACAATCGGTGTCAAGTAAGTAGCGCGTGCCAGATGTATCAGCAAAGTCAAACAATGCAGGGGTATTAGCTGCCTTGGATACGCCTAAACAAGCGTAATCAAACGCAAGTCCTTGTGCTAGCCGGTGTTCAGCAATTTGCCTAAAAGGGGTGCCAGAACTCGTGTGTGGGGCGGGGCGACGTAAATCAAAGTGGGCATCAAAGTTAATGATTCCCACCCGGGATTGGGCAGACTTATCAAGCGTGCGCTCTAGTCCAAGATAGCTGCCCCAGGCAATTTCGTGACCGCCGCCTAAGCCAATAACAAGATCATGTATGTTTATGGCATTCGCAATAACCTGTGCATATGCCAGTTGAGCATCCTCTAAATCTCGCTCGGCAACAGTGTTTGCGTAATCAACAAGGTTTGCTTGCCAATGCCAGGGTAAGTTAGCCATGCCGGCTCGGATCGCATCAGGCCCTTGAGCCGCGCCTGTTCGTCCTTTGTTTGCAGCAACCCCAAGGTCACATGCAAGCCCAACGAGTGCAACGCTATAGCGTTCCTGCTGGTTGCCATCCATCGTTACTTTTTGGTGCCAGCGTTGGCCACGTTCACCATCTTCAGTGTCTACACGACCTTGCCAGTTAAACATGTTTACCTCGTTGCCATATGTGCGTTGGACGATGCCCATTAATCGTATAGACCAACTCTGCAGGTGTATCAATATCCCACAGGGTTAAGTCGGCTTGCATCTCGATATCGATAACGCCACGATCATTCAGGCCCAGCGCTTTAGCAGCATGAACAGTTGCACCACGCACAGATTCTTCTGGCGTTAAGCCGAACAGCACACAGGCCATATTCATCACCGTTAATAATGAAGCAATAGGGGAGCTACCAGGGTTTAAGTCGGTGGCAACAGCCATTGGAATACTATGCTGACGTAAGGCTTCAACGGGAGGCTTTTGGGTTTCATTCAAGTAGTAAAATGCGCCGGGTAATAGCACGGCAACGCTGCCACTGTGGGCTAGATGCTGTATATCATTTGGCGAAAGATACTCAATATGGTCAACCGATAACGCATTGTATTTTGCGGCCAATACTGCTCCTTTCATGTCGCTGAGCTGTTCAACATGCGCCTTAACGGCTAACCCATGCTGTTGCGCTGCCTTGAATACGCGTTCAGTTTGCTCAAGATCAAAACCAATAGATTCACAAAATACATCCACTGCATTTGCCGCGTTTTCCTGCGCTACTTTGGGCAATACGTGAGTGCAAATGTAGTCAATATATCCATCGGCATCATTCTGAAACTCTGGGGGTAAAGCATGAGCGCCGAGATAGGTCGTCACAATACTCAGCGGTAAATGTGATTCTAACTGTTTGGCCACCGCTAACATGCGACATTCTGTTTCTTCGTCTAGGCCGTAACCTGACTTTACTTCAATTGTAGTGACGCCTTCTTCTGCTAAGCGTTTTGCGCGCTTCAGCGCACTGGCTAGTAATACCTGCTCGTTTGCTGCGCGCGTTGCTTTTACTGTGCTTTTAATGCCGCCACCTTGTTCAGCAATTTGTTTATAACTTACGCCTTGCAAACGCATTTCAAACTCGCCGGCACGATCGCCGCCATACACGAGATGGGTATGGCAATCGACAAAGCCAGGTAATAGCCATTGACCTTTTCCATCAATAGTTTCTATGGCGTCAATGTCGGAGCTATTGCTGTCAAACAGTGCAGCTATTTTGCCATCTTTTATTGCAACCGTTGTTTCGGATAGTCGACCATAAGGCTCTCCATTATGCTGCATGGAGGCGATTTTAACGTTGGTGATCAGCGTGTCATAAGTGCAAGGCATAGTGTTATTAAGGCGTAAACAGAATGTTGTCAGTGTACTTGTGTATACTTGTATATACAAGTAGTATGCACACAACTAAAATAGACGACACACGCAAACGCTTATGCAGCCACGCTATGTACAAATAAAGTCTTTGCTGATCACAGCTATAGAGAATGGCGACATGCGCCCTGGAGATCAGGTGCCGTCAGAAAACCAGTTGGCATTGCAGCATAGCGTCAGTCGTATGACTGCACGTCGCGCACTGAGCGAGATGGTTGACGAAGGTATATTGATGCGCAGTCAGGGATTGGGCACTTTTGTTTCTGATCATAGACCCATGAGCTCGATGCTTGAGATCCGCAGTATCCGCGATGAAATTCAACAGCGTGGTCATCAATATTCCAATCACATCGTGCGCTTAGAGGCCATACCTGCCGATGAAAATATTGCAGTTTGGCTGGATGTACGTACGGGCGATGCGGTCTATCACAGCATCGTGGTGCACAGCGAAAACAATATGCCGGTGCAGTACGAAGCGCGGTGGGTGAATCCTGCTTGGGCACCTGACTACCTGTCACAAGACTTTTCCAAACAAACCGCCAACCATTATTTGAGTCAGGTGGCACCGCTCACCCAAGCTGACAACAGCGTTGAAGCGACGTTACCTACCCTGCAGATTGCGGAAGCCTTAAAAATCCGTCCGTCTGATCCGTGCTTGAAAATTGCGCGACGAACTTTTTCTGCGCGGGGCGTGGTTAGCCATGCTGTGCTTTATCACCCCGGCCATCGATATCGCTTGGGAGGTCATTTGGACTTTCAAGCCACAACTAACCCTACATTGGAGAGAACATGAAGCGTTTTGATCCGACACGAGAGATCCGCGCACCGCGTGGCAACAAATTAACTGCGAAAAGTTGGCAAACTGAAGCGCCATTGCGCATGCTAATGAACAACTTAGATCCTGAAGTTGCTGAACACCCTCAAAATCTGGTGGTTTACGGTGGTATCGGCAGAGCTGCAAGGGATTGGGCATCATTTGACAAAATTGTCGAGGTGCTGACGCGTCTGAATGATGATGAAACGCTATTAGTTCAATCGGGCAAACCCGTTGGTGTATTTCCTACCCACTCAAATGCACCGCGCGTATTAATTGCGAATTCCAACCTTGTTCCACATTGGGCAAATTGGGAACATTTCAATGAACTCGATAAAAAAGGATTGATGATGTACGGCCAGATGACGGCAGGCTCGTGGATCTACATCGGCTCGCAAGGCATTGTGCAGGGTACATATGAAACTTTTGTCAGCGTAGCAAAGACGCATTTTGAAGGTATTGCCAAGGGGCGTTGGATACTCACCGGTGGCTTAGGTGGCATGGGCGGCGCACAGCCTCTCGCCGCAACGATGGCTGGTTTTTCTATGTTGGCAGTTGAAGTGGACGAAAGCCGTATTGATTTTCGCATTAAGACGGGCTATCTGGATAAGAAAGCAAAATCGATTGATGAAGCAATGGGGATGATAAATGCGGCGAAAGCTGAAGGAACCCCAGTTTCCATCGGCCTGTTGGCGAATGCTGCTGACGTCTTCCCTGAATTGTTAAGCCGAGGCATCATCCCAGATGTGGTGACCGACCAAACCAGTGCGCATGATCCGCTCAATGGTTACTTGCCACAGGGTTGGACGATGCAGCAAGCTGCAGAGATGCGTGCGCGTGATGAGGCAGCGGTAGTTAAAGCAGCGAAGCAATCTATGGCAGTGCAGGTCAAAGCGATGCTGGGATTACAAACCGCTGGCGCGGCCACTTTAGATTACGGCAACAATATTCGCCAAATGGCGCTTGAGGAAGGCGTTGCTAACGCGTTTGACTTCCCTGGTTTTGTGCCAGCGTATATCCGTCCGTTGTTCTGTCAAGGGATTGGTCCCTTCCGCTGGGCTGCATTGTCAGGCGATCCTGAAGATATTTATAAGACTGACGCTAAAGTGAAAGAGCTGATCCCTGATAACCCGCACTTACACAATTGGTTGGATATGGCCAAAGAGCGGATCCAATTCCAGGGGTTACCTGCACGCATTTGTTGGGTTGGCTTAGGCGAGCGCCAAAAATTGGGCCTCGCATTTAACCAAATGGTGCGTGATGGAGAATTGAGTGCACCGGTGGTTATTGGACGCGATCATCTTGATTCAGGCTCGGTAGCGTCGCCAAACCGTGAAACAGAATCCATGTTGGACGGCTCTGATGCGGTATCAGATTGGCCACTATTGAATGCATTACTCAACACAGCTGGTGGCGCAACGTGGGTCAGTTTGCATCATGGCGGTGGCGTAGGTATGGGATTTAGCCAACATTCCGGTGTTGTCATTTTGTGTGACGGCAGTGAAGAGGCTGATGCGCGTATTGCCCGCGTATTGCACAACGATCCTGCTACGGGCGTTATGCGTCACGCTGATGCAGGTTATGACATTGCGAAACAGTGTGCGCGTGAACACAACTTAGATTTGCCTATGCTAGATGGAGCGGACAAATAATGAATGCGTTAATTTTATATCCGGGCACGTTAACGCTAGAAGATCTGCGTGCAGTCCATCGCCAACATGTGCCATTGAGTTTGGCTGATGAGGCTAAAGAGGGCATTAATGCAGCCGAGCAAACGGTATTGGATGTGATCAAAGAAGGTCGCACGGTTTATGGCATTAATACAGGGTTTGGCTTATTGGCGAACACACGTATTGATGTTTCTGAGTTAGAGCTGTTGCAACGCAGTATTGTGCTCTCTCACGCAGCAGGTATCGGTGATTTCATGAGTGAAGATACGGTTCGCTTATTGATGTTATTGAAAATCAATTCATTGGCGCGTGGTTATTCGGGCATTCGTTTGTCGGTAATTGAAGCGTTAATCAGCTTATACAATGCTCAGGTGTATCCTGCGATCCCTGAGAAAGGCTCAGTTGGCGCCAGCGGTGATTTAGCGCCATTGGCACATATGAGTGCGGTATTGTTAGGAGAAGGCGAGGCATTCCATCAAGGACAGCGGATTTCAGCGACAAAAGCGCTGGAAATTGCAGGGCTTGAGCCTATTACCTTGGCACCTAAAGAAGGTTTAGCGTTACTTAATGGTACTCAAGCGTCAACTGCTTTTGCTTTGCAGGGACTCTTTTACGCTGAAAACGCGCTATACAGCTCTATCGGTATCGGCGCATTGACGGTTGATGCAGTATTGGGCTCTCGCGTACCGTTCGATGATCGTATTCATGCGGTTCGAGGTCACCAAACACAGTCAGACGTAGCGGCAGCTTTCCGAGAATTGTTAGCGACCTCAACGATTGGGGACTCCCACAAAGGGTGTGAAAAAGTACAAGATCCATACTCATTGCGATGCCAGCCACAAGTGATGGGCGCAAGCTTGCAACAAATGCGTTTTGCGCAGCAGGTACTTGTCACTGAGGCCAATGGCGTAAGCGATAACCCTCTTGTGTTTGCTGACAGTGGCGATATCCTGTCAGGCGGTAACTTCCATGCCGAGACGGTTGCAATGGCAGCGGATATGCTTGCCATCGCAATATCTGAGATCGGTTCATTGTCTGAGCGTCGTATGTCATTGATGATCGACACTCATTTGAGCGGGTTACCACCATTCTTAGTCGAAAATGGTGGGGTTAATTCCGGTTTTATGATCGCACAAGTAACCTGCGCTGCTTTAGCAAGTGAAAACAAAACGTTGGCACACCCCGCATCTATTGATTCATTGCCAACATCGGCGAACCAAGAAGACCACGTTTCTATGGCTACCTTTGCTGGGCGCCGTTTACGTGACATTTTTGATAACGTTGCGGGGATCTTGGCCATCGAGTGGTTGGCTGCGTGTCAGGGCTTAGATTTCCGCAAGCCACTCTTAACCAGTGATAGCTTACAGTCATTGATGGCACTGCTTAGAAATGAAGTGACGTTTTATGACAAAGACCGTTATTTTGCGCCGGATATTGAGGCTGCCAAACAGCTTATCAAGCAGCATCAGTTAATGGACGCAACAGGATTGTCGTTACTCAAATCATAAGTATCAAAGATGCCAGAGCTTGCACAACGACAAGTTCTGGCCTTTATTCTACGTTTGAAACGGGCGAGTAATATTTAGCGATGGTTGAAACCAGTTGTTCGATTTCAATAGGCTTGGATAGATAGTCACTCATACCTGCGTCAAGGCATTGATCTTTATCGCCTTTGAGAGCATTTGCTGTGAGCGCAACAATCGGCGTAGCTTGCCAATGATGGCCAGCTTTACCTGAACGAATCAACTGCGTTGCTTCAAACCCATCCATTACCGGCATCTGGCAATCCATCAGAATAATGTCGATGCTATTTTGAGGAGCTTTTGATAAATATCCGATGGCTTCTTCACCGTTTTCAACCACATCGGTTGTGACGTTATGCTGAGATAGCATTTCTTGAACAATGGTTTGATTGATGAAGTTATCTTCAACAATTAGTGCTTTACATCCTGATATATCCAAAGGCTTATTCTTTGTCGCTTTGCGCTTTGGCGCCATGCCCTTTTGTAAGGTGACATAAAAGGAAAATTCTGAGCCTTGACCCTCTTCACTTTTAACTGAAATAGAGCCGTTCATTAAGCGAAGTATTTGTTTACATATGAGTAATCCCAGTCCTGTACCTTGTGCTTTTTTTGTGCTGCTATGGTCGAGTTGATGAAAGGGTTGAAAAAGCTGCCCGATTTGTTCCTGCGTCATGCCAATACCCGTATCCTTTACGCTACATTTCAACGAATAAGCATCCTCTAATTGACGAACCGAGACCATAACGCTAACTGCACCTTGCTGAGTAAACTTGTTCGCATTGCTAAGTAAATTAATGAGTACCTGTTGTAAGCGCGTTTTGTCACCTTCGATCCAAATGCCTTCGGTTTGTTCAATCGAGAGGATTAGCTGGTTGCCTTGTTGTTGAAAGGCCTGCTCAAGGAGAGCCGTTGTGTGAGTGAAAAACTCGCTAAGTTCGAAATTGACCGGTGAGATAGTGAGTTTACCAGCCTCGATTTTGGCGTAGTCTAATATGTCGTTGACGATTTGCGATAACAGCGTCGCACTTTGTTTTGCCATGCTTAATTTGCTGCGCTGATTGTCATTCAGGTTAGATTGATCAAAGGTGTCGAGTAAACCGCTAACGCCGGCAATAGGCGTGCGAATTTCGTGACTCATATTCGCCAAAAAGCGCGTTTTTGCTTTAGCTGAGGCTTCTGATTCCAAGCGTAACTGATGTTCTTTCTCAAACATGAATTCTATTTTAGTGAACAAATAGCTGATGCCGTTTAATACAATCAGTTGTCCAACAGCGGTGACGATTAGCCAGCGATCAGCGCCCATCACATAGTCGAAGTCTAAGGCGATATTGAAACTCAAATACAAGCCTAGGTTAGTGAGTAGTATAAATAGCCAACGTACCCACGTTCTTGTATAAACGGCTATGGTGAAAGTGCTCACTAAGACGGCGATCCCTGCGTGTGCAATGCTTGCATTGTTGTAACAATTCATCCAGCCGGCAACCATCAACAGCGCACTTAAGCTAAGCGATAATGCATTGGGGCTTAAGTACGCCCGTGCTAAGTAAATTGCGAGCACAAAGCTAAATATTAAGCCTAAAACGATTAAACCTAGCGGACGGAATTCAGACACAAAGTTGAAGTAAACAATGATGCTGATGAGCGGAATGAGCAGCAAAATCAGCGCCCTCAACATTGAGGTGATATAGGCGTGCTTCAATGAATCGCTATCTATATGCATATATAAGGCTAAATAACGCGGCAATAACTGACTTGAGTATTGCTGCTAATGAAAGGGTTTACAACTATTCACTGATTTTGCCAGCGTAACAAAACATACTTAAAGTCAAGCTAAGTTCAACGATGCAGCTTTACAATGTTTTAATATCATTGAATGATAAAGAGGAAATGTGCCATAGATGAGGGATTACAATGATTTCGGCTATTCATAAAAAGCTAATGTTTGGAATATGCACAGCTCTATTGTTTGGGTGCAGTGACAGTGAGGTGGGTGATGTATCACTTGGCGTATTTACCACCAAAGATATAAAAGTGGATGCGTTAACGGATCCACTTATTCCCGGAGTTACCTGCCATATCTCCAGTATAGAGGCTGATTTGGATTTTTCAGATCCATCCGATAGTGCCATAGCCTGTCGACAAACAGGATCCATTACGCTTGATATGCTGGCCAAAATTGATCGCTCAGATTCCGGCGAGGTGGTGTTTAAAAAATCAAAAAGTATTTTTTTCAAGAATATGAAAGTACGCCGTATTTTTGATGCGGATGCGCAAACGTTGATTTATTTGTCCTATAGCACAAAGGAAACGTCGGGGAGTTTTAAGCATAGCTTGTCTACAGTGCCACTTTGGGGGACAGACGCCTACGTTATCCCATCAGCAAAAGGAGTGTAGGAAAAATATGTTCATATCAGCTGATGGACGAAATTATGTCACTTACTCATAATACGACAGCACAGCGTAATTCAGAGAAGTAATGCTTAATCAAATGAGGACGAGTAAACAAATGTTTATGGGGAAGATTCTGTTCTTGCTATTGTGTGTAGGGTTGTTTGTTAATGGGTGTGCAAATCCACACAGCAACGAGTCGGCGGCAAAAAATATTGCAAAACCCCTGACCACTAAAACAGTCCAGTCACTCATCAATGCTTACTTAAAAAATAACAATGTGGAAAAGGCAAGAGAGTTACTGGCGACTATTCCGCAGCAAGACTTCACGTCTTCATTATTTTTATCCAAAGCCGAGTTGCATTTTTTGGAAGGAAGCATGGATGAAGCTGAAGCTGCGTTGAGTATGGCAAATTCATTGGGCACTGATAGTGTTTTTAAGCAGACTCAACCGTCGTTAATCAGTGTTCTTTGTAGCCAAAATAGATTCCACACACTGGAGCAAATAGTTCAACACTGGGATGGCTCCCAACCAGATGATTTTTCAATACAGCAGGCAATAATGTGTTTGCTGCGGCAAGAGCGTTTTGATGAATTGGTGAATTTATTTAATCCCGCCATGGTCTCGGACAATAGTGAAGCTTTTCTGCATTTATTCGCTGCAAGAGTATTACTTGCCAAAGAAAACCGGTCGGCGGCGTTTGAGCAATATCAAATGTTCATACAAAAGCGCGAGATAGTCAGCGCAGAGATCCTTTGGCAGGAAATTGAATATTTGAGATATGCCAATAATCCAAAAGCGATGGGTGAAGTGATTGCGGTATTGATTAGTCTCTATCCAGATAGTCAAGAAGCGCTAAAGGGAAGAACATTGTCACAGATATCCAACTTGCCAATCGATGGTAATGATAAGTCACCTTCAAACACACAGCAGAAAAAACAGAAATCAGTTGAAGGACTGGATACTAATGCAGTTACACATGACATTGAAAAAGGCGAGACGCTCTACAGTATCTCCAAGAAATATGGCGTTAGCGTTGATGAGTTGCGACGCCTTAATTCAGCGCTGGATATTTATGATATCAGTATAGGAACGCGTTTAATTATCAGTAATTAACGTTTTAGCGCGCGGAAGCACAGTGATTTTGTGCTATTCTGCGCGTAAATTCTCCTCAATAAGAAAACTGTGAAGTCTTTCACGCCAACTACCGTTGCTTTGATCGCTGTTTGTTGTGGCTACTTAATCACACCTATGGGGATGGCTGCCGTTAATGTTGCGATCCCTGATTTAGCGGCAGATCTGCAGGCTAATGCAAACAAAGTCGCGTGGTTACCCACGATATATCTACTCAGCAATGTTGCCTTCATGTTGCCGGCTGGCAAGCTTGCAGATATGTATGGGCGTAAAAAGGTGTATACATTAGGCCTTATTTTTACGGCTCTTACCTCGATACTGTGTGGGTTTGCTAGCAGCATAGACGAAGTATTGCTGTGGCGCTTTCTGCAAGGCATAGCCGGTGCCATGATATTTGGTACAGGGATCGCAATTGTGTCTTCTGTGACACCGTCAGAAAGGCGGGGTAGAGCATTAGGGATTGTGGCGGCATTTGTGTATGTCGGGCTAACCATCGCGCCAGCTATTGGTGGTTGGCTTACGGAGCACTGGGGTTGGCAAGCGGTGTTCTACTTTCAAGCACCTCCCATGTTGGCGCTGGCGTTATTTATGTTGCTTAAGCTGCCCGGAGAATGGAAGAGTAGTAAGCAAGAGCGTTTTGATATTGGCGGCACGCTACTGTTTATAGCGTTTTCTTTTGCATTAGTGCTAGGACTGAGTCAACTAAATTCATTCAGTGGTGCACTATTAATGGCAGGTGCAGTACTTAGCTTGCTCGCTTTTATCATGCATCAGCGCAGGCGCGAACACCCCCTCATCCGAGTGCAACTGTTTAAAGAAAGTCGGATTTTTAGTTTATCGCTGACAACGTCCTTCTTTATGTACGGTAGTAATTTTGCAGTGGCATTTTTGATGAGCCTTTATTTGCAATATGTCAAAGGGTTGTCACCCTCTCATGCGGGCCAAGTGCTTCTTCTTCAAGCCATGGCTATGGCATTAGTGGCACCCTTTGCAGGCCGTTTGGCGGATAAGTTTGAACCCCGTATTTTGGCAACGCTAGGTTGCATTATTGTAGGTGTCGGTTTTGTTCTGCTCAGTCAAATAAATGTGTTAACCAGTACGTTTGTCATAAGTGCTGCATTGATTGCGATGGGCGCGGGTTTTGGCTTGTTTTCTACGCCGAACAACAACGCCATCATGGGAGCCGTTGACGAAAAAGAGGTGGGCGTTGCGTCTGCATCAATGAACTTGTCACGTACCATTGGGAACCTCTTTGGCATGAGTATCGTGAATCTTATTATCCAATCGATGATTGGTGCTCAAGCACTGGCAAGCGCAAACGCGGAGGATATTGTCGAGGCACTGTCTTTTGCCTTTGGATTGTCATTGTTAGGGGTCATTATTGCGGCGATAACCTCTTCAGTTCGAGGACGAAAAACGTCTGTTCAGCCCGACGAATAAGGGCTTTTCGGCTTAAATCAAATATTTAGATTAATTCAATCGATTTAATTTAAGACACATTTTCTTACATTCGTTCCTATACTTAACCAACTAATTTGCTTTGGCATTTTGCCAATGCGCCAAAGAAATTGGTCTGCAACCTAGAGTGCTATTTTGTCTGGGTTACTTATTTCAAAATAAAACAATGAAAACATTTGCAGATTTAAATATAGAGGAATTAGGACAATGAAATCGCAACGCCTATTTATGAAAACGGCTATTGCCGGTGTTGTGAGCATGATGCTCGCGTCAGCACCAACATTTGCGGAAAAAGCAGAAATATCTAAACCGAAAGGGCCAATGGGCTCAGGCTCCGTAAAAGCGGGTCAACCAAAGTCAAACCAGTTTTGGTGGCCAGATCAACTTGACCTTTCATCGTTGCGCGACCACGACAGTCGCTCTAATCCTTATGGCGCTGATTTTGACTATGGTAAAGCATTTCTAAGCTTGGATTTGGACGCGGTTAAAAAAGACATTGATGCAGTTTTAACTGAATCCCAAGATTGGTGGCCAGCTGACTTTGGCAACTATGGTCCATTTTTTATTCGTATGACATGGCATAGTGCAGGTACATATCGTACCTTGGATGGCCGCGGTGGTGCTGGTGGTGGTCAACAACGTTTCGACCCACTCAACAGCTGGCCTGACAACGGCAACCTTGACAAGGCTCGCCGTTTACTCTGGCCTATCAAGCAAAAATACGGTGAAGCGTTATCGTGGGCTGATTTAATGGTATTGGCGGGTAACGTTGCATTAGAAAACATGGGTTTCCAAACCTATGGATTCGCCGGTGGACGTGCTGACGATTGGGAACCTGATTTGGTTTACTGGGGCCCAGAAGTTGAAATGCTAGCAAGTGACCGGGAAGCGCGTGACGGAAAACTTCAACGTCCTCTTGGTGCGACGCACATGGGTCTTATCTACGTAAATCCAGAAGGTCCAAAGGGTAAGCCTGACCCA
Organism: Neoalteromonas facilis; assembly: GCF_002807665.1. Lineage (GTDB taxonomy): Bacteria > Pseudomonadota > Gammaproteobacteria > Enterobacterales > Alteromonadaceae > Alteromonas_E > Alteromonas_E facilis. Next base: position 430,419 of record NZ_PEAY01000003.1, read on the forward strand.
ATGGGGTCGGCCAAAAATATTCGTGTTGCCTTTGGCCGCATGGCCATGAACGATGAAGAGACGGTAGCATTGGTCGCTGGTGGTCACACGTTCGGTAAAATGCACGGTGCACATAAACCTTCTGATTGTATGTCCGCGGAGCCTGGTGCTGCACCGATTGAGCAACAAGGCTTAGGTTGGAAAAACAAGTGTGGTAAAGGCCACTCTGAAGACACTGTAACCAGTGGTTTAGAAGGCGCTTGGACACAAATGCCAACCAAATGGACGTCGTTGTACTTGAGTAATTTGTTAAACAACGAATGGGTACAAACACGTAGCCCTGCAGGTGCAATTCAGTGGATCCCTAAAGATGAAGCAATGCATACTGCTGCCCCTGATGCTCACGTTGAAGGAAAGCGCAACCCGGTTGTTATGACGACTGCTGACCTAGCGCTTAAATATGATCCAGAGTATCGCAAAATTGCTGAGCGCTTTTTGGCGGACCCTGAAGAATACCGTTTAGCCTTTGCCAAAGCATGGTACAAATTGACTCACCGTGATATGGGACCTCCTAGCAATTTCTTGGGTAAAGAAGTACCGAAAGATACGTTGATTTGGCAAGACCCAATTGATCAGAAGAGTGTCTCTAAGATCAATGATCGTGATGTAACGAAACTGAAAAAAGCTGTTATGAAGTCAGGCTTAAGCGTTCAAGAACTTGTGCGCACCGCGTGGGCTTCAGCGGCTAGCTATCGTCACTCAGACATGCGCGGTGGTACTAATGGTGGTCGTTTAGCGTTAGCGCCTCAAAATGGTTGGGAAGTGAATAACCCAGAAGAAACCACTAAGGTTATCAATGCATTGAAAGACATCCAGAAAGACTTTAAAGGAAAAGTCTCTATGGCTGACTTAATTGTTATTGGTGGCGCGGCGGCTATCGAAAAGGCTGCTAAAGACGCTGGATTTGATGTGAAAGTTCCAGTTAAGCCGGGTCGTGGCGATGCAACACAAGAGCAAACGGACCTTGAGTCGTTTTCTTTACTTGAGCTTCAAGCGGATGGCTTTAGAAACTACTTCGACGCCGCTGAGGCATTTGAATCGCCAACCGATAGCCTTGTCGATAAAGCAGACCAATTGAACCTTACAGTGCCTGAAATGACAGTGCTGGTAGGTGGTATGCGTGCGTTGGACGCGAACTACAAAGGTGCTAAGCACGGTGTGTTTACTGATAAGCCTGGCACACTGAGCAACGATTTCTTTGTCAATCTATTGGATATGTCATATGCATGGCAAAAGACTGATAAAGATGGCGTTTATCAAGGTGTTGAACGTAAATCAGGTGAAGTGAAATGGACAGCTACACCGGTAGACCTTGTTTTCGGCAGTAACTCTGAGTTGCGTGCCGTGGCTGAAGTTTACGCGTTTGATACATCTAAGAAAAAGTTTGTGGATGATTTCATCGCAGCTTGGACTAAGGTAATGAATCTAGGTCGATAAGGTATCTAGGTTAAAAGCGAAAGGCCGCCTCGTTGTCGTGTTCGAGGCGGCCTTTTTGTTTAATATCCCATACCTCGGTTCACAATTGGCGGCTCAAACTGAGTACCGGGTTGTGTTCCCGATAATCTGAATCCATTGCCCATGTTGCCATCGTGACAATCAAGCTGGCCCTGAATACAAATATCAATAATGGTTTGCAATATTTCAGGTTGCCACGCATTAAACCAATCAGCATGCAGCGATAAACCGCCCGGTGAATTCTCACTTACCTCATACATATCTGACGCTAAACGCCAGCCTGCGCTACTTTTGGTTGCCGGATCGTAAACCTCAGGCGTTACTCCAAAGGCATAATGAAAGCTAACTCGAATAATGGGTACAGGGTGAGACTCGGGACAGGCCATTCCTAATTGCCCTCCCTGATCGGCAGGATAGGCTAAATGAGATTGATGATCATCTGAATCAAGATTAACGCCGTCCCAACAACTCGGAAAGAAAATATCCATGCGCACTCTGTCAGGGGCCTCACACTCAGGAATTGATGCACTCCAGCGTGGGTTTTGTGCATCGCTGGATCCCCAGCTTTGACAGTGCCATCGAACAATGGCGCTGTCTTGTTCCATGCCGGGCATTGTTTTACTGTTGCCAGCAATCATTTTTAAGCCTAAAGGAATGGGTTGAATGGCATTTAAATCATCAACACCGGCTGAGTAATAAAAAATTTCATGCGCGACATCGTCATTGCCCACGACTGCTGGAACCACTTGCCAAGCAGGTTGACCATTTTCGTCTAATGCGCGCGAACCATCAGCAGTGTATTGGGGGGCAAGCAAGGCGGGCGTCCAATAGGCCGAACGATTCAAAGTATTCCCCTGACAACTCGACTCGCCAGTAGTGAAAAGTTGCAATATGTCGCTATTTTCGTCGGTTAATAAGTTTCCGTAAAAGCGGTGTAAATGAGCTCCGTCACCTTCACCGAAATACACAATGGGGTCGTCGTAACTGGAGTGTGAAAAGTCACAGTTGATCCTAAATATGCCCCGCCAGCTATTGTCAGCCGTTGGGCTAGGCACTACATTGGTTGGCACTACATCAGAGTGATGGGACTCTGCATCAGTGGATGAGAATACACTCACTATTTCCCATTCCAATTGGGTTTCAGTTGTTGCTGAATTGCTGTTATTAAAACCTTTAATAGAGAGTGATTGCTCACCTACTTCTAGTCCGATTAGTAACAAAGGACTTTCGCAATTAACGATGTCTTGGTCATTTAGCTTGCATTGATAGTAATCGGCATCAGTGGAGTCGAAGTTGATTTCCGCAAATGCGTCATAGGTTATGCTGGGTGGCCCTGATGATATGCTGATGGGCTGCAGTTCCGTTTCGAACGGTGCACTTGAAACTTCACTTGCGGCAATATTTTCAGTTCCGCTTCCACTGCATCCTGTGAGATACCCTAGCAGCAACACAGCGGTAATATGGCAATGTTTCATCGTAGTTCCTCTTACTCTATTTGGGGATGTATTACGCAAATTAATCAGTCGTATTGGATAGTAGTGGAGGGCAGGTCAAGTGCTGTCAGCACAGTGTAAAGTTATGTAAAGACTTAAAATGAGTGTGGACAAGTTGGAACTGTGGCATTGGCGCGCTGGGGACTGCCCCGGCACGTTACGCATTACATAATGCAGTTACGCTGGCGCTTCTAGTGATAGGATGTCGCGCCTCTTTGAACAGAGGGCGTTTTCAGAGTGTATTGGAATTACAATTGATAGTAGCTAAGAAACATATCCACGGTTTGTTCTGCTAGTACGGCCTTTTGTTCTGCATTCAATGCTGGCATCGCATGTAATAACTGTGGCCATAGTGCTTGCCCTTTGAGTAGACTCAAAATTTGCTCGTTGGCGACTCGCGGTTCAACACGTTTGAGTTTACCGTCTTCCATTGCATGCTTGAGCCAACGGATCATCGCGGTTTCTTGATCAAAGAAATCGGCAATTTCATCTTCAAAGTTTTCTGGACTATACAAGCAATGTGCCAATGCAACCCGCGTAAGTTCAAGCATTTCTGCTTGCCCCATCAAACTGAGTTGGTTGTCTACCAAGTTCATTAATTGTGACTTTAGATCACGATTGGGATCGTAGGGGGCATCAAAACCAAGAACGCTTTTCCCCCAAATATCTTTAACGATATGCGTGACTAATAATTCTTTGCTTGGAAAGTGGTTGTATACCGTTCGCTTTGATACCTGAGCAAGCTCAGCAATTTTGTCCATGCTGGTATGACTTACACCAAATTGTTGAAACGCGCGTCTTGCTCCCTCAAGAATCGCCTCTCGTTTTATTTCACTGCGTTTTTTGGTTGTCATCTCAAAGTCGATTCAGTCATACATCTTGTTTATCTTTACACTGATCAGTTTACTTTTCAAATTTTTAGACTAAACTACACGGTATAGTTTACTTTTGGGTGTCGTTTCCTTGTCATTCAGGTGATGCCGGAGTATCTGCAAAAGCAACTACAATTTATTGAGATTAACAATAGCAAGAGTGCTTTCCTCGGCTAGGCTTAATTTTATAAATGTGTTCGTGCAATGTTAGATATCCAGGCCAATTGATGTTTGAGTTGAATGTAAGTGCAATTTCGCAATCCTGACATGAGATATAACACGCTACTGCTTATGGGATTAAAATGAGTCATAGATCTTTACCACAACGTCGACTTATCGCTATGTTAGTGCTGGCAGCGTCTATGCTAACGCTATCAGCCTGCACGGATGAATCTAAAGCCGAAAGAGCTCAACTTCCGGTGCAAGCTGTAAAGCTGGCCGCGACAATCAGTAATCCAAATCAAACGGAGCGAGCCTTTCCAGCTGAGGTTTCAGCGGTGAAAACCTTGGACGTTAGCTTTGAAGTCTCGGGTAGGTTGGTAATGGAAAATTTGCTTACAGGTACTCAGGTCAAGCAAGGAGAAATCTTAGCGAAGATTGATCAAACGCCATTTGAACAACGACTACGTGAAACGACAGCACGTTTGGATCAAGCTGAGAGAGATTTAGCCCGCACAAAGTCAACTTTCGAGAAAGGGTTGTCTTCACAAGCGCAATTGGACGACGCCAAAACAGCTTGGGAACTGGCCGTCATAGCACGTGATAAAGCGCAGCAAGATCTGAGTTATACAGCCCTAACGGCACCTTTTGATGCGCAGGTGTCTGAGCGTATCGTTGAAAACAATAGTTATGTACGTGCGGGCGAGACCGTTGCCAAAATACAAGATGTATCGCGTTTTTATTTCAATATTAATGTGCCTGAACGTTTACTTAGCAGTTATCAAAAAGGTTCACCCGTTGAAGCGAGTGCTAGCATTGTTTCCGCGCCGCACAAACAATATGTGCTGCAATATGTTGAACACGCAACGCAGCCGGATCCGATAACACAAACATACAAGGTCGTGTTTGCAGCTGATGGACGCGATAGTAGCTTAACGCCCGGGGCCAGAGCAGTTGTTAAAGTCACACTAGGCTATAAGACGTTTGATACTGGCGTATTAGTTCCGTTCACGGCGCTGCAGGGCAACGATACCGAAGGGTTCCATGTTTGGCGCTTCAACGAGGCTGATTCAACGGTTAACCGCATTAACATCAATGTTCTGCAGATTGAAGGTGGCTACGCATTAGTCAGTGGGGATATTGCACTAGGTCAACAAGTGGTTGCTGCAGGTGGCGCCAAAATGCGTGATGGCTTAGTCGTTAAACCGTATACAGCGGAGTAGTCGAATGGATATCGCGCGCTACTCTATTAAAAATCCGGTTAATGTTTGGCTAATGATTTTGGTTCTGTTAGTGGGGGGGATATTTGCACTCGGCTCTATTGGACGCTTGGAAGATCCCGCATTTACCATCAAACAAGTGCAAGTGGTAACGCAATTTCCGGGGGCCAGTGCTGAAAAGGTTGAGCATGAAATCACCGAGCCTCTCGAAATAGCCATTCAGCAAATGTCGCAATTGCATCAATTGGAGTCAATTTCTAAACCAGGGGTATCGGAAATCACTGTAGAGGTGAAGTCTACTTTCGATTCGGATGTGCTTCCGCAGATCTGGGATGAATTGAGGAAACGCCTGCGTGATGTCGAGAAGAACCTGCCGGTCGGTGCGCGAACACCCAATGTGTATGATGATTTTGGTGATGTTTATGGCATGTACTACGCCCTAAGTGCGCCAGAATTTTCGCCAAATGAACTGCGCGAATTTGCTCGCATAATCAGGCGAGAACTTTTAGTGACTGAAGGGGTTGCGAAGGTTCAAGTAAGTGGTGTACGTCAAGAACAGCTAGTTGCCTATATTAACCCGTTTGAGTTGGCCGGTTTTGGTATTTCTTTTCCTGATTTGACCAATCTATTAGCGGACAACCTAAAACCGTTTAATGGCGGACGTATTCAGGTTGAGGGGCAAAAAGTGCGTTTGCTGGTAGAGAATCCTGTCGACCGATTGGATGAAATATATAACTTGTCTTTGGTGGTTCCCGGTACTAGCCGTTCTATTAAAATTCGAGATGTAGCGGAACTGCGTTTTGAGCCTCTCGACATTCAACCGGTGCTGATTAGGTACCAAGGACATGAAGCGATTACGTTGGCCGTGTCAGCTTTGAATGATGTCAATATTGTAGAGGTTGGTGAGCGGGTAAACGCCAAAGTTGGGCAATTACTCAATGAATTGCCGGCTGGCATCACGCTGGCGCCCATATATGATCAAGCTGCACTGGTAGACGAATCGGTACAAGGGTTTATCAATAACCTCATTTTGTCAGTTACCGTGGTAACGCTCACCTTAATGGCATTTATGGGTTGGCGTAGTGGCATGGTAGTTGGCTCTGTATTGCTTATCACGGTTATGGGCACCGTGTTGCTGATGTGGTTAATGGGTTTGCAGCTGGAGCGGATTTCCTTAGGCGCAATGGTTATCGCCATGGGCATGTTAGTCGACAATGCGATTGTAGTGGCTGAAGGTATGATGCTGCGTATGCGTCAAGGTAAGTCTGCGATTGAAGCGGCTAGCTTTATCGTCAAGCGCACCCAATGGCCATTGCTTGGCGCCACGGTTATTGGCATTGCGGCATTCTCCGGCATCGGATTGTCAGATGATGCAACAGGTGAGTTTTTGTATTCATTGTTTGCCGTTGTTATGGTTTCTTTACTACTGAGCTGGGTGCTTGCGGCGACCGTTGTGCCGTTATTTGGTAAGTATTTCTACAAAGTAGGTACTGAAGAAGAGTCTGATACCAGTAATGGCGTCGTATATACCGGGTATTTAAAAGTGCTCTCGGCAGCGCTGAAATTACGTTGGCTTACCGTTGCAGTACTGCTGGCGATTACTTTGGTGGCTTATGCCGGCTTTGGTATGGTTAAGCAGGGCTTCTTCCCGGCATCCAATGCACCACTGTTTTTTGTGCACTACTGGGGCCCGCAATCCCAGGACATACGACAAACAGCAGATGTTGTGGCAAAAGCTGAGTCTCTACTTCTTGATAGCGAAAATGTAGTGTCAGTAACCAGTTTTATCGGTCGTGGTGCCGATCGTTTTACCCTAACGTATGGCCCGCAGCAGCCCAATGAAAGCTACGGTTTCTTCCTCGTCAAGATGGAGTCACGTGATCAGATTGACGGTTTAATAAAGGACTTATCTGCTCGTTTGTCCAATGTTGACTTGGATGCGCATTTTTATACCGAGCGGATGCAATTCGGACCGGGTGGTGGTGCTAAGATAGCCGCTCGTTTTTCTGGCCCTAATACTGAGGTGCTAAGAGAGTTGGCCGCTAAGGCGGAAGCCGTTATGTTACAAGATGGGCAGATCCGCGATATTCGTCATAACTGGCGAGAGAAAGGTATGGCGCTAAATGCGCATTTCGATGCGTTTAATGCCGGGATCGCGGGTGTTTCACGCACAGATTTTACCCAAGCCATTCAGTATGCATCGATAGGTGTTGAGTTGGGGCGTTTACAGGATGGTGACTATAGCTATTCTATCCGCGCAAAGATGGCAGGACTCAATGTACCTGAGGTCGATGCAATAGAGAATAGCCAGGTATGGAGTTCAGGACAGCGAGAATATATCCCCTTCCATCAGGTGTCTGAGGGGCTCGAATTAGTCAATGAAGAAACGCAAATTCACCGCCGTAATCGATTAAGAACCATAACAGTATTGGCAGAGCCTGGTTTCAATGAAACTGCAGGAAAAGCGTTTGCACGTATTCAGCCTCGCATTGAGGCGATTCCATTACCTGATGGATATTCATTGGAGTGGGGCGGCGAATACGAGTCCTCTCGAGATGCACAGCAGGCATTGGGTACTGGTCTTCCGGTCGGGTTCTTGGTCATGTTGTTGATTTCAGTGTTGTTGTTTGGTCGGGTACGACAGCCATTGATTATTTGGTTGATCGTGCCGATGGCAGCAGTTGGTGTTGTGAGCGGGCTGCTTGCTACTGATATGCCGTTTGGCTTTATGTCCTTGCTAGGTTTCTTGAGCTTGTTTGGTATGTTGATAAAGAATGCCATTGTGCTGTTAGAAGAGATAGATTTGCAGATCGCTGAAGGGCGCGCGCCGAATATTGCCATTCTTACTGCCAGTGCATCAAGGTTACGGCCTGTAGCATTGGCTGCAATAACCACCATTTTAGGAATGGCGCCATTGTTGTCTGATGCGTTTTTCGCTGATATGTCGGTGACAATAATGGGCGGACTCGCATTTGCTACAGTGCTGACACTGATTGCTGTACCCGTGTTTTACAGTATTTTCTATCGGGTGAGTTACCGGCAATAATGGTTGGTGTTCACGTTGAGTATACAGCTATACGTCTAGTGACTATACCCAACGTAGACCTTCAGTAACTGTGCTCATTTATGTGAGCGGATCAAACTTAAAAGGTGATTTTTTCTCGTCAGATACTGGACAAATAAAAGTGTTAACCCAGTGTCCTTTGTATGATTAGAAGTAGCCTTCACGCTTTTTCTTTTCCATTGAGCCGGTCTGATCTTTGTCTAGCAAGCGACCTTCTCGTTCACTCGTTTTGCTTACAATCATTTCTGCGACGATAGCTTCCAGCGTGTCTGCATGACTAAGTGTCGCCCCCGTTTGCGGGTAACAGCCTAAGGTCCGGAATCTAATCCAACGTTCTTGTAGGCTTTGCTTTTCCGTGTCAGACAAGTACGGCAGCATGCGTTCATCATCTAAGGCAAGAATTTGTTGGCTTTCGTCATCTATCCAACTTAAACGTGGTTTTGCGAAATAAAGCGGTACGATATCAATACGCTCCTGCAATATGTAGAGCCAAATATCTAATTCTGTCCAGTTTGAAAGTGGGAAGACTCTGACTGATTCGCCTTGGTTGATTTGTGTGTTGTATGTGGACCACAGCTCTGGTCTTTGCTGTTTGGGGTCCCATTGATGATTGGCATTTCGAATTGAAAAAACGCGTTCTTTAGCCCTGGATTTTTCTTCGTCTCGACGAGCACCACCGAGTGCAGCATCAAATTTGTGGGTATCCAAGGCTTGTTTCAACGCAATGGTTTTCATGAAATCGTTGTATTTAACAGACCCCGAGGCAATCGGGTGGATCCCCACGGCAAGGGCTTCTTGGTTGACATGAACAATAATATCGAGACCGTGTTTGTCTTTTAGCGCATCTCGGAATTGCCCCATTTCTCCGAACTCCCAAGTGGTGTCCACATGTAGAAGCGTGAAAGGAACTTTAGCAGGGTAGAAGGCCTTGCGTGCTAAATGTAGCATTACGGTAGAGTCTTTCCCTATAGAGTAGAACATACAAGGCTTTTCGAATGACGCAGCTACTTCTCGCAGAATATATATGGCTTCAGCTTCGAGCAAAGCTAAGTTGTTCAATTGAGGCATGACAGTATCGTGAGCTAGAACGTTTTCAAGGATGTTAATTTGTCACAATGTCAGTTAAAAGTCGCGATTGTTTGGTCAATTGACAGAATTATTCGATGGCTCGGTTTCTGCAGATATAGCCTGTATTAACTGAACATGGCTAATACAGGCATTCTGAGTCGTCCTTTCACTTGGCTTTTGGTTCCAACATTCGAACTTCACGTTGTGGGAATGGAATTTCGATACCATGCTCACGTAGTGTTTCAAATACGATCAACAATAAGTCGCCACCTACACGATTTTTGCCGTCATCTATGCCATACATCCAAAATTCGACAAACATGTTAACGCCTGAATCGCCAAAGCTGTCAATTTCACAATCAGGACGCTCTTCAAAGGGGACTTCTTCACCACTGATCACCTGAGGATGTTGCGCCACAGCTTCTTTGACAATATCAACCATGGCGCGAATGTCAGTGTGATAGGCGACTGAAAAATCGATGCGATAGCGTTGTTTGGGATCTTTGTGAGTCCAGTTGATCAGCAATGAATTAATAAACTTTTCATTGGGCACCAATATGTCTTTGCCGTCATAGGTTTCAAGCACGGCATAACGCATTTTAAATTCACGCACGAAACCTTTGCTACCGTCATCCAGTTCAACAAAATCGCCTACGGTCAGTGAACGATCCAACAAGATTATAATGCCTGATATGAAGTTTGAGGCGATGGACTGTAAACCTAACCCCAAGCCTACACCTACCGCACCACCAAATACTGCAAGTGCTGTGAGATTGATACCCATAATGTTGAGCAGCAAGACGAAAATCACACAGAAGAGTGCAACCTCAAACATTTTGGCGAACACTTCTTTGGTGCTGACATCCAGCGATTTGTGGTTGCGAATAATGTCCTTACCGACAACATTGGATGCTCTGCCAAGCCAGAACAGTAACGAGCCAAATATAATGACGCGTGCAACGCCATAGGCAGATATATCAATGTTGCCTACAGAGAATCGTATTTCTGACAGCGCTTCAATAATGTCCGGCAAAACCCCGATCATATGGAAAAAGACAATCGGTAAACCTATCCAGCGCATAAATGTCGCAACTGTGCCACTGGCAACGAATGCTCTGATAAAGGAATTCAAAACCAAAATGACGGCGATTGTGAGTGCAGCTTGCAGCAGCCATCCAGATAGGTGGAACTGATGACTCAGAACGGTAGAGAGTTTGAGCAAAATAATCGCGCTGAGTGGAAACACTAAGCTACCTAATTTATACCCGATCCACTGCAGTGTATGAGTACCTTCTTCGGGTTCCAGATTAAATAGCGCTACTTTGCTGGTGATCCGCCGCGCAAACAAAAAGGCAAAAAGATAAATGCCGACAATAGTGCTCAGCTGTAAAACAAAGTGAGGGCTGTTGATTGCGGCTTCAGCGGTTTGCTGTAGCTCCGTTAGCAAAGATGTTATCTGTTCCATTACTCATACTCTAAGTGATGTAGGTAACTAAATACCGACGTCGAATTCCTTTCAATCTAAGCGTAATCGGTTTAAAAGGCTAGTATAGAGTTTGCGATATCGAAACAAAACTAAGGGCGAGTATCGCACTCGCCCTTGACTACGTGGATGAAAGATAAATGGAACTGCATTTTGAATTAACGCTGGGCAACTAGAAACGAGTACACCTCAGTTGCATTTTTTTCCAGCGAGAACTCAATTAGCGTCTTGCCATTGCAGGTTACACCGTTGTCAGCAGATACCGCTCGCAATACTTCTTGGCGGCTAGGTGCCACTTCACCGACGTTGAGACGAGCATGGCGCTTTATGGATGTAACATTATCTTCAATGACCGCTTTACAAAAGCCTGCATAGCGAACATCACCGATAAATCTAAGCGGCTTTGCTACTTCGGTTTCGTTTGTGTGTGCTCGGGCATTGCCTGTAAGTGTTGAGCATGCTAATACCGTTGTTAGGGTTAACGTTGAGAGTACTGATTTCATAATTGTTTCCTCATAAGGGTAACACTGGTGCACCGCGCACCAGGCACTTTACTTATGCCGCATAAACCAAAGAAATGTTGTTGTATGTTTGTATGCGTAGCGTAAAAGCTAGGTAAAACAATATGTTAACAGTCTGTAATAATTGTAAGTATTTGAAATTATTGATTAAATATGAATCCTATATGCTTTTTTGCTTTAAAAGCTCAAATATAATTAAAAAAGAGTCTAAAAATTAAACGGATTTAACCACTTTTACCGCTGAATTCATCTTTGGAAGAGAACGTAAATGTTTGAATTTTATAATATCTAAACGTTTTGAATATGTATTTATAGCGGTTTGCCACTCTCTATAGGGCTGAGATCTGGCATGTACAGAGCGTATGTATCGCCGCCTAAACGAGAATTACCGCTTTGCGTAGTAGGGTGTTGAAGAGCAAGAGAGTTTTTATCTGGCGCAAAAGATAAATAAATGGGTAACCAAGCTAATCGTCCGCTTCGCTGTAATTGCGGATCGACCTGGTTTTCACCGGTTTCTTGTTCAAATGCAGCAGTTGAGTTGAGGGTTGTTAAAGCGATTTCAACGGCTAGGGTAATTTTTTTAGAGGCATCTTGAGACAAGCGATTGTTAGCATTTATAAAAGCAGCCATTGCTGTTAGTGGGGCTAGTGCAAAATTGTGATAATGGGCAGCACGTGAGCCTCGTCGTAATTCTGTTGATATGAATCCGTCGTCATCAATTCTGTTCATGGCATCGTCAAAAACACCTTCGGCCCATTCATACAATTTTTTATCTTGTGACAATACACTTGTGACGATGACAGCCCAAGCTGCCCAATAATCGTGGTTATTGACCCTTTTGGGATCGCGTTCGGTGTAATCTGATTTAACCTGCCATGCGAGAGTATATAACCATTTCTCAATATCATTTCGCTTATTGATTAATGCTTGATCAGTCTTGTGCAGTCCCATCAGTTTAAAGTAATTACTCGAAAGTGCTGCCAGAGACCATTTTCTAACGGCCGTTCCGGTTTTGTCTGCAATATTCAAAAGCGCATTCACCTGAGCCCAAGCGTGCAAATTATTAATAAGACAGGTGTATTCGTACGCACTACTTTTGCCGCTATATAACGCATCTGATGTGTTGGCTATCCACTGTGTAAAGTCATAGATAGGTTTGGTTTTCTCTAAATATATTTGGGTACTCTCTGGGTTTACCTGATCCCTTTTGGATCCGCTCCCGGCATAGCGACTGGGAAAGTTTAATCGCTCTGTATACGGAGGGAACGTCATGCAATTTGTAGGTTGCTCTTCGCGATTGAATGTTGTCGGCTTATAAAAACTTGGCGGAGCGAGCAGATGTTCAGGGAGCGCCTGACTGACAGGGTTGGGCTTGCAGCCTGTAACAGCGTATATCAATACCAAGGCTAAGATATAAGGTAGTAGGCGAAAGACCTTTACCCAATACATTTACGCTCAGTCACTGTAAGGAATGGCGCTCTTACAAAGCTTTATTGCTAGACGAGCTTCTGGGTTTTCACCAGCCGATTCATAGAATTGAATATCTTCTATATCGACACCAATAACCTTTTCGTTGGGGTAGTTGTGGTTTTTGCCCAGCAGCATTTGGAATTGTCCGTCACTTTTGGTTCTGGAAGCATGCCGAAGTGTATACGTTCGACTACTACCATTCTTGAACCATACACGAGTTTGTAACGACCTTACATGGGGTGATTCTGCTTGCACCTTTACCATTAAATTTTGTGCTGTGGCTTTCGTTCCCGTTGCGCTGAAAAGAGCATTGTTAAGTGGTATTTGGGGGCGCGCCAAGAGGTTTGATGCGCTTAACTCCGTATCTTCATTAGCGCATGTATCAAAGAAAAGTGGCATAAACGTATGAAAAAAACGAGGTTCAAAATCTCTCCACCCAGGAACTTCCCAAATAATCAATTTGGGCGGCTGAGTGTGAAAATCACCTGATTTAAGGTAGTCGACCCAAGAGCCAATTAAACCACCACCACTCAAAGAGTAGTTTGATACTGAAGTATTTGAATACTCTTGCAGGTATCCAATAAAATTGAATTGAGTTAAGGCAGAGAAACTTGTTCCAAGTAGAACAATTTCATCGGTGACTTCGTCAAAAATGTCGAAAGAAGTATCACTTTGTGTTAAACGCTCAGTCGTTATGTATGTCTTTGAATATGTGGGGGCAAAGGTAAAACCACAAATTTCAGCGACCGCTTTTTTTATTTTCTCATCATTTTCAACAACTCCATTATAGGTGGTTTCGTATTTTTTCGAAGGTGAAGAGTCATAGAAATCTAATGTTTTCAGTTGTTCTGAGATTAAGCGAGCAGTCTCTCGAGCGCCTTCATTGGACCAGTGAAGGTCTTTCTCGAAAAACAATGGGGCTTTTTCTTTGTAATTAAGTAAAGCTTCCAGGTTAGGTACCAAAACTTCGCTCTTACGCAAGGTCTGTAATATCGATATGTATTTTTTTCTCGCGATACTTACATCAAATTGTGCAGTATCGGCACTTAATTCGGTGGGATATACCAATCCCCTTGCGGGTAAATAGGCAATCATTAATTGGGTGTTATATTGACCTAATAGCTCTTTTAGGCGATTTAGCTCTTCAACAGATTCCTTACTAATTATTCTGTCATAATCAGGGAAATCCATTTGTGTGTTGGCAAGCCAATTACCTTGCCCCTCTAATATGCGCCAATGTTTACGCAAAAACTCAGTGTTGTAATTGGCTTCATCATGAATAGCATCACAGGTTTTGGCAAATTCCTCTATCTTGTAGGTAGGTGGATTTGCCAACACAAGGGTTGAAAATGTAAGCGAGGCTATCAGCAAAAAGACTTTAAGAATACTCATTGGTCGCTCTGTGTAACAAGTAACGAAATGGTGTCGGAGGACTGTATTGCAAAAATGCTTGTTACTGCGTCTCTTACTAACATTAACGGCTCTGACGTTGCAATTTGCTCACTGCTACTGTGTACAGCAGTAGCAATTTTTATGGCCTTTACATCGCGCTTAGCGACAGCTGGTTGTGAGGCGCCTTCTATTATCACATGTTTTCCATCTATTGTTTTTAATGTGATGGTTTGTATATCAGTGAGATTGTATAAGGCGATTCTTGCCTGCCGTTTGTTGTTAAAAGGGGTTTCTTCGAATACTTGGACCGCAGACGTTGGCCCTTTCCATACTAGAGTGTACTGGCTGTTCGCTGCACCGGGGAGCGATAACGGTGTGTTATTCAACAACAATGAGGCTTTTCCGGCAGAAGCAAATCCATAGGGTGATAAAGCTTGTTGCTCAAGCTTGATCATGCTCAATCCAGCAAGCTGTACATCCAATACCTGATTTGAAAGATTTAATACGCGGAAAAATACTGCATCGGGTGGTGGGGCCTTCCCATATAGCGCTTCATCCTCGGCTGCTGCACGCAGGCTGATTAAGGATGCCAAGACTAAGAAAATAACGTGGATTGTAGGTTTAAAGCTTCTCATAATCTGACTCTACCGAAATCGCAGTGGGTAATTCTTGAATAAAATATCTTACAGGAATTTCCCACAAGATATGTGTAATTCCTTGAGCTTGCAATTCATTCGTATTGATAAGGTTGTGCATCGGTGTAAAAGGACCATCACCGGATTTAGCGTAATTAATGATCTCTAGCTCAAGTGCCTGTTGTAAGTAACCATGAAAATTCCAGCGAGCATCAGCGCTATAGCTCGTGCCAACGAGTGCAGTTGATATTGGAGCGGCATCGTCAAACAGAGAGTCGAATTCAGCCGCCGCTAGGCTAGTCACGTTAATATTGATCTCATCAGGCGTGAACCTTGTTTTTAGCCACTTGTCGCCGGCGGGTATGAAGTTCAGTAAGTCACCCAGAACAGACTCCGTTTGGCTAAGCTCGGTAGTAAATACTTGATCCCCATGCCATGAAGGCAGCCTTTTGGCAGCTTCATTTGCCACAGATTGGGCCCCAAACGGGGTCCAATGCGTGTCTGTTTTTAAAAATGTTTGTTGCTGAGAAAGAGGCTTGGTTAACGCTTCTTTGCCAGAAATGACCTGTATGGACGACTCTGTTAGTGTCTGAGCAACCTGTTCATAGAGGTTGTTTTGTGAAAGTGGACTGCTGATAGCCGCATATTCTGCATAAATTGAAACCTTTTCAGGGAGCAGGATCACGGCAAGCTGCATATCTATCGCTGACAATTGCTGTTGAATGTGTTGCACAAATTGAAGGTTGGCGTTGATATTGTTTTCGGCACTATAGGGCCAGAAGTATTCTTCTCGGCTGAATAGCCATCCGTTCTGCCCTACAATTACACCGGATTTGCCTTCATTGAATAAAGCAAAATTAGCACGAGCCCAGGCCTGAGTGACAATTTCCTTAAAGGGGATTTGTTGTGTTAACGCATGCTCAATTTCAGTTGTTGCAACGCCGGTTAATATGTCATCTAAGGAATATGAAAGCGGCAGTGATACGCGTATGGCGGTTGTAATGCCAGTCAAACTGAGCAGCAATATGAAGAATATAGTGATTGTGGTTTTATGCTTCATCATGGCTCACTCAAAATTGAAAATATAAGAATGGTGAATAATCAGAAGCAACTAAACTGGTTAGTGCGAGCAGAAAAACTGGGGCCTTTAATAAAACTGAAAACCTTCTGACACCTTCAGCGCTGAGCATGCTCTCAATCAGGTCGCTGTGCTGACGTAAGCCTTGCACTAGTATAATCGCAATACCACTTAACAACATTGCGAGAGCCCATTTGTTCAGATCAACGGCAAAAACAGTGCTTATGCCTGAGCTATCAAATGTAAACATCGCTGCAATCATATCAACAGCGTCAGTGACTGATTCTGCTCTAAAAAATACCCAACCAATCATGACGGCAACTAACGTAATGCCCCAACGGATAAACGAGAACCCTGTGTAATTCGATAGCCCCGTAAAACGTTCAATGGCGAGTAAAGCGCCGTGCCATGCTCCCCATACGATGAAAGTCCAATTAGCACCATGCCATAATCCTCCCAATAGCATCGTGAGGAATAGGTTGCGATAGGTCATTATCGTACCATTACGATTTCCACCTAGGGATATATACAAATAGTCTCTTAACCATGTCGAAAGACTAATGTGCCAGCGCCGCCAGAATTCAGTGATGCTTTGACTAATGTAGGGCTGATTGAAGTTCTGTATAAAACGAAATCCCATCATTAAGCCAAGCCCAATGGCCATATCGCTATACCCTGAAAAGTCGAAATAGAGTTGGATACTGTAAGCTAGAATACCAATCCAATTGTCCAGCATCGTGATGGCTTGTCCAGCAAAGGCTGCATCGGCGAGGGGAGCTACAGAATCGGCAATGAGCACTTTCTTAGCAAACCCTTGCATGAACAGAAAGCACCCGGAACAAAATAATCCCCAGTCATGAATACGGTCTTGGAATTGGCCAGCCAAATCTTTATAGCGTAATACCGGTCCAGCAATTAACTGAGGGAACAAGGCAATAAAAGCTGCAAAGTCCATGAAACGCTTACAGGGTGGGGTATCACCTCTATAGACATCTATGAGGTAACTTATAGCTTGGAAAATATAAAATGAAATACCAATTGGCAGGATCACGTGAGATAGCGATAAGGGCTCACTGCCAATAGAAATTAATAAATTATTGAAGTTTTCAACGCCAAAATTGGCGTATTTGAAGTAGCCGAGCGTTGACAGGTTTCCAATTAGGCCAATCGTCAGGACCTTTTTAGCCTTATCCTTATGCTGAAGAAGGGAGCTATAAATGGCTTTGCCGATATAGTAGTTCCACAGGGTTACAGCAAAAAATAATAATACAAAATCAACTCTCCACCATGCGTAAAATGCATAGCTGCCGACTAGAATGGTGAGAGAACGATATTTTAGAGGTGTTAAATAGTAGCAAGCTAAAAACAGTGGCAGGAAAAAAAATAGAAAAATACTAGAGGAGAATACCATGCTTGTTCACCTCACAGACCATATCTTGTATGGCCCTGAACTACGCATCTGTCGACCTCACAATAGCGTTTAGTTCTTCATTAACGAGGTCTTGAACTTTATCTGCATCTTCAGTTGAAAGCTGGCTGACTAATAATTGTTGTTGGTCATAATCAGATAGTGTGTAACCCATTTGTTCGTATACTTTGGCAAAAACATGGGCGTAGAGAGGGTTGGGTTTAATACCTTCACCGTTCACAAAAAGTTGAAACAATTCTCT
The DNA here is from genome assembly GCF_002807665.1 of Neoalteromonas facilis. GTDB lineage: Bacteria > Pseudomonadota > Gammaproteobacteria > Enterobacterales > Alteromonadaceae > Alteromonas_E > Alteromonas_E facilis. The sequence continues at coordinate 448,038 of NZ_PEAY01000003.1, forward strand.
ATAAGCTCGATATTCGCCATTTCTAGCAGCTAATAAAAGTTTATTGATACCTTCTTGGAGTACAGCATAACCCAGCTTTCCAGAAATCAATAAGCGGCCTAAGTGGAATGATGCATCAGCGGTAGGCAATGCTTTTTCTAAATAGGATAGTGCTTTTTCTGGGTATTCTACGCTTCTGCGCCCTTCCATAAACAAGCGACCCAATAGCACATTCGCTTCTGGCTGTTTTTCAGCAACTGAGGTCAAACCTTGCACTAGTTGGTCTGTTGTGAAAACCACTTGTCCGCTCATTTCGTACTCGGCGTAGGCGAGAAAAACCGACGGTGATTGTTCAATTGCATTTTGTGCTGCTTGATAGGCAAGCAGTGGAGAGCCAGCACCGACTTGTTCGTTTGATGAAGCCATGAGTTTCAGTAAGTTGATGATCTCTTGTTCATCCAACCGACCTTGCAGATAGGTTTGATTAATTTTTACAGCCATGGCGGCTAGGGTATCTGGCTGGTGACGTTTAGCGTGCCGGGCCAAGCTGCGCAAACACAAATAAGCTTCATCTGAGCTTGGTTCACACAGCGCTAGCATTAGCTCAACTTTATCAGTCAAATCTTCTAATTCAGCTAAGACTTTAATTTTATCCGAGCTGCTTGACTGATCATGTGCGTCCATTAGTGCCAAAATATCGTCAACAACGGGAGCTGTAGAATCCTCTGTACTGGCGCCCAACCGCATTAATTGTGGTCCTACATCACCGTGAGTACGCATGCGCTGCCACAGTAAATCATTTGCTTTTTGCTGGATCTCTGGACTGAACTTAGCAAGGTTATATAGCCAGTTTAAGTAACGTTTTTGGTAACTATCTGAAACCCGCATCATTTGTTCGAATAACGCTTCTATCTTGTCGAAATCAGTTAATTCACCACGTTGAGCTGCATATTCCGCCAGAATGAGTTGGGCATCAAGATATCCTTTGTCTGCGAGAAAGGTAAGCTCTTGCAATGCTTCATTCTGTTTGAATGCTGGCTCGTCTTTTAACGCTGTTCTGGCCACTTGAGTATCAGCTGTGGTGACGCATCCGCTCAGTACACAAATTGACGCCAGCAGTAGGCGTTTATTTATGGAAAGCTGCCCCAAAGCTTGTGTGACCTTTTTTATGCCCGGGACAAGGAAATAAGATCGCATTATTGACTATCCTTATTCAGAATTTTCGCGGCCGTACCATCCCGCCAAGAAGCATTAATAATTGCTGCCTCGAACAGTTCTAGATCACCACGAAATGCTCTACTTCCATTGTTTTCAGCACGAATCTCGCCAATCACAAGTTCAAAGGTTTGTTCGCTGTAAATAGCACCGCTGCTATTCTCCACCATTAACCCACCAATAATTTCTCCCCATACAAAATTGTTTGAAATAGGGGGAGCATTATCATTCGCATGTTTTAAATGCAGGTATACACCAGCGCCTTGATTCGCCAGTAATATGTTGTGGTGTATCAGAGTTGATTGTGCACTTCTAACGCGAATGCCATGACCACCATTTTGATAGCTTCTGTTTCCATACAATCGATTACTGTCTGATTCGTATACAGAAATACCATCGCTGCCGTTGTGGCTAATATCATTGTATGCAACGAGATTATGCATACTCAACTTATCAATGACGATGCCTGATTTGGCATTATTTTGAACTGAATTTCGTGTAACAAAGCTATTTGTCACGCCGCTCGAAATGACGATTCCGTGCTTGTTTTTGGTTCCCAACACGCTGTTACGGTTTATGAGTATATAGCTCGAATCATGATGAACATGGATCCCATTGCTGGTGTTACCCTCAAAGCGGTTGTCCACTATTGCACTGTTATTTGCGCCGGAGAGATAAATACCGGTAAACAGATCCATGACTGTTGAGTTTTTAATGATTATTGACGGTGCTCTTTCTGCGATGCTGCGCTCTGCAGCATTTAACATGTTCAATGCTGCAGCCGTAGCTGTTCTTATCGTGAGCCCGTAGCTAGACGATTCATCATATCCTAACGACTCAATATGGGCGTTTGATATGTATGTCTTACTGCCACCGAAGCCAATGATAAAAGGCCTAAAATGGCTAGGATCACCATTGAATTTGCTCGTCTGATTGTTCGTTTCGTTCCAACCGGAGACCTTGGCACCAATGATATTGAGCGTGCCGCTATTATGAATGAAACTGCCATGGTTTTGGGATAGTTTCAGCGTATCGTTGTTATTAAGCGATAGTTGTGCGCCGACATCAATAATAATGGGGAGTTTTGCTAAATAGGTGTTCGTCGTGTTCTCAGCGATTACCCATTGGGGAAACTGTTTCGACAATCTAGAAAGGCTAACATCTCCCTCTTCAATTAAGATCCCCAAAGGGATCTGATTCTGCATATCAGCAAAGCGTGCGAAGTTGGCTGAATATATGGCTTTGAGAATATCTTTGCTTTCACTGAGGCGAATGAGGCTGCTTTTGCCACGTGATGTCGATGACTGGGCTGAGGACTCTGACAATGCAAGGAGCTCATCAGGTACTTGCGGGTGAATATTAGCGCCAACGGGAATATTCACTGACTCGACTTCAACAGCACTAGCGCTGATTGAGAGACTAGCTAGCAGTGCAATAATAAAAATCGCTCTCATGTTGTTACCTAAAACCAGAATTGAGCATCAAGGGTTATTCGATAGTCACTGCTGTCATTAACCATCGCATCACCGGGTTCAAAATAGCCCATGCGAACTCGCAAAAGGTGTAAATTAAATGGATGCCCTTCATTGGGGTAGTAGGTCACATTAAGATCGGTGCTCATGCCTATATCTGAGCTCCCTGATACAGTTTCTATTCTTCGCCCTAATGAGTATATGTCGTGTTGACTATCGGTTTTTTGATAATCACCAATCAGGAGTACGGTTTCCCAATTCACGTTTGGCTGCCAGGTAACAAATATTGCCGAGTGAGTAAGGTTGGTAATGTCAGCGCGTAGTGCTTCATTGAATCGAATTAAGCGTTGTCTACCGCCGAAGTACCGGCCTCTATTCGTATGTAATCCGCTTTGACTAAAATTAGATGAATCATTGCCAGTGATCCCGCCTGAGCCTCTTGTGTGCGTGACTCCAAATGACCATTGCTTTGTGTCGTATCGTAGCCCCGCATCTAGAGCTGTTGCCGACACGTCAATATTTCTTAGCTGACCTGTACTTGGCACATAGGTCGAGCTTCCTTGTTGCGATATCCATTCTACTTTATAGGCGAAAGACTGAGGTGCTTGACGCTCTCGCCAATTTGACATGAGCTTAACACCATACCAATCAAGATCTGCATTGCGCCCGATTGAGGTGTCTTCAAAATATGTAGCATCTAAATCGGTACTTTGATCCTGCTTCATATATGAAATACCGACACTGTGATACGCCGTCCAATCCCAGTCAGCGCTAGCAAACAATCGTAATACATCATCATTTATCGCAAACAACTCGGCGTCGGTTCTGTAAGTGTCAAACTCTTTACCAAACGCAACAAGCCAATCAAGTTGTGTCGTATTGCCTTGCCAAGTAATGGACTCTATATCGGCATCCCACCATAAACCATCGTCATCAGATAACCTTTGTAGGCCAATTTGCAGGTACTCTTCGGGGTAGCGAGTTAATCCACTATAGCGAATATATGCTTCTCGAAGCTGCAAATAATAAGAGTCGCTGCTGCCATCGGTACGAATAATGTCAGCCTCTTGGTCTTGCAGTAACGTATTGTCGCTAGCCGCCAGTGCTCGCACGTCAACAAACCAAGACCAATGCGATGGCAGAGTATCACGGACGCCAATTCTGGCTTCAGCCAACCAGCTGTCTTGATCAATCTCTGTATTGCCGGGTCGGTGGCTAATGTCTCGTGATGTTACCGAGCCTCGCACCCAAGGCTCTATGTCATAAGCTTGCACTGCAGTAGAGGCAGAAGCGAGGGCTCCTGCTACAGCAATACTTAAACAGCGATGTTTGACAGACAATGTTCTAATGTTCACGGCCTATACTCTTACTACATGAGCGCATCGAGTTCGCCGATTTTCACGGTAACTGGTCGTCTTAAATAAGATAATGGAATATGCTCGGCAGGGATTATCGTAGCCAATACACTGTGTACCTTATGTTCTTCTAGGCGAATATTTTCTGGAATTTCCAGTTTATTAATGACACCGCTGACGGGTTCTTGACCCGGTTCTAAATAGATAAACACTTGAGTGCCAACAGCAATATCACTTAGGTCACTGTGTTTGAATCGAGCAAGCACGACGGCGGAAGTGGAACCATCACCGAATGTCGCAATTGTTTGGCCTTGCGTGACATATTGACCATTGCTCACCGTCAACTCAACGACTTCACAATCACAGTGGCTTTTGATCACGCTTGGAACGGTTTTGTTAAGTAGCTCGTTCAGAGCTGTATCTTCGATACCTGCGGCCGCCGCTACATTGCTGGTGTCAACGAGTAAGGGTGATTCAACAACAGCAAGAGGCTGGTCTTTGACAACCTTCTGACCGGGAGTTACTTGCAACGTGATGTTGCCCGCTCTTTGAGCAGTCGCCACACTCGTTTGTGCAGAAACGACCGCTGTGTCGGCTTTTATAACAAAGAAGGATTGATGAATATTAAAAATCACGTAGCTGAAGGCAAGTAGACTGAGGAAAACGAAAATGCCGGTAAAAATAACGGCTTTCACTTTATCAGTACCAGATAACGCCTTGCTGACATCCGTGCGCTGCTTTGAAAAGTTTTCACGCGATAATGTGGTCAGGATATCATTGACGTTGGTGACCTCACCACTTAGGAATTTAGTGATGATGGTACGGATCGTAGAAATTTCTTCGCGCCCTAATTCATGGAACTCACAGCCATATCGAGCATCTTTGTCGCCATATTTGGCCACGATTTGAAACTTCACATCGAGACCAATTTCCAGACTGTCAAACTTAAACGTCAACGTCCCTTCAGCAAAATCACCTGCTTGCATTTCCAGAGAATCGGCTTTAATCGCAAAGCCACTGGCGCTGATATCAAGCAATTCAAATTGCTGGTCAGCGGCGTCTTGGCTTTTGAGGGTTAATTTGCTTGGAATTTTAACTCTAGAATGGCGTCTCTGAGTTTCCGTCTCGTGAACCATGCTATTTGAATCTGACTGATTGCTCATGTTGTTACCTTATAATCGCAACGTTATACCAGGCGCAAAATGAATGCGAAAAACAAACAAAATGCGCCAAATGTCATAAGTCGAGTTGAGTAAATATTAAATTTCTTTTGGAAAGGATCGTCGCTTTCTTTGCTCTTGGTTTTTTGTCGTGTCCAACTTTGGCGATCCAATCTAAACGTCACATAGACTTTTACTAATGCACCATATATCTGATTGAAATAGAGCAGTGCGGGGTACATAGGGCCTACTTTGTGACCAGAAAAAATAAGCAAGAATGTGACAAATGTACGCGTCATGGCTATCCACAATAAGTACATTACCAATATTGCAAAGTGATATTTCAGTCCACCCACTATCGCAGCGGTAAGGCCGACTAAACTGGTCCACATTGAGATCCGCTGATCCCAAAGTACATAATAGGTTAAAACGCCCAAACGTCTTAAGCCTAGACGTGTAGCGCGATAATTTTGTCGAAGAGAATTCCCCGTCCATCGGAACATCAATTGTTTGGCGGCACGGAAAAAGTTCTTATCGGGTGGGTGCTCCCATGTATGGATCGTGGCATCAGGCACATAATAGGTATCCCAACCTCGACGCATAAGTGAGTACCAACTGGACTTGTCATCGCCGGTTAAAAATTTGAATGTACCTAAGCGCCAATGATCCAAGTGATCATTTTCAACGTCATTGATGAAATCGGTTTGTGTGACAACAGAGGCTCTAAACACTGACATACGGCCTGTGAGCGTCAGCACACGTTTAGCTAAACTCATGCTGCACATATTCACATGACGCTGAGCAAAGCGTAGTTTGTGCCATTGACTCATAACATAAGAGCCTAACACTTGACAGGTTTCGTTAGTGGTTAAAGCACCAACCTTTGGGTAAAGCGAAAAGTAGGGGGCACTGCGAGCAATAACGCCGGGTTGGAGCTCGGTATCACCGTCAATAACAGCCACTAGTGCAGTTTCATCCGGTAAATCTTTAGCGATACACCTAAAACCATTCGCGAGGCCGTCACGTTTGCCTGTGCCCGGGATACGGACAATTTTCAGTGCAACATGTGGCGGCGGAGAATATTGGTCCCACAAACTGTTTATTAGGATTTCATCAGACATTTCAACAATTGAGGCAACTACGGTACTTGGATAACCACACTCAATCGCTTCTTTTATGATAGCTGAATACACTTTAGCCGTGGTCATTGAGTCAATCCGAAAACTCGTCACCATCAGGTAAATGTGGGATGGCGGCGTTTCCTCAATGGCTTTCAGCGCTCGCTTACGTTGTCCAGGAAATACGATGTAGAGAAATATCATGCCGCGGAGGTAGTGCATGATCCCGACGCTGTAGCGCCAAATACCTAAAGCACCAATGATAAAAATAAAATTGGGGTGATCGGCAATAAAAGTACCCGGTGGAACAGCGAGCGCAAGCATCCCTACTATTGAAAACCATAGCAGCCAGCCGATGAATGTTGTCCAAGCGGTATTTAGCATTCTTTTACCAACATATACCTTGAAGATTCTCTGTGCTCGTAGAGGTCATTAATCCTGCCAAATCTAAAAGCTGTTTATCTGGCGGTAAATTCTCTATTACGCTCTTAAAATCTTGTTCTGGATTTCCGATAATAATTAGATCTGCGAAATCAACTACATCTTGTAAGTTTTGGCTTAACAGTCTCAACAAGTAAGGGAATGGGATATACCTTGAGAAGTCTTGGGAGTCGCTATTCAGGCCAATACTAGCATTCAAATTAGGATCAAATATCTGCAGATCGTATCCTTTACCCGTCAATATACTGGCTAGCTCTACTAGAGGGCTTTCTCGTAAGTCATCGGTTCCCGCTTTAAAGCTCAGTCCGAGCAAACCAATACGTGTTTTGCCGATTTTCTGTATATGACTGACGGCTTTGTAGATATGTTTGCGATTACTTTCCAGCACAGCGTGCAGTAGGGGAAGCTGAATATGCTGTCCTCGTGCTTCATGGTCAAGTGCACGTAAATCTTTCGGTAAACATGAACCACCAAAGGCGAAACCAGGCTTCATGTAGTATTCAGATATGTTTAACACCTTGTCCTTACATAAGACATTCATAACTTCGCGGCCATCAACGCCGAATGCTTTGGCAAAACTGCCTATTTCGTTGGCGAATGCGACCTTTGTGGCATGCCAAGCATTGCAGCTGTATTTAACCAATTCAGCAGATTCAATTGGCAACTGTATTAATTCACAAGGCGTATCAGAATAGACTTCTTCCAGTGTCAAAGCTGAGCGTTCGTCTAGTGCTCCAATCACCGTCATCGGAGGATTTTGATAGTCGTGAATGGCTGTCCCTTCACGCAAAAATTCAGGGTTGGAGGCAAGACCAAAATCTTTACCTGCAATTAAACCTGAAGACTTCTCTATGATGGGTTTAACGATGTTTATTAAGGTGCCGGGTAAAACGGTGCTGCGGATGACAATAAGGTGATAGGCATCTTTTTGGACTAATGCTTTGCCTAGCTCTTCGCACACCTGCTCAATGTATATGTAGTCTAAACCACCTTGCTTGTTTGAAGGCGTTCCCACACATATAAATGAAATGTCGGTTTGTTCTACAGCCTCTTCAAGATCTGAGGTTACGCTTAGGTTAGCAGTTTCTAGGACTTCTCTTTGAAGCATTTCAGCAAGGCCTTTTTCTACAATTGGAGAACGACCTTCTTTGATAAGGTTTAGCTTGGATGAATCATTATCAACACCGATAACCTTATTGCCATCATTAGCCAGACAAGTTGCGGATACTAACCCGACATACCCCATGCCTACAACGCTGATTTTTATCATTTTATGCGCATTCTTACTTTGACCCTAGTGAGTAGTATTCATGGAAATGACGGAGTAGTAAAGCATAGGCAAAAAAAAAGGAAGTCTGATGCGACTTCCTTTTTACCGGCTATATTAAGAATATTACGATGGTAAATTGTGTTTTCTAGTTTTGAGTGCTGTTATTCCGAACAACGCGACAACAAATAGCATAAGCAATATGCTGTTTGGCTCCGGTACAGAAATTTCTGTGAATGATTTAACTTGAGTCTCTAGTCGATCATCTCGGTCAGAAAAGGAAATGAAGTTTTTATGGCCCGGCGCTGCCCCTGAAATCACGAATTTCATAGAGAACAGGCCTGTAGAGGTAATCGAATCCCAAATGCCTCCCACTAATGATGCGCTATCAGACCAAAACCAACCCACGCTCGTGTAGTCACTGATAAATCCAGTAGTGCCAGGCGTCGCTACTTGACTAACACCAAAACGTTCAAATGCAATGGTCTCGACTGTTGAAAAATTTCCGAACTCGGCTTCATTCACGAATAAGAAGTTCTTGTTGGCGTGAAAACCATTTTCAACACCGTTCAAAAGATCATTGTCACCGTCCCACATGGTCAGGCGGATCGCAATTTGAGAAATACCGCCTGCTAACGCATCTAGCATCTCTTCATTAAACGCCAAAGCACCGATAGCGGTTTCGACATAACCTGAAGAATCTGTTGTTAGACCAACATGGGCAAGTTCTCTTTCTGAAATAAAACTAACGACGCGATTATTATTATTACCGACAATATCGATTACCGCTCCACCGAAATCGGGGATCGCAGCCCCTAAGTTGCCATACCCAGTTGGGGACGTAAGCAACAGGCTTGCGTGTGTTGAAAAACACATTATTGATAGCGCAAAAGCGATGACCTTGTACATCTTTACTACCTAATTCTTATGACTCTACCGAAGATGATACCGCTAAAGGTCTGTGCTGATATATGGCATTTTCCGCCAATATCGCTATTTTTTGTTATTTTTTTTCATACCTTTGTATCGGTCGATTATACCTCAAATAAATGCTATTCCAGAGTTATTTTTTCAAAATACATATCTCGCCATTCATGATTGGTCTGAGGTTCAGTGTCAAAAGGGGTTAAACGGAACCCACTTACAAGGTTGTGTTCATCAATTGCATAATGAATGAATGCGTCATCTGCGGCATTTTGGTTATCCCATTCAATCACCCACGTATGATTATCAAAAGGACGCAACGTGCCGGTAAGGGTAGGCATGCGCTCTGAGTTAATGCGCATGATGTTGTCATGTGCGACGACATGCATTTTGCCAAACCACACATCTTGAAAATGACCGGTATAAGCCACCGGATCTAAAAATACCTGGCCCGAGCCTGAAGGTTCACCGTGAGAGGTTTTATACTCCCGTTCACGTCTTGTTCTTTCAGCTTGAAATACCTCTACCCAATTATGCTGCTCAACGTTAGGTAAAAAATAGCGCAGTACGGTTTGCATCACAGCGCTTCGTAATGCTGAATTAGATCCATTATTTAAGATGACAACCCCAATGTCTTGTTCCGGAAGTAATGCCACATATGCCTGAAAGCCGGATAGCGTGCCGGTATGAGAAATGACCCTATGGTTTTTAAGATTGCTAATGCGCCATCCCATGCCATAGGCTTTCAGGACAGTTTCGTCCCACTCTTTGTCAAAGTCATCGACTGGCAATAGTGTCTGCGGTGTCCATAAAGTATTTAATTGCTCAAAAGAGATGAGTGGATGGTTTTTATCAATGCCTATTGAGACATCTACAGGTGCAGCGCCCGACTTATTCAATTGCAACATAAACTGAAGCCACTTACTCATTTCTGCTGCGTTGCATACCAAACCGCCAGCCGCAGCCGATGCCAGTGCTTGTCGCTTAATAGCATTGCGCGGAATCGGATAAATGCCGATTTCTGAGTGAAAGCCATAGGGTTGCGCGGATTGCTGTAGCGCTGACTCTGGAACATCTCCTGCGAAGCACTGCATATTAAGAGGCGCAAAAATGTGTGTATCCACATATTCGCTCCAGTCTTGCTCTACAAGCTTAGCAACAACCTCTGCAGCAGTGATATACATTACGTTGCTGTATGCATACTGGGCACGAAAGCTATATTGAGGCGTTAAGAAACGCAGGTTGTTGACTATTTCTGTGCGACTAAAAGACGCTGGTTCTGGCCACAGCATTGCGTCACCTGCAAATGCACCCAATCCGCTGCGATGCGTAAGTAAATCTCGAACCGTCATTTCACGGGTTACGTAAGGATCATACATGCGAAATTCGGGCAAGTGATCGATAACGCGGTCATCCCAATTGAGCTTGCCTTGAGCGACTTGCATTGCGACTGACGTAGCGGTAAAGGCTTTACTGGTTGAAGCTAAACGGAAATAAGTGCTAGCTGTTACGGGTGACAAAGAATTGAGATCGCGGAACCCAAACCCTTTTTGATAGAGCACTTTTTCGCTGTTGACTATAGCTATTGATAGTCCTGGAGTGTTGAACGCTATAAGCGCTCTTGGTATGACGTTTTCTAATGTTGTTTCTAGATTTCTTTTTGCTGTGGTTGGTTTTGCCAGTGCAATTGAAGCGTTAAAAAGTGGCAATGCTACACAGCCTAGAACCAAGCTGAATAATACGTTCTGAATTCTTGTTGAAACGTTCATGATACGGCCCTTAACTGCTTGCAAAGGGAACATGGATTGGGCTGGATACAACGAACGCCCTTGAATGTGATCTAGACATGTACTGCATAAATATCGCTCCAATTAGCAATAGTATGGTTGCACTTAGATTGTCTGTCTATTCTCTAAAGCTAAATGTTTTGTCGGTAAAGTCAGTCCGTTAAAAGCAGCATGTGGATCAAAAAAGCACAGCATTGTGCTGTGCTTTGTCAGGAGAATCGATTGCTGCCTCAAATCCAATCAATTTAACATTGGTTAAATGATGATGAGTAATAGATAGATAAACACATAATCGACCGCAGTGTAGTGTGAAATGTCAGCTCATTTTAGCCAGCATAGATAGTGGTGCTATTTTCATTAATCGATAAAAAAGTGCCCATGGCCATGCAGGCACATAGCTGTTTGCCGATTCTTTCTCAATTGCTTTTACGATAGCTTTGCAGCCGGTCTCTGTATCAACCATAAAAGGCGTGGCTTTCACCTTTTCATTAATTTCGCTTCGAATGAAACCGGGGTGAATGGTGGACACACTTATGGGTGTGTTCATCAGGTCAATTCTAATCCCTTCAGTCAGAGACGTTAATGCCGCTTTGGTGGCGGCATAAACTGTCAAAGCTCGACGGAATCCTCGAGCCGCACTTATCGACGATATGGTAACCAGGTGGCCTTCATTTTGTTCTCTAAAAATACCGACGGCGGACTCACACTGTGCAAGCGCTGAGACAAAGTTTGTGATGGCCGTTTGTTTATTGGCGTAAAAATAACCTGTACCAACAGAGGCACCTTTTCCCATACCCGCATTGACGATCACGCGGTCTAATTGTCCAAATTCGTCCCGAAATTCATTAAAACAGGAAAAAACAGCGTCGTGATCGTCTACATCGAGAGGTTTTACAATCACTGTTATGTTGGGGTTAATCGCCAGCAGTTCCTGTTTCAATTCGTTTAAACGTTCAATCCGTCGTGCGCAAAGTCCAAGATTGCGCCCCATTTTGGCAAATTCTATTGCCATTCCTCGCCCAAGGCCTGAGCTTGCACCTGTAATAATAATATTTTGTCGCTGCATATAAATTATCCTGCTGATTTTATAATTTTGTTGCACCGGCGGATCAGGTAATGAACGAAAAACCAATAGTGTTTGTATGCCGGATTGCGTGTTTGTTTATGATGGTATCGGAAGTAAATTTGCTGCGCGATAGCGGCAAGACGAAATAGTCCATACACTTCGTAGAATGCAAAGTCGCTCGCCTTGTGTCCTGTTGCGCCACAATAGTAGTCAATTACCTCTTGACGAGACATCATCCCAGGCAAATTAGTGGGTTGCTTACGCGTCGTCTGCATTAGCTTATCATCACCCGCTTCAACCCAATACGCCAGCGTATTGCCCAGATCCATAAGGGGGTCACCAATAGTGGCGAGCTCCCAGTCTAAGATTCCAATTATAGTTGTTGGCTGTTGCGTATCCAAAACAAGGTTATCAAAGCGAAAGTCATTGTGGGTAATACACAAGGCTTCACTGGTCGGCGTGTTTGATTCTAGCCAACTCATAACACGTTTTGCTCGAGGGACATTCCACGTGCGAGCTTGTTGGTATCGTTTGCTCCAGCCTTCAATCTGTCTTTGAGTGTAGCCAGCGCCTTTGCCCAGATGAGAAAGGCCGGCTTTTTCGTAGTCGACTTTATGTAATGCGACTAAGGTATCGATAGCGTTTTGACATAAGCGTGATACCTCATTTTCCGATAAGTGCAGGCTTTTTGGTAAGTTACGTCTCGGTATGATGCCGTTAAGCTTCTCCATGACGTAAAAATCACTGCCAATAACTGTAGGGTCTTCACAATAACCATACATACTGGGCACCTGTGAGAATACAGGCTTTAAGTCGCGCTGAAGGTCGTGCTCACGTTTCATATCGTGAGCACCTTTAGCTTTTGTGCCGTCTGGGGCTCGACGTAAGATCAGTTCTCTATCATCAAACGTCAGACAATAAGTCCAATTCGATACGCCGCCACTGTATTGAGTGACCTTTGGCGTGCCGGTCAGTCCATCAACGTGTTGACTTAACCATGGCACCAGTAGCGTTAAATCCAGTTCCTCTCCCTGTCGGACAGTACCTGCCGTATCTATCAGAGGACTAGGCATAGCGCTTCAATTCTAGTCGCGTGACCATACCTTTGTGTACTTCATCTGGGCCATCAGCTAGTCGCAATGCGCGAGCCCCGGCAGCAAATCTCGCCAATGGGAAGTCATTGCACATTCCAGCTCCACCGTGGATCTGAATCGCCATATCGACCACTTGCTGCAACATATTGGGTACAACAACCTTAATTGCCGATATGTCGACCATGGCATGTTTAACGCCGAAATTATCTATTTTCCAAGCTGCATTTAACGTCATTAAACGCGCCTGTTCTATGAGCATTCTCGCGTCAGCAATGCGTTCGCCATTCCCACCAAGCTTAAGTAATGGTTTACCAAATGCGACCCGCGACAAGCCACGCTTAATGGCAAGTTCTAACGCTTTTTCTGCCATGCCAATGGCGCGCATGCAATGGTGGATCCTGCCAGGTCCCAATCGACCTTGGGCGATGGCAAAGCCTTTGCCAGGGCCTACTAACAAATTACTGCGGGGGACGCGCACATTTTCAAATACCATTTCACCATGACCATAAGGGGCATCGTAGTCACCATAAGCCGTCAGCATACGGTCAATAGTAATCCCAGGTGTGTCGAGTGGTACGATAACCATACTATGTTGATTGTGACGGTCATTCTCAGGGTTAGACAGACCCATAAAAATAGTGACTTTAGCATTTGGGTGTCCCAGTCCTGTCGACCACCATTTACGACCATTAATGACGATTTCGTCATCGCCGATGGCAATATCAGCTTGCATATTCGTTGCGTCTGATGATGCTACTTGCGGCTCAGTCATACCAAACACTGAGCGGATCTCGCCATTTAATAACGGTGTCAGCCATTGCGCTTTTTGGGCCTCATCACCAAAGTGATAAAGCACTTCCATATTGCCAGTATCCGGCGCGTTACAGTTGAATATTTCAGGCGCAAATAAACAGCGTCCCATTTGTTCAGCTAATGGTGCATACTCTAAACAACTTAGTCCTTGGGCTAGTTCATCATCGGGCAAAAATAAGTTCCACAATCCTTCAGCTTTTGCTTTTTCTTTTAGCGCTTCTACTTTCGGGTGCAGTTGCCACGTTCGCCAGTCACCATGATTATTGTGCTCATGCAGGAAGTCATACACTTCATTTTCAATTGGCTCTACATGCGATTGCATAAAGGTTTTGACGCGAGCTAGATAGTCTTCACATCGGGCGCTGTAACTAAAGTCCATAATAACCTCACGGGTATGCTGAATAGTGTTATAAGGATATTCTATGGATACGGGTTAGTTAAATTACTTGTAATGATAAATGTTCAACGCGAATGGATTATGAACGCCATAGGATGAGCTTGTTAATTTTTATTTAACTGATTGATAGTTAATGTCATTTAATTTGTGTTGCCGAATATTTTGAGAAGGGTATTTTTTGAAGTGTCGCATTTGCGACAATTCTCTAGTGGCAGTCCTTAGTATGAACATTGATAAGAACATCAATACTGGGTTCGTTTTAATGCTTCATTTAATTTCGCTCTGCGTTGGCTTATCTTTTACACGAAAGCTGTTGACCGGATTTCTGAAATTAAAGATAAGGCAGGGCAAATTTGAATGGGTGGTAAAAGTGGAAGCGTTCATTCATTATCATTCTGACCAATCCTAATAATTGAATTGTTTGATGTTTTCATAAAGAAGTCCTCTTTATGTCAACGTATTTCAGGACGGGACATTCAAAGACAAAAAAGCCGGCAATGATGCCGGCCTTTTTTTCTTAAAGCATATTCGATTAAAGCTTTCTGCGAGACATACCTAAGCCAAATAGCACTAGGCCAAAAAGCGCTAATGTTGAAGGCGTTGGTACTGCAGTGTAAAGGTTTGAAGTAGACAAAACTAAACGATCGCCGCCGTCTACTGAGAATTCAAAGCTGTTACCGCCGCTGTTTGAGCCTTCTGCCCAATAAACAACGATTTCGTTTGAACCGACTAGGAAGTTTAAGCCTTCAATTGACATAACATCACCATTTGACCAGCTGCGTCCCCACCATAGGTCTTCTTCACGTTCAGTCAACAATGAACCGTTCACAAATACTTCTGCACCAAAACCCGCGTCTAAGCCAGCAAAAAGGTTGAACAGAATGTCACGCGTGTTAGGCACGGTGATTGTCATTTTGAAAATCGTTTGGTTGTTCGCACTGCCGTTATATAACAGAGTTGCTGTATCGATGCTGTCAGATGTGATATCACCAGCAGACAAACCCGCCCAGATGGCAGCTAAATCAGCATTAAAAGTACCAACGTTAACATCTGCATGTTCAACGGTAATTAGTGAAGCCTGCGCACTGAATGAGGTCGCTACAATTAGGCTGAATACTGCAAAAAACTTCTTAAACACTCTTTTACTCCAAAATCTTAGAATGTAATTGACTTAACAGTCCCAAGCATTTTTCATGCCTAAAATAATTCTCATATATTACAGTTAATTACAGATGTAGGTTTTTAGAGTGTAAAAATAGCTGACAGAGTGAAAATGCACGTTTGCTGTTATGAATTGGTCTTCTTCTCGTTAAGATAAACAGGAGAAACTCCTGCTTAATCCCAAATTAATGCTTTAAAGTGTTTTCTACACATGGATTCGTATCGATCATTTCCACCTATCTGCACTTGCTCGCCTGCGCGCACAGCGTTGCCATGTTCATCCAAGCGAACGACAAAGTTAGCTTTGCGGCCGCAATGGCAGACAGTTTTTAATTCAAATAACTTATCGGCCCAAGCAAGCAAGTAGTGGCTACCTTGGAAAGTTTCACCGGCAAAGTCTGTGCGAAGCCCATAGGCCAACACAGGAATATCCAGCTCATCGACCACATCAATTAAATCTTTCACTTGTTGGCGTGAGAGAAACTGTGCCTCGTCAATGAAAATACAGTCGATGCGGCCATCTTGCAGTTGTTGTTGAACATCCGCAAATAAATTAGTTTCAGCGTTGAACAATCTTGCTTCTGCTTGCAATCCTATACGCGAGCTGACTTTACCAATGCCATAACGATCATCAAAAGCGGCTGTATAAATGAGCGTACGCATGCCGCGTTCTTGGTAGTTATAGGCTGATTGCAGTAACGATGTGGATTTTCCCGCATTCATCGCGGAATAGTAGAAATAGAGTTGGGCCATGGTCTTTGGTCTTTTTTTTGCAGGGATTATACGGGAAAAGTTTCAACGATCCAGCGAGAGGAGTTATGCGCCGTAGAATTTGGCTAGCTGGTTTGGCTGTGAACGACACCTCTTCATCGTTTTGCAGTGTTCTCGAGGTTTCGCCAGTGACTTTCGATAAAAAAACGGCTCTAAATAGAGCCGTTTTTGTTTTTACTTTAACGTGAACTTGTTATGCAGCGTTTGCCGCGCTATCCACTTTCGTTTCACCTGGCTGGAGCAGGTTTAAGTCAAAGTCGAATTCATCAACGCGCACTGCAAGCTTGCGTTTCGCATCATAGCTTAACAAAGCAGCATGCTCGTCTTGCGTCAGCTCACCTTTTTCTAGCAATGTATTAACCGCATTCTCGAAAGAGATAAACGGTACCACTGGTGCTTTACGCAATGCTTTTTGCACTTTACCCAATAATGGCATAACAGCGTGCTTCGCTTTAAACGCTTGCTCGTTGATATCGTTACCATCACCAGGTTGAGTAACCACCAAGTGCGTAAGTTGCGCTTTAATACTGCTATCCTGCAATGAAGCTGCCGCCAACTCTCTCACCAGATCATCAGAAATCTGACTTACTGCTGTTGAGTAGGTGTTGGTTAACATGCGCATCAAGTAACGAGTTGCTGTATTCGGGAAGTTTCCAATGAAATCAACCAAGGCTTTCTCAGCTTGTTGCAATGACCACTGCACGGCATATTCAAAATAAGGCTGCGCTTGCTTGCGATCTTCTACACGCTGCTCATAGAAGCGGATGGCTGCCATTGAGGCATACAGATAGCTCATGATATCGCCTAAACGGGCAGACAATAGCTCAGCTTTCTTAAGGTCACCGCCTAATACGAGTAATGATAAGTCAGCAAGAGGAGCAAGTTTCGCTGACAATGCATTTAAACGTTTTTCATACTGACGTACTTCAGGTAAAGCAGATTCAGTGCTACGAAGGAATGGTAAATACGCGTTAACTTTACTGCGCAGTGCATTCTTAACACTAAACTTAACTGTTTTAGCCAGAACTTTGTTGAATTCGCCATCGGCTGACTTGTCGTCGCTGTGGATCAAATCAACCATTTCTTTCAAGTGTGGGTGACAACGCATTGCGCCTTGACCGAAGATCATCAGGCTGCGCGTTAGAATGTTTGCACCTTCTACTGTGATAGCGATTGGCAATGCTGAGTAACCGCTTGCCAAGGTGTTCTGAGGACCGCGCTGAATGGCTTTACCTGCCTGAACGTCCATGGCCGAGTTCAATACGTCGCGACCTAATTCAGTCATGTGGTACTTGGCCATCGCTGTGATAACAGAAGGCTTCAAACCTAAACCTAATGCTTCGGTGGTTAGTACACGCATAGACTCGAGTAGGAACGTTTTACCAGCAATGTCTGCAAGCTTGTCTTGGATACCTTCAAAACGACCGATTGGTACACCGAATTGTTCGCGTACAAATGAGTATTCAGCGGTAGACTTAAATGCTGATTGTGCTGACGCAACGCCCATCGCTGGTAATGAAATACCTCGACCTGCGCCAAGACAGCTTACCAACATCTGCCAACCACGACCGATGTTCTTTTGGCCACCAATGATGAAATCCATTGGGATGAATACGTTCTCACCACGGGTAGTGCCGTTGTAAAAACGCACGCCCATTGGATCATGGCGGTTGCCCAATTCAACACCAGGGTGATCTTTTGGCAGAAGCGCACAGGTGATACCAAGTTCAACTTTGTCACCCAGTAATCCATTTGGATCAAATACTTTAAAGGCAAGGCCTAATACTGTCGCAATTGGCGCAAGGGTGATGTAACGCTTGTCCCAGGTTACCGACAAACCAATAACTTCTTCGCCGTTATATTCACCTTTTGTAACTATCGCCGCATCAGGAATAGAACCTGCGTCTGAGCCCGCTTCTGGACTGGTTAGGGCAAAACAAGGAATGTCTTGACCTACCGCCAGACGCGGTAACCAGTAGTTCTGTTGCTCTTCTGTGCCATAGTGCATTAATAACTCACCAGGACCCAGAGAGTTAGGGACCATAACGGTTACCGCAATGGCGCCGCTTTTCGCTGCTATAGTCGCTACGATAGTAGAGTTTGCATATGGACTGAATTCAAGACCACCAAATTTCTTTGGAATGATCATTGAGAAGAATTTGTTCTCACCAAGGAACGTAAGAATTTCTTGTGGAATATGGTCGCTGTTTTGCAATTCAAAATCATCAACCATCGCCATTAACGTTTTAACAGGGCCATCAAGGAAAGCCTGTTCGTCGGCGCTAAGCGTCGCTTTTGGAATGTTACGTAGTACCTGCATGTCAGGTTTACCACGATAAATCGATGATTCAATCCAAACATCACCCGCGTCAAGCGCTTCTTGCTCGGTTATTGAAATTGGAGGTAATACTTTTTTTAAGCTTGTTCTGATGCTCATTTTCACTCATCCGCTCATCTGACCAGTTGTGATTACATACTACTCCAATTTTCTAGAAGATCAAAACTTGCTAATGAATTGATCACCATTTGTTATCAAAAAATGAACGAAATTAAATATAAGTTGTTGATTTTTAATAAATGTGTCCGTATGAAATAAAATACGCAAGTATTGCTGCTGATACCTATTTGTGAAGTTTTGTTTACGCATTAGAGGGCTTAAGTAACAAAAAGGTCTAAATCCTTACACCCTTGCTGCATGCTAAATACCAAATAAGCAGTAAAAGCTCAGCATAATTGGACTTATGCCGTTATTATTAATAGATAAATTTAATGCGTGGTTTGCACTTTCTGAAGGAGATCAGAATGATCAAAATCATGAGCTCAAATAAGTACAGAGCAGCAGTAGCTTTGCTGGGTGGCGTACTTTTGCTTGGAACCAGTGCTATTTCTTTTGCGGATGAAGCAAGAGGCTTAGAAATCTCAAAACAACGTAAAGCCGCCGATACGGGGTGGGGAGACTCTGAAGCGGCTATGCGTATGATTTTACGTAATGCGCAAGGGCAGGAGTCTGTTCGCGAAATAAGGGTTAAGTCTTTGGAAGTACCCAATGACGGCGATAAAGCGCTAACCATATTTGATGTACCGAGAGATGTTAGCGGCACGGCTTTTTTGAGTTTCAGTAAAGCGTTAGAGCCTGATTTACAGTGGATATACTTGCCTGCCTTAAAGCGTGTAAAGCGTATTAACTCTAAGAACAAGTCAGGTCCTTTTATGGGCAGTGAGTTTGCCTTTGAAGATATGACATCGTTTGAATTGGCAAAATACACCTTTAATTATGTTGGCGATGACACCTTAGATGGGCGAAAGACATTTATTGTTGAACAGATCCCTCAGGATGAAAATTCAGGTTATACGCGCCAGAAAGTGTGGATTGACCAAGAGCACTATTACGTTCATCAAATAGAGTTTTATGATCGAAAAGATGCTCTGCTCAAAATCCTCACCTTAGAAGATTACCGTTTGTATAAAGACAAATACTGGCGAGCGATGAAATCTGAAATGTTTAATGAGCAAACTTATAAGAGTACCGTTCTGCTGGTTGATGATTTGAAATTCGATGTCGGCTTGCAAGACGATGATTTCGATAGCAACAAACTCAGAAATGTGCGTTAGTGAGGTCAACTATTAATGACTGCTAGGATGCTAAAAACCACCTTTATGATGCTTGCAATCACTTCAGCGCCGCTGTTGGCTAGTGAGTTTGAAATAAGCGGTGAGGCAGGCATAGAAGAACGCTATTTTTTAGAAGATTCATTGCTTGATGCACAGGAGCGCACGCAAGGATCTATTTATGTACAACCAGAGTTCTTTTACAGTTGGAATGAAGGTGATGACCGTTTAGTCATAAAACCGTTTGCACGAATTGACCAGCATGATAGCGAACGCACGCATGCGGATATGCGCGAATTCCACTGGCTGCATATGACGCAAGATTGGGAGTTTCTGGCGGGCGTAAGTAAAGTCTTCTGGGGGCAAACGGAATCGCTACATTTAGTTGATGTGATCAATCAAACCGATTTTGTTGAGTCAGTCGATGGCGAAGATAAGCTGGGTCAACCGATGCTAAGCTTCTCGTATTTTACTGAGCAAGGTCGCTTTTCTGCCTTTGTTTTACCGTATTTCAGAGAGCGCACGTTTGCTGGTCTTGATGGCCGTGTGACCCCACCGTTTCTGATTGATACCGATAACCCTCTTTATGCTTCAGAAGATGAACAATCTCATCTGGACTACGCGCTACGTTGGCAACAAACTTTCGGTAGCGTTGATTTAGGTGTTTCATATTTTGCCGGCACAAACCGGGATCCTTATCTTGCACCATCGATAGACGTTGATACAGGCCGAGTGAAATTCCAACCGTATTACTCACAGATCCAGCAAGTGGGGATCGATGCCTTAGCAGTGGTTGATGCGTGGTTATTCAAATTCGAGGGTATATACCGTAAAGATGACCAAGATAATGTGCCGGTTGGGCTAGAACCTCAGGTTAAAGATGACTTCTTTGCTGCTGTGGCAGGATTTGAGTATACCCAAGTAGGTGTGTTTGGGACTCAATACGACTTAGGTTGGTTGATGGAATATCAATACGATGAGCGTGAAGAAACGGCCTTTGTGTTTGGTCAAAATGATCTAATGGTTGGATTCCGTATTATTGTGAATGACGTGGATGGAACCGAGTTTCTCATCGGTATCGTGCAGGACTTAGAGAATGCCAACAGTTATACTGGATTCATTGAAGCGTCTAGCCGGATCACTGATCAATGGCGTTGGAAGCTTGATGGATACTTTTTTGCCAGCGATGTGATGAATGATCCGCTATTCTATATTCGCAGAGAAGACTTTATTCAATTAACGCTGGAATATTATTTTTAAAGGAATTGATTATGTTGCGTAAATTAGCGTGCTGCAAAATAGCCGCATTAGCACTATTAACCTCATTCAACAGCGTTGCGACAGAGCGCATGTATGGCGTGATCAGCGCTGGTTATGCGGATTCTGAATTCGCCCAATATTCAGACGGCGGTGTTGCCTATAAACTAGCCTTGGGGCATCAGTTTCATCCGCAATGGTATGTTGAAGGTGGATTCCAGCGCATAGCTGATGATGCCGCAAATGCTACTGATCCGATGAACGGCCTTGAAGGTGATGCGCTCTTTGTTTCAGTGCTCGGTAAAGCTGGCTCGAAAGATGGAGAGTTATTTTATCGTGTGGGTGTTATGCGGGCTGACTTAACTGGCAATCGCGTATTGGACGATATTATAGAGCCGTATGATGACGGCGTAATGGCTGGTATTGTGGGTGTAGGCTTTGACTGGTTTGTGGGCTTAAATACCATGGTTAGATTTGAAGTTGAATATATTGGCGGTGAAGATGACTTTCAATCGAGTGCTGCTTATGTAGGGTTACGCTACAATTTTAACTAAGCACAGCTAAGTTGCCTTCATATTGCGTGTGAAGTGATATGAAGGCTTTATTCTTTTCTACTTCTACTTCTACTTCTACTTCTACTTCTACTTCTACTCCCCAAATTGTTGCAGAATATTGTTAACGCAATAGCAGACAAGATTAGCGCTACATTTTTATTTGAGAATGCAGGTAAATTCACCAAGGCGTGTGCTTTGTCATATACTGTGTAATGATTCGATGTTTGCATGTAGTGAACTACTTGTGAATGAATTCACGAGCTTCTAACTAAGCCGCAAAGCTCAGTTGTCTTTTTTGACGTTTCTTAGCACGCACAATCGCTGGTTTTGATTGTGTCTTGTTGCCAAATTCGCGTCCGATATCAGATGATGGCTTTAATAAGCCTTTGTCCGACAACTCTGTTCCAGAGTCCAAAATAAGATTAATTGCTCGCTTTTTAATAACCGCGCTCGCGTTATTATCAGCATTGTCAGTATATTCGCACAGAGTACATTTAAATAGAGATTGACTCTTTCTGTTGTCTGCGTGAGTGTGGCCGCAATTAGCACACTCCTGACTGGTTTTATAGGGGGAGATATAGAAAACAGCCTTACCCGCTTTCTCTGCTTTATATTCGGTAAATGATTGGATAATGTGCCAGCCTACCTCTAAGATGCCTCTGTTAAGCCCTGATTTCTGCTTTACATTTTTACCGTGTTGCTCAGCTGAGCCTTTTGCACTTCGACTCATATTTTTTGTTTTTAAGTTTTCGAACACAAGCACCGACTTATTGCTGCTCACCATTTGATGACTGGCTTTATGGGCAAAGTCATGGCGAATATTAGATTGCTGTGATTTCTTACGAGCAATCCTCGCACTTGTTTTTGAATATCGCTTCGAACCTTTTTGTTGCCTAGCCAGATTTCTTTGCAACTGTTTGATGTGGCGCTCATGGCCGCACATTTTCTTAATTTGCTCTGGCGTATAATTAATCTCTTTTTCACCAAATTGAACAGGTCTTTTGATGCCGCGATCTATGCCAATTACTTTACTTTCTAGCTGCTCTCTCGTTTCGCCTTTTAAGTGCTTAAAATGATCTTCGCGAAGATAATCATTTAGAACACCATCCTCGTAACAAAAAGACACCGACCAGCGGTCATGATTACGTTTGATGTATATGGATTTTGGGATTTCAAACGAACGATGGAACTTAACGTTTAATATGCCTAGCGGTTTTGACTTAGTGCCTATCTCTAACACCCAGCGGTTATCTTCTTTAAAAAGCTTAAAAAGTTCCTTTGTTAAATGAACGCTACCTTGATTTGATGCTCGCTTATGTTTTGGTCTACCGCAGACTCCCTTAATAAATTTTCGGTACGTATTGTACCAATTTGTAGTCCCGTTCCTTAGTATTTGACTTGGACAGTCATACAACCAAGGGGAAAGCGCTTTATCTTTATATTGGGAGTAGGATTGATTAGGCTCTGCGTAAGTGCCAACAGGTAGGTATTTTTTAGCAAAAGTTCTTAGATAAAGGTCTTCATCGCATTTCGCATTCCAAATAAATCTCTGGCAGCCTTGCCATTGGCGCAATGTTTTTACTTGCTCCAAAGTAGGCTTTGCCTGAAATTTAATCCCCGTTATCATAAACTTAAATGTGCACTGTATATATAAACAGTAATATAGCGTGACGAGCCACAAGGTCAAGTAAAAGCATGAACGTCTTGCATTTGGTTTTCGTTACAAAATGCAGACGTCCAGTTTTTAACTCGGAAGCGTTAGCTTTTTGCGAAGACTTGATGCGGGATGTTTGCTTTTCTAACAAGGTGGTTTTACACGAACTTAATTGCGAGCCTGACCATGTGTAATTTATGGTACAAATTACACCTACTATTGCTGTTTATTCCGTTATCAAAGAAGCTAAAGGGGTTTTTAGCCGCAGGTTAAGAGAGCGTCACTGTGGTAGAATTAAATAGTTTCGATCGGGTAAGCATTTTTGGTCTCTATCATATTGCTGTATTAGTAGCGGATGAGCCACAATAGAAAAAAATCAGAAAGTACATCAAATCACAAGACTGCCCGTCTTGACTTGGTAAAAAATCACCTAGATTGCTACGGTCAGTATTGAATACACATATGGAGAGGATATGAAGAACGAAATTGACAGTCGTTTTGTATTATCGGTGTTTGAGAAAATTAAACAGCATGGTGAGCAAGCTGATGATGCCTATCTACTTGATGGTGTTAAAGCCTATACAGATTTCGACGGTTATACGGTTTTCATTGAAGACGCATTGGTGAAGTTGCGCTTTGGGTTTCACAATCAATATCATTTTGATTATGAAAAATCGGAACACATGGAAGATTTCGAGCGCAAATTGAAACATATCGAGGCGTCATACGAATAGCAGTATAAAGGTTGTGCCGGGCATTCTAAATAGACGCTAAATATCGTAGTGATTGACTGGTTGCATAGCTTGTTCGAGTGCGCGTTTCAGCTCCTCGAACAATATAGGCTTAGCCAAGTGGGCGTTCATTCCACAGGCTAAACATGCCTGGATGTCCTCTTGTCGTGCATTTGCAGTAAGCGCAATAATGGGGATCGTGAGTGCTTTCTCGACATCCATTTGTCTTATACGAGAAGTTGCTTCAAACCCATCCATTTCCGGCATCTGACAATCCATCAAGATGGCGTCAAAGGTGTCTATATCAGTAATCAGTTGCTCTAGCGCCTGACGACCGTTTACAGCAAGCGCATGTTGTACACCCAGTTGGGTAAGCATCTCTGTCGCAACCACTTGATTGATAGGGTTATCCTCAACCAGTAATACACGCATGTGAGACAGAGCACTATGTGCAGCGTCGTCCAGCGAATGGGGTTGTTCAGACGAATCTAATGTGCGGAGAATGTCCACTAAAGGCGTACCGGAGTTAAAACAGTGTCGTATCCCTAACTCATTGCAAATAGCGTTATTGGAAACCATGTCGTCATCGTCAATAAAAATACAAGACTCTGTTTGCAATAACCCTTTATGCGAGAGTGTTTTGATAAGTTCAACTCCAGCCATGCCTTCTAAGGTTTGATATATCACCATACTGAAATGATTGTTGTCAGCAATTTGAACTTTTATCCATTGTATTGCTTGGGGTGCAGAATTAAGCACAGTTAAGTTGAGAGGGTGACTTAACGCCAACTCTTGCCATTGCGCGATCACAGTGGGTTCGTTACACAGTAACAACAGATTAATCGTGTGCTGATGCACTGAATTGCCTAGTCCTGCCTTTAACGGGATATGCAGGGTGAAGGTTGAACCTTTACCCAATTGGCTCTCGACCGTTATATTCCCTCCGAGTAAAACGGCGAGCTCTTTACAGATAGACAAACCCAAGCCAGTACCTCCCCGAGAACGAGTCGAGCTGCCATCGACTTGAGTAAACTTATCAAATAGCGTTGAGATAGCGTCCTCTGGTATACCGATACCAGTATCCGACACGGAAAATAATATGTCGTTGTCATTGTGTTCAACATTCAGACTAATAACGCCCATATCGGTGCATTTGAGCGCATTACTTATCAGGTTCATTATGATTTGACGGATCCTGACAGGGTCGGTTCTTATCGCCGCAGGTAACTCGTCATCGATATGATATTCAACCCTAACCGGTTGTTGCCGCTCTTTTATTTGAGCGCGAGTGTTGTCCACGATATTCATGATCAAAGGCTGGAGCTCAAGTGTTTGTTCCGTGATCGTGAGCTTTCCGGCTTCAATTTTGGATACGTCCAAAATGTCATCAATGATAGACAGCAAATTAGTGCCACTGGCGGCTATAAGGTTTGTATATTCCTGTTGTTTAGATGAAAGCTCCGTTTTTGACAATAACTGGTTGATGCCCAAAACACCGTTCAGAGGGGTACGTATTTCGTGGCTCATATTGGCAAGGAACTGGCTTTTGGCTGCACTAGCAGCTAATGCTTTTTGTTCAGCTTCTTTTAATTCGGTAATGTCTTGAAATGCGCCGTGAAGTCGAACCGGCTGAGCATTTTTATATTCCGCATAACCCACAGCCCTGACCCAGATCCGGTTGCCTTTTGCAGTGATAAGGGGCAATTGTTCATCCCATGAACGCCCTTGTTTAACCGCTTTATCTACCGCATTGGCGATAGTATCTCGTGCTTCAGGTGCATAAAAGTGAATCGCTTTATCGACGGAAATTTCGCTATTTATCGGTAATTCGTGAATGCGATAGACTTCATCAGACCACCACAATCTATTATTTACAATGTCTAATTCCCATGCGCCAAGTCGCGCTATCTCCCCGGTTGTCTCCAACAAACGGTTAATTCTAAATACTTCCCGCTCAGCAGCCCGTTGTTCGGATATATTGCGCCCTAACCAGACCAGGCCTACATCATCTTGGTTACTACCCGCAATGGATGTCACTGTTAATTGAACTTCAATACTATGGTTGTTTGAGCCATTGAATGATGTGTCGAGAGTCATTGGTTCTAAAACAACGGCTCGCTTTAAAGCAAACAGAAGGTCAGGGGTATCAGCACTGGGGCTTAGGTTTAAGTGTTCCTTTAAAGCGAGCAGGGCGTCTTTACTGAGTAATTCAAACGGCGTCGTTTGACCGACGAGGTCAACTGCATGACATTGCAGCGATTGAGTCGCGAACTGATTAACTAAGGTTATAATGCCTGCAGAATTGGTTGAGACCAGAAATATAGGTGCACTATTTAGCATTGCCCGCTGCAAATTACTGGTTTCAACCAGATTTCGTTCTAGTTGCTTGTGCTCGGTAATATCCGTTAATGAGCCAATAAACCCACACTCATTTTGATTACTCTGATAAGGCTGGAAATCGGCTATGGCCCAAAATTCTCGTCCAGACTGTGCATAGAGTAAAAGCTCTCCTGAATAATGACTCTTAATATTCATGGCTTGTTGAATTCGGCCTAATTCAGTTAGCCCAGTATTCCTTCCGGCTAAATCTAATATGGTTGGATAGTTGGCATCAGATAATTCGATTAGGCGCGAAAATGCTTCGTTTGCCCATGTAATCTTCAGTGTGTCATCAGTAATAAACAGAGCGCTATTGGATTGTTGCGAGAGTAACTGCAATCGTTCTTTGTCAGCTGAGAGTTGATTTTTTTCACTGGTAAGTCCTTCTTCTCGCTGGTGGTGTTTAGTTGTTTCCGTCACCGTAACAATAACGTTCTGGCCATTGTGTGAAGGGGTCAAGTTCACACTGATATAGAAAATATGTTGATCTGCGTGTAATGCGGGAAAACTATTGCCTTTCCCCATTTCTCTCGCGCGCCCTTTGGCAAAAAACGATGTGATGTGTTGAAGATGGCTTTTACGAAACTCTACGGGGAGCAACTGTTCAATGTTCGCTTTTACCAGTGAATCAGGCTCGTATCCGAACATGGTATGCGCGTAGCTATTGGCAAATAGCACGATACCTTGCGGATCGACGACTAAAATGCCACAAGCAGTTTTTTCTACGATTTCGTTAAGTAGCTTTGTATCCAAAGCAAATGATTCCTTTCCAGTACATCATGGGCCAGACAGTGATAAATAGTCCTCACCGCCTTATTTGAATGAAGTATAGACTAAATTGCAAGGTGCAGAATGAGTTGTTAAAGGCGCATCGGAATTAACTGCCTTTGCGTCGGCGGCTTTGGTTTTCGTGGTTTGATTGCGGGAACCATTTCAGCATAATTGAGACATTGCTTTTACTTCACGCTTTGTGCAACGAGCCTGATGTTAGTCGCGCTTTCAGTGAACTCAAGGACCTATTTCTTGTGAACCTTTTGAACACAAGACATCACATGATATTCTTTGCACTAAATTCATCAGTTAGTTGTGTTTGTGTCTAAAGTTAAAGCTCCTTCATTTCAATGGCGTTTTTTGCTCCCGCAATTTTGGTTGGTGTGGATAGGTATCATTTTGCTTTACCTTATCAGCTGGCTACCGTTACCCGTGTTGCGTCAGCTGGCTAAGTTCAATGCATGGTTACTAAGCAAATTGGTTCGCAAGCGCGTTGATGTTGCGCGTCAAAATCTTGCGTTAACTTTCCCGGATATGAATGAAACAGAAAGAGAAGTTTTACTTAGACAGCATTTGCAATGTGCGGGGATGGCGATTTTCGAAACTGCATTGGGCTGGTGGGCACCTGCGTGGCGGATCAAACGTATGGGTAGCGTAGAAGGTTATGAACACGTTGAAGCTATCCTGAAACAAGGGAAAGGTGTATTTGGCTTGGCGATCCACAATATGAATTTGGAAGTGGGCTGCAGAGTATTGGGTTATCAGCATCCAAGCGTAGGATTTTACAGAAAGCACAACAATCCATTAATTGATTACATGCAATATCATGGGCGCAATCGTTCGAACAAATACATGATCCACAAGCGCAATGCCAAAGCTTTAATACAGGCGCTTGAAGAAGGGGAACTTTGCTTGTATTTACCTGACCAAGATTATGGGAGAGGGCAAAGTATTTTTGTACCCTTTGGTGGAGTAAAGGATGCAGCTACCACCACAGCGACATTAATGTTCGCGCGACGGGCAAATTGTGTTCCGCTATTGATAGCACCACAATACACATCAAAAGGCTATACAGTAAAATTTTATCCACCAATGCCCGATTTTGCCGATAAAGAAGATGTAGAGGCTTTGACGGATTTGAATAAGCAGATAGAGAATATCGTTAGAGAACAACCGGAAAGTTATTTGTGGATGCATAAACGATTTAAAACACGCCCCCACGAAGATGATCCTAGTTTGTATAAATAGACTTTTGCTGTTGGTAAGTACTTGCTATATGTTCAGCGGAATTGGTAGGTTTAATGAAGACAACATCAAACACATTGTTTTGGGTAAAGCACTTGGGGTTGGCAATCGCATTGATTGTTATCGCTGTGTTTGTGGTTACTCTGCAAGATGAAGTTGTCCAAGCCCCCGAGCCTGAAGGCGCGCCAGCTAAGCGCTCCGTAGCCGCTGGATTAAGTAAGTTTTATCAAGATTTCCGCATGAGCTCTAATGATCCTATCAAGGAAGATGTCGGAGACTTCGTTATGGAAGTAGCCCAAGATGAACAGCCCTTGGATGCTCGTTTAGAATACATGACCAGTGAAGCCCGACCGGTCAGTGGTCGTTGGGTGGGTGAAAAAAAGTACCGGACGTTTAAGGCGGGTAGTACATTGCGGGAAGCCATTTCCAGTTTTGCCCAGCAAGAGGGTATGCAGGTTATTTGGGACCTTGATCAGGACTTTGTGGTGAAGCATCAGTTCCAAATGGATACCACTATCGCCAGTGCCGTCAAACAAATATCTAATGCGATTGATAGTAATTTTATCGGTGATGTACGCGGATATGTATGCCCTAAGCAGCGCACCCTTGTTATAACTGCAACAGAGTCAGAATACGTTAAAGCCAATTGTGTGGTTGCTAACTAGTTAACACAATTCGGCAAACTGTGTCTGAATGTATTCTCTGTGAGCACTTAACGCCTGAGTATCAGGTGTGAATGACTGACTTTGCAGGTTGGTTTGATGTATTGCTTGGCGCATTTCAAGATAAGCACTCTTTAACTTCTCTCCCATTTCCTCTGGAATAACATGAGCTTGCACGGCAGAGTCGATTATGCGTAAGTTATCTGGCCAATCGGTTAAGACAGGGTGTAAGTGTGCCTGACTAAGCACCCAATATTGCGTCATAAACTCGATATCGGTAATGCCGCCGTGGGCCTGTTTAAGATCAACCCCAGAATCTGAACTTTTCAGTAAGTGTTCGCGCATTTTTTCACGCATTTCTTTGACATCGTTAAGGACTGTGTTGGGGTCACGAGGAGCGCAAAGAATGGTTTTTCGAATGCGTAAAAACGCGTGCTGTAGGGCTGCAGGTCCCCACACCGGACGCGCCCGCACTAACGCTTGATGCTCCCACGTCCACGCATTTTCTTGTTGATATTCGGTAAAACTATCAATGTGACTGCAGAGTAAACCCGAATTGCCATTTGGTCGAAGGCGTAAGTCAACTTCGTAAATGTTGCCAAGTACCGTGGTCGTACTCATAACATGCATGATGCGTTGAACCAGCTTAACGTAGAATTGAGTGGCGCTGACCGGTTTTGCGCCATTAGTTTGGGTACTGGGCGCAGCATCATGTAAAAAGACTAAATCGAGGTCAGAACCATAGCCCAACTCTAATCCGCCAAACTTGCCATAGGCGATAACGCATAAGCCAGAATTCTCAACGCTTTTCCCTTCAGGCTCTCCATAGCGTAAGCTGATGTCGCGCCAAGCACTGCGGATCACGCTATCTAACAGTATTTCGGCTAACGCGGTTAGGTGATCGCTGACCGCATTAGTGGGTAACGTATGGCATACGTCAGATGCCGCTATGATCAACTGCTGGCACAATTTAAATTGCCGCCAGCTGTTCATTAATGCTTCAAGATCGTCAGGGTCAACGCGTAATAAGGACTGCTGCAATTGACTGCTAAAATCAGCCCGTATTTCATCGATACTATTTGGGCGTTTTGCTAAATAGGTGGGATCTAGCAGTTCATCTAGCAGTAATGGAAAGCGAGAAATCTGAGCACTGATCCACTCACTTTCAGCACTGAGCACAAACAACTGATGACGCGCAGCATGGTTTTCCAGCAGTAAATCGAGGTATGCGGTACGCCCTGCAATACTGCAAATGATGGTACTGATATTGGTTAAGGAGAATCGATGCGTCTGGTCTCGTAAAATATCGAACAAAATGGCAGGCATTAAGCGATTAAGTACATCTACGCCGCGCTGTCCCATCGGAATTTTGCTTAAGCGTTGTTTTAAGTTTTCAGTATCATTAAACAGTTGTAGGACCCGTGAACTATCGGCATATGGGCTTAATAGTCGCTGCCAATCGTGTTCATTGAGTTCTAGCGCCCACAAATCTTCACTTAACGCATAAATAGGATCTGTCTGATCGATAGACTCTTCCGGTGTTTCCATCAGTTGGTGAAAACATTGATTGATGCGCAACTGCGCTTGTTCAATAGCTTGATAACAATCTGTCCATTGTCGAAACGACAACATATTAATAAGTCGCTGTTGATTAATTACTTCATCGGGTAGCTGCTGGGTCTGCTCATCATTTATTTGTTGTAGACAGTGTTCAACCTTGCGTAAAAAGTAGTAATCAGAGAGTAGTTCTTTGGCTTCAATTTCATCGAGTAAATTGCAGGTTACTAAGCCTCTACTCGCTTCCTCCAAAGCAGGCGTTTGCAAAAGAGGGTGTTTACCGGCGTGAACAATTTGCATGCTTTGAATAAAGAATTCGACTTCGCGTATGCCGCCAGAGCCCAGCTTGATATTATTGACTAAGCGCTTCCGTCGCACTTCTTTCTCAATCATCTGCTTCATACTGCGCAAAGATTCAAGCGCAGTGAAGTCTACATAACGTCGATAGACAAAAGGGCGTAACAGCTCCATGAGTTGCTGAGAATATTCTGATGCAGGGTTAACAACGCGCGCTTTTAACATTGCGTAGCGTTCCCAATCGCGACCCTGTTGTTGATAGTAGTCTTCGAGGGCAGAAAAGTTGGCAACCAATGGGCCACTATCGCCAAAAGGCCTTAAACGCATATCGACGCGATAGACGAAGCCATCAGCAGTGACCGTATCGAGTGAATAGATAATGCGTTGTGCCAATTTGGTGAAAAACTGCTGATTTTCAATGGATTTCCGCCCGCCCGATGTATGGCCCTTTTCAGGGTAAGCGAAAATCAAATCAATATCAGAGGAAAAGTTGAGCTCTTGCCCGCCTAATTTTCCCATGGCAAGTATGCATAATGGCTGTTTGTGGCCTTGTGAAGTAACAGGCTCACCATACCGAGCGCTAAGTTGTGCGTATTGCCAGTTATAGGCTGCCATTATCAATACATCAGCCAGCAACGAAACTTGGCGTAAGGAGACCTGAATGGGTTGGTTCTGCACAAGGTCACGCGCCGTTATGGTGGCAAGCATGCAACTGCGAAATACACGCAGCAGTTTTAATAAGTCTGATTCGTTGCTCGGATTACCAACCGTGTCGCTCAGCAATTGCTCGAGTTCAGCAGAAATTGTGGCGTTATCACCTGCCAGCTTTTCGTTGTGTTGATGTCGTGAAATAAAATCTACGGCACTCGGAAATTGATAGCAAACACGTCGGACAAAGTTACTTAAACTGAACAGCCGTGCCATTGCTTGTATGTCGTGAGAGACGTATTCGCCTGATAAGGATTGCTCTAACCACTTTACATCTTCATGATATTGTTGCGCTAAACTTGTGTCATTTGGAAAATTGGTTGGCATAATTAAAAAACAAAGCCCACGATGCGATTGGATGCCAGTGTGTCATATTCAATCAGTGGGAAACAGTAATAAAACCCACAATTTCGCAGTTGCGATAAGCAAAGGTCATCATGGAAACATTGGTAAAGTTAAACCCATTACCCGCAGATTTATGGATTTACTTGTCGATTGATTTAAGTATCGCTTTGATACTGCTATTCCTCGTTCGCTGGTTGTCTGGCCGCGTCACCGGAATAAGCGTGACGCACGAATTAGGCAACAAGGACAATTTTGCCTTTGGGATCAGCATGGCTGGGCGCATGTTGTCATTGTGTATAGTTTTAGGCTCCGTGGTAGGGCGCCATGTAGGGCAAGGTTATGAGAGTGCCGCAGTGGGCATGTTATTATTCGGTTTGATTGGTATTGCATTGGTGAGATTTGGACGCTTTTCTCATGACAAACTGGTTCTGAACCGATTAGACAAAGATAAAATGATCGATGAAAAAAATGTCAGCGTAGCGCTAGTTGACGCTTCCAGTGCGATTGCCAGCGCGATCATGCTCAAAAGCATGTTGCAGTGGGTACAAGGGACTGACATGAATGCCATTATCGCTATAACCTCAGGTTTTATCGTAGTGTTGGTGGTGCTGCTATTAATGACTCGTTTTTATGAAATGCGCTTTGCCAGCAACAACCAGAATGATTCATTCCAAAAAGTATTATGCAAAGGTCATATGGCGGCGGCGATTGAGCACTCAGGTAATTTGATCGGGACTGCGTTAGTGGTTTCTACCGCGTCGATCCTCTTGCAATACGATGCACAAACTTATGTCAGCAATGTCACCGGATGGTTAATCGCGAGTTTAGGATTAGCCATTAGTTTGTTGATATTGGTAACCGTTGCTAAACGCGTTGTGTTAGCCGGTTTGAATTGGTCTCAAGAAGTGGATCAGCAACACAACATTGGTGTTGCCGCGATACAGTGTGTATTGAGTGTGGGTATAGCGTTTATCGTAGTCGGTGTGTTTACCTACTCATAACGCATCTATAACGACGGAATCGATCCTTGCCCGCGAATAATCGCCAATTTGGTTGTGCGGGTTTGTTTTTTTATCCATATCTCTACTTTTGAGGCCTGCGAGCGATTGCCAATCATTTGGCTAAATTTAAGCGTGAGGGGGTCTTTACCACGCAATGCTTTCGCAGACTTCGCGCTGTTACTGCAATGCTCCTTAAAGCGCCTTTCAACGTCGGTTGTTATGCCGGTATATAAGTGTCCTCGATTATTCTCAATCATATACACCCACCAGTGATGTGGTTCGGGCTTCGAGGCTGATTTTTCTTTATTCACTGGTATACTCTGCGGCAACTATTGTTTTCAAATGTGTAAGCCCATGAATTTACCAGATTTTAGTCAAGCGCGGATCCTCATTGTGGGAGATTTAATGTTGGACCGTTATTGGAAAGGTGCAACAGCAAGGATTTCGCCTGAAGCGCCCGTGCCAGTGGTTAAAGTCGGGGATACCGAAGACAGGCCTGGTGGGGCGGCCAACGTCGCATTAAATGCCGCGTCATTAGGAGCAAAAGTCACGCTGTTGGGGATGACGGGTGACGATGCCGCTGCATCGGTTTTGTCCGATAAGCTCAGTGCGGCCGATGTAAAATGTGAGTTCACCCGTGTAAAGGGATTTGACACCATCACCAAGCTTAGAATCATTAGCCGCAATCAACAATTACTGCGCTTGGATTTTGAGAAAACCTTTGCAGAAGTAGAAAAGAGTGATTTGGTCGCAGCCTACCAAGCAACACTTTCCGACGTTGATGTGGTCATTTTGTCTGATTATGCTAAGGGCTGTTTAAGTGAGGCACAAGTGCTTATTTCGCTTGCTCAAGAAAAGAATATTCCGGTCGTGGTCGATCCCAAAGGCAATGATTTTAGCCAATATGCAGGTGCTACCGTGGTAACCCCTAATTTAAGTGAGTTTGAGCATGTGGTGGGTGAAGTAAGCGATGAAGAGAGCATCGAGCGTAAAGCGCAGGCCTTGCGCCAGCAATTGTCTTTAGACGCTTTACTATTAACCCGCTCCGAGCATGGGATGTCGCTATTTTCGCAAGAGAGTACACCTTTGCATTTACCGGCTAAAGCGCGCGAGGTTTATGACGTAACGGGCGCTGGCGATACGGTCATTTCAACACTAGCAGTAAGCCTTGGAGCCGGCGCAACGATAGCAAACGCGTGTGTACTGGCCAATATAGCCGCTAGCATTGTTGTCGGTAAATTGGGGACTTCTACTGTGTCCACCACAGAACTTGCCGTTGCGCTGCGTGATGAAGCTCATCCTGATGGCGGCGTGATGACAGAGTCACAGTTAAAGCAGAGTGTGATGGCAGCTAAAAAGCGTGGGGAACGCGTTGTTATGACCAACGGGTGTTTTGATATTTTACACTCAGGCCATGTCGCATATCTGACCGAAGCTGCAAAGTTAGGTGATCGTTTGATTGTGGCGGTCAATACAGATGATTCCGTGCGTAAATTGAAAGGCGAAGGTAGACCTATCAATACCGTTGACCGTCGCATGGCTGTATTAGCAGGGTTATCCGCCGTGGATTGGGTTGTGCCATTCAGTGAAGATACACCGCAACGCTTAATCAGTGAGATTTTACCTGACATTTTAGTGAAAGGTGGCGATTACAAAATTGAAGACATTGCCGGTGGTAAAGAGGTATTGGCCAACGGTGGGGAAGTAAAAGTGCTATTATTTGAAGAGGGCGTTTCAACAACAGGCATTATTCGACAAATTGTAGATAGGGCCTGAGTTGTCGGATTTTTTTACATAAATAATCGAATTTATTTTGGTAAATTTATAAGTCCATGAAACTAATGGGAATTAATTGTTGGCCCGATTTGTGCATTTATCTACGTATAGTGAAGGTGGTTACCAAAAAATAAAAACAATTATCACCTGCGATTAAAATCGCACAAAAATTTTGAAAAGCAGTAACGGACTATAAACGCGAGACACTTTATGAAAAAAATTATTGGATTAGCACTAGGCACAACAGCATTGTTCGCAGGCAACGTGTATGCTGGTCAGATTAGTACACCAACATCGGTGAACTGTAACGTTGAAAACGTTACATTGACTGCCGTGGCGGAGTCACCAGACGTCGTAGACATGTCAACTGTTAACATCGCTGACCTAGACAATTTACTTCAGCACCAACCTGACGATGTGACTCCGAACGATCCTAACGACGATGCAGTAGGCTATTACGCGTCTGCATGCGCGGGTTTCTTGGGTAATGATGACCAGGGCGGTTTGAGTTCACCTGATCCAAACTTGGGTGAAGAAGGTGATGGATTATTGAATGGTGAACAAAACAAGTTTTTTGATTCTCCATTTTTTGCGGGTGGTGCTTTTATCACACCAGACGATTACCTAGATCTTGATAACGACGGTAACGCTACAGACCCAGGCTGGATCCACTTAGCGTCTTCTGCATCTGATTCAAACCCATTAGGTATGAGTTATAGTTCTGTAACTAACAAAGGCCAAACGTTAAATATTGCAGATGTATTGAATATTAAATTTAGCTGTATCGCTGGTGCAAATGATTCATGCACACAAGGCTCTTGGCAGTTGACAACTTCTACTTCGATTGTTGAAGAGGTGCAAGCTGTATTAGGTCGCTCTACCTTTGACCACTTAGCTATTTCATTAAAGTCAGCTACGCAATTCATCGTATATGATTTTAACTTTAAAGAAATCTTCACTAACGAAGCGTTAGGTGGTAACACAGCTTTTAACTTCCTGACTCCATACACTCTTGGCGGAACATTCAACATGGGTGATTTCGACAATGGTAACGGTAGCATGCAAGGTATCTCTCACATTAACGTGTGGGCGCGTGACCCAATGGCGACTGTAGTTTCAGAGCCTGGATTGCTAGCATTGTTTGGTACTGCATTTGGTCTAATCGCATTGCGTAGACGCAAAAAGTAAGCAAAAGCTTCTTTCCAACTTGATTGATCATGAAGCGCTAGCCTTGTAAGCTAGCGCTTCTTTTTTGTGCTAAATAAAATAACGAGTTTGCATGTACGAGTCTCATTACGGCCTGACATCGAAGCCTTTCCAGCTGACCCCTGACCCTGCTTTTTTCTTCGCCAGTAAGTGGCACAAACGGGCTATGTCATATTTGCAGTATGGCCTTTCTCAAGCCGAAGGCTTTATCGTTATTACTGGTGGCATTGGTACCGGTAAAACGACAATCGCGAATAGCTTATTAGCTGATATAGAAGACGACATTGTTGCTGCACAAATCGTTACGCCCAAACTAAATCCTGATGAGTTGGTTAAAATGGTGGCGTCTAAATTTGAGATTGATGTCGCTAACAAAACCAAAACTGACCTGTTGGAAGCGCTTGAAGACTTTTTAGAAGGGCTAAGCAAGCAAGGCAAACGCGCATTACTTTTGGTCGATGAAGCACAAAACCTGCCGTTAGAAACCATTGAAGAGCTACGTATGCTCTCTAATTTTCAAAAAGCCGGTAAGCCACTGCTGCAAAGTTTCCTGCTCGGGCAGGAAGAGCTACAGCCAATACTGCGTGCACCGAATATGGAGCAGTTTAGGCAGCGCATTGTGGCATCCTGTCATTTAGCGCCGCTTTCCGTTGAAGAATGTCGCGAGTATATCGAATACCGTATGCATAATGCGGGTTGGAATGGTTCCGCATTGTTTTCAGATGAAGCCTTTAGCCGTATTCATGCTTTCACAACTGGAGTTCCGCGTAAGATCAATACCCTAATGGACAGAATATTGTTGTACGGATTCTTAGAAGAGTTAGACAAGCTTGATGAAAACGCCGTAGACGCCGTTGTGAACGAAGTCAAAGAAGAAATGTTTAACCCTGAGCCACCAGTTGCTAAATCATTAAAAGACGAAGTGAGTGGCCCTCAGAGCATGACAGACACTGGAACTGAGATAAGAGACGTCGAATACTATAAAACCATGCTCAATGAGCTTGTGGACGCCTTAGACAGTGCCATCAGCCATAAGGTTAAGCTGACTCAGTATATCGATAAACTTCTGAAGAAGAAGTATAAGACGTATATTCGGATGAAGGATGAGTAAACCGAGAGTAAGAGTCAGAACTCTCTGAGTCCTAGTTTTATGAAAACTATAGTGGGTTTAAATGTAGTGGGATAGTTAGTAGCGAGGATTAGTTTGATTAGGTTTTTTTGATGGGCATTACAAACCAATCCTATTTGACCGTTATTTTACAAATAATGTTAGAAAACGCTCTGAAATTACTTGTCTGGTTATGAGTGAATTATTTGAAGCGATATTCTAGATTGAAAGTGATACGTCTATCACTGACAACTCTATCGGGTGTATTGGAATCTCTATCCATAAATCTCAGTTCGGTTTCGGCAGTCCAATTACGGGCTAATTGATAACGAACAGTGCCGGTTGCTCTATAAATCGTATCATCAAAGTTCTGACCAATGCCGTCAGTGCCTCTTTTATTATTACTCTCAATATAGGTGAATTGAGCCTGCAACTGTGTTTTGCTACCCAACTGGTAACCTAAATTAAGGTTGGTCGTATAGGTGACTTGCTCTCTGCCACTGTCTTCATAAAATGGATTTGAATACCTAAACTCAAGAGCCCCGGAAAAGCGTGTTTTTGAATAACCAATCACGGCGTTGGTTGATTTGATTAATATCGGCTCGTCAGATACTTCAATAACATTGTCAGAAAATTCAACAAGTTGCTCACCCGGCTCTAAAGTAGGATTAAGAGAGCTGGGCTGATAACAGGTACTTATATCAATACTATTGGGGGGGCAAACAAAGGACCCAAGTGCTTCACTGTTAGCAATTAAGCGGGAGAAGTTTGTTGCTTGTTCGCTATATCTAACAGAGGCTCTTAAGGTCTTAGTATTGTAATCAAAACTAAAACTGCCAGAGTCACCGTAATAACGCCTACCTATATTGGCGGTGAGTCGGGTTCTACCTGAAAAAGCCCAACGAATATTCGCACCTAAATAGGTTTCGTCTTCATCGTCACGATTACCTTGGTTTACTGTTAGTGCAATGTAGCGATTATTGCTTGGGGAGTAGGAAAGCCCCGCTCCGTAACTATTAAAGTTGCGGCGTGTATCGATATTGATTGCACCGTCAAATTTTAGCCCCTCATCGCTGCCTCTTAAAACCAGCCCGATATCTCCATATAATCGATGGTTGAATATGCCATCTATGTTGCGGCTAGTTTGGTCGCTTTTGCGGCTGCTACTAATCAACGAATTACCATCGTTTTCGGTTTGACTATACTCAGTTTTGATGGTGAAAAATGCGCTATCAAATGCGTCGCCTTGTGAAAGGACTGAAGTTGCTGAATATGTCGTGCCAGCCAGATTACTGGTTGAAAGTGCTTGTTCTTCAGAGTCCACGTCCGAGTATGACAGACTGCCTTCTACTACAATATAGTCCAATTGGTCAGCATTGAGATCTAAGCTAACATTATTAGTACGGGTTTTTGATAAGGCTTCAGGATTAAAAAAACGGTCCGTAATCAGGTAGTCACCAGGCGTCAGGTTACGTAAGTCCAACGCTCCGCGTGCATTAACTGCCAAAAGTCCGTCGATTAACTTAAACGATGCTTGGTAGTCATACGTACTAAAGTCGTCCTTAAAACTATCGCCATCCGCATCGCGTATCAGATGCATATGGGACATTGTCCAACTGCCGCTAAAGTCAGCAGTCTGATAATTTATTGTTAAGCTGGGGTCGATTGTAATAGATTCGACTGAGCGCGCATCTTGCTCTTGCGGTTTAGCATTTTGAACTACGATACCTGTAGTCAATGTTGGAAACACCTCCAAGTCTGCTTGGGATTGCCCAGACACAACAGCAAGTGATACCAAAGACACATATACTCTGCGCACAATCGTCGTCCTTTTCTTATTTGGCGTAGTAATAACCGTAATATCCAGCGTCTTCATCGACTGAAACGATCGCTTTATTTACAACAAAGCCAATCGCCATATCAGGGTTTAACAATGATGTTGCCTTATCGATGTCAGTTAATCTCGATTTACCCTCTACACATACAACTACGGCTTGTCCTGCAAAATTTGTGAGGATTGCGGTTTCATTAATCCCAATCAAGGGAGGGGTATCGATAATTACAATTCTATCTGGGTAGCGAGAAGCGATTTCATCTACGGTTTCTTGCATTTTTTGGCTGGCGAGCAATTCAGTCGATAAATGATGACTTCTACCTGCAGGAACGATACGCAACTTTTCAACATTGGTCGTATACATGACGTCAGCAATATCTTGTTTCTCATCCAGCAGATACTCCATTAAACCATCACCAACTTCTACACCCAATGTTTTAGTCACATTTGGGCGAAGTACATCGGCATCTACAAGCAGAACTGTCTTATCTTTTTCTGCTGCAATACTAAGAGCCAAATTAACAGCAGTGAATGTTTTTCCTTCGCCTGGTCTTGCACTACTGACCATAATGATATTGGAGTTATTCAGTGACTTAGACAGAGGTCCAAAGGCATTCTTAAGGAGTTTACGCTTTATCGCTCTGTATTCTTCATTAATGAGTCTGCGAGTAGAGTCTACGGATACGAATCCCTGAGCCTCTAATGCCGGTAAATCAATATTGATATCAGCGGCATTGTTCTCTAGAACATCCCCGTATAATTTCTTTTTAGGTACTTTCTCACTTTTTACAGGTACCTGTTCTTTAGCCTCTTTTCCTGTAGTGAGCTCTTTATTAAGAGTAGGCTTTTCAGATCTCTTCGCTACTGACGCGGCTCTCTCCAAAGAAGTCTTTTCTTCAGGCTTTGATTCTTCAACAGACGCACCCTCAGCTTCTAGTTGCTTCTTTTTAGCTTCAAGTTTTTTTTGTAAGGCTTTTTCGATTGTGCTCATGACATCACCTTCCCAATTAAGTCTATTTGAAGAACCTCAGCGGTCATTAGTATGCCATAGAGAACAAGTAGTGTTCCTGAAGACAATAAGAACACGAGTAATCGCATTCGAGCGGCCTTGGCTATCGAAGACCTATCTAAATGACTAACACACCCCAAAACAGGATACTCAGAGACTCTAGTAATTTGAGAAGCTCTAAATAGTAAAGGGGCAAACTGACTAATGAGGAATGCAATGGCTATACCAGTACCAAATCCAACCAACACAACAGCAGTATAGAATATAAGACGTTGGGGACCGCTGGGTTTAACCGGGACCATCGGCGGCTCAATAATTCTAAACTTGAAATCTTCAGCGCTGACATCGGCTTTTTGCGATAATTCTGCGGATTCTCTTCGGGATAATAGCTCTAAATAATTCTGTTTTAGAATTTCATAGTCACGATTTAATGCGACTTGCTCAGCTTCAATTTGCGGGACTAAATCAATTTTCGCGCGGAGGTCGCTAATCTTAGCAATCAAATTTTCTTCTTTTACCTGTAGTGATGCTATTTCACCATCCAATCGGTTAATTTCGCCTTTTATATCGAGGCTTAACGGGTTTGACTGAATGGCTTCAGTAGATGTTGATTGTTGAGATAGATAGTCACTGATTTCCTGATTACGTGTCTGTATAAGACTGTCTAGTAGCCGCTGAGTTTCAGTGACCTCTGGGTGCAAGCTGGTAAAGCGTATTTTGAGTTGATCAAGTTTCGCTTCAAGCTCTGCAATTCTAGCATCGTAACGTGTTTGGATTGCTGGCGCACCGCTGGCTAAGTTTGCTCCTGAACTTGCGATGTTGGCTCGCTCAGCTTCTAATTGTGCAATAAATGTTTCTTTCTGTTTTGTTAACTGATTTATCTGCAGACGAGTATCGTCTAATTGCTCTCTGAATAAACTCAATCGAGAGTAAAAAGTACCGGATGACGGTAAAAGATCTGAGTTTTTCCGCTGAAAATCGGCCATTTGTTGTTCAGATTGAGACAAGCGTGCTTCATACTCGAGGATTTGCTCATCCAAAAAACGATTCGCTGTCGTATTGCTTGCTCTAGACTCACCTAAAGCTCCCTCAACAAAGAGGTCCAACGTTTCCTGAACAACATTTTTTGCTACGCTTGCATTCGGGTGCCTATAAGCAATTGTGAGAATGTTTTCTCTTGCTCTGGGGTCGGGGGCTATCAGCGCGATATCTTCCGAAAGCTCAGTGATTAGGTTGTTATATTCCTGCTGATTTGCTGTGGTTATATCTAAGTCGGCGCCCCTAGCTATTTTTTCAATATTCTCTCGGCTCTTGAGCGTTTGCACCATCATCAATAACTTTTGATTTAAATTATTTTCAAAGGTTAACCCTTGTAGAGCGGTATCTAGTTCAGAGCCTGTATCGATGAAAATTTTTGCTTCTGATCGATACACGTCAGGCATAAGAGCCACGTAGACTAACCCAAATGGAATGATTAACCAGCTTGTTAACATCACGTAGCGTTTTTTAATCCAAATGCCGCGTACGTAATCTAGCAAATCATCTAGGGTACCTTTTAAATCCTGCATAAAGCGCTTCCGTTACTGCTTTTAAGTTTAGAACCAAGCTTCTGGGATGATAACAATGTCACCCGGAAGGATATCAACGTTCTTTTCTAT
The DNA here is from genome assembly GCF_002807665.1 of Neoalteromonas facilis. Lineage (GTDB taxonomy): Bacteria > Pseudomonadota > Gammaproteobacteria > Enterobacterales > Alteromonadaceae > Alteromonas_E > Alteromonas_E facilis. Next base: position 489,419 of record NZ_PEAY01000003.1, read on the forward strand.
ATCACCTTTTCGAATAAGGTCATCGATATCAATGTCGAATGATTTTTGTTGGCCATTAACTACGCGCACGAGTTTAGCGCGATTTCCATTAGCAAACTCTGTTAAACCACCAACCTGTATCATGAGGTCCAGCAGCGTCATGTGTTGCGTGTAATTGATTGCTTGCGGATTAGTAGCTTCACCAATGACTCTTACTTGCTCACTGAAAGGCCCTTGGAAATTATTGACGCTTACGGTCACGCGTGGAGAGTTGATATAAGTAGACAACTGCTCTTCTAATTCTCTTGCGAGCATTGTGGGTGTTTTTCCCGCTACCACAATATCTTCCACAAGTGATGTTGTGACTTTACCATCTGGACGAACGATAAATGAACCAGAGATTTCTGGGTTGCGCCATACAAAGATGGTTAAATTATCACCCGGTCCGATTAGGTACTGGTAATTGTTAACATCGGTAGTTAAGGAGGCTCGAGGCGTAGCTTCAGGTAAAATAGGCGTGCTGCAAGCCGCTAATAAAGTAGTTAATGCAACGGCCAATAGAGCATTTAAGCGAGTGATATTCTTCATAATTTCTTCCAGGAAATGATAATCACAAAGTCTATAAGGTAACGAATTTACAATCGTTTTGCCTAATTTTTATTTCATTGATTCGTAGTCTATATCAATTAGTTTGTTTATCATATGCTAAATCCTTTAGTTTTACTGGGAATCTTTAGATGCCGGCTCCTAAAAATAGGCAAAATAAACGTTCGAACGCATTAGTGATAACGGAAGCTTTGTTAATAGCGTACACCAGCTATATAGCTAGCTTCTTTTTGACCTACTTAGAAATTATTGAGGCCCCTAAGCTAGAAACCCTTCTAGTCAATGTCATGTTGATTACAGGCTGTGCATTACTGTGTTCCTTGTCTGTAGGGTTATATGAAGCCAAGCTTCGAGAGACTTTCAGAGGGATCATTCGACGGATTTTCGTTAGTTTCGCATTAACCTATTTGGTTGTAGAAGTCGCCACAGGGGCGGTGTTTAGCTCGTTGAATATGCACCCTTATTACCTCCCTAGTGCAATGTCTTTAAGCATTATTACACTGGTTTTCTTTCGCTACTTTACAAATCGTTTAGGTTTGCTTGGTTTAGGGCGTACACGAATTATTGTGTTGGGAGCTGGCGAACGAGCATCCATTATCGAAAAGCGCATGCGTCGCGATGTTGACCGTTTGGGCTTTGAGTTAGTAGGGTTTATTCCTATCCCAGGAGACAACAGAGAAGAAGGTATCGTTAACGAGAAAATTATTCACGTTAAGATAGATGAGCGTTTTAAAGCCTTTATTTTGGATAACGACATTGAAGAAATTGTGATTGCGTGTGATCAACGCCGCGGTACATTACCAATTGATGTTTTATTTGATTGTCGTCTAAGAGGTATAGAAGTCACCGATCTTCTGGATTTCATGGAACGTGAAACAGGGCAGATTGTGGTAAATTTGATGTACCCAAGCTGGGTTATATACTCCAACGGTTTCCATTCGCAAAACTATCTGAGAGATGCATTAGATTATAGTATCAATGCGTTTATGGCATTTTGTGTGTTATTTTTTGTGTGGCCTTTCATGCTTCTGACCGCGGTTATTATCTACTTAGACGACGGTCGACGCACAAAAACACCAGTCCTTTATAAGCAAGAGCGCGTCGGCTTAAATGGCAAGTTATTCTCTATCATGAAGTTTCGCAGTATGCGTCCAGATGCTGAAAAAGATGGTGCAAAATGGGCGACCAAAAATGACAATCGCGTAACGCGAATTGGTGCTTTCATACGTAAATACCGCATCGATGAGTTACCACAATTATTTAATGTGTTTAAAGGCGAAATGTCTTTTATTGGGCCAAGACCAGAAAGGCCTGAGTTTGTCGAACAATTAGTTAAGGAAGTGCCTTACTATAATCAGCGTCACAACGTGAAACCGGGCCTTGCGGGTTGGGCTCAGTTAAATTACCCCTATGGTGCAAGCGTTGAAGACTCTTTAGAGAAATTGAAGTTCGATTTGTACTATGTGAAGCATCAAAGCTTGCTACTAGATTTGTTGATATTGATACGAACGGTTGAAGTCGTTCTATTCGGGAAAGGGCGCTAGCCCTTTCCCCGTCCAAATAGATTTATAAACCGTCCAAAAGTTTTTGTTTTTGCTGTTTGATCTGAGCATTGGTATTTTCAGGGATCAAATTTAATAGCTCTCGTGCCTGTTCTTTGTCTCCAGAATCAATGAGTGCACTGGCATAGTGAAGTGCAATCCCAGCCGTAGGGGAAATGCGATAGGCTTTAGCAAACAAATCAAGCGCTTCTTGCTGATTACCCTTGGCCTTTTCAATCACGGCCGCAGTATCCAGAATAAACGGCACATCATTGCGAATGGATAATCCGCTATTGATCATTTCACTGGCTTCTTCTAGTAAGTTCTGTTCGTACAGAAGCCAAGATAAGTTGTTAATGACCAATAGGTCGTTAGGGTTCACTTTGTTAAGTAGTGTGTAATGTTCTATCGCAGTTTCAGGCTGTGTTGTAAATAGCGCATCTGCGAGCATTTTGCGGCTAAAGTAATCTCGCGGATAGTCGGTTATACGCTGCTGCAAAAAGTCTAGCATGCTTGGTTTATCACGACGTTGCTGATAGTTAGCAACAATCCCTTTTACCGCGAATTTAGTGGGGTGTTTTTCATAAAATTTCAGCAGGCGGCTGAGAGTGCTGTCATCCGCTTTGTTCCCGATCAACTCAAAAAAAGCTTCAATGCCTTCGTAGGCGGTAGCGGTTGATTCGGTTTTCTCGACTTCCTTTAGTTTTGAACGCGCAATGGCTATGTTGCCAGATTCGATTTCAAATTGAACCTCCAACAGTTTCAGAGTGTTTGAACGAGGCAAAGCTGCTAATGCTTCACTCAATGCAACTCGAACCTCATCATCTTTTGCATATAACTGTAGAAAAGCCACTCTGTAAATTTGTGCGTATTCATTAAACGGAGTCGTATCAACCCAATTTTTCAGCACTTCTTCGGCGTTGTCCCATTGGTCCATCTTTAAATAGGTTTCAACCAGCAGCAGCCAATAGTTGTTGGGTAGAGATTTATTAATGTCTATCTTCAGTAGAGTCTGTTGTGCCTCAGACAGCATGCCTCTTGAATAGTAAATGCTCGCAAGCAGAAACTTATGCTCTTCAGAATCAGTGACAATTGTGTTCGCTCTTTCTACTGCTCTGAGTGCTTTGTCGTTTTCACCAGCATCAACGAGATATTGATAATAAACGGCTAAGCCATGAAAGTAACTTGGACGTTGTATGACTAGCGGCTCAATGGTGTTGGCTGCAGATGCATAGTCTTGCTGTTCAGCATATATGCCCGCTTTATGGATGAGCGATGGGGGATTGATAGGATCGATTTGAAGCGCTCTGTCGTAGGCTTTACTGGCTTCTTCAACGTTTTTCATACCCAAGTGGCCGCTTGCCAACATGTTATAGCCGACAACAGAGTTAGGCTCTTTATTGAGCAAATCAGTTGCAAATTCAATCAGAGATGTAAAGTCTTGTGTGCGAAGATAAGCATCGAATAATGCTACTTGAGCACTTTCCAATTCCGGCGCTTTAACTAACGCGGCTTTCAGATCTTCTATTCCACTAAGGTCATTGAGTTGAAGCCTTAGCATGCCTTTACGAGTTAAGTTCTCCTCGGAAAGATTGTCGAATGTATTTAGTATGTTGAGCGCTTCTTCTGCCCCCTGTGTTTCACCTGATTGTGCGAATGATAAGCCGGTCATAGACACGATATTGGCATCTGAGGTGTCAAATTGAGTCCCGCTAAACACCTCCGCTGCTTCATTGCTGAAACCTAGTTGGGTTTGTGTTACGAACAATAACTTGCGCGCAGGGTGCTCTGCGGAGAGATAGGGCTCTGCACTTTTAAGCGAACGATAGGCTTGCTCGTACAGTCCTAACTCATGCGCGCTAATACCATTAATACTCAGTGATATAGGGGTTCTGAGTCCACTTTGTATGGCATCGTCTGTATGGCGCTTTGCGGTTTCGTAATCTTCCTTTACATACGCCAGAACACCTTTAAGTTGACTTATGATCGGATGTTTTCCAAAACTTTGCGCCAACTCATTCACCAGTGGTGTCGCTTCATCAAATTGATTATTTTGAATGAGACTATTCACGTAAATCAGTTTGGCTTCTTGAGATTGCGGTTTAAGCTCATAGTAGGTTTTATATGCGACTAAAGACTCTTCTGATCTACCCAAATGGCTGAGTACTTGCCCTTTCATTAAGTACGCTTCTGCAAAATCAGGGTTTATGCCGATTGATTCTTCAATTGCAGTTAAAGCACTTTCCCAATCATCTTCACTCGATGCGATGTAAGCTCTCCCAAGGTAAGCAAATTGAGAGTCTGAGGCAGAATCGATAGCATCGTTGAGGTAAGAACGCGCTTCTTCTATCTTTTCAGATTGCAACGCAGCAATGCCCTTAAGTACATATACTTCAGCTAGCGCCGCAGGCGACAAAGCAATTTCACGTGGGTTAAACGCTAAAATATCGTCATACTCATTTGCCCGCAGTTTTGCTTGTAGCAAATCGATGTGAACATCAGAAGTATCAACCCCTAGTGCAATGGCTCGCTCAAGCTCTTTTATAGCTGCTGAGAAGTTACCTTGCTCAAGTAGCACTGAGCCCAGCATACGGCGCACTTCCGCATCGTTTGCATTGTCACTCAAAAGTGATTTTAGTTTAATTTCGGCTTCATTAAATTGTTTGGCGCTTAACGCTTGCTGGACCTGAGCAAGTGTTTGGGTTCTGTCTAGCGTGGGTTGACACGCATAAAGCGCTGGCAATAAACAGCATGCGAGGGCAAGAGTCTTAACGTTGTGCATATCGTTTTCCTTTAGTTAGCCTGCACTACTCGGCGCTTGGCTAAAATTCCTATTGATGTAATACTACAGCAAAATAAACCTATTCTTGAACGGATTTTTTCAGCTTTGAAATCTTTATGTGCAATGACCGTGGATGTGGAAGAGTATTTCCAGGTCGAAGCCTTCGCTGATACTGTATCTATATCTTCATGGAAAGATCAAACATCACGTATTGAGCATCAAATGGATGTTTTGTTGGGTGTATTTGACCAATTTAATGTTAAGGCTACATTTTTCACATTAGGATGGGTTGCAAAAGTGTGTCCTCAAATTATCAAACGAATTGTTGAACAGGGGCATGAGTTAGCGAGTCACGGCTTTATGCATCAGCATATTACTCGCCAATCGCGGCAAGAATTTGCAGACGATATTCGTAGAGCGAAGGACATCCTGGAGCAAGTGAGCGGAAAAGAAATAGTAGGTTTTAGAGCTCCCTGTTTTTCTATTCGTCATGATAACGAGTGGGCGCATGATGAAATCGCTGCCGCTGGCTACACATATAGCTCAAGTTCGTATCCGATTAATCACGATTTGTATGGTGTGCCTAATGCACCTGCAACACCCTATAAATTAGCAAACGGTTTACTAGAAATACCCGTTACGACCTGTAATTGGATGGGAAAAACATTACCGGCTGGCGGAGGTGGTTACTTTCGCTTGTTACCTTATGGTTTATTCCATTATTTGTTCAACAAGGGTCTTCGCGAACATGGAACAGCGAATTTCTATACTCATCCTTGGGAGTTTGATCCTGAGCAGCCTAGGCTTCCTGGTGGTTTTAAATCTCAATTCAGGCACCATGTAAATCAGAAATATGCGGCCAATAAGCTGAGTAAACTTTGTCGAGATTTTAATTGGCAAACGATGCGAGATTGTTACCTTGGCTCTGACGTTGAATACCCTGTGTACAGTGATTGGTTATTAGCAGCCAACGTTAATTCTTCTTCATAGTAAGATGAAGATCGCAGTCATAGAAAGCATCACTGCGTTAGCTGGTTGGAACAGTGAATGGGATCGAATTTTCTTAAGTTGTAGTAATAGTGTTTTCATTTCTTATGAATGGGTAGCTTTTCATTTAAATAGAGAGCAAACCGGTTTTATCTTAGTTATTCATGATGGCGAGCGTTTGCAGGCGGCAGTTCCCTTGCGGAAAAGACTGCTGAGTCATAAACAAGGTCTTCGTTTCCCGACGTTAGAGCACTTATGTCAAGCACATACTGATTTTCACGAGATTTTAATTGATAAGGATGTCAAACTGCAGAGTATTGCTTCAAAGCTTGCCGAGTTTTTGCAGCAAAATTTTAAGCATCATTTAATTAAGTTAGATCTCCCTCCTCAAAAATCATCAACCGAGTTGTTATTGAACTTGCTTTCGGTTGATTATGATGTGGCCAATTCAGGCGTTCAATATGTATTTGAGCATCACCGTAAAGAGCCTAATTTTGACAAAAAGTTGCTGAGTGATATTCGCAGGAGAGATAAAAAACTAGCGCAGGAACATACTGTTAATTTTAGTATGCAAGAAACCATGTCGGATGACGTAATCAATGAAATTTTAGACTTGCATAAAAAGTATCACGGTGAATCTAGCCTTAACAGTTGTGCCTCTCGTCCGATTATTTTAGCTATGTTTAATTCCCTTTCGGATAAGGTCGTGTGCTCTACATTAAGAGTTGATGGTACCCTCGCGGCGTGTGCCATAAGCTTTATTCAAGGGCAACAACTACAATATTTTGCCCCCGCGATTAACACAGATTTTCGCTCAAAGGGGGTTGGCTTAATTTTATTGAGTAAAGTCCAGAGCGGGTTACAACAACTAAATTTAAATACGTTAAGTTTTTTGCGCGGAGAGGAGGGGTATAAAATTAGGGTAGCTAGTTGTGCCAGTGCAATTAGTCCTGTTTTGGCAATCCCTCACAGTTATGGACGTTTTAGCCGCACTTTAATTCGTAAGTGGCTTGCGCGAAAAAATAATGACCTTCAAGCAAAACGCTTGCGTCTCAGTCAAAGTGTTAGAAGAGACTTAAGTGGTGGTAAAGCAATTGTTCTAGCAAATGGATTAAACGGCCTTGGCGTAGTTCGAGCGCTTACAGCAGCTGGAATCGACGTTGTGGCTATATGTCCTTCACAAAATGATTTAAGCGCGCATAGCAATCAGCCTGTTGAAATTCATACGGTAATGGATTCAGATAGTTGGGAATCTGAAGTGTTGGCTATAATTCATCAAGTATCTCGTTCGTGCACTTTTACGATCCCCATTTTTACTTGTTCAGATAAAGCTGCAAATTTCGTTGAACATCGTTACAACGATTTCCCCACCAATGTTCGTGCAATTTTCCCTGAGGGTAATTTGACGCACATTCTAAATGACAAACAGATGGAATTATCTTTAGTCTACCAAGCGAAGGTCCCCATACCGAATTCAGTGTGGGAAATAAACGGCAGCAGGCCATTTGATGCTCTTAAACTGCCGATAATCATTAAGCCAAAGGACTTTAATGGCTACAAAGTGTTAAAGGCAAAAAACCTAATTGTAATTAAAATTAATGAGTTAGATACATTTTACAAAAAATATGCGAACGAATTAGACCAGTTTGTAGCGCAAGAACTGATTGAAGGAGAGGATGAAAACCTCTGGGTGTGCAATGCTACTTTTGATGAGAATCATAATATGATATGCGCATTTACATTCAGGCGGATGGGAACGAGTCCTTCTCATTTTGGCGTGACATCATTGGCCTTAAGTGAACACAATCAGGAACTTAAAGATCTAGTAAAGCTGTTAGGTAAAGAAATGCAGTATCGAGGGCCAGGGATGTGGGAGTTTAAGTATTGTAAGAAACATCAACAATATCTGTATATAGAAACGAATCCTAGGTTAGGAATGTGTAATTGGTTTGACTCTCGGTGCAATGTCAATAACGTACTTGCCACATATGAGCTTGCATTGGGCAAAAAGGTTAATCCTCTGGTTTGGCAACAATCTACGGGTATTTACTTTGTCAATGCAATGGGGGATTTTATGGCTCGTTTGGAAGACAAGGAACCTTCATATTCAATATTTGCGCGAATGGGTAGGATACTGCCTGGACCAATAGTGTGGTCTACATGGCATGCGAAGGATAAAGGGCCAACATTTTTTATAATTAAACTGCAGTTAAAAATGTTTTTGTTCCGCGTAATCAAGAAGCTAAATTTATTTAAAAGGTAAGACTTACTTTCTTGCTTACTTTAGTTTTTCTTTAATGGCTTCTATCGCACCTATATACTGCAAGAAGTCTTCAAAATGGGTAGGAAATGAGAACCGTGGAATGCTGTATTGATTACAGTTAGGTGACCAATACCCAGGAACAGTTGATACTGCTGCAGACAAACCGAGTTCAGCACACATTTGTTCGTCCCGTTCAGTAAAATCACCTTGTCTCCCTGTCGGATAAGCAAACACGGGAGATACAGAAGTCACTTTTTCTTTCAGTAATGAATAACTATCGTTAATCTCACGTCTCGCTTCTTCCATTGTTAGCATGGATAAAATCCGATGACTTTGAGTGTGAGGAGCAACAAAATGGCCAGCGCTGATAAATTGATTGATGTCATTCCATGAAGCAGGCAAAAAGGAGCTTGGGGGGCCAACAGGCACATCAACTTCTAGAGATGGGTAAAGAGTATCTTTTATCCAATTATATATAGTCGATTGAGGTTGCCTTTTAAGTTTGTCTCTGAGAAATGTTTTTAGATACAGAAATGAACTATTTTGTTGTTCTAACATCAGCTCAGAGGTATCAGGAAGGAAAAGAGTACATTTTTGTAGGTGGCTACTTGAGAGCGCAAATTTAACCTGATCATCCCAAGGCCATAAGCCCTTATCGATAAAGTCAGTGATAACAAAACAGGTAAGTGGAATATCAAATTCGCCAAATACACTAGCCGTATCAACGATATTGTCTTTGAAACCATCATCGATTGTGAAGACTATACTCCTGGGAGGGATGTCAAGGTTGTTATTAGCCATGTTTATCAATGATTCAAGACTAATCGGATTGTAATGTTCTTTTCTTAAATGAGCCAAACATTGACGCAAAAAGTTAAGGTCGTGGCCGTCTGGGGATAACGCGCTTCTAGTTCTATGCAACATCAGCACAGGTACAAAATCCCCAAGGAATGTCCTATATATCGAATAGGGTACCTTATTGAGCAATTGTGCAACTGTAGCTTTGATCACACTAAATCCTTCGCAACCATGGGGCCTATAAGGTTCGTCACAAACAATGGCAAGCGCTGCCATATCGTTATTGCTAGTTTGAACTTGGGGTTATCTGGATTAAGACCTTCCGATATCTTAAAACCATTTTTGTCAGTATCGTACCAATAGTGTTGGACTGGTTTTGCCCCCCACTGTTTTTTGAATTTAAACGTACCGGCATCCGCGGTTGAACGTCCAAAATCAAACCAACGACACTTTTTCTCTATGCAGCGTAACAAAATCTGCCGATACGTCCACATATTCATATCGTAAGCGTTGGCTTTTCTTAGCGTTGAGGCCCAAGGAATTTCTGCCATATCTTTATGGTAAATAAGAAAACCACAGGAAACAGGAGCACCATTGACATAACCTACACATAATTCTGAGTTTTCAGGAAATTGCCGTAGGTAATCGTTGAACCATTGTTTCGCGTAAACTGGCGTACCGAGATCACGCATATTTTGGCTAAACACTCGATAGAAATCGTTGAGAAGTTCACTAGACCCAAATTTTATCGTTGGCTTCATAACTTCAGCTTTCTTGGCTTGAGCCCTGACTTTTGCGCCTATTGAACGATTAAAACTTTCGATGTCAGTTTGCAAAACCCGTAGCATCGACACCTTCTTTTCTGATGCCGGCCAGTCTCCCAATTTTTGAGTGCTGCGAACTTGTATATTTTTGAGTTCTAACTCGTTGCACAGCACGGGCAATTGCTGCATTAAGCCCACACAGACATCTTTATAATGTGAAATCGAGCCACCATAATTTACATGAGGGATTGAAGTGGCAAATCGCCCAAAAATCGCGCTGTCGGTGATAAATAATGGGAGTCCACCCACAATCTCATTATTCTCATCAAATGCAAGCATTACCAACGGCTCTAGGGGCAAACTTTTCTGTAGTAGCGACATAAATGCTTTTGAATGATAAAAGCTTGCCGAATGGCGTTTAATGAAGGTCCACCAAGCGTCTGGTATGCTGTTCATTTCGTAAGATTCAAAAAACAGCGGACAGTTTAGGGTTTGGGCGGCAGCGTTAAATTGTTCTGGCAATGGTGGATGAGCAGATGTAGAAGACTCTGACTTTGTCGGCTTATCCTGATTTTTTAAATTTTTGAGTTTTGACTCCGCGTCTTTTAATGCTTCACTGATAGCCTGCATTTCACGTTTTAAGGATAGGAACTGTTCTGAATCACGCGGAACGTTTTTGAATTGGCCAGCAATCTCACCTTTGTGGTTTTTAAGCTGTTTTATTTTTTTAGTCAGAATTTCGTTATCAGTTAGTTTGTTGTCGTTCACTTCAATTCACACTCATGCTGGTGGGCAATACGTTGTCCAAATTCGAAATCATGACGTCTACGTGGTTAGTGCTTATCCCTGGGTGGACAGGTAGTGTTAGCATTTTGTCAGCAAGCACTTTTGCATGTTTAATTTCCGCATATCGTTTAACTTTACTATCTACGTCGTCTATCTCGGGGAGCAATGCATTATAAAACGGTGAAGCTCCAATTCCTGCCAGACTTAACTTTCGTATCAATGCATCCCGCTCTGTTTTTGAGAAGCACAATAACGGGTAACGCAATAGTCGATTGTGTGTTTGCTCTGCCATTTTATTGTCGGGCTTTAACTTTCTCAATTTAACTTCAGCTTTCGGCTCATGGGCTAAGTACGCCTTGATAGCACTGACTAGTAATTGCTTTTGGTCATTTCCGAGAGCCTCTATAGACATTAACGGATGAAATTTTGTTTCACCTATAGATAAAAACGGTAATCTGGCCACTGCACCGTATATTAATGGACTACAGAGGAAGTTGAACAGCGAAGCTTTTAGTCGATACTTTAGACTGATATTGTCCGTAGAAGCTTTTTTCGCAATTTGGACATGACCTAAAGCATCCGTCAGCGATTCGAATACAGTAGTTAAAGAACTATTGTGTAAAAACAGAGCACCACCACCGAGAAGGTTTACCGGTTTACCTCTGCCAAACGACACGATCGACATGTCGATGGGCTCAAAACTGTCATCAAAAAAGCGGGTTTGGCCGCTATTTTCAATAACCGGTTTCGCCGTTGAGCTTGGCAGCCATTGCGCATTGTCTTCAATAATGATGAGCTCATTGCCAACAGTATTTCTCAGCGCATTAATCGGCATTCTAATACCCAACAGGGTAGGGCATACAATGGCCAATGTGTTTTCATTTAAACTGCTGTTAAGCGCTTCTTCGCAGTAGCTATAAGGACAGGCGAAGACATCTACGACGACCGCAACCAATCCCGCATATTCTATTGCGGCAACCAAGTCAGGGCACCCATAGGCAGGAATAATAACCTCATTCTTATCGGCTTTGTGACGCTTTGCTACCAACAGCGCCAGCGCAAGTGCAGCAGTGCCAGATTGCACTAAAGTATATTGAGTACCGCCGACAAGGCAATCAAATGACTCATGAGTTGTGCGCTTAAGCGTTGCAGGCGTGCCAACCGGCGGTGTTAAAGATAGACTCATCGTGCTGATGGCTGCCACACCGTCATACGAGTGCCGGTCAGAAACTTAATACTGGCATCAAATAATGCGATATTTACCTGAGTAAAGAAGTAAATTATTTTGACAATCGAGTTGTTGCGCAAAGACTCAACAAAGTGAGCCGCTATGGCAATGCCATAAAACGCTAATTGCCCAAGCATGGCGAGCGAATAAATACCCAAGGACTCTTGAATACAAAAGGGTGTGACGATGAAAAGCCCTAGCAGAGTCCAGGGTACAGTCCAGCGCAGCAGTTTGTGGCAGATTACTTGAAAACTAAAAAATCCAAATTTAAAGGGGTTTAAAACGTCTGGGTGTCTTTCAAGTGCTGTCATGCCACGTATAACGGTACGGATCTTTCTAGCATATTCTTTTGTTGGGTCGGCCAAATCTTTGTAGAACCCCAGTACGTCGGGAGCGGTTACGGCTTTTAGGCCTAAACGAGCACAATTTAGCGCAGTATTAAAATCACTCGGAGAGTGGATATCCCACTCTTGACATACTTCACGACGGGCAGCGAAAAATGAACCGCTTAATCCTACTAAGCCTGCAATCTGTGATTCACGCTGCCGAAGCCACATTTCATATTTTACATAAGCGCCCTCACCAGCCACGCTTCCATCTTTGCTGATAAAGCGATCTTCGCTAGAAATTGCGCCTACAATGGGGTCATCGAAATAAGCCGCTAGTTTCAGCAAACCATCGGGTTCAATTTTTGTAGCGGTATCAGAAAAAACGATTATCCCGCCTTCAACGGTCTGAATTGCCGTCCATTGTGCATTTTCTTTGCCTAACCGCTCTGTTGCTCTAACCAGTTTTACATTTCGATCACTGTATTCATTTACGATGTCGTCTGTGAAATCGCTTGAACAGTCAGAGGCGACAATTAGCGTTAATTTATCTGCTGGGTAATCTAACGATAACGTATTTTCTATCTTCTCTCGTATACGCTTTTCTTCATTGTAAGCAGTAACAATAAGTGTCAATGGGGGAAGTTCCTTCGATGTGCCAATGGAATCGCTGTGTGATGGATGACTTTTCACAACAGCAGCCAACTTTAATACCATTGGGTAAATAAAATAACTAAAAATCGATAGAACCAAAAAGATCCAAAATAGGCTTTCCATGCAAGTCCCTAAAACACTGAGAATTAGCCTTTACTCTATCCTTTTGGCATTAAAAAAGAAATCCTTTCGCCTCCTTTAAACGATCTGTTATCGTTAGAGGGTATAGGCTTAGTGCATGTCTTTTACCTTTTGCAAAGGGAGTAATGGAAAAGGAATGTCGGATCTTAATAAAAATAAGCAGCCTTTTTCCCCAGTCTTATTGGCAGCGATCGTTTTGTCGTTGTTGCTTGTTGGGTGGGCTTTTCAATCTACGCTGCTGTCGTTACACAGTATTTGGGTTAAGAATAATCAAGCTTATTCGCACGGATACGTCCTAGTACTGTTCGTGATTTACGCGCTCTACACTGAACGGGGCTGGGCGAGAATAGCACCGTCCTATTTAGCAATTCCTCTGGGTTTATTGGTAGGAGCAGTTTGGATCGCAGCGAGTGCAGTACAGGTGTTACTGCTCCAACAAATGGTAATCCCCGTTATCGTACTAACCCTCTTATTAGCGTGTGTTGGGGTTAAGAATATTATCAAGATTTGGGTGCCGTTATTGGGGCTTTATCTTGCAATTCCTATCATGGATGTGTTCTTGAGCCCTCTGCAAGATATGACAACATGGGCCGTGACATTGGGTGTGCGCACGGCAGGGATAACAGCCTTCATACAAGATTATGATATTCAAATACCGTATGGGATTTTGCGAATTGCCGATGGTTGCGCAGGCCTCAATTACATGCTCGCAGGACTAAGTATTGGGTTATTTTACTCGTATCTGAATTTAACGCGTGCGCGAGATAAAATCTTAGCCGTCAGCCTAATTATCTTGTTGTCATTGGTGGGCAACTGGATCCGCGTCTTCGCCTTGGTCATGATTGGGTATCACTCAAAGATGCAGAGTAGCTTAGTCAATGAGCACGGATTTTTCGGCTGGGTTATTTTCGCAGTCCTCATGATTGGCTATTTCATATTTATGGAATGGTATACAAAGCGTATTAATGGCTCTTCTGATCATGTTGAAGTAAAAAAGGCTGTAGCGCCACAGCAATTTAGAAAGGCCGCCGCTATTCTCATGGCGAGCAGCATAGCATTGATCGTATTTCCTACAATGATGCAACTCAAATTAAATAACTCGCCCAACACTACAGATGCTGAGGTTTATTTGCCGCCTGCATATGAGCGCTTCGAAGCATCGAATGTAAGTTTTGAACGTTGGGGCGGACAATTCCTTGGTCATGATCTTCTGCGTGGGTTTGAAAATCAGTCCACAGATAAAAATGAATACCTTATAGTCGCGTCTTATTTGAGCCAGGCCCAAGGAAAAGAATTGATTTATTACGCCAACAGGCCAGCAATCGGAATATTTAACGAGCGTGTGATAGAAACTGTAAATGGCGCTGTAAATACCGCTGAGATTCTTGAAGGGCGAGGTAGAGTGTTTTGGTTTTATAGTGTCGGTGGGGAAACTGCTAACACTGGCGTTGCAACTAAAGTTTTGCAGCTAAAGCAGGCATTAACACCAAAACCCGCCCATGCAGTCGTACTAATAGTGGAGTGTGGAAAAGAGTGCGACACTGTAGATGATTGGACTAAAAGCCCTGTAATTCAACAGCTTACATCGATTACCTTTGAGCCATGAAAATACTGCACATTGCGTCGGGAGATTTGTGGGCAGGAGCCGAAGTACAGATGTCCACTCTGCTAAAGGAATTAGTAAAAGAGCATCAAGTGTATGCCATTTTGCTCAACCACGGTCGACTAGAATCGGATCTGAAATCTGCCGGTGTAGAGGTGGCAGTATTAGACGAGTCAACCTTAAGCTTTTTCACAATATTGAATGGCGTAAGGGGGTTAATTACCCGTATTAAACCAGACGTTGTGCATACCCACAGGCAAAAGGAAAACATTTTAGGCGGTATTGCAAATGCGCTTAGTGCTAAGGCGGCTTGTGTTCGTACCGTACATGGTAGCTCTGAATTTTCATTAAATTGGAAGCAGAAGATACAGCGTGGAATCGATCATTTTGTTGGACGATTTCTTCAGCAAGGCATCATTTCTGTATCAGATACACTTACTGAAGAGCTCTGCCATTCGTTTTCAAAAGGCAAAATCCACACCTTAATGAATGGCATTGATGTAGCTAGCGTTATTAAGGATAGTCAGCTAACTGTAACACCCATTGCATCAGGTAAAATTCACGTATGTCTTGCAGGACGAATGGTCTCGGTAAAACGCGTTGATTTATTTCTTGAAATGGCGAAATGTCTTCTTGAATTAGGATCTGTTGAACCAGCGTTTGCTTTTCATGTATTTGGTGATGGGCCATTACTTGAACAGCATAAGCGTCTTGCAAAGTCGTTAGGTATACTTGAAAGCGTAACATTTCATGGGCACTGTGATGATATTCGCGCTCGGCTGAGTCAAATGGATGTGGTTGTAATGACATCTGACCATGAGGGCTTACCGATGACTGCGCTTGAGGCTCTGGCACTAAATAAACCGTTAGTTGCTCATGCGGTTGGGGGTTTAATACCCCTGCTACAAAAGGCATGGCCTGAGGGGCTGGTATCTGAGCACACCACAAGAGGTTATACAGAGGCTGTGTTGTCAACTATTCGCAGTATCAGAGATACAAAACCACCTGAATTACCGCAAGAATTCACGGCTCATCAAAACGCTAGAAGTGTATGTGAAGTGTATGAATCTCTCGTAACTAATCTGGCTGAATAACGTCATAATTCAGGCGAGATAGAATATTGGCCGCTTTGTCGTTTATTTTTCTTATCTCTTCCTTAGACAGTTTGGCAATGCTGCTTGCGTTCATATCTTTAACGCCTTCCTTCCTCTCGTGAATGGAAAACGTCTGCTGAGATAGGTCAGGAAAGGGCTCTAATCCAAGAAATGCAGCAATTTTGTCGAGCGATTCTTGCGGTGCCGTGGCAAGATCTTCATACTTTAATAAATGGAAGTGCTTTAGATGCTCTGCATCATCCAGCATGATCTGGTTACTTCTAGCCCATTGCCATGCTGACTTCTCAATCGGCCATCCCTCTTTAATGGATGTGGGATCTCCCTTTCTTGATATTCCTTCAGCTACCGCATATCCATTTCTGACAATGCCAATAAAGTGAGCGTTCTCGAAATACTTTTGAAACCAACGTGTTCTCGCTGCATTGGGAGGCGACTTTTCAACCAATACAGGTTTTGAGAGATCAAGCCGCATCCCCCATTCTTTCTTTATTCTCGCGACATCCGGACCTTCGTCACTCTCATCCAATCTAAAAATATCTTCGCGGTCAACCCACATTCGTGGAATGCCCAGATCATAGTCTTTTTGAAATTGGTCAGTTATAAAGTGACCTTCTGTGGGCAGTGCTGATATTTTAGGGTGCCTTCCCATTAATTCAGAGAGTAAAGTTGTACCAGAATTGTAACAACCGACAATAAATACCCATTTTTCAGGTTTAGGCATTGGCTTAAGGGCAATTTTTACTTCTCTAAAAATGTTCCCTAATGCCTCTCTTGTAACTGCTCTGAATCGTGTGCCTGCCATGTTTATCCTAAAACTCTATCTACAGAATAATTAAATTTATCAATTATAAATTGCTCGCCACGTGCGATAATATTTGCCGCTTCTTAATCATTAAGCACAATACCTGCGATGTTGATGGCGTTCAAGAAGTCTTCTGGGTAAATAAATTGGTCGATAAAACCATATTCTCTTCCCGCTTTGTCGAGAGATTGATCATTAAGTCGATGGTCCAACTCACTCAATAGCGTAAAAAAGAAAAAACACGACAAACCAAGTTGCTGACTTACTGGCGAAAAGCCACAGTCCTCGCTAATGCCCATTTCCCTTTTTTGCCCGAACATCATTGTGATCTAGCTTATAGCATTTTTCACATACCCCGCATTGGAGCACACAGATTGCCATTTATGAATAGGTTTGATGTGCGATGTTACCATGATTTAAAAGGATTTAAGGAATTATACTCGAAGTGTGGTTGGCTTATTTTTTAAAAGTACATAGAGTCAGACCCAATTGAGCTTCTCTGTATGGTTTGCATATACAAATAACCCAGCCTTTGAATACCTTGTCCCCTTCAGGGCATACTAGTGTCGGGAGGATTGTTTATCTAATAAATACTACCGCGCACCGCTACTATATTTAGCTATGGATAAGAGATGTTGAGGCACTAACATGATGGCATAATGAATTCCTTTTGTTTTCCATAGCATAACCAAAATCGCTGAGGTAACATACTCGATAATGGAATTTTTTTGAAGTAAGTTTGTGATAGCAAAGTTATACCAGAAGTGTTTTCCCAAAGAGTGGCGTCTGTGGTTTTATAAATTACGTCATCAAGCCGAAATTGCAGAATTGCGCACAAAAGTAACTCCCTCTCCTAAAGGTGATTTTTCGCTTGCCCCTTTTGACCAGAATCAATGTGTGTTTGTTCACATTACTAAAACGGCTGGTACTTCGGTCGCATTAACGTTATTTGATGCGTTGCCATACCACTACCAGGCCTGGCAGTATCGCGTTTTTTATGGTCGGAAGACATACAATGATTTTTTTAAATTCGCGTTTGTCAGAAACCCGTGGGATAGATTGTATTCGGCTTTTTCTTATTTAAAGGGAGGAGGCTGGAATGAGGATGACAAAGGTTGGGCAGAAGAGAACTTAAATGGAATTGATGATTTTAACGTATTTGTCCTAGAGTGGTTAAATACAGACAGGTTGCAATCGCATATTCATTTTTGGCCTCAGAGCGACTTTATCTGTGATGCCAAAGGCAAACCTATCATAGACTATATGGCGTACTTTGAAACCATTGCAGATGATTTTGACGTAATTGCAAAGCGTATTGGCTGCGATAGGAAACTAGTGCATAAGAACGCATCAAAGAGAGCAGGTTATAAAGATGTGTATAATCAAGCTGCGATAGATAAAGTTTCGAAACTGTATGCAACTGATATTAGTAACTTCGGATATCAATTTGATACCTACGACCGCAAGCAAGTGTTAAATGGACAATTTGTCAGTGACTAGGAAAAGTAAAAAAGACGGTATTCTATTAGTCGCCAATTGGCCCTCTGATGTAGGGTATGCTTGGTGGTTGATGGAAAGCTATTGGGCTGCCATTGCTTCGAGTTTTGAATCCACTCATGATAGCTACTTAGTATTCCCTGAACTTAATAAGCTTCCTAGGGTTATCGAACAAAGTCCCATCACACCAATTGAATATAAGTTTGAAGTATCAAGTTGGTCTGACATTAAGCGCAATTGTGACTTTATTAAACAACACAATATTCGTGTTATTTACCTTTCTGATTATGGCGTAAGTAGCTTTGCCTACCTCTGTTACCGAATCGCGGGGGTGAAGTATATTATTACGCATGATCATACGCCTGGATTAAGGACCGAAGCCAAAGGTATACGTAAGCTGCTTAAATATATTCGTGCGAACTTTCCCGGTATATCGGTCGACGCAGCATTTGGGGCGACATCTTTTGTCACGCGGCGATTACAAAAAACCAACTGCTTAAATGCCAATAAGTGTTTTACGGTGCAAAATGGGATCCAAATGCATGAAAAACCTGAGGATTGGCAACTACCCGATTGGTTTCCGCAAGATGGTAAATTTACCATCATTACGGCAGCAAGAGCGAATAAATACAAAGGGATATTGTTTGCTCTCGATGTTGTTTCGGAGCTAATACAGAATGGTCACCAAAATATTAGATATATTTTTTGTGGCGACGGGCCTCATTTGGAAGAGTTTATAGCGCGTGCGAAAGAACTTGATATAGATGATAATTGCTTATTTCCTGGCAGAGTAAACGAGGTTTGGAATTTGTTTCCTTATTGCAGCATTGGGTTTCAACCAAGCCAAGGGGAGGTGGGATATTCTTTGTCTGTTATCGAATATATGGCCGCAGGATTGCCCGTAATTGTTCCTGATAACCCTTCTGTATGTGATGCCACAGAGCACAGTAAAACAGGACGTATATATAAAGATTTGGATATTCAAGACGCAGTTCAACAGATATCCTTTTATATTCAGAGTAATAGCGAGCTTGCATCTAATGCCGAGAGTGCAAGGGAAGTTGTAGCGGATAAATTCACATTAACGAATTCTCACAGCTCTTTGATTAATGGGTTCATGAAGGTGATTAAAAATAATGACAATTAGTGCGTTCTACAATCCATTGCAGAAAAGTACAAAAGCTGACGCAGTAAATATTCTTACTGTTACTAGAGCTTTTCCCATCGCTACACAGCCTTGGTTAATAAATCATTTAAGACAAATTGCAAAGTTCGGAGGGGAGAATAGAATCATCGCTACTCAAGCAGAAGGTCGCTTAATTCCTTCTGAGATTATTAGCCAAGGCTTGTTAGAGATTACTCAAATTGTACCTAACGACAAATGGGCCTTACTGAATACTTACTTTTCTGCTTTTAAGAGCATTAGGCGAAATGATGTTTGGAAGCATTATAAGAGAGAAGAGGCTACTACTAAGCAGTTGATTTTCGATTTCTTGGCATCTCCCTCGTTCAATGTAAATGTTGATGTTATCCATTCACACAGTGAACCTGTAGGCTCAAAATTTGTTAGGCTAATAAAAGCCACGGGTAAGCCCTTCGTTCATACATTTCATGGCCTTACTCCTTCTGGAGTTCCTACTATAACTTCAGAAGAAAGAGCAAAGTATACTTCCGCAGCGAGAGCCATTTTCGTGAATACCGAGTTCGCTCGTAAGCAATATGAAGATATCGGAGCTCAATGTAGTAACTTTATAATTATTCCGCAAGGCACAGATTTGTCCCTTTGGCACTTCTCCAAAAGAAGCCAGCTTGAAGGTAGGTCTCTAAAATTATTAACGGTAGCAAGACTAGATAAAGAAAAAGGACACAAATTTGCTTTTGATGCTGTTCGCCAACTTTTGAGAAAAGGTGTTCAAGTACAGTATCACTTGGTGGGGGCTGGCAGTTACGAGATGAAGTTAAAAGACTATGCTAAGGAAATCGGGATAGAAAAACAGGTGACTTTTCATGGGATTTTAGTTAATCAGGATATAAAAAAAATTTATGCCGAATCTGACGTTTTTATATTACCAAGTTTGAGTTCAACAGAGGGTGGTTGGGAAGAAACTCAAGGAGTTGTAATTCAAGAAGCACAGGCTTCAGGGCTACTCGTGATAGCAACTAATACCGGTGGGATTCCAGAATGTATTATTGATCGTCAAACAGGAATCCTTGTTCCTGATAGGGATGCAAGCTCGCTCGCTCTTGCGGTTACTGAAGTGGCAGAGAATTACGATTTATTTACAAAAATGGTTGAGCGAGCAAGGCTGCATGTTGAACAAAATTACGACATAAATATCATTGGAAAGAAATTCAACGAACATTATCAAGAAATAAGAATGAGAGATTAAAAATCATATGCGGTCTTAAGATATATATAGCATTTTATCAAGTTCAAGAGTTAATTGTCGCGTACGTTTTTTAAGTTTGGTTAACTGTTTTGTGTTACTAACTAAAAGATGAACGCTTCTTAATTATGTAGACTTTTAAAGCTATGTTTTGGGCTCTAATCTACTCTATATTTACAAAATTCCGAACAGTGAATAACGTCGATTGCTATGAATATATCCCCCAATTGTAAACCTCTGGACTTCCCAGCTTTCACTAGACAGTTTGTTGTTCTAAAAAATACGTTTCTTCGAATTTAGCAGGTGATTCACCGCCTGTATGCGAATGGCGTTTTTGGGGGTCGTAAAACATTTCTATAAAGTTAAATATCTCTGTCTTCGCTTCGTCTCTTGTCGAATATATCTTCTTTCTGAACACCCGTTTTTTAAACGTAGCGAAAAATCTCTCAGCAACACCATTGTCATGGCAGTTTCCTCTACGACTCATGGAAGGAGTTAAAAGTGCCTAAAAAAGTATGAAAGCCATTTAAATCTACGTTTATCTTTCTTTAAAAGATAGCTTTTCATAAAGTTGCGAAAGTCTTTTTCCTATAGATAGATAAGAGTACTGTTCTTTAACGAGACTTATCGCGTTATTACTCATCTCCTTGAACTTATCGGGGGTTTCAATCAAATGTTGAACACATTCAACGTAATCTTTGGGCTTATCAGCAAACAGCACGTTTTTACCATTGCTAACATTGATTCCTTCACAGGCTATTGGATTTGATATGATTGGTTTTCCCATCGCCAACGCATCCAAAATTTTTAATTTAGTTCCACCACCATCACTGATTGGACAGAGATAAATATCTGCTTTTTCAATGTAATGTCGAACGTCATCGACAAAACCATGAACAACGATTCCACTATCTTTTTCCATTGATTTCCGAACTATGTCTTCCGGGGGGTGTGCACCAACGATATCCAATTCAGCATTAGGATATTTTGTATGAATTAGTGGCCAGATCTCATGAACTAGGCATCTAACCGCCGCTCTGTTTGTATAAGCGTTCAGACGGCCTACAAAGATGAACCGAGGTGAATCTAAGTTTGAAAAACCATTTGATTCACATTCAGGCTTAAAGTACGAAATATCGACCCCATTCTCAACCTCTGTAACTTCCGCAGATGGAATAAATGTTCGAAGCCTATCGCTGTCCAGTCTTGAACAAGTAATATTTAGCGAAAACTCAGGACACCAAGTTGATTCAAACTTACCGAGTCTCTTTCCCTCTTGCCACATATAAAATTTAACAAAAATATTTGAGCTTTTTTCTGCTCGTCTTAACAGCATATGAGATTCGATGTTATGGTGGTCCAAAACGGCCAGTGTATCTTTAAATAGACGAAGGTAAGGGGCGAGGCTGATCGTGTCGTAGTGGACCAATTCGATATTGTGAGCACCTTTGAATGCTGTTAGCTCAAGTCTGAAGGTGTCGCTATTAAGCCAATTTATTGTATATGGGTTCGAGCTGAAAATGCTTTTAATAGCAAGTAATTGTTTTCCGTACTTGTAGCGTTCACACGGTATATCGAAAAAGGATACAGTTTCACAAAATTTTAGCAGCTCATTTTTCGCTGTTTCTAAACCGGAATCATAGTTATCGAAATGTGTGTTGATTAGATCCCTCTGAATGAAGGCGAACAAATGTACTTCGTGATACTTTGATGCTTCTTTCAATAAATTATAACTTCTTTGAAGAACCCCACCTTTAGGGGGGTACGGAACTAAATGAGACAACCATAAAATTTTCATAGATGAGTTTGTTAATACCGATAGGATATTACAGCCAGCTAATGGCTAGGCTTAATATTTTTTACCAAATTTCGTACGTTCTATTGTTAGTATACATTTAACTGATACAGCCGTAGAACTCTACACCAGAGTCTAAGAGAGTAATACAGCATGTTGCTCTATGCAATAATCGTAACCTAACCGCGCTGTGAAATAGTTCGGATTATTTGGAGTAACAATAGATGAATTTGCGTCTAAGCAGTTGTGCGTAATAGTCAGGTAAACATTACATTCAGAGGGTAAGCGTCTTTAAATATTTGGACTCATCATAAGATGTTTTAGTCTTTCAGCACTTAACAGCGAACATTTCCATTTGTATGCTAATGCCCCCATTGCTGTACTCCAAATTTGGTATAAATAACTAATTTCCCCCTAATTTAACAAATTGCGTGAGATCCTTCCGGTGAGGGCTAAATAACCAAAAGTAACCTAAAAGGGCACTACAAAACAGAGCTGAAGCAAGAGTGAGATAAGCTATTTGCATCAGTATGTTGCTTCCCGCCAACTCGACTGAATAAAGAGTAGCCATTACAAAACCAACGGTAATTGTTGGGGTTGAGATTGAAAGCACGATTGGTAGCCCCATGTCGTAGGCCTTACGACCCACCGCGTATGTAACGAAAAACTCTAATATTTGTGCCATAACAAGGGCACATATAGCACCAATAAGACCAAAATATAATGTTCCCAATGAACATGAAATAGTTATATTGATTGCGGTCATAAATGTTATTTTGGGTATTAGTTTCGTCAACCCAGATTTAAGCAATGAAAACCGAACAAATATTTTTAGGCTGTTAAATACAGCAGACAGGCATAGAAGCGGAATAAGCTGTTTTGATTGTGCAAAGCTCTCACTCGCCATAATATCTATCACCGTACCAGAAAATAGACTAACACCCATTAAAGCACAGCAAAGAACTGATAAAATAACTATAAATGCAGCAGAGAATATTTTTTGTGGGTTTTCTTTTTGGCTGGCTACTTCAAATCTCTGAACCTGCCACCATTGGTTAAAAGGTTCCCAAAACAATAGACTAATCAACATGGCAAATTTCATCGCAAAATGATACAAGCCTACTTCTGTTAAAGACGTGAAATATTTCAGGACAAAGTTGGTGATAAACGTAATGTAGAGAGTAGCGAATCCACTTAGCCACAGTGGCCATGAAAACTCCCAAAGACGTTTGGCTATTTGCTGATTAAAGGAAATTCCTGCATAAGAAAAGGTGTGAAAGCCCAGTATGCCAGCCAAAATCAGAGAGGCTATCAAGCCGCTGTAAATCACACCGACTACGCCCATTTCAAGTTCAATTAAGAAGTATATGTTTAGGGAAAGCTGCAAGGCTAGTTTCAGTACGGACAGAATAAAGAAATAAAACGGCTTTTTTCTAAGTCGCAAGTATATCAGGCCGTACGATTCAATCGAACTGGTAATTAGCATTACACCGTAAACAGCGAAAACATTGGATAAATCAGAACGCTCAAAAAATGAAATGGCCAAGTGCTCAGCAGTTAATGCAAATATCAACGCACCAAGACAACTGGCCGAAATAGTAAATGTTAACGCCGTTGAAATTAATGTTCTTCTATAGCAGGTGTCGTTCTGATCATAAAAAAACTTAGGGATGGCTACGCCAAACCTAGCGCCAAGAAATAGTTCATAAATACTCAGGAATAATGCTAGGAGTCCGACGATCCCATACTCGGCCGGCGTAAGGTAATTGGTATAAACCGGCAACATAATGAATGCCGATATTTGTCGTAATATTGTGCCTGATGTGTACCAGAAAACAGGTTTCTGATTAAGCTTGTTTAGCATTTTAATATTTGCTTACTTTTTGAACAGTTAAAGTGGGTATTAAAACCAATTTGCAAGTCGAGCTTTGAACTTTGTCGGCGTATTACTGACATCTTCATGCAATCCAATTCTTACAAGTTCGTAGGGCGACATTTCTGCGTTATTGTTATGCCCCCGGTTTGTTGTTACTGCATAAGAATACGTTGTCTTAACGAGAGCAAGTGCCTCTTCTGAATAATCGCCATTAGGAAAACAGAAGCCATTAATATTGTCTTGAATACAGGCTTCTAATTCTTTTTTAGATTCAGAGATTTCTTCTTTTAGGGTGGCGGTTGGTAAATAGTCTTTTAATCTCAAATGATTGCAAGTATGGCTTCCGATATCGACATTAAGGTTTTGTTTAGCATCAGTAAGTTGCTTAAGATCCATCATTTCAATCGCCAATTCTTCATCTGAGAACACGCTTAATACATCATGGATTTGAGTGTCTGGGTATTGCTTGAGATATTGAATAATTGACGCTGCACTCTCTCTATTCATTGAGCCTCCGCTAAAGTTAGGCATTAATTTTTGCATAGAGGCTATTTGTTCTGACGTCCATTTGGAATTAGATAGAAGAATTCTAAGAAGTTTATTGGGCCAGAATGGGGCGGGTTGGCCCAAGAACCGGCTTACTGCAAATAGGGTTGACGGCAAATCGTATTCTCTGAGTATTGGGAATGCAAACTCGTAATTGTCCAGCCACCCATCATCAAATGTAATCGCTACAGCAAATTGAGGCCTTTTTGATGCATCTTTCTCAAGCCAACTTCTAAGACTGACTACAGGAACCTTAGAATCGACTAGCGTCTCAACGTGCATTCTGAATGTCTTTGGTGTGACAACCATACCCGGCTCTTCAAATTGATAACGTTGGTCATCTTTGGGTAGCACGCGATGGTACATTAAGATAACAAGCGTTTTATCTCCCGCTAATAGAGTACGCCACCCAACGGTAGCCGCGAGCCACGTGGGGATTATTTTTAAAAGGTCTTTAAGCAGGCGCATGATAACTCTTAATTAATGGAAGTAATGTTTAAGTTCAAACCAAAATGGCTTCATATCATCAAAGCGATTGACTTCGTGCTTTCTGTGTATGAACTTGGGAAGCATAAATTTTAGTGTATGGATAAGCTTTTTAACAAAGGAATAGTCTTTACTCTTCCATGTTAAATATAAGTTATCCAAATCACCTAATAACCACCTAAGTTGCTGTCCTTGCTTAAAATGCTCAATATCATGAACCTCTACTCCCAGTTCTCCATCTAGCAAAAGGCTGGGGAAATCAACGCCAGAGTCAATTGCTAACTGCAAAGAGCCCCATAATCGGGTATTAATTTCCATTAAAAATGGCGTTCCATTTGCGCTGACTCGGTACTCGATCATTGCTGCACCATGCCATGATACATGATTTAACAATTTTTCTGCATACTGTTTCATCTGAGGATCCACGCTCACACTTTCACTGAGTACGCTTACTCCGCCTTGTGGCGGTTTCTCGCGGAGCCTTTTGTGAGCAAAAAACGCCTTGCTTTTGCCCTTTTGGTAATACGTGAAGATTCCTGCTCCATGACCCTCAATAAAGTCTTGAAGCATAAAGGGAGAATGTTCTATGTATTTATGCTTAGCCAAGATCTTGGCTAATGCCTCTTTGTTTTTGGCAACGCTTACCTGAGTTTCAACCCATTGTTTATCTTTTAACACTCTTGATAAGCTTGGCTTTATGACACAAGGGTACGTAATGTCATCAAAATTTAGTTCACTACTGTTGTTGTAGTATTGAGTCTGCGGGATTGGAACGCCAATAGAATCAGCCAATTTCATCAAGCTGATTTTGTCGCTCAACTGTAAAACCGTTTCGAGAGATGCAAACGGCAACAAACAATGAAACTCTGCTCGGTGCGCAAGTAGGGTACGGCTACTGATTTCAGTAACAGGGAATAAACAGGTGATCTTGTATTGCGCTATCGCATTCTTGACCCATTCAACAAATGCTTCAGGGGCGCTTTTGGGGCTAGGGCATTGGATATAATGAGAGCTGTATTTGGATTCCCCTGCGAGAGCCGCGGGTTCGCTATCACATGTTATGACCTTAACGTTTTCTTTTTTTCCTAACGATCTTGTCGAAGCCAATGCACTCCTTTGTGAGGCATCAAATACAAGAACAACAATACTGTCCATTTTTAAATCTAAAGTTCTTAGTATGCAGCAAGGTTATTGCTTGTTATGCTTGACTACAAGCTGAATTTAGCAAATTTTTTAAAAACTCATGGAATGGTGTTCAATTGTCTAAGTTTACAATCCTCCATTTAATCGATACCACAGGGCCTGGTGGCGCAGAAGACGTATTCATCTCGCTTGCTACTCGCTTGAACAACGAAAGCTTTAGGAGCATTGCTGTTATAAGAGGGGAGGGATATGTTGCCAATACGCTGCGTGATAAAGGGGTAGAGCCTATTATTATTGATGCCAAAGGAAGCTTCAATGTTGGGCTACTGAAGGGGCTCATTAAGCTCGTTAGAGGTGAAAAAGTAGATTTGCTCCAAAGCCATTTATTAGGTTCTAATGTGTACGCCGCTATTGTAGGGTGGTTAACTGGAACGCCTGTTGTAGCAACCTATCATGGTATGGTCGACATTTCACCCAATGAACGCTTTAGAACTGCCAAGCTATGGTTTATGCGTAAAGGCATTTCTCATTTTGTGTCGGTCAGTAATGCGTTAAAAAAAGCAATCGATAAAAACCAGCTACTTGTTTCCGATAGAACCAGTATTGTTTACAACGGAATTGACACAACGCTATATGACCTTCCTAAAAGTTCTAAATTAAAAGCGCAGTTAGGTGTAGAAAATTCAGTTCCGTTGATAGGGGCACTTGGTAATATTCGGTCTGCTAAGCGTTACGATCTCTTGGTTGAAGCTGCTGCTTTGTTGCAAGATCGGGGTATTGATGTTGCTTTTTGTATTGCAGGTGACCCAAAAGCCAGTTTGAGAGCTAAGCTAGATCAAATGATTGATGAAAAAGGGTTACACAATATACACTTTGTGGGGTTTGTAAAAAACACGCCGGAATACTTACACAATATCGATGCTTTTATTCTTACGTCAGATGCTGAGGGGTTTTCAATCAGTACAATAGAAGCAATGGCGTCTGGATTACCGGTGATTGCCACTAAATGCGGTGGTCCCGAAGAGATAATTGAAAATCAGTCGCAAGGCCTACTTGTTGATATCTCGGCAGAGGGAATTGCAGGCGCGGTTGCATCTTTTGTTAACTCCTTCTCGCTATCAAGTGATTTGGTTAATCAAGAAGCTCAGAGACGTGTAAATGATTCCTTTTCAATTGAGGTAATGTTGAATAAATATCTGATGATTTACAAAAAGTTAAGTGAACGATTTCCAGAAAATAAAACGGAGTCTACTCTATGATGGAGAAAGCCTCTCTATTTATAGCCAATAGGTACGGATCAAAAAAGGGATTGCTGCGCTACTATTGGTACGGATTACTGCAGCGTTTGGGAATTTACTCTAAATACCGCCTCAATACCCACAATGAGATAAATCGACTGGTTTACATATGCAGCGGAAATATTTGCCGCAGCCCGCTTGGAGATGTTTATGCGCGCTCATTAGGCTTTGAGAGCGTTTCTTTTGGTTTGCATTGTCGTGGTGGGGATGAGGCTTTCGAAAAAACACTTCAATATGGGTTGCAGCAGAGCTTACCCATAGAAGAGCATCGGTCGCAAAATATCAGTCATTATGAGCCTCGAAAGGGGGATTTATTGATTGTGATGGAGCCAAACCATTTAGAAGATTTGGAAACGCAATTTCCCGAAACACCCAAGCTGTTGTTGGGGTTTTTGACCGATTGGGAGAATGTTTATATTCATGATCCATTCAACACTAATGTGGTTTTTTTCGACCGATGTATGAAGGAAATTGAAAAGGCAACGCTGCGCTTGATAAGGTTCAAATTTGAAAAAGCAAAAAGAGCAAGGTGTTCAAATTAGCCATAGGGTAGTTTTCACGAATGGATATTTTAGTTTGCATTTTTTTTCAATAGGGATATATAGATATTATACATCTCTTCTCCGAGAGATTCCGCAGAGTATAATTTACTGTCTGCTATGGCATTTTGCGATAGCCTGGAATGTAATGACTTGTTATCTATCAGTTCCCTGATTATTGAGCATAGTCCTTTTTTATCGTTGGCCTCGTATAAGAATCCGTTTCGCCCATGCATTATTATTTCTTTTGGGCCTCCTATGTTCGTAGAAATGGCTGGAATTCCATGAGCAAATCCTTCGATAATTGTTCGTCCAAAACCCTCAGGCCCAAGACTACAGTTCGCTACGAGGAACGCCTTGGTATAAAAAGAGCTTACATTTTGTTGATAGCCAAAAAAAACAACTTGATCCTTAAGGTTTAGCTTTTGAACTAATTGCTGGAGTTTAAACAAATAGTAATTACCTCCGTCAGCGCTGTCACCTACTAGCCATACTTTAATTCTCTTATCTTCTTTCAGTAATGATGCAATCGATTCTATAAACTCGAGCTGTCCTTTAAAGGGGACGATTCGTGCTGGAATCAAAATAGGGTAATTGCTTTCTTTCTTTTCATGCCTTGTGTTTCCGACTCTTATAACTGGATCGGGTAGTACTTTAAATTGGTCACGCGGCACACCAATGTTTTCTGAAAATTTATCGGCGAGATGTTTGGATACCGATAGATAACATTCAGCATTCTGCTTTACTGATCTGGGGAGATTAGAGAAGTCATCAGGTCCCCTAAAATGATAAACTAGCGGGACTTTTAGTAAACGAGACACTTTGTAACAGAAAGAGCTGATATTATTGTTGCAATGAACGATTTGGGCCCCTTTCCATTTTCCGATTGCGTAAACTAGGCTGATGTTTATAAGGTCGTTTACTACTTCCAGTAATGAGATTATTTTTATTCCCGGAATCTTCGAAAGCCTAAAGCGATTCTCAGCCCATTCATTGAAAACTGCTTTCGTTTTATAGTTAAAGAGAGAGAGTAAACTGAAATGATTATTTTCAAACAACGGCTTAGTTATAGAGCGTTTCGCGAAAGATACGACCACAGGAGTAATCGGAACGTTACTACCCTTGAGTAATTCAGACAGACTAACCATCGCGCCGCCAAAGCTCATCCCGTTTTCTATAAATAAAACAGTTACCTTTTCAGTTTTGTTTTGACTGGCTTTTAATGTTTCCGTCATACCGAGCGTTCCGTTGGTTTCCATGAGACTTGATGTTTAGTCAACGCTTCTATGTTATGACCGAATCCAGAGAATCAGTTACAAAAAGAAAGCGCTAATGTCAAGCCGTTACTAATTTACAATATGTTTGCAATTTTATCGTAGGGGAAAAAAACCATCGCGTATAGGAAAATTTAGCGCTAGGATTTTCTCTATAAATTGTCGCGGAGAGTTAACGGGCATTCGGCACAAAAAATCCATAAAGTAACCGTTCGTTTTATTACCATTCACTCTCACTTTTAATAAATTACAAATATGTTGAGGTTTGTATATTGCTCGGACTAATATGATTTCTTAATTCTTTCCATTTACTTAACGTTAACAATCTCGGCTCCAAGTTTCCCATAAAAAATCTCTCTTTTCTCGCCTTTTAAGTTCCCTAAACTATCAGTAATTTCGTCAATTTCTGTACCTGTAAGGTTGTAATAACGAGAATCTTCTTTGTATGGAGTATAAGGCCAGCGATCTAGCTTATCACTGACGACAACATTTGCCTGAATATCAGTAGTACTAGCGTCTAAGAATCGCAATAAAGCAGAACCATTGATGAAACTATTTCGATACACAAAAGAGTTAAAAGTTAAACCTTCATAACTTCTTTCAGTTGCAAATAGCAAAGTTGTTCTGGTAGGTTTGCCTCTCTGGAAAACAATTCGGTTAAATGCCACTTCATGGTTGTTTGGAACTTCGGGAGACTCCTTACCATAACCGATACAAATTCCTCCATTTTTTATGTTATGAGAAGCAATGTTTGCTCGGATCGTAACAAAACTCGTCGTTCCTTTTGCCCAAAAACCGCACTTATTATCGCTGTCTCGTGCTATATTCTGCTCGATTAGTACATAGCTTGAATAGTATATATCAACATATGAGCCATTTCGAATACCATTAAAGAACTTCTCATGAACGTTATTTTTATACAAGATATATTTTTTATGGTGCGAGGTGTTGGAAACGAATACGCCCGCGGGATTATCAGTTCCTTTGATGCCAGGGCCATGATTTGAAAAGGTATTATTCCACCACGTAGCTCTGCTTACTTCACCTATTGCCCAAATAAAATGGGCATTGTTAACGTCCTGTCTAGATGAAATCCAACGTAAATTTCCGACGAAAACGTCGTTTAGTCTATTTGTATCAGTGAATATTTTTGCGCGTGATGCGTTCAATACTGCATTTTCATCGGGGTACCCAATCAATGAAGGGGTTTTTGTTTTGGCATCTAGTCGAACGTTATTGTTGGCGTTAGCATCTCCAAGCAAATCATAGTGCCCTTCTCTGAAAACAACTATTTTGTTGTGGAAATCGCTATTGTTTCGGTCTCCTTTATACCAATCTGAGAATTCTGCCAACGGTTCAGATATAGTTCCAATGCGTTCTCCACGCCATCCATCCTGTATAAATACAAATTGATTCGGGTCTACTGAAACTTGCCAAACCAACTCAACGGTGTCTAAAAATTGATCAATCACTCTCACTTTAAATGTGTACTCTTGGTGCGAGTTAGTTAAAGGGGTCCAAGTCACTATTCCGTAATTATGTTCACCTAACGTTTGACCAACTTGAGCTCCTATCGGGGCTTGTAACAGCTCATATTTGAAAGGCCAAGCGCCACCTTGCACACCAATAGGAATTTCATAGCGCATTTGCGGGTGAGCCCAGCGATGTCGAGCATGTGTTTGAGTCTCGGTATCAGGTCGGGGGAATACAACATGCATCGGCATTTTGGCAGGAATAGGGTTTTCAATTTTGAAATCGAGCACTGGCTCGCTATATTCCTGTTGGATTTCAAAATAATCTGACGAGTTTGGTGTAATAGCAGTTTGTTCGTCATTGCAACCAAGTAGTGGGGAGAAGGTAACGATGACAATCAGCCAAAACAGTAATTTACGCAACGCATTGATTTTCAATAGATTAAAGTATTGTAGCATCATATTTCCTTTCGGCGAGAGTCATACGCGGCTTTGGGGGGAGTGAAAAATATGAAGCTGAACATGACCTTTAATTGCAAGGGTAATATGTTACCTAATTTAGGACGTTTTGAGAAACACTAAAGTTGAACAAGTAATCTAACTAAAAAAAGACAGAATTTTTTCCATGCGTCGACGAAGCAATCAAAACCTCTTTAGTAAAAACCTACAAATTTCTCAAACTTGAAGTGGTAGTACCTGTGGATTAGCGGTTCCTTTATTGCGGAGCATTTACAGAGAAGCAAAAGTGCACCTGCAGACTTGTTTCAAAAGTTCTGCACGGCGGACCTGTTTATCCGACCATTTGGAATCACAATTAAAAATTACTTTTCCTAGCCGATGCTGCCCTTACATATGATTTACGGAAATATGAGATTTCGGTTTTCCACAACGTCACTTTTATATGAACAATACAGAAACAGAAACAGAAACAGAAACAGAAACAGAAACAGAAACAGGAAGCAGGATTAGACCGAAAGAAGTGATCGGACTGAAACGAAACCATGAATCAGATCTCTTTTCGTGTTACAAAATAGCTCAAATGAATATACTTTCTGCATTAGCATTAATTTTACGGTGAAAGAAGCGAAAGGGTTGGGGTTATGTTTGAACAGTTGGGTTCGATTTGTAATTTAGGTTTACGGCATGTGCGGAAGGAGAATCCTCGATTTATGTTTTGGTCAGTTTATTATCCTTTTAACTTCGGCGATTGGATAGGGCCATACTTGTATATAAAGAAAACAAAATCAGAGCCTTGGTTTAAATCACCCTCATCTTTTGACCGTGGAACTGTTTACATGACCGCTGGAAGCATAATGGGGTTTACGCGAGAAAACTCTATTGTTTGGGGGTCGGGAATTATGAGCCGCAAAACGCTTTTCCCGCGGCCCCATAGTATTCGAGCTGTCCGAGGTCCTTATACAAAAGAGCTATGCGATAGTCTGGGGTACGATTGTCCTGAAGTATTCGGTGATCCCGGACTAACATTACCTAGTTTCTACAATCCTGACCGAATGAATAAATACAAGCTTGGCATAATTCCGCATTATACTGATATGGACCGAGTCGCTAAGATCTTTAGTGCTGAAGAAATAGTGATAATAGATGTCAGATATCCAATTGACCATATCATTGATTTGATGAATCAGTGCGAGTGCATTGTTAGTAGTTCATTACATGGGATAATCTTATCACACGCATATAGTATTCCAGTCGGTTGGGTTTCATTTGATTCCCAGCTAACAGGAGATGGCGTAAAGTTCTTAGATCATTTCGGTTCACTCGGTGAATTCTCCCCGCAGAAACTTGATGGAGCAATCAATATACCAATAGATGAGTTAATTAGTTTTGCTCAAGACATGAAGCATTATGATACCACAGAAACGGTGGCACAACGCTTACTTCAAGCTTGTCCGTTTTAGTAATTGAGTAACAGAAATGCATTGCATATTGGTAAGATTTTTGAAATTCCAGACTTTGCTAGACGCTTTTGAACATGTGCAATGTCTCTTCAAACAGAGGTGTTTATGAGTAAAGGCATGCATTATACCGAAGAATTTAAGATTGAAGCAGTCAAGCAGCTTACAGACCGAGGAATATTCAGTCTAGGGGGTAGCTGATCGGCTTGGTATTTCGACTAAATCCCTATATCACTGGTGAAGCCTGTTGAGTGGCAATCAAACGGCTCGTCAGTCATCTAATGATTCAGTTCGCGTAGTCAAGTTAGGTCAAACCGTTTAGTGAACGCAGTGAAGTCCATTGTGTTTATGTTTTTGACGCAGATTTCGATGAATTTGCCACAAATACAAGACACGCATGTAAAGATGCAGATATCCATAGAAAGGGGTAATATCCCACTGTTACAAATTGCCCTGCAATGAAAAAACCCAAAACTGCCATTTTGTTCCCTCTCCAAATAGATAACAGTACTCCAGAATCATCACAACTTATTAAATGCTTTGGAGTTCTCGTAAATAGGATAGTGGAAATAATTAAAAGATAGAATAGTAAAGCAGTAAACCCAGCATCTGTTCCAATTTGTATCAATATGTTATGCGGTAATTCCGCATTTTTGTAAAGTATATCTTGTGGGAAGTGTGCTGTGTAATATGGGATGAAATTATGATAACCAACTCCAAGAGCAGGGTGCTCTTTCATCATTTCCCAGCCATTTTTCCAATACAACGTTCGCTGAATGGAGGTCTTATCTTTTCCTATTGAGGTAAACCTTTCCTTCTGCTCTTCAGGTAACACTTGCCATGCCAAAGAGATAACAATCCCCCCCATTATTAATGCTTTAGGTTTGAAGATTTTCTTCCAAAACATAACGGTGAACTGAACTGCTAGTGCAATTTGGGCTCCTCGGCTACTGGCACCTAGTATCGTCAATAAGGGGCTAACTACCGCAATTATTAGGACCCATTTTTCCCATGTGGCTAAACTGGTAGCTCTGTTCCGATAAAGATAAAATGCAACAGGAAACAGTGTTAGCATCAGGATGGCAAGTTCCCCCGAATTCTGGAAGTATCCTGAAGGTCCCATTAAGCCCCATGATGTGAATGAAAACCCTCTAAATACGTAGGTTCTCGCAGTACCAAAGGCGATTTTGATGGAACATAAAAAGATAACCAAAAAAAAGACATAAAGCCGCTCTTTGGTAGTGACTATTGACGTTATTATAAAGAAGATGATTATCCACTGAGCAAAAAATATGTAATGTTCTGTTGACCAGCTAGAGTCGAATGCCGTCAATATTGACAAGTTAATTGTTACTGCAAACAGCAATATGAATGTGTGTAATTTTGACCACTTTAATCGAGAGGTCTCATCGGTAAACGAAGCTGCCAACGCGATGATAAGAAATAGCTGAGCCCACGGAAGAAAATCAATTATAGGGAAAATGGACTGCGGTCTAAAATATTCAACAAACATGTAGCAGCAAATTGCTTTAAACGCGATGGATTCACTTTTGAAATAAGCCCACAGTGACGGTAATTTTAGAAACCAGAACTCACTTAGCGTTGCACTCGATTTATTGTTTGGACTCATTTCGATATTTACATAGTACGTTGGAAAAGCTTCTTCTTGCAATGTGACGAAAGCCACACTAATCAAGCATTTGCCTTATTTAATAGTCATTGCTTTTCAAGCATTTTTTACACCCCGTTAGAGTTTCACATAATGGATATTAGCTCAAGATAAGTTTTAGGAATTGCTCAAATACAATTTAAAGTAAGCGTAAACTTGAGTATCATCATTTTCTTCACAAAAAAACAGCTAAGGACTCTCCTATGCATCTTGATAATCTTGATGTCGTTAATAATACAGACTCATCATGCATAGTTTCAATGGAGTTAGACGGCGAATACCTGTATTACAAGCTTCCTGAGACTCCTTCATACTTAGTGCTAGACCCCTTCATTGCTGTGGGATTAATTCCAGCAATGAATGCTCATTGCGCTGTATCGGTTGAAAGTGATGTCTCCGTATCTAGCAGCTTGTCGTCAAATTTGAAGTTCTATCAGGAGTTCTTTGCCACTTGGGTACCTGCTCTTGAAGTTGTTGATATAAAAGCAAAGGCCTCTTTCTCTCAGAGAAGCGCAAATAAGAAGGTTGGCTGCTTTTTTAGTGGCGGTGTCGACAGCTTTTATTCCTTCGTAAGAAACCAAAAAGAAATTACTCATATTATACTTTGTCGTGGTTTAGACATACCCATTCATGAAGAGCAACGTTGGCTAGACACGGTTGAACGAATTAAGGCCTTTGCCGATCAGTACGGAAAAGAGTTACTGTTAGTTGAAACTAATGCCAAAGATTTTACTTGTCATATGCAAACGGATTCTTACGACGTCGATAATCACGGGGCAATCCTAATAAGCACAGCTATGTTGCTAGATCTAGACCGTTTGATTGTGCCGGCCTCTTTTAGTTACAAAGACCTGTTTTTATGGGGGAGCCATCCCATTCTAGATCCACTACTGAGTACTGATCAGATGTTAGTAACACATGATGGCGCCGCTGAAAGAAGTGAAAAAACGCGTTATATAGTTGAATCTGGTATCTCGTTAGAAGCGTTGAGAGTGTGTAATAGGTTTGCTGATTACAACTGCGGGAAGTGTGAAAAGTGCCTTAGAACCATGACTGCCATTGAGATTTATGGTGGTAAAACCAACAGTTTACCTAAATTGAATGTAGAACAGCTGCAAACTATAAAAATCTGGGATGAGTTTATTTATCCATTCTGGGTAGACAACTATAAAGCTGCAAAATCCAAAGGTAGAGAAGATTTATTGCCCCCTATAATGCGGATCATGAAAGACTGGGAACGACGTCAGCGAATTAAGTCTTTTGATAATAAGTTTTTACACGGAGCTGGCCTCAAAACGTTGAGAAAGATCAAGTCACTCATTGCCAGAGGGTAAACGCTTGTCGTTCAGGTAGTTGATGTTAAATAGGCTCCAAACTGTTTCGGTATTCATTAATTCTAATTTGGCTAAATGATCAGAGTAAAGTGGCGAAGTGTTTGAGCTCAACAGTGCCCGCACCCATTGATCTCGTGGAATAGGAAAGCCCAGCTTCTTTTGATAAATGGCATCTTTTTCTATGTATTCACAGGCTAATTGTTTTAATAACGGTTTTACCTGATCAGAAGTATCCTGTTTGAATGATTTGATTAGGCTAGCGCCGCTTAGCCCAAACATTTGCTGATCACTTAATCTATTTGAGATTTCAAGCATACTCGCATTATAAAAAGGTGAAACGATTCGCTTACCCATATGTAGTGCACTTGTCTCTAATTCAAAGATTTGATGAGAGCAACTGACGGCAATATTGAACTCAATCGCGCGCTCTCGGGAAAAATCAGCCCTGTGTTCGTGCTGAGTGACTTGCGGATTTTCATAACCCATTGCATAGAGTTGTTTAGTTATTACGTCATCTGCTATTTCAGGAATAACGACCAGATCCCGCAGGCCACTCGCTTTGATCTTTTCAAGTGTTCTGCGAATAGCGATGGGCATAAGCTTTGAAGGAACATACTTGGCTACTTTCAGCAATTTGGCATCAATTATTCCTGACTTTATTTGACTACTTCCAAATAACGTATCTGCGTAATGACCATACAAAATATCCGTTTCATCTATATGTTTGAGCAAAGAGTGCAATACTAATGCACTGTAGTTTCGGATGGGAACGCCTATCGCATTTATGAGCTCGTCAAATGCCTGGATAAAGTCTTGCTCGTTTATCTGAATTATCTTGTGGGGTATCTGCAACGTTTCAGCGAATCGCTTGGCTCTCTCAAGCTCCGGGTTTTCTCCGTCACTCCAGTCAGGAGTATAGGCAATAACACTATCAAAATACTGTGCAGCGGTCGCTGCAAGGATAAATGAATCGACTCCACCGCTCAGTAATACGGCAATCGGTTCATCTGTTTGGAGTTCTTGAAAAGTGTTCTTTAAGCTCTGCTTAATACCTTTGATAGCACTTGCGTCACTGATGCTGTTGGAGGACTTCTCTATGCTTAAAGAAGAGTCATGAGTATTGAAATACTGAAGTTTGCGTGATGTAGATATCGATATGCCTTGAAGAAAAGGAAGTACTTGTATTTCTTTTTCCAAGGCTGAATTCGTGACTATACGAGACGATAACGCTCGTACAATTGCTTTGGGATCCCAAGGCTTACTTCTTAATATTGGATGATTGGGGTCGGTAGTTATAAGCGTTTTGTGTGGGGTTTCCGATATTAAAACCCTCTGGCTAGCAAATCGGTCTCGAATTAGAGTAACTGACGTTCCTTGTTTACTTTCAACAATCAATGCCACTACAAAGTTGTATTCGCTAGTAGCGATAAATCGCCAGTCTTTGCGCTCAATTTTTATCATTAACTCTTCTGCCGAAAGTCCGCTCGGTAGTCGTGTATACAAAAGAGTTTTACTTGAATCTTCGATATTTGCGATATACGTATTTGGAGCATTGCTATTAATCGCGCAGCTTTTATGAGAATCGGTCGGATGAGTAATGTCTATCGTTAGAAAATTCATATTGAGTCTTGAGTTTTAAGCAAAAAATTTCAAAAAAAAAGCCGGCATAAAAGCCGGCTTCTCTGTATGTGTAAGTCTTACGCTTTCTTGCGACGACCAACCAAAACTAAACCAACTAGGCTTAAAGCAAACACTGCTAGCGTTGAAGGCTCTGGAACCGCTCTAACCGCGAACTGTGCATTAAGAACGTTTACTTTTTCTTCTTCAGTAAGGAAGCCAAATGCACCGCCACCTAGAGTTTGAAGACCACTCAAACGAGTGATTAGTTCATAACGCTTGTGTACGTCTGGGCCAACACCGCTAACAACAAACTCTACAGCGAAATCGATAAAGTCTGCGCCACCGCCGATGATGTTACCACCAGCAAAGCCAATTACACTGAAAATGTCCGCACAACCGTTAACGTTAACACCAACACCAACTGCATTACCATCTTCACAGATGCCGTCGAAACCGCCATCGTTGCGAGTTTCGTTGAAATCTACAGCAAATTGTAGTTCAGGAGCCAATACTGCGCCTGTGTTGTTCGCACCCATGTTGTAGAAACCAGTAAGTTGCAAACCGTCTACTAATGTCACTGACTCAATTGGGGTGCTAGTGTTAGCCCATAATTTGAAGTTGTCGTGACGAAGAGCCGTACCGTTTTTAAACGCAGTTGTGTAGTCACCAAATGCCGCAACTGTTTGAACTCGACCTTGGGCCGCGCCACCATTTACGTCTTGATATACACCGTTTTCATCCCAAACCTGAGTAGTGCCTTCAGTAATAGGTGAGTCAACTTCTAAACAGCTTTGTTGATTTCCAACAACTGGGTCACCCCAACAAATTTGAGTAGATAAAGGACCTGTTGTTAGGATTGAACCGTTGCCACCGTCAGAATCAGCAGCGCTCGCTGTTACGTCTGTGGCAGGATCCCAATTCATCCAACCTGCTTCGTTAATGAAATCCCACTCAGTAATAAGAGTCGGCATTGCGAAAGATGCTGAGCTAACGCTCAATGCTGCTGCCGCTGCTAAAAGTTTAAATTTTTTCATGTTGTTTCCTTTGTCAAACACGTCGATAGTTTACGCTTGCAAAAGATAAAGCATCTACCGTGCCAAAAATTCAACATGTTGTTTGTAAAGGTTTTTTTTGTTTTTGTTGTT
The DNA here is from genome assembly GCF_002807665.1 of Neoalteromonas facilis. Classification (GTDB taxonomy): domain Bacteria; phylum Pseudomonadota; class Gammaproteobacteria; order Enterobacterales; family Alteromonadaceae; genus Alteromonas_E; species Alteromonas_E facilis. The sequence goes on from NZ_PEAY01000003.1 coordinate 527,791, forward strand.
TTTGGGATTACTGATTTGTAAAAAATGCTGACAAGTTATTTGGGAAGGTTATTTCTCGTTTACTACTTTCTTGGCCACTTTAAACATTATACGAGGCACTAAGCCTCGATTGCCCAATGGGCGCCACGTTTTCTTAAGCACATTTCGATAAGCGTCTATGTGTATGCCGTATGGTGCGCACAGCACTTCCCCTCTACCGAGCAGTATTTTGAGCGCATAGGTTTCAGCCATGCCTGCACATAAATTCACCGCCATTACTGTGGAAGGGCCTTTCTTCTGTTTAAAGCTTACTTTGCTTTCATCCACCAAATACTTGCGTTGCAACATGGCTGGTGACAAGCCTATAAGAAACTGGATTAACTGATCTTCTTCTGTCTGTTTGTCGTTAAATCGAAAGTACTCTTCAAACGTCATTTTACCGGGCATAAAACACAGCAGTGCACACCCCATGCCCAAGGGGGCAGCGGTTACCACGGGAATATTTTTTTCATAACATTTTTGAAAAACTAACTTACGTGCTGATAAAGCGAAGAAGTCTAAACTGTCGACGTATAAATCTATACCGTCTAGAAATTCATCGACATTCTCAACCGTTACGCCACCGTCAAATTCCTTTACACTGGCCTCTGGATTAATGTCTTTAACCATGGCAGACATGGTTGACATTTTTTGATGGCCAAGAGTTGACATAAAAGCCCCAAATTGGCGATTGAAATTATGTACTTCATACTCATCGAAATCAGATATGTGCATATTCTGAATGCCCAAACGCGCAAGCGTTAGCATATGTAGACTGCCAACACCACCAGCACCTGCAATCGCGACTTTTTTATTTCTTAAGATGGCTTGTTCTTGCTCAGTTACCCAACCAATATTGCGGGAAAAGGCGTCGTTATAATTAAACACGCTGCTATTCCTCTGTGTTAAACATGTGTTTCTGTGTCTCTATTGATTGTTGTATGTCTCTCAGCATGGTTTTAAATGCCGGCGTGAGATTTTGCATTAAAAGTGCAGGATTAATGTAGTATGGCGCTCGTTGGCCATGGTATTCCACTGTTGGGCCCAGTTTGTGAAACTTAATGCCCAAGAAGCTCATACTACGTGCCAAGCGCGGCTCCATCATGACGTATGTATGCGGAATGTTTTTCGCTATCACAATTGAAGCAGCCGACATGTAAAGACCTATGGCAATAAAGGGAAAGCAGCGTAGTTCTTGTTCAGAATATGTCTGCGTATTGATGACACCTGTTGCTGCGCCTTCAAATTGGTCTGCTTTTCTGCGTCTAAAACGTTCTGGTACGGCTAAACGGCTTATTTCGCATACACTGTGCCGAGGAAAACGTGCAGGGGTTAGCTCTTCATCGGTAATGGAATGCAGGCAATACTTTTCTATCGGCAGTTGCTGGGATTCATCCGTTGGGTGAACGACTCGCACCGTACCTGCAAAATTGCCAGTTTGTAAGTGCTGGATCATGGCGTGAATAGAGAATGCGTCGAAATCATCAGATTCTTGTTCGTTATCGCGAACGGGTTCAAACCCTAACTCTTCGCAGTAAACCTGATGGCGTATGTTATAGACGGTAGACTTGCTTTCCTGAGATTCGGCTACAACTGGGCGCAGGTAATCGGCAAAATGTTTAGAGATTTGCTTGGCTTCTTTTAACTTGCTGTAGCCGGTCATGACCTTTTTCACTCTGTCAAAAACCGAATTTATCGGGTTTGCCATAGTATAAGGTCGCAAAGACAGACTGTTCGAGTTAATTGAATTCACTAGTTAACCTCAAGCTAAGAGCGACAAATCCTTTTGAATAGGTCTAATATAGCACAGCGTTTACGACACTTTGCAATCTGTTAACTGCAAAATGTGATTAAACTTTATATAGTTACCTCATATGTCTCAGGGTAACTCACGTACATCTTTAACAAGTATAGGCCTTATTGAGCATGAAGCACTATTCAATTTATTTAGTAGTACTATTATGTTTTTCTATGTCTCCTTCATTCGCTAAAACCCTGGTTGAAGTGGTTAAGGAAGTAAAGCCCTCAATTGTGGGCATAGGCGTGTATGCGCCAATGGCGACAGTAAGTAATCAACTCCAGGGCACTGGTTTTGTGGTGGGTAATGGTAAATATGTGGTCACCAATGAACACGTTATCAATACGGAGTTGGAGGAGGGCATAAAGTCTCAGCGTGTAGTTTTTGTACCAAATGGAAGGCGCACCATCACGTTACCGATTAAGCAAATTTACATACATGATAGGCATGACATCGCGATTGTAGAAATTGAACAAGTACTTCCGCCAGTAAAGCTTACTGCTACCGATCATATCATTGACGATGGTTCTTCTATTGCGATAACGGGCTTCCCAATTGGAGCGGTGTTAGGGCTTTTTCCTGCTACTCATGCGGGAATTGTTGCGGCAATGACGCCAAATATCATTCCAGCCCAACATAGCTCACAAATGTCACAACAATTTGTGCACCAGGTGACAGATCCGCTAATGATTTATCAACTTGATCTAACAGCGTATCCCGGCAACAGCGGTAGCCCTGTTTATTTAGCTGAAACGGGCGAAGTATTCGGTGTGATCAACCAAGTGTTTATCAAGGAAACCAAAGAATCCGCGATTGAAGACCCAAGTGGGATCACTTATGCGATCCCCATTGGTGAGGTATATAGGCTGGCTCAAAAGCATGGAATTTCGTTGTGATCCTATCAAAAGGATAAATTTGGACTAATTAGCGTTTTGTGAATGAGACAAAGTGTGCCAACATTTGAGCTTATAGGATGTGAGATATAAATGTATGCAGCGGGATCTATGAACAATAACAATAAAATAGCGATCATTGGGTTGGGTTATGTAGGGTTGCCTTTGGCTGTTTCGTTTGGTCGTCATTATCAAACGATTGGGTTAGATGTTAATCAAGCGCGTGTTGACGAACTTAATACCGGCCACGACAGTACTCTGGAAGTGTCTAGTGAAGAGCTGGCCGCAGCTCAGCAGTTAACGTTTACTTGTGACCCTCAAGATATAAAATCATGTGATTATATTATCGTGACGGTACCGACACCGATAGACAAAAACAAGCAGCCTGATATGACGCCGTTGCAAAAAGCCAGTCAGATGATTGGCAGTGTTCTGCAACCGAATACTACAGTGATTTATGAATCAACAGTGTATCCAGGTGCGACCGAAGAAGTTTGTATCCCCATTCTTGAGCAAGTATCGGGGCTAGTCTTTAATAAAGACTTTTTTGCTGGGTATTCACCAGAGCGTATTAATCCAGGTGATAAACAACATCGCCTTGAAACGATTGTAAAAGTAACCTCTGGTAGTACGCCCGATGTGGCGGATAAGGTTGACGCGTTATACCGTTCAATCATTACTGCCGGCACCCACCGTGCGTCATCTATTAAAGTGGCTGAAGCTGCCAAGGTGATTGAAAACACGCAGCGCGATCTGAATATTGCATTAATTAATGAACTCGCGATGATATTTGCACGCGTCGGCATTGATACTGAAGAAGTGCTCGAAGCGGCGGGTAGCAAGTGGAATTTTTTGCCCTTTAGGCCAGGCCTTGTAGGCGGGCATTGCATTGGGGTTGATCCTTATTATCTAACTCACAAAGCGGAAGAGCTTGGGCACCACCCGGATGTTATTTTAGCTGGGCGTCGCATTAATGACCGCATGGGCGAGTACGTGGTATCTCGTCTAGTTAAAAGTATGCTGAGCAAACAGATAATGGTTAACGGTGCGAACATTTTATTGCTTGGCATCACATTCAAAGAAAATTGCCCTGACATTCGCAACACTAAAGTCGTTGATATCGCAGAAGAATTAGCCAATTACCACGTTAATTTAGATATTTATGACCCATGGGCAACGCCTCAAGAAGTTGAACATGAATATGGCCTTTCATTAATTGAAAAGCCTGAGTCAGGTAAATATGACGCAGTCATCGGGGCAGTAGCGCATCACCAATTTAAAGCGTGGAACAATGAGCAGCTTAGAGCATTGTGTAAACCGAATGCAGTCATCTTTGACCTTAAATATATGTTTGATAAAGATGCAGTCGATATACGTCTGTAAGGGATTGTTATGAAAGTACTAGTAACGGGTGCAGCAGGATTTATTGGATCTCATGTTACGCTTTATTTGCTTGAGCGTGGCGATGAAGTGGTCGGTGTAGATAACCTCAATGATTATTACGATGTATCGCTAAAGGAAGCGCGGCTTGAGAGAATTAAGGCGCATAAAAACGGCGCCAACTTTAGCTTTATTAAAATGGCAGTTGAAGATCGTGAGGGAATGCCGGCACTATTTGTGGAACAACAATTTGATAAGGTTGTGCATCTTGCGGCGCAAGCGGGTGTGAGATACTCGCTGGAAAACCCGCATGCGTACATTGACGCTAACATAGTTGGGTTTATGAATGTTTTGGAAGGTTGTCGCCACAACAAAGTGCAGCATTTAGTTTATGCATCATCGAGCTCGGTATATGGTGCCAATGAGAGCATGCCATTTTCAGTTCATGACAATGTGGATCACCCGGTATCTCTGTACGCAGCCAGTAAGAAAGCCAACGAGTTGATGGCGCATACGTATAGTCATTTGTATAACTTGCCGACGACAGGGTTACGTTTCTTTACCGTTTATGGTCCTTGGGGGCGCCCAGATATGGCGTTGTTCCTATTCACTAAGGCGATTCTTGAAGATAAACCGATCGATGTATTTAACTTTGGTAATCACCGCAGAGATTTTACGTACATTGATGATATTGTTGAAGGGATTATTCGCACACTGGATCACAACGCGCCAGTGAACCCTGAATGGGATGGTAAAACGCCCGATCCCGGTACAAGTAAAGCGCCTTGGCGTGTGTATAACATAGGCGCTCAGACTCCGGTGCACTTGCTCGAATATATCGAAACCCTTGAAAATGCACTGGGTAAAACCGCTGAGAAAAACTTACTGCCCCTACAACTAGGCGATGTACCCGATACATATGCTGATGTAGAAGCTTTGGTAGATGATGTGGGCTACCGTCCTAAAACCACTATCAAAGAGGGGATCAGTAACTTTGTTGAATGGTATAGAGACTTTTATAAGGTTTAAGTTGATATTACCTGAATATTAGAGGTATTTGAAAAGGAGTCACAAGCACAATATGTTTGCGACTCCTTTTCATCTTTAAACTCAAAGAGTTGGCTCGCTTCTTACCGAACGGCCTCGTCCAATACCGTAATATTTTATGCCATACTCTTCAACAAGGCTCGGCTCATACAGATTACGCCCATCAAAGATAACTTTTTCAGTTAGCTTATCATTTAAAAGTTCAAAATCTGGTGCTCTGAACGACTGCCACTCGGTACAAATGACCAGTGCATCAGCATTTGTTAAGGCGCTTTCTTTAGTGCCCGTCAAGGTTAAGTCATCTCGAATACCGTAGATCCGTTGAGCTTCTTCCATTGCTTCAGGATCAAATGCTTGTACTTTGGCTCCAGCATTCCACAATGATTCCAAGAGTACACGGCTGGAAGCCTCTCTCATATCATCGGTATTAGGTTTGAATGATAACCCCCAAACCGCGAACGTTTTACCAGCTATATTACCGTGGAAGAAGTCATTAATGTAACTGAATAATTTTTCCTTTTGACTGTAATTAACCGCCTCTACGGCGTTTAATAATCGAGCATCAAAACCGACACTTTTTGCGCTTCTTGCCAATGCCTGCACATCTTTAGGGAAGCAAGAGCCACCATAACCACATCCGGGGTAGATAAATTGAAAGCCAATGCGAGGATCGCTACCGATACCCTTGCGCACGTTTTCAATATCTGCGCCAAACTTTTCGGCTAGGTTAGACATTTCGTTCATAAAACTGATTTTAGTAGCCAACATGCAGTTTGCAGCGTATTTAGTTAATTCAGCACTGCGAATATCCATTGTAATAACGCGATCATGATTTCTATTAAACGGCGCGTAAAGTTCTCTGAGGCGCTTCTCAGCTTGTGGACTATTGGTCCCGATTATTATTCTATCTGGCTTCATACAGTCGCCAACAGCTGCCCCTTCTTTGAGAAATTCGGGGTTTGAGACTACATCAAAGTTAATAGACACATTTCGGTTCTTTAGTATCCGTTCCACCTCAGCTTTCACTTTATCTGCGGTACCAACTGGGACGGTAGATTTGTTAACAACAATTTTAGGGGAAATCATATTTTGGGCAATGATGTTAGCGACACTCAACACGTACTTGAGGTCGGCTGAGCCATCTTCATCTGGCGGAGTGCCTACCGCAATGAAGATAATATTGCCATGTCCAATTCCTTCTGCAGCATCAGTTGTAAACTTGAGGCGGCCTGCTTCGAAGTTTGAAGTGACAAGAGGCGTCAAGCCTGGCTCATAGATTGGAATGATACCTTTCTTAAGGTTATCTACTTTTTTTTGGTCAACATCTACGCACATTACATCGTGTCCCACTTCGGACAAAACAGCGGCTTGAACTAACCCAACATAGCCGACTCCAAAAATTGTTACTTTCAATGATTTCTCTCCGATACTATTTCCGCGTAAGCTACCTATTTAATTTAGGTATTTCAATCGGAACTACATGATAAAATCGAGACATGAGATAGGTGAATTGAGTGTGTCTTTATTTTGAGCGGTTTTAGAAAAGTTTTAGTTACTGGCGGCGCAGGCTTTATTGGCTCAGCGTTAATCCGACATTTGATACTAAATACTCAATATAATGTGCTCTGCATTGACAATTTAACTTACGCATCACATCCGAACGCACTTGATGCTGTCAAATATGAACCTCGTTACCGTTTTCTCAAATCCGATATAAATGATTTGGTTACAGTATCTGAAGCTATTCAATCATTTGCACCGGACATTATATTTCATCTCGCCGCAGAATCACATGTTGACAATTCTATTGCGGCGCCAGATACGTTTATACACAGCAATATTCTTGGTACATACAACCTGTTGAAAGCGGTTCAGGCATATTGGCAAGGGTGTGTTGGGCAAAAAAAAGAAAATTTTCGGTTTCTTTATGTGGGGACCGATGAGGTCTATGGCAGTAATGAAACAAATACGCCATTTAGCGAGAGTCGTGCATTTGAACCCAGCTCTCCCTATTCAGCGTCTAAAGCAAGTGCAGCTCTACTCGTTAACAGTTGGTATGTGACTTACGGCTTGCCCTCATTAATAGCGCATAGTGCTAATAACTATGGTCCTTATCAACACCCAGAGAAACTTATCGCAAAGGTAATCAAAAACGCAATTGAGGGAAAAGTCATCCCAATTTATGGGGATGGCAATCAGCAGCGTGATTGGATTTTCGTAGATGATCACGTCAATGCTTTATGTCGACTTGCTGAGAATGGAGTTATAGGTAATACATACAATATTGCGTCAGAAAGGCTTATATCTAATATTGATTTAGTTAGACTTTTGTTGAAAACGCTATCTAAAAACAATAGGTGTAAAACGAATATAAATCCGTCTTCATTGATACACCATGTTAACGATCGTCTTGGACATGATAAGAGATACTTTATTAGCTCAGATAAGCTAAGAAAGCTATGTGCTTGGGCGCCTAAGGTACCTCTAGAAGATGGGCTTTCGCGCACAATCGATTGGTATTTGAGCGAGTTTGATCGAAACGACTAAACTCTTTTCGCTTTAGGTAGTTTGGTCGGAAGATATTCGAAAACAGTATTATATCCAGCGTTATACAGTTGCTCTTTTTGCTCTTCCGTCATATCAAAATCGACCGCTGATGCATCTCCAGTGTTAATTACCAGGGTGTTATGCCAATAATCAGCGTGCACATATTCTCGTGATAAAGCGGTCATAAATGTTCGAATAAGCAATCCTACATACTGCGGTAGCATCAGCCTGCTTTTACTGTCAAAGGGCCGTTCTCGCAATTCGCTTTTTAAACGAAAGCAAACACTTGGGGTGCCATCACCACGCCAGTCTTCAAATAGGGCATCCTCTGCGAGTATTGCGCCATCTACCATGACGTGTTGCTTATAGATTTGAAAACTAAAAATAAGCGGTATCGACATTGAATAACGGATTGCCTTTGAGACTTTAATCTCAGGTGTTAGCGTTCGATTAAAAACGACGGGCCCACCGCCATTGATATCTGTCGCCAATATATTCAAATCCATGTCTAAATCACCAAACAATTTGCCATGAAGTTGTTTGTCCATCCAGCTTTCGAAACGTTCACCAGAGGCCAAGCCCCCTTGAAATATAAGGCGTAATAAATTGAATTCACGAAATTGTTTAAAATTAGTATCCCGGGCCAGTTTGTATATATCCTCGAGTTGATAACCTGAAGCAAATAATGCCGCAACGATTGAACCACCGGACACGCCTACGATGGTATCGAAGGATATTTTTAAATCGTGCAATGCTTGCAATATGCCTATGTGAGCGGGAAGGCGAGTACCACCACCAGAAAAAATAGGAACAATTGGCTGCATTGTTATATTGAACTCCCATACTAGTCATAATGACAGCTTAGGTTCTGTCGTTAAGATACGCCAGTATATGACTTGAGTATTAGGCCATAGATCTCCAGATAGAACGGTTTTATGTGAAACTATTTCGACCGGTATTTTTTCAATGAGTTAAACGCTATGCAAAGTAGCACTGATATCCTGAGATATATCGTTATCATATTGAATATTGCATGTTACTGTATAAGTCGCAGCATTAATAAAGCCCACCACAGCCATGAGAAAACTGTTAGTTAAGTTCGATAAAGTAAGCGTTAATATCGCATTAAAGAATGGATTTGAATTATTTGAATCTGAAGGTAGTTATTTACTATACAGTTTTCTACCTCTTGGAATCGATATTAGCCAATTGATGGTTGATTTAAGTAACTCCAACTATGATTTCAATGAAATAGCTCATGGTCACTATACTCTTATATACATCGAATTTAACGACGAAAGTCCGTGTATTAGAATTGTGCAAGATAGGTTTGGCAGTGAAGTCGTCTTTTTTAAACTTGAATCAGATGAACTGACAGTTGCAACCAGTTGGTTAGAAGAAGGCTTAGTCAGCAATGACGAGATGTTTAATTCAGAAGTACTCATAGATATTTCATTAACCCGTTTGAATGACCCTAAATCTCGATTCTTCAATTTGAATGGCAGTTGGCAAGAGCTGTTATTTGGTCATGCGGTTGAAATGAAAGGTGGTAGTGTAGAATATGTCCAAACTCCGAAGCTCGACTTTTTTATCCGCAAAATTGCACTCGACTGACAGATGAAAGGGCAATTAAAGCGATTGAGCAAGAAATTGAACAAGCAATGTTAAGCGTTCGCAGAGAAACTGAAACATGTGCAGTATTACTTAGTGGAGGCACTGACTCTTTTATACTTTTGGCAATGGCTAAGAAGATTTTTTCTCAAGTGATCGCCTATAGTCCTGAAATAGAAAATGCTAACAACGAGGAATTAGATAGAGCAAAGGTAATGGCAGCGCATTTGGGAGTGCCACATATAGTAGTCCCGATCAGCGATGAAGATATAAAAGCGGGTTGCGAGCTTATATTGGTGTCAATAGGAAGACCCATACGCAATTTTAGTTCGCTAATCTACCCTGCGTTATTTGCTGCAATTAATGAAAAGCATGTTTTTTACGGATTGAATGCAGATATATTGTTTGGTGATAAAGACAACAAAACTCAGCTAGTTGACAATAAATATAAAAACCTCTTTGAGTTAATTCCTCAATTTTTAAGAGGCAAAAAGGTAAGACAAATACTATCTTCTCTCAGATACGGTGTTTCACGTTTGGGAATTTTAGGCTTGGGCCCGAATAACGAGAAACATCGGAATAAAATTCTTGAAGTATTTAATGTCAATGAAATGGACAGCCCTTTCATGCAAGAACAGTTGCCCCAGGGATCGTTGGTTCGTCAATTTAATTGGTCTAAGAAACTTATATTTGACACCGAATGTAGGCTTCATATGCTTGAAATCGAAGCTAGCGCTCAATCTCATAGTATTAGGGTGGTGACTCCGTTTTATTCGAGAGAATTAAATCGAATATCAGCAAGTTTGTCTTTTGAGCAGTTATACGGAAATGCTGGAGTCTCCATACTGAAGAATTTCAAGAGAGATAATAAGCACCAATGCAAGCCGTTAATAAAGAGAATAGCAAACAAGTATATTGACGCAGACATGGTCTATAAGCGCAAACTTGACTTCCCAACGCCATACGATCGTTGGATGTCTGAATTGTTTAATGACCTGCCAAGCTTAACTCTCGAGAGCATGCCTGTTCAGACTTACTGGACGTTATACAACTTACTAAAGCTGAAACAATTAAAGCATCAAAAGTAAGCCATTTAGGGCTTACTTTTGAATTGATTTCATCTCAATCCGCTTCGCATGAAGCAAGGGCTCGGTGTAGCCACTAGGTTGTTCACAGCCTTTGAATATAAGCTCGCTGGCGGCTTGGAAACCAATCGAAGAGGCAAGATCCGGAGCCATCGGAATGTACTCAGGGTCACCTGCATTTTGTTCATCAACTAACGACGCCATTTTCTCTAGCGATTGCTGCACTTGCTGTGGCGTAATGACTTTATGCAGTAACCAATTCGCTAAGTGCTGGCTTGAAATGCGCAATGTGGCGCGGTCTTCCATAAGCCCAACGTTATTGATATCGGGCACTTTGGAGCAACCGACCCCTTGGTGAACCCAACGTACAACGTAGCCGAGAATGCCTTGAACATTATTGTCTACTTCACGTTGAATTTGTTCATCACTAAGTGTACTGGCAGGATCTGCCAATGGGATCGTGAGTATGTCATCTAGCCCGTCAAATGCCTCGCTTTTCAGTTTTTCCTGAATACTAAACACATCAACTTGATGGTAGTGCAGGGCATGCAAAGTAGCTGCTGTAGGAGAGGGGACCCATGCTGTATTCGCGCCTGATTGAGGGTGGCCGATTTTGGCTTGCATCATATTGGCCATTTGATCAGGGATCGGCCACATGCCTTTACCGATTTGCGCTTTTCCGCTTAACCCGCAAGAGAGTCCAATCGCCACATTGGCATGCTCATAGGCTTTGATCCATGGCATGGTTTTCAATGCAGCCTTGTCTGCAAAAGCTCCAGCATGCATTGAGGTGTGGATTTCATCACCGGTGCGGTCAAGAAAACCGGTGTTAATGAATACAACACGTTCTTTCGCTGCATTGATGCAGGCCTTTAGGTTCACCGTTGTGCGACGCTCTTCGTCCATAATTCCCATCTTCAACGTATTGTTGGGAATCGATAACACATTTTCGACGGCGGCAAATAAATCGTTGGTAAATGCAACTTCCTCAGGCCCATGCATTTTGGGCTTCACGATATAAATACTGCCTTGAGTGGAATTAACAAAAGGGCTGTTGCGTAATAAATCATGTTTACCGATCAAGCTCGTGATGACGCCATCCATCAGTCCTTCAAATACCGGTTCGCCGCGGAATAAAATCGCGTCATTGCGCATTAAATGGCCTACGTTACGCACAAACATCAAGCTTCTGCCCGAGACCGTATAATTGCCACCATGCAACCGGTCATAGTGACGGTCTTCATTCATAGAGCGGGTAAACGTTTTTCCGCCTTTGTCCATGCTCACGTTAAGTGTGCCTTGCATAAGGCCAAGCCAGTTACTGTACACCAAGGTTTTATCTTCTGCGTCGACGGCGGCAACCGAGTCTTCACAGTCCATAATGGTTGTGAGGGCGGATTCCAATAAGATGTCTTTTAGCCCCGCGGGGTCGTCTTTTGCAATGGGATGTTCGGGTTCGACTTGCAACTCTGCATGCAGGCCATTATGGCGCAATAAAATTGCAGAGGGTGCACTTACATCGCCTTTGTAACCGGCAAACGCTCCGCTATTCGCTAACGTAGTATTGGACTCATCAGACAGCGTTACGATCAAGCCATCATCACTAATCGAGTATCGAATGGCATCAACGTGAGATCCATTCTGTAATGGGGCAATCGTATCTAACCACAGACGAGCTTGACGGATAACTTCAGCCCCACGCGTGGGGTTATAACCGCCGCTACGCGATTTGCCAGACTCTTCGTCAATGATATCGGTGCCGTACAGTGCATCGTATAAACTGCCCCAGCGCGCGTTAACGGCATTCAATGCGTAGCGAGCGTTGTTAATCGGTACCACGAGTTGAGGACCTGCCTTAACGGCAATTTCATCGTCGACGTTTTGGGTTTCTATACTGACATTGTCGGGTTGATCAACTAAATAACCGATGTCCGCTAGGAAGGCTTTGTAGTCGGCCGCGTCAAGTTCAGAGTGTTGCAGGTGGTACTGGTCGATTTTCGCTTGTAGAGTGTCACGCTTTTGCAACAACGCAACGTTTCTATCGGTGAATTCAGCCAATACAGTGGAGAAACCTTGCCAGAATTGTTCACTGGTGACACCGCTGCCCGGCAGGGCTTTGTCTTCAATAAAATCAAATAGACATTTTGCGATTTGAAGTTCATTGCGTGTTTCGCGCTGTTGGCTTGTCGACGTCATAAACGGCCTCATGAATGATTAACAGTGACGCCACTAGTTAATCATGAGTGGCACCTAATGTTTAATTTATGCCTCCGATGCCTACTATAAATTATGTGAATGCATTTGAGAGGTCGATGTCACACTATTTACCTAACTCGCGATGTCGTTGCCAACATCGGCGATTAAACGGCGCAGCCATATATGACCGGCGTCATGATGAAGTAAAGCGCTCCACGCCATTTTAAGTGCAATGGGTGGAATATCAAAAGGCGGATCAACAATACTGACAGCAGGATCATCTGCAAGAATGCGCGCAGCACGACTTGGCAGGGTAGCAATCAAATTCTGTGTTTTCGCCATTTGCAGGGCAGCATGATAATGGCGGGTGAATACCCTTATGTCGCGTTGTTTACCCAGCTTTGTCAGTTCAGCATCAACCCAGCCAAGCTTTTGAACTTCATTCGGATCAATGCCGACGCCCACACCAAAGCCAGTCTTGCTGACCCAAATATGCTGACCACTTAAGTATGCATTAAGGTCGAAGTTTTTCTTTTGCGGATTATTGCTGCTGATCACGCAGGAGAAGGTGTCATACCAAATAACCTTCTGATGGAATGACAAAGGCAGTTCATCAAATCGGTTGATCGCCATATCAACCTTGCCCTGCTCAACATCATGAAAGTTGACGTCACTTGGGGTGATTAAATCGAGTGTTATGTTGGGGGCAAGTTCTCTTAATCGGCCCACTAACTCAAGTACCAAAGTAGATTCAGCATAATCAGAGGTCATGATCCTGAAGGTGCGATCACTAGACGCCGGGTCAAATTCAGTTTCAGGCTGAATTGAGGTTTCAAGGCGGGCGAGCACATCACGAATAATCGGTTGTAGTTCAGTGGCTCTCTGGGTAGGGGTCATCCCTTCGCTGGTGCGCACTAATAAGGGATCTTTGAATAGGTCTCTCAAGCGTTTAAGGCCGTTACTCATTGCAGGTTGGGTAATGCTTAACTGGTTGGCAGCTTTGGTGACGCTGCCTTCCCTCAACAGCACATCGAGATACACCAATAAATTCAAGTCCACTTTTGCGATATTCATGTTTTTAATAGGTCTGCCTGTCCAGATTCTTAAAATTGATTATATAGCGTTTGAATTAGATTTATAGCTAGTTCTTTAGTCTTATACATAACCATCATTAAGTATGATGTTAGGGTGTTAAATCCTGCTGAACTCGCTTGATGATGTTGATTGAGTGAATTAACATCAAATTAACAACTGTGCGAGGATATCCAATGGAATCGCTTAGCGGGTTAGATGCAGCTTTCTTATATTTAGAGTCGGATACTATTCCGATGCACATAGGTGGTGTCGCCATCTTGCAAGGTTCCCTTGCCTATGAAGACTTTGTTACCTTTATGCAGCAACGCGTACACACGGTGCCTCGCTTACGACAAAAGTTAGTTAGTGTACCCATGAGTCTGGATAGACCTTATTGGGTCGATGACCCTGATTTCGACCTGAGTAATCACCTTGCGCACCGAACACTCCCATCACCTGGTGGCTGGCGAGAGCTTCGAGCAATGGCTTCTGACATTTTTTCAGGGCAAATTGACCGACATAAACCCTTGTGGGAGTTTGTCTTTGTTGACGGTATCGAAGACATTGCTCAGGTACCTAAAGGTTCAATTGCGCTGGTCAGTAAAATTCACCATGCTGGCTTTGATGGTAAATCGGGTGCTGATCTTATGAGTATGTTATTTGATGTGTCGCCCACACCGCGCCCAGTTCCGCCTGCTGACAAAGCGCCATCCACAGAAGAAGCCCCTGGTAATCTTGGATTATTAGGCCGCACGGCAATGAATTTAGTTTCTAGGCCTACACAATTGCCAGGATTGTTGTGGGATGCGGGTAAAGCGGCATTAAAAGCCAGCTATTTAACCCGTATTGAAGGGCTTAAACCACCCACTTTGCCCTTTAGTGCACCCAAATCGATATTAAACACCACCGTTGAGCGCCAGCGCTGTTGGGACAGTGCCGTACTCGATTTGTCGCGTGTGAAGTTATTACGCCGGGGCGTTAAAGGCGCTTCTTTGAATGATGCGGTTTTAGCCATCTGTGCTGGCGCTATCCGGCGGTACTTATTGGAAAAAAATGAACTGCCTGAAGATCCTATAGTTGCAATGGTGCCTGTGAGCACGCGCACGAATGAAGAAAAGAATGCGATGGGCAATCAGGTAGCGGCCATGTACGTGCAATTGGCTACGGATATCGACGATCCGCTAGAGCGATTTAAAACGATAGTCCAAAACACAAAAACGCAAAAAGAATATCAAAAAGCCGTCGATGCTCGCAGTTTAATGGGATTTGCAGAGCTTATACCATTTGGTTTGGCTGGTGCCGCATCACGGTTCTATTCAAAAATGGCGTTAGCCAAGCGGCATAATCCTTTGTTCAATCTCGTCATTACCAACGTACCGGGGCCACCTATCCCCGTATACCTGTCTGGACATGAATTATTGGTCAATATGGGCACCGCTCCCTTATATGATGGTATGGGTCTTATGATCCCAGTGTTCAGTTACAACAATACATTGTCAATCAGCCCAACCAGTGCTGAAAACATCATGCCGGATATCAACGTGTTCGCACGTTACTTAAGGGAGTCTGCATTAGAGCTGGAAGCGTTAGTTGAAAAACGAGTGAGTGCATTTGCCGCACTCAATGCATTAATCAGTAATAAAGAGCATCATTTATGAGTAAAGCAATGACCACTCAACGACCTTCTCGGTTGAATTTATTGCGAGAAGGGCGCGCCTTAATGGAGTTCGGCGCTGCAGGTTTAGCGATGCCATTGCTCATGCGAGCCCCTAAAGGAGATGGTCACCCTGTCATGGTGATCCCCGGTTTTTTAGCCAGTGATAGAAGCACAGGATTGATCCGTACCTTTTTGAAAATGAAAGGATATGCAGCCAGTGGTTGGGAGCTTGGGCGTAACTTAGGTACTCACGTAGTCAACGGTGAGAGGCTTATTAGTGACCAACTACTCAATCGAGTGATCACTGAGCATGTTAAATATGATGCCAAAGTAAGTCTGGTTGGCTGGAGCTTAGGTGGGATTTTAGCGCGTGAAATTGCACGCGAAATTCCGGACTGTGTGCGCCAAGTGATTTCTCTTGGCAGTCCGTTTAATGGCCCGCAGGGAGCTGCGCCCATTGCGGCTCGTATGTTTAAGCTTATAAACGGTGACGTTGCAGAACGTTCGCCCGATGCTATGGAACGTATGCTCAAGCCACCCCCTGTGCCATCAACGGCCATCTATTCTAAATCAGATGGTATAGCGCATTGGCAGGCTTGCCGCGATGATTGGGCGCATGACGCAATTCGTGCAGAGAATATTGAAGTGAAGGGTAGCCATATGGGCTTAGGGCATAATCCGCAAGTACTGTGGATTGTGGCGAATCGTCTGGCTCAGGCAGAAGGGGAATGGCAACCGTTTCGCCAAAAAATCATGCACAAGCTGTTATACCCAAATCCCAATCGCGCTTAATTCAACGGCAAAAAAAAAGCCCGCTTCCTGCGGGCTTGAAATTCGAACTAACGGTTTAGTTAATATGTTCGAAGGGATTAAACATCAAACTGGTTCATAGTGTTGTCTTCACCGGCCGCTTTCAATGCTTGGTCACCAGAGAAGTACTCTTTATGCGTATCACCCAAATCTGAGCCAGCCATTGCTTGGTGTTTAACACACGCTAGACCTTGGCGTAACTCTTGACGCTGAACACCTAATACGTATGCCAGCATACCTTGGTCACCGAAGTAGCCTTTCGCTAGGTTGTCAGTAGACAATGCCGCAGTGTGATACGTAGGTAATGTGATCAAGTGGTGGAAGATACCCGCCTCGCGCGCCGCATCCGCCTGGAATGAACGAATCTTCTCGTCGGCTGCTACAGCTAGCTCAGTGGTATCGTATTCAACACTCATTAGGCCTGCACGATCGTATGCCGATACGTCTTTACCTTCTTCTTTCCATGCGTCAAAGATTTGTTGACGGAAATTTAGGGTCCAGTTGAACGATGGAGAGTTGTTATATACCAATTTCGCATTCGGTATAGTTTCGCGAATTGCATTAACCATCTCTGCAATCTGACCTACGTGAGGCTTTTCAGTTTCAATCCACAGTAAGTCAGCACCGTGTTGAAGTGATGTTACACAATCCAATACTACGCGGTCGAAACCGGTATCAGCTTTGAATTTGAACAAGCCGTTTGGTAAACGCGTAGGTTTAACCAACTCACCATTTTGTTTAAGTACTAAGTCACCTTCATTTAAGTCGGCAACAGAGTTTACTGGTGTTGTCTCTAAGAAGGCATTGTACTGAGCCGCTAGGTCACCTTCGCTTTGTGATACAGGTATCTTTTGTGTAAGACCAGCGCCTAAGCTGTCAGTACGTGCCACGATAACGCCGTCATCTACGCCTAGCTCTAGGAATGCGTAACGAACAGCATTAATTTTTGCTAAGAAATCTTCATGTGGAACGGTTACTTTACCGTCTTGGTGACCACATTGTTTAGCGTCAGATACTTGGTTTTCAATCTGGATACAGCATGCACCGGCTTCGATCATTTTCTTGGCAAGTAGGTACGTTGCTTCTTCGTTACCGAAACCTGCATCAATGTCCGCTACGATGGGTACAATGTGCGTTTCATAGTTATCGATTTCTGCTTGAATCGCACTGGTGTCTTGACCCGCTGCTTTCGCTGCATCCAATTTCTTGAATAAGTCGCCTAGTTCACGCGCATCAGCTTGGCGAAGGAAGGTGTAAAGCTCTTCAATCAATGCAGGTACAGACGTCTTTTCATGCATAGACTGATCAGGCAGAGGACCAAACTCTGAGCGAAGTGCCGCTACCATCCAACCAGAAAGATATAAATAACGTTTATTGGTAGTGCCCTGATGTTTTTTCACGGCCAACATCTTCTGTTGACCAATAAAACCATGCCAGCAACCTAATGACTGAGTGTATTGGCTGCTATCTTGATCGTACTCAGCCATATCTTTGCGCATGATCCCTGCAGTATATTTAGCAATGTCCAATCCAGTCTTAAAACGGTTTTGTATTTTCATACGGGCCGCAAAATCTGGATTGATGCCATTCCATGTGCCATTTTGTGCGTCTTTCAATTTAGCGATTGCTGCTAAGTCTTGTTGATACTGAGACATGTTGAGTCCTCTCTTTTAGAAGTAGGTTTGTATCGATTCGTGAATTCATCCTAAGCGCTTTATGAGGATAACGAAACAGTATAATTTTCATGTTCGATATAAATTGCGTGAATATGCCTGTATTTATCTGTCTATATAAAAAAGCTCAATTACTCAGAAAATGCCAGTGTGTGCCGATATGAAAATACGTGTAGAGCTGCCCAAGTCATTGTATGCGCGAGTTAGATTGTCAATCCTAGACTCTGGGTCTATGCTTTTTTGGTGGCACCTAATATAACGAGAATTTATGTCGGGCATCTTAGCTTCAGTTGATCAACGAACCCAGCTTGTTGGGGAGAATCGGCTTGAACTCCTTATGTTCAAGCTGGGCACTCGTCATGTGTTTGCAATCAATGTATTTAAAGTTAAAGAAGTCATCACTATTCCCAAGTTAAATCAGATGCCGGGTTCTCACGCCAATTTAAAAGGCGTGACCAATTACCGAGGTTCATCAATCCCCATTATTGATTTGCGCCAGGCGATTAAAATGCCTGAATTACGGGGTGAAGCGCGGGAAAAGCAACACTTAAACGTAATCATTACCGAATATAATCGCAGCGTGCAGGGCTTTCTGATTGGTGAAGTGTTAAATATCGTCAATACCTCATGGAGCAATATACAGCCACCGCCCAACACGATTGGAAAGCGTAATTATTTAACAGCAATCACGCAGATTGAAATTGAAGATAAAATTGAGCTGGTTGAAATCATTGATGTGGAAAAAGTGCTGGCCGAGATCATTGATTACGATATCGATATCTCTGAAGAAATTATTGATCACAATGTTATTGAGCATTTAAAAGGCCAAACAGTGCTGATTGTTGATGACTCATCTACTGCGCGCAATCAAATTCGTGAAACGCTGGAGCAACTGGGTATTAATATCATTGAGGAGAATGATGGCCTCCAAGCTTTGAAACGCCTGAAAAAGTGGGCTGACAATGGGGAAAAGGTCACGGATAAAATATTAATGATGTTCACCGATGCGGAAATGCCAGAGATGGATGGATACCGTTTAACCGCAGAAGTCCGTGACGATCCGCGTATGAGTGATTTGTTTATTGCGTTAAACACTTCTCTCAGTGGTCGCTTTAATGAAGCTATGGTGGCAAAGGTTGGCTGTAACCGATTTATTTCCAAGTTCCAACCGGATCTGCTAGTGGATGTAGTACAGCAACGCATGCGGGAAATTCTTGAGTAAGACAGTTTCACTTCATTGCCGGCTGTTTTACAATTGATGGGATTTTACCCACAGGATTTCAAAATGCGTTTTATTCAGTCTCTAGGGATTGCGTCTTTGTCGTTAGCGCTTTCAGCTTGTATGGCTACCGGGCCAAAAGAGTCTTCTTCTCAAGCCAGTAACACGCCTAAAAACATCATTATGATCGTGTCTGATGGCATGGGACCGGCTTATGTGACTGCATATCGTAACTTCAAAGATGATCCGACTACACCGAATGTTGAAAAGGTCGTGTTTGATGAAATTTTGATGGGAACAGCAAGTACCTACCCGGCACAGGTATCCGGTTATGTGACAGACTCAGCAGCCAGTGCGACGGCGCTAGCCAGCGGCATTAAGTCATACAATGGTGCTATTGGAGTTGATGTCAACAAACAACCGGTTAAAACGGTATTACACCAAGCCAAATTAAATGGTATGAAAACGGGTGTTGCCGTGACCTCTCAGGTTGTTCATGCAACGCCTGCCTCTTACGTTGCGGCGAATGAAAATCGTCGCAACTATGATCAGTTAGCAGAAAGTTTCTTTGATGACAGGTTAAACGGTGACTTTGTCGTTGATGTTATTCTGGGCGGTGGTCAAAGCTTTTTTGAGCGAAGTGATCGGAATATTACCGGCGAATTTATTGATGCCGGTTACCAGTATGTAGATACCTACAACAAACTCGCGACCTTGACACAGCCTACGCGTCTACTGGGTTTGTTCGCGCCCGTTGGCTTGCCATGGGTGCTTGATGACAATCGCAAAGACAGACTGCGTTATCTAACGCAACATGCGATTAAACATTTAGAAAACCCGAATGGCTATTTTTTGTTAGTCGAAGCTAGCCAGGTTGATTGGGCTGGGCATGCAAACGATATTGCATCTGCTATGGCGGAAATGCATGATTTGGCTCTTACGGTTGAATTTTTGCGTGATTATGTCAAACAGAACCCTGATACATTGGTGATATTGACGGCCGACCACAGTACCGGTGGACTGACCATCGCAGCCAATGGTGAGTACCGCTGGAGTCCGGAATACCTGCACAATATGACGGCTTCGATTGAGACAACGACTAAGCAATTAGCCCTATCAGATGATCGTGTTTCGTTGGTAGAGAAGGCCTTTGGCTTTGGATTAAATGAGGAAGAGAAGTCCCTCATCAATGCAATAGATTTATCTGCTGAAGCACGTGCTCAACAGGCGGTGCTCAAAGGAATAGTTGATGCCAGAACGAATACAGGGTGGACGACCTCTGGGCACACTGGGGTTGACGTAGATGTCTTTAGTTTCGGCTCGGGAGCTGAAGCCTTCAGAGGCGCTATGGATAACACCGATATAGCAAAAAATATCTTTATGTTTCTAGCGGCTCACAAGGGGAGCATTACGACAAACGTTTCAATATCTTCCGATGAAAAGGTTAAAGATGCGACTGGCGAAAATGGCCCGTGCTCTTTTAAAGATTCATGGCGCTGTGAATAGCGCCATTATTCATTTCCTTCGATGCTAGTTGCAGTTGTTAAGTTTACCGAGAGCATTTCTCAGCACCTATTGATTGATAAAATCCTCGATGTCTTCACCGGTGATTTTCTTGATTTGCGCGAACAAGTACCACAACGCCGTTATCAGTAGGATCATGCTGGGAATGACGATAACGGGGTAGCTTAATGCTGTCATTCGTCCCAGCTCTTCGGTGTATTCGGTTGTTCCCGGCGGACTTACTAGGATAACTTTTGCCAGCACGTAGTTAAGCACTGCACTTAAGAAAAAGGAGCTGGCGACAATATAACTACTATTCGCTACTTTTTTCTCAAACTCATCTACTTTGCCTTTTTCTGCGAGTACTTTATCGAGGTGAGGCCAATTGATGATTTGATCATTTAACACCAGAATCTTGACCAAAGGCTTATGTGTATATTGGGTGATGATGACGGCAAGTCCGATAAGTGCAGGGATAGTCGCTTCCTTTATCGCAATATATTCAGCGGGTAGTTCAAGTAAACTAATGCCGCCTGTCAGTAATACGCTGACGATACCTAGAATAGAAAACGCATTCACTTTGCCAGCGACTTTCAAGTCCCATAATCCGTAACAAATTGGGAATGCAAGTGCAGCGACTATACTCCACGCAGGACCAAGCCATTCGTCAGAGCTTGCATAGCTCATGATCACTACGGGAATAAGGATATTAAAAATTAGGTTACCAAAGAACCCACTGTTGGGTTTATCCTTTGCATCAGTTTGCTGGGCAGTTTTTATTTCTTGTTGTTCAGACATGCGATTTCTGGTCACTCCATTTTGAGCATCAGTATACTGAACTCTGCTATTTTGCCCAATACCATGCGGCGATTACCCCTGAAAAAAAGCCGAAAAGATGGGACTCCCAGCTAATGAATCCTGCGCTGGGGAGCACGCCGAAAATCATCGACCCATAAAATGCTGCGACAAGAAGTGAGATCAGTAACATGCGTTTTTGCTTGCTGCGCCAACCTGCGATAAGCAAATACCCTAAGTAGCCATATATGACGCCGCTGGCTCCCACATGCATAGCTGAACGACCCAATAACCACACGAGCAACCCCGTAACCACAATGATCCAAAGTGAAACCGTTAGAAATCGCTTGGTACCCTGTGTACTGATCAACCCTGCAAACACACTTACCGTGATCAGATTGGCCAATAAATGTTGCACACTTGCATGTATAAAAGGGCTGGTAAAAATCATCGGTAAATAGTGCAGATTCCTGGGGTATATCCCGAAGTACACTAGGCTGCGTTGAGTGAGTAAATTGATAATTTCGACCACTAGCAATGTAGTAGCGATCGCCGCAGCGATTTTTAACGGTTGTTTAACTGGATACATCGTAGTGTGAATGGGTTAGGGTTCTTGTTAGCAAAATCCTTGTCAACCTCGCCCAATCGGGCGGGGATACAAGCGGAAAGTGCGTTGCATTTATAAACACTCGTACTTTGACTATTTACATACTCTTTTAATGTTTCGATAGTGGCACCGCTAGAGCTACAGGCAAAATAAGATCTTGACCATAACATACCCGATTTACTTTGAACTGTCAGGTACGTATTAAGTATTCTGAGTCTTCGGGAGCCTTCAGCTTTCAAGTTATTAATCATGACGCTAACGGCCAGTTTTGGCGGATAGGAAACAGGTAAATGTGCGTGATCTCGTTCGCCATCTATTTCAAGTAATTTACATTCCAGTTTTTCACATAATGATTCGAGAGCTTCACGCAATTGCTGGATCATCGTTCTTTCAAACAGTTTGCGTCTGTATTTGGTAATCAAAACCAAATGAACAACGAGCTTTGTCACGTTATGTCGTTTTTTGAGATAGTCAGAAAGTAACTCCTGACTATGTGCACTAACTTGATATATTCCTATGTAGCCCATAATATTGTTGAGCTATATCAATGAGCGCTGAAAATGTTAAGGGCCACAAGAGTACGCATTTACCCAACACTAGAACAGGCGGAGTTTTTAAACGCTCAGTTTGGCGCGGTTCGGTTTGCGTATAATAAAGCGCTGCATATCAAGAAACATTTTTACAGTCGCTACGGGCAGACCTTAAGCCCGAAGAAGGACTTAAAACCACTGCTTTCAGTGGGTAAAAGATCTAGAAGATACAACTGGCTTAAGCAATTCGATTCAATTGCATTACAGCAATCGGTTATCAACCTGCATACAGCCTTTGATAATTTTTTCAACCCAAAGCTCAAAGCTAGATACCCAAAATTCAAAAGTAAACACGGTAAGCAATCCAGTTATCATTGTGTGGGTGTTAAGGTTTTTGATGAAGCAATAAAGTTACCCAAACTAAATCAGCCGATCTCTGCGAAGATCCATAGAGAGATAAACGGGACGGTCAAAAGCATTACGGTTACATTAACCAGAACAGGTAAATACTACGCATCAATTTTGGTTGATGATGGGCTTGAAGTGCCTAAACCAGCTAACACCATTGATAAGATTACAGGGGTAGATTTGGGCTTATCGGCTTTCGTTGTCGAAGCTAGCGGAAGGAAAACCGTCAACCCGCGCTTTATTAAACGTGCAGAGCGTAACCTAAAACGTAAACAACGCCAGCTATCCAGAAAACAAAAGGGAAGCGCCAATCGGAATAAAGCCCGTTTACTGGTGGCAAAGTGCCACGAAAAAACGGCCAATGCGCGTGCTGATTTTCAACATAAATTATCTCATACACTCGTTGACGAAAACCAAGCGGTGATTGTAGAGACATTAAAATCAGCTAACATGATGAAAAATAGCAAACTTGCTAAGCATATCGCTGATGCCTCGTGGTATAGCTTTGTGACAAAGCTGGAATACAAGGCGAAGCAGCAAGGCAAGCATCTGATCAAAATTGACCAATGGTTTGCCAGCTCGAAAACCTGTCATTGTTGTGGTCATAAAATGGATGATATGTCTTTATCGGTTCGCAAGTGGGATTGCCCATCTTGCGACACCCAAGATATAGATCGCGACGTCAATGCTGCGCTTAATATTCGTGACAAAGGTATTCTAGAACTTAAGGCGGCAGGACTTGTCGTTACTGCTTATGGAGGCTTGTGTAAGACTTGTCACGAACAAGCTGCGGCCTGAGAAGTAAGAAACCTCGCCATTTATGGCGGGTGGAGTCACAGAAACAATATCACATGAGGGGCGATTTTCGAGCGATAACACTGATTTCAATAGTTATAGATTTCCGCTACGGAGTATTTTCCAATGACTTACATTAAAGGCTCAACTTTTGTAGCCTGTGGGTGTCTACTTAATTTTTGGGAAATGGGGAAGTCAATATGTCTAAAAAGCTTACGGTAGCGCTTTGTTTGACACTCGGATTGAGTGCGGGTTGTGCTAATCAGCAGTATTCCAATACGCAAAAAGGCGCAGCGATTGGTGCAGTGCTAGGTGCAATCGCGGGTAAAGGTACGGGCGATCATGACAAAAGTCGCTATGCTTGGGGCGCGGTTGTCGGTGCGTTGGCTGGTGCGGCGGTTGGCAATTACATGGATGAACAAGAAAAAGCATTCCGTGACGAATTAGCCGATAGCGGTGTTGGGGTGTATCGCGATGGTGACAATATTCGTCTTGTAATGCCATCCAACATTACTTTTGCAACCAATCAAGCAGTGCTTGCTGCACACTTTGAGCCAGTGTTATCCGATGTCGCATTGGTGTTGAACAAATACGATAAAACTGTGTTGAGAATAGTTGGCCATACCGACAGTACAGGCACTGCGGAATACAACCTTCAACTATCACAAGGGCGTGCGCTGAGTGTACAACAATCATTGTTGAACAAAGGCGTCGACTCTCGCCGTATGGTGACGCAAGGTATGGGAGAAATGGCGCCCATCGCTTCAAATGAGACGGCTGCTGGGCGAGAGCAAAACCGCCGAGTGGAATTAACTATAGAGCCGCTACGAACGTCTTGATCTAGCCGTTAATCACATGCGGCAAATAGCGTGATAAATCTTGTGTGATAGGGGAAATATCTTCTCTTACTGAAATACCGGCCGGCTCATCGTTGACTAACCATGAGCCGATCAATGTATGGTTATCACCATAGCGCGGCAGAGGCGTATGGGCCTGAATAATGTAGCCCTCATCGCCATAGGGGCCTTCAGTAGCGTAGACCGGTTTGCTGCCGTCTAAAATGCTAATGTTTGCGCCTTCTCTGGAGTACAAGGGTTTTTTTACCCACTTTCCAAATGAAGTCTCAATGCTACCTGGTTTATTCCATTTATCGGCGAAAAACGCAGGTAGCAGGTTAGGGTGGTTTGGAAACATCTCCCATAGCAAAGGAAGTAATGCTTTATTTGACAGAATGCTTTTCCAAATCGGCTCAATCCATTGAGTTTTCGCGTTGAGAATTTCTGGGCCAAAGTCCTCTCGCAACATAAATTCCCAAGGATATAATTTAAAGCACGTTGAAATTGCAGTGTCATCAAGATCAGAAAATATTGTTTCACCGTTGGTATCTTCGGCAATACCGATGTCCTCGATAAATACAAAATGATTGCGGACACCTGCATCGCTGGCACAGTCTTGTAAATACTGCACAGTGCCGCGATCTTCTTCTGTGTCTTTACAGCAACTGAAGTGCATGTCTGGTGTTTGGTAATAATCTGCGATTACGCCTAGTTGTTTGATTAGTTTTTCTTGCAGGGAATTGAACTGGTCACTGCCGCGCGGCAGCAACCCTTTGTCTACGTTGTCTTGCAACCACAACCATTGCCAAAAACCTGATTCATACAGCGACGTGGGCGTATCGGCATTGTTTTCCAGCAGCTTTGCTGCTGAGTGACCGTCGTAAACCAGATCCAAACGAGAATACAAACTAGGCTGTTGTTGTTGCCATGATTGCGCGATGGCATCCCAGTATAATTCGGGAATTTGAAAGCGTTCGAGCCAGAAACTATCCTTCGATACTTTATCGACGACAGCAAGGCACATGCTGTGTAATTCGGCTGTGGGATCTTCAATATCACGCTCAATTTGTTGCAAAGAGAACTGATAATAGGCAGTTTCGTCCCAGTAGGGTTCACCGTACATGGTGTGGAAGTTAAAGCCGAATTCGGCCGCGCGTTCACGCCAGCGCGGCCGTTCTTTAATCGGAATACGAAGCAATTAGCCGCCCCAACTGCCTTTGCGCGACGAACTGCCCCAACTTGACTTGGCCCTAACGGTGCTACCAAAGCCTCCACGAGAAATCGTACGCGAGACAGCCGGTTTCTTGGTAAATGTCGACTCTTTTACTCGGTAGCGCTTATCACGGATATCCCCGTCAAATACATAGCCATCAGCCATTGCCCAACGCATTCTGAATGGAGAGTATCGAGAATAAGAGGTGTACATGGGTTGCGTGTAATAGCGCTTTTTCGGCGACAACAACTCGCTTACCATGTAACCCGCCATAAATGGCATAAAGAATGAACCTTGGTTGGTATCAACGTGGTGACATTGGTTGGCACCAAATTCATATTCGCAGTCATTCTGGTTAGCAAATTTAGGTCCAGTGCGCTCGGCTTCAGCAAGCGCTTCTTCATATGCAGCTTTACATACATCAGCGGCAGAGGCTGGATTATCGTTAATACATTCGTCTAGCGTGGTATAGATAACACCTTCCTGACGATCGCCACACGCAGTTAGGAATATTGACGCTACACCCACTGCTACCGGTTTGAGCGCAAAGAATTTGCGCATGCGATGTAAGTTTATGCTGGAAGAGCGTTTTTGAGATGTCATGTTGACCCCCTTAGTACGTCATGCAAGCAGCATTTAACAAACCAACAGCTATCGATACCGACGCAAGCATGATTCCTGCGGACACTTCGTCATTATTGATGCGCTCGGCAATTTTGGGCATAAAGGTAAAGCGCAATACAGCGAATGCAAATGCTTGTGCAATGATCGCAACAACGCCCCAAACAGCGAAATCTACCAACGATTGTGAATTAGAGACTGCGCCGCCAAGTGCAATAGCAAAGCCGATCATTGCGCCACCAAACCCGATAGCTGCGGCAACGCTTTGCTTCTCTTTAACCAAATGCCATTCATCATGTGGTGTGACGAAGGCATAGACAATCTTAAAAATGAATAAAAAAGCGATACTGATCGCAAAGTACAAGGCGAATGAATCTAAATTGGCAATTGAGGCTAAGAGTGCGTCCATGAGTTTTCCTTAAGGTTGCGATATTCGTTAAAGGGTCAGCCGTATATTTTGATATCAGCCGGTTGTATGTCAAACCCTGTACTGATGACGATGCATCGGTCTGCGTTTTGCCCAATAATTTTTTCTTCTCCGGCAACGAGCAATGATTCAAACTGCTGTTCGCCTATGGGACGTTCATACAACATCATAAATTGATCGGTTTGACTAGTGTCACCGTCTTCTTCATAGGTTTTTTCGGTAAACGCAACTGGCGGTGATTCTTCACCAACGGCATTCCAAACACGTGTAAATTCGACATCTGCTAAGGTATAGGACGGCTTGGAAATGGTGTGCGATAAGGCTTGTTGCCATTGTTGCTCATTGCCAACCGTGAGCGTTTCGTAAAAATACCATAGCTTTACATCTGTGATGTGCGCTTCAGTGTCACCGCCATCCAGCACGACTTGAAGAAAGGCATCATCGTCAGTATAGAAGCGTAGCATTTTACCGCCGCTATCCAGATGTACTTCGCCAACAGCTTGAATAATATGTTTGCTCGCCGGTTCTTCTATCATTAAGTCGGGTACCAGTAAGCGCAGCTTTAAGCTATCAAGTTCAAATGAACCACCTAAATAGAGCCCCATTATTTCAGGCGCTTTTGGTGTCGTGTCAGGTGTCTTGCCAAACCATTTCTTAAACATGGCTTAATGTCCTTTTACTAATCTGTCCCAGTCCAAGGATGCGATGCGTTTATCTGCAATATAAAACACCTTATCACCACCGTTTAAGTGCCCCGATAGGCTTGGGTTTACATGCATCGCTCGATAGTCACCACGCGGTGCATAACCGATAAAGATGGCTTCATATTGACGTTTTAAATTGATGAATATGGATTCTAAAGAGAGAGAGCTTAATTCATCCGGTACGGTAACGGAGTACTGTGCTTGTCCTTCTTGCACATCCAATAAATCATGATGCAGCACGCTTGAGCCGGGATCAAATGCCGACTTGGCCAGCATTTCCACGGCAACACTGGGTGTACATTCCACGTTCGGGCAATGTTGTTCTAACAGTTTAGAAAGATTTTCATCATGGAAGTACGCCACTAGATGGGCATCAGGATTGCGCTGGGCGCAATACAGCGACGTCGTCATCGTGATGTCATCGAGGGGATTGTCAATGATGATGGTTTTAGCGCTTGCAACACCAGCGCGATCCATTTCATCGTTGTTAAACGAATTAACTCTGACAAACTCAATATCACCTGGCATAGGATTGTTAACTTCAGCTCTAACGCACAACACAATCTCTGGTGCATCTTTGGCGTTTGCGCGTTCTTGCATTAACAATTTCAGCAGTTGAAGTGTTCGATTATCATTCCAACCAATAACCAGAATGTGATCTTGCACCGATAGACTCTTCAAACCTAATACTCCCTTTTGCCATTGACCCGAAACCCAGCTTGCTATGCGTCCAATCACCATGGCGAATATGCTTAAACCTAACGGAATAATATAAAACGCAACAATAAGCTTGCCGGCTGGGGTAGAAGGAGAAAAGTCACCGTATCCAACGGTGGATCCGGTGACCGCTAACCAATAAATGAAATCGTGGGTAGATAATAATGAGGTCTCGCCCGCGAAGTATAGCAGCACCCAACTGCTCAGTGTATAAAACACAAGCACTAGCGCGATGGTGTACCAGCGAGCTTCCGCAAAGTACTGCATCATGACTTTGCGGACTTTGACCCATAAGCTCATATTGCCAGCCTATTTACCAAGAATACGGCTCAACTCATCATCTGCCGATGTTTGACCGCCTTTTATGCCGGCAGCCGCAAGACGTTTTTCTAAATCGTCAGATGAGTCATTGCTAGCTAACTCTTCAGCGGCTTCTAATTCTGCATTTCTCAGGGTTTGACGCTCTTGAATACGCTGCAATGATTCTGTTGCGGTTTTCATTTTACTATTCGCGCCCATGTGGCGAGAAGAAACCGCAACTTGTGCTTTTTGCACAGACTCAGTCGCCTTCACCATATCCACTTGCTGCTCTAGACGGCGCAAGTTGGCTTTTGCTTGAGAAATATTCTGAGCCAGTTGTGCTTCAGACTTTTGAAACTGGTCTAAGTAGCTTTGCTCTGTGTCTAATTCTGCACGAAGATCTGACACTTTTTGTGCACAATCTAACGCCAATTGACGATCAGTATCGATTGCCTTGCGCGCATGCTCTTCATACTGTGCCATGCTCTCATTAATACTGTTGACCTTTTGTTGCGCCAATTTGCACTTGGCTAAAATCTGGGTGCGCGCATGGTCTGATTTACGCAGCTCTTCTTTTGCTTCGCGAATTTCTTGTTCAAGAATTCGGATCGCTTGACTGTCAACAACAGATTGCGCCGCTTCCGTAGCACCACCTTTCACTGCTGTAACTAACTTTCGCCATACTGACATAATCTTCTCCTGACTAAATTACACTGAGATGGATAAATGAGACTGGTACGCGTCGAGGAACGCCGCGACGTTCTGGAACAATGTCTCTATCTCAATGAGTACGCTTTCACCTTTTGATTGTGCGCTTAACGAACCAAATGCTGTGTAATAGTCGTCACCGGCAACGCTTGAGATTCCGACTGTCGTCAGCGGAAAAATCATGTGCGTGCGAAGTATCTCGTCATTCAAAGCCGTTGTGTCCTGAACTTCAGAAACGGCAAACAGTAAACTTTCAACCAAAATTTGCTCGCCACTAATGGCCAACCAGGCATCAATGCCATCTTCATTCGCTATCAATAAGCAGTGCTCTTCCTCTGTTACTACGTATTGACTCTGCTCAGTAAGCAGTTGCGTTAGTTGTTGCAAGTCCCAGCTCATTTACATTCTCCTGTTGCTGACTTCCAAGATTATACTTTACCCTTGTTGGGCGAATAACACTATTACACGGGCTGTAATAAAGCGCCAAAAAAGTGTAGACATTAGGGCGAGTAATTGTCAAACTTTATTTTTAACAAAAGTGAACAATAGGAATCAAATGTGAATTATAATTTACATTTGTGGTGATAAATGTCAGGTAAAATAAACAATCAGTGGCGCAGTGCTGTGCAGCGGGTCATTAAAGTCGAAATGTCTAAACGAGGCGTGACGTATCAAGGGCTAAGCGATAGGTTAGCGAAGATTGGTATTGAGCAAACCGCGGATAATTTACGCAATAAAGTGAACAAAGGCATTTTAGGCGCTGATCTTTTGTTACAAATTTTGTCAGTGTTAAATGTCAAAGCGCTAGATTTTGAAGGATTGGCGGAAATTCTAGAGGATATTCGGCGATAGCCTAGTGCGTAAAGAGTGTATATTGCGATAGTTCAGTGTCGTTAAATCGGACATAAAAAAACGCTCGCAATGCGAGCGTCAAAGAAGAAGTTTAGGAAAACAACACTGTTTAAACGATACTGCTAGTGAAGCTGTCTATATTTTAGTCAATCGATGCGAAATAATCGATGTTATACAGGTATCAAAAACGCATTGCAGGTATTGGAAACTATACGTAAAATCATGCCCTCACGAGTAACTTCACGGTTACGATCTGCTGTCTTTAAATTTGCGAAACCATCCTATGAAATTGTCAGATTTTCATTTTGATTTACCCGAACATCTTATTGCGAAGTATCCAACCCAAGATCGCACCGCTAGTCGATTGTTACAGTTAAACGGTAATACTGGCGCCGTAACGCATGGCAAATTCACCGATGTTCTATCGTTGATTCATGAAAACGATCTTTTGGTGTTTAACAATACTAAAGTGATACCTGCTCGTTTGATGGGGCAGAAAGAGACTGGCGGACAAGTTGAAGTGTTGATCGAACGTATTTTGAAAACCAACACTGCGCTTGCTCATGTTCGCGCCAGCAAAGCCCCTAAACCAGGGACTTTATTGCGCCTTGAGGGAGCAATCGATGTTGAAGTTATCGGACGCAAAGACGCGCTTTTCGAACTTGAGTTTAAAGGTGGAGACTCGATCCTTGCCATGCTCGAGCAATACGGGCACATGCCGTTACCCCCCTATATTGATAGACCTGATGAAGATTCAGACAAAACCCGTTACCAAACCGTTTATGGCGAAAAGCCCGGTGCGGTTGCGGCGCCGACAGCCGGATTGCATTTCGATGATGCGACCTTAGATGCGCTGAAGGCCAAAGGGGTTCAATTGGCTTTTGTTACCCTGCATGTGGGGGCTGGGACGTTTCAGCCGGTACGTGTGGACAATATTGAAGAGCATCAGATGCACGCGGAATATGCGGAAATTCCACAGCAAGTCGTCGACGCAGTTAAACACACTAAAGCGAACGGCGGTCGTGTTATTGCGGTGGGTACAACATCAGTGCGCTCGCTAGAAACTGCGGGCAAAAGCGGCGAAATAGAGCCGTTTTTTGATGATACCAGTATATTCATTTACCCCGGTTACCATTTCAATGTAGTTGATGCGATGATCACCAATTTTCACTTGCCAGAATCCACGTTAATGATGTTAATAAGTGCTTTTGCGGGAAGAGAAAATGTGATGAATGCATATCAGCAAGCGATCGAACAAGAGTATCGTTTCTTTAGCTATGGAGATGCGATGTTCATTGAAAAGGCTGATAACACATGACCTTCTTGAGATAACTGGTATAATCGCGCCCCAAAATTAAGCAATAACATAGTTATCGGAAGAAACATGCAGTTTAAACTGTTAAACACTGATAAAGGCGCAAGGCGCGGACAATTAGTGTTCGAGCGCGGAGTCGTTGAAACGCCTGCGTTTATGCCGGTAGGCACATACGGCACTGTAAAAGGAATGACACCAGAAGAACTTGAAGCTTCTGGTGCTCACATATGCCTAGGTAATACATTCCACCTTATGTTGCGCCCAGGGACCGGTATTATCCGCCAGCATGGCGACCTTCATGACTTTATGCACTGGGATAAACCTATCCTAACAGACAGTGGCGGTTTCCAAGTATTCTCACTCGGCGATTTACGTAAAATTACCGAAGAAGGCGTTACCTTTCGCTCACCGATAAATGGTGAAAAAATTCTGCTGACGCCCGAAAAGTCGATGCAAGTTCAACGCGATCTGGGTTCAGATATCGTCATGATTTTTGATGAATGCACACCATACCCTGCGACTGAACAAGAAGCGAGACTGTCTATGGAACTGTCGCTGCGCTGGGCTAAACGCAGTAAAGATGAACATGGTGACAGTCCCTCAGCCTTGTTTGGCATCATTCAGGGTGGCATGTATGAGCAACTGCGTGACGTATCACTTGAAGGTTTGTTAGAGATTGATTTTGATGGTTATGCAATAGGCGGATTGTCGGTTGGTGAGCCGAAAGAAGATATGATCCGCATCATTGAACATACAGCACCCAAAATTCCTGAGCATAAACCGCGCTATTTGATGGGCGTGGGCAAACCGGAAGATATTGTCGAAGCTGTTAGGCGCGGCATTGATATGTTTGATTGTGTTATGCCAACAAGAAATGCACGTAACGGCCACCTGTTTGTAACCGAAGGGGTTATTAAGATCCGAAACGCTGCTCACAAGACGGATACATCACCGTTAGATGAAAATTGTGACTGTTACACTTGTAAAAATTATTCTCGTGCATACTTACATCACTTAGACAAGTGCAACGAGATCCTCGGAGCGCGTTTAAACACCATCCACAACCTGCGCTATTACCAACGTGTGATGCAAGGCTTACGCGATGCAATTGATGCAAATGCGCTGGATGAATTTGTGCAAGATTTTTATGCTAAAAAAAATATGCCGGTACCGGCACTATAACAATAAATAATTGGGGAGTTTTATGAGCTTTTTTATTTCTGATGCACATGCGCAAGCAGCCGGTAGCCCACAAGGTGGCGGTTTTGAAATGATTATCATGCTGGTGGTATTCGGTTTGATTTTCTATTTCTTACTTTACCGTCCACAAGCAAAGCGCGTAAAAGAGCATAAAAACCTAGTGGCCTCTCTTAGTAAAGGCGATGAGGTGCTCACACAAGGTGGTTTAGTGGGTAAGATCACAAAGGTCAATGAAGAAAAAGACTTCATTGAAATTGCATTAAATGACACAACTAATATCGTTGTGCAAAAAGCCGCTGTCACTGCTGTTCTTCCGAAAGGAACAATGAAAGCAATCTAGTCGAATCAATATGAGGTTAGCCGTGCGGCTGACCTCAAAGGAATGTTGTTGTGTTAAATCAAAATCCTCTTTGGAAAACACTACTCGTTTTCATCGTAGTGTTGGGATGTGCGCTTTATGCATTGCCCAATATTTACGGCGAAGATCATGCAGTACAAATTTCCGCAGGGCGAAACGCCCAAGTCACAGAAGCCATGGTTGAGCAAGTCAACGAAGCGCTCACGAAAGCCAATATCGAAACCAAACGCATTGAATTTGCCAATGAACAAATATTAGTGCGAGTTGCGGATGGTGATGTCCAATTGTTAGCGCGTGAGTTGCTGCAAAGTGAATTGGGTGATGATTATTTTGTTGCCATGAACCTGGCACCCGATACACCGGAATGGTTAGCCAACATTGGCGGTGCGCCAATGAAACTTGGCTTAGACCTGCGCGGTGGTGTGCACTTCTTGATGGAAGTCGACATGAACTCGGCGATTGAGAAAGCGCTAGAAGATGCGCAGGGTGACTTCAGAACAGCGCTACGTGAAGAGAACTTGCGTTATCGTTCAGTGCGAGCGATGGATAATGGTGTAGAAATCGTTTTTCGTGACCAAGAAACACTCGACAGCGCAGAGTTTTTCTTACGTAACCGAAACCGTGATTTGGTATTTGAAGAAAAGAGTGATTTACGCATAGAAGCGACGTTCTCGGAAGCGCGTTTGGCTGAAATCAGAGATTATGCGGTTAAACAAAACATTACGATCATCCGTAACCGTGTGAACCAATTGGGTGTTGCTGAGCCATTGGTGCAAAAGCAAGGTGCTGATCGTATTGTGGTGCAGTTGCCGGGGATCCAAGATACAGCACGCGCAAAAGAAATTCTGAATGCGACAGCAACGTTGGAATTCCGCATGGTGGACCAACGCAACGACATTCGCGATGCATTGAATGGTCGTGTACCTGCGAGCTCGCAATTACTCGAAGATCGTAATGGTGTTCCTCAGTTATTAGAAAAACGCATTATGTTAACCGGTAACCACATTATTGACGCTAGCAGTGGTGTTGATGAATACGGGATCCCGCAGGTTAATATTTCGTTGGATAGTGACGGTGGCAACAAAATGTCGCGCAACACGCGTGGAAATATTGGTAAGCCAATGGCAACCGTGTTTATTGAGTACAAAGCCACTGACGAGCGTGATGCAAACGGTAAGTTAGTGTTTGAAAAGCACGAAGAAGTTATCAACGTTGCGACCATTCAAGCGCAATTAGGCAGTAGTTTCCGCATTACCGGACTCGATTCACCCAAAGAGGCGCGTGACTTATCCTTGCTACTACGTGCAGGTGCTTTGATTGCGCCGATCCAAATCGTAGAAGAACGCACCGTTGGGCCAAGCCTAGGTAAAGAAAATATCGAACTCGGTATGCAAGCCATTATGTGGGGCTTGGCACTGGTATTGGCGTTTATGCTGATATATTACAAAGCGTTCGGTATCGTTGCCAATATCGCCTTGGTCGGAAACGTGATTATGATTGTGGGCGTGATGTCGATGATCCCAGGGGCCACCTTAACGCTTCCTGGTATGGCCGGTATTGTATTAACCGTTGGTATGGCTGTAGATGCTAACGTTCTGATTTTTGAGCGTATTCGAGAAGAGTTACGCGATGGGCGAAGTCCTCAACAAGCGATACACCACGGTTTTGATAGTGCCTTTTCAACCATCTTAGACGCAAACATCACAACCTTTATTGCAGGTCTTATTTTGTTTGCGGTTGGCACAGGCCCAATCAAAGGGTTCTCAGTGACACTGATGATCGGTATTGCAACGTCAATGTTTACTGCAATTATCGTGACTCGTACCTTGGTTAACCTCATTTGGGGTGGCCGTAAAGTTAACAAGCTGGCGATTTAAGGGAGATCATTATGCAGTTACTTAAATTATCCAGCACCGTTAATTTCATGCGCTTGCGCATGCCCGCTATGGTGTTGTCAACCATATTGATCCTCGGCTCAATTGTTGCGCTAAGCACGAATAAGCTTAACTGGGGACTCGATTTTACCGGCGGTACGCTAATTGAAGTCGGATACCCTAATGCTGCGCATTTGGAGCAGATACGGATCCAATTAACTAATGCTGATTTTGGCGATGCTATTGTGCAAAACTTTGGTAGTAGCCAAGACGTTTTGATCCGCATTGCGCCGCGTGAAGGTGTGAATTCAGCGACCATTGGCGATCAAATTCTTGCAGCATTAAGAGCCGATGGTGATGAAGTTGATATGCGTCGTATCGAATTCGTTGGTCCAAATGTCGGTGAAGAATTGACTGAGCAGGGCGGGTTAGCCATGTTAGTCGCGCTCATTTGTATTTTGATCTACGTTGCGATGCGTTTTGAATGGCGTTTTGCATTAGGTTCTGTAGGGGCCTTGGCACATGACGTTATTATTACCTTGGGTTTATTTGCGGTACTTCAGTTAGAGTTTGATCTAACTATATTAGCCGCTGTCTTGGCGGTTATAGGTTACTCACTGAACGATACCATTGTTGTATCAGACCGTATTCGCGAAAACTTCCGCAAGGTACGTAAAGGTACGCCGGAAGAGATTATCAATATCTCTTTAACGCAAACATTAAACCGTACGATTATCACGTCATTAACCACCGTGTTAGTACTTCTCGCTTTGTTCTTTAAGGGCGGTGCATTGATCCATGGTTTTGCAACAGCTTTATTGTTTGGTGTGATTATCGGTACCTATTCATCGATATATGTCGCCAGTTCTGTTGCACTGTCATTAGGTATTAGTAAAGAAGACCTAATGCCGCCTCAGGTAGAAAAAGAAGGCGAAGAGTTCGACGAAA
The DNA here is from genome assembly GCF_002807665.1 of Neoalteromonas facilis. Classification (GTDB taxonomy): domain Bacteria; phylum Pseudomonadota; class Gammaproteobacteria; order Enterobacterales; family Alteromonadaceae; genus Alteromonas_E; species Alteromonas_E facilis. The sequence continues at coordinate 563,510 of NZ_PEAY01000003.1, forward strand.
TGCCATAAGTGCATTGGTTTATGTCATAAAAAACCCGCTTCAATAAGCGGGTTTTTGTTTGGGAAATTCTGTATATTAAAAATCATAAAAAATTTGAATTGTATCAATCACCCCAACTAATTACATATATCTTAGCGAAATTAGGACAAATGAAATTGAATTATAGACCCGATATTGATGGCCTTAGAGCTGTCGCAGTGTTACCTGTAATATTTTTTCATGCTGGCTTTGATTTTTTTAGCGGTGGATATTTAGGTGTTGATGTATTTTTTGTAATTAGCGGATTTTTAATTACCAATATTCTATTGAATGAACTCTATGATGGTAGGTTCTCGATAGTCAATTTTTACGAGAGACGAGCTCGGCGAATTCTCCCGGCCCTATTTGTAGTACTTTTAGCAACAACAATTGTGGGGGCTATTTTTATGTCTCCATATGAGTTTAAAGAATATTCGCAGAGTCTTTTCTCTGTAGTTTTATTCTTGTCTAATATTTTCTTTTATCTAGAGATTGATTATTTTTCGTTAGCTGCAGAAGAGATGCCTTTGCTTCATACTTGGTCTCTCGCAATAGAGGAACAATACTATCTATTGTTTCCTCCTTTTCTTTTCATTGCCTACAAATTCGGCGTAAGGATTGTTCTCTATTTCTTAGTATTTATTGCTATTTTATCCTTCAGCTTGATGCTTATCCAAATGGATTCTGTGGATAACTCTGCCGCATTTTATTGGCCTATTACGAGAGCTTGGGAGCTATTAGCTGGTTCAATATGTGCGATCTTCAGCTCATCAAGAAGCAGGCAATTTAATTATATTGCAGATATTGGATTATTAATTCTTCTTGGGAGTATTATTTTATGGCCGGAAAATACGGTACATCCTAATCAGTTAACGCTCTTGCCTGTTGTAGCAACGTGTCTAATTGTTCTTTTTCCGAATGAAAACTCAATTAGTTTTAAACTTTTGTCCCGTGAAAAAGTTGTTTTCATTGGACTCATTTCATACTCATTATACTTGTGGCATCAACCAGTTTTCGCTTTTTTACGAATGAAAACATTCGGCCATCCAAGCCTCGTCATTTTTTCTGCAGCCATAGTAGTAACTTTTTTTCTAGCTATAGTAAGTTATAAATACATTGAAACGCCTTTCCGTAACAAGGCTCGATACACCCGAGCGTATGTTTTCTATCTATCATTATTCGGCATTTCTTTCTTCAGTCTAATGGGGTTGACGGGGCATTTCACCCAAGGACTGCCTGAGCGGTTTGTATATTTAGAACAATTTGAGGATTCGATAAAGCACAGCGCTAAGAGGAAAGAATGTCATGCTAGCGACAGGAATTACATTACACCTCAAGATGCTTGTATTTACTTTAACCATACCAACGTTAAATGGGCAACTTTTGGTGATAGTCACACTGTTGAACCAGCATACGCGTTGGCAGAGATGCTCGAGAGAAAGCAGATAGGTTTGCAGCATCATAGTTATTCAGGTTGTGTGCCAGCGCTTAATTTTACGTTAAAAAATCGTGAAATGTGCTCTCAGTGGCTAAATGAAACATTGACTTATTTGGAACAACAATCAGAAGTCGAAAATGTTTTAGTAGGATTTAGATATAGTTATGGAATCTTCGGTGACAACGTGGGTATTTACCCACAAATACCGAAAGCAATAGAATTAGATATTGTTGATAGTAGTGACATAAATGACAACGAAAAGTTAGAATTGTATTGGCTTAATTTAAGCGAAATAATCTCAAGGTTGGTAGATTCAAATAAAACGGTTTGGCTTTTAGATCCTATTCCAGAACTTCCCGTCCATATTAGTAAAGGAGCAAATCCTTTTTCAATTTATGGTAAGTCTACGCTACTTGATTTATATCGAGCAACGTCGTCTGAATATTACCATAAGAGACATAATTTTATTTTGGATAAACTAAATACACTTAACGAAAATAAAGGGGTTAGGCGTATTAGAGTCTATGACCTTTTTTGCGATGAAGATGGATGCCCAGCTGTCATTGATAATAAGGCTTTATATTTCGATGATGATCATCTTAGCGTTGATGGAGCGAGGATACTCTTTGACCGGTTAGAAAAACAGACGGAATTTTTATTAGCCAATTAACAGTTAATAATTCTTATAGTTGTTTATTGATATACTCCTTTGAACACATTTGGTTTCAAAAGTCACTATTAATAATTAAATACACTTTGATTTAATCAAATAGCCCCAGCGATAACAATAAATGACCTAACCTCCTCTGGGGATAGGTCACCATTAATTTTGTTAAAGTGTCGAATTACTTTAAGTTCTTAACTAACTGTTGCACTACACGTGGGTTTCCAGCAACCATCTCACCTGCATAGAGTGGATCATTGTTGCCCTTAAAGTCAGTCACTAAGCCGCCAGCTTCGCGTACTAACAATTCACCTGCTGCGATATCCCAAGGTTGTACACCGCGTTCCCAATAGCCGTCAAAGCGACCTGCGGCAACATATGCCATATCGAGCGCTGCAGAGCCAGTACGACGAATGTCACCGGCGACAGAAAAGATTTTAGTGAAGCTATCTGTATAGCTAGCGAGCTCTTCTTTCTGTTTAAAAGGAAAGGCGGTTGCAAGAACGGTTTGATCAAGGTCTTTTTGCTTGCCTGTACGAATGCGATAACCGTTTAACTGAGCACCAGCACCTTTGCTGGCGGTAAACAATTCACCGCGAATCGGATCGAACACCACGGCTTGATCTAAACGACCTTTATGCAGCAATGCAATGGATACGCAAAAGTGTGGAATACCTTTAATAAAGTTTGTGGTGCCATCTAGTGGATCGATAATCCACGTGAAAGTTTCATCAGCACCTTGCTTGCCAGATTCTTCGCCATAGAAAGCATGGTCTGGGTAAGACTGTTTGATTTTACTGATGATGGCTTGTTCTGCCTCGTTATCGATTCGTGTTACGAAATCATTTTTACCTTTTGATTTAGTATCCAGATCGTCTCGGTTTTCAAAACCGCGAGCAATGATATTTCCGGCCACGCGTGCAGCGCGCACCGCAATGTTTAGCATAGGATGCATTGTAGTCACCATCAGTTGTAAAAGAACATGAAAAAGGCCAACGCTATTAGCTTGGCCAAAAAACGAGCGGATGGTATCAGAATCGATTTTTTTTGCAATGATTTAATCAAGAAGCATGCGTTCTGATATACGCCTTTTTGTAACTGCCAGACCGCTTGTTCTGTGGTAGACTCCGCGCAATATCAAGCACAAAATTCAACCTATCAAACAGATTATATGCTCGAAAATATTCGCATTGTATTAGTCAATACTTCCCATACCGGCAACATTGGTTCTGCCGCACGTGCAATGAAAACGATGGGCCTGAGTCAACTGGTTCTAGTCGACCCTGTATCACCTCCGGACGGCAAATCTTCGGCTTTGGCGGCTGGCGCAGGTGATGTGTTAGCGGCGGCAAAAACAGTCGCCACGTTAGAAGAGGCAGTAGCTGATTGTGGATTGGTGATTGGCACATCCGCGCGCTCGCGCACACACTCCTGGCCGATGTTGGGGCCGCGTGATTGTGGCCTGAAATTAATCAGTGAAGTAAGTCAGTACCCGGTGGCCCTGGTGTTTGGTCGTGAGAATAACGGGTTGACGAATGAAGAACTGCAACAGTGCCATTTTCATGTGTGTATTCCTGCCAACCCAGAGTACAGTTCATTAAACCTCGCGGCTGCGGTTCAAACCCTTTGTTATGAGGTGCGTATGGCGTTTTTGGCTCAAAATGAGCACCCCTCGGTAGAAGAAGAGTATCCACTGTCAGTCGATTTGGAGCGATTCTATACCCACTTAGAAGCGACACTGACCAAAACCGGGTTCATTGTTAAGAATCATCCAGGCATGGTAATGACTAAATTACGCCGCTTGTTTAATCGTGCTCGTCCTGAATCGTTAGAACTTAATATTTTGCGCGGGATCTTGTCTTCAATCGACAAATCAGTGGTGCACAAGGATGATGCCGAGCCAGCATCTACCGACAAAGACGACAGCCAATAAACAGAGGAGGCATATTGCATGTTTGAACGCATTAAAGAGGACGTTGCTAGCGTATTTCATCGCGATCCTGCAGCACGTAATACCTTTGAAGTGCTGACCAATTATCCTGGTCTACATGCGATATGGATCCACCGTGTTGCACACCGCTTGTGGCGCCGCAATTGGAAGTGGTTAGCGCGCAGTATCTCTACGTTTTCTCGCTGGCTTACGGGGATCGAAATTCACCCGGGCGCCACATTAGGCCGGCGTTTCTTCATCGATCATGGCATGGGGGTGGTGATTGGTGAAACGGCAGAAATCGGTGATGATGTAACCTTATATCATGGGGTTACGCTGGGCGGTACGACATGGAAAAGTGGTAAGCGTCACCCAACGTTGAAGAACAATGTGGTCGTAGGAGCTGGTGCTAAAGTATTAGGTCCGATCACTATCGAAGAGGGGGCTAAAGTCGGTTCCAATTCGGTCGTAGTGCGTGATGTGCCCGCAGGAGCAACTGCGGTCGGTATTCCCGGCAGGATCATCAACGCTCGAGCGGACAGTGAATCTGAAGATGCGCAAGAACACAATAAAAGACGCAGTAAGATCGCACAAAAATACGGTTTTGATGCATATGCGGTAGCAGCAGATAATCCTGACCCCGTTGCCAATGCAATGGGCGTTATGCTAGAGCATGTACATTTAATGGACGCGAAGGTGGAGGAGATGTGCGCAGCTATTCAAGCCATGGGGGGCGAGGTGTGCACAAAATCGCTACATGCACTGACCGTTGAAGACTTTGCTGATACAGGGTTAAAACCTCAAGTCAGTGTTAGCAAAGAACAAGCGAAAGAAGCTTTTGACCCACATATTTAAGTGATGTTTTAACTAGCAGTTGCCCAAAATGACCCAAGTACGAACGCCGATTTATTTTGATTACGCATCCACTCGTCCTGTCGACCCGCGTGTGGCTGAAAAGATGATGCAGTATTTAACCCCTGAAGGACATTTTGGTAATCCTGCGTCTCGCTCGCACAAGTATGGCTGGATGGCTGAAGAGGCGGTGGATATTGCTCGTAACCAAGTAGCAGATTTGGTGAATGCTGATCCGCGCGAAATTGTGTTCACCAGTGGCGCGACAGAATCGGATAATTTGGCGATTAAAGGGGCTGCATATGCCAATGCTAGCAAGGGCCGCCATATTGTTACGTTAACGACTGAGCACAAAGCGGTACTTGATACCTGTGAACAGTTAGAGCGTGAAGGCTTTGACGTGACTTATGTTAACCCTCAATCAAACGGCATATTGCTAGTAGACGACTTGCTGGCGGTATTACGCGAAGACACGGCACTTGTGTCTGTTATGCATGTAAATAATGAAATCGGCGTACTGCAGGACATCGCGGCTATAGGAAAACTGTGCCGAGAGAAAGGTATTTTATTTCATGTCGATGCAGCACAAAGTGCCGGTAAAGTCCCAATTGACTTGCAAACCTTGTGTGTCGATTTGATGTCATTTTCAGCACATAAATGTTACGGCCCTAAAGGGATCGGCGCGTTATATGTGAGGCGTAAACCTAAAGTAACTATTCAAGCGCTTATTCACGGTGGTGGACATGAAAGAGGCATGCGCTCGGGGACGTTGCCGACCCATCAGATTGTCGGTATGGGCGAGGCTTTTACAATTGCGCAGCATGAGATGACGCAAGAGCAAACCCTTATTGCTGCTCTAAGCCAACGTTTATGGGATGGCATTAAAGACATCGAAAACGTTACTCTTAACGGCGATGAACATCAGCGCTGTCCAGGATATTTAAATATTTGCTTCGCCGGTATTGATGGTGAGGTTCTATTGCGTGGTTTAAGTGATCTTGCTGTTTCTTCGGGCTCAGCATGTAACAGTGCAACTATGGCACCGTCGTACGTGTTAGCCGCACTAGGGCTGAGTGAAGCTGACGCACACAGTTCGTTAAGGATCAGTATTGGCCGGTTTACGACTGAAGCTGAAGTTGATCATGCAATACAAGTGATCCACGATGTGATCCCCAAACTCAGAGATGTAGCAAATACCTAACGGCTAGACTTTTACCGTCTAAACTCAATTGGGTACGTGTTTTTCACCGTTGTGTCGGACACTTTTCTTTACAGCGTACGTCGTAGCATCGCTCGCGAGGTTGGTTGCGGGCTGCCCCTTTTAGTAGTCGCTCTATAGCGTTAATTGGCGCCAGTAATTTTGACCGATTCTGTGAAATCCCTGCAATAGGTCTATCCTTAGGTTAGCTACAATCTTGATGAATCAAAAGAAACCTGCCTCTTGGCGGCGGGTTAGCTATTCTGTCAAAGCAATCAATGGAGGCGACATGCGCGCTATTTTTACGATGTTTCTAGTTTTAACCTTATTCGGCTGTGCCTCAATGGGCGGTGGCAGCGCTGCTGATAAGCGGTCAGCCATATTGGACATGCGCGCTGAAACATTGCAAGCCTTGTATAAAGAGAAGCCAGATACCAAAAGTCAGATCAGCAAAGCACAAGGCTATGCCGTGTTTTCAAATGCTAACATTAATTTGATCTTTATGGCGGCTGGCACGGGATATGGTGTCGTTCAAAACAATCAATCGGGTACTCGAACCTACATGAACATGGCTGAAGGTGGCGTAGGACTTGGGTTGGGTGTGAAAGATTACCGCATTATCATGGTGTTCCACACGCAAGCTGCCATTAAACAATTTGTCGAGTCGGGCTGGACGTTTGGTGGTAATGCGGATGCCGCTGCAAAAGCAGGCAACAAGGGCGGATCAGTGCAAGCTGAAGCGTATTACGGAGATGTGACGGTTTATACACTGACCGAAAGCGGATTAGCGTTACAAGCCACGGTTAAAGGGACGAAATTCTGGAAAGACAGTGAACTGAATTAACGTCTGTCGATTATATGCGCGCCAACACTAGGCATTTGCAGTGTAATTGCATATAATCCGCGACCAAAATTTTGTTAACCCTATTTTTCGGAGATAGAGCATGGCTCTCGAGCGTACTTTTTCAATCATTAAGCCTGATGCAGTAGCTAAAAATGTAATCGGTGCAATCTACAACCGTTTCGAAACTGCTGGCTTGCGTATCGTTGCGTCAAAAATGATCCACATGAGCAAAGAGCAAGCTGAAGGCTTTTATGCTGAGCACAAAGAGCGTCCATTTTTTAACGCGTTGGTAAACTTCATGACTTCTGGCCCAGTGATGGTTCAGGTTCTAGAAGGTGAGAACGCAGTAGTACGCAACCGTGAAATCATGGGTGCTACTAACCCTGCTGATGCAACTGCAGGTACTTTACGTGCTGATTATGCTGAATCAATCGATGAAAATGCGGTTCACGGTTCAGATGCGCCAGAATCAGCAGCGCGTGAAATTGCATACTTCTTCTCAGAAGAAGAGATTTGCCCACGCACTCGCTAAAATATTGCGAAACATTTTTTGTTTAAAATAAAGACACAGAAATGTGAAGTTTCTGTGTCTTTTTATTTTGAATTAGCAATTGCTGGGATGCTGTATATAATTACAGCATGAGACTGAAAACCCTTAAAGTTAGAGTTAAAGACAAACACAAGAAAGAGCTGAATAGACAAGCTCGTTCAGTGAACTATGTCTGGAACTATATAAACGAAATAAGTAGCAGAGCGATTAAAGAGCGGCATATTTATATGTCAGCATATGACATTCACCCTTATACTAAAGGCTCTGCGAAAGAGTTAGGGCTGCATAGTCAGAGCGTTCAATGTATAGCTTCAGAATATGTGACTCGGCGTAAACAATTTAAAAAGGTCTCACTTCGTTGGCGTAAGTCAATGGGAGCAAGTAAGGCTTTAGGTTGGATACCAGTGAACTCAAGAGCCGCTAAGTTCAAAAATGGATGCATTTTTTTCAACGGCAAGTACTTTGGCATTTGGGATAGTTTTGGAATGTCTAAATTCAGTTTTAGAGCTGGATCCTTTAACGAAGATGCTAGAGGAAGATGGTACTTTAATGTAGTAGTTGAAGTGGATAATCATCTTTCCAAAGGTGACCAAATCATAGGTGTTGATTTAGGCTGCAAAGTGGCCGCTACCGCCTCGAATGGTGACATGATGGATAAACAAGAATATCGCTCGTTGCAAGATGATTTGCGAAAAGCACAGCGAGCCGGAAACAAGAAACGATTGAGAAATATTCACGCAAAGATAGCAAATCGTAGGAAAGATAACATTCATAAGTTTACTCGGAGACTAGTAGATTCCAGCAGAGCAATATTTGTAGGAAATATTAATTCAAAACAAATGCTTAAGACACACCTCGCCAAGTCAGTTTCTGATGCAGCGTGGGGAAAAATCAAGTCAACATTGGAATATAAATGTGCTTACGCAGGTGTTGTATTTGACGTGATAGATGAAGCATTTTCAACCCAGACTTGTTCCAATTGTGGGGAGATACCCGACAATAGTCCGAAAGGTAGAACAGGTCTTGGAATGAGGCAATGGAAGTGTGCAAGTTGTGATTCTCAAAATGACAGAGATATCAATGCTGCACTTAACATTGCCGCGGCGGGGCATCGCCGTCTTGCTGAAGGAATTCTCTCTTTAAAAAGAGGGATAGATGTCAACGCTCCCTTTTTGCGTATTCAATGAGGCCTAAAATGTCAAATAGTCAATCTGTCGAGCAACAAGCGGTAAACACTGGAAACATCGATGCCGGTGAAAAAAGTGTCAACTTGCTTAATTTCAACCGCGCTGCAATGCGCGAATATTTTGCTTCGATTGGCGAAAAGCCGTTTCGTGCAGACCAGTTGATGAAGTGGATTTATCAACATGGTGAACATGACTTTGACAAAATGACTAACCTCAATAAATCGTTGCGAGCAAAGTTATCAGCAAACTGTGAAGTGAGAGCACCTGAAATTGCGTATCAACAAAACGCGACTGACGGTACGATTAAGTTTGCATTGAAACTTGACGGCGGTCAGGAAGTGGAAACGGTCTGGATCCCAGAAACTGACAGAGCCACATTGTGTGTTTCTTCTCAGGTTGGCTGCGCACTGGAATGTACTTTCTGTTCAACCGCACAACAAGGTTTTAACCGGAACTTGTCTGTTGCAGAGATCATTGGTCAGGTTTGGCGCGTAGCAACGGCGCTGGGTTTATCCAACGACACCAGTAAACGCCCGATCACGAACGTTGTCATGATGGGGATGGGTGAGCCGCTGTTAAATCTTAAAAATGTCGTGCCGGCCATGGACATCATGATGGATGATTTCGGTTTTGGCCTATCAAAACGCCGTGTCACGTTATCAACCTCAGGGGTTGTGCCCGCGTTAGACATGCTAGGCGATCAAATTGATGTGGCGCTTGCTATTTCATTACATGCGCCAACAGATGAGCTGCGCAATGAAATTGTGCCAATCAATAAAAAGTACAATATTGAGGCGTTTTTGGCGGGTGTACGACGTTACTTAGCGAAATCTAAGGCGAATCAAGGCCGCGTTACCGTCGAGTATGTGATGCTAAATCAGATCAACGACAGTACGGACCAAGCGCATGAGCTGGCGAAAGTATTGAAGGATACTCCTAGCAAGATCAACTTGATCCCGTTTAATCCCTATCCGGGTTCACCTTACACCTGTTCTAGCAACAGTCGCATAGACCGTTTTGCCAAAGTGCTCATGGGGCATGGTTTTACTGTTATGGTGCGTAAAACCCGAGGTGACGATATCGATGCGGCATGTGGTCAATTGGTCGGTGATGTCGTCGATCGCACCAAGCGATTGCTCAAGAAACAAGAAAAAGGGCAGTCGATCCCGGTAAAAGTCGCAGAATAATGGCGTTACGCCCAATAAAACCACGATAAGGCATTGTTATTGGCCGCTATTCTGATAAATTTGTGCAGATAACTATAACGATGGAATGAGCAATCTCATGTTTGCACGATTATTTGCGCTTTTGTTACTGCTCGCCTTGGCCGGTTGCGTCAGCGAGCCGTTACCGGAAGGTTTTGAACGGACTAACGATTTTGACCAAGTAGAAGCCGCTAAAACACGCATTTCTTTAGGTCTAACCTATCTTAAAAATGGTAACTATACCCAAGCCAAATTAAATCTAGACAAAGCGTTGGAATTTGCGCCCCGTTTGGCGGATGCGCACTACAGTCTTGCCTATTATTACCAGTTAGTTGAAGAGTTCGCCCGCGCAGAGCAATCCTATGAAAATGCGATGGATCTTGATCCGCGTAATCCTGATATTGCCAATAGTTACGGTGCGTTTTTATGTCAACAAGGTCGTTATGATCAAGCTAAAACCTTCTTTCTCAAAGCGGTGAATAGCCAAAGCTATGCGAATTCAGCGGAAACCTATGAAAATATCGCGCTATGTAGCTTAAGTCAGGATCGCCCTAACGAGGCCATTGATTATTTACAAACAGCGCTCAAACACCAGCCAACCAGAGCGAAAAGCCTATTTTTACTGACGGAATTACAAGTCAGAGAAGAGCAGTTTGCACTGGCAAAGCAAACTCTAGCACGCTACCAGCGAGTAGCCCGCGTTTCAGCAGAGACACTTTGGATGTCTGTGCAAATTGCGCAAGGGCTTGGGCAAATGGACGAAGCGAAGGGGTTCGGCGACATGATGATGCGCATGTATCCCCGCCATGGATTAACCCAACGTTATGTTGCGTCAATGGATAAACCATTGGTGACGCCTAAAGTGGCACAAACGCCTAAACCCGTTGCGGCACCAGTGGAGCCGATCCAGCCTGAGCCTGAACAAGTGAAATCTGATGTTGATACTGCGCCAAGTATCAATGAAGAGGATAAGGCACTAACAGAAGCGAGAGAAACCGCAGAAGTGGCGAAGGCGGAAAGCGCCGCTGAAACTGTAGTTGATAGTGTAACTGATACAATGGCAGAGGTCAGTGAAGAGACTGCCGCCAATACTGAAGCCGAGACTGTCGTCGAGGCTACCGTCGAAACTACCGTCAAGCCAGACAGCGATGAGATCCCGGTAGCCGATGCGTCCAGCGATGTTGCTACAGTGACTGATGAAACCGATGTTGATGATAGCATTTCCGCGACCAACGATTACCCAGTAGAGGATGTTGTCGAAGAGAATGGGGCGGTAGATCAAGCAGAGACATCAACTGAACAATCTTTGCAAGACAGTGATACCTTATCTAATGCAGAGGCTGCTTCGACTGTATCTTCGAGTACAGCGATGGACTCTGAATTGGATACAGAAGATAAAGTTGTACAAAAACATACGGTTGCTGCAGGTGAGAATCTTTATCGGATTTCACTTCGGTATAACATCAAGATGAGTAGCCTTATTGAATGGAACCAGTTACCCGAAAATGGGTCCATTCAGAAAGGCATGACATTATGGGTTGTAGACCCTGAATCAGTTACCCAAGAGTAATGCTAAGTCAATGACAGAAGATCAAATGGAACAGGAAGTGGCGCAATCGACGCCAAGCGTGGGTCAACGACTTAAGGCTGCGCGTGAAGCTCAGGGCCTATCCCAACAAGCCCTAGCGGATAAATTATTTTTAAAGGTGAGTGTGATCGAGCAACTCGAGCTAGATGATACTAGTCAGTATTCGTCACCAACTTTTATTAAAGGGTATGTTAGGCTGTATGCTAAGAATGTCGGTCTAGATCCAGAGCCCCTTCTTGAAGAATTAAGTCAAGATGCAAACGTTCAGAAGCCACCTCACAAGCTGCAAAGCTTTTCTAAGCGAGTATCAAAAGAAGCCAATGACAGTCGTTGGATGATGTTTACCTATTTTATTTTGTTGGTTGTCATCGCATTGTTTATTTTGTGGTGGTATCAGCAACCGGATAATACTGCGCTCAACCGAACCGACACTTCAACATCGGCAGCATTGACCGCTGAACCCCAAGGTGAAATGGTGGCCGCGAACACGGCAAGTTCGACGGTAGCACAAAATAATCCACCGCAATCAAATGAAGTGAGAGTCGCTGATACTGAGGTGTCAGCGAGTGATGGTATCAATGATGAAACAGTCGACCGCACCAATGGCTTTAGCGCAGACATAACGAGTGAGGATGAGGTCGCATCACAATTCTCGACGGCTGAACAAACTTTTGAGGAAGTCGCTAGCGAAGACAATACGCGACAACCAGATAGCGGCGATGCCGATATTGATCAAGTGGACGAGGTCGAGGTGTCTACCATTGGTTCAGCTGATGAGGAAAATGGACTAATCGAGCTAGTGTTCACCTTTCAGGATGACTGCTGGGTCAATATTACCGACGCGACCGGTGAGGCGATTGCTTACGGTACTAAAGTACAAGGCCGCGTAATGCCAATATCTGGCGTTCCCCCGTTTGTGGTCACACTGGGTGCCCCACAAAATGTCTCTATAACTTATGATGGCGAGCCTGTTGATATGAGTGATATTCCAGCAGGTCGCAGTGCACGATTTAGCGTACCTCGAGAGTAAATCTACCATGTTTGCTGAAACTCCTATTGTTCGACGTAAGTCGACGCGCATTAATGTAGGCAATGTTCCGATTGGCGATGGTGCACCTATAGCAGTGCAATCCATGACCAATACGCCAACGACGGATGTTGAAGCTACCGTCGCGCAAATCAAACGTATACAGGCGGTGGGAGGCGAAATTGTACGAGTCTCCGTCCCGACTATGGATGCGGCAGAAGCGTTTCAAAAGATTAAACAGCAAGTGACTGTACCCTTGGTCGCCGATATTCACTTTGACTACCGCATCGCACTTAAAGTCGCTGAATACGGTGCTGATTGCTTGCGTATAAACCCAGGTAACATAGGCAAGATGGACCGTGTAAGAGCGGTCGTTGATTGCGCGGCAGACAAAAACATTCCAATCCGAATTGGTGTAAATGGCGGATCATTAGAGAAAGATTTGCAAGAAAAGTACGGTGAGCCAACACCAGAGGCGCTGGTTGAGTCTGCCATGCGACATGTGGATATTCTCGATAAGCTTAACTTTACTCAGTTTAAAGTCAGCGTTAAGGCCTCAGATGTATTTTTAGCCGTGGGGGCCTATCGATTACTGGCAAAGCAGATTGAAAACCCACTGCACTTGGGCATTACCGAAGCCGGTGGTTTTCGTTCCGGCGCAGTGAAAAGCGCGGTTGGGTTAGGCATGTTGTTGGCCGAAGGGATTGGTGACACTATTCGGATCTCGCTTGCGGCTGATCCTGTTGAAGAAATAAAAGTCGGATTTGATATTTTGAAGTCGCTGCGAATTCGTTCTCGCGGTATTAATTTCATTGCTTGCCCTAGTTGTTCTCGCCAGGAATTCGACGTAATTGGCACTGTTAATGCGCTCGAGGAGCGCTTGGACGATATCCTTACGCCAATGGACGTATCTATCATTGGCTGCGTGGTGAATGGGCCTGGAGAAGCCGAAGTTTCAGATTTAGGCCTTACAGGTGCACGCAATATGAGTGGCTTTTATTTAGACGGCAAACGTCAAAAAGAACGATTGGATAACAATGACTTAGTGACGCAATTGGAGCAACGTATTCGAGCGAAAGCGGCGGCACTTGATGAGCGTAACAAGATTGCGGTTAAAACCGTTGATAATGATTGACCTAATCAGCACTAATAAAAGCGCATAAGTGGTTTGTTGTTTTGAGTCTTAGCCCCTATAATACGGGGCTTTTTATTAACCAATCAGATTTGAGTTTACACGTGTCCAAACAACTCCAAGCCATTCGTGGTATGAATGATGGGTTGCCTGAGCAACTAAAACTGTGGCAGTGGGTGGAATCTCGACTGCGCAGAGTGGTTGCCAGTTACGGCTATCAGGAAATTCGCACCCCTATTGTTGAAAGTACAGATTTATTCAAACGTTCTATTGGCGAAGTGACCGATATCGTTGAAAAAGAAATGTATACCTTTGACGATAGAAATGGTGACAGCCTGACCTTGCGCCCTGAGGGGACAGCCAGTTGTGTTAGAGCAGGTAACCAGCATGGTTTGCTCTACAACCAACAGCAACGTTTATGGTACATGGGGCCAATGTTCCGTCATGAGCGTCCGCAGAAGGGACGTTATAGACAATTCCATCAGTTTGGTGTTGAGGCATATGGCTTAAATGGTCCCGACATCGACGTTGAAGTCATTATGATGAGCGCGCGATTGTGGCGCGAGTTTGGAATCGAAAAATCGGTAAAGCTCGAAATTAATTCACTCGGTTCGCCAGAGGCTAGAGCAAACTACCGTGAAGCACTTGTAGCTTATTTAAGTCAGCATGAATCTGCACTGGATGAAGACAGCAAACGTCGCTTGCAGACTAACCCACTAAGAGTGTTAGACAGCAAAAATCCTGATGTTCAGGCGATTGTTAAGCATGCACCATTGCTGATTGATTATCTCGACGAAGAGTCGCAACAACATTTTTCGCAATTATGTGAACGTTTGCGCGACTTAGGTATCGAATTTGAGGTTAACCCTCGATTGGTTCGCGGTTTAGATTATTACAATCGTACTGTGTTTGAGTGGGTGACTGATGCTCTTGGTGCTCAAGGTACGGTATTAGCGGGTGGACGATATGATGGCCTTGTTGAGCAGTTAGGTGGGCGAGCAACGCCAGCTGTCGGTTTTGCCATGGGGTTAGAGCGTTTAGTTTTGCTGATTGAAACGCTAGAAAGTGCCTCTGTCAGCACCGCTCAGGCTGATGTGTATGTTATGCCCATGAGCGAGAATGAATTCGTTTATGCCATGCAAGTGGCTGAATCACTGCGAGAGCAAGTGCCGCAACTCAATGTGCAATTGCACTGCGGTGGCGGCAACATGAAAAAGCAATTTAAACGAGCTGACAAGATTGGCGCGTCGGTGGCTGTGGTTATTGGCGAGTCAGAAGTCAGTGCGCAACGCGTTGGTTTGAAACCGTTGCGTTCGAACGATTCACAACTAGATGTCGGGCTAGATGAATTGCCAGAGCGCATTCAGCAGATGCTCGGCGAATAGTGAACAAAACAATACAGATATAAATTTAGCAGGGATTACCTGTGCAGTTATGAGGGATACGAAGTGGAACAGTTCGCAACAGAAGAACAACAAGTAGAAGCGATTAAGCGATTCTGGAAAGAAAATGGTATGGCGATCGTTGTCGGTGCCGTATTAGGTTTAGGCGGCCTATGGGGATGGCGTTATTATTCTGACAGTCAACTGGCGGCTAAAGAAGCTGCGTCTTTGGAATATCAAAGCGTTATTGAAGGACTGCAAACAGAAGCTGGCCTTGAACGAGCTAAAACGTTCTTAAGCAGCAATGAAGCATCAGGTTATGCCTCTTTGACCGCTATGATAATGGCTGCTCAGGCTATTCAAAGCGAAGATTTAGACAGTGCTGCGACATACCTCAAAACTGCAACAGAAGCACAAGACGTCGCTTTACGCGACATGGCGCTGGTGCGATTAGCGCGTGTTCAGCTAGCACAGAACGACGCTGATTCCGCATTAGATAATGTGTCTAAAGTAGCAAGTGAGTCATTCACTGCTCAGGTAGAAGAAATTAAAGGTGACGCTTACTCATTGAAAGCGGACTTTGTGCAAGCGCGTTTGGCCTATGGTAATGCGGTAGAAGCGGCACCAGAGAATCGTGTAGTGAAGATGAAACTGGATAATTTAGCGGTTGCATCAGGCAGCTAAGGGCATGCGAGTGAACATTTTTAAACCTTCATTGTTAGCGCTCGGCCTGATTGCGGTTAGTGGCTGTAGCACAATCTCTGATTGGTTTGCAGATGAAGAAGAACTAGAAGTTCGTCGTCTGGAGCCTATCACTGAGCAATTTCAACCGACAAAAGTCTGGGATAAAGACATTGGTCATGGCGTTGATGCCTATTTTTCACGTCTTCAACCGGCGCTAGCATACGGCAACGTGTATGTCGCCAATCGCCAAGGTGATGTCTATGCCTTGGAACAGTCGAATGGTGAAAAAGTATGGCACCGAAACTTTGCCGTTTATCCGAATGAAGGCTTTTTCAGCGGCTTATCTTCACTTTGGTCTAGCGGAATATCCGCCAAGATATCGGGTGGTATTACGGTTGTTGCTGATACCCTATACCTTGGTACTGAAGATGGTTTGGTATACGCATTAGATGCCAATACAGGCGAAACAAAATGGCAAGTTGATGTACGCGGTGAAGTCTTATCTGCCCCTGCAGTGGAAAGCGGTATCGTCATCGTTAACACCGGCTCTGGTGCAATGCTTGCTTTGAGCAGCAGTGATGGTCGCGAACTGTGGCGCACTGACAGCGAAGTACCACCCTTGTCTTTGCGCGGACTATCAACACCTGTTGCTAGCAACGGCGGCGCCATTATTGGAACACCGACTGGGAAGTTACAGGTTAATATTCTCGAATCTGGGCTTATGGCGTGGGAACAAGTGATCAGTGCGCCAAGTGGTGCAACTGAACTTGAGCGTATTGTTGATATTGATGCTAAACCTATAGTATTCGCCGGTAACATTTACACAATTAGCTATGGCGGCACATTAGCAGCGGTTGAGTTACGCACTGGTCGAGTTATTTGGAAGCGTGAATACGCGTCTTATCAGTCAATCGCATTGGCGGGTAACAATTTGTATGTGGTTGACAATAATAGCCATGTGTATGCAATAGACCGTCGTAATGGTGTTGAGTTGTGGTCGCAAGGTCGTTTAAAAGGCAGAGAATTATCAGCCCCTGCAACTATGGGAGAGTACGTTGTCGTCGGTGACAAATACGGCTTCTTACATTGGTTGAATCAAGCTGACGGTACTTTAGTTGCCCGCTATGCATTGGGTGATGACGATGAAGATGAATCAGTCTTTGTTGCGCCTGTAGTGCAAGGTGATACGTTGTTTGCGACGACTCGCGATGGTGTAGTTGCAGCGCTACAAGTTAATTGATTTAACCGTAAATTGGATGGGCTAGGTTTTTAATATGTTACCAGTAATCGCATTAGTCGGACGCCCGAACGTTGGTAAGTCGACATTATTTAATCGGCTAACGAACACGCGAGATGCGCTGGTAGCAGATTTCCCAGGCCTTACCCGTGACCGTAAATACGGTCAGGCAAAAGTAGACGGCCTTGGGTTCATTGTCGTCGATACCGGTGGTATCTCAGGTGACGAGGAAGGCATTGATGCCGCAATGGCTGAACAGTCGCTACTCGCGATTGAAGAGGCTGATGTTGTTTTCTTCTTAGTGGATGCCAGAGCGGGATTGACCCCAGCAGATCAAGGTATCGCCGATCACTTGCGTAAATCTCAAAAGAAAGTGTACGTTGTGGCCAACAAGGTGGATGGCATTGACGGAGACAGTGAAAGTGCAGAGTTTTTTGCCTTAGGTCTTGGTCATATTCATCAAATTGCAGCAGCGCATGGCCGCGGTGTCAGTCAATTGCTAAACGAGTCAGTCAGGCCATTACTGGAAGACTTTCCGGATATGGCATTGGTTGAGCAGGTAGAGCCGAACAGTGAAGAAGACGCTGAAGCGCAACTTGAGCGTCTACAAGGTTTGCCTATTAAGTTGGCAATCGTTGGTAAACCTAATGTGGGTAAATCGACGCTGACCAATCGCATTCTGGGTGAAGAGCGTGTTGTGGTGTATGACCTCCCCGGTACGACGCGAGACAGCATATTCATTCCGATGGAACGCGATGAGCGCGAGTACATATTGATTGATACAGCAGGTGTACGTAAGCGCAAGAAAGTCAGCGATGCGGTTGAGAAGTTTTCCATTGTAAAGACATTACAAGCCATCGAAGCATCAAACGTGGTGTTGATGGTTATTGATGCACGAGAAGGTATCACTGATCAGGACCTTAGTTTGTTAGGCTTTGTACTCAATTCGGGTCGCTCTTTGGTACTGGCTGTGAATAAGTGGGACGG
The DNA here is from genome assembly GCF_002807665.1 of Neoalteromonas facilis. Classification (GTDB taxonomy): domain Bacteria; phylum Pseudomonadota; class Gammaproteobacteria; order Enterobacterales; family Alteromonadaceae; genus Alteromonas_E; species Alteromonas_E facilis. Next base: position 581,433 of record NZ_PEAY01000003.1, read on the forward strand.
ACTGCATACTGACGTTAAAGAAGACATTAAGCGTGAGATTGACAGACGTCTCGGTTTTATTGATTTTGCCCGCCTACATTTTATTTCTGCACTGCATGGCACCGGCGTAGGGCATTTATTTGAGTCGGTACAAGAGGCGTACGCTTCAGCCACTCAACGTGTCAACACATCCTTGCTGACACGTATTATGGAAATTGCTCAAGAAGACCACCAACCGCCATTGGTGCGTGGACGCCGCGTTAAAATGAAGTATGCACATGCCGGTGGATATAACCCTCCGGTGATTGTAATTCATGGCAATCAGGTTCAAGACTTACCCGATTCTTACAAGCGCTTTTTGATGAACTATTTCCGGAAAGCGCTGAAAACCATGGGTACGCCCATTAAAATTGAGTTTCGGGAAGGCGCTAATCCGTTTGAAGGGAAGAAAAACCAGCTTACCCTTGCACAGCAACGTAAACGCCGCCGCATGATGTCATTTCACAAGAAGAAATAAAGGGCAAGGCAGGTTAACATAATGTGTAACCTGCTTGATAAACGCTTCTCTATTTTATTGGCCGTGAAAATTTAGCCTTGCGGGTGCTGACGCAGCGATTGCATTAATTGTGATGGCTCTGGCACGCTGATTTTAGGTAGCGCATCTTTAATCATGTGTGTAGCAACACGACCAGGAAAGTTAGCACTGAACTTGATGATCTTATCTTTAGATTGGAACACATAGGTTGTGGTGAACAAAGGCTCTCCGCTGTCATCCACTGCTGCAACATCAAAGTACTTACCTTGATAATTTTCACGGTCTATTTGCCAATCAATTGCTTGAATATCACTGATGCGAATTTCATCGATTTCACGACTTTGTGCGATCAGGGATATATCGTTTATATCCTTTTCAAGTTCTTTGGCTAAAGGCTCACTGTTGCTGGAATTGGCCATTGGGTCAAAAACAGGATAGACAAATACGTCTATGATGTCTTTGGGGTATTCAGGATGTGTGTAGCGTGCGACCGCGCCTCTAAGAGGATCGTGATACAGTTGCAAATCATCCAATGTAAACGCATCGATAGATTGTGGCAGTTGCAAATCTTTTAAGTAATTGCTGGCGTTTAGGTGTGAGAACAGATAATCAGCATCGAACACCCCTTCGGCTCTGGCTTTATCCATAAAGGCATTACCCAGACGTTGCGTGAATTGAAGTTTTTCATCAGCGGATAATGTCTGTGCAAGTCCATACTCAAACTTATATGACGCTAATGGAACCGAACGCCAGGTGACATCAAATTCCGTCACCATGGTGAAAAAGTCAGTATCTGTTTGTGCGTTGTGAGACGGGATCAGTACATTGGCGACTAAAATCTCATAGTCAAAACCATCTTCGCTGGCGGCGGTTTTAACGAAGCTCTCCGCGTTTGTTAACGCGTCATAAAAACCTCGAGGCGACAAGTAATCCTCAACACAAGCATTGGCTTGAGACGACTCCTGACACGGTGCGATCACAGCATCACTGGAATAGGAAGAAAAAATAGATACCGGAGGCAATGTCGCGTGCGATTCAGTTGATACTGACAATGCATATGTATGAGCACTTATAGAAAGTGCGATAGCAGTGGCGCATGAGCGTGTCCAGATACTGCAAAAAAATTCCGTCGACAACTGTAAAGCCTCCCTTTTATGGATGCTGGATAATGACCTACTGACAGCAGAACTGCAAGTGAAAAAAAGCTCATAAAATCATCAATCTTTGACATCTTCCCCCTAATCTACCGAGGGACTCCTCCAGCGAGACGCTGATGCCCCAGCGCGAGAATGTTCATTGCTGCATTTATATCGCGGTCATGAGTGATACCGCACTCACATGTCCATTCTCTTATTCCAAGTCCTGCTAATCCTCTGGGGCCGTTCTTATTAGAGCCGCAGATTGAGCATGATTGGGTGGTATATGCCTCATTAATGGTCGAATAGACTATACCTGCGTGAGCGCATTTATATTCCAGCATAGTCCTTAATAATCCCCAGCCAGCATCAAAGACTGACTTTGCCATTCTAGTTTTAGTGAATTTTGAGCTTGATACGTTCCCTATGAAAATAGCTGAATTTTTGTTTACTAGGTTTCGGCTGTATTTATGTAATCTATCTTTTCTGCGATTCTTAATTTTACTATGTATGTTCTTAATTAATTTTGATTTTCTTGCGCGTTGGGCTACCGCTAACTTATGTTCAAGATATTGATAATCCTTGCCTCTTATTTTCACTCCGTTAGAGTCGGTGGCAACATCTTTCAGACCTAAATCTATACCAACGATACTCTTTCCTTCAGACTGATTTGGTGGGAATTCGACACAAACATTAAAATACCACCTACCTCTGGAGTCTTCGCTAAAACAGGCAGATTTGAATGTATACTTAGACAAACCGAAACTGTCCCATACCTTGAAATAATTGCGGTTAAAATATATTTGCCCATTTCGATATGAGGCGGAGCCTGATTTTAAAGGGATCCAGCCTAGTGAGCGTTTCGCTCCTCGTGATTTTCTCCAAGCAAGCCTATGTTTCTTATATTGGTCACGGCGAGTTACATATTCCTTTGATATCTCTTGAATAGTTTGGCTGTGCAGGCCTATAAGCTTAGAACTTCCATTCGTGAATCGTTGTATATCGTAATCACTTAAAAACACTCTCTTCTCTTTAATTACACGCGAGCTTAGTTGGTTAATGTAATTCCAAACATAATTAACCTTTATCGCTTGTGAGCACAGATAGGGGATGTGCTTATCTTTGACCCGAACTTGAAGAGTTTTTATCGCCATAACACTGTAAATGTATACAGTATTCGGTTGTTTGTCAATTTCACAAATGTTTGCTTCATTTTATTACTAATCTAGCGAGCTAAAGATAAGAAGTCTTTGAGGTCTTTTCTTTGAGTTTTGCGCTTTTATTCTACTTATGAGTACTTTTCACCACACTGATGATCTGACCTTGTTCTAATTGAGTGGTAATTTGATCACCAGTCTGAATATTTTGACTGTCGTGAAGTACACGTTCGTTGTGGTAGGTGACACTAAAACCTCTACTCAAGGTAGCCAAAGGGCTGAGTGAGTGCATCACGGCAGCCAGTCGCTGAATATCATGTTGGCCAGTATTTACACGTCGCTTAATACCTTGTTGGATCCGTTCGAACTCATTGTGTAATTGTGTCTGATTGCGCTGAATTTGTTTAAGCGGGGAAGCCCGCAGAAGACGTTGCTGTAATTGCTCTATATTATTTTGGGTCGCACTTATAGAACGCCGGGTACTGCTGTCCAGTCGTCGCTGCAAATCGTCTAAACGTTGCGCTTGAGTATTCAGTTTACTACTTGGGTGGTTGCGCTCGATACCGGCTCGGCTTGATGCAAGTTGTTGCCTATATAACGCAAAATGGCGCTGCATGAGTTGTAATAAGTGTCTTTGATACGCGTTTAGCGTATTAGATTGCGCCTGACGGTCTTGACTGACCAACTCAGCCGCAGCGCTCGGCGTTGGCGCGCGTAAATCAGCGACTAAATCGGCAATAGTAATATCAACTTCGTGGCCGACAGCACTGATAACCGGTAACGTCGATTGCGCTATACAATGGGCCAATTGCTCATGATTAAAACACCATAGGTCTTCAATAGAGCCACCACCGCGGCCAACAATAAGCACGTCAACTTCACGTCGTGAATTAGCCGTTTCTATGGCATTGATAATTTCTAAGTGAGCTCGTTCCCCTTGGACCTGTGTAGGGTACACAATCACCTTGGTGCCAGGGCTGCGACGTTTTAGAACCGTCAGAATATCATGCAAAGCAGCACCTGAAGCTGAGGTTACGACCCCAACAGTATTTATCGTGCTTGGTAAAGGGCGTTTACGATCTGTATTGAAAAGGCCAAGGGCGTTCAGTTTTGCTTTAAGTGCCTCAAACGCTGCTTGTAGATTCCCAAGGCCATCGAGCTCCATGTATTCAGCAATCAGTTGATAATCGCCACGAGGTTCATATAAGGACAAATTCCCGCGCACCAACACTTTGTCACCTTCTTTAGGGCGATATTGCAGGCGACTATTAGCACCGCGAAACATTGCACTTTTAATCTGAGCTTTGCTGTCTTTGAGGGTAAAATACCAATGTCCGCTAGCAGCTGCTGTGAAGTTGGATATTTCTGCTGACAACCAAACGGTCCCTATCTCTCCTTCTAGGAGCGATCGAACAAAGCGATTTAGCTTGGTTACGGAGTAAATTTGTCTAAGGTCAGCAGGTGGTTTTATCATAGTTAGAATTTTTATAGTCTTTTATGCAAATGTAAGTTTACCTGAAATACAAAAAACACTACAATTGCGCCGCAATTAAAACCTTATTCTGTAGGTGTTGTTGCATGCTCCGAATCGCTAAAGAAGCCCTTACTTTTGATGATGTCTTGTTGGTGCCTGGTCACTCGCAAGTTCTTCCACATACTGCCAGTTTAAAAACCCGTTTAACACGCCGTGTTAATTTGAATATTCCGATGGTGTCAGCCGCCATGGATACTGTTTCAGAAGCTCGCCTGGCAATTGCACTTGCGCAAGAAGGTGGCATTGGCTTTATCCACAAAAACATGACTGCAGAACAGCAGGCCAACCATGTGCGTGAAGTGAAAAAATATGAAAGTGGTGTGGTTTCTGATCCTGTAACCGTAATGCCAACGGCTACGATTGGTGAAGTTAATGCGTTAAGCAAGAAATTAGGCTACTCAGGTTTCCCTGTTATCGATACCGACAATAACTTAGTCGGAATTGTAACCGGACGCGATTTACGTTTTGAGAATCGATTTGATCAACCGATCAGTAAAGTGATGACACCGAAAGAGCGCTTGGTCACAGTGAAAGAGGGTGCTCCATCAGAAACAGTTTTGGATTTGATGCACGAACATCGCATTGAGAAGATTTTAGTCGTAGATGAGCATTTCAAATTAAGCGGATTGATTACGGTTAAGGATTTCCAAAAAGCAGAAAGTAAGCCTAATGCTTGTAAAGATGAATTAGGGCGTTTACGTGTAGGCGCCGCGGTTGGTGTTGGCCCAGGTACTGATGAGCGCATCAAGTTGCTGGTAGAAGCTAACGTAGATGTTTTATTGATTGATACCTCTCATGGTCACTCACAAGGCGTTATTGACCGTGTTAAAGCCATTAGAGAAGCCTATCCGGATGTTCAGCTTATCGCAGGAAACGTGGCAACTAGCGAAGGGGCTAAGGCATTGGCTGATGCAGGGGTAGATGCTGTTAAAGTCGGTATTGGTCCAGGCTCAATTTGTACTACCCGAATCGTAACGGGCTGTGGTGTTCCTCAGATAACGGCGGTAAGCGATGCGGTTGAAGCCCTAAAAGGTACGGATATTCCTGTGATTGCCGACGGCGGTATTCGTTATTCTGGTGATATCGCTAAAGCTATCGCTGCTGGCGCTAGCTGTGTAATGGTCGGTAGCATGTTGGCGGGTACTGAAGAAGCCCCAGGCGATGTCGAATTGTATCAAGGGCGTTATTACAAATCCTACCGTGGAATGGGATCATTGGGCGCTATGAACCAAAGCCATGGTTCTTCAGACCGCTATTTCCAAGACAGCAATAATGCTGAAAAATTGGTACCTGAGGGTATTGAAGGCCGAGTGGCTTATAAAGGCCCAATTGCTAACATCATTCACCAACAAATGGGTGGCCTTCGTTCAGCCATGGGGCTTACCGGCTGTGGCACAATTGATGAACTTCGCACTAAACCGCAGTTTGTTAAAGTGACTGCTGCAGGTATGGGAGAATCTCACGTGCATGATGTGAGTATTACGAAAGAAGCGCCCAATTACCGTTTAGGTTAATCCATAAGCATCTTTTTTACGCGCGACCTATAGGCCGCGCGTTTTTATTTTTAGGAAAGCGACAATGACCACTAATATCCATGACCAACGCATTTTGATCCTCGATTTTGGTTCTCAATACACTCAATTGATTGCACGTCGCGTGCGTGAAATAGGGGTTTACTGTGAACTGTGGGCGTGGGATGTCAGCGAAGCTCAAATCCGAGAGTTTAATCCCGATGGCATTATCCTCTCCGGTGGACCAGAGTCTGTTACTGAAAGTGGCTCTCCTCGCGCACCAGAATATGTCTTCGAAGCAGGTGTACCGGTATTAGGTATCTGCTATGGCATGCAAACTATGTCGGAACAACTCGGTGGACGAGTTCAGGGCTCAAACATTCGTGAATTTGGTTACGCTCAAGTTGAGATAATGGAATCGACATCTTTGTTTGCCAATATTGAAGACCATATCGGCGACAATGGTAATGCACTGATTGATGTGTGGATGAGTCATGGTGACAAGGTTGCAGAAATACCGCTTGGCTTCAGCACTATAGCCAAAACACCGAGCTGCCCTCATGCTGCAATGGCCAATGTAGAGAAGCGGTTTTACGGGGTTCAATTCCACCCAGAAGTGACTCACACTCGTCAGGGGCAGCGGATTTTACAACACTTCGTAATGGATATTTGTGGCTGTGAAAAACTATGGACGCCCTCAGCCATTATTGAAGATGCCGTTGAGCGGATTAAACAGCAAGTGGGCTCCGATCGCGTGATCCTTGGTTTATCAGGCGGCGTGGATTCTTCAGTGACTGCGATGTTGTTACATCGTGCAATTGGTGACCGATTAACCTGTGTATTTGTGGATAACGGCCTGTTACGACTGAATGAAGGTCAGCAAGTCATGGACATGTTTGGCAATCACTTTGGCTTGAATATCATAAAAGTGGAAGCCGAGGAGCGTTTCTTGACTGCACTTTCGGGAGAAGCGGATCCTGAAGCTAAACGTAAGATCATTGGTGGTGAGTTTGTTAAAGTTTTTGACGAACAAGCAGCCAATATCAGCGATGCGAAGTGGTTAGCGCAAGGGACAATTTATCCAGATGTGATTGAGTCAGCAGGTTCTGCAACAGGTAAAGCACACGTAATTAAGTCTCACCACAATGTAGGCGGGTTACCTAAGGACATGAAATTGGGCTTGGTTGAGCCATTGCGTGAATTGTTCAAAGATGAAGTGCGTAAAATTGGTCTTGAGCTAGGTTTGCCCTATGACATGTTGTATCGCCACCCGTTCCCAGGGCCAGGCTTGGGTGTTCGCGTGTTGGGTGAGATCAAAAAAGAATATTGTGATCTATTGCGCCGAGCAGATGCCATTTTCATTGAAGAATTGCATCGTGCGGAGCTTTATCACAAGGTTAGCCAAGCCTTTACTGTATTCTTACCTGTGCGTTCTGTTGGGGTAATGGGTGATGCGCGTAAATACGATTGGGTCGTATCCCTACGAGCAGTTGAAACCATCGACTTTATGACTGCTCATTGGGCGCATTTACCGTATGATTTCTTAGGTCATGTGTCGAACCGTATTATCAACGAAATTGATGGTATATCGCGAGTTGTCTATGACATTTCAGGTAAGCCGCCCGCGACGATTGAGTGGGAATAAGCGACTGACTTCAGGAATTGAAAATCAACTTGTTATAGACCTTTTTCAAGAGTGATATTTTCGAATAGCCTTGCATTGCAGGGCTTTTTTTTTGCTTTCAGGCCTCGAAATGCTATCGCACCAAGTAGCCACTTAAAGTACTTGATAGCTTAAAATAATCAATTTGAGCGTATGGCTGAACCGCTCTGCCGAATCTAAATTGAAGACTCTCAAATGTGATTGTTATGGTAGATAATTAATCTCTCTGCAGAAAAATCGCTCCTATGCCAACGCTTCGAAGCCTACCCCTACTTTTTTTATTACTCCTTTTTCTGTTGATAAGCCCTGCATTAGTCGCTGGTTGGGAAGTGACTTGGATAGATAAATTCGAAGGTGATCGCGTCGACTTAAGTAAATGGACAGCACAGACGCAAGCAAACTATAACAACGAGGTACAGTGTTACACCGACGACGATACGTCTGAAATTCGGAACTATGATGTGTCCGATGGCACACTAAAGATTATTGCACGAAAAGGACAAGTGAACTGTAGCGGTGTGGATAACCAACTGCGTCCTTGGACATCAGGTAGACTCAATAGCAAAGACAAAGGTGAATTTTTGTATGGCCGCATTGAAGCTAGGATCCGTTTCTTAGAATTGAAGGGGGGCACTTGGCCAGCGTTTTGGATGCTCGAAAATCGTATTAATGAGCAACCGATTAAAGGTGATAATGACAACATACCTTGGCCAAATCCCGGTGCCGGTGAAATAGATGTGTGGGAGTGGTATAGCAACAATGGCGACCGTTACATTACGAACTTTTTCAATACTGGAAGGTGCGGCGCTGAGCAGCGTATTCAATATTCAGGTGGCTCCCCAGATGTAATGGAATGGACGACCTATGCCATCGAGTGGGACGCAGATAACATTGCGTTCTTCATGAATGATGAAGTCGTTGTTGAACACGATCTTTCTGATTGCAGTCAATACGAAGAGCGAATGTTTGTGTTGCTGAATGTAGCGATCGGCGGAAATTTAGGGGGCGCTATTGAGCCAACCCTGAACACGGCTGTGATGGAAGTTGATTATGTCGCTCATTGCGAAAAAACCGATGCGAATGAGTGGACTTCATGCAATGAAAATACTCCCGTGATTGCTGACGACGACAATGATGGTGTGAGTAATAGCAAAGACCAATGCCCTAATACACCGGTCGGCGTTCCGGTCAATGATGTCGGGTGTGAGATAGTCACAGAACCCACGATTGCAGCGCCAACGCCGACTGCACCCAATGAAAATGCAATTTCAATCTTTAGTGATGCGTATAACAATATTTCTGATGTCGAATATAACCCTAACTGGGGGCAAGTGACTCAAGTTGAGAACATCTTAATTGAAGGGAATAGGACTCTTAAATACAGCAACCTAAATTATCAGGGCATCGATTTTGCTCAGAATATGCAAAATGTCTCAGGAATGGACTACTTGAGCATTGACTACTGGACTTACGATGCGAATGGGCTAGATGTCTATGCAATTAGTCCGGGCCCGCTAGAAAACCCTTTCAGTATTGACGTAGAGCAACAGTCTTGGCAGTCGGTGAAGATCCCTTTATCGGTATTTACAGTACCCGATCTGGAGCGCGTATTTCAGTTGAAAATAACCGGAAATGGTACGGTATTTCTAGACAACATATATTTTGGTCGTGATATTCAGCAAGAGCAAAATATAGCCCCTGAAGTTTCGCTACGCGCAGTTCAATTGTCGAATGAAACCACTTCGGTCTCAACAAGCGATGGCGTTGTAAACGTTACGGCCATTATATCTGACCAGAATAGTGAGGATTTGCATACGATCGAATGGCATGTTTCAGGGTTGTCTGATTACACTACCAATGGAATAGAGTTGAATTTTAATCCTTCAAATCTTAATTCTACTCAAGTGACCATAAGCGCTGAAGTTACAGACACGGGTACACCGACTCTGACCACTGGCGCATCAATCGTGATTAACATAACCAAGCAGGCCTCCACTCCACAACTAGAACAAGTTTCTAATGGGGGGGGCTCAACAACGTTAGGTTGGCTGATTGCACTTACGATGATGGTTCTATTTCGTCGATTGACGCATCAACCATAGGCGTTTTGTTTGTATGTGCAAAACGGGCTATGTTTCGTTTTCGTTAATAGACAACATATGTCGCTATCAATATTCATTACAAAAACGTCGAAATCTCTTCCAGTGGCTTTTTCTGTTGTGCATGAATGGGCACGGTAGCGTCTTCCGCTGGATATCCCGTGACTAATAGCATGTAGGGGCGCTCATCATCCGGGCGCTGACAGATCTTAGATAAAAATGTCATCGGTTTTGGCGTGTGGGTTAGCGTCGCTAAACCGCTGTGATGCAAGGCTGTAATGAGCATGCCTGTGGCAATACCCACCGATTCATGCACATAATAATTGGTTTGCTTTTCGCCACTGTTAATACCGCCTTTTTTTTGGCTAAAGATGGCGATTAACCAAGGGGCATGCTCTAAGTAGGGTTTGTCTGCATCGGTACCTAACGGTTTGAGTGCGTTTAACCACTCATCACCCGCTCGACCTTCATAAAATCCTCGCTCATGCGCCTCGGCTTGCTCGCGTACTTGCTTCTTTACGTCGTGGGAATGGATAGCGACAAAATGCCAAGGTTGGTGGTTGGCGCCACTTGGCGCTGTGCCTGCCGCCTTTAGGCAATTTTCTATAATACTGCGCGGTACGTCTCTATCGCTAAATTTACGGATACTGTGGCGTCGTTTTATATCAGCATAAAATTCAGCTGACCGTTGTTGCATTTCGGCTTCAGGGTATTCAATGAAATCATTCAGTGGTGTTGCATCGTGTGATTGCATCAGCGTTTTCTTATTATTCAATTCACCTGCACGCAGTGTGGCATATTAGACGTGTGTTTTAAATCGTCTATGGTTAAACAAACAGCGATCGCGGGGTTTAAGGATGCCTTGTCACGTAGGTGTCACAATTCTGGTGTTGAATACTTGATTTTCAGAGGAGCCTTCCATGCCACAGTATAAGAGTGTAAGCACGTTAGTGATTTTACCTGTCCTTATCAGTCTGATTATCCTGACAACGCTCGCGGGTATCAGTGTTGTAAAGACTAACCTTGTACTGAATAGCTTTGAAACTCTCGAAAATACTGTCGTACAAGCTGAGCGTGATGTGGCAACGGTATTGAGTGATTTTAAAACCCAAGTGCAGGAATGGAAGAATGTGCTATTGCGTGGCCATGATGACGAAAACCGCGAAAAATATTGGACACGCTTCCAAGAAAGAGAAAGCACTATTCAGCAATCACTGAGAAGGATGCTGGGTAATTCGGCTGTATCAGAAAAGGCCAAGCAAACCATTAATGCGTTTTTAGCCGCGCATAATGTGATGGCAGAGAAATACCGCGAAGGATATCAAGCCTATATCAATGCCGGGTTTGATCCTAAAGTCGGCGATCTTGCCGTAAAAGGGATAGATAGAGAGCCCGCGAAGTTGCTGACGGACTTGAAACTGATGATTGGGCAACAAGCGGGTGATTCTTTGGCGTCATTACAATCCAGTACTCGTACTACGCTGGTTTTACTCATTGTGGCGTTAATTGCGATCACGATTTTGACGGTGGTATATGTAATCCGACGTTTGCGTTCACAGGTGATTAAGCCGGTGAAGCTTATTGCACAACAGTTGGAAGGGATTTCGCGTGGAGACTATGCGCTAACATTGGATTACCGAAGTGATAATGAGTTGGGGATCCTGGCCGAGGCAACTCGCACTTTGCATGGAAAGCTGAAGCAGACGATCGAGGTATTAACTAATGCGGAGCTGCATGTTAACCAAGCGAATGAGACACTGATTTCGGTTACACGGGATATTCACAATGGATCATTGAGCCAGCGTGATGAATCTCAACGCTTGAATACAACCACGCATGAATTTCAGCAGCACGTTGACGCATTAGTCTCGATCGTCTCACGTGTGGAAGAGGTTGCGCGCGAGTCAAATACGAGCATGAATAAATGCTACGCTACGTTTGAACAGGCGAACCAAGGGTTCTCTACACTTGCTCAGACGGTAACGGAGTCAGGGCAAATTGTTGAAGCATTGCAGAAGAGAAGCCGCGATATTCTGGGTGTGGTCAATGTGATCAATGAAATTGCCGATCAAACCAATCTACTCGCGCTCAATGCTGCGATTGAAGCGGCCAGAGCGGGTGAGCAAGGTAGAGGCTTTGCAGTAGTCGCAGACGAAGTGCGCGCATTGGCTGCAAAAACTCAGCACTCGACCAAAGAGATTAACGCCATTCTAACCGCCTTTGAGCAAGAAGCTGAAGGTGCTGTTGCCGCAATGCATACAGGCAAGTCGCTATCAGACACCAATGCTGAAGAGGCGGGTAATGCGTTGGCAATATTATCAACCGTTGTATCGGGTGTGGAGCAAACGGAACAGGAAGCCAAGCAGCTTTCGCATATTACTGAGCAGCAACATGTGGCGGTGAATACTATTGCGCAAGTTGCCGAACAAATTGCTACGCTGGCTGAGCAATACCGAGGGGTTGCTGCACGTAAAGATGTTACCGAGCATATGCAACAGGCGACTCAGCAAGTCGATTCAATAGTTGCTATGTTGAACCCCAAAGGCGGCACTTAAAACACTGCGTTCCCCTTTAACGCTGCGGCATATAACGGTATGCTCGGTGACATTCAATATGTCATCGGGTAACCGCTCAGTTCTCCGAGCCAATATTGTCGCTGGTACTTGGTTTTAAAGGTGTTCCTTGCATGGTCCCATTGGTTTTTCATCCTATTTACAGTCAACTGGATTTACCTGAACGTCATCGCTTCCCGATTGATAAATACCAAGGCATTCATGATCGACTGATAAAAGAAGGCGTTGAGCATGGTCGCTTTTATCAGCCTGAACCACTTGAAATGGACGAAATAAAAGGTGTGATGGAGCCCGGTTACATAGACGCACTGGTGTCCGGAACTCTGGATGCTAAAGCGATGCGACGAATAGGTTTTCCGTGGTCTGAGCAGTTGATTAAACGTACCTTAACTGCCGCGGCGGGTACGGTAATGACCGCGAATTTGGCATTGGAGTACGGTAAAGCGTTAAATTTGACCGGGGGCTATCATCATGCTTTTGCTAATTATGGTAGCGGTTTTTGCATGGTGAATGATTTGTATTTGGCCGCGTTGAGCATGCTGACACATAACGATGTAGATCGCGTACTGATTTTTGATTGTGACGTACATCAGGGAGATGGCACAGCTAAGTTAGCTGAGAGTAACGCGAATATTTATACGGTTTCATTGCACGGTGAAAAGAACTTTCCCTATCGTAAACAGCACTCAGATTTAGACTTCGCTTTATCCAAAGGGACGCAAGATACTGAGTATATGACCGTAGTAGAGGAGGCGCTTGATTTAGCTTTACGCGCAGCAACGCCGGATGCTGTGATTTATGATGCAGGCGTGGACATCCATGTTGATGATGATCTTGGTCATTTGTCGATAAGTACTGAAGGCGTTTATCGCCGAGATAGACTCGTTTTTGATTCCTGCCAAGCACGAAATTTACCGGTAGCAGCTGTAATAGGTGGTGGATACCAACGGGATATCGATAAGCTGGTGGACGTTCATATGCAGTTATTTTATGCCGCCGATGTGGTCAGTAAACCCTACTCGCCGTTACAAAAAGCGTAATTGAAGTCCCACACCAAAACGTTGCTGTTGACGATTGTAATCAATCAAAGAATCACCGTAGCCATTGAAGTACTGGAACATCAAATGATATCGGTTATTTAGGGGGTAAGTGAGGTTTAATTCTATACTGCCCCTGTTGTCATCTAATTTGAGATTATTGCGCCATCGCATAAAAAATTCGGTTTCGCCGAAAACCGTGCCGTAGCCAAATTCCATGCGCCCGTAATAGTCATGAATATCTGGATTGTCATCGCCAGTGGGGTCATTGATGTCTATCTTGTCATCCTCTGGCAGGCGCCACCACGATTTTATGTAGTAGACTGAATCATAATCACTGAACAAGGCTGAAGCAGTTAGGCGATTCCAACTGCGTGAACGAATGCCACTTTGACCATTACTTTGATGGTTTAGTCCTGCTTGTACTGCGTTAAAGCGATACCCAAGAAAAGAAATATCCGCTTGCCATTGATAGAAAACCTCAGGCTCGTAGTTAGTTTCCCGAAAAGGTTTAGATGCCTCATCATTGTATACTTGCCAAAATGAGACAGCAGTAAAACCAAAATATAACCCATCAATGCCTTCATTACGCTGATACAGCGGAATCTTTACGCTGATCTGAAACTTGGCTTCTACGTTGTCTATGGTTTCTTCCGTGAGAGCCTGATTGCCGATACCGTTTGGGTTGGAAATATGCGTTGCTGGTAAAAGGTAGTTTCTACGATGTTGACTAAATGAGAATGGGTTCTCTATGGCAACTTTGTCTGCTTTAACGCGCCTGTCTAAAATAGAAGGCGCCATATCATCTGAAGATTCTGTTGTTTGTGGTTCTTGTGCAAACGCATTGTTTGCCAGTAAGCCAATCAGAACTGCTGCAGCCTTGTTGCGCATGTCGTGTCCTTACGGATTAATTGAATTCGATTAACTGACCTTCGTATGAGGCGAATAAATGTAACGGTGAGCCCGCGGCTTGAATGAACTTTCTACAGTGCGCGATAATTGCATCTACGTCATCATCGGTACGCTCAGGATCGTGACTGTAGAGTGCAAGCTGTTTACTGTTACTTGCCATCGCCAGCTTTACCGCTTCTTCGGCTACCGAATGACCCCAGCCAGATTTTGCGGGCATATCGCTCAGCATATATTGGGCGTCATGGATCAGTAGGTCTGCATCCCAGCAAAATTCAACAAACTCTAAGAAGTCGCTATTTTTCTTGTATGGAGGGTAGAGTTCATTGTCGGTCAAATACACCAACTTAGTATTACCCTCGGTTATCGAGTATGCACAGCCGCCGCCCGGATGATTGATCGCCATACGTTGTACCTGTGCAGTGCCGGATTGCCACTCGTTTTCGTCGAATACATTCAGTTCAATTTTGGATTGTAGAACTTCAAATGGCACAGGGAATAGAGAGCCTTGCATCTGTTCAATAACCGCGCGCGCGTTACCATCATTTACTTTTCCAGGGATAATCGTAATTTCTCGACCCGGTTGATAAATGGGGGCGAAGAAAGGAAAGCCTTGAATATGGTCCCAATGATTGTGCGATAACATAATCGTAATAGGACACTGTTCAGCGATCAGCTTCTTACCTAGGACACGGATCCCCGTTCCGGCATCTAATACGATGTGAGAGCCATCTTCCAACGCGACATCAACACACGCAGTATTGCCGCCGTATCGAATGTACTCCTTTCCAGGCGTGGGGATAGAGCCTCTTACACCGTAAAATGTTACCTGCATACTATCCCCATCGTTATTTACACTTGTTGGATGAACTCTGCGACCGCGTCCAACGTCATCAATTGTTTTTCACCACTACGGCGATTCTTGTATTCCACTTGTTGATTGTCAAGGTTGCGTTCACCGACAACGATATGGTGAGGTATACCTATTAGCTCCATATCGGCAAACATAACACCCGGTCGTTCTTTACGATCGTCAAATAATACTTCGATGCCCAAGTCGACTAATTGTTGATAAATCGCCTCAGCCGCTTCCTTCACGCGATGACTCTTGTGCATGTTCATGGGGATCAAAACTACTTTAAATGGCGCAATTGCATCTGGCCATATGATGCCGTACTTGTCATGGTTTTGTTCAATTGCAGCGGCAACAATGCGTGATACACCTATACCATAGCAGCCCATTTGCAGTATTTCATGCTTACCGGTCTCACTGAGTACCCCACAGTTCATAGCTTGAGAGTATTTATCGCCTAATTGGAAAATATGACCCACTTCGATCCCACGACGGATATCTAACTCACCATTACCATCTGGCGAAGGATCGCCTTTCACAACATTGCGAATATCAGCAATGCTCTCATCACCTGACCAATTGGCGCCTTGGAGGTGGAACCCATCTTCATTGGCCCCGCATATAAAATCAGCTATGCGCTCGGCGCTGCGATCGACAATCAAAGGTATGGATATATTTAGCGGTCCAACACTGCCAGTACTGCAGCCCAGAGTTGTTCGCAGTTGTTGCTCACTGGCCATGGTTAATGGCGCCATTACAGCTTCAAGCTTTTCCGCTTTTACTTCATTAAGTGCATGATCACCTCGCAATGCCAATGCAACCAGCGGCGCATTAGCAGCTGTTGGGTCTTCTGCGCTTGCCGCGACCACTATAATAGTCTTTATGGTTTGTGCTGCATCGACATTGAAGTGTTCACACACTTGCTCAATAGTACCAACGTTTGGTGTGGCAACTTTTTCGCTCTGAGCACTTGCTTGTTGTTTGTCACCGACGGCTAACGCTTCCGCGGTTTCAATATTTGCCGCGTAATCAGAGCCAGTGCTAAATACGATGTCGTCCTCGCCTGATTCAGCTAGCACGTGGAATTCATGACTAACACTTCCACCGATTGCGCCGGAGTCTGCTACCACAGGGCGGTATTCTAAGCCACAGCGGCTAAACACATTGCAGTAGGCTTGGTGCATTTTATCGTAAGTCTCTTGCAGGCAAGTGTGGTCTATATGGAAAGAATAGGCGTCTTTCATGGTGAATTCGCGTCCGCGCATGATGCCGAAGCGAGGGCGAACCTCATCGCGGAATTTGGTTTGTACTTGATATAGATTTAGTGGCAATTGCTTGTAGCTACTGATTTCATTACGAACCAAGGCTGTGATCACTTCTTCGTGAGTTGGGCCCAATACAAAATCTCTCGCGTGGCGGTCCTTGATGCGCAATAGTTCTGGACCATACTCATCCCAACGGCCAGACTCCTGCCATAAATCAGCCGGTTGAACGACTGGCATCAGTACTTCAATAGCACCGGCCTTATTCATTTCAGATTTCACGATGTCAGCAACTTTATTTAACACACGCAATCCACTGGGTAGCCAAGTGTAGAGCCCTGAAGCTAGTTTGCGGATCATACCCGCGCGTAGCATAAGCTGATGACTGATTACTTCTGCATCTGCAGGTGTCTCTTTTTGAGTGGATAGCAAATATTGGCTCGTGCGCATGCCGTTCTGTGTCTCGTGGTTAAGTGTAAATGCGGTATTCTATCAGCCGCTATTTAGATGGCAAAAGCTAATTGGCTTTGGGGTGAAAAAAGTTGCAAATATTGGTGTTTATTACTTCCAACTGATTGGGTTTTAAAGCCTTTTGGGTTTGACGTGGTTATGATGGTCAGATTATTACAGATGCTAATGGTTTTAACTCTTTTCCAGTGAACTCACGATCGCTTTATCACCGTCAACGTGCCACTTTACATCGAGATCATACACGCGGCATGCGTAGTGCTTGGGGTCTTCTTTCTGTTGCTTATATGCGGGGCGTGGATCCTGACGCAACATTTGCGTAATTACGCTTTTTAATTGTGGCAGGGTGCTTTGATAAGTTAAGAGCTGCGTTTTAGCCATTTCACTAAAAACAACGGATAACCTAGCTGATGGGGCTAGGTTCGCATAGCCGCATTGAGCGTCGTCGATTGAATCACTGTAGTGAATGTAAGGCTTGATATCGAATATCGGTGTTTGCGTAAGTAAGTCGACCCCGCTCACTGTTAAGGTTAACTGCCCCTGATCAAATGAGTGATCGAGGTAACGCACCAAAGACATACCAAGGTGGTTTGGTCGAAATGAACTTCTTGTGGCAAACACGCCCATTTTTGCATTGCCACCTAATCTCGGTGGGCGCACAAGGGCACTATGTGGTTGTGCAACGTGTTGATCAAAAGCGAAAATTAACCACAGGTGGGAGAATTGCTCAATTCCTCGAATATAGTCGGGATGACTGTACTCTGGTTCAAAGTGAATTATCCCTTCCACACCGTCTGCTATAACCCCTTGCCTTGGAATACCAAACTTTTCACTGAAAGGCGTTTCGATTTTGCCTATCGGATGTATTTGAAGGTTATTGGTGGTCATGAGTGGGCGAGTATAGCGAAAAGTTGGCTTATTATCGCTGCTTTGAAACACTCTGCAACACATACACTGGAAGTGGTCATACATTATTCACATTTAAACGGTACAGTGAAGCTGTCATAACAAATTTGCTATGGCATGTATGTTTCACGGATCCCAACTTTATGACCTGCTTCCTTGCAGGTCTTTTTTTATCTGTTGCGGTATTGAATTTAGTGCAGTCGCCCCAATGTCTCGCGTGCATGTGTTGTGAAGCGACACATACCCTATTCAGCAATTAATGCATATTTTGGATGAGACGAGAATAAGACAACTATGATCTCAGTAAGCCAACTCAGTAAATACTTTGACGACTTTAAGGCCGTCGATAATCTATCTTTTTCCATTGAGCCAGGCGATATCGTCGGCTTTTTGGGGCCCAATGGGGCAGGTAAATCAACCACCATGAAAATGCTAACCGGCTTTCTTGCCCCCAGCCATGGTGAAATAACGGTTGATGGTGTATCCGTTAGTGAAGACAGCAAGGAAGTGCAAAAACGAATTGGTTACTTGCCAGAAGGTGCTCCGGCCTACGGCGATATGACGGTTATTCAGTTTTTGCACTTTATCGCGAATATTCGCAAGTTAAAGGGTAAGCATAAAGAAGAGCGACTCAGCACCGTTATTCATCAACTTGAGTTGCAATCGGTGCTAGACAAGCCAATCGATAACCTGTCCAAAGGCTATAAGCGACGTGTGGGGTTAGCCCAAGCGATTATCCACGATCCGCAGATTTTGATACTCGATGAGCCCACCGATGGTTTGGACCCGAATCAGAAACATCAGGTAAGAGAGCTTATTCAGCACTTGTCAAAAGACAAGTTGGTAATCGTATCAACCCATATTTTGGAAGAAGTAACCGCCGTGTGTAATCGGGTGATGGTGATCGCAAATGGCCAGTTGCGTTTTGACGATACGCCAGAGGCATTGCTTAAACTCTCCAAGTATCACAAAGCGATTACCTTGCATTTGAGCTACCAGGCTGACATCTCCGGCTTACTCGAACTGGATGGAGTGGCCGATATGCAAATAGACAAAGTGACAGGGCGGGTCACTTTATTCCCTGAGCCTGATGCGCATATTTTGCACCTGGTAACAGATTACATTCAGGTCAGAAAACTCCCCGTTGATACGCTCTTCATTGAACAAGGGCGTTTAGATGAAGTGTTTCGACAAATCACTGAGGAGAAAGCAGCATGAGCACTGTAGGCATTATTTTTCGTCGCGAGTTTGCGAGTTTTTTTGCTACACCGGTTGCTTACGTATTTATCACGATTTTCTTAATGTTAAGTGGTGTGTTTACGTTTTTTATTGGCCAACTGTACGAACGTGGTCAAGCCGATCTATTGCCATTTTTTAATTTTCATCCATGGCTCTATTTGTTCTTGGTGCCAGCTATTGCAATGCGCAGCTGGGCCGAGGAGAGAAGGTCAGGCACCATTGAATTATTGATGACTCTGCCGGTGACTGTTTCTCAAGCTGTTTTGGGTAAGTTTCTCGCCGCGTGGGCAGTGTTAGGTTTATCGTTAGTGCTGACATTTCCACTGTGGTTGACGGTGAATTATCTGGGCGATCCAGACAATGGCATTATACTAGCCGCTTATATCGGCAGTTGGTTTATGGCAGGTGGTTTTCTAGCTATTAGCATGTGCATGTCTGCGATGACTAAGAATCAGGTGATTGCATTTATTCTTGCCGTAGTGGTGTGTTTTCTATTTGTGTTAAGTGGTAGTAGCGTCGTGCTCGATGCCTTTCAAGGGTGGGCACCTGCTTGGGTGTTGGACACTATCGCCTCGTTTAGTTTTTTGACCCATTTCGAGGCTATGGCAAAAGGTGTGTTGGCGCTTAATGATGCGGGTTACTTCATTATTGTCGTGACCATTTTCCTGCTCGCCAACTTCATTATCATTGAACAGAAAAAGGCAGATTAAGCATGAATCGAATATTTTCTTTTACGCTTGGCTTATTGCTACTGGCAGGCCTGTTTTTTTCACTGGTAATAGTGAACAATCAATTGCTGGATAACGTTCGTGTCGACCTAACTGAAAATCAGGTCTATTCGTTGTCACAGGGCAGTAAAGAAGTCATTGCGGATATTGAAGAGCCGATAAACTTATATTTCTTCTACTCAGATACGGCGACCAAGGGCATGACCAGTTTGCGCAACTATGCCAATCGCGTAGAAAGCTTGTTACGTGAATATGAGACTTTCGCTGATGGTAAGATCAAGTTGCACGTGATTGACCCTGTGCCATTCTCAGAGTCAGAAGATCAAGCGGCTCAATACGGTCTTACGGGCGCAGCCATTGGACAAATCGGAGAGTCAGTATATTTTGGTCTGGCGGGTACCAATGCCGTTGATGATCAACAAATTATCGGTTTCTTTGACCCTCAGAAAGAGACCTTTTTAGAGTACGACATCAGCAAATTGATTTATCAATTAAGTGACAATGCGGGCGTTAAGGTCACAATCATTTCTGATCTTGCGCTGACTGGGGGGCAAAACCCTATGTCAGGGCAATTTGATCCACCCATGGTCATATACAGTCAATTGGAACAACTTTACGACGTTACTTTGCTGAATTCCGATGCCAATGAAGTACCGGAAGATACTGACGTTCTTATGCTCGCTCACCCCAAAAATTTGCCAGAACCATTGTTGCAATCAATAGACCAATACGCGATGAACGGTGGGCGCTTGTTGGTATTTGCCGACCCTCATTATGAGTCAGATGCTATGGCAATGATGGGCGGAATGGGCGCTAATGCCACTGTTTTTCCGTT
This sequence comes from Neoalteromonas facilis, assembly GCF_002807665.1. Lineage (GTDB taxonomy): Bacteria > Pseudomonadota > Gammaproteobacteria > Enterobacterales > Alteromonadaceae > Alteromonas_E > Alteromonas_E facilis. The sequence goes on from NZ_PEAY01000003.1 coordinate 601,857, forward strand.
GCTGGCAAGTTGGGGAGTTGAGTTTGATAATGCCAATGTGGTGCTCGACGCAAACTTAGGGTTGGAAGTGCGCACACCTGAAGGCGGTGTGGCTCGCCATCTTGGTATTCTAGGATTTGATACTGCTGCTGTTGACAGTGATGATGTTGTGACAGCGAATCTTGAAAGCATCAATGCCGCGTCTGTTGGTTCTCTTTCGCTAGCTGAAAGCTCGACATTGAGCATGCTGCCGTTGATAACAAGCAGCGACAACAGCCAATTGTTGAATACCAGTGTTTATGCGACAACGCAGGACCCTCAAGTCTTATCTCGAACATTTGCTGCGGATGAACAGCAATACACAATCGCAGCTCGGTTTTCTGGAAAAGCTAAATCAGCTTTCACAGAGCAAAAGGCTGGTGATACACAATGGTTAAAGCAGAGTGATAGATTAAACCTTATTGTGGTGGCGGATGCGGATTTATTGTCCGATCGTTTTTGGGTTCAACAGAGTAACTTTTTCGGTCAGGTGATCTTTACGCCATTTGCAAACAATGGAGACTTGTTTACCAATGCGGTTGAGAACCTAAGTGGCAGCGACTCACTTATCAGTGTTCGAAGTCGAGGCACTTTCGCGCGTCCATTTACTAAAGTTGAAGCGCTTGAAGTAGCTGCAGAGGCTAAATTCAGAGAGCAAGAAGAACGTTTGCAGCAGCAATTGACGGAAACCGAGAATCAATTGGCACAGTTACAGAGTGCCCAGCAAGACACCGGTGCGTTAGTGGTATCGCCTGAGCAACAAGCTGCAATTGATGAGTTTGTGGAAAAACGCATTGAGATCAGAAAAGAGCTACGTGACGTACGCTTCCAATTGGATCGGGATATCGACACATTGGGCAACTGGTTGAAGTTTATTAATATAGCAGTAGCACCTTTGCTGCTCGCGATTTTATTGTTTTTCTTTGCACGCATATTGCGCACTAAAGCGACGCGCCAGCAATTATCTTAAGGGATGAACTAGAATGAAAACATCGACATTGATTGGGTTAGCGATCGCTCTAATGTTGGCGGTCTCTGGCAGTGTCTGGTTGCTCAAGCAAGATGCTGCACAACCTGAGCTATTGCAAACCGCTTTGTTGGGTGATTTTGAAGATGCATTACCCAATGTCACCCGTATTGACATTCAAAGCGGAGACCAGTTGTTATTGCGAGCTCAGCGTGAAGGGGATGAGTGGCAGGCTTTTCATCTAAGTGAGTATGCTCGCTTACCCGTAGACTTTGACAGTTTGTCGGGGCTTATTGATTCGTTAAAGAATGCGCAGATCATTGAGGCCAAAACAAGCAATCCAGAGAATTATGCGCGTTTAGGAGTAGAACCTGTAAACTCAGAGGACGCTCAGTCTCATTTGTTGCAGCTTAAAACTGATACGCAAACCTTTACGCTTTTGGTTGGGAAGCAAGCAACCAGTGGCTTGGGGAGTTTCGTGCGCTTACCTGATAACGCACAAAGCTGGCAAATTAATCAATCATTAGTATTACCTGAATCGGCATCAGCATGGCTGCAAAATCCGATTCCGTTGCTTTCGCTTGATTCTGTGTCCCATGCGCGACTGATTGGTCAGGATAGTTGGGAAGTTGAGCGTGTAACAGCGTCAGCTGACACCGGTCCTGCGGCGACGCCTTGGAAACTGGTTGGGCAAAGCAGTGAAGAAAAGCTGCTTTTCCCTAACATATTGCAAAGTACCTTAAACGCTATGTTAACCGCGCGTTTTGAAGACGTTGTCGAGCGAAATAGTGTGGCTGATGATCTTACACTGCAGAGCACTATCGTGTTTGATACTGATAAGGAAAGCCTTTCCATTGACTTGTACAAGCATGAAGAGCGTTACTTTGCGAGTTATCAGTTGGCCTCTTCACCTTGGCTAAAAGATTGGTTGTTCGAGCTCAGTAGTTTTACGTTTGGTCAGTTAAATAAGCAACGTTTTGAGTTGTTGACTGAACCTGTTGCCGAGGCGTCAGTTGAGGCAATGCCTGACGCCGGAGACCCTAACAATCAGTAAGTGTTGAAGATGTCGGCGGATAACTTTAATTGTTCGCTTGTAATGATGCTTTGAGCAATGCAGTAAAGTGTTCAACACCTAACGCTTCTGCTCGGGCAATATTGATATCAGGTATAGATTCAGGATCTTTATACGTTTTTAGCGCACGCTCTATGCTGGCTTCTCGAATGAGATGGAGTATTGGAAACGGAGAGCGGTTGGTGTAGTTGGAGGCTGATTCCTGATGTTCGCCGGCAAAACAATAATCCGGATGGAAGGTGGCGAGTTGTAATTCGCCATCGAGTCCCGCTTCGGACATCAATGCTTGAGCATGTTCAGCGACACCGAGAAAATCATTAAAATCACCGATACAATGATTGCCAGCAGAAAGTTCTTCTGATGGCGGTGCGTAGATAATCAATGTAGTTTCTATCTCACTGTTGTCCAGTAAGCGTTGACATTCCTTCAATACTGCGACGACTTGTTCGTCGAATGAGTCGTTAGTACACAGCTGAAAATGTATGCGTTTGCGCTCATATTCTCGTTTCGCAAACGGACAAAAATTCTCACCGATAACGACTTTTTCCAGCCAGTATTGGGTCGCTGCGATAGCGACCTCGTGATGTGGTGAAGTCACAATAGTTTAGGAATGGAACTTGATGTAGGCTTCAAGGGTGTTCTCTATCAAGCTTGCGACAGTCATTGGCCCTACGCCACCGGGTACGGGGGTAATCCAACCAGCGACTTCTGCGGCCTTGTCATATTCTACATCGCCCACCAAACGACCATCTCCTAAGCGGTTGATACCAACATCAATCACTATTGCGCCAGGCTTAATCCATTCGCCCGGAATAAAGTTAGCTTTACCTACCGCAACTACCAATAGGTCGGCTCTACTCACGTGTGCATGCAGGTCCTTAGTGAACTTGTGGCAGGTCGTTACAGTGCATCCGGCTAACAATAATTCTAATGACATGGGACGACCGACAATATTGGATGCGCCTACGATAACCGCGTCAAGACCTTTGATGGGGCGCTTGGTAGCTGCGATCATGGTCATTATGCCTTTCGGTGTACAAGGGCGTAACGCTGGAATACGTTGTGCTAGTCGACCTATATTGTATGGATGAAAACCATCAACGTCTTTGTGTGGATGAATGCGTTCTAAAATGGCTTCAGCATCTAACCCAGCAGGCAAGGGTAATTGCACTAGAATACCGTCAATAGTGTCGTCTGCGTTGAGTTCATCGACTAAAGCCAGTAAATCGTCCTGCTTGGTAGTCGCCGGTAGGTCGTAAGACTTGGACACAAAGCCCACTTCTTCACACGCTTTTGTCTTGTTATTGACGTAGACTTGTGACGCAGGATCTGAACCGACTAAAACGACCGCTAATCCGGGTAATCGTTTCTTCGTTTCCTTTAACGATGCAACATAATTAGCGACATCATCGCGTACTTGTTTGGCGATGACTTTACCGTCAATTCGATGGGCTGACATTTACTTACTCTTTGGATTTGAAGCTTAGCGTTATGATCCCACGGATCGATGGCTAGATTCAATCGTTACGTACTGATTTATTTTGCCGATTACTAATAATACTGCCTCCTTGGGCGCTACTGGTGGCACCAAATCCCGCTTAGTGGATGACGGTTGGAACAAAATCATCATTGCAGGAATATTATCTAAAGCTTCAGAACGAAGGAGTCACGCACTTTAAACGCCTATACTTTGCTGGGAGCATTTTCCTTTAGACATTGTCAGGGTATGCGTTTCTTTTAATTATTGGCAAGGTGCTGATGTACAGATGTTTAGCGCTCATCGAAGAGTTTTTGAGTAATTTAATGCCTTAAAAGAGCGCAATTTGAATGCAATTTAAACAACTAAAAAATTAATGCTAAAAGTGTTTGACGAGATAGGGGCAAGTCGGTAATATGCGCCCCCCGTAGAGGTGCTGAATAGCATGTCTACTAGGTTCGGTGAGTGGCGCAGCTTGGTAGCGCACTTGGTTTGGGTCCAAGGGGTCGTAGGTTCGAATCCTATCTCACCGACCACTTTAATCTTGCACAGATTCGCTACGCGTCCGTAGCTCAGCTGGATAGAGCAACGGCCTTCTAAGCCGTGGGTCGCAGGTTCGAATCCTGCCGGACGCGCCATTTGGCGGTCGGTAAATGAGAACCAAAGGGATAGTGTACTCAGCAAGATTAACTAGACTATAATGGTCTGAACAAATCATTATGGTGGGCGTAGCTCAGTTGGTAGAGCCCCGGATTGTGATTCCGGTTGTCGTGGGTTCAAATCCCATCGTCCACCCCATTTTTGCGGAAGTGGTGGAATTGGTAGACACGCTGGATTTAGGTTCCAGTGCTTCACGGCGTGAGAGTTCAAGTCTCTCCTTCCGCACCATCTTATTTTATTGTCGGTGAGTGGCGCAGCTTGGTAGCGCACTTGGTTTGGGTCCAAGGGGTCGTAGGTTCGAATCCTATCTCACCGACCATTTTATTACTCTTAATTAATTCCAGACATCGAAATTGAAGCGCCATATGACTCGTCATAGTCAGATTGCTCAACTTTTAAGCGTCTGGTGATTGCAATCATGAGCCTTTCGTCTACTAGATGCCTACTTATTAGTTTTGGTTCTTCTCCAAAACGGTCTTTGTTGAAACCCTATTCGTGAACTTCGTTTCTTCAATGAACCCATAGTGTTTATCGTTATCAATAGCGGTGAAAAGCTTTTTTTTATCGCAATTCATAGCGGGTAAACGACGTGTCTTTGTATACACTTTTCACCCATAAAGCGCCTAATTTTTACCCATTCACTCCAGGTAAATGAAATCGCGTGATCAATAAGCGATGAAAATGGCTTTTACATCTCGACTCTAACTTGGCTAGCCTGTATACTACCGCGTCTTTTTTTAACCGACGCCAAACAAAGCGCCACATAAGAAAAGGTGTTGGGGCGGCATTGGCTGTTATTAAACATCTGATTTGTAAGCGCGTCATCCGGCGCATAGTTGAGGTATTATAATGCAAGTTTCTGTTGAGACGACTGAAGGTTTACAACGCCGTCTTACTATCACTGTTCCTGCTGATGCAATTGACAGTGCTGTTAAATCACGCCTACAGCAATTGGCTAAAACACAACGTATTAACGGTTTCCGTCCAGGTAAAGTACCTGTATCGGTCATCCAAAAACGTTTCGGTACAGCTGTTCGTCAAGAAATTGCAGGCGATGTGATGCAGCGCAACTTTTATGAAGCGATTGTTCAAGAGAAGATCACACCAGCTGGTTACCCTTCATTCGAACTGAAGAATGACAAAGATGGTGAAGATTTCGAATTCATCGCATCTTTTGAAGTTTATCCAGAAATCGAAGTAAAAGACGTTGATAAACTAAAAATTGAAAAGCCAGTTGTAGAAATCAAAGATAAAGATTTAGACAACATGATGGTTACTTTACAAAAACAACATGCAGAGTGGAAAGAAGTTAAGCGTAAAGCGAAGAAAGATGACCGCGTAGTGATCGATTTTGTTGGTACTATCGACGGTGAAGAATTCGCTGGTGGTAAGGCTGAAGACTTTACACTTGAGCTTGGTAAGGATCGCATGATCCCTGGTTTCGAAAAAGACCTAGTGGGTGCAAAGAAGGGTGAAGAATTCGTTACTGAAGTAACGTTCCCTGAAGATTATCATGCCGAAGCACTTAAAGGTAAAAACGCTAGCTTTGCTATCACAGTGAAGAAAGTAGAAGGTCAGGCTTTACCAAAAGTTGACGACGAGTTTGCTACGTTATTCGGTATCGAAGAAGGTGGTGTAGAAGCTCTGCGTGAAGAAGTTAAGAAAAACATGCAGCGTGAGCTAGACCAAACGTTGAAGTCACAGCTTAAAGAAAACGTAATCGCAGCTCTTCTAGAGAAGAATGAGTTAGATCTGCCACAAGCATTGGTTGATCAAGAAGTAAATGCGCTTCGTGAACAAGCTAAGCAACGTTTCCAGCAACAAGGTCAAGGCCAGAACTTACCAGAACTTCCAGCTGATTTGTTTATGGACAACGCAAAGCGTCGCGTTTCTGTAGGTCTTCTTTTAGGTGAAATCATCAAGAAAGAAAGCTTGGAAGCAGACGATGCACGTGTTGATGCATTGATCGAATCTATGGCTTCTGCTTATGAAGATCCAAGCGAAGTAATTGAATACTACAAGTCAAATGATGAATTGATGCAACAAATGAAGAACGTTGCGCTAGAAGATCAGGCGATTGATTGGATTGCAGATAACGCTAAGACTAAAGAAGTTAAAAAAGACTTTGATGAGATCATGAACAAACAGGCGTAATCAACGTCCTTGAACATTGACTTTTATAGTCAGCAACTGATTAAATGCTCGGTACTTCCCGAGCATTTTTTTTTCTAGTTTGAAATAAGGCCTTTTTGACATGCACAATGTTTTTGACCCTGCTAATGCACTCGTCCCTATGGTAGTTGAGCAAACGTCCAAGGGTGAGCGTTCCTACGACATCTATTCTCGGCTATTGAAAGAGAATGTCATTTTCTTAGTGGGGCAGGTGGAAGATCACATGGCCAACCTTATCGTGGCACAGATGTTGTTTCTTGAAGCCGAAAATCCTGAGAAAGATATCTATTTATATATTAACTCGCCGGGTGGCTCAGTGACGGCGGGGATGGCGATTTACGACACAATGAACTTCATTAAACCTGACGTTAGTACGGTTTGCGTAGGTCAGGCCGCGAGTATGGGCGCATTTTTATTGTCAGGCGGAGCTAAAGGTAAACGTTATTGCTTACCGAACTCTCGCGTCATGATCCACCAGCCATTAGGTGGGTTCCAAGGCCAGGCGTCTGATTTTGAAATACATGCCAAAGAAATTCTGTCTATCAAAGAGAAATTGAATAGATTGATGGCAAACCATACTGGCCAGCCGTATGAAAAAGTCGCGCAGGATACCGACCGCGATAACTTTTTAAGTGCGACTGAAGCCAAAGAATATGGTTTAATTGATAAAGTATTGTCTAATCGAGATGACGCATTAGGCGCATAATCGACTAGACTAAGTATAAGTAGGTGACTGCTTAGTTTAATAGTAGAGGCAATCGATACATGACAGACAAGCAAAACGGTGATGGTGATAATAAATTACTGTACTGCTCATTCTGTGGGAAAAGCCAGCATGAAGTTCGAAAACTTATTGCCGGTCCCTCAGTGTTCATATGCGATGAATGTGTTGAGTTGTGCAATGACATTATTCGTGAAGAAATAAAAGAAATTGCACCTAAGCAAGAACAAGATGCGTTACCAAAGCCGCAAGAAATCCATGCGCATTTGAATGATTACGTAATCGGCCAAGAACATGCGAAAAAAGTGTTGTCGGTTGCCGTGTACAATCACTATAAACGTTTGCGCAATGGTGATGTGCATGATGGTGTCGAACTTGGCAAAAGTAATATTCTACTCATCGGCCCAACCGGTAGTGGTAAAACCCTATTGGCTGAGACACTCGCGCGATTGCTCGATGTACCTTTCACAATGGCAGATGCGACAACACTAACTGAAGCCGGATATGTTGGCGAAGATGTTGAAAATATCATCCAGAAGCTATTGCAAAAATGCGATTACGATGTAGAGAAGGCCCAACGTGGTATTGTCTACATTGATGAGATTGATAAGATTTCAAGAAAATCCGACAATCCATCAATTACGCGTGATGTTTCCGGGGAAGGTGTACAACAAGCGCTACTCAAGCTAATCGAAGGAACGGTTGCATCAGTACCACCACAAGGTGGCCGAAAGCATCCTCAGCAGGAATTCTTGCAGGTTGATACGTCAAAAATTCTATTTATCTGTGGTGGTGCATTTGCCGGTCTTGATAAAGTGATTGAACAACGTGCGCACACAGGCACCGGAATCGGGTTTGGCGCTAAAGTAAAAGATACGCAAAACAACAAGCAGTTGACTGAGCTATTCCGTCAAGTTGAACCTGAGGATTTGGTCAAGTATGGTCTGATCCCAGAATTCATTGGACGCCTACCAGTGGTTACTAGCTTGGAAGAGTTAAGTGAAGATGCGTTGATCCAAATCTTACGTGAACCAAAGAATGCGATTACAAAACAGTATGCGGCATTGTTTGCTATCGAAGATACTGAATTGGAATTCCGTGAAGATGCCTTACATGCTATTGCGCAAAAAGCGATGCAACGTAAAACAGGAGCACGCGGATTACGCTCAATTGTTGAGGCCGTATTATTGGACACCATGTATGACTTACCGTCGATGGAAAATGTCAGCAAAGTGGTGATTGATGAGTCGGTTATAAAAGGCGAGTCAAACCCTATCCTGATATACGATTCTCAGGATAAAAAAGCAGCATCTGAATAAATAACTTGAAAAGGCCCTTAAAAGGGCCTTTTTTTTATTCTCTGTTGCTCTATTCTTGATACAGTGATTGAACTTTCTTACCCAAACCCCATATAAGAACGATAAGCAGTTTAAGAGAGAAAGCATGTCTAAAGAGCAAGTACAACGGATTGAGATGCCAGTATTGGCATTGCGAGATGTCGTTGTTTATCCGCATATGGTTATTCCGCTTTTTGTTGGGCGGGAGAAGTCTATTCGTTGTTTAGACGCAGCGATGGCAAATGATAAACAAATATTTTTAGTTGCCCAAAAAGATGCCGGTGTAGATGAGCCTCAACAAGAGGACATTTTTCATGTTGGCACCATTGCAACAATTTTACAGTTATTAAAACTGCCTGATGGCACTGTTAAGGTTTTGGTAGAAGGTAATGTACGTGGCCAGGTAGAAGGTTTAAGTAAAACCGAACCGTATTTTGCTGCTGATGTTGAGCGAATGAGCGATGAACCTATCAGTGACAGTGAGCAAGACGTATTAACCCGTTCTGCAGTCTCTCAGTTTGAGGGCTATGTTAAGTTAAACAAAAAGATACCACCGGAAGTGTTAACCTCTTTAAATGGTATAGAAGATGCTGCTCGCTTAGCTGATACCATGGCAGCACACATGCCACTGAAGTTAGCAGAGAAGCAAAAAGTGCTAGAAATGTCGAGCGTCAATGAGCGCATCGAATATTTAATGGCATTGATGGAAGGTGAGATTGATGTTCTTCAGGTCGAAAAGAAAATTCGTACCCGCGTTAAAAAGCAAATGGAGAAAAGCCAGCGCGAGTATTATCTGAATGAACAGATGAAAGCGATCCAGAAAGAGTTGGGTGAGTTAGATGAAGCACCTGATGAATTCGAAGCGCTGAATACTAAGATTGAAGAAGCAAAAATGCCACAAGAGGCTAAAGATAAAGCTTCTGCAGAACTTAAAAAGCTCAAGATGATGTCTCCGATGTCAGCAGAAGCTACTGTGGTACGCAGTTATATTGATTGGCTAACGGGGGTGCCGTGGCATAAACGTTCTGCGGTTAAAAAGGATCTGGCCAAGGCGGAGAAGATCCTCGATGCTGATCATTATGGTCTCGAGAAAGTTAAAGAGCGCATCATTGAATATCTCGCCGTTCAACAACGTGTTAAAAAATTAAAAGGGCCTATTTTATGTCTTGTTGGTCCACCGGGTGTAGGTAAAACCTCTTTAGGTCAGTCTATTGCGAAGGCGACAGGGCGAAAATATGTTCGTATGGCGTTAGGCGGTGTTAGAGATGAAGCTGAAATTCGTGGTCATCGCCGCACCTACATAGGGTCTATGCCGGGTAAGCTGATCCAGAAAATGTCGAAAGTTGGTGTGAAAAACCCGCTCTTTTTATTAGATGAAATCGATAAAATGTCATCGGATATGCGCGGCGATCCTTCCTCAGCCTTATTGGAAGTGTTGGATCCAGAGCAAAACAGTTCATTTAGCGATCACTATTTAGAAGTTGATTATGATCTGTCGGACGTCATGTTTGTCGCTACATCAAACAGCATGAATATACCGGGTCCTTTGTTAGATCGTATGGAAGTGATTCGTTTGTCGGGCTATACCGAAGACGAGAAGTTAAACATTGCGCAACGCCACTTGGTTTCAAAGCAAATCGAACGCAACGGATTGAAAGATGCAGAATTAGAAATAACGGATTCGGCGATACTGGGGATGATCCGTTATTACACCAGAGAGGCAGGTGTTAGAAGTTTAGAGCGCGAGATCTCAAAGGTTTGTCGTAAAGCGGTTAAACATATTTTACTAAACCCTAAGTCCGACAAAGTGGTTGTCACGCAGGAAAACCTTAAAGACTATTTAGGTGTGCAGCGATTTGATTATGGAAAAGCTGATAAAGAAAACCAAATTGGTCAAGTCACCGGCCTAGCGTGGACTCAAGTGGGTGGGGATTTATTAACGATAGAGACCACCGCTGTACCAGGGAAAGGAAAGATGACCTTTACCGGCTCTTTGGGTGATGTGATGCAGGAGTCGATTAAGACTGCGATGACCGTCGTTCGAAGCCGAGCTGAAAAACTACGTATCAACAGCGATTTTCATGAGAAGCGCGATATCCATGTGCACGTGCCTGAAGGCGCTACTCCAAAAGATGGCCCCAGTGCTGGTATTGGAATGTGCACAGCGTTGGTATCTTGTTTAACTGGGAATCCAGTTAAATGCGATGTGGCGATGACCGGTGAAATTACGCTTCGCGGGGAAGTGTTAGCGATAGGTGGTTTGAAAGAGAAGCTTCTTGCAGCGCACCGAGGTGGCATTAAAACCGTCATTATTCCTCATGAAAATGAACGTGACTTGGAAGAAATTCCAGAAAATGTGAAGAAAGATTTATCGATCCACCCAGTAAAATGGATTGATGAGGTGCTTGATTTGGCACTTCAAGAGCCAGTGGAATCGTTTAAGATAGAAAAATAATTCCCGTTTTTGCAGGGATTTTTAATGTAGCGATACACCCTAATATAGACGTAAAGGCATAAAAACCGCTCAATAGATTAAAAAATAACCAATTGAGCGGTTTTTTTTTCACTTTTTTAACGAATATAGCTTCAAACTGGAAATAGTTGTGATACCTTTAATGGGTATTCGCTTCAAGCCTTTGCCACCAAAGGGGTGGCAGCGATTCAGTAGAAGTTAATAAATTGTAAATGGACGCTTGATGTTATTATTCAAGCTTGCTATAACCACATGGCAAAAACGGTTTTGCCACACAAATAATAACAACCGAAGGGGATCTTATTGTGAACAAGTCTCAACTCATTGATACCATCGCTGCAAGCGCAGATATTTCTAAAGCAGCAGCTGGACGTGCTCTAGACGCTTTCACTGACGCAGTAACTGCAGCTCTTAAAGATGGTGATCAAGTAGCACTTGTTGGTTTTGGTACATTCTCAGTTAGAGAGCGTGCAGCTCGTAGCGGTCGTAACCCACAAACTGGCCAAACAATTCAAATCGCAGCAGCGAAAGTACCTTCTTTCAAAGCTGGTAAAGCACTTAAAGACGCTTGTAACTAATTACTCGTTTCGCTTAAGTTCGAAAAAGCCTCTGATCTTCAGAGGCTTTTTTATTTCATTAGTACAATATCTGCAAACTCACATCTTTATCTCGTATCTCAGCCTTTAATGTGGAAATAACCTGTCGAGAAATTTTCTGAATGCGGTATAATTCGCGGCCTGAAATGAATGTGGGCTTTACGCTAGAGTTTACAAAATAAATGGTTTTATGGAGATTTTATAAGCCATGTTAGAGAAAATAAGAGAAGGGGCTCAGGGTCCTTGGGCGATGGTGATTATTGCACTTATCGTTTTGAGCTTCGTGTTTGCAGGTGTTGGCAGTTACCTTACAGGTTCAACCGAAACAGCTGTTGCTAAAGTGAATGGTGTGGAGATACAACAAAACACCTTAGAGCGTGCATACCAAAATGAACGTGCTCGCATTGAAAATCAGTTTGGTGAAGGTGTTGCAGCACTGTTTGCAAATCCTGACTACTTGCGTGAGTTCCGTTTGGGCGTGTTAGATCGCTTAATTGGAGAGCAACTGGTTGAACAAAAAGCGGTTGAATTGGGCTTGCGCGTGAGCGATGCACAAATACGCGAAGCCATCCTAAATATGCCGGAATTCCAAGTGGGTGGTCAGTTCAATAACGATCGTTATCAAGCCATTATCCAGCAAGCCGGTTTTAAGCCAAATACATTCCGTGATTATATGCGTGCTGAGATGACGCGCGAGCAATTGGCGCGAGCATTGGCTGGCAGTGAGTTTGCTTTAACAGCTGAGGCCAGCCGGATTGGTTTGCTACAAGATCAGCAACGTAACATTGACGTATTATCGATCGCGTCTGAACCTTTTTCTGCTGATGTCGAAGTTACTGAGCAAGATGTACAAAGCTATTATCAGGCAAATTTAGAACAGTACGATACGCAGGAGCGTGTAGCATTAAGTTTCGTTGAGTTGCGAGTCAGTGATTTGCTCGGCGAAGTTGATGTTACAGAAGATGAAATTTCTGAATATTATACGTTGAACAAACGTTCATATATGACTGAAGAAGAGCGTCGCGTTTCACACATCCTCGTAGAGTTCGGAGAAGATGAAGATGCTGCGGAAGCTAAAGCGGCTGCTATATTAGCGCGTGTGCAAGCGGGTGAAGATTTTGCAGAATTAGCATCTACAGAGTCTGATGATGCATTCAGTGCTGAAAACGGTGGTGACCTAGACTTTTTCGGTCGCGACATTATGGATCCCGCGTTTGAAGAAGCTGCATTTTCGTTGGCGGAAGTGGGCAACACGTCTGAAGTGGTTCGCAGTGATTTTGGTTTCCATATCATCAAATTAACGGATATCAGACCTGAACAAGTCACGCCTTTAGCGGAAGTGTCAGAGGACATACGCACGATACTGTTGACAGATAAAGCAACAGAAATGTTTTATGCACGTCAACAGGACATGGCTCAATTAGCCTTTGAAATTCCAGACACGTTGCAAGATGTAGCCGGCGCTGCGGGTACTCAGGTACAAGAAACTGAACTGTTTACAAATGGTGCTGCGCCAGCGATGGTTAATTATCCGCAAGTGCTCGCGGTCGCGTTTAGTCCTGAGTTAATTGAAGAGCGAGTCAACTCAGATCTGATTGAAGTGAGTGAAGATCATGTGATTGTTGTTCGTGTTGCAGAGCATGAACCTCAACGTACGAAAGCATTGGAAGAGGTTGCTACATCTATCGAAGATATGCTTCGCCGTGAGCGTGCGCAACAGGCGGCCCTTGCCTTTGCTGACGAGCTTATGTTGAAGTTGCAAGCCGGAGAATCAATCGAAGAAGCGCTAACCGAAAAATCATTGGCGTGGGAGTCATTTAGCGATATTACCCGTAGCATGAATACTCCAGGCATTCAGGTTGTTGAGCAAGCGTTTACTTTGGGATTAGATGCTGGGCAAGAGTTTACAACTGTAGCGAAGTCGAACGGTGATGCAGCGTTAGTGAAGCTGGTTGCTGTCAATACGCCGGAAATGCCTGAAGAAGCACAGGTGACAGCGTTTAAACAACGATTAGCGTCTAATTTCAGCCAGACTAATTACCAAGCATTCGTAGATGCGTTGCGCAGCAATGCTGACGTGGCGATATTGGTGCAATAAGTCTAGATGATATAAAAAAGCCCCGCTTCGTATGTGAAGCGGGGCTTTTTTGTTGCTGCAATAAAGTCAGTATTGTGATTGAGTAATAAACAATAGAACGGTGTAAGCGATGGCTAAACCGGTAGAGAATATAAGGATATATTTGAATCCTTGTTTACCCTGTCGAACCGAATAGCCCTGCGATTTAAGGTAAACGACCCACACCAAGCACAACAAAACCGGTACTAAAAAAAGTAAACGTATCAAAGCTTAATCCTTCCTCAAACAGTTATGCTGAACAATGCATTTATACGGCATCTAAACCCAAAAAGCCCACTGGATTATATTGAGTGATCCAGTGGGAATAATTGATTATAGAGCAGGGGCTGGACGTGGTTCTATGGATGTATTAGCCATAAAATCGGTAAAGATGGCCCAAACAGCTAAATTTTGTTGTAACTCGGCGGGGTCAATTTTATCCAAGGTGTCATTTGGTGTGTGGTGATAGTCAAAATAGTAGGTGCCGTCTTGGCGCAAGCTAACAACAGGTACACCGTGCTTGGGTAGCATCGAAACATCTGGACCGCCACCGGCTTCGTTATTGCCTTTCTCAACGCCTAAAGGCGCTAGGGCCGCATGTAATTGCTCAGCCAAAGGAAGTGCTTTCTCATCGAAGCGAGTGTCTAAGCGATAGATTCGGCCAGCGCCGAAATCACTTTCAGCCGCGACAATTAGTTTACCTAGATTATCTTTTTCAACGCGTGCATATTCGTTGCCGCCGAGAAGCCCTATTTCTTCAGCCGCGTATAAGACGACACGAACCGTTCGTTTAGGCTGCCCAACAACGTCCTTAACTAATTTTGCCGCAGCCATCACAATACCCACACCGGCACCATCATCCAACGCGCCGGTGCCTTCATCCCAAGAGTCCAAATGAGCAGAAATTAACACGATTTCGTCTGGACGCTCAGTTCCGATAAAGTCGCCAATAACATTATAGGAAGTCTGCCAGCCTAATTCTTTTGCTCTTAGATCCACATCGAGTGTAACGGTGTGACCTGCATGGATCATAGCTTCAACCGTGTCAGAATCCGCGTTTGACAATGCGCCTGCGGGGATCTTTTCTACATCGTCGCTGTAACGCATAATGCCCGTGTGGGCGAATCTTGAATTGTCGGTTCCTACCGAGCGGATCAGTACAGCACTAGCGCCCAGTTTGGCGGCTTCTACTGCACCCTGAACGCGACCACTGACAACCGGTCCGTATCCTCTGCCGGCCTTATCGCGTTCCATTCTATGATTGATAAAAACAATTTTGCCAGCAACATCATCCGGTTTTAGCTCAGTGAGTGCTTGCATTGAATCGACCATGATCACATCTGCAACTAGGCCACCTTCTGGAGTCGCGATAGAGCCGCCTAGGGCAGTTATCACTAGGTCTTGTTTAAATGGCGCAACTATCTTAGCGTCAGCTAATCCTCTCGACCAGTTTCTGACTCTAACCGGTTGTGAGGTAATGCGATCAAAGCCTAACTCTGCAAATTTGTTTTTAGCCCATTCTACCGCACGCTTATCTCCTTCGCTTCCCGGTATGCGAGGACCGACTTCGACCGTAAGAGACTTAACTACGTCATAGGCTAGCGTTGAATTGGCCGCTATGTCTGCAAGCGATTTATCGGATGTATGCGCTTGTTGAGTGGATGTCGCGGCACAGGCAATTGTTGATAAACAAGCTAGGCCAAGCAACAGGCTTTTCTTTATGGATAGCATTGATGTTCCTTGATGATAGGTGTAATAGGAGTCTAACTGAAGTCACTCTAGGGATGAAGAGGTACCATTGGCTATCTTCGGCTAAACCCCTAAAGCGTCGGTTAAACGTCAGTTTTGATGGTATGATTAGCATCATAATTCAAAATCTAATCGTAACGGTCGGCTTATTGGTCGCTTAAAGAATCATAGGCGGCGACGGCGGTAAGTCTCTTTGATGCGCGGGAAGAATGCAGTTACATAATATTACGCTCACATTCAGATACATTTTGATGATCATGTATCTGGTTATACCGCTTGGCGCTGTTGCGGATAATCTATACGACGTTCGCGGCGATTGTCTCGCTTCACCTCATGCTTGTTTAGCACAAACTGAGTCCTCCCTTAGTGCATTACCAGAGGGGAGCCGAGAGTGGTATCGTTTAACGATGATGAAACTGCTGGCTCTCATTGAAATGCAGCAATATCCAACGTTGCGTAGTGAGTTATTGTCAGTGTTAGTTGATCAGCAATCACCTATGGTTTTTAAAGCAACGGTGTATACATTGCATTCAAAGGTACTGTTATTAGATGGTAAAAAAGCTGAAGGGCGTCGGTACCTAGACAAAGCCGTGACACTGGTCGCTCAAATTAACGAGTCATATCCAGACCCATTCAGAAGTGCTGATATCCTAAATTTGTACACATACATACCTGAATTGAACGAACAAGCAATGTTGTTTGCGAAATCGCTTATTCCTAACATTGAACGGGTCTCTGAACCGGATGGTTTGGCCGATCTATTGATTGCGCTTGGACATACATTTAAGTACGCAGGTCAGCTTGAATCATCGTTATCTTATTATCAGAAGGCATTAAGTATTTATGATTTAACACCAGATGATGTGCGAAGGGTTTCGGTGTTACATAACGTCGCGACGGGTTTCAGCAATTTGAAAAATTATACAATGGCTGAAGAATACTTTAGTTCAGCTTTGCGTGAATGGGCTAAGCATCCAGGCAGTGAAGTTGGTATGAACCATACACGATTAAAATTAGTCGAAAACTATATATTACAAGAACGTTTCACGGAGGCTTCAGATTTGTTATCCGCCTCGACTATTCCTGACATGCCTCGCTATCAACTATTGCTTTACCAATCACTTGACGCTCAAATTAGCGCGAATCAACAGCTAAATGACTGAATCATGAAGTACAAAAAAAGCGCCAACAGGCGCCTTTTTATTGAATATAAACTGGTAAATTAAGCTAGCGCTTTAATTTGTGCAGCTAGGCGGCTCTTATGACGAGCAGCTTTATTCTTATGGATCAAACCACGTGCAGCCATGCGGTCTAGAATCGGCTGAGCCGCCACGAACGCAGTTTGTGCAGCGGCTTTATCGCCAGCTTCAATAGCCGCAACAACTTTTTTCAAGCTGGTGCGAGTCATGGAGCGACGACTGGCGTTGTGCTGACGACGCTTTTCGGCCTGGATGGCACGTTTCTTAGCAGACTTAATGTTAGCCAAGGTGTAACTCCCAAAAAACAGGTAAAAATTAAGGGTGCGGATTGTGCCTATTCAAGCGCCTAAAGTCAACTGTTTTTAAGCGTGTCAGCTATCTTAGTATTTGTGTGCGGGAGATTAATGACACTGGTACAGTGGATGGGGTAATCTACACCACGATTAGTTGCATAACAGAATAAGCAAAAGGACGTATTATGACTCTCACTGTTGCAGACGTGATGACGACACCCGTTTTTTCCTTGTCTCCTGATACAACCTTGCATCATGCGCATAGCGTCACACGCGAGAAAGGCATCCGCCATTTGCCGATTGTCGATCCCAAATCTGACAAGTTGGTCGGTATTGTGACCCAAAAATCGTTGATTGCTAAAGTGTTTGGCTTAATGGCAACCTATGGTGGTGCGAAATTAGCTGAGCATGAAGCGGACACCAATATTATGGAAGTGGCGTTGACCGACTTTGATACGGTTAAAGCCAGTGATGATGTCAAGAGCGTGGCGTCCTTCTTTTTACAGAATAAACACGGTTGCTTGCCCGTTGTCGATGAAGAGCATCGTGTGATTGGCATGTTGACCTCATCAGACTTTGTCAAACTGGCAATTAAATTGTTAGCCGAGTAAATTCATCTCCTGATCATAGGCATTAGCGTTGGCTTCAAAATTATTAAAATCCGGTATCATTGTCAGCGCAATGACTTTTATTTCACGCGTGCTCGGTTTAGTCCGAGACGCCGTAGTTGCCCTTATTATGGGCGATGGAGCAGCTGCAGACGTCTTCTTCTTTGCGAATAAGATCCCCAATTTCCTCCGCCGTTTATTCGCTGAAGGCGCTTTTTCACAAGCTTTTGTACCGGTATTAACGGAAGTTCATCACAATGAAGACAACGCGCGTCAACGAGAGTTTGTCGCACAGGTCTCAGGCACACTAGGTGCAATCGTATTTGTCATTGCCATTTTAGGTGTCATTGGCTCCCCCGTATTGGCCGCGCTATTTGGCACCGGTTGGTTCCTTGACTACTTAAATCATCAACCGGATGGGGCGAAGTTCGAGCTTGCATCGACGATGCTCAAGATCACATTTCCTTATATTGCCTTCATCTCACTCGTGGGGGTATCAGGCGCGGTATTAAACACGATTAATCGTTTTGCCGTGGCGGCTTTCACGCCAGTACTGTTGAATATTTGTATCATTCTGTGTGCGTGGTATTTGTCTCCCCACTTAGAGCAGCCCGCTTTTGCCCTTGCGTGGGGGGTGTTTATTGGCGGTATTGTTCAGCTTTTATTTCAACTACCCTTTTTATATCGCGCGGGTTACTTAGTGAGGCCGCGTTGGGGCTGGAACGACCCTGGGGTGGTGAAAGTTCGCAAATTGATGATCCCAGCCTTGTTTGGTGTGAGTGTTAGTCAAATTAACCTGTTATTGGATACGCTTATCGCGAGCTTTCTGGTGACGGGGTCAATCAGTTGGCTTTATTATTCTGATCGTTTGTTAGAGTTCCCACTCGGACTCTTTGGCATAGCGATCGCAACCGTTATTTTACCCGCGCTGTCCCGTGACCACGTGAGCAAGAACGCTGTACAGTTTGCGAATAATATGGATTGGGCTGTGCGTATGGTGTGCTTGCTGGGGATACCTGCTGCGACTGGATTATTTGTTTTGGCTGAGCCGATTTTGACCGTTATTTTCCAGCGTGGTGCATTCACAGCTGAAACTGCGTATATGGCATCTTTAAGCCTCATGGCGTACTCAACGGGCTTACTGAGCTTTATGCTTGTGAAAGTTCTGGCGCCAGGATACTTCTCTCGTCATGATACTAAAACGCCGGTGAAGTTTGGGATCTGGAGCATGGCGGCAAATATGGTATTTAATATCATTCTGGCTATACCCTTTGGTTACATTGGTTTAGCGCTTGCTACCAGTCTGTCCGCTACGTTAAACGCCGCTTTGTTATATTGGGCATTGTCTTCTCAAGGCGTGTTCAAGTTGTCTCCCCACACATTATGGTTCGTCTTGAGAGTCTTTATCGCGGCTATTGGGATGGCTTTATTTGTACTTTGGCGCCCTGAGTTAGATTGGTCTTTGATGGCTGAAATGCAGCGAATAGGTTGGTTGGCAGAAAGAATTGTCACTGCTGGATTAGTGTTCTTTGCTGGATTATTGCTGATGGGGATCCGTCCTCGCCATATTCGCCATGGTAATGCGTAGAATAAAACCGCTACAGTAATTGGTATTCAATTCAAGGTCGTTTATAATCGCGAGCTTTGTTTAAACTCCCGCTTAGAACAGAGCAGTTAATTGAGGGCAGTACGTGGAACTGGTGCACGGCGTACACAATTTGCGAGAACGGCATAAAGGGTGCGTATTAACCATTGGTAAATTCGATGGTGTGCATTTAGGTCATCAGGCTGTGTTGAAACAGCTAATTGAGCAAGCTCGTGCTCGCCAATTACCGGCCACCGTGATGGTATTTGAACCTCAGCCAGAAGAAGTATTTATGCCTTCGTCAGCGCCTGCTCGATTGAGTACGTTGAGGGATAAGTATCAAGCGCTTGAAGCGCTTGGCATCGACCGTCTTATCTGCGTTAAGTTTAATCATGATTTTGCGGGTCAGTCGCCGCAAACGTTTACCCAAGATTTATTAGTCAATAGGTTGGGTGTAAGGTTTTTGGTCGTTGGCGATGACTTTCGCTTTGGCAAAGGTCGCGCAGGCGATTTTGCCATGTTGGTCGACGCCGGGCAGCAAAATGGTTTTTCGGTAGTTAACACGAAAAGTTTATTGCTGGCCAAATGTCGTGTGAGTTCGACAGCGATACGTGAAGCCCTCGAACGCAGTGAATTTTCATTGGCTGAATCGATGTTAGGGCGCCCATTTACGATATCTGGGAAAGTCATACACGGTGAAAAGCTCGGCAGAACTATCGGCTTTCCAACGGCAAATGTATTACTTAAACGCCTCAAAAGCCCCATTTCAGGTGTTTTTGCGGTGCATGTGCGTATTGAAAATACGCTTTATGCGGGAGTTGCCAACATAGGTCATCGACCTACTGTAGACGGTACACGAGCGCAACTTGAAGTGCACGTGTTTGATTTTGCTCACAATTTGTATGGTAAACGTATCAATGTAATACCTATTGCCAAGTTGCGAGAAGAACAGAGATTTGCGTCTTTTGACGCGCTTAAACAACAAATTATCCAAGATGCTGAACAGGCCAAAACCTTGTTAGCATCGACTATTTAACACAATTGGAACCATAGACGCATGAGTGACTACAAAGCCACCTTAAACTTGCCTGATACTTCGTTCCCGATGCGCGGTAACCTTGCGCAGCGAGAACCTGAAATGCTCAAAAAATGGCAGCAGAAGGACTTGTATGCAAAGATCCGAGCAGCCAAGCAAGGTAAGAAGCCTTTTATTTTGCACGATGGCCCTCCTTACGCGAACGGCAATATTCATATCGGTCATGCGGTTAATAAAATTCTTAAAGACATTATTGTTAAATCAAAAACGTTAGCGGATTTTGATTCACCATATGTACCGGGATGGGATTGTCACGGCCTTCCGATTGAGTTGATGGTTGAGAAAAAGGTAGGTAAACCAGGCCACAAAGTTTCAACCGCTGAATTTAGACAAAAATGCCGTGAATATGCACAAAAGCAAATTGATGGTCAGTTAGCGGATTTCGTTCGATTAGGCGTGTTCGGTGACTGGGATAATCCTTATAAAACCATGGATTTCCAATCTGAAGCGAACATTATTCGTGCGTTATCAAAAATCGTCGAAAATGGTCACGTTGAGAAAGGCTTCAAACCCGTGCATTGGTGTACAGATTGTGGCTCTGCATTGGCTGAAGCTGAAGTTGAATATAAAGATAAGATTTCGCCAGCTATTGATGTTGCATTTCCTGTCGTTGATCAAAGCGCTCTTGCTGGAATATTCGGTGTCGCAGAAGACACAACCGCTCAGGCCGCGTTAGTTATCTGGACGACAACGCCATGGACAATTCCTGCAAACCGTGCAGTGTCACTACACCCTGAATTGCCTTATGCGTTGGTTAACATGACCATCGCAGGAAAGGTTCACAGCTTGATCCTTGCTGAAGACTTGGTTGAAAGCTGTGCTCAACGTTATGCGGCGGATGATGTTGAAATTGTTGCCACTACGTCGGGTCAGTCACTAGAGCGAGTTCAATTGCAACACCCTCTATTAGATATACAGGTGCCGGTGATCCTCGGTGAACATGTTACAACCGAATCAGGTACCGGCTGTGTTCACACTGCACCAGCACACGGTGTTGACGACTTCAACGTGGGTAAGCAATACGATATTGAAGTGTATAACCCAGTGGGTGGGAATGGTGTGTATTTACCGGGTACTCCTCAGTTTGAAGGTATGCACGTTTTTAAAGCGAACGACGCTATCATTGAAGCGTTAGAGGCCTCAGGCAACTTGCTTTTGAATGTTAAGTACGAGCACAGTTATCCACATTGCTGGCGACATAAAACGCCGATAATTTTCCGTGCAACGCCGCAGTGGTTTGTGAGCATGGACAAAAAACATTTACGTAAAGATTCAATTGATGAGATTCATAAAACTCAATGGATCCCGGCATGGGGCGAAAGCCGCATTGAAAGCATGGTGGAAGGCCGTCCAGATTGGTGTATATCACGTCAGCGTACATGGGGCGTACCAATTCCACTATTTATTCACAAAGTCAGCGGTGAATTACACCCTGAGTCAACGCGTATTATGGAAACGGTTGCACAAGCCGTAGAGAAGACTGGTATTCAGGCGTGGTGGGATCTGGCTGATGAGGATCTACTAGGCGCTGATGCAGGAGATTACGAAAAGGTTACAGATACGTTGGACGTATGGTTTGACTCAGGCGTAACGCATTACTTTGTGGTCGACTGCCGTGATGATTTGCCAGCCGGTGCAGATTTGTACCTGGAAGGTTCGGACCAACATCGTGGTTGGTTTATGTCTTCGCTGATGTCTTCCGTCGCTATGCACGGTCATGCACCCTATAAGCAAGTGTTAACCCACGGGTTTACAGTTGATGCTGATGGTAAAAAAATGTCCAAGTCGTTGGGTAATGTTGTGTCACCGCAGGATGTGACCAACAAGTTGGGGGCGGATATTCTGCGCCTTTGGGTGGCATCAACAGATTATCGCAGTGAAATCGCTGTGTCAGATGAGATCTTGAAGCGTTCAGCTGATGCCTATCGTCGTATCCGTAACACAGCACGTTTCTTGTTAGCGAACTTAAACGGATTCGATCCGGTTAAAGATAAAGTAGCCGTGGCGGATATGGTGGCCCTTGATCAATGGGCTGTTCAACGCGCCGTTGATGTACAGAAGAACATTGCTGATGCTTATTCAAGATATGACTTGTTAGAAGTTACGCAAGCTCTGATGCAGTTTTGTTCAATTGAGATGGGCAGTTTCTATCTTGATATTATCAAAGACCGTCAATACACCGCGAAAGGTGATGGTCATGCAAGACGTTCATGTCAAACCGCTTTATATCACATCGCCGAAGCACTGGTGCGATGGATGGCTCCAGTCATGAGTTTTACCGCGCAGGAAGTGTGGGAGGCAATGCCAGGTGAGCGCAATGAATTTGTATTCACAGAGACTTGGTATGAAGGTTTTGAATCGGTTGATATGCAATTTGACAATGCCTTCTGGCAATCCATTATGAAGGTTAAAACGGCAGTTAACCGATGTTTGGAAGGTGCTCGTAAAGACGGCAAGCTTGGCGGTTCATTAGAAGCGAACGTCACACTTTATGCGAGCAAAGAGCTCTCCGAGCAACTTGCAAAGCTGGGTGATGAATTGCGTTTTGTATTGATTTGCTCTAAAGCCGATGTGATAGAAGGCAGCTCCGAAGATGCTATTGAAACCGATGTGCCAGGCCTTCAAGTAGCGGTTAATAAAACGCAAGACACTAAATGTGTACGTTGCTGGCATTATACCGATGATGTTGGTCAAGATGCTGAGCATCCAGAATTGTGTGGGCGTTGTGTCAGCAATGTCGCGGGCGACGGTGAGGAACGTCAGTATGCCTAATGTATTGAGAAATACCGGCTTACGCTTTCTCTGGATCAGTATCGTTGTTTTCATTGTTGACCAGTGGACTAAAGTTACAGTTGTTGAGCAAATGGACTTATATCAATCGATCGAAGTGATGCCCTTTTTCAATTTGACCTACGTACACAATTACGGGGCCGCATTCAGTTTTTTGCATGATGCAGGCGGTTGGCAACGCTGGTTCTTTACCGCAATCGCAATAGGCATCAGTGCGCTGTTAATCTACTGGTTGAAACAGGTACCCAAGACACAACTAAGACTTCCCATCGCATTTACCTTCATTTTGGGGGGCGCGATAGGGAATGTGTATGATCGTTTAGTGCATGGCTACGTAATAGATTTTCTCGACTTTTATTATCAACAGTGGCACTGGCCTGCGTTCAATATTGCCGATAGCGCTATTTTCATCGGCGCCGCTTTATTGATTTTGGACATGCTATTGAGCAAAGACAATCAGGAGTCTGAAGCGACACCATGAGCGAAGATACCATCAGAGAAAACAGCGAAGTGCTAATGCACTTCGACCTCAAGTTAGAAGACGGTTCGGCGGCAGATAGCACGCGAGTCAACAATAAACCAGCCAAATTGGTGATGGGGGATGGCAGTTTAACCGCTAACTTTGAAGCATGTTTAATCGGCCTGAAAGAAGGTGACCGTAAGTCATTTACGCTTGCTCCAACGGACGCATTCGGCATGCCGAATCCGGATAATATTTATCACCTTGAACGCAGTCGTTTTCAATTGGAAGAGGGCGTACAAGAGGGTATGATTGTGGGGTTTGCGCAGCCAGATGGTAGCGAGTTACCCGGCATCATCAGAAGTGTAGCAGGAGACTCTGTAACCGTTGACTTTAATCATCCATTGGCTGGTCAAACCGTTATCTTTGATGTCGAAATTTTAGCGGTCAGGAATCCTGAACCAACCTCATTGCACTAGACATTACGGGGCATTATATGCAAATTCATCTCGCTAACCCTCGCGGCTTCTGTGCCGGCGTCGACCGTGCTATCACTATCGTTGAACGGGCGTTAGAGCTTTTTCAACCACCTATTTATGTGCGTCATGAAGTCGTTCACAACCGTTTCGTGGTAGATGGCTTAAAAGCACGTGGGGCTATTTTCGTAGACGAAGTGGCTGAAGTGCCTGATGACAGTATCGTAATTTTCAGTGCTCATGGTGTATCACAAAAAGTCAGACAAGAAGCTGATGAGCGCGGCCTAAAAGTATTCGATGCCACATGTCCATTGGTGACGAAAGTGCATATGGAAGTCACCCGTGCCAGTAAGCGAGGCACAGAATGTATTCTTATTGGTCACGCAGGGCATCCAGAAGTAGAAGGAACAATGGGGCAGTATCACAACCCACAGGGTGGTATTTATCTGGTTGAATCTATTGAGGATGTTGCTAAGTTAACTGTTAAAGATACAGCTAATTTATATTATTGCAGTCAAACAACTCTGTCTGTTGATGATACAGCTGAGGTCATTGATGCACTGCGCGAGCGTTTTCCGATGATAGAAGGGCCGCGTAAAGATGATATTTGCTATGCTACGCAAAATAGACAAGACGCTGTTCGTGAACTTGCTGCCGAGTGTGATGTCGTATTGGTTGTAGGGGCTCAAAATAGCTCTAATTCAAACCGATTACGTGAATTGGCCGAAAAAATAGGTTCCAAAGCGTATCTAATTGACGGTGCCTCGTGCATCAAAGTTGACTGGCTCGACGGAGTTGAGCATATTGGTGTGACAGCGGGTGCCTCTGCGCCTGAAGTGTTAGTACAAGACGTAATTGAACGATTAAAAACGTTGGGAGCGACATCAGCGACGGAACGTCAAGGAAGGGAAGAAAACGTGGAATTTGCAGTCCCTAAGGAACTAAGAGTTAAGCAAATCAGTTAGTTAGTATTGCCTGTACTGATGAGTTGAATCGGTACAGGTACTCTAGTTTTATACCTTTTGATTCCTCACTATAACCATCCATTGACACATTTACGCTATTGTCTGTCATGGCAACAAAGGCAATAGTGTTCGCTTAGTGCTCGTTTAAGTGAACTCAAGGATGACATTATGGTGTTATATGCAGGTTTAAAAAGAAAAGACGTAAGGCCAGTAGGCGCTTCAGAAAGAGGCGTGGGCATGGTTGAAGTCCTAATTACCTTATTCATCCTTTCTGTAGGTTTACTCGGTGTTGCCTCTTTGCAATTTATTGGGTCGTTTGCCAATGCCGACGCGCTCAGTCGCACTCAGGCTGTGCTCGTTGCTCAGCAAATGAGCGAGCGTCTACGCGCCAGTGCTGTTTCGTCTACAGAGGGTGATGGTCTCATTGTCAATAACGCTTACTTTGACACGACGCTGTACAACTTCGAAAATTTAAGCTGTGGTACTTCAGGCAATCCTTATCAGTGCCATTGTCTTGCGCATCCCGCCGCGATACCTGATTGCCGACAGAATCCCTGTACGGCGGCTGAAGTCGCCAGTTTCGATGCCTATGAAATGTCATGCGCAGCTGTTAATTCAAATCCATTAATCGAACTCGAACTCAGTTGTAATGACAATAATCTTGCAGACGCAGATGCCTGTAGTGTTGGTTCTCGCCACAGGGTCATCTTGGCTTGGCC
The DNA here is from genome assembly GCF_002807665.1 of Neoalteromonas facilis. GTDB lineage: Bacteria > Pseudomonadota > Gammaproteobacteria > Enterobacterales > Alteromonadaceae > Alteromonas_E > Alteromonas_E facilis. The sequence continues at coordinate 627,406 of NZ_PEAY01000003.1, forward strand.
TGTAGAAAGCTGGCAAGCCAATGACAGGGAGCTTAATCCCGATTGTTTGATTGGCCGCACTGGCGATCACGATTGTGTGATTGTAGAGGTGGTGCTATGAAACGTCAGCAGGGTTTTACCCTTATCGAGATAATGATTTCGTTAACTCTGGGGTTAATCATTTCCGGCGCCATCATTCAAGTGATGGTGAGTAATTCAGTGACTGATAAACTTAACCGTGCGATAGCATCAGCCCAAGAGAGTGGCCGGTTTATTGTTAATCGCCTTCGCACTGACGTCATCATGGCGGGACGCTACGATCCTTTGTCAGGTCAATTGGACAGAACAGTAGACGTCGTTACTGAAGCTGCATTTGTGCAAAACCACCCAATTCCTGTTCCTGGTGATTTCCCCGCGCGTCCTGCGCTAGGTGCTCTTGAAGGCGCTGCGGGCAGCAATGACACTTTGGTAGTAAGCCTACAAAGTGACAGGGATTGCAGAGGATATACGCTTGGTTACAACAATGGTGCAGAGTTTCATGTGGTGAATGAGTATTTTATGGATGGCACTGAATTAAAGTGCAGAGGATTTGATGGGCGGTACTTGAGGGGACTAAAAGCCGCAGCAGGACACAATGGACACAATGCATTCACCTTGCTAGATGACGTACAAAGTTTTCAGGTCTTGTATGGAATTGCAGATGCAGATCTAGCAGGTGATACGTCAGCGCGACCTGTGCAATTTATTCCCGCAGATGAACTCCCAGCAGCACTTGCGAATGATGGGCAGGTTGTAGCCGTCCGCATAGCGGTACTTGTGCAAGGTGATGGTGAAGTTAACTTAAGTGATTCTCCTTCATTTGTGTTGCTCGGCGGTGACCCTATTACACCTGGAACCGACAATATCTATAAACCATTTGAAATCACTATTGCCCTTCGCAATATGAAAAATTTTGTTCGGAGTATTGGCGTATGAGACAACAAGGCTTAGTACTCGTATTTGCACTGCTTATTTTGCTTTCGCTGACTATTTTGGGAGTAGCGTCTGTTTCAAGCAGCTTGATGCAAAGTAAAATGGCGACCTCGATGGAAACCTCTTCGCTAGCATTCGATGCAGCGGAAGCCGCTATTGCCGGGGTCGTATTTGAATCAGAAGATGAAATTCTACTAACAGACCCGAATTTGACTGATCCACTCTCGGATGCTCGTCAGGGCAACATTTTTGATCCTACCGTCCAGACGATGAGTTGCTATGAAAACGCCACATGGACCAATCGCACTGTGACTCAAGCGGGTTTGATTACGGGTAATAATCATAACGCTGCTGGATTATTTGATAGTCGCCCAGCCATCAATAGTTGGTCGCGTACTGCGTTTGTGCGCGAGCAAGCTTGTCGAGGTTCTAGCAACGTCATTGGTGGCAGCAATATCAATTGTCATGTTTTTATCGTGCGCGGTTGCGGGCAGGTGGCTGGAAAACCCTATGCGGTAGCCAACAGCATGTCTGCATCAGTATTTGCGCCAGCCTCGCAATAGTGGGGAGGAGACCCTATGAACATTTACAAAGGCCGTAACGTTTTTCTTTTTTTCGTTAGTGCTATTTTGAGCATTATGATCAACGCCACTGCAATGGCTGACGATTTAGATATCTATCTCGGTTCTGGCGGCAGTGCGGTAACCTATAACCCTAATGTGTTATTTATTATGGATACCTCCGGCAGTATGACGGGGATGGACGGTACGTCTGAGTCACGTATGTTGCGTGTGCAGAATGCCTTGAAGGATGCGTTAGGTTCTGCAACCAATATCAATGCTGGTCTCATGCGATTTTCTGATCTCGGCGGACCAATATTGTACCCCATTCGAGATATCGATGAAGCGGTTCAACCCGAAATCATTACGTCAACGAACGCGGGTGAGAATGATGCATATGAAGTCAATGGGTCAGTCACGCTTGGCAACAATCAATTGGTGTTAACGCAAGGTACTAATACGGTTACCACGGGGCTACGATACACGCAGTTGAACATTCCGCGTGGCGCTACTATTACGAACGCTTTTTTACGCCTGACGTCCGCACAATTAAACAGTGCGGCATCGACTATTACCATTCGCGGTGAGAAAAGTGGTAATGCGACAGAATTCACTACTACCAATAACGATATTTCAAGTCGACCGGTCACAAGCGATGCTGTGGTGTGGAGTACGGATAATGAATTTCCTGCTTCTGGAGAAATAGTCAATTCACCCAGTTTGGTCAATGTGATCCAAGAGGTCGTCGATCAGAGTAGCTGGTGCGGTGGTAGTGCATTAAACCTTATCATTGAGGGAACCAGTTCCGACGCATCAAGTGCGCGCAAAGCGTTGGCCATTGAAGAAGGTACGGGGCGCTCGCCACAGCTGGTAGTCGTCTATGATGATACGACCGCTACAGGGTGTGTAACAGGTCAATTGGCCTATCAAGTCAGTTCCAATCGAAATAATGCAGAGGAAAGACCTGACGGTTACCAATCGACAGGTAGTGAACTGACTTTTGACAGTGGCAACAATGCCTACATTGCAGCACGGTTTCGAAATGTTAATTTGCCTCAGGGCGCAACCATTTCAGAGGCCTATATAGAATTTACTGCCTATCAAACGGATACCGGCAATGGTGCTTCAATGACTATTGCGGCAGCTGATGAAGATGACCCTAAAGGGTTCAACAACTATAAGCGTTACACACTGCGCGACAAGTCAAAAACAGCCAGTGTAACCTGGTCGAATATTCCGTCGTTTTATAAAAATTCAGTGTACAAAACGCCGTCGTTGGTGCCTATCGTACAACAAATCGTAAATCGTACTGGATGGCAGGCGAACAACGACATGATGTTTATTTTCTCTAATTTCACCGGTGACCGAGGCGCCTATTCATATAAAGGCAAGCCATCAGGCTCCCCCGTGTTAGTGATCAAATATCAAGGAAATGCTATTCCCGGCACGACAAGTACGGTGCGTCAGCACTTGATCAGCCAAGTCGATGATTTGAGTGCCAGTGGGTTCACGCCTATTGTAGATACACTTTATGAAGCAACACAGTATTACGGTGGCCGTGATGTCTATTATGGTTTGCGCAGGGGAGATGGCTCGGTCAGTAGTACAGTGCGCAGAAATACGCGTGTTAGTCATAGAGCCTCTTATATTGGTTCAGATGCGGTAAAACCGAGCGGTTGTACAGCGGACAATCTGAGCAGCTCAAACTGTATCAATGAATATATACCCACGGGAGCTGAGTATATTTCACCTATCGTAGATTTACAGTGCCAGACTAATAATCATATTGTCTTGTTGTCTGATGGTGAGGCAAACAACAATCATAGCGTAGATGAAATAGAGGCGTTGTTGGGGCAGTCGTGCACCGGCTCTGGCGGTGAGAAGTGTGGGGTAGACTTAGTCAGTAACTTAAGTAAAGCCAACCAATCAAAAATTGACGCTCGCATTATTACGCACACAATAGGCTTTGCGGCAAATAGCACGGCGAACAACTTTCTCAATAAACTCGCATTGCAAAGCGGTGGTGGATTCTATACTGCCAATAATAGCGCCGATTTAGTAGAAGCATTCCAAACAATCTTGCGCTCCGTTAAAGATGTCAACGCGACCTTTGTATCTCCAGGTGTAGCGGTGAACCAGCTGAATCGTCTAACCCATAGAGATGAACTGTATTTCGCATTATTTAAGCCCTCTGAGGGAACCCTTTGGCCGGGTAACCTGAAGAAGTATAAGATTGACGGTGACAAAGTGTTGGATAAAAACAGCCTTGATGCCGTGGATACTGTAACCGGTTTCTTTGCTGAGAATAGTCACTCATTCTGGTCAACGTTGGCTGATGGAAATGATGTAAGGGATGGTGGTGCTGCTAGCAAAGTGTCACTCACGCGAAATATTTACACCTTCTCAGGGCCTGGGAACATTGCCAGTAGCAGTAATGAGTTACATGAATCTAACACAGCCATTACAACGACGATGTTGGATGTTGATAGTGAACCAAATCCACTGGTAGCAAGGGATACTGTACTGAAATGGGCTAGAGGCGTGGATGTTAGAGATGATGATGGTGATGGTTCGACTAGTGATGTGCGTTTGCAAATGGGGGATCCTATTCACAGTCAGCCTGTCATTGTTAACTATTCTACAACTGACAGTGCGATTTTTGTCGCAACCAATCATGGCTTTTTACATTCAATTGACGCCGCCACAGGTAGCGAAAATTTCGCTATTATTCCTCAAGACCTGTTAGCTAATTTGAATGAGCTATACCGAGACACCTCTACGTTCAACCACATATATGGGCTTGACGGTGATATGGTACTGCGAACCAAAGGAACAGACACATACTTGTATGTGGGTATGCGAAGAGGTGGCAACAATTATTATGTATTTGATGTAACCAGCAAGAGCTCGCCTAAGTTAGTCTTCCAAATTACTGGTGGTTCTCCAGGATTTGAGAAACTAGGCCAAACATGGTCAAGACCGACGATCACCAAGATGTCTATCGGCGGCTCTACCAAGAATGTCATGATTGTCGGTGGTGGGTATGATGATTCTCAGGATTCAAACAGCATCCGTACGACAGACTCGGTTGGGAATGCTGTATATATCATCGATGCTGACAATGGCCAGTTGTTGTGGACTATCAGTAATGCCGGCGCTGATCTAAATGTGCCTGAAATGCAATACAGCATACCTGCGCGGATTTCGACTATTGATCGTGACAATGACGGTTTAGCTGACCACATGTATGTGGTTGATATGGGCGGGCAATTGTTCCGGTTCGATATCTACAATGGGCAAGCGGGTGGCGATTTTATGCGCGGTGCTCGCCTTGCTGATTTCGCAGGCAGCGGTGCTGCTGATAATCGTCGCTTCTATTATGGACCGGATGTATCAGAGATTAGTTTAGGCGATGACCTATTCTATGCGGTCGCGTTTGGTAGCGGATTTAGGGCAGGTCCACTGGATACTCAAATTGATGATCGTTTTTACATGCTCAAAGATGATGGAGTGTTCACGCTCAATGCGAATGGTCGATATACGCTGCCCAAAACAGCTTACGTAGAGTCAGATTTGTATGATGCGACGGATCATTTATTGACGGATGCAAATCAGACTACGCGTGATATTGCCAGTACGACTTTGGCGAGCAAGAAAGGTTGGCTGTTGAGATTAACTACGGATGGTGAGAAAGTTTTATCCTCGCCGTTAATATTGGATTACAAGATATTCTTTACAACCTATGTTCCGGCAAGTTCAAGCGGTAGTAGCTGTGCACCGCCGACAGGTAATAGTCGCGCATATTTAGTCAATTTATTTAATGCCAACGCCGTTGATGATCTGAATCAAACGGGTGAGCTGGACAAAAATGACCGATATGCGCAATTAAAGCAGACAGGTATCGCGCCAGATACTAAGATCTTGATTGAGGATATTGTGCAACCTGTTGTTTGTTTGGGTACAGAGTGTGTTTCTGCTGTTATTAAAATAGACAATAATGGCGTTGTTCAGCCGTGTAATTCAGATTTTGAATGTTTAGCCCGAAACATTTATGGTCGGTTTGAACGTGTGCAACGTGGAAGTTGGGAAACAGAAGTCGAGAGACAATAAATATGTACAGAATTAGGCAGAACAGAAAAACAACGGGTTTCACGCTAGTGGAATTGATGATAGTGGTTGCGATTGTGGGGATTATCAGCGCTATCGCTTATCCGGCATATCAGGGAATGATGGTCGGTAGCTACCGCAGTACCGCCCAGGCAGACCTCATGGCGTTAGCCGCTGCAATGGAACGACACAAAGCGGCCAATTATACTTATGAGGGGGCTGCGACTGGTGGAAGTGATACAGGCGCTCCAGCGATCTTTCAAACGCATTCACCGGCGGCGGAACCTGCCGCTAATAAACGTTATGATCTTGTCATTGATACCGTTTCTGCCAATGGTGTCAGTTACCGTCTACGCGCAATACCTGTCTCGGGAGGCGCGCAAGCAACAGATGGATCCTTATACGTATTTAGTGATGGACGAAAAGCGTGGGACCAAGATAACAGTGGTAGCCTTTCAGCTAGCGAATACTGTTGGAGCTGCTAGTTCTGGTACTTAGATAAAGTGGGATAATACGTCAATTTTTGTTGTTCAGACCTATTATCCCGTCTCTCGAGCCTATTGACTGCGGTGATTATATTGCTTCACCGTCCTCTTCTCCGGTGCGGATACGCACGGCCCGCTCGACATTGGTGACAAACACTTTTCCATCACCTATTTTGCCTGTTTTAGCCGCTGCAACTAAGGTTTCAACGGTTTGATCGAGCAGTTCATCTGTTATCACCATTTCGAGTTTCATTTTAGGTAGAAAGTCGACTTGATATTCAGCTCCGCGATACATTTCCGTGTGCCCTTTTTGGCGACCGAAGCCTTTGACCTCAGTAACAGTTAATCCTGTAACACCGATTGAAGATAGCGCTTCTCGTACATCATCTAACTTAAAGGGTTTTATGATAGCTTCAACTTTTTTCATGAATTTACTCGCCGTCGTAAATAGTCGGAATGGGAACACGTTTATGTTGCGTAATCGTGTAAATATATAGCAAACGTTCTATTACCGCATCATCTACAGGCTTACCTTCAAGGAAGTCATCAATTTGGTCATAGCTAAGCCCCAGCGCCTCTTCATCAGCCTTCTGTGGTGTTAAGCTTTCAAGATCTGCGGTAGGCGCTTTATTGATGATGTTGTCGGGTGCGCCCATATGTTTCGCAAGCTGCCTTACTTGGCGCTTACTAAGCCCAAACAATGGCGCCAAATCACACGCTCCATCACCATACTTGGTGTAGAAACCGGTTATATTTTCTGCACTATGGTCAGTACCAAGTACTAATCCGTCAACCATGCCTGCGATTTCATATTGAATAACCATGCGAGTACGTGCTTTCACGTTACCTTTAACGAAATCTTGTTTGCTGAGATCTTCGGGCAGCAAATCAATTGCCGACAGCGCATCGGAGGTCGATTGGTGAATAGCATCTGCTCCCGGTTGAACATTCACTGATATCGAATGACTAGGGCGAATGAAATCAATCGACTGTTGCGCATCTGATTCATCTGCCTGTGTCTGATAAGGCAATCGAACAGCAATAAATTGATAGTGTTCTTTGTGCTCTTGATTAAGTTCATCAACAGCAATTTGCGCGAGACGCCCAAGCGTACATGAGTCTATACCGCCACTGATCCCTAATACTAGGCTATTGAGACCGGACTGTTTGAGTTGAGTTTTAATAAAATTCACTCGACGAGTTACCTCGTATTCCACATCAATATGCGGTAACACTCTCATTTCATCGATAACGCGTTGTTTTAGCATGTGATCGACCATGGTTGAATAAGCATCCTATGTTGTAAATTGTGTTTAACTGTATGGCATATGTACTTACGTGCACACAAATATACCGAATTGCGCCGCTAGCATTGTATACTTACTTTAGGATATTTTCAGTGGATGAATTTCTATGAATAGGCAAAGCGGTGTTACTTTAGTAGAAATGATGATTTCTTTGGCCATTGTGGCCATCTTGCTCACCACGGTTGCGCCCAATGTGCAGGGGATGTTGATCCAAAATAGAATTGTGTCAGAAATCAATGAACTCAGTGGCATCATTCAATTTGCTCGTCATACAGCAATAGAAGAACAATCTGATACTGTGTTATGCCCAACGGCTAATTTTAGTAGCTGTACTGTTAATTGGAGTGATCCGAAAATGGTATTTATCGATGCTGACGGTGACGGCAGTCGGGGGGCTAATGAGGAAATCCTGGTTTCATCCAGCGCCATCAGTGATGTAAACAAATTATATGGCCCGAATTCTGAGCTTATATTTCTTGCGAGCGGCGGTTCAAATACTGCAGCAGAACTCGTATTTTGTCATAAAAACAAAAAGGCAAAATACGCTCGAGGGCTTTCGTTAGGATTGCAAGGGCGAGTGAAATCCAGCAAGGACAAAAATAAAGACGGCGTTTATGAGAACGCTTCTGGTAAGCCTTTATCTTGCCCTTGATACTGAATTAAGTGCTTAGTGGTTGTGTCCACAGCCTCCGGCAGTGTGAACATGGCCATGTGCAATCTCTTCACTAGTGGCCTCGCGAACACCCACAACTTCTACGTCAAAATTAAGTGTCACACCAGCCAACGGATGGTTGCCATCAACTACGACTTCATCATCGGTAACATCAATGACGATAACCGATTGGTCGCCGTGATCAGTTGTTGCGCGAAAAGACATTCCAACGGATACATCCATACCTTCAAACATATTCTTTGGCACAGCTTGAACCAAATTATCGTGACGCTCACCATAGGCTTTCTCAGGCGCAACGGTAATTTCGAACGTATCCCCTTGCTGTTTGCCGGCTAAGGCTTCTTCCAAGCCTACAACTAAAAAACCATGCCCATATAAAAATTCTAATGGCTCACCACTGCGCGATGAATCTATTTCTACGGCTTCGGTAGTACTCACGGTGTAGTGCATTTTCACTACGCTATTTTTTTCAATCATTCAATTACCAGTTAGTTTTCCACCGCATAAGGAAGCGATGTGATAGTCAATTTGTCTTCGGGAGACGCTTTCAGACGCAAGGTTTCGCCAATGGTACTGTCATTACTCAATACCGCGAGTAGCGCAATCTCATTGCCTACTGAAGCTACATTCAGCACAGTTCCACCTCGACGCCAATTGTCACCGACTGCTTTTTCAAGCATATCACCCGGCTGGATGTTTATCGAATCTGCGTGTTCACTTTTGCCAATCAGTAAGTATGTCGCGCGTTTGTTTTTACCCAAATAGCGTGTTCTCGCCACAACCTCTTGCCCCATATAGCAGCCTTTTTTGAAATCTATGGCATCGAGAACATGGAGGTTTAGCATCTGTGGCACATATTCGTTGCTAGTTTGTTCACTGACGAGTGCGATACCCTCAATAATATTCATCGCTGTCCAGTGAGAGGCCGGCATCTTTGCAATGTTATCGGGAAACTCAATAGCAGGTTGTGCTGAGGAGCTGGCAAGCAAATAGCGAGGGCCGTAGTCACCACTGACATTGATCAGCCAACCATTATCCATGAAATTGCACGCCATGTTGGAAGCTGGAACTGTGCCATATTGCTGCGCAAGTGCTTGGCCTGCGTCTGCACCGCATACACCCCAAAACTGCAAGGAATCACTGACATCCTCGATTGAAACTTTTGAAAATACGCCATATTTTTTGAGCTCTCTAAGGCTACTACTCAAGGCGCCGCGTTCACATACGTAGTGAAACCCGTTGAGAATGGGGAGTAATATTCCATTGCTCCACATTTTACCTTTAAAGTCACAGTGGCTTGTTCGTTGAGCAGAGTTCTCTTTCAACCTTGTGACATTAGACGTTACTTGCCCTTGTATGTAACTTGAAGCTTGTTCACCTGTGATTGCAATTACGCCGATATCATTCAGTTGACAAAAGAAGTTGTCACTCAGTGCTATGGGCTTTGTCATTTTTTTACTCGCTTGAACATCGTTACCGCACATTATGAGGATTAATAAGGTGATAACAAGCTTGATTTACCCGAATATCGAACGCTGAGACGCTGTATGAAGGGAACAGTAAACATGTGGGAATTGACATGGTATATTGCGGCCATCTTTAGTGATGAGAGAATTTATGTTTTCGGAAAAAAGATATGCCCGCCTCAAATGGGCGTGCCGCAGAGGTATGCTTGAATTAGATGTGTTACTCATGCCGTTCGTGGAAACCGGATTTCACGACTTAGACGATGCTCAGCAGGAACAATTTGAGCGCCTCTTGACGTCTGATGATCCCGATTTGTTTGCTTGGTTTATGGGGCATCAAGCCTGTGATGATCCTGAACTGGATGCGATGATCAAGCATATTCTCTCGCGTGTTAAGGTCTAGTTTTAGTTACGTCACAGGCTTTTCACCTACTCAACGTATCATCTTGTTGCTCATTTTGATGATAGGCCCGTTATGGTCATTACGAGACTTGGGACATACTGAATGGTGGTTTCAAGGGACGATAGCCCTATCCATATTTCTGCTGATAGTGAATATCAACATGGCGTTGACGCCACAGAAAACGCTACAAATAAGCATTGATGAGCAGGGAATGGTAGCGCTTGTGTCTGAGAAAGAATCGTTTTCCCATCATTGGCGGGTTTGCCACACTTCTCGCGTGTCTCCTTGGGTCATCTGGCTAAGTCTGATTTCAAATAGTACAAATGTTATCAAAGAGCGAAAAGTACTCGCACTTGCAGCATATAAACTAGACGATAATGCGCGGCGGATACTTGGGTTCTGCATTGTTCGTAGTCAATATGAAAGGTAGTAGCAACTATGTCTTTTTCACAACTGATCAAAGCAGCATTTAAAAAAGCCGAGCGTACTCGAATAGAGGCGCTCTTACCGGCCTCTCCGTCTGTGACGTTTGCAGGATTAAGACTGGAACGTTCGTACATGTGGAATGATATAGTGTCTCGTGTAAAGACATTTAACCAAATGCATGACTGGCAAGAGAACACACTGCACCCCTGTTTTTTACAAGTGCTTGGGCTGGAACTTCAACTCGGCTGTTTGTTGGACAAATCCTTTCCCTTTCCTGTGATGGGGTTGGTACACATTGCCAATCAAGTTCAAATAGTGTCGCCATTACATCCTGCTGATTATTCGTTAAGAGCTGAAATTAGCGCGCTTAAGCGACATGAGAAAGGCGCGGTGGTATCCGTCAATATAACAGCAAGTAGTGAAGGCAAAGAGGTGTACTCTGCGACAAGTGATTATTTATATCGCATGGCATCTTCTCGACCAACATCAAACCGCGATGACCGACCAAGCGTTATGGGACTGGGAACCAAATTATTAGATATTTCGTTAGCGAAAAATGCAGGGCGGCGGTATGCCAAGTTAAGTCGTGATTATAATCCGATCCATCTATGGTCTATTACCGCAAAGGTATTGGGGTTTAAGCAGCCAATAGCACATGGAATGCATACCTTGTCATTATGTATGTCGGCGTTGAGTAAAAACGCTGGTCCGCAACACTCATTAAATCGAATTGAAAATCGTTTTATTGCGCCAGCTCCACTGCCGTGTCAGGTATCTCTGTATACCCGAGAGTTCGAATTAGGACGCGATGGGGAGCACCCATTTTTGTTAGTGAATAGACAAGATGTGGTAGCGGATAACGCCTTAGCAGAATCGAAAAGGCCCATTATCGATGGAACGTTTCAATTCGAATCGCTGGGATAAAGCTGTACGGTACTGTTTGTTCATTTTGAGTGTGCATGATTGGCGATATAAGCTACGCATAGGTTTGCAGTGTACCGCTCGCGAGTGGGGCTTTTTTACGAGGCACTAATATCGTTGGTTTGCTGTCTGGCAGTAAATCAGGGTAATCAATGTTGTAATGTAGACCGCGACTTTCTTTGCGTTCAATTGCACACCGCACAATGAGCTCTGCAACCATCACTAAGTTTCTCAGTTCCAACAGGTTATTACTGATGCGAAAATTTGCGTAATATTCATCGATCTCTTGCTCCAACATTTGTATACGACGCAATGCGCGCTCCAAACGTTTGTCGGTTCTAACTATGCCGACGTAGTCCCACATAAACAACCGTAACTCGTGCCAGTTGTGTTGGATGATAACTTCTTCGTCGGAATTGGTTACCCGGCTCTCATCCCATGGTGCTATGGCAGGGCTTGCTACGTCATTGTGCAGATGTTGTTTGATATGGTCAGCAGCAGCGTGTGCAAACACAATGCATTCTAGCAATGAATTACTTGCCATTCGGTTTGCTCCGTGCAAGCCGGTATAGGCAACTTCTCCAACGGCATACAGGTTTTCAATATCTGTTTTGGCATTTAGGTCGGTGACGACTCCGCCACAACTGTAATGTGCTGCTGGCACTACAGGAATCGGCTGACGTGTAATGTCGATACCTAACGAGCGACACTTGCGGTATATATTGGGGAAATGTTTAACGATGAAATCTGATGGTTTGTGACTGATGTCCAAGTACATGCAATCCGCCCCTAGACGCTTCATTTCAAAGTCTATCGCACGCGCCACAATATCTCGCGGAGCTAACTCTTCACGCGAGTCAAATTTATGCATAAAGCGGGTACCGTCTGCATGACACAAAATGGCACCTTCACCGCGTAGCGCTTCAGTAATGAGAAAATTGCCAGCTTCTGGATGAAATAAACAGGTCGGGTGGAATTGATTAAACTCCATGTTAGCGACTCTGCAGCCAGCTCTCCAGGCTAGCGCAATACCGTCACCACTGGATACGTCAGGGTTGGACGTATATTGGTATACCTTGCTGGCTCCACCAGAAGCGAGTGCGGCGAAACGGCAGCGAATAACTTCAACGTGCTCATTGTTACGTGACCAAACATAGGCACCGATACATCTTTTGTCGTTTGGCTCAGAGCCTTGAGACATGATCAAATCGATGGCGTTGTAGCGTTCAAAAATGTGAATGTTCGGGTGCTGGTTGGCCGCTTCATTGAGCGTGAGTTGAACCGCTTGCCCGGTGGCATCGGCAGCATGAAGGATGCGGCGATGGCTATGCCCACCCTCCCGTGTGAGGTGGTAACGAGTTTCGCCATCGGCGCTAGTTTCGGTATCAAAGGGCATGCCGAAGTTAATTAACCACTGCATAGCGGTTTTACCTTTTTCCGCCGTGTAGCGAACCACGGCTTCGTCACACAGTCCGGCGCCTGCGTCTAGCGTATCTCTAACATGCGCATCGATGCTATCATCTTCATCAAACACAGCAGCAATACCGCCTTGGGCATACCGAGTTGCCCCTTCATTGCGGTCACTCTTGCTGAGAACGATAACCTGACAATGATCTGCCAAAGAGAGAGCTAAACTCAAACCAGCAGCGCCACTGCCGACAATAAGTACATCGCACTGATGCTCAATATTGTTTTCAATCGACGCTTTCTTGGCAGAGTGTGAGTTTTTATTTGCTGGCATTAGGGGATTACCGACCTATATTGTTACTGTTATCAAGCTAATGTGTGTTTTGATCGCGAATTGACAGAACGCGGTTCAGCGTTAACGCATTTTTTGCAGTATACAACGTATTCTGGATGTCGCGGCGAGTATTTTACTCCATGCTCTGTGCGTTGTTGCGATGGTCATTCACATTTTTTATTTCAGCGTCAGTTCTACTATTAACGCGTCGCGACAGGTATTATCTATGTTCAAATGAAAAGCGTCGTTCAGCGAGGATTAAGTTTTTTAAAATATTATCGAACTTTTCATGAACACCAAAGTCTATTTAGTTGCTTGCATGAGCCGTGCAGTAATGTAGTAAGGAGAGTTGGCTCAAATGAGTGAGCAAATTACAGATCAACAGTTGGTAGAGAAAGTACAGCGCGGAGATAAGAACGCGTACAACCTTTTGGTTGTAAGGTACCAACATAAGGTTATGCATCTGGTTAGCCGATATGTAAAAAATTCGGGGGATGTAGCCGATGTAACGCAAGAGGCTTTTATTAAAGCATATCGTGCGTTGCCGAGTTTTAGGGGAGATAGTGCCTTTTACACGTGGCTCTATCGAATTGCAGTAAATACTGCGAAAAATTACTTAGTGTCGCAGGGGCGTAAGCCTCCCGGCAGTGACATCGACGCGCAAGAAGCCGATTATTATGATGGCGGTGAGGCGTTACACGATAACAGTACGCCAGAAAGAACGCTGTTATCGAATGAAATCGAGACGATGTTGCATAAAGTGGTAGACCGATTGCCAGAAGATTTACGCATGGCGATCACGTTACGAGAGCTTGAAGGCTTAAGTTACGAAGAAATAGCCGCAGTTATGGAATGTCCGGTCGGCACGGTTCGATCGAGAATATTCCGAGCGCGGGAAGCGATAGATAAGGTGATTCAACCATTAATGCAGAATTGATGATTGTTTCTACAAACGTTAGTATAGTAGCGCGAGTCTAAAAAGAGAGTTTTATGACCCAACAGCAAGAAAATTTATCTGCATTCGTTGATGGTGAATTACGCGATGAACGGGGCGAGCTGATAGATGCACTGAGTCAAGACAGTGAACTTCACGCAAAGTGGTGTCGATACCACGCCATAGGCGATATGATGCGAGGCGAGTGTACTCAGCCGCAATTCGATATCTCCGCTAAAGTTGCTGAAGCACTGGCTGAAGAGCCTACGGTGTTAGCGCCGAAAAAACGCTCGTGGGAGGATATTCCGCTGGTCGGTAACGTTGTGCCACTGGTGAAGCAGTCGGGGCAGTTCTTAGTCGCAGCATCAGTAGCCGCTGTCGCTGTTTTAGGTGTGCAAAACTATAATGCACCGGTAGATGAGCAACCGTTCATGACGGCGCCTCCTATTGCTGGACCACAAGGCGGTTTAGCGCCGGTGAGTTTAGAACAAACGCGCACAGTGCAAAGAAATGACATGGAGGCGTTACTTGAACAACGTCGCCAGTTAAATGCCCTCATAGCGGATCATCAGCGCCAACTTCAATTGAAACAGGCGCAACTGCCACAGGCAGTAACGGCAGAGCAAGAAAAGGAAGCATCTGAGGATGAAACTCAGCCTTAAGGGGCCTTAGGACAATATGTTGTTGAAAACGATTAAAAAAGCCGCTGTGTATTTGAGTGTCACAGCGGCTTTTATGTTTCAGTTATCTGTATACGCGCAACAAGCTACACCAATGGTGGATGCTACTGACAAGCAAAGTGGTACTGAATGGTTGTTGACTATGGCGGATGCGATTGCAGGTAAAAATTATCAGGTATCTATGGTCGTAAACCGACCGGGTTTAGATACCGTCCCATACATGTGGCGTCATGGCGTGTTTGATGATGGCGTGAACATGGAACAGCTCAGTATTTTGAATGGGCCGGGTAAAGAATTTATTCGGGTTAATCGTGTCATCAGTGTATTTGAGCCCGATGAAGCACCCTACAGTCTGTATGGTGACGTGATTGATGGTCCATTCCCAGGGCAATTACTGACATCCCCATTGGAGCTGCAAAAAGGTTACGATTTTATAGCTGTCGGGCGTGGGCGTATTTCGGGCAGGGCTGCCCAGCAAATCCGCATTGTCAGTAAAGATAACTCGCGTTTTGCGTATCAATTGTGGATCGACGAAGATAGCGGCATGCCGTTGAAAATGAACATGCTGGAACAAAATGGCCAGTTACTCAAACAAATCCAAGTCACCCAAATGTCGCTATCTGAGCAGCCGGATGAATATTTTGCTCGCATTAACCATGACATGTTGCCGGAAGTCACTGGGGTGCCAGCGCGTCATCATCAGCATAATTGGCAACTGGCGTACATACCGGTGGGCATGTCTGAAATAAAGCGCAATACGCATCGACTGCAAGTAACTGGGCAAGTAGTAGAATACGCCATGCTAAGCGATGGGTTAGTTGATGTTTCAGTGTACGTAATGCCTTCAGCCAACACACAGTTGCAAAATCATGTTTATAAACATGAGTCGAAATCTGTGCTCACTCGAACGGACGGGAAACTGTTGGTGTCGGTGGTGGGTGAAATACCGCCGCAAACGGCTAATAAAATAGCCATGTCATTATCGCCACGTATAGAGTAGATCAGATGGTAGAGGAAATGGGGGAAGTCGTTGCAGTTGATAATGGCTGGATAACGGTTCAAACCCAGATAAAATCGACCTGTAATGCGTGTCATGCAAACGATGATTGCGGGACCGGTATCGTCGCGCGAGCGTTGGCTCCGAAGGTAGAAGCGTTGCGTTTTAAAACGGATTTACCGGTTAGTGTAGGCAGTAGAGTGAGATTGGGTATACAAGAAGATGCCTTATTGAGTGCTTCCTTTATGCTGTATATGTTGCCTTTGATCATACTCATCATATCGGTGATGCTGTTTTCCCACTTACTGCCGATGTTCCAACTTGAGCATGAAGGCTGGGTATTATTGGCTACGGTCTTAACATGTTTGTTTAGTTTCTCCCGCTTATCGCGCCATTTAAAGCAACGTGAACAACAACATTACCAGCCTCAATTACTGGGTGTAGTGCTAGACCCTCCGTCTCAGGGCAACATATCCTAGCTTTCCTGCTCAGTAACGAGTAAAATTCAGCAGTTTTTGAGTCTCTCAAATATCCTTTTCAATTTTATCAGGTAGTTTCAAACGCAATGCAGCATAAGCATATACGTAATTTTAGTATCATCGCTCATATCGACCACGGAAAATCCACATTATCCGATCGACTTATTCAAACATGTGGTGGCCTCAGTGATAGAGAAATGGCCGCACAAGTACTCGATTCTATGGATTTGGAACGTGAACGTGGTATCACCATCAAAGCACAAAGCGTGACGTTGAACTACACCGCGCTAGATGGCGAAACCTATCAATTGAATTTCATTGATACGCCGGGGCATGTCGATTTCACGTATGAAGTATCTCGCTCTTTGGCTGCGTGTGAAGGCGCGCTGTTAGTTGTTGACGCTGGTCAAGGGGTGGAAGCGCAAACGCTTGCTAATTGCTATACAGCGATTGATATGGATATGGAAGTCGTGCCAATCCTTAACAAAATCGATTTGCCTCAAGCCGAACCTGAGCGGGTAGCGGAAGAAATAGAAGACATTGTGGGTATTGATGCCATAGACGCGGTACGTTGTTCCGCAAAAACAGGTGTCGGTATTAGTGACGTTTTAGAAGAAATTGTGAAACGTATACCTCCTCCGGAGGGCGATATTGACGCGCCGTTGAAAGCGTTGATTGTTGACTCTTGGTTCGATAACTATCAAGGCGTTGTGTCATTGGTTCGTATCGTTGAAGGTTCATTATCGAAAAAAGATAAGATCCAAATAATGTCAAACGGGCAGGTTCACCAAGTGGATAAAATTGGTGTGTTCACGCCAAAAGCGCTTGAAACGAATGAACTTAAAGCCGGAGAAGTGGGCTTTGTTATTGCCGGTATTAAAGAAATTCATGGTGCTCCGGTTGGCGATACTATTACGCTAGCGCGCAACCCTGCTGAAAAGCCACTGCCTGGCTTCAAAAAAGTTAAACCACAGGTTTATGCCGGTGTATTCCCTGTCAGCTCTGATGATTATGAAGATTTTCGAGATGCCTTGGCTAAATTGAGCCTCAATGACGCCTCGCTGTTTTACGAGCCAGAAAGCTCTGCAGCTCTGGGCTTTGGATTCCGTATTGGATTCCTGGGTATGTTGCACATGGAAATCATTCAGGAACGTTTAGAGCGTGAATACGATCTTGATCTGATCACGACAGCGCCAACGGTAGTGTATGAAGTAGTTACCACCAAAGGTGAAACTTTTCAGGTAGACAACCCGTCGAAGTTACCTGCAGTGAATGATATCGATGAAATTCGTGAACCGATTGTTGAAGCGCATATTCTTGTGCCGCAAGAGTATTTAGGCAACGTAATAACGTTGTGCGTAGAGAAGCGGGGGATGCAGGTCAACATGACGTATCATGGCAAGCAGGTCGCGTTAACCTATGATTTGCCTATGGCCGAAGTGGTTTTGGATTTCTTCGATCGATTGAAATCAACCAGCCGTGGATTTGCTTCATTAGACTATAACTTTAAGCGATTTAATGCAGCCGATATGGTGCGCTTGGATATTTTGATTAACGGCGAGCGCGTTGATGCACTAGCCGTCATCACTCACCGAGATAATGCACAGCATCGTGGTCGCGAGCTAGTGGATAAGCTTCGTGAGCTTATTCCACGACAGATGTTTGATATTGCGATACAGGCTGCAATTGGTAATCACGTGATTGCGCGCAGTACGGTTAAGCAATTACGTAAAAACGTTATCGCAAAGTGTTATGGTGGTGACGTGAGCCGTAAGAAGAAGCTTCTTCAGAAGCAAAAAGAAGGTAAAAAACGCATGAAGCAAGTCGGTAATGTCGAGTTACCGCAAGATGCGTTCTTAGCCGTGTTGAAAGTAGGTAAGTAATGGCCAATTATTTCTCATTGATTTTAGTACTGCTAACCGTGTTATCGGGTGTTATTTGGTTAGTCGATGCCCTTTTTTTCGCAAAGAAGCGACAATTGCAGGTGGCGACTGGCCACGTATCAGTGAGTGAAGCTGGCGTAATTGATGAGCCGGTTAAAGATCCTTATGTAGTGGATACCGCGAAACAAATATTCCCGGTGATTGCTTTTGTGTTGGTGTTGCGCTCTTTTATCTATGAACCTTTTCAGATCCCGTCTGGCTCAATGATGCCAACCCTTTTAGTAGGGGATTTTATCTTAGTTGAGAAATTCGCCTATGGTTTAAAAGATCCGGTTGTTCGTCATAAATTTTTAGAAACGGGCAAGCCGGAACGTGGCGACATTGTGGTGTTCAAATACCCAGAAGACACAAGTATTGATTATATTAAGCGCGTTATTGGCATGCCCGGTGACACGATCGAATATCGAAATAAGCAGATTTTCATAACCCCAGCGTGTGAACCCGGCAGCGAGTGTGCAGACACCTACGCGGTGCCACTGACCTACGTGAGTAATGATGAGTTTGTGCAAGATATGACGCGATTAGAACGTTACAGTGAAAAGCTAGGTAACGTGACACATGATATTTTGCGTAATCCACAGCGCATGATCCATCCATCACGTTTTTATCAGCAACCGGGTACGCGTTTGAACCAATGGATTGTTCCTGAAAATGAATACTTTGTAATGGGAGACAATCGCGAGAACAGCACAGACAGTCGCTTCTGGGGATTCGTAAAAGATGAACATTTAGTAGGGCAGGCCGTTGCGATTTGGATTAGTTTTGAGTTTGAACGCAGTGCCGACAGCTTCTTACCTCAATGGGTTCCTACAGGCGTTCGATTTAACCGTGTTGGTGGTATCGAGTAAGCACATTTGATGTGTGCAACATTCGGGATAAATCTTGATGACAGATATTCAAGCGGCTTCAAAGCATATTGCAAAACACGTCGGTTATTCGTTTACCAACGTTGAATTGTTGCAACAGGCGTTGACGCACAGAAGTGCTGCTAAAGATCACAATGAACGACTAGAGTTTCTGGGGGACGCCATTTTAGGCATGGTAGTCGCTCGCGCTCTGTTTGAACGCTATCCTGATATACCTGAAGGTAAGTTAACGCGCATGCGCGCGAGCCTTGTTAAAGGCGAGACGCTGGCGCAAATAGGAAAAGAATTTGCCCTGGGAGATTGGATTTTACTCGGCCCGGGGGAACTTAAAAGCGGTGGTCATAGGCGCAGTTCAATCATCGCAGACGCGGTTGAAGCTATATTTGGCGCCATTTATTTGGATGCGGATGTGGCAGTGTGTGAAGAGGTAATTTTAAACTTGCTTGATAATCGTATTGAGCAGTTAGACCCCAATGCACATCCGAAAGATCCTAAAACCCAATTACAAGAATACCTGCAGTCGCGCCGTTTGCCGTTACCCGAGTATGAAGTGACCAACATTGAAGGCAAGGATCATGCTCAAACATTCTATGTTGATTGCAACGTCAATAATGTCGACCAGACAACCAGTGGCATCGGGAGTAGTCGTCGAAAAGCTGAACAGCATGCTGCGCAACTGATGTTAGCGCATATCAATACGAAGGTATCCTAATGTCAGAACACGCAACACGCTGTGGTATGGTGGCAATTGTAGGCCGACCCAATGTCGGCAAATCAACACTTCTAAACCAATTGTTAGAGCAAAAAGTCAGCATTACCTCTCGTAAGCCACAAACGACTCGTCACCGGATTTTAGGTATTGATACACGCGATAATTGTCAAACTATCTATGTCGATACACCCGGTCTGCACAGCGAAGAGAAACGAGCCATTAATCGCGTAATGAATAGAGCTGCCTCAAGTTCTTTAGGCGAGGTCAGTTTGGTCCTTTTTGTCGTAGAGGGGACGCGCTGGACAGAAGATGATGAGATGGTGTTAAACAAGATCCGCCAGTCTAAATTACCCTGCTGGTTGGTCGTCAACAAGATTGACAAAATCGAACAAGAAAGCGCACTAATAGAGCAGCTACAAACACTGAATAAAAAGTTTGAGTTTCAGCACACTATTCCGGTGTGCAGTAAGTCAGGTAAAAACGTCGACACATTGCGTAAGCTAGTCATAGATGCGCAGCCAGACAGTGAGTTTTATTTCCCTGAAGATTACATTACCGACCGTTCTAGTCGCTTTATGGCAGCAGAGATCATCCGCGAAAAACTAATGCGATTTACCGGCGATGAGCTACCTTATTCCGTTACTGTTGAAATCGAACAGTTTCTGCAAACGGACAATGGCATGTTAAGGATAGGTGGCCTTATACTGGTAGAACGCGAGTCACAAAAACGCATGGTGATCGGAAAAGGTGGTTCCCACCTTAAGAAAATCGGTGCAGAAGCTAGAAAAGACATGGAAAACCTGTTCGATAGCAAAGTGTTCTTAGAGCTGTGGGTTAAAGTTAAAAGCGGGTGGGCCGACGATGAGCGAGCGTTGCGCTCACTGGGATATACAGACAACTAAGGCAATAATATGAGCGATCTGGCGAGTATTCGTAGAAGTTACAAGCAAGGGCGTTTAACTGAGCAGGATCTTACTAACGATCCGATAGACTTGTTTAACCGCTGGTTAAAAGACGTGGTTGACAGTCAAATCCCTGATCCTACCGCAATGACTGTGGCAACAGTGGATGAACACGGACAGCCATCACAGCGCATAGTACTGCTCAAAGATGTCAGCAATGAAGGTTTTGTGTTTTTTACAAACCTTGGCAGCCGTAAAGCCAGAGAACTCAAGCAAAACGCTAAGATCTCACTGCATTTCCCTTGGTACTTACTGGAACGGCAAGTTCGCGTGTGCGGTGAGGCCATACCTTTATCGCGCAGTGCCGTGGCGAAATACTTTTTATCTCGGCCAAAAGAGAGCCAATTGGCAGCATGGGCATCGAAACAAAGTCAGCCCATCTCAACGCGTGAACTGTTAATGACCCAGTTTTCACAGTTAAAGCAGAAGTTTGCCGAAGGAGAAGTTCCCGTGCCAGACTTTTGGGGAGGCTATCGAGTTAAACCACACCTCATTGAGTTTTGGCAAGGAGGCGAACACCGTATGCATGATCGGTTTGAATATACGCTCGATTTAGAAGGCCAATGGCAAACACAGCGCCTAATGCCCTAATCGATAGTCACTGCCACCTTGATTTAGACGCATTCGACAGTGACCGTGATGCGGTCATGCAAGCAGCGCAGGCTGCCGGTGTTATGCGTATGCATATTCCCGGTACCATTGCGTCTCGATGGGACGCATTATTAGCGGCCGCACAACAGCCGGAAATCGACATTTCGTTGGGGTTGCACCCTTATTTCTTGGATAGCATATCACAACAGGATTTGGCGACTCAGTTGCAGCGACTTGATGCATTGCTGAGTGAGCATACCCAATCCATTAGCGCAGTGGGGGAATGCGGGCTAGATGCTGTCATTGTAGTCGATATAGCACGTCAACTAGCGGTGTTTGAGCGTCATGTTCAGTTGGCGCAAAATCATCAAAAGCCATTGATAGTACACGCACGCAAAACACACCATCTCATTCATCAACGCTTATCTGAGTCACGTTTTGTTGGGCGCGGCATTATTCACGCCTTCTCCGGATCGATAGATTTGGCCAAGCAATATGTTGAGCGAGGATTTCTATTAGGTATCGGCGGCACTATTACATATCCACGTGCGCAAAAAACACGAGACGCGATTCGCCAGATAGGCTTGGACGCGATTGTCTTAGAGACCGATTCGCCCGATATGCCGCTGTGTGGTTTTCAGGGGCAAAGGAATACGCCTGCGCAAGTCGTAAAGGTTGCGCGTACAGTGTCAGAGTTGCTTGAGGAAGATTTCACTACAGTGTGTCAAAAGACCAGCAATAATTATCTAGCGCTGTTTGCCTAGTCGTTGCTTGGCGCGTAATTGTCTATGAAAGCGAAACCGTAATTTGTAGAACGCTCGTGTAATATACAGTGCGCCTAAAGCCGCAAGTATCATAAATACAATGCGTTGTTTGTTGAGTTGTTCTTGATACTTATTGTGATGTGCCATGACACTTTGAGGGTCAAGTTCAACTTGCAGGTAGCCAATGATTTGCTTCTCCGGGTTAGTTGTATCTGACGATTCACTCTCCGGCAAGGACGAATATGTTCTTTCAATATTGGCAACAAAGGTAAGGGGGGACTGTTTTTGCTGTTTGAAGAAAGCGACAAAGCCATCTTTATAGCCAACGTTAGCTAGCACTCTCCCTCTGAAATCATAAATACTGGCTGCTGTTACATGCGGATCTGACAATAACTGCTCAAGCGATAGTTGAAGCGATGTAGAGTCACTCTCTTCGACAAAATGTGTCAAGTCTAGGGCCTTTTGCTGGACTAGACTTCTACCTAATTGCTGGGCTTGTACTGAATAAAATTGTGTTGTTTGTGTTTTGTTTACCCACCACAAGTTTGCACCAACAGCTACGCCTATGGTGATTAATAATAAGTTCGCTATACGCTTATAGACGGTATAGGTGCTGTGGGTTTTTATAGCCAAACATCAACTTCCGCAAAACAAAGACATCACATTAAGCTAATCAAGAATAATTGCCAAGGGTTGTTTCAAGTTACATGCGCATTCTGTAGACTCTGCTAAACCAGCGATTTGTTTAGAATTTATAGCAGTGAATGTCGACAATTTAGTGACTTTTTCTCTCCAGTCAGAGCATGAGCTTTGCAGCTACGTTAGTTTTCAATCTATGGTCGAACCATCGATTGGCGACATGTTTTTCACTCTGACCGAGTCTGGCGCTTGGAAATCCTGTAAGGACCTATCAGCGAGGCAGTCATTGGATTGGTTGCACGTCGTTATTGATGCGCCGACTTGGGCTTTGGTGAGCGAAATTTATCGTGAGATCTTTGACATTTGCAGCATAGCCGGATTTTATGTTCACCCACTAAGTGATTTTAACGTAGCGAGAGTTGGACTTGTTTTTCCGTTATCGGGAGCGCTTAGTGAAAGCGAGCAGCAACTAGTGATGTCGATTGCGACGCGTTATGGTATCGATCTTTCGATAACAGCTAATGCACCGACTCTTGCCCAGCCAGGTCTTTTGGTGATGGACATGGATAGTACGGTTATTGCGTGCGAATGTATTGATGAAATAGCGAAACTTGCTGGTGTAGGAGAAGCTGTTTCTGAGGTTACCGAACGGGCGATGCGCGGAGAGCTTGATTTCGCTGAAAGCTTGCGTTCGCGAGTGGCTTGTTTGAAAGGTCTACCTGTGGAAACACTGCAACAGATAAAGCATCGACTGCCGATTATGCCGGGTCTCGTTCGATTGTTAAATGTACTACAGCAAAAGGGCTGGCGCACTGCAATCGCATCAGGTGGGTTCACCTACTTTGCCGACCATTTACGTCAGCGCTTTGGTCTTGATGATGCGGTTGCAAACGTATTGGCACTTGAAGGCAATACATTGAACGGAGAGGTCGAGGGCCGAATAGTGGATGCTAATGTGAAAGCTGAAACGGTATCGTCGCTGGCACAAAAATGGCAAATTTCACCACAGCAAACGGTGGCAATGGGTGATGGTGCAAACGATTTAGTTATGATGAATACGGCCAAGCTAGGCGTCGCTTTTAAAGCTAAACCTATCGTTCAACAACAAGCTGATACGAATATCCAGTGGGGTGGGCTTGATACTGCGTTAATGTATTTGCGTTACTGACGCAACAATGCCTCTATATTATCGGTTTCGACCACTATACTGCTGGGCGAGCGGTAATTATCACTGATTTGCTGGCTATTAAAACCGTACCGGTACATCACTTCATCAGTGATATCAATGAGGTTACCCATTGCTCCGATATTCCAAAGTTGCTCTTCCAGCTCTTTGGCGCGGTGAATGGCATAAACACTGACGTAGTTAAACTCTGATTGCAGCAGTTCTAAATCGGGTCTTCCTGTGAGTGCCATATACACATGTAAAGCAATGAATTGTCCACTTCTTAGCGCACTATGGATAAATTGTTCCCGTTGAGTGTTGTCGAGGAACTGTTCCGCAAAGCGAGGCTTAATTGCTTCGTTTAATTCGGTTGCTGTCGGGTTAAAGGCGATAAATAACTCACGGTGCAATGGATTCGGTTCAATTCGCAATTGTGTTATTGCTTCTTGAATAAATGAATATTCTCTTGAGCGGTCACGATACAAAAATTCAAGGTTAAATTGTCCGGGTTCCGCGAATTGCTCACCAAGTTTGGCAATGCGGGAACTTTGTCCATGATCAATTACTGTGTCAGGCACATATTGGCCTTGTTCTTTGCGAATGAAAAAGGCAATGTTCTCGACATTTTTCGCATACATACAGCGCAGAGCATGACCAATGCCTGGAATTTCTTCATCATCTGCGTAAGCCTTCATGCGGCTTTTATTATGTTTTATTAAATCTTCGAAGAACAATTTAGCCACATTACCGTCTTCGTTAATGACCTTTAGATGAAGGACGTTGCGATCATTGCTGATATTGATCACGCGGTATTTTAGGTTGTCTAGCGAGTATTTCTTGGTGATTTTTTGCAGATGAGGAAATGCTAAGACAATACGACTGTTAATGTCACCATGAAAAAAGCTATCGAGCTCAATGCGAAGCCCTTGTACTGAGACATCCTCGCTGACTCCCGATAATGTGATGTCATCAAATTGAATTTCAACGCGTGAGCGCAATTGGTAACGGGTCTCGACACGTTGTTCCAAATATTTAAAACGGAAGGTCTTTACATCTGCAGGTGGCTTATTGCGCGGGTGACCGAATATTTTCAATTTGGCTAATTCAGAACGCTTTATCGGTTGTCGCTCATAGCACTGCTGACCCCATTCAGAGGTAACGTCGGTGACTAATAAAATATGTTTTAAATTTTTCAGCCTCGCCATTAAGCGGGGGGCCGGTGGGTTGTTTTGACGTTTTACCGC
The DNA here is from genome assembly GCF_002807665.1 of Neoalteromonas facilis. GTDB lineage: Bacteria > Pseudomonadota > Gammaproteobacteria > Enterobacterales > Alteromonadaceae > Alteromonas_E > Alteromonas_E facilis. The sequence continues at coordinate 652,422 of NZ_PEAY01000003.1, forward strand.
GTCACTGACTGAATCTGGGATCGACAACGGCACATGGGCTTGCTCAGGCGTAACATCGGTCAACTGAAGTTTAAACACTCGCCAACTGACTTTTCGAGCGCCGAAGCCGAGAAATACAGAACGTAAACTGTGGTGACGATCAAGTTCATCCATACTGGCCGAATAATAGTAAATTTTGCCATCTTTTACGTGCGTAAAGGTAAAGACAAAGCATTCGCGCTGGCCCTGCGGCGCTTCAGCGATATTGGCAACTCGATCATGGTTACACAGATAACCAATACGGAATTTGTCTAATTCGTCAGTCCAATATTGTATGGTGTTTCGATTAGCGTCATTGAGCATGGCGTAACGCGGTATATAGCGTTCTTCTATGCAGTCGATAAAAATCGGCAGCGAAGGAAAACGCGGGGTGTAATACTGCTCGCACGTTTTGCTTTTGATGGCAGCCAAGGTGTTGTCCATATTCACTTTGTAACGACGTTTGTTACCGTGAATAAATTTCTCTAAGAAATCGTCGAATTGAGGATTTTTGTCTTCTGCTAAGCGCTTTAAACGCAGACGCTGTTCTTTTTGAATACGCTCAATTTCAACGATTTGGTAACTGATACCGTGACGCTTGTCCAACGCATATTCTGCTTCCATGCCGCGAAAGTAGACAGATAGCTTTTCGTTAGGCTTAAACAAATAGTCTGAATTGAGTTTTACTCGCATACCCGAGCGAGAAATATCGATACTGGTGGCTAGAACACTATTGTTGTGTTCAGTGAATAGCTCCAGTGCAACCGCATAATTCATGCGTTCATCGTCACGCTTTGGATAGGCCATTAAAGTGGTTAATGGCGCAATGTACCGTTCAGACGGTTGTTTTTGTGTCGTGATTTCATCAAGGGGAGCGTTTTCAGCTTCTTCTCGCATCAACTTTAAGTTGTTTTCAGTGCGATGCACAGCTTCATATACGCCGAGTGTGTATTGCCCAAATATGCGCACCTGTTGTTCAAATGCTTCGCGAGCGATGCTGTCTAAGTAATGCTGGCGTCCTTCATGTTCATAAAGCTCACACTCGCCATCTACTTTGCCGCGTAAATCGATGACACGGATACACGGACGCGCCAAACGCTTGAGCTCCATTTTTAATAGAAAGCGTCTGTCTCGGCTTAGATGGCTCGCAACCTGATTGAGAACCTGATTAAATTCAGGTTCATTGATCATGGGTTTCAATCGCTCAATCAGGTCACTGTATTCTTTTATATCTGGGCTCATTATGCTTGTTAAATAGGCTGCCTTTAAAACAAATGTGATAGAGCAACGGGATTAAATCCTGTAATCTTTATCGGCAAATTATTCATCTACACCAGTGACATAGCTAAATTCTTTTCACTGGGCAATAAAACCGAAATAAACCAACGTGAGATTTCATGGCTAAACGAAAAACCGCATATGTTTGTTCTGACTGTGGCGCGGAGTACCCGCGATGGCAAGGTCAATGCAACGATTGTAACGCATGGAACACCATCTCAGAGGTCGTGTTGGCACCCAGCAATCATTCCGGTTCCCGTAATCTAAGTGGTTATGCGGGACAAACGCAAGCACAAATTACGCCCCTAAACGAGATTGTGTTGACCGATCTACCGCGTTTCTCTTCGTCGTTCCAAGAGTTAGATCGAGTGCTTGGCGGAGGGATTGTTCCCGGCGCCGCTATGTTGATAGGCGGGTCACCCGGAGCGGGTAAAAGTACCTTGTTACTACAGGTCATGTGCGCGCTCGCTCAATCGATGAATACCTTGTATGTGACCGGCGAGGAATCTTTGCAACAAGTTGCATTGCGCGCGGATCGGTTAGGTTTGCCTAAGGATAAACTATCGCTTCTGTCAGAAACTAGCGTCGATACGATTTGCGATTTAGCGTTAAAGCATAAACCACAAGTGATGGTAATCGATTCCATCCAAGTGATGCATGTGGCCGATGTGCAATCGGCACCGGGGAGCGTTTCGCAAGTGCGAGAAAGCGCTGCATTCTTAACGCGTTTCGCCAAGCAAAACCACATTGCCATGTTTATAGTGGGGCATGTGACGAAAGAGGGACACTTAGCCGGCCCTAAAGTATTGGAGCACTGTATCGACAGTTCGATGATGCTGGATGGCGACAGCGACAATCGCTATAGAACGCTTAGAAGTCACAAAAATCGTTTTGGTGCGGTCAACGAACTGGGCGTATTTGCGATGACGGAGACAGGTTTAAAAGAGGTAAAAAATCCGTCGGCCATTTTTTTAAACCGTCACGATGTAGAGTCACCTGGAAGCAGTGTTATGGTGGTTTGGGAAGGTACGCGCCCCTTGCTAGTAGAGCTCCAAGCGCTGGTTGACTACACCCAGCTTAACAATCCCAGAAGAGTCGCGGTGGGATTGGAGCAGAATCGATTAGCGATGTTGCTCGCTGTATTACACCGACATGGCAATATACAAATGAATGATCAAGATGTTTTTGCCAATGTAGTGGGGGGGGTACGTGTTAGTGAGACCGGCGCCGATTTGGCCTTATTAGTCGCTATGGTGTCGAGCTTTAGGAATCGACCTCTCGCACGGGATTTAATCGTTTTTGGTGAAGTGGGATTGGCCGGAGAAATACGTCCAGTTCCGAATGGCACAGAGCGTTTGACTGAAGCCGCTAAGCATGGCTTTAAACGTGCAATCGTGCCATTTGCCAACCGACCCAAACAGCCGATACAAGGAATTGACGTTATTGGTGTAAAGCGTTTGGAAGAAGCCATTGAAGCGTTAACCTAAAAGCGTATCTCAGATATTGGCGCTCATCAGTATTTGGCACTGAAGTCGCCGATTTTAGGCTGTATCTGTATCCTTTTTGCTACATTTTTACCCGTTTGTACCGATATGTACTAGTCTTGGATGTATTGCTGCGATGTAAACAATCTCAGCGTATTTATGGGTACCTTAAGGCCTTGTGTGAATGTTCTTGTATGTTACTACGTGAGCGCAAAGCATTTAGGGCCTGAAGTTCAAGGTGGAAGTTATGCTCATATTAGAAAATTCTGCAGACAATATCCCGTACCAGATCGGCATGATCCTAGAGGTGCGAAAAATTCTAGACTCGCAACTTTCCCTGTCTGAAGGCTACCGCAATATTGAAATCATTATTTTGAGACTGCTGAATGCGGAGCGGATGAGCATTTTCCAACGCAAGTTACACCAACATGAACTGGTGTCACAATTGAAAACAGGCAAAGAATTGGAAAGCATCAGTGTACCACTTACATTGCAAAGCATCGCGGGGTATGTGGCAACGTCACAGCGTTCCATCATTGTCGAAGATCCGTATGATGATGAAGTGATCCGGGGCATTCATCCTCGTTTACAGTTCAATAATCATTTTGATGAAATGAGTGATTTTCACACCACTAACCTAGTGTGTGTACCTATAGTGCATGCAGGTGTTGTGCTCGGCGTTTTGCAAGTTCTCAATAAGCAAGATGATGTATTCAACGAGGAAGATTTAGCCCTTGCGACTGATATTGCAAAGCTATTGGGTATGAAATACCACCATGAAATAGGCGGCACTTTAGGCCCTTTAGATTACTTAGTGAATTTGGGATTTTTAACTCATGAGGAATTGGACGAATACCGTAAACGATATGTTGGTTTAGGGGCTCTCGTCGCGCATTTAAAGCATAAGTTGGAGATAAGTGATGAGGATATTGGCAGGTCGCTGTCGATGTTTTATCAAGTTCCTTATATCTCCTATGCGCCCGAAGACTACTATGTGCCTCAATTTGAAAACTCCTTGAACATGTCGTACGCCCTTCGCAATCAAGTCGTGGTGATTGCTAACAAGTCACATATTCCTATCATGTTAATGGGAAAACCGAACAATGCTGAATTGATATTAGAAGTTCAATCAGTCTTGGGACTTGATAAGTGTGAAGTTGCCGTTAGTTTGCCCGAGCATATTGAAAAGTATTTACGCGCGGAAACGTTCGCTGCTCATGCGTCAGGAGAGATGTCTACGCCTCGAGTACAACGAAGGGCTACACCGAAAAGGCATTTAGCCAGTGTTAGGATAAATGACGATGCGCCGGCCAATATTCAATTTGTCTCGACAATGCTTGAAGATGCTCTTAAACAGGGAGTCTCTGATATTCATATCGAACCGGAGGTTGATGGTCCTACCTTGATCCGCTATCGAATTGATGGGGATTGTCGCGATATCAATCGAATCACGCGGGATAAGCACGATGGTATCGTTGCGCGGATTAAAATCATGGCGAATCTTAATGTAGCGGAAAAACGATTGCCACAAGATGGGAAATTGTCGTTTATCTCGTCTGGCCGAAAATGCGAAATCCGTGTCGCAACTGTTCCTACAGTTGGCGGCGAAGCCATTGTAATGCGAGTACTCTCTAACGCGAATGCTAAGTCGATAGACGATTTATTCCTTCATCCTAATGTTAGAGCAAGACTTGAACGCGTGATCCGGGCGCCACACGGTATCTTTCTTGTGGTAGGCCCAACCGGTTCTGGCAAAACCACCACATTGCACTCTATTTTGACAGTTCTGAATCAACCTGGAAAATCCATTTGGGCCGCGGAAGACCCTGTTGAGATCACGCAAAATAGAATTCAACAAGTGCAAGTAAACCCTAAAATAGGGTTTACCTTTGCAACCGCATTGCGCTCCTTTTTGCGTTCAGACCCTGACATCATTCTGATTGGTGAAATGCGTGATAAAGAAACAGCAAAGGCCGCGGTTGAAGCGTCGAATACAGGGCATTTAGTATTGTCGACGCTGCACACAAATTCCGCGGTCGAATCGATTACCCGCTTGATTGATATGGGCATAGATTCAGTCAACTTTTCTGATGCGTGCGTAGGGATCCTTGCGCAGCGCTTATTGAAAGTGTTGTGTCACAATTGCAAACAACCCGTGACCTTGTCTGAAGAAGACAAGAATATGATCAGTATTATGTATGGAGAGCGCTTTGCTGATGAGCTGGAATTGCACAAGGTCGACACAATGTATGAAGCGGTGGGCTGCGAACAATGCGGTGAAACGGGGTATAAAGGCAGAATAGGCGTTCATGAGTTATTGACCATGACGAATGAATTGCGACGTCAGGTTATTAACCGTGAGCCAAGTGATCGTTTGGTCGAACAAGCTTACAATGACGGCCTAAGATTCTTGCATCAAGACGCCATTTACAAAGCGCTGTTGGGCTATACCGATATGAAACAAGTTCGGTTTTTATTGGGCATGACGGTGTAGCGTTAGTAAGTATTGACATACCCGACCTGTCCTTTTTGATCAATTTTAGACAGGCAACGAGACGCTTTTGTACTATCATAAAAAGAGCAAAGTATGTTGCGTCTAGCTGACGCCGGTGGGAGTCTTGCTTGATTAAGGCATTAAAGGGTAAACAGTTTCAAAATTTACTCACATTAATACTGCTAACATTATTTGTGGTATTCGTATCAACCGGATATATCGCAATAAACAATATTGTTACCGAACAAAGCCGGATACAGCAGCAAGCAGTAAGTCCCGTCTATTCCCTTGTGAATCAGGAGTTACTAAAGCCCTTACATATTGCGGAAACCTTCGCCGAATCCATTGATTTTTCAAGTCTGATCCAAAGTAATGAGTTTGATGAACAAGAGCTTATTGCCCAACTTGCTCGCATGGAAAAGCGACTTAACCTAACGTTCTTTGTGGCACTTGAAAATCAGCGCGTGCAGTTAATGTCAGATGGTAGACGTTTTGAGCTTATAGAAGGAAAAGTGTATTGGTATTTTGCAGCCAAAAAGAGCGACGAGCATATCCTCGCAGACTTAGGACAAGTGGGGGATGTACATTTATTTTTTGACGTGAAAATCCTTGGCGATAATGGCGAATTTCTAGGCTTTGTTGGTGTAGGAAAGCGGATTAAGTCGTTCGTTGATTCATTTGCCGAGTATAAAAAAACCTACGGCTATGATTTTTTATTTGTAAATGAAAACAATCAAGTGATGCTTTCCTCATTACCTGATTTGATCGTTACTGGGGAGTTTATTCCGCCGTTAGATTCTCTGCCGTGGTTCACTGATGGTGATAAGGATTTAAATGAGTTAGACAGTGAGATTGTACAGTTAAACGATCAAGACGTATTGATCACTGAGATCGATATAGACCAACTTAGTTGGCGTTTATTGTTGCTGATGCCGTTAGAAACTCGTCAGGCTAAATTAACTCGAACTTATATTGTCAACTCACTCTTAGCTTCGTCTGTCATTATCGTGTTGCTAACCGTGATGTTCAGTGCGTTTATCGTGTACAAACGCAAGCTCGAGCGCGATGTTGAAGTAGACCCATTAACAGGGTTGGTCAATAGAAACTACTTGAAACGTCGTTACCATCAGCTTAGTCGTCGTTCTCGGAATATATGTGTGGCGATCGTGGATCTGGATTTCTTTAAGCAAATCAATGACCAATACGGACATGTTGCCGGCGATCAAGTACTGCGGGAAACGGCGAATATTCTCACTTCAGTGGTGAGGAGTGATGACACCGTATGTCGTTGGGGCGGAGAAGAGTTTGTGCTATTGCTCCACGATTTACCGGTCTCTTCATGTAAATCGCTGATCGAGCGTGCTAGAGATAAATTGTCGCAGACGACGGTTTATTACGAAGGTAATACAATCAATTTTACTGCGAGCTTTGGAGTAACCACTGGCAGTTCATCGCAACAGATGTCAAAGCACCTTGCTAATGCTGATATCGCATTGTATGAATCAAAGAAAAATGGACGTAACCGTTACACTTTCTACGAACCAACAGAATAAAACAATAATACGATAGTGAAAGCAGTCCTACAGGCCTGTTGTAAAGTAGTCAAATAGGGCGATCTAGGAGATAGATCGCCATAGAAAGAAGTATGACTACTTGCTGATACGCTTGTATTTGAGACGATGAGGCTCAACTACATCCTGACCAAAGTTGTCTTTCAACCACGTTTCATAGTCGCTGTAATTACCTTCGAAGAAGTTCGTTTTACCTTCATCTCGGTAGTCTAGAATGTGGGTTGCAACGCGGTCTAGGAACCAGCGGTCGTGCGAGATAACCATGGCGCAGCCCGGGAATTCAAGCAGCGCATTCTCAAGTGCTCGCAAGGTTTCAACGTCAAGGTCGTTGGTTGGCTCATCCAGCAGTAACATATTGCCGCCGGCCTTCAACAATTTCGCCAGGTGCACACGATTGCGTTCACCACCCGATAAATCTTTGATGAATTTTTGCTGATCGGTGCCTTTAAAGTTAAATCGACTGCAATACGCACGGCTATTAATTTCAAAGTTACCAATTCGGATAATATCTTGATCATCCGAAATCTCTTTCCAAACAGTATTATTGCCATCCATGTGATCACGGAATTGCTCAACGCTGGCTATTTGCACGGTGTCACCTAAATCAATAGCCCCTTCATCAGGTTGCTCTTGCCCTGTGATCATACGGAACAAGGTTGATTTACCCGCACCGTTGGGCCCGATAATACCAACGATAGCCCCTTTGGGGACATTGATGTTCATGTCATCAATCAGTACGCGATCACCGTATGATTTCTTCAATCCTTTGATGTCTAATACTTTGTCACCTAAGCGCTCACCCGGGGGTATAAATAATTCGTTAGTTTCATTACGCTTTTGGTAGTCGCCGGTATTGAGCTCTTCAAATCGAGCCATACGCGCTTTGCTTTTTGCTTGACGACCTTTCGGGTTACTTCGTACCCATTCCAGCTCTTGTTTAATCGACTTCTGACGTGCTGATTCGGTGCGCTCTTCTTGCTCCAAACGTGCTTCTTTTTGTTCTAACCAAGATGAATAGTTGCCCTCCCATGGAATACCTTCTCCACGGTCAAGCTCCAAAATCCAACCCGCAACGTTATCAAGGAAGTACCTATCGTGGGTGATGGCCACTACAGTACCTTCATAATCATGTAAGAAACGTTCTAGCCATGCGACCGATTCTGCATCCAAGTGGTTAGTCGGTTCGTCGAGCAACAACATATCTGGTTTTTCCAGTAGTAAGCGGCACAAGGCAACACGACGGCGTTCACCACCCGATAACTTTGATACATCGGCATCCCATGGTGGCAAGCGAAGCGCATCGGCGGCGCGCTCTAGTGCATTTTCAAGATTGTGGCCATCTTTTGCTTGAATAACGGCTTCAAGCTCGCCTTGCTCTTTCGCTAGCGCATCAAAATCGGCACCTTCTTCGGCATAGGCAGCGTAGACTTCTTCAATTCGCTTGAGTGCGTGTACGACGTCAGCTACAGCGTCTTCGATATTGCCGCGCACGTCTTTACTCTCATCAAGTTTTGGCTCTTGCGGTAAGTAACCTATTTTAATACCCGGTTGTGGACGCGCTTCACCTTCAATATCAGTGTCAACGCCGGCCATGATGCGAAGTAGTGTTGATTTACCAGCGCCGTTTAAACCCAATACGCCTATCTTGGCGCCAGGGAAGAAGCTTAATGAAATGTTTTTAAGAATATGCCTGCTGGGTGGGACGATTTTGCCTACACGATGCATGCTGTAAACGTACTGCGACATTTATGCTCTCATTTTTGTGAATTTAAAGCCGTATTGTAGTTAATTCCGATACTATTTCGCTACTCTAATAGCACCTTTTCTCGAATTACCCTAAAATTCGCCTCTAAATGATTCAGTTAGGACACAACATGCAACAATTTTCGGTCAGTGAGTTAGCCCTGCATGTGGGCGCAGAGCCGGTTAATGACGATACATTAAATGCAGCGGTTATCACGGGGGTTAACACCCTGATGTCAGCCAATGCACAGCAATTATCCTTTTTTACTAACAGTAAATATAAAGGTGAGCTAGCGGAAACTAATGCTGGCGTGGTACTGGTTTCTGAAGAGCATGCGGATTTGATTCGCGATAGAGCATTGATTGTCAGTAATCCGCATGTGGCGTTTGCGAAGGTTGCTCAATTATTTGATTCAACGCCACGCGTGGCGTCCGGTATTGCCAGTAGTGCGGTTATCGCCTCGACAGCACGTTTAGGAGAAAACGTAAGTGTTGGCCCCAATGCTGTCATTGGAGAGCATGCTTACCTTGGAGACAATGTTCAAATCGGTGCCAACAGTGTGATTGGTGAGCATGTCGAAATTGGCCAAGACAGCGTTATATTTCCTAATGTCACTGTGTATCATCGTGTCCAATTGGGCCAGCAAGTTACCGTACACAGCCAAACGGTGCTGGGTTCTGATGGATTCGGTTATGCCAATGAGCGTGGCGAATGGTTACCGATTCCGCAAACTGGAACGGTGATTGTTGGTGACCGCAGCCAAATTGGCGCCGGCTGTACCATCGACCGCGGTGCGTTGGAAGATACCATCATTGGCACAAATGTAATCATTGATAATCAGGTTCATGTGGCTCACAACTGCCGTATCGGCGACCACTCCTGTATCTGCGGGCAAACCGGAATGGCCGGCAGTGTCACGATTGGTAAGTATGTAGTAATAGCCGGTGGTGTTGTTATCAATGGCCATTTATCCATTGCTGACAAAGTCCAAATTACCGGATTTTCGATGATCACTTCCGATATTACAGAGGCAGGTGTTTACTCATCGGGCCAGCCTGCATTGCCGAATAAAGAGTGGCGCAAAAACGCTGTCAGAGCACGTCAATTGGACGATCTATTTAACCGCGTTAAGCAGTTGGAAAAGCAACTCGGGAAATAAATCTAGGCTATACGACAACTATCTAACAAAACGGTATACTTAGCGACCAAAATGACTAGAATATGCGCTCGTAATTTTTCCGCTGCGCATGTTTTACAACATTGCGTAAACTCACATCTCGCTGTTAAGGAGCCTTTATGCTGTCTCGCAACATGACCATTGCTGATTTCGACCCTGAACTCGCAAAGGCAATAGAAAACGAAAATACTCGTCAAGAACACCATATCGAGTTGATCGCATCTGAAAACTATTGCAGTCCACGTGTACTTGAAGCGCAAGGCTCTCAGTTAACTAACAAATACGCAGAAGGATATCCGGGCAAGCGTTATTACGGCGGCTGTGAATATGTAGATATAGCAGAAGAGTTAGCAATTGAGCGTGCGAAGCAATTATTCGGTGCAGACTACGCCAATGTTCAGCCACACTCAGGCTCTCAGGCTAACAGTGCTGTATTTATGGCATTGATTGAAGCAAATGACACTGTATTGGGTATGAGCCTTGCCGACGGTGGGCACTTAACTCACGGTTCACACGTGAACTTTTCGGGTAAAACCTACCATGCCGTACAATATGGTTTGAATGAAGAAACCGGTGAAATCGATTACGCCCAAGTTGAAGCGCTGGCTGAAGAACATAAACCGAAGATGATTATCGGTGGCTTCTCGGCGTATTCAGGCATTGTCGACTGGCAACGTTTCCGCGCTATTGCCGATAAAGTGGGAGCATATTTGTTGGTCGATATGGCGCACGTAGCGGGCTTGGTTGCAGCGGGGCTATATCCAAACCCATTACCTCATGCTCATGTGGTAACAACCACTACGCATAAAACGCTAGCAGGCCCACGCGGTGGATTGATCCTGTCTGCTTGTGGCGATGAAACAATTTATAAAAAATTAAACAGCTCGGTATTCCCTGGTAATCAAGGTGGTCCATTGTGCCATGTGATTGCTGCTAAAGCGGTAGCCTTTAAAGAAGCGCTTGAGCCAGAATTTAAAGTCTATCAGCAACAAGTATTAGTGAATGCCAAGGCTATGGTATCGGTAATGCAAGCTCGCGGTTACAAGATTGTATCCAACGGGACTGAAAACCACTTATTCCTGTTGGATTTGATTGATAAAGATATTACTGGAAAAGACGCCGATGCGTGGTTGGGTAATTCAAACATCACCGTAAACAAAAACTCGGTACCGAAAGATCCACGTTCTCCATTTGTGACCAGCGGCCTTCGTATTGGTACGCCAGCGATTACGCGCCGCGGTTTCAAAGAGGCGGAAGCAGAGCAAGTGGCTAACTGGATCTGTGACGTACTTGATAGCAATGGTGATGATGCCGTTATCGCGCGAGTGCGTGATGAAGTTGTTGCACTGTGTGCACGTTTCCCTGTTTACGCGTAATCAAGTAAATGCATTGTCCGTTTTGCACTGCACAAGACACTAAAGTGATTGACTCTCGGCTGGTGGCCGAGGGTCATCAGATCCGTCGTCGTCGAGAGTGTGTCGATTGCCATGAACGTTTCACTACGTTCGAGTTAGCGGAACTCGTGTTACCGCGCGTGATCAAGCGTGATGGCAGCCGCGACCCGTTTAACGAAGAAAAAATGCGCGCGGGGATGCTCAGGGCGTTGGAAAAAAGACCGGTTAGTACAGAGCAAATTGAACAGTGCATCGTTAAAATAAAATCCGCTCTGCGGGCGACAGGTGAACGAGAAGTGTCAAGTGAGATGGTCGGTAATTTGATCATGGATGCACTTAAAGAATTGGACAAAGTTGCTTATGTTCGTTTCGCTTCCGTTTACCGCTCCTTTGAAGATATTCGTGAGTTTGGCGAAGAGATTGCCAAGCTCGGCGATTAGTCCACAGCAGACGTTATCACGTGGCCAGCCAAGTCATCGATAACGCCTTTATGAATCGAGCTATTGCGCTCGCAAAACAAGGCGTTTTCACTACCACACCAAACCCCAATGTGGGATGTGTCATCGTGGATGATACTGGACTCATTATTGGTGAGGGTTTTCACCAACAAGCCGGAACGCCGCATGCCGAAGTGCATGCATTAGCGCAAGCTGGTGTGGCGGCAAAAGGCGCGACTGCCTATGTTACATTAGAACCCTGTAGTCACCATGGGCGCACCGGCCCATGTGCGGAAGCATTGGTCAATGCTGGGGTTGCACGTGTGGTTGTTGCAATGCAGGACCCGAACCCACTGGTTGCCGGGCAGGGGATTGCAAAATTAAAAGCGGCCGGCATAGGCGTTTCTGTTGGTGTCGCTGAGTCAGAAGCGCAAGCGCTGAATCGTGGCTTTGTTAAACGCATGACGGCAGGTAAACCGTTTGTCACGCTGAAATTGGCATCGAGTCTAGATGGGCGTACTGCACTGAGTAACGGTGAGAGTCAATGGATTACAGGGCCTGCTGCGCGCCAAGATGTACACAAATTGCGTGCTCAGCAGTGTGCGGTGTTAACTGGGGCTGATACGGTTCTGGTGGATAACCCGCAACTGACGGCGCGTGTTGACAAACAAACACTATATCCCAGTGCCCTGCGATCATTGCCGTTGCGTCAACCTGTAAGAGTCATTATCGACAGTCAAAATCGCCTGCATGCAGATTTACAGGTGTTTCATCAAACGGGGCAAAGCATCGTCGTTAATTTGCATCATAATGATGCGCTGTCTGATTTTTCCTCTGAACAAGTGGTACAATGGCAGGTTAAAGAGGCTGATGGACGGGTTGATTTAAACGACCTTATGCTTCGTTTGTCTCAAGCGCAATTTAATCACGTTTGGCTAGAATGCGGCGCAACGTTGGCCGGTGCTATGTTTGCGCGGTCTTTAGTCGATGAAATTGTTCTGTATCAGGCACCTAAACTAATGGGCCAAGACGCGCGTAGTTTGTTGACGCTACCTCATTATAGTGCAATGACGGATATACCGGAATTATCAGTTGAGTCGGTTGAAACGCTAGAAAATGACATTAAATTAGTGCTTAGCCCACGTTATCAACTTTAACCTTAGCGAACAGGATTTAGCATGTTTACCGGAATTATTAGTGCCGTTGGCAACATAAAATCGTTAGAGCGGAAAGGCTCTGATATGCGGATTACGGTAGATGTCGGTAAGTTAGACATGGCTGATGTTGCGTTGGGCGACAGTATTGCTACAAATGGCGTTTGTTTGACCGTTGTGGATTTTGATGCGCAATCATACAGCGCCGATGTGTCTGAAGAGACACTGAAGTACACAGGATTTGGCGATTATAAAATTGGTACACAGGTTAATTTAGAAAAAGCCCTGGCGGTGAGTGACCGACTTGGCGGTCATATAGTATCAGGCCACGTTGATGGTATCGGTACTATTAGCAAAATTAATCATCACAGCAAGTACATTGAGTTTTGGGTTAAGGCGCCTGACAACCTAGCAAAATATATTGTTCACAAGGGTTCTATCACCGTTGATGGGATAAGCTTAACCGTGAATGAGGTCAATGGCGCTGAGTTTATGTTGTGGATCATCCCACATACCCTACAAGAAACGGTGATGGCCAATTACACTGTGGGTAGCAAGGTCAACTTAGAAGTTGATGTGATTGCGCGCTACTTGGAAAGACTGTTGCAGGGTGAGAACGCTGCAAAAGCCAGTACATCGACGATAGATATGGCGTTTTTAGCCGAGCACGGATTTTTAAAACAATAATAAGAACCGCTTAACCTTTACCTTACTGAGAGCACAATGGGACTGAATACACCACAAGAAATCATCGACGACATTCGCAATGGACGAATGGTTATCCTCATGGATGATGAAGATAGAGAGAACGAGGGTGATCTCATCATGGCGGCCGAACACGTTACGCCAGAAGCCATTAATTTTATGGTCACACATGCGCGGGGACTGGTGTGTTTGCCGATGACGGCAGAGCGTTGTCGTCGATTAAATTTGCCTCTAATGGTGAATAATAATGGTGCTCAGTTTTCAACTAATTTTACCGTGTCCATAGAAGCGGCCGAGGGTGTGACCACCGGGATATCCGCCGCAGATCGTGCGCGCACCATATTAGCGGCTACAGCGCCGGATGCGAAAGCATCTGATATTGTCCAGCCTGGTCATATTTTTCCGCTTATTGCCAAACAAGGCGGCGTACTTAATCGTGCAGGTCACACCGAAGCCGGTGTGGATTTAGCGCGTTTGGCAGGCTGTGAACCCGCCGCTGTTATCGTTGAAATTCTGAATGATGATGGTTCTATGGCCCGCCGTCCTGAATTAGAGGTTTTCGCTAAAAAGCATAATCTTAAAATGGGCACCATTGCTGATCTGATTGAATATCGTAATATCAATGAAACTACTATTGAGCGTGTTGCTCAGTGTCATTTACCGACTCAATACGGCGAATTTGAGTTATTCACATTCAGAGATATTATTGATAACCAATTACATTTTGCCCTTAAAAAAGGTGATATCGACGAGAACACGCCCACATTGGTGCGAGTTCACTTACACAATACGTTTTCAGACTTGTTGGGCTCTACGCGTTCATTAAATCGTTCAATGACCTTACCGCAAGCTATGCAGCGCATTGCCGATGAAGGTGGCGTGCTAGTATTGTTGGGCAAAGAAGAAGATATCGCACAGCAAGTTCATCAATTTGAAATGGAAGATCGCGGTGAAACGCCACTGGCAGCAGACTGGAAAGGCTCTTCTCGTACGGTTGGCGTGGGTAGTCAGATCCTTGCGACCTTGGGCGTAAAACAAATGCGATTGCTGAGCAAACCGGTTAAATATCATGCACTTTCTGGCTATGGCTTGGAAGTTGTCGAATATATACACGATTAATTGCTTTATTTAGATTGATCAACAAAAAGCTGTGCTATAATGCGCGCCGAATTTTTTAGGGGTAACCGAAATGAATGTAATCGAAGGTAATGTTCGTGCTACGGGTAAGCGTTTCGCCATTGTCGTATCACGTTTTAACAGCTTTGTAGTCGAAAGCCTGCTTGAAGGGGCGCTTGATACACTGGAACGTTTCGGTGAAGTCAATGACTCTGATATTACCCTCGTTCGCGTACCAGGGGCGTATGAACTACCAATCGCCGCAAAAAAATTAGCGGCAAGTGGTAAGTTCGATGCAATCATTGCGTTAGGTGCTGTCATCAGAGGCGGCACACCGCACTTTGACTTTGTAGCAGGAGAATGCAACAAAGGCCTAGCGCAGGTGTCATTGGAATACACAATCCCGGTTTCATTTGGTGTTATCACGACCGATAGCATTGAGCAGGCCATTGAGCGTTCAGGTACCAAGGCGGGTAACAAAGGTGCAGAAGCGGCAATGGGCGCATTAGAAATGGTTAATGTTATGTCAGGTCTTGAGCAGCATTTAGGTGAGTAACGTGAAAGTATCTCCTCGCCACAAGGCTCGAGAACTAGCGCTTCAGGGCGTTTACTCTTGGCAGTTGTCAAGTAATGCGGTAGAGCAGGTTGAGCTGATGTTGGCAACCAGCAACGACATGAAACAAGTCGACATGACCTTGTTTCAACGTTTGCTACGTGGGGCAGTGACGCAATATGATGAGTTGGACCAGCAAATCAAGCCCTATCTTGGCCGCCTGCCGGAAGAGCTCGATCCTATAGAAAAGGCTATTCTCCGCATCTCTACATTTGAGTTAGTGCACTGCATAGAAACACCGTACAAAGTCATCATCAATGAAGCGATAGAGTTGGCAAAAAGTTTTGGCGCGCAAGATAGCCACAAGTTCATCAACGGTGTTCTCGATAAAGCAGTAAAGACGCTTCGCAAACACGAGCGCAGTTAAGGCAGTGAAAGAATTTGACCTCATTGACCGTTTTTTTAAACACGGCGGTCATACACGTAAAGATGTTTTAGTCGGGATTGGCGATGATGCGGCGATCACGCAAGTGGCTGAAAAGCAGTGTCTAGCCACCACGACCGACACCCTAGTGAGCGGCGTACACTTTCTCCCCGATAGCCCGGCAAAGGCTGTCGCTCACAAAGCACTAGCTGCCAATCTGAGTGATTTAGCTGCCATGGGGGCTGAGCCTGCATGGGTGAGTCTATCTTTGTCTATTCCCAGCAGTGAAGAGACTTGGCTGGAAGAGTTCAGTCAGGGCTTGTATGAGCTTTTACAATACTATCATGTGCAACTGATTGGTGGTGATACGGTCTCAGGCCCATTATCATTGACTATTACGGCTCAGGGTTTCGTACCTGAAGATTCTTCACTGAAACGTTCCGGCGCAAAACCAGGAGACTGGATTTACGTGACGGGTCATGTCGGTGATGCAGGCGCGGGCCTTGATATTCTCAAGCAGCAATTGTCTGCAGATGGTTCTGACGCTGAATATCTTGTTAATCGCCACCGCTATCCTTCGCCACAAGTAGTGGCGGGAACGGCATTACGGCGTGCAGCAAGTGCGTGTATTGATATCAGCGATGGCTTACTGGCAGATCTGTCCCATGTATTAAAAGCATCGAATTGTGGTGCATTATTGCATGTAGACAGGCTTCCTTTGTCATCTCAACTATTGGCAGTCGCTACGCCTGAGCAGGCGATACGCTACGGTTTGACAGCGGGAGATGATTACGAACTGTTGTATACCATTGCTGAAGAGTTCAAAAGTAAAGTTGAAACAGCCTTGAATACCTTTGGTATCAAAGCCACGTGTATCGGGCAAGTGACCGGTGCGCAAGGCAAACTTGAGCTTAAGCAAAACGATAAGCCTTACGACTTTACTGGTAAGAAAGGTTTCGAGCACTTCAATGGAGGCTGAGTTACGTAAGCGCGTCTCGTTGCGTAACCCCTACCATTTTCTGGCATTAGGATTTGGCAGTGGCTTGATCCCGTTAATGCCTGGCACCATGGGGTCAATTGCTGCAATTCCCGTAGTATTGCTAGCTTCACTGGCAAACATTCAAGGGTTCATTTTAATCACTGTTCTTGCCTGTTTACTTGGCGTATTAATCTGTCAGCGCGCTTCAGATGCAATGGGTGTGCATGATCATGGTTCAATCGTGTGGGATGAAATTGCTGGGATGCTGGTTACGTTCTTGTTTATCCCTATCACCCCAATCACGATAATTGCTGGCTTTGTGCTTTTCAGGCTGTTTGATATTTTAAAACCGTGGCCGATTAGCTTTTTGGATAAGCATGTACACGGTGGTTTTGGCATCATGCTCGACGACATTATCGCAGGACTTATGGCCTGCGCATGTCTGCATTGGTTGGTTCTGCCGTTATTGTTTTAGTTGGTGGATTTGATTGAGGATCGCTGACGTATCTAAACCTAACTCTGCGTACATTTCCTGTTGCGTACCTTGCAGAATAAAACTGTCTGGTAAGCCAAGCTTGCGCAGTTTAGTGGTGTAGTTCTTATCATGCAGATATTCACCAACAGCACTGCCTGCACCGCCCATAACAGCACCATCTTCTAGCGTTATAATCGCAGCGTGGTTTTGAGCGATTTCATCGATCATTGTCGTATCAAGTGGTTTCACAAAGCGCATGTCGACAAGCGTTGCATCTGCTTGTTCAGCAGCTTCCTGTGCGTAGTTGATCAATGTGCCAAAATTGAGGATGGCAACATCTTTCCCGGATCTGAGTAAGCGTGCTTTGCCAATGGGTAATTCAGACATTTCCTCAACAATCTCCGTGCCAATACCCGTACCTCGCGGATATCGCACAGCAGCAGGAACAGCTGCTTTATGGCCTGTGTACAGCATTTGACGACATTCATTTTCATCACTCGGTGTCATGATGAGCATGTTGGGGATGCAGCGCAGGTAACTAATATCAAACGCCCCTTGGTGGGTAGGGCCGTCGGCTCCGACGATGCCCGCGCGATCGATAGCGAATAACACCGGTAAATTTTGAATTGCGACATCGTGGATTAACTGATCGTAGGCGCGCTGTAAAAACGTACTGTAGATTGCTACGACGGCGTTCAACCCTTCACGCGCCATACCGGCAGCTAAAGTCACCGCATGCTGCTCTGCAATTGCAACATCGAAATATTGTTCTGGGTATTCTTGTGAAAACCTGACCATACCCGAGCCTTCACGCATGGCGGGAGTGACTGCGACCAAATCTTTGTCTTTGGCGGCCATATCACATAACCAATCACCAAACACTTTTGAAAATGAAGGGCCGCTCGGTTTACTTACCGGCAGCGCATTGTCTGCTGGGTTAAACTTCGGTACAGCATGGTATTTAATTGGATCTTTTTCGGCAACGTCATAGCCTTTGCCTTTGCGCGTGACCACGTGCAGAATTTGCGGACCTTTGATTTTACGCATATTGCGCAACGTATCGACCATGCCGTTAACATCGTGGCCATCGATTGGACCAATATAGTTAAAACCAAGCTCTTCGAAGATAGTTCCGGGTACGACCATGCCTTTAATATGTTCTTCTGCACGACTCGCAAATTCTTTGATGGGCGGCACGTTACTGAGGAGCTTTTTGCCCCCGTCACGAATACTATTAAACAAGTTACCTGTCAGCAGGCGAGCCAAATGGCTATTCAAGGCGCCAACGTTTTCCGAAATCGACATTTCATTGTCATTTAGCACAACAACTAAATCTTTATCGATATCACCGCCATGGTTTAAAGCTTCAAATGCCATGCCTGCGGTCATAGCGCCATCACCAATAACAGCAACTATCTTTCTGTCTTGACCTTCTTTTTCCGCAGCAATGGCCATTCCGAGGGCTGCGCTAATCGATGTTGACGAGTGTCCAACAGCGAAGGTGTCATATTCACTTTCGGGAGGCCACGGGAACGGGTGCAATCCACCTTTTTGGCGGATCGTTTTCATTCTCTCGCGTCGACCTGTAAGAATCTTATGGGGGTATGCTTGATGCCCCACATCCCAAATGAGTCTGTCGAAAGGGGTCTGATACACATAATGCAACGCAACCGTGAGCTCAACAGTACCCAAACCTGAAGCAAAATGCCCACTGCTTTGACTGACGCAGGCAAGTAGATATTGACGAAGTTCATCCGCTAACACTTTAAGTTTGTCTTGCGGCAAATTGCGCAGTGCAATGGGATCGTCGGCGAGCGCCAGCGTAGGGTACTGATTAATATCTAAAGTCATGCGGTTAATGTGTTCTGCTAAGCATTAAATCGGCGAATTGCCGTAATAGCTGGGTATTGTAAGGTAATCTGTCCAAGGCTTGAAGCGCTTGTGCATGATATTCTTGTAGTTGGTTTTGCGAAGCCGCTAAACCTAACAGTGCAGGAAAGGTCGATTTATTCGATTTCTCGTCTGAGCCAGCAGGTTTGCCAAGTGTCTCACTACTTGCTGTAACATCTAAAATGTCATCTTGGACTTGAAACGCTAATCCAATTGCGTCGGCGTATTCAAGCAATGAATCGGTATGTTGTTGCGGTATATCGCTAGCGAGCAGTGTGGCGCTTTTCACGCAAGCTTTCAGCAGGGCGCCGGTTTTTAGCCGGTGCAGTTGAATGAGATGCTCTAACGATACCTGTGTATCGGTTGCCGCAAGATCCATGGCTTGCCCGCCGCACATGCCCCGATACCCTGACGCCTCACTAATGCAGCGTACTAGGTTGATTCTGACACTGTCGCGTACAGTTTGTAGTGGAGTAGAGGCTAATATTTCAAACGCCAGTGTTTGCAGCGCATCGCCTGCCAAGATAGCGGTCGCTTCATCGAACTTAACATGGCAAGTGGGTTGACCTCGGCGTAAATCATCATCGTCCATAGCCGGAAGATCGTCATGGACCAAAGAATACGCATGTATGCATTCGATAGCAGCACCGACCGTTATTGCGTCACTTCCATCAACAGCCAGGGTATCGGCAACCACACAATGAAGTAACGGCCTCATGCGCTTTCCGCCAACCAGTAGGGCATACTCCACAGCCTGTTTTAGCGTTGGAGCATCATTGGGAAGGCTTTGGATTTGTTCGTTCAAAAACGCATTCACTCGTTGGTTAACCAATTGATGAAAGGCGTTGAGGTTTTGCTCACTCATTATTTGTGTCTAAGTCTCGTAATTCCGCATTACCACTTTGCGACATTAAAATTTGAACCTTTTGTTCTGCTGCATCCAGCGTGGCTTGACCTTGTTTGGTCAACTGTACGCCCCGTTCAAATTTTTCCAATGCTGTCTGTAAGGGCAAGTCACCTTGCTCCATATCTTTTACAATTTGCTCGAGTTCAGCGATCGTTTTTTCAAAATCGTTTTCTGACGCTTGCTCTTTACTCACGGAAACACCATGTCTGACCTGTGGGTTGATAACCGCGAACCTTACCGAAGGCACTGTGGAGGGTCAATGACTTTATCGTGCTACAAATAGTGATTTTTTTCTGGTAATTACGATTTGCGAGGTAGAGTATAGAAATTATTCCTCTGGTCGATACAATGACTACGAATAGAACGTTTACCAGTGTTGCAAAATAGGAGTCACACGTGGATTTAGCAACCGTCATAGGCATTGTTGGAGCAATTGGTTTTGTTGTCATGGCAATGGTGCTCGGCGGCGATATGGGTATGTTTATTAACGTCCCTTCGTTGTTAATTGTATTTGGTGGCACTATTTTCGTTGTGTTGTCCCAATTTACCCTCGGGCAATTTTTTGGCGCTGGGAAGGTCGCCGGCAAGGCCTTCATGTTCAAAATTGAAGCGCCTGAAGATCTCATTCAGAAAATTGTAGAAATGGCAGACGCAGCCCGTAAAGGTGGTTTCTTGGCCTTAGAAGAAGCTGAAATTGAAAATGGTTTCATGCAAAAGGGCGTCGATATGCTGGTTGATGGACATGACATAGACGTGGTGCGGGAAACGCTGGCCAAAGACATCAGTATGACCACTCAACGACATGAGTTTGGTGCAACCATATTTAAAGGCATGGGGGACGTCGCCCCAGCCATGGGAATGATTGGTACCTTGATTGGTCTGGTTGCCATGTTGAGTAACATGGATGACCCTAAAGCCATCGGCCCAGCCATGGCGGTTGCCCTCTTAACGACATTGTACGGCGCATTTTTTGCCAACGTTATTTGTTTGCCGATAGCGATTAAATTAGGCAATCGAGCTGAAGAAGAAAAACTCAATCAATCTCTGGTTCTTGATGGAATCGTAGGGATAGCGGATGGTCAAAACCCTCGTGTTATTGAAGGTATCTTAAAAAGCTATTTGGCCGCGAGTAAGCGTGCAGAACCGACTGAAGAAGACTAGCTATGAGTAGTCAAGACGAAGAATGTCCAAAATGCCCCCCCGAAGGCCTACCGCCTTGGATGGGAACCTTTGCTGATCTCATGTCGTTATTGATGTGTTTCTTCGTACTGCTATTGGCCTTCTCAGAGATGGATGTTCTGAAGTTTAAACAGATTGCAGGCTCCATGAAGTTTGCTTTCGGTGTACAGAATAAAATTGAAGTGAAGGATATCCCAAAAGGTACCAGTGTTATTGCTATGGAGTTTAGGCCAGGGCGCCCAGATCCAACGCCAATCGAAAACATTCAGCAGCAAACCATCGAAATGACCCAGCAAATGCTTGAGTTCCAAGCAGGCGATGAGGACTCCGCGGGTGGCCGTCAAAAGCAACGAGGAACTCAGCGTGGTGGTCAGGCTCAACAAACCGCGACTGATCAATCATCTTCTTCCACGCAACAAGCTGCGCAGGAAGAGGTCAACGAAATGATGAAAAAGGTGGCTCAACAATTAGAGAAGCAGATTGTTGACGGTTCTATTGAGATGGAGTCTTTAGGGCAGCAGATCACAATTCGAATTCGAGAAAATGGTTCGTTTTCGGCAGGATCTGCATTTTTACAACCGCAGTTTATCCCGATTATCCGTCAAATTGGTGAGTTGCTGGCTGATATGCCCGGCGAGATAGAAGTCTCAGGGCATAGTGATAGTCAACAAATATCCAATGAGCTATATCGGTCTAACTGGGATTTGTCCGCTCAACGTGCTGTCGCGGTGGCTGAAGAACTTAGACGTGCCAATGGTTTTGATGAATCGCGCATGTCCGTTGTTGGGCGAGCCGATACTGCGCCTCTGATTGAAGGGGAAGAAGCTGACGCGCGATCGCGAAACAGACGAGTTGAGATAGTGATCAATCAGGGTAAACCGATTATGTCTCAGCCTATTTCAGTGATTGAAGGTGACGGAAACGGCTAAGTGCTGAAACTTAGCCTGCGACAGCAAGTAACTGTTCGGCTTCGTTTGTTTGCACCGGCATAATCGATAACCTATGACCCGCTTTCACTAACGGAAGCTCAGTGATTTCAGGCATAGCCTTTATGCTTTTTAAGCTGATCACCTGTTTAAACGTTTGAACATGTTCTACTTCTACCATGTACCAGCGCGGGTTATCAGGCGTTGCTTTGGGATCAAAATATTTTGATTCAGGGTCAAACTGAGTCGTATCTACCAGACCAACGGCAGTAACTTTAGCCAGCCCAGTGATACCGATATTTTTGCAACTCGAATGGTAAATAAATACATGATCGCCAACCTTGACCGAGTCGCGCAAAAAGTTGCGCGCTTGGTAGTTGCGAACGCCATCCCAAGTCGCTCGTTTATTCGGATGGCGCTTCAGATCATCTATGCCAAATACGTCAGGCTCGGTTTTAAAAAGCCAATAGTTCATCAGGTTGTTCGAACGATCTCACCATTAAATTGAGGTTTGGATAATACCAGCTGAACCGTACTAATGGTACGCTCTAAAAACCCGCCTTCACAGTAGTTCATGTAGTATTGCCATAGGCGCATGAATCGGTCGTCATAACCATCATGTAACAAGGCTTCTCGGCTACTTTGAAATGCTTGCAACCAATCACGCAGCGTTCGGGCATAGTCTAAACCAATATCGTGTAGGTCACGTATCATCAGGTCGGTGTGTTGCTTTAACGCTTTATTCATCACAAATTGTGATGGCAGAAAGCCTCCTGGGAAAATATGTTTTTGAATAAAATCGACACCGTTTGCATAGCTATCATAGCGGCGATCGTCGATGGTAATGGCCTGCAATACCATGAGTCCATCGGGTTTAAGCAGTGATGCACATTTTTTGAAAAAGTTATTCAGGTATTCTTTTCCGACAGCCTCGATCATTTCGACCGAAACGAGTTTGTCGAACTTGCCTTCTAGCAAGCGGTAGTCCTTTTTCAACAGGGTGATTTGGTCCTGTAAACCTTCTTTTCTTACCCATGCATCAGCATAGGCAAACTGTTCTTCTGATATGGTGGTTGTAGTTACTTTGCAGCCGTAATGTTTCGCCGCAAATACCGCCAAACCGCCCCATCCTGTGCCAATTTCAATCAGGTGATCAGACGCTTTTAGTTGCAATTTATCGCAGATAGATTTGAGCTTATGATGTTGAGCATCTGATAATGAACTGTTTACATCGGGGTATATGGCCGCCGAATACATCATGCTGCTGTCTAAAAAACGGGTGTACAGTTTATTTCCGAGATCATAGTGCGCGGCAATATTCTTTTTAGCTTGGACTTGTGAGTTCCTACGCAGCATATGTTTGATTTTGAGCACCGGCAAACTCAGCCATTTGAATTTTGCTTCCCATTTATCCAACGTGGATAAGTTACGCGCGAATAAACGAATAACGTTGGTGAGGTTAGGGGTGTCCCATAGACCATCGGTAAAGGTCTCACCTGAAGCGACGCTACCGCCCAATAACAGATGACGATAAGCGCGAGGATCTTTTATATTGACCTCTGCATGTAAGTCACTGTCCTTATCGCCAAAAACAGATACCACACTAGCTTGTTCTTTAATGGTGAGCTGGCCGTGAGGGAGACTGGCCAGTACATTGAAAAATAATGACTTGCACAATTTGTCTACCCAGCTCATTTGTTGTTCAAATACTAAGGTTTGTTCACCATGGGTCATGATTTTTGTTCCTTCTTATTAGTTGGGTACGAGTAAAACGGCACTCTTTTTAAAAACAGTTTCAAGGCTTGCCAATAGATCCCAATGACCGTTCTTAATGCCATACTCGGAATAGACATAACTACGTGTCTAAGGCTATTTGAGTTCAATAGCTCTCGTTTCATATTTAGCGCTGCGGTGAAATGCCGCGTTTGTTGGTGGCAAGACAGCGAAAGTTGCAAGCGCTCATTGGGCTGGCGGATTGACCAACGGTAAACCATGTCCATTGGATTAAACGGTGACACATGAAATTGCTTGGCGGTATTTTCTTGCGAGTTTAAATCAACCAGATAATGGTGACGTTGATTCCATGGCGTGTTACTAACTTCCGCTAGCATATGAGTAAAATGCCCGTCATCGTTGCGCACAAAGTAAAAATTAACTGGACTAAAATAGAGACCAAAGGTTCGGACTTGCCCGAGCAAAAATACCGTACCCTGAATATTAACCCCAGCTAACGCCGAGCAACGCGCTAACACTGCTTGTTCAAGCGGTTCAGCTGGGTCTCCGAGGTAATCGGCGCGGTTAAATTGCAAAGGTGCGAAGCCGCTAGCTGAAAAGCCTTTGACATTGGCGTCGATAAATTCAATTTCATCTAGCCTCAACCACAATAAAAAAATGTCATAGGTGAAGGCATGCTTTTTCGGCACAACTCGTTGATGATAAACCTCGCCACGATACAGAGCGCTTTCCACTAGTCGTTCCTCACAATGACGTTCCGAATCGTTTGCATACGTCGAGTGCGCTTTTTACGCCATCTTCGTGAAATCCGTTATACCAATAAGCCCCGCAAAAATGTAAGCCATTCACTCCACAGATAGCACTCCGGCGTTGCTGCGCTTTCACCATAGTGTGATTGTACTGTGGATGTGCGTACTGATAGACCCCTAAAATTTTGTCAGGATCTATTTGCTTAGTGTTATTCAAGGTTACACAGAAAGTATGAGGTGCAGTCAAGCGCTGCAATATATTCATGTTGTACGTCACAGAGGCCGGCTGTTGGTTCTCATTGTCGATTCCCTTAATCAGGTAATTCCAGCTGGCCCAGGCGAGTCGCCGCTGGGGCAATAAAGCCGTATCAGTGTGCAAAACGACTTCATTCATTTCATAAGGAATGGCGCCTAAAATGTCTGCTTGTTCAGCCGTTGGTTCGCTTAGCATGGCTAAGGCTTGGTCGCTATGACAGGCAAAAATCACTTCGTCAAACGTGTTTACCTCTCCGCTTTTGGTTTGGACGTTGTACGTCGCTTCATTGCGCGTAACGGCGTGAACGGGGCTTTGTAAGCGAATATGTTGCTTGAATCCCGCGGTTAACGGTTCGATATACGTACTTGAACCGCCCACAATGGTGTACCACTGAGGTCTATTCGTTATATTGAGCAGTCCGTGATTGTTAAAGAATTGAAGAAAGAAGCGAAGGGGGAACTGTTTGGTTTGCTCAATTGACGCTGACCAAATAGCGGCGCACATGGGCAAAATGTAGTTGTTGGCAAAGGTATCGCTCAACCCCAACTCTTCAACGAAACCGAATAAGGTTTTGCTTTCATCCACTTCGCTGATATTCAATGCCTTACAGGCCTTGTTGAAGGTTAAAATGTCATTCACCATGCGCCAAAACGTAGGGCGAAATATATTGCGTCGCTGTGCAAACAGGCTATTGAGATT
Source organism: Neoalteromonas facilis (assembly GCF_002807665.1). Taxonomy (GTDB): domain Bacteria; phylum Pseudomonadota; class Gammaproteobacteria; order Enterobacterales; family Alteromonadaceae; genus Alteromonas_E; species Alteromonas_E facilis. Next base: position 677,765 of record NZ_PEAY01000003.1, read on the forward strand.
ATTGCCATTATATTCAAGGTTATGCGCGCTGTTCTTTACACTGAAACTCATTTCAGTCGGCTGAGATGTAACCCCAATTTGATCCATCAACTTTATGAAATGAGGATATGTCCAGTCATTGAATACGATGAAGCCGGTATCAATGTCGTAGTGCTTTCCGTCGACTTCAACCTGCTTTGTCGCGGTATGCCCGCCAATATAATCGTTGGCTTCAAACAGTGTAATATCATGATCTTTGTGCAGCAGATAGCCACAGGTTAACCCTGAGATACCACTACCTATAATTGCTATCTTTTTTCGCATTGCTTATTTTCCGCGTTTCATTTGACGTTTCATTGCGATACACAGTGCTTGTTTAATGGCGTCTGGTAACACATTCAGTAAGCGCAGTATAAGGCTAAAGCGCGTGGGGAAATAAATCGATGAACGGCGCTTTTCAATGCCATTGAGTAAATCTTCTGCGGCTTCTTCCACGCTGATTTTCATCGGCATTTCGAAATCGTTTTTATTGGTTAAAGGTGTCTCTACAAAGCCCGGAGACACCGATTGCACGAGGACTCCTTCGCGCGCTAAGTCAACGGCCAAGCTTTTAGTAAAATAATGCAATGCGGCTTTACTGGCGCCGTAAGCCTGACTGCGAGTAAATGGCAACAAGCGAGCGAGAGAATCCACGATGACGATCTGATCGTCACGCATAAAATTATGTCGAAGAGCAGCAACGCAATTAACCACGCCAAAGAAATTGGGGTTGAATACGCGGTGAAACATCTCGGGTTCGATTGCGTCAGTATCTACGTACTCGCATGTGCCAGCATTCAACACCGCGATATCACAGTCTATTGAGTTCAGAGCCTGAAACGTTTCGTCTGCACAGGTAACGTCGAATTGTAATGTAGAAATATTATCCATTGCGGCGAGGTGCGCGAGTTTTTCTGAATTTCTACCGCAGGCTATTACCCGGTAGTCCCTTCGGGCAGCCAGTTTCGCTAGCGCCTCACCAATGCCTGACGTTGCGCCGGTAATAAGAATTGTTTTACTCATTGCAATCGCCTCTTAATTTTGCGCACCCAATAACCGAGAATCGGCACGTGCTCGTAAGCCATTTGACCGACATCGTAGTAATCGCGATGGTAAGTAACGTGAGAATCGTTAGTTTTGATGATTGATATCCCATCAACACTAATAGGTGTTGGCGTTTTTAACGCGGTTGACTCAAAACGCATTTGCCAGGTGACGACATATTTCTGTTCATCGATGGCGTCAACACTGTCTATGTCGAATTCACATGAGCGTGTGCCTGACAGTAACGCATTAAAATAATCAGTTAACTCAGCAATACCGTTGTGCTTGCCGATTGGGTCAATGAACTCAATGTCGTTTGCATACACATTGGATAGTCCGCTTACATCTCTCACATTAAGTTGCTGATAAAAATCGCAAAATTTACGTATTGCTTGCATTAATGATCGCTTTTAGTTGTCGATTCATCTTTTACCTTTAAATGTAGAAGGTAGATCAAGAAATGAGAAAATTTTGCAAAATGTACATGGCAAGCGATCCGTCTGTTGATTGCGCGCGTATAGTCGATCGTAAAGTCGCAAGAGGTGAATAGAACGTGCAAACATTGCCTTTATTTCCGCTCTCCGCCCACCTGTTACCGGGTGGTAGGTTGTCGTTGAGGATTTTTGAGCCGCGATATATACGTATGGTGAAAGAGGTTTGTGCTGCAAACGGGACATTTGTCGTCTGTATGCTCAAAGCCGATGGTGATAAAACACTTAACTCACATATACATAGCATAGGCACGCAAAGCCGGATAGTCGATTTTGATGTACTTGAAGACGGCCTTTTGGGTATTACGGTTGAGGGTGTGGCTTGTGTCGAAATTAGCAATATACAAACCGAAGATGATGGATTGCGAATAGGGGATTGTCGGTTAATCGAATTATGGCAGGACACTATTCCTCAGGAGGCCATCGAGCCTATGCACGTCCGATTGAAAGAGATATTTGAGAAATACCCTGAAGTAAATGGTCTTTATTTATCCCCTAATTTCGAAGATCCCGTGTGGGTTATACATCGCTGGCTAGAGTTGTTACCTGTTGATACTTCTCAAAAGCAAGCGTTCTTGGCGCAAAAAGATTGCAGCAAAGTGATAGAGTTTCTGCGACAATTAATAGACTGATCCATTATTTTCTTTTTAGCGTATCAAATAAAAAAGCTAAAAAGAGAATTCACATGCTAGTTGGAATACCGTTGGAATCAAACGACGCGCGTCCAGTCAGACCAATAGACTGCGCTGAAGAGATGTCACAGTATTTAGTTGACGTGGCTTCTAACAGAAGTAAAACGGCGTTTGCCAAAATATTTAGTTATTTTGCACCGCGGTTGCGCTCCTACGCGCTCAAGCAAATGGGCAATGAAGCGTTAGCGATGGAACTGGTGCAAGACACCATGTCAAACGTTTGGCAAAAAGCGCATTTGTTCAACGCAGAGAAAGGGTCTCCCTCCACTTGGATTTTCACTATTGCACGTAACATTCGCTTCGATATGTTACGCAAACTGCAAAACAGAAAAGAAGACATCTGCTCGGAAGACCTTTGGCCGGTATTATGTGAACAAACCGCTGATCAAAACGAAACGTCTCTGGAAGAGCAAATGACGCTTGAACAGCTCGGTCACCTGTTTGATTCATTGCCAACTAAACAACGTGTTGTTATTGAAGCAATATACATTGATGGTAAGTCGCAACAAGAAGTAGCAGATGAATTAGATATCCCGTTAGGCACCGTCAAGTCACGTACGCGCCTAGCATTACAACGTTTGAAAGATATGATAAAGCAGTATGATTAATTTCCACCCCACGCATGAACAAATACGCAGCTTCGCTGAGGGAACATCTTCTTCAGCGGAAGCGCTCATGATTTCAGCTCACTGCGATATGTGTCCTCGTTGTATGGAACGTGTGCGCAGTGCGAGTGCGACGATGGCCAATGAAGCCTTCGCGGCCATTGATGACGATCCGAAGTTAACCGATATGTTGTCGGCTATTTTGTCACAGCCAACCACTGAGATTGAAACGGTTAGTCGCAAAATGCCAGACTCAATTGAATTGGACGGGCGTTCCTTCAAATTACCGCGAGCGCTACAACGTTATGCCAGTAAGACCGGTAATTGGTCATCTCTTGTGGGCAAACTATGGCAAGCGCCTGTTGATCTTGGTGATTTAGGCGTTGCGCATTTTATCTATATGGAAAAAGGTGGCCGTGTACCCGAGCACACGCACAGAGGCTCTGAAATGACATTGGTCATTAATGGAGAATTCAGTGACGGTTTGTCGCATTACGACTCTGGCGATTTTATCTCACTTACCGGTGAACACACGCATGCGCCGATTTCTGATGCTGATGAAGGTTGTTTAGTATTTAGTATAGTGGATAAGCCATTACACTTTACCTCTGGCTTAGCTCGATTACTTAATCCTTTTAGTCATTTATTCTTTAAATAAAAAAAGCGTCCTAGGACGCTTTTTTTTATGAAATGAAATCACTTTCTGGATAATTCAACTTCAGCGTTTTTAATGCATTTTGTTTGAGTTCATCTAATCCCAACTGATCATAGCTGGCGACCATGATTTCTAAGGCTTGTTGCACTTGGTCTGAATCAGGGTAGTGCTCTAATACATAACGGCCTCGGTTCGCAGCTGCTACATATGCTTGGCGACGCATATAAAAGCGCGCAATAGCGATTTCATAGCTGGCCAGACGGTTTTTAATAAATAGCATGCGTTTTTGCGCGTCAGCGGCATACTTGCTATTGGGATATTTCTCTATCAACCGACGGAAATCTTCAAAAGCTTCGCGTGATTTTGATGGATCTCTGTCGGTGCGATCGATATTCAATAATTCTTGGAACAGATTATTATCTGATTCCATGTTGGTTAAGCCCCGCATGTAATGAGCGTAATCAACATCTGAATGATTTGGGTTTAGGCGAATGAAACGATCAATCGTCGCCAATGTTTGATCAGCTTTGCCCGATTTATAATGGCTGTAAATCAAGTCTAACTGAACTTGGTGCGACAATGGGCCGAAAGGAAAACGGCTGTCCAGCGTGCTTAGCGTAGTTGCTGCACCGGCAAAATTGCCGGCTTCCATTTGACGCTTGGCCTGATCATATAACGATTGAGCGCCTCTATCGGCAGCGATAACTTGTTCTTCATTGTCAGAAGAGCTGCACCCAGAAAGTAATAATACTGCTGAAAAACATGCAACTGATAATAGTTGTTGATACTTCATTAACCCTGTCCTGTCTGGCTATTAATTCGATTGCCATTCGATAATGCGGCGTATTCTAACGCATTGCATGACATAATTCCTACTGATAAACCCACTTCTCTACGAATGAATTTGCTATAATGCGCCAAACACTAGTGTAAGGTTATTATGAGCGAAACCACTACAGCAATTCATTTAACAGCGGACACGGACTTATCAGTCCATGGTTTACGCTTAGATCAAGCAATTGCTAATTTGTTCCCAGAATATTCACGTTCAAAGCTAAAAGCTTGGATCCTTGATGGTTGTGTAAAGATCGACGGCGATGTTTGCATTATTCCCAGACAAAAATTGCAAGGTTTTGAGTCAATAGAAATCGATGCTAAGGCTGAAATCCAAGTCAGCCACGAAGCGCAAGAAATAGCACTCGATGTAGTGTATGAAGATGACCATATTTTGGTGATCAATAAACCCGCTGATTTGATCGTGCATCCTGGGGCAGGTAATCCAACCGGCACCATATTGAATGCATTGTTGGCCAAAGTCCCCAATATTAACACTGTGCCACGAGCAGGTATCGTACACCGCCTCGATAAAGATACGACAGGGTTGATGGTTATTGCGAAAACGCTGGAGGCGCAAACACATTTAGTGGATCAATTACAAACACGTACTATGAGTCGTGAGTACGAAGCGGTAGTCATTGGTACTCTCGTCGCAGGTGGGCTGGTGGATGAGCCGATTGGTCGTCACCCAACTAAGCGCACTTTGATGGCGGTCAGAGAGTCGGGTAAGCCAGCAGTGACACATTATCGTGTTATGAAGAAATTCCGCGCACACACGCATTTACGTTTAAAACTTGAATCGGGTCGAACTCACCAAATTCGCGTGCACATGGCGCATATAAAACATCCAATAGTCGGTGATCCAGTCTATGGCGGACGCCCTCGCATGCCTAAAGGTGCAGATGAAAGTCTTATTCAAGCGATCCGTCAATTTAAACGACAAGCGCTACACGCGGCACAATTGTCATTGTACCACCCTGTGACGGAAGAATGGATGACATGGCAAGCCCCACTTCCTGACGATATGCGCTCATTGCTCACTTTGCTGGACACAGATACTCAACAATTTGGATTGGATGACTAAGCCAGATTTCTACAAAAAGGTTGAATGGTCAGCACCCTCGCATGTGCTGGCTTATACGACTTTTCGCTCAGGAGGGATGAGTGAAGGGCCTTATGCAAGTTTAAACGTGGGCAACCATGTTGGTGATAAGCTTGCTCATGTTGACCACAACCGCTCTCTTTTGCCCTTTAGTCAGCAAATTCATTGGCTAAACCAAACGCATAGCAATCATGTCATTGAGTTGCCTGCGAAAGAACACAATGCTGATGCGACATTCACATCTCAAGCCGGCGTCATGTGTGCGGTAATGACCGCCGATTGTGTGCCAGTGTTACTGACCGATACTAAAGGTGAAATTGTTGCGGCAGTGCATGCGGGTATGAAAGGGTTAAAAGACCAGATAATTGTCAACACGGTAGATAAAGCCTTTAATAATGTTAGTCGCAATCAGATCATTGCATGGGTCGGTCCGCACATTGGCGTTTGTCACTACGAAATCAGCGAAAAGGAAGCATTACCTTTTTCCAATATTGCGAGCGCTTCTTCGCCCAGTGTTAATCCGGGAAAAGTGATGTTGAATCTAGGCGTTATTGCCCAATATCAATTGAATCGCCTTGGCATTGAAACGGTCTTTGACGAAGATCAATGTACCTATTGCGAAGACCAACTATTCTTTTCTTATCGTCGAGCGACACACCAAGGTTACAAAAATTGTGGGCGTATGGTATCCACAATAATGTTGCTCGAAAAATCATCAACTTAGTTCTAAAAACTTGAATTTACTCAATTAAATACCCACATAGATAGTAAGTGATAAAACGTTTATGGGAATGAATACATGCGTTTAGATAGATTTACTAGCAAATTCCAAATGGCCATCTCGGATGCGCAGTCGTTGGCATTAGGCCGAGATCATCAATACATTGAACCTGTGCATTTGATGACGGCGTTACTCAATCAACAAGGTAGTGTATTACGCACATTGTATGAGCACGCTGGCGTCAATGTTAATAGTTTGCGTTCTGCATTGTCTGAGGCTGTAGACCGATTACCACGCGTTGAAGGCGTGGGCGGTGACGTGCAGTTGGCGAAAGACTCAGTGGTGCTGCTGAATCTATGCGACAAGATCGCTCAACAGCGCAAAGATGAGTACATCACATCTGAAATTTTCGTTTTGGCCGCTCTGCAGGACAAAGGCAAGCTCGGACAATTATTGAAAGAGTCTGGCGCAACAGAGCAAAACATCAATCAAGCGATCGATCGGATACGCGGTGGGCAGAAAGTGACCGATCCCAATGCGGAAGATGTAAGGCAAGCATTAGAAAAATACACCACAGATTTAACAGAGCGCGCCGAACAAGGGAAATTGGATCCAGTTATCGGTCGAGATGATGAAATTCGTCGTACAGTTCAGGTTTTGCAACGCAGAACGAAGAATAACCCGGTGCTGATTGGTGAGCCTGGCGTTGGTAAAACAGCGATTGTCGAAGGTTTAGCTCAGCGTATTGTGAATGGCGAGGTGCCAGAAGGCCTTAAGAACAAGCGAGTATTAGCCCTTGATATGGGCGCGCTAGTCGCAGGTGCCAAATACCGAGGTGAATTTGAAGAGCGTCTAAAAGCGGTGCTTAACGAGCTGTCTAAAGAAGAAGGGCGAGTTATTTTATTTATTGATGAACTTCATACCATGGTGGGCGCTGGTAAAACGGATGGCGCGATGGATGCAGGTAACTTACTGAAGCCTTCATTGGCCAGAGGCGAATTGCACTGTGTTGGCGCCACTACACTGGATGAATATCGTCAATATATCGAAAAAGATGCGGCTCTTGAGCGTCGATTCCAAAAAGTATTGGTTGACCAACCTAGCGTTGAAGACACGATTGCCATCTTGCGTGGGCTCAAAGAACGTTACGAGCTGCATCATTCAGTTGATATTACTGACCCTGCGATCGTGGCTGCAGCAACCTTGTCTCAACGCTATATCAGTGACAGACAGCTACCAGACAAAGCTATTGATCTAATAGACGAAGCTGCTTCGAGTATTCGTTTGCAAATGGATTCCAAACCGGAAGAAATGGATCGATTGGAGCGCCGCATTATTCAACTTAAGTTGGAAGAGCAAGCGCTGGCGAAAGAAACGGACGATGCCAGCCATAAGCGTTTGGAAGTGATTGAGCTTGAACGTGAAAAGCTGGAGATCAAGTACGCAGAGCTAGATGCGGTATGGAAACAAGAAAAAGATGCGATGCAAGGTACTCAGTCAATTAAGTCTGAGTTGGAACAAGCCAAGTTAGATTTGGAAATTGCGCGCCGCGCGTCTGATTTAAGTCGTATGTCAGAACTTCAATACGGTCGTATTCCTGAGCTAGAGCAGCGTTTGGAAAGAGCATCTGAACAAGAGAATATAGAAACTCAGCTATTAAAGAATAAAGTGACAGACAATGAGATTGCTGAAGTGCTGTCTCGTTGGACGGGTATCCCCGTATCAAAAATGCTCGAAGGCGAACGAGATAAATTAATTCGCATGGAAGAGGCACTGCATCACCGAGTGGTGGGGCAGGATGAAGCAGTAACAGCAGTGTCCAATGCGATACGTCGTTCTCGAGCGGGTTTGGCTGATCCAAACCGTCCGATTGGTTCATTCTTATTCTTGGGTCCTACGGGGGTAGGTAAGACTGAACTGTGTAAGTCTTTGGCTAACTTTATGTTTGATTCAGAGCAGGCGATGGTGCGCATTGATATGTCTGAGTTTATGGAAAAGCACAGTGTGTCTCGATTAGTGGGTGCACCTCCTGGTTACGTGGGTTACGAAGAGGGTGGCTATTTAACCGAAGCCGTACGTCGCAAGCCATACTCAGTAATTTTATTGGATGAAGTAGAAAAGGCACATCCAGACGTCTTTAATATTTTACTGCAAGTACTGGATGATGGACGTTTGACTGATGGGCAAGGTAGAACCGTTGATTTCAAAAATACGGTTGTGATCATGACGTCAAATTTAGGCTCTGACATTATTCAAGATAAACATGAAGAAAGTCAGTACGATGAAATGAAGTCTATGGTGATGTCAGTTGTGGGCCAGCATTTTAGGCCTGAGTTTATAAACCGGGTTGACGATATAGTGGTATTCCACCCACTTGGCCGTGAACAGATCAAGTCTATAGCAATGATACAGTTGGCCGGATTACGTCAGCGTCTAGTCGATAAAGGCTACAAATTGGATATTTCCGCCACAGCGCTAGATAAGATTGCGGAGGCTGGATTCGACCCTGTGTTTGGCGCAAGACCGCTGAAGCGCGCTATTCAAACGGAAATTGAAAATCCGTTAGCACAACAAATATTATCTGGACAGTTGCTACCGGAGAGTACGATTAAGATAGATGTAGACGAGGGTATTGTGAGTTTTAGCTCTCATTAAAATAAGAAAGCCCATGGTTAAACATGGGCTTTTTTTTGTGTAGACATCCGCTGGAACAGGAACCTGGAACTAAAACTGAAAACCACGCACTTATTAAGTACTGCCAAAAAATTATCTAACGATTGAGTTAGTCGTTTTAGAGAAGCCTCTCTTTATCTGCAAGTGAACGGAAAACCGGGGACTAATAGTAATAGATAATTTTGTATGGCTTAATTGTTGGATCGCTAATGTGTTATATTGCGCGACGTTAATTAACGAGAGAGTTTTGAATGAGTCAGCGAAAAGGTATTTATTTACTTCCTAATTTATTGACAACTGCCGGTTTGTTTTCGGGTTTCTTTGCAGTTGTGTCTTCTATGAATGGGCGATTCGAAGCGGCCGCTGTCGCGATATTTGTTGCGATGATTTTTGATGGCCTTGATGGCCGGGTAGCCCGTATTACAAATACACAAAGTGAATTTGGTGCCGAGTACGATTCGATGGCCGATATGGTGTCATTTGGTGTTGCACCTGCATTAGTGGCTTACAACTGGGGCCTGACCGGTATGGGCAAACTCGGCTGGCTAGCAGCCTTTATATATGTAGCAGGTGCTGCTCTTCGCTTGGCAAGATTCAATACTCAGGTGGGTATCGCTGACAAACGTTTTTTTCAGGGGTTAGCAAGTCCCGCGGCGGCCGCTGTCGTTGCGGGTCTCGTATGGGTAGGTGTTGAGTATGATGTAAATGGCAGTGACTATGGCTTTATTGTTGCTGTTGTCACAGGCCTTACCGGCTTATTAATGGTTAGTAACTTTAAATATAATTCGTTTAAAGAAGTGAATTGGAGCGGCAAGGTCCCCTTCGTTGCACTACTATTAATAATGTTGGTCTTTGTGATCGTGGCAACAGAGCCTGCATTAGTATTATTTATCGTTTTTGCTTTATATGCTCTAGCAGGCCCAATCAACACGTTTCGAACGGTTGAGAAGGTTACATTGAAAGATGTAGTTGGCGACCATGAAGAAGACGCTGACTTCATAGAAAAAGCTGAAAAGTCATCCGAAACGGCAGATAAAGCACAAAAAAACGCCGAACCGAACAAAGAATGACCATTCGAACCGCTTTTTTAAAGTTTTTTCAAAAAAGCGGTTGACCTGAGATGTTAGGTCTGTAGAATGCGCGCTCGCTTCAACGGGAAGACGAAACAAACAAATCAACGGCAGTGCCAATGATTTGACGGAATCCCTTAGC
>NZ_PEAY01000004.1 GCF_002807665.1 Neoalteromonas facilis
GCGTGAAGCGGACCTTCACACAATGATTTTCCATATACAAGGTCTGTAGACTAACACCACGAACAACTGCACACCGAAATGTCAATCTTTGGCAAGGAAGCCATTGCTAGCGGCTCACATACAAACCTATCAAACTTCAAAACACCTATCATCAGGAAAACATAAAACCAGACTCAAATTCACCTGTCACTATGTCTAGCCTATAGCGTTAATGTTTTTTATTCTTAAAACACTTTTAAGGCGACGCTGAAAATAAAGCGATGAAAAAATTGTGTATTGGCTTTCTGGCGCGTCCTGATTATGCTGTCTAATAATCCATTCCTTGAGGATATTCAAAATGAGACGAAAGAAACTCCTAACGAGCCTGGCATTTGGCTTGTTGGTTTCATGCAGCGCAAACGGAAAAGACATCAAAACTCTGGATAAGCAGCTTTCTGAATTGATTCCGGCGGATGAGCCCGGTTGTTCTGTGGGCGTTTTCGAAAAAGGGAAACCTTTATTGCGCAAAGGTTACGGGTTGGCCAACCTTGAACTCAACGTCCCGATGTCGACCAACAACGTGCATCGCATGGCATCGGTTTCGAAACAATTTGTTGCTATGGCCGTATTGCTGCTGGCCGATCAGGGCAAAATCGACCTGAATTCAGATATCAGGGAGTATGTCAGCGATTTACCCGATTACGGTCACAAGATATCAGTCCATAGCGTGATTGGTCACACTGCGGGCATGGGTGATTACGACATGATTTCAAGCCACGGTCTGCCGGATGACTATGACATTCCAGAAGGCGCACTAAATCTCAAGGCGGTGTCAGGGCGTGCATTCCGTATCGGCAATGAAGACTATCTGACGGTCAGTGAGTTTCACGATTTAGTCAAGCAATTGCCTCTGGCCATAGAGCCCAATAAAACCTGGCAATACAGCAATATGGGGTATGTGTTGCTGGCCATTTTGGTGGAAGAGGTCAGCGGCAAAACCCTGAGGGAGTTCAGCCAGGAAAACATTTTTGAACCACTGGACATGACGTCCACATTCTTTGCTGACAACCCCACCGAAATTGTGCCAAATAGAGCCTATGGGTACTATCGCACCGAACAAGGTGTATATGTCAACAACATGACTAATCTGTTCTGGGTGGGTGATGGTGGTCTGCATACCACGATTGACGACATGCACAAATGGGATCGCCAGTTTTACCAGCCTAAACTGGGGCAACAACCAGAAAAATTGATGAAATTGTTCATGCAGCCGAACAGTCTGATCCCTGTTAACCCGGAAGAAGATGAGCCACTGCTCTATGCTAACGGTCAGGGTCTCCGAAATTCAGAACACGGATTGGTTGCCAGGCACTCCGGAGGATGGTTGGGTGCCAGTATCCAATACGAAAGGCTCATCGAAAAACAGTTTATGAACTTAGTGATGTGCAACAATGTGTCTATCAACAGTGCTGAAGTCTCGAAGACCATTACCGATTGGTATGTAAATTGATTTTACAGTCAGGGTAACTGCTTTATTTGCTGGCATCTGGTTTGAGCAGCTGCACAACTGAAATTAAGCGGCACTACTGAAGAAAAGGAAGCTTCTGTGCTTGAGTATCACAAAAGCTTCTTTAATCAATATTGGTCAAACATTGGAAGTATTTTCCAGGCTAGCGAATCATGTGCCACTGGGTCTGGCGTCCTGCGAGGTACCAGACCTTTTCGCTGTCAAACACCGCACTTTGCTCAAGCTTGATTTGAACCCATTGATCGCACCACTCAGTAATCGTTGTGGCAATGTTGCCTTCAATGGCATATCCAGTATTTGGATATAACTTCTAATCGCCCTGCACTGGTGTTGGGCCCTGATTATCCCACATGCCTATCGTTGATCCACTTGCATTGCCAACAAACCCCAGAGGGTGAGTGTAAGTGCTGCTTCTGATGCCTTTGGCTTCGTCTTGTTTGATAGTGTTCTCAAGGATTTCGCTACCTGTCAGGCCAGTGACAAAATTACCTGTCAAAATATCCTGCCAGCAAACGTTAGTTTCACTCGCTCGTATACTTTGATTACTCTTTGCCTTGAATTTTGCTTGAGACTTAACGACCGGTAATTGTCTGAAGCAGACCACCGCCTAAGCTGTGGTGACGGTCTAGTTATCGCTCCAAGAGAAGTAATAATCATCAAATACAATACGTTGTACGAGAATAAACCAATTATTCATCTACAATAGGCTCAGAGTAAAGCGAAAAAGCAGACGATTAACCAAACGTTAAGCGCCTGCGATTGTTCGTTATTGCACCATTTCGCGCAGTTTTGCTACATATTCGTGTTCTGGGTACTTGCGGCTGAATTGTGCGACGGCTTCAATAGCGTCATCTTTTTTGCCTTGTTCTAGTAAAAAGGCAATGAGTTGACTGTCATATTCAGGGTGCGAAAACGACTTCCCGACTTCTTGCATGATGGCTAACTCCAATGGTTTGGTGGCATCATCAGCCAGTCTGTATGCGTAAAACCCGTACAGTGCCAAGTAGTTGAGATCATATTTTTCGGGTGTTTGCGTGATTGCTCGAGTAATGGCATTTGGGCCAAGGCTTCGCGCCAGCGCTATAAGCTCCATTGTGGCTTCATCTGCAAATGGTGAGCGCGCCTTTAACGGTAAACCTAAGGCTAGAACTGTGGCCTCTGCTGCTTTTGCTACAGAGCCAGGGTTTTGCGCCGTAATCAAATTTCCATCCACCGCAATAAACGGCAGCATGGGAGCATTATTCACATAGTGGGCACCACGCGCCTTTAGTTCATCTTCAATGAAAAAGGGGAATTCGCTGAGGTGTTCAGCACTGAATGCGTGCTCTTCGCTGTTGGTAAAACTATTAACGCTTTTGCCGGCAACAAAATGCGTGCCGTCAGTATTTTGAATATCTAATAATGCCGCTGGGCCATGGCAAACTGCCGTGATCACCAATGCCTGATGCACCGCTTGTGTGAGCATTTGCTGTGTGGCTGCATGTACGGGCAAATCAATCATGGCACCTGCGCCACCCACCACAAATATTGCCTGATAGTCGCTAACCTCAATAGTGCTTGCGGGTAGTGTATTTTCGAGTTTGCTCAATGCTAGCGACTTAAAGCGCTGAATATAATCGAGTGAATCTTTATTGGTTTTTACCAGCACTGCCCCGCCTTTTGGGCTGGCTATGTCAACCTGCACGCCGTTATCATGTAATACCAGATAGGCTTGCGACAGTTCTTCCAAGTCATAACTGAGTTCGGGTTTTGCTTCTGTACCGTTACTCGAAATAAGCATCAAAACACGCTTTGACTCCGCGTGTACCGCGCTGCTTACAATGCAAAGACATACACACATACATTTGATTAGTTTGTTCATAACAACTCCTCCTGTTGATTGAGCTGCAGAATAAAAAAAGGAGCGTCGCGGGATCGTGAAGCGTTTGACTTTTTTGCTTGACGAAATCTTCACGGGGAATTTTTTACAGTGCAGGCATGAAACTAGGAGAAACTTATGAATCGTTTACTGATCCTCATTATGCTAACCGTTACCTTTATCAGTGGCTGCTCTCGCTCGCACTTGGACATATTTCCTGACTTGGAAGATCCAACCTTGTTAGAGCGAAAGCTACCTGTTGCACAATTGCATGCTGATATTGATGCGTTTATTCAAACTGCACAATCACTTCATCCAGATCTGGCGCAGTACGCTGATGAAAAAATGGTGGAAACTCTGCGTAAAGACATCAAAGCGAGTATTACAGAGCCAATGACGCGAGAAACGTTCTTCCGCCATGTTGGACGTTTGTCTCATGCATTCCAAGACGGTCACAGCTTATTGATTTGGCCGTATCAGGAGTATATGCAATTGCGCGAGAATGGGCATATGCACTTCCCTTTCCTAATGACACTGAGCAGTGAAGGCGTGTTCACAATTAAAGAGTACAAATCCGAAAGTGAGTACTTACCTTTAGGCGCTAAAATACTCTCTGTGAATGATGTAGCGATAGAAGAAATTTTAGCTAACTTGCAAGAATTTGTCGGTGGCGAAAGTCGTCGTCTGCGCGAAGCCGTTGCAGTGGAGCGTTTTCCACAAATGTTGTGGGCGGGATATGGTTTTGTAGATGAATTTGCCATAACGTATCAGCTAGCGGGACAAACTCATTCGTTGACGGTCGGTGTGAATGATGGGTGGCAAGCTGTCGATCAAGATAGCTCCCTTGAGGGCGACTTTGCTTTTACGCCATTGGAAGGCGCTGTGGGTTTACTGAAAGTGGCAACATTTGATGTCGACCCGGGTTTGTTTGAAGATGCTCTGGAGCAAGCGTTTGCAAGCATAAAGCAAAACAATATCAGTACCTTGATCATTGATATTCGTGAAAATGGTGGTGGCAATACCGATACGGCGACGGCCTTAGCGCAATATATTGCACATAAGCCTTTCCTGATGGTGTCGCAGATGAGTGAAAAACTAAACCACAACAATCGCGGGTGGATGCATCACAAAGGGAATATAGGCGACATTAAAGTGACGCCATGGACGGATTATATTGAACCGCAGGATGAGGATGTGCGTTTTGATGGTGACGTTTACGTGTTGATTGGGCCTATAACATACTCAGCGGCCATCGTATTTGCCACAACGGTGCAAGATAACCAGTTCGCGACATTGGTAGGCACGCCAACGGGAGGCTATGCCAATCAAACGGCGCAGGGCAACTTGTTTAATTTACCTAATTCTCAGCTACGCGCTTATATCGCAACGCGTTTATTGGTCAGGCCAAGTGGCGATACAAAGGTAGCACCTGTAATTCCTGATATACTGGTTGAATCAACTCAACAAGATTTTCAGCAAGGTAAAGATGCTGCGGTTGAACATATTTTGTCGAAATACCGCTCAACAAATATTGGGCAAAGCGCTAAGTTTCGCTAGCATTTTTGAGGATAGATGAATGCAAGGGTTATCGATATTGCTGGTTGAAGATACTGTTCAGATTGCAACAGAAGTGTGTGATTATCTCGCCTCTCAAGGGGCGAGGGTTGATTACGCAAGCACTGGGAAGCAAGGGTTAGCGCTGGCAATTCAACATGATTTTGACGTGATCATCTTGGATGTCATGTTGCCTGACCTCAGCGGTATTAAAGTCTGTGAACAAATCAAACAGTTATGTGAACCTGTGCCGCCAGTGCTGATGTTAACCGCGCGAGACAGTATCAATGACAAAGCCGAAGGTTTTGACGCGGGCGCTGATGATTATCTAACTAAGCCGTTTGAGTTGCAGGAGCTGGCCTTGCGTTGTAAAGCATTGGCAAGAAGGCAGCAGTTACACCAGTCTCACTCAACATTTATTGGTGATCTGTGCATTAACGAAAAACAACAGACCGTTGAGCGTGAGGGGAAGCCCATTCGCTTAAGTCAAACGGACTTTAAAATATTGCTGTTGCTGGTACATGCATATCCAAATGCAGTCAGTCGTCAGCAAATCATCAATAAAGTGTGGGGCGATGACATGCCTGATAGCGATGTTTTGCGCTCCCATATCTATACTTTGCGTCAATCACTGGATAAGTCGTTTGCTGCACCGATGTTGCAGACCTTGCACGGTATAGGATTCAAACTCAGTGTGCCTGAATGACTAAGCCTACCATGCAAGCGAGTCGAAGCTTAAACGCTACACTGCTCAAGACTATTGTGGGATTCAGTGCGCTACTGGCGACGATTATGATTTTGCTCATGTTGTCTTATGCGTGGGTGATTGAAGACAATGTGTTTAACCGTCTACTCGCCAGCGAAGCCGATTATATTGAAGCTCACTATGCGCAATCACTCGACATTGTTGAGCCCAGAGTACCTTTCATGCAATTGTTGTCAGGTTGGGAGCAACTCCCCAGTGATATTCAAGCGTTGCATCACGCATCGCCAACGCGTATCGAATTTCCCTTACCTGATGGTGGGACAATGCATCTGAAGCCCTTGCAATTAGGCGATGAAGAGCGCTTGTTAGTGGCGGATGTGACTCAATTTGAAGTATCGAGAGACTATCTACCTTGGCTAGTGCCTTGGTTGCTCGCTGTACTGTTGGTGGTGATGGCGGCAGCATTTATGTTGTCTCGATATCTCGCGCGCAAAATGGTCATGCCAATAGAGTCGATAGCGGCTCAGATCCAGCAACATCAAACCGGCGAAGCCATGGCTTTGAGTCACTCACTGCCGAACAATGAAATTGGTTATCTTGGCGAGACCATAGAGCTCAATATTAATCGGCTAGAGCAGGCGCTGGGCAGAGAAGCTGATTTTACCCGCGATGTCAGTCATGAACTTCGCACCCCGACCACCGTTTTGAAGATGATCGTGCGCCGCATAAACAATCAAGAGCCTTTAGACGATAGAACTATCCAAGAATTAACCCGCAGTGTCGGACAAATTGAACATACGCTGGATGTGTTATTGGCATTGGCTCGCGAAGAATCCATGCATTTACGTACCCTATGCTTGTTGGAAGAAATTGAGTATTGCCTGGTGAATCATAGCCATTTGATGGGGGTGTCTGATCTCACCTTGGATGTAAATGTAGGCGCCGATTTCCACTTGCAGGCGAATCCCAATTTACTGCGCATCTTAATCAATAACCTGATCAGCAACGCCTTGCGCCATGCTAGTGCGCCTAATTTGTCTGTGGAATTACAAGGGCAAGCATTAACCTTTACAAACCCAGTCAATCAAGAGCCTGTTGAGGACGTGATGAGTGCGAATGTAAAAGGGCCCGACAGTGAAGGCATTGGACAAGGTTTGCATATGGTTCAGCGTATTTGTGACCATTTCGGCTGGCATGCAGCGACTGCATTTGTGGATGGAAAATTCAAAATCACTATTAATTTTGCGCCTGCCGGTACGTTATCCAAATAGCAGGTGGCGGTGTTTTTCCTGAAAGACAGTGCTTTCCCATGCCCATGTTGATGACGACTTAGCTTGGCTTTCATGGCCCTTCAAAAGACGTGTTTGATTAGGTCTGGCGAGCAGTTTTTGCATCGATTGCAGGCACGACTTGTTGATGCCATTTGGCTCAGAGCTGTCTTTGCATTCTATGCCAGATAGCGCCAATGCATCACCAACGAATATTACTTCACCAATTTGATAGCAGCTTGCGGCGGGGGATAAGCCAGGCGTTAAGATAACGGAGAGCGCTAAATGTCCGAGGTAGATCACTTCACCCTCTTCAAACAAATAGTCGTAATCGCTAAATTGCTGAGTCGCATGTCCGTTTACGATATGCCATGAGACGTCTTCCGCGGGTACTCGTTTGATTTGTTCACTGATGCCAATTTCCCCTCCTCTGAGCGCTTTGATATAGGTAGAGGCACTACAATGCTGGCGGTCAGTGTGGGTTTCTAACAACCATTGTAAATCCAAATTATTGCTATCCAGATACCGAATAACCTCATCCGCACTTGCTGTGTCGATTTGTTGTTTGGCGCAACGAGTATACACGGGATCTATTATGGCCGCTTGGCCTGTGGCGGTATCACTTACCACATAGGTGACGCTGTGCGAGCTAGGCTCAATGAACGGCATGATATCAAGCGTTTTCATGGCTATATCCTGGAACGCTTTGATGCTGATCACGGGTATCGCTATCCAATGAAACTCGCTGATCGACGTGCAAGGTGTCCGGCACAATATGCGTACTCAGTATGACGGTTTTTTCAGCGCAAAGTATGTTGAGTTGCTCACTTACGCGTTTAATATTCTCTGCATCAAGCCCCTCAAATGGCTCATCTAACAGGACGATGTCGGCTCTACTGAGTATTGCTCTGGCAAGGCCAAGACGTTTCTTTTCACCGCCTGACAGCGGTCGTCCATTTTCCCCAAGCCACTCATCTAAGTTACTCAAGTACCCAAGCCCCACATCGGCAAGGGTGTTGTGAATGCGTTCGTCGCTAAGCGCTACATCGACAAGTGTGAGGTTGGCGCGCAACGTATCAGATAAGCAGTAAGGAAATTGTTCTATATACAACGCGTTAGACAATACGCCTTGCGTATGCTCCAGCGTAGGCGTAGTGCCTGCTTGAGAGCATAAGTAGCGTTTACCTTCAAATGGCAATAAACCCACAACTGCCTGCAGCAAACGTGACTTCCCACTGCCTGAGCTGCCTTCGATAATGGTCATGCTGCCTGATAAGATTGTCGTCGTTACGCGTGGCATACGTGTGTTGGTGGCTTTGAATTGCGAAAGCTGTATTCGATTAGTTGGGTACGAAATCCGGTTTAAACGCTCCGCTTCGGTGTCTAATATCTTCAGAGAACGTCGTGCGTGAATGTAATCCAACAGTTTGCGTTGATTCGCTAAACTGGGTGACAGCCAATCGGTTAAACCAAGCAATGCCATAGGCACAACAATGAACATTGCTTGCCCTGCAAGTACTTCGCTGTGTAACAAAAAGATACTGCATATACTCACCAGACCGGCAAACAATAATGTCATGCTTGCTACACGAATACGTGCCTGTATCTTGTTGATCAGTACGTTTAACGGAGCACTTTTGGGGGCTGCGGCTATTGGATTGGGCAGCAAGTGCCAAATGTTGGCGGATTCTACGTGTTGATGGATTTTGAGTTGTAGCGCTCGTCGCGTTCTCACAACCTGTGTTGATAAGGCGATGAGAGACGCGAGCAATCCCAAATAGATAAGAAAGAAGCTAACACTGAACGCCAGTGTAATGAGTGAAATCGCCGAAATTAATACTACGCTGACGATGTTTAACAATGTTAGCGAAACCAAAATACTGCTGTTTTGCGCCACAAACGAAATCCAGATAGACGCAACTTCTTCACTGTCATGATTGAGAGCATCTAGAAAATCTTCCCGAGATGTAACCGGTTTGTCTCGCAGTGAATCAAAAACCCACAAGCGCAAACCCGCGAGTCGATCGAGTAAATCATTGTGCCCCGTAAGCATACTGAAATAGCCACTGGCGATCCGAATCAGCGCTAACGCCCGAATGACGACAGCTGGCAGCATGTAATTAAATCCAACGCCGGCGATAGCGCACGCGGCTATAAACCATGACGCCACAAGTAAGATAACGATACCGGCAGTGAAATGAGCAATGGCAAGTGTCAGGCTCAACAACAAGGACATAAATCTACGCGGTGGAAGTTGTGTGCTCATGCGTGTACTTGAACCTCCCCGGTTTCGACTGACCACTGATGAGTAAACCACTCCTTTGGCAGTGGTTTATGAGAGGCCCAAATAACGGTCTTATCCTTTAATTGCGCACGCAACAACGTGCTGATTTGTTTGTGTTGCTCAAGGGTTAAGTGCGCTGTTGGTTCGTCTAGTAAAATCACTTCAGGTTTCAGTAACAATATACGTGCTAAGGCAAGTCGATGCGCCTCACCACCGGATAATGGTGGATGATCGCCTAGCGGGGTATCTAAGCCATAAGGCAGTGCTTCTGCCCAATCTGATAAGCCCACTTTTTGTAAAGCGTCAATCATGGCAGTACGGGTAATATCGGTATGTTCAAGAGACAGGTTATAGGCCAATGTATTGTCGAATATGGTGGCTTGTTGGCTCATCATGGTTGGACGAATAGGAAACTGATGAGTTGCTGGGCGAAAGCCCATTAACGCTTCTAATAACACGCTTTTACCTGCGCCTGAAGCGCCTGACAGCAGAATCCAGTCACCGGACTTTATGGTTAATGCGCTGGCATGCATAGCTGGCTCCTCAACGCGATAATTGAGCCAAGATATGCCGTCAAAGTGTTCACTGAAACGCAAGGGTTTAGTGTCCTTAAGTACCTGTTCGAGTCTTTCAGCACCTGCCTCAGCTTTGGCTTTTTGGTGATAAAAGCGGCCTAAATTTTTTAGCTCGGCAAACAACAAAGGGCTGACGAGTAGCATGAAAAGGCCTTGTTCGAAATTCATGGTTGGGCCAATGTTGATTTCGCCTAACAATGTAAAGCCAATAAATACCGCCACCAGTGCGATAGCAACGGTAGCAAAGAAGTCCAGTACAGACGTTGATAGAAAGGCAACTGACACTACGCTCATGGTTTTGCGGTTCACGATACGGCTAGCGTCGTCTAATCTAGCTCGTTGAGGCGCATGTTGATCAGTAGCAACCAGCAAAGGCAGAGCTTTTAGTCTGTCGCTAAACATGTCACCAAGGCGTTCTAATGCAATGAAATGTTTGCGATGCAGGTTAGCTGCTTGTTTACCTACCAACACCATGAAAAGGGGAACAACGGGCAGTGTTAAAAGCAGGCTAATGGCGACTACATAGTTAACCGGAAAAATGACAGCAATCACTATCAAAGGTGTTATGCCAGCAAGCCATTTTTGGATGCTGTATTGAGTGAAAAACTCTGCAACATCCGGAATATGGGTCAATGAAAGTTGTTGCCAAAATGTGGGAGTGAATTGGCGTGTGATGGCCGTTTGGCGCGACCCCCACACACCGTGTAAGCGCTGCTCGAACATGTTGGATATGTCGGAGCGTGCAGCATACGTTAAGTGATCGGCAGCAAACCAACCACAGGCCCAGAGCGTCATTGCGATGATGAACGGCAACAGTTGCGTGAACTGTACACTCTGTCCATCAACAATGACTTGGTATACCAATGAACTAAACAGGGCAAAGGTGACTATTTGGGCCGCGAGCTGGACCACACGTGCGCTGAGGATTTTCAGCTGGGGCGCTCGCAAACCTTTCGCTTCTGCTTTTAGCCATTGTTGCGCAGGGCTGTTTGGTGATGTTGCTGCCTGTTGCATTAAGACTCGTCCGTTCTGTCCATGTCTTCAGTAGATTCAAGCCACATGGCGTTAATGATCCCGAATGAACAGGCGAGTAAAACGCCTAATATCCAAGTGAAATACCACATAATGTTCTCCTTAATATATTGCGTGTGACTTGTTGAGATCAGACTGCTTGATACGACCACGCATCACCCAGAAACCATATGCGGTATAACTCAACACGATGGGGACAAATATACATGCAACAATGAACATGGTTTTCAATGTCAGCAATGACGATGTTGCATCCCACACAGTCAAGCTAGCCTCAGGCATGGTGCTGCTTGGCATCAAGAACGGAAACATTGAGAAGCCTGCTGTTAGGATAATACCGGTGATGGTTAATGCGCTGGCGACAAAAGCCAAACCACTTCTTCCTGCATAAGATGCGTAGGCACAAAGTACCGCAGCACCAATACCTAACACCGGAGCAACAATCATCCAAGGATATGTTGAGTAGTTGGTTAACCATGCGCCACTGACAATTTCAACACTCTTAGTTAATGGATTGCTGGTAGCCATAGTGTCTACCGTGGAGGTAATCACATAGCCATCAACGAAGAACATTAATGCTAAACCAGCTGCAATGAATAATCCTGCAGTCGCAATAGACAGCACAACGGATACACTGCGAGCACGCAGGTGAAGCTGATCATCTGTTTTTAATTGCAGCCATGTTGCACCATGGTTGAGTAACATTGCGACGGAAACCAATCCAGCGAGCAGTGCAAATGGGGTTAGTAGCCCAAAGAAGCTTCCTGTGTAGGTTGCTTTTAAGGTGTTATCCAATTCAAACGGCACGCCGAGCAACAAGTTACCGAATGCGACGCCAAAGATCAGAGCTGGAATAATGCCACCTGCGAACAGCGCCCAATCCCACATTAAACGCCATTTTTTATGTGGCAACTTACTGCGATAATCAAAACCGAGTGGACGCATCCAAAGGGCGATCAAGGTCAGTGCTAAGGCCAAATAGAAACCGGAAAACGCGGTTGCGTAGATCAATGGCCATGCAGCAAATATGGCACCGCCAGCGGTAATAAACCATACCTGATTGCCATCCCAGTGAGGCCCAATGGTGTTGATCATTACGCGTCTGTCTTCATCGGTTTTACCCACCAATGTGAGCAACGCACCAACCCCTAAATCAAACCCATCAGTTACGGCAAACCCGATCAGCAACACGCCAACCAAGACCCACCAAATAAGACGTAGTACTTCATAATCAATCATGAGTGTGCTCCTTTAGGGGTAGAATCAACTAGGCCTGCAGAGACCTTCTCTAGCAGTAGTTCTTGCTCTGCAAAAGTCGCAGAAGGCCCTTTTCTGGCGTATTTCTGCATCAAATAGAATGCGGCGATAAACATCAACGCGTAAAAGGTTGAATAAGCCACCATTGTGATCACAACATCAGTCACGGTGAGGTTAGAAACCGCAGTATGCACCGGCAGAATTTCCGCTATTGACCAGGGTTGACGACCATATTCAGCAACAAACCACCCTGCCTCAGACGCTATCCAAGGGAGTGGTAAGCTCCAAACCGCCGCTTTTAATAACCAGCGAGGTTTGGTGATTTGGTGTTTGGTTGAGTAGTAAAACGCTAATATGAACAAGACCAACATGGCGACGCCTGAGGCAACCATGATGCGGAAGCTCCAGAATAACGGCGCAACTTTGGGTACGCTATATTCAACAGCTTTTGCGATGGCTTCTTCACTGGGATTAGTAATATCCTCAGCAAACGGCTCTAGTAGCATGGCATAGCCTAAATCATCTTTATGCTGATTAAACTGTGCTACCTGCGCTTCAGTTGCTTCACCACTGCGCACAATGTCTAACACTTCATAGGCTTTGATACCTGATAAAATACGCGCTCTGTGTTCAACTTTGTGATCTTTGAGGCCAGTCACTTCTTCATCCAGCGAGCGTGTCGCGATGATCCCCATGGCATAAGGTATTTGAATGGCGTAGTCGACTTTCTCCGTTTCGTCGTTGGGTATACCAAAAACAGTAAAGGGGGCTGGCGCAGGGTGAGTGTCATATTCCGCTTCAACAGCGGCTAATTTTACTTTTTGTACGTCACCGAGTTCATATCCACTTTCATCCCCGAGTACTATAACGGACAGTACTGATGCCAGACCAAAACTCGCGGCAATTGCGAAAGAACGGCGTGCAAAGGCGATATCGCGCCCTTTGAGTAGGTAATAAGACGAAATCGCAAGGACAAAAACAGCAGCCGTGACGTATCCAGCAGATACCGTATGGACGAATTTAACTTGGGCCACAGGGTTGAACATCACTTCGGTAAAGCTAGTCATTTCCATACGCATAGACTCAAAATTAAATTCTGCCCCTACGGGATATTGCATCCAGCCGTTTGCAATGAGGATCCACAGTGCTGAGAAATTAGAGCCTAGTGCCACTAACCAAGTCGTCATAAGGTGCTTAACCTTTGACATTCTGTCCCAGCCGAAGAAGAACAAACCGACGAATGTAGATTCGAGGAAGAATGCCATTAAACCTTCTATTGCGAGAGGGGCACCAAAAATGTCACCAACATAGTGAGAATAATATGACCAGTTCATGCCAAACTGGAATTCCATGGTAAGGCCTGTGGCCACACCAATGGCGAAGTTAATACCAAACAATTTGCCCCAAAACTTGGTCATTTGCTTGTATATTTCTTTGCCCGTCATGACATATACGGATTCCATTATGGCCAACATAAATGTGAGCCCTAACGTTAATGGAACGAATATGAAATGAAACATGGCCGTCATCGCGAACTGAAGTCGCGATAGCTCGACGAGCGTTTCGTTCATGCTGTTTCTCCTTGTGACGCATTTTGAAATTTAAATACATCATGAGTTAGCATCGACTGTGCCAATAATGCATCGTGTGAAAAGCCTGAAAACTATTGATTTAGATCAAATTTTGGCGTGCAAGGCGTGAATTATTCATGTGCTTGTGTCGAATGTGACAAAGGTGTTGTCATATATGGCAACACCTTGTTATGTATGCGGTTTACTTGAGTTGTGAGGGTGTTTGAAGGGATTTTGTGACGGTAAACGCGCCGCGAATATCGCCCACTTTAAAGCCGGTTGCCTGATCTTGTGGATATAAGCTATCAATGGTTGCTTTTAGGTTGGACTCAATAGAAGAGCCATGACATGAAACGCACAACTCTCCAGTAGGAATAGCCTTCATAAAGCGAAAGGAATTTTCATCAGCACTTTTTGCAACAAGGTCGCCTGCAGGTTCACCTTGCAGACGCTGATTTTCAAACATTGTCAAAACCGCCGATTCCCAAGTATCTGGACGATTATCGGGGTTTCGCGCTTTAAGACTGGTTCTGCCCACAGTCCAACCATCTGTCGACAGTGATTGCGCTATGGCAGGCGCTTGCTGATGGCACACATCGACAGCCATAGTTAAACCGCCGGTTTTAACCGCATGCATTAATGCCTGCTTTAGTGTTGAGGCAAAAACACTGACTTTTTGTTTAGCCTCTGCTTCAAATTGCACGCGTTCCGCTTCACTTAATACGTCAGTCTCTGCGGGGACTTGTGCTTGTGTAGATACACTGAACAGCAGTGCCATGATTGGCATTGCTGTTCGTTTAAGGTTGGTTATAAGCACTGAATTCATGCGTTATTCCAGTCGCTCAATACCGAGTGCTTTGAGTACATATTTTTCATACACAGGCTCGCTCGTGCCGGTTTTCATCTTACGCATAAAGTATTTTTCAAACGCAATTTTGGCTAAATGTACCCACTTACCTTTCTTAAACCAGGTAATGTTACGTGGAGGAATTTGAGGCATCGCCACAAACGCAGCACCGGTGTCGCCCATATCGGCCAAACAAATCGCATGCCATGTACCTTTGCTGCTGGGCTCTTCATTATCGATGATGATCGATTTCAAGTTGTGAGCGATGGCGGTCATCATGGTTTCTATCATGTAACCGGTTTTCGGCGTCCCAGTTGGTACCGGGGTTGCTTCTACTGGCGGGATTGCAACACACACGCCGCCGGAGAATATATTGGGATAGGTCGGGTTTCGTTGAAATTCGTCGGTGATCACAAAGCCTTTGGGGTTACATAGTCCTTCAACATTGGCGACCGCATCAATGCCAGCAAAGGGTGGGATCAACATGGCATGATTAAAATTGATGTCATGTGTAAATTCCACTTCCCCTTTACGGTTCAATTCCGATACATGCATGACACCTTCTTCAACCTTATCTACGCTGGCATTGCATATCCACTTGATATCTTTAGCGCGCAAATCAGATTCCAGCAGCGACTTAGAGTCACCCACACCACCGAGGCCAAGATGGCCAATATAAGGTTCGCTGGTAACAAAGTGGATTGGTACCTTGTGACGTACTTTGGCATCTCGCAGTGCTTTGTCGAGGATAAAGGCATATTCATATGCCGGTCCAAAACAACTCGCGCCTTGAAACGCTCCCACTACCACGGGGCCTGGATTTTCTACCAACTTTTCAAAGTCAGTGTGGCATTGCATCGCGTGATCCAAGGTACAAATAGACTGGGTAAAGTATTCAGGTCCTGAGCCCTCGATATTGCCAAAAGCGAGCTTCGGGCCAGTGGCGATGATAAGGTAATCGTATTCAATGGTTTCACCAGCTTCAGTAATTAACTGGTTATGATGAGCATCGATTTCTGTCACACGTGCACACACAAAGCCTATTTTTTTCTTGCTCAGGTACTTCTCAATTGGGATTGTAATGGCTTCAGGTTCACGCCAACCGACAGCAACCCAGGGGTTGGACGGAACGAAGCGGAATTCTGGCCTTTCATTGACGACTACAACTTCATGATCTTTGCCCAGAATTTCTTTTGTTTCATATGCTGCAGGCATTCCACCTGTACCAGCACCTAACACCACCACTTTTGCCATTATCTTGTCCTAGTTGATTGTCAGTTAACGTAACTGCCCAAATGTAAATAGGGTGTAAACAAAACGCGTGCCAAGGTTTGCGTGATCGCAAACTATTGTTTTTAAATGATTTATGATAGATGTGATATTGTGGGTGGATTTTGAACAGTATTTTGTGTCATATTTGTCACTCAAAAGTCAACTATGACACAACAAAAAGCGAGCGCTATGAACACGTCTATTGTTCAATCCATGATCAATGCAATCGATAAACCGGCCATCTTTATCGATACGCAATACACCATTCTGGCGGTTAATGATGCATACCGTGATACATATGAAACAGAAGTGGTTGTTGGAACGAGCCGCTGCTTTGAAATCTCTCATGGGCACAAACAGCCTTGCGACAAACACGATGAGGAGTGCCCAATTCAGACCTGTAAGGCAACTAATAGGTCCTGTAGCGTGGTGCACATTCACAATACCGAATTAGGAAAAACGTACTGCGACATATTGATGAAGCCGGTAAAGGATGAAAATGGCATTACCACAGGCTTTTTAGAAATTCTCGACCGCATTAACTTTGCCTCTGCCGAATCAGAGATGAATAAAATGATTGGTGCATCTGTACCTTTCAAGCAAATGCTAACGCAGATCAACCGAGCGGCTAAGTCAGAGATCTCTGTGTTATTGCATGGCGAAACCGGAACAGGTAAAGAGCTTGTGGCAAAGGCGCTACATGAGTCGAGCCCGCGCGCAGAGAAGCCTTTTGTGGTTATCGAATGTACCGGCTTAAATGAAAATTTATTTGAGTCGGAATTATTTGGGCATGAGAAAGGGTCGTTCACTGGTGCAACCCATGCGAAAAAGGGTCTCATTGAAATTGCCAATGGTGGCACCGTTTTCTTTGATGAAATTGCTGATGTGCCGCTGAGCATGCAAGTGAAGCTGCTACGCCTGCTGGAGACGCAGTGCTACCGCAGTGTCGGTGGGATTAAGCAAAAAAAGGCGGATTTTCGTCTTATATGTGCCAGTCATAAAAACTTGCTAGAGTTGGTTGAGCAAGGTGAATTCCGCAAAGACCTATACTACCGTATCGCGGGTTTCCCAATTGAATTACCGTCGTTGTCGGAACGTAAAGATGATATCCCTTCACTAGCAAAGCACTTCCTTAACCTCTCAGAGTCGAATCATAAACGTTTCACCGATAATGCTTTGAGTACCCTGAGTAATTATCGTTTCCCCGGCAATATTAGAGAGCTGCGTAATATCGTTGAACATTCAGCGTTGATGGCGAATGAAGATATTATTAACGTTGACGACCTGCCTCGCATCGTGACGCAACAAGAACACCAAGCAGATACAATTACAGATACGGTTATTACATTGGAAGATGCAGAAGCGACTTATTTAAAGCAACTGTGTGAAACCCAAACCTCGCCGATCAATGAATTGGCTGATGTACTTGGTGTGAGTACTCGAACTCTATACCGCAAGTTGCAAAAGTATGGTCTTAAGTACGAGTAGGCGATATGACATTAGCGAACGTAAAGTTATCACAGCAAAATACCTTTGCCATAAAACGGAAATAACGTCCCCCATTAATTAAGGGGACGTCTTTGTCGGGCTTATTTACTTAAATGTTCTTCTAAGAAGGGCATTACTGATTCGTAAAAATCTTTAACCTGCTTTGTCGAGGTAAAACTATGATTGACACCATTCATAGTTTTTAGCGTATGTTCAATCTCATAGATATTTAACATATGACTTAGTCTCCAACTATGCTCAACATCAACTACATCATCTTTGGAGCCATGTATGAGTAACAATGGGCGGCTTATTTGGTTGGCATTGTATACTGGAGAGAAAGCTTGTAGTTCTGACATGTGAGTAGAAGGATCGCCTACAATTGACTTAATGATGTCCAACATTTCCTCATCATTTTGTATTGATGATTTGTTAAATAACAGTGGTAGGTCCGTAACTCCAGCAAATGAAATTGCACATCGATAAGCGCCAGGATTCTGGATTATTCCCATAATCGCTGAGTACCCACCATAGCTACCGCCTAAAAGGCAGACTCGTTCTTTATCCAAGAATGTAAACTTTTTAAAAGCATTTTCAGTTGCAGCGTTAATATCTTGCTCTATTGCTCGCCCCCATTGTTGTAATCCTTGGGCTTTAAAAGCATTGCCGTAGCCGCCTGATCCTCTGTAGTTAACCCTAAGTACGGCATATCTATTGTGAACTAGCCATTCCACGTCAGAATTTAGATGTTTAGAGTCGAATACGCCAATCGGTCCCCCATGAGGCATGATAATCAGAGGGAGAGAAGCAACTTCGGTTTTATTCAAATTTGATGGGTAGGACAAAAATGCTTCAACACTTACATTGTCGCTGATTTGGGTCAAAAAGACATCGGTAACGGATAGTGACACATCATCTAACCATGGGTATAGAGATGTAACTTTTGAGCACTTATTCCCCGTTTCTTGGCAATGTAGCAAAGCTCCAGGATCTGAGGCGCTATATTGAAAGAGCAACATTGATTCGGCGGATGAGTTGCTATCAAATACCGAAAGTTGATGGTCTGGATTCCTGTCTTTAATTGCATTAAAGGCAATTTCGGCTGATTCACTCATAAAATGATATACGAGCTCGCCTTGATCAAGATATGTTACAGCAAGTGGATTTTCTCCATTGGAATCCATGATGATTCTATGAATATCGTACTTAGGATGCTCAAAAATTATTGAATCGATGGTAGCTGTTTCGAGATTAAAAATGGCAGCGGCACTTTTGTCACGCTCAAAATCCGTAACTACCCACGCTTTAGTAAAGTCAGCATTGATTCCATAAACTGAAAACTCTGTATCAGTATTGCCCGTCCAAATGTTCGTCATTCGATGCGATTTTGCTGAAGTACGATGCCACAATGAGGGTTTTCTATTTTCATAACTTAGACCTAAACGCAGGCTTCCGTCATTCCCTGTTATCCAATTAATTATCTTTCCACTGTTGTAGTTATACTTTTTATTCTTTTTAAAACGGTAAGGTTTCTTTGAAAATAGAGGGATTCTATGTACATCGGAAAATACTTTTTCGTCATCAACTCTATATTGCGCAAATAAGAATGCACCTGGATTATTTTTAAGAGGGTCGACTATATATCCATCATTTGAAATAAATTGTGTTCGGTTTATTTTTATCTCAGATTCGGTAGTCAATAACTCGATTATCTGGGTTGAAATTTCGCCACTGCTTTTTTTTCTAATTTGAATGGCTATGATGTCTTCAGACAACCAAATCAGTTTATTTATTTCGAAGCGATTATTAACGCCGAATATATCTGTATATGGAAGTCCTTGACTACCTACCATAACGGCACCAAAGCGCTCATATGCAACTAGGTTTCCTGACGGATTTAAAACGGCTTGCGTTACCACAGGTCTCCGAAAAAAATCCTCAATTGAAGTAGAGTTTTCATCTGCAATGACTGTGCAAGAAAGTAACAAACTCAGAATTAATAATGAGCGCAAGATCATTTGGTCGCTCCTTGATTAAATCGTTGCGAGTAATAAAATTGGATGAAAGGGTCGTTAGGAGCAAGAGAGTTTGTCCACTCAAGGCGGTGGATTAAATAGGGATATAATTTTTCTATTCTCTTAACTAAGTAAGACAATCGATCATATATTTGGGCAGAACCGCCGCTATAACCACCCTCAAATATGAAAATGCCGTTGAAGTTCAGTTTGGACGCTTCGACATTTAAGAAAAGGTTCCAGTCATTGAAGTCAATATAATGCCTGGTCGATGGAGCAACCATATCAATGTTGCTATCTAGGAGGCCAACTCCAGTATATCCAAGCTCAATTCTGTCCCATTGATATTGCCCTTTTGCTAGCTTTCGAATCTCAATGTGTTCTTTGGATACAAGTGGACCTATATTGATATTTCCATCAAATATGTTTGGAGATTTAATAACTATTTTGGGAGCGGTGCCATATGCGTATGCGGCTACTATCGCTAATCCTTCATTGTCACTTAGCTCCTCAAGATCGATACGCTGCTCAATTCTTTCTTGCGTGTTGACTAGTGCTTGATGAAAATTATTTAGCCGAACCTTGAATAGCCTTTCTACCATTGGGTTTTTAGTACAGTATTCGGTCGATTCTGGGTTAGCTTCAAAGTCTAAAATAATGTTATCAAAAGGTTTGGTTACGTTATCGATTAAAGCTTTATAGCCGAAGTGGTTAACCCAAATCTCTTTAATCATGTCAAAAGATACGGTGGGGTCCGCTTGTTTGCTCTCGTAAAGAGTTTGAGCTGAAGTCATGGCGATATTGAAATCTTCAAGCCACTCATCAACTTGCTCGCGATGTTTTACCGCTAATTCATACATTTCTTCGCCACAAGAATTTGCGACTAGGCTCGGAGATATTCCAATTAAAATCAGGAGTAAAAGTATTTTTTTCATATTCTGTGCTTGATGCAAAATGGTCTAGGACGCGGGCACAAAATAAGCGCTGCTCAGGTAAGTACTCACAATCCTTGTGTTCGCGTACCTTAATATATGTATTAGTCTGATTGCAATGCTTAGAAGACAACTAAGTCATTATTGAAATAATTTCTGAGTACTTAACTCAACCGAAATTGATAAGTGGTGAACTGGCTGCCGTATAGCCTGCTGTGAAATACTTTATGGGCCATTTTTGTCAAATAGCGGTACTCTTTGCGAGTGCTAAGTAGATGAATGAATATATCCCGATGGTTAAATTCTTTTGCCCACTGCATGATGTGTTTAAATACGTCTTTGCCTAACCCCCACGCGGATTCATCCAGAACAAGTGCGATTTCAAATTGTTCGTCCACGAGTTGAATACCGCACCAACCGACGAGTTTTTCATCGAGTTTCAATGCTCTGACTCTGCAACCTTTGGTTGAATCCATGGCTTGTTTAGACGCTTTCCATTCTGCAAAGGATACCTCATCGAAAACATCATGCTGAATGAGGTGTTCACGAATCCTTTGTTGATTCAGCAAGGTGATAAAGTCGCGACTATCAACGTCATCAAATGATACATAGTGAAGACTTGTCATCACCATCAGTCCTTTTCGTTTGTGTTGTTACCCAAATGTGTCTTAGGCCCTTAATTACGTCAGGATTTTGCTATAGACACTGCGGTCTATATCGATAACTTCAACTGATGTTGAACAGCTTTCATAGTGAGTTTGCGCGATTGATTGGAGTACCGTTTCAGAAAGCGCCAACTTTTGCTGTTGGGTACGCCCGGACAATATTTTTAACGTTACGTGAATGAAAGAGGTTTGGTTACCTCCACTCATATGGATATCGCAAGGATAAGCTCGTACTTTTATGTCGCTACCGCCGTCAGCAAACAACTGTGACGACAATGCGCCTTGAAAAACAGCCTCGATCAGGGGCTCGGGTTGAATGTTAGACGAAAATTCTACTACACAATGAGGCATCTGTTATTTCCCGCTTCTAAAGACTAAAAGGCCTTTGATATTCAGTTCAATTCTCTATAGCTCAGCAAAAGAGACCGGGTATTTCTGGTTTTGTTTACAATCAAACAATATTACATCGAAGGGTTGGGCAATTGATAAATATCTCGGCTCAATCCGTCATTAAACGTTTGTCGTCTTACTTTTATGCCGCCGAGTTTCTCCACTAAGCCGCGGGCTGCAACATTCTCATCATTCATATAGGTTTCGACAATGTCCCATTGAAATACCTCGTGCGCGTGCGCTACAGCGGCTATAGACGCCTCTGTCGCAATACCTTTACCGCGCTCTGAGGGAATGATCCACCACGTTAGCTCTTTTGGCCACTCGTGCCCTTGCCAAAATCCACAGGTACCTATGTAACGATTGTCAGACTTTGACTGGATAACCCAAATGCCAAAACCAAGTAGATGCCATGAGCCTAGATCGGCCTTTAGCCTGGCCCATGCTTGCTCTTTGGAGATTGGGCCACCGTACATTTTGGATGCATCTTCATCGGTGTAAAACCGCTCGTACATATCGAAACAATTAACTTCGGGTGGGATTAGTTTTAGTCGAGCTGTTTCGAGGGACGGGATCATGAGGTTATTTAGTTCCTTGGCTGTTGTACAAACGGAAACGCCCAAAGTTATTAGCCTTGGGCGTTTCTACTAACAAATCGGGTTACGACCACCGAGCGTTACAGCGTCATATGCAAAATGGGAAAAGGCTTCCCCATATCATCCAATGGTGAACGTGAAAAAACCGTGAAACCCATACGTTTATAAAAACCTACAGCAAGCGGATTCTGTTCATTCACATCGACTTTACACGCGCCTAAATGTGCAATGGCATATTGCAACAGCGCCTTTCCAATACCCTGACCTCTCACCGCATTTGACACAAATAGCATTTCCACCTTTGCGTCATGCACGCCTACGAAGCCAGCAATGGAGCCGTTATCATCTTTAATGCATTTTAATGTAACAGCAGGGAATGCCTGCTGAATAATAATCGGCTTAAAAAACTCAATGTCTTCTTCGGAAAGAAAGTCATGAGTCGCTCGGACTGAGTTTTCCCAAACAGCTAACATTTCTGCGTAGTTGTCGGGAAGCACATTTTCTACAATCATTGCTTTTCCTTGTAGTGACTGAAAGTTATGTGCAGCCGCGAATGCGCATTGTAACGCCCGAGTAGTGGAAAAGTCTATTGCAGGGCCTTGCTCAATGACTATATGCGTTTTGGGTGAACCAATGTTTTATTATTCAGCATTGTCTTTAGGCGTGGCCCTGCGCCAAAATTCGATTTTAGGTGACGCAAAAGCGAGAACCATAAATAGGAACATGGGCCCTGCATATGAAATGTCAGAGTCTGAAGGCAACACGTTTAGCGTCGGTATGAGTAAATCCCACAAAAGCCCCATTACAAGCCCTATGAAAACTAATGTAGACCAATGTAATGACTCTGTTTTACTGAAAAATCGCCCGACTAAATAAGGTACAACCGTGATCAGATCAAATACGAAAGCTATCCCAATTAGCATCATAATTTGGTTCGCGTTGAAAGTATCATCGAAGGGTAGACTGGCAAGGATTGAAAGCCCGACAATGGAATAGCCTAGTAGTAAATACAGCATAAAATTCCTTTTTCAATGGAGTATTGATTCGATATTCGCATGTATGAAATAAGTTTCATAGTGGGCGTTAGCGGGTTCAGTTTTTTATATCCGTGAGCTATGTCTGCTTCCATGTAATATCGTGTGATCCTGTTATTCTTACGTTGATTGGACACAAAGTGTCTTAATTTCTATATCCAGTCTTGCTCATCTATGCTGACGGTTCGGTTCGATTGTGTGCTGCCAGTATGCGCTGTACTGGCAGGTTCAACCATCAAAAAATGCGTGTCTTTTTCGGCAACAGGGCAATGCTCTGTGCCTTTGGGGACTACATACATTTCACCCGGGCTTAGGCTAACTGAACCATCGCGAAACATCAGTGTGAGTTTGCCTTTAAACACCAAAAACAACTCATCTTCGTGGGAATGCCACACCAATTCACCACTGCCCTTGGCAACTTTTACCAATTGACCATTCGATTCGGCAATAATTTTGGGTGTCCATTCGTCAGTAAATAAAGCGAATTTTTGCTTTATGTTTATTTTATTCATAATGTCATTCCGGTTTGTCGTAATACTGTGAATTGAGCATTACGCTTGTCGATTGACTTTCCAAGGTGGGTCTAGGCGATTTTCACCAGCCCAATAAAGTTTAATTTTATTGCCTGAGGGGTCTTTTAATATCGCTTCTCGCCAGAGATAGCGCTGATCAGTCGGTTGCTGTTCAAACACAACCCCTTTATCGGATAATGCCTGACACAGTTCGTCGAGGGCTTCATGCTCAAAATAAATCACGCTGTGATTGTCGAAGTTGCCGCTTTCCAATGACAATGAAAAAGTAGCATTCCCATCTGGACAGGAAAATCGAGCGTAGTGGGGTGTATCTACAATCAGTGTGAAACCGAGTGTTAGATAGAATTGCACCGCTTCCGGCATATCCTTTACTGGTAATGTGACTTGATTCAGATCCATTGTGTCTCCTGATTTTCTGCAGCGTGGGCTATTCGTTATACCCTGCTTTATGTTGTTTTCCGTTGTCGCCGATGATTTCCCAATGGGCTTTAGAATCGACAAACACGTGATGCTTAACGGTTAGGTTTTCATGACCATTGTCTAACAAACTCACCGGTATGTATGAGTGATGTTCATCGTTTTTCCCGGGTAAGGGAGAACCGCAGACATCACAAAAATGGGTTAGCCAATCGTGCTGAGGTTTTTTCCAGATTTTTATATGGTCAGTGCCGGTATGATACGTCAGAGCATCAGCTGGAACGATTGATACGGCAATGCCGCCGCTACCAGTGGACTTTCGGCAAATCGAACAATGACACACAAACACATCCTCTAATGGGACGGAAACGGAAAAGGTTACTGCTCTACAATTACATGATCCCTGTGCGTGTGTTGGTGTTGTCATTAATTTAATCCCCATGTTTCATGCAACAAGTGAGTGAGTAACTGATTGTATTAGCTTTTTTTAAGTTGCACTTTTTCCAATATTTCACTGCTTTTTCCTCTAAACAATGCCGCACTTTATTTTCTAAAATTAACACCTATCGAAGATTCCGATTCAAACAGTGTGCGCCGTTGTGAGATGCAATGAATTAAATTAATTGAGCAGCGTTTATCTGACAAGTAGGTATGGCATCGTGAATGTTCACTAGAAGCGATATCCAGACCGTTACTGTAGCGCAAGCGGCAGTCTTCTGAAGACAAGGAGCGGATCCTCAGACTTTTGTTTTGTTACTTCTGGTTTGTGCCGATAACGGACTGTGGTAATAACTCATTTATGCCCCAAAACGTGCTAACGTAAATACTCTATTAAGTTATTCAATACCGACACTGAGATAATTATTGGGTTATATTTTCTGCAAGAAACAGAGTCGCAATATCAACGACTTTAGCCAAAGAATCTACATCTTCAGTCTGCCAAGTAACAGGAGAGTTAACCGCCTCACAACAAATAATCCCTGCAGGTTTGTTATCAACTATAAAGATGTAATCTAATAAGGAATAAATCTTTAGTGGTTCAAAATATGTCTTATTGAAACATTGAGTATGTTTGTTGCTTCTGGCATCTGATGCATCGAGTACTTGGTGACTGACGATGTATTGAAAGTATTGCGGAAAGTCTTTTGCATTTAGCTCAATACCGTTTGATATTTGGTCATTCTCATCAAGGGAAGTTAAGCATTTAATGCTTGAATAATTATCTTTAAATAGCCATAGACTCACTCTATTCGCTTTTGGTATTAATCTTTTAAGTTCCACGCAGATTGCGTTTAATTTATCTTTTGGCCCTATTTGTGGATCACTAATTGAGGTTGCAAATCTTTTGAGGGTCAATAAATTTGGATTGAAAACATTCAGAAGGCTATTGAGTTTAGCTTTATCAAATGGCTTAGTTAAGTAGCCATCCATTCCAATAGACAGATAATGCTCGATATCTTCTCGCATGGTATTTGCAGTCATTGCGATTATGGGAATAGACTTACCTTTATCCTGTTCCCTAATTAATTTGGTTGCTTGTATACCGTCCATTTCAGGCATCTGTATATCCATTAAAATTAAATCTACAGAAGATTTCAAAAAATGCTCAACGCACAGCTTCCCATTGTCTACCACTGTCACTTTGGCATTGTGACATTCAAGCATCTTGGTTATGATAATTTGATTGATTTCATTGTCTTCTGCCACCAACACGTCTGTGCATTTTAAATCAACGCTTACTATATGCTTTTTGTCTATATCACTAAGTAGAGAAACAGCAAAGCCTTGCTGGTAGGTAAATGTTGAGCCACGGTGCTTATTGCTCTCAACGCTGATAGTGCCATTCATAAGCTCACTTAATCTGGCGCAAATAGATAAACCCAAGCCAGTCCCACCATATTTTCTTGAAGTCGACTTATCTACTTGATGAAACTCTTGGAATAGTTTCTTCTGAGCTTGCTTGCTTATACCAATGCCAGTATCAATAACTTGAAACTGAAGAGTTTGTTTATCTTCTTGAGACTCTAAAACATCAATTTTAAGGGTGACTTGGCCTAACTCAGTGAATTTCACAGCATTGGAGCATAAATTATTAAGTATTTGAGATATACGAACAGGATCACCAATAAGCACGTTGGCAATGTTTGGTGATAGGTCAGTGATAAATTGAATGCCTTTGTCGCTTGCCATTTGTAACATAGGTTTTTCAACAGAGCTTATAAGCTCCTGTAGGTTAAACTCGATGTTTTCTATTTCAAGTTTTCCAGCATCTATTTTCGCAAAGTCTAAAATATCGTTAACGATGTTAGTTAAAATTTGAGTAGAGCTTAAAATGCTTTTAAGCGCGCTATTTTTTTCTTCTTTGCTCTCTTCCTTAAATGCGAATTCAGCTAAATTTAGGATCCCATGCAGTGGTGTTCTTAGCTCATGAGACATATTGGCAAAGAATCGATTGCGAGATAAAAGCGCATCTTGAGCCTTTAACTCAGCCTTTTTTAAGTCAGTAACGTCTGTGTGGGTGCCCGTAAAGCGAATCGGGGCGCCATCATTATCCCACTCAACAACTCGGCCTCGGTCTAAGATGTAACGCCAGTCACCGTCAGTATGCTTCATTCGGTGCAGGTTTTCATAAAAACCTACCTTACCTTCCATGTGAGCTGTAATATCAGCAAAACACCCTTCAATGTCGTCAGGGTGAACTCTGTCCTGCCAGTCAGATAAGGTTTGAGTTAAATCAGATAATTTCAAGCCAAGCATCTCAGCCCATCGTTCGTCAAACGTAACATCATTAGTCTGTGGATTCCAATCCCACATACCTAAGCGAGTTCCTTCTAATACAAGTGCTAAACGTTGTTGAATTTTTTGACTAGCTTTCTTCTCTTCTTCAAGTTGTGTCACATCCGTGAAAAACGAAACGGGAGGTGAATCATTTTGAAAAATGATTTCTTCTTTTAAATGATGAACTTTTCCATTATTGTCTTTTATCTCATATGTAGGGATTATTAAGGTAGAGTCGTGGTTGGCATCAATCATTTCCTTTCTAATTAATGAGACATCATCATCGAGGTTAGTTGAGAAGTCACCATCTTTAGACAACTGCAATAAGCTCAAAGAATTTATAGAGTATTCGTCAATGCTGTCACAGTCGTTACTCTTCCACTTGATGGCAAAGATATTGGATGTTTGATGAATTAAATTGAATGCCTTGTCCAAAACTTTCCCTTCTTAAAAGTAATCATTTGTTAAATATAGACAAATCAGAAAAATAGTATAGAAATAGATGTGTACTTACTCATTTTCATTTTGAGTAAGTCAATAATCTTCTTAGCAAACCAGATTTAAGTTGATTTAATGGCTGATGGAGGGGAAACGCAACAGCAAGTGGACCTTCCGCTTCTCTCTCAAACTTGTCGCAGAAATTTTGTCACTTCAACGTCTGAAATACGTACAAAGTGATCGCACAGAGAGACTGCTTCCAGCTTCCGTAAGTGACACAAAGCACTATATCTAAATCAGCTGATAGAACTGCTATAGGTCGGCATTGGTTTCACTTCAGTTTTTAATTTTCCCTCTAAACACTGTCACATTCTCGTTTTCCACAATGCCTGTTAACCGTCGATTTTCCATTTCAAGCGTTGCGTTTCTAGATACCATGACTTGATATTTTTGCATCACGTCAGCCAGCGTACTTCTAAGCTCTCGATTCTTTTCTCGCTCTTTTTTAAGCGCTTCATACTTCTCGTCACGCTGCTTTTGAATATGTTTGTTCGCGCCGCCACGAATACGCTCAAGCAAATCGGGATATTGATTCATAATAAGCGTGCGACTGACACCGGCCTCTTCTGCGACGGCGGCAACGGACATCTTGCGCTCCGGCTTGACGACATTAGGTCGGCCCTGCTCAAGCCTGACAATCGCCATGCGTATCTTATTATGGGTTTTCTCGCGGTTACGTGGAGCTGATTTAGCCATTGGATTTGACTCGCTGTTTGATTGCTTCGATATCTGCGCCAAGGTCCGTCAGCACCTTTTCGCAGCGAACAATGGCTTTATCTACGGTGCGCTGACCCGCATCACCTAAATCATCAATTAACCTTAGTTCGATTTGCTGCGCGTAGACACCTTCCCAGAAGGCCTGTTTCTTGTCATCAATGATGCCGTGCTCGCATTCTTCACAGCGCCCGCCTGCGCAGGAGCCGTCATCGTTGGTGCACCATGCCAGCCCCGTGGAGCGAAGGTAAATCTGCTCTGAGATATGACGGATCATGTCTGTACGAGACTGATAGGTTCGTGTTGGCGTCGCCTTGTCACGAAGGTTGCGTATCTGATTGGCAAGCCCACCTGACAGCGGCGTGTCCGGCTCCAGCCAGTGCCCGATTATTCCCTGACGTTCATCATCGAAGGCAGCATATATCTCGTCGTACAGCTCTAAGTCCTGCTGCTCATTCATAGCATATAGCACCGTCATTTCCAGGCTCCAGTGCTTAAAGTGGTCACGCAGATAGCGTAAATCCCCTAATTTGTGATGCACCACATAACTGGCAAAGGTGCGTCTGAATCGGTGCGAGGTAAGCTTAATATCAAGGCCAAGCGAATCCGCGAGTTTCTGTAAACCTATATTGATACTAGCCCCACTGAGCACATCGACTTTGTTGTTCTGATGCGAGGTCTTACCCAGCACGACAGAGTCAGAGCCGCGCAGTAACCGCGCTACTTCCTGCGCATCATCTGCCTGACGCGCCGCTTCAAGCTGCTGTTCAAGCAGTTGCTGCATCGGTAACATCAGGTCGCTTAACACTTTAAATGCTTCAATCGCGATTTCAGGGCACAGCCAGTGCGTATCGCCTGCATCGGTTTTTTCTGACCTGGAGCCTAAAAAGTAAAACCGCTCACCGTCTCTGACTTCAGAATACCAGTTACCCCGCGTGAGATTGCATAGCTCATGGACACGAATACCGGTGGTCATCAGGATAATAAACAGGCAGCTATCCCGAAGCGCTTTTATGGATTGATTAAACTCATTGCCACCTGACGCCCAGCCGTGCTGTTTAAGGTATTGGGTGCGCTTTGTGCTTTGAGCGTTTTGATGCTTACTGGTCGGCACAAACTCTGACAGCAGACCCTGTAAACGCAATAATTCTGGTGCACGGTGTAACATCGATTCACTGTATTGAAACAGCGGTGCCAATACCTCATCGGGAATAATCTCGGCTTTGGCTTTGCCCGCACTTTTGAATCCCGATAACGCGCCAGCGCTGGATTCCGGCCACGGATGCGCAAACCCGTATTGGGTGTCACGAAGCTGTTGGTAGCACGCCTCCACTGCCAAGAATCGTTGACTCATTGTGTCGAGCGCAAGAGGCTTACCTTTGCGTTTACCCCGATTGGAGGTTAAGGATTTCACATGCGTAACATACTGCATGGCAACAAGTGGCGTAACCGCAGATAGCTCGGTTACGCCGAGTGTTGGTAGCCAGTTTAGCCATAAGATAATATCATTAAAGCGTTTACTAAGTGTCCCCCCTCGACGCTTGCCGCTTATCGCGTTATCCCCCCACAGCAGTCGCGCCATCACGACTTTTGCGGCATCACGCAAGGCAGGGATGTTGATGCGTCCGAAGTTAAGTGTTTTTTGGTTCTCAGATACCTCGTTTGGAAACCAATGCCCTGGCAGTGTCCACTCATCCTGCTCATACCGCGAGAGTACGTGGTACTGACCATTATCAAGCTTTAAATAGGTGATAACACCATGCAGACCATTACGGGTACGCAGGTCATCTCTGAGACGGTTTTTATCGGCAAAGATAACCTCTTGGGTGACCCGATTGCTCATCGTGCCATCCTCACCATCGTTAAATCGCGCCAGAAGGGATGGGGTGTGGTTTTGGCTTTTTCCCGCGCCGCCGTCACTTTTTCGCCATCAAACTGTGGGGCGATGTCCTCATCAATGATGCGAATGATATGGCGAAGGTATCTGTTCCAGTTCTTGATACCGAAGCTGTCACGCTCCCTCACTGCCGCCCAATAAAAGCTGAACAGGCGGTATAAATCCTCTTCGGTGACCACAAAGCTTTTGCAGCGAAAGCAATCAAGCGTTTCTGTGCACACTGAACCGTCTTTGAGGGCGCGATGCCCGTATTTACTGTCTTTGCAGCCAGATATCGGAGTGTTCTCTTTGGGGCCATAGCTGACGCGCAACTCTTCAATGCGCGCCTCTCCGATAAAGCGCATGTTCGTTTCCGCCTCGGGTGGAGCGACCATGTAATCCCGCTGACTGGTTTCAGGGGTGTGCTTGCCATAGCGTGCTGCAATGAGCGGGTCCTGCCCTGATAACTCCCAAATGCGATTCACGAAGGTTTTGCGCAGCCGCATCATGTTGAGGCGCATCGGTTTCCCGTCGTCATCGGTCAATTGATGTTTGTTAATCAGGGTGTTGATATTTTTCTTCAAATTATTTGTGGTTAAGGCCGTGATAGCGCTATGGTGCGTGCCTCGTTTATTCTGATACACCAACAACTGCATCGGGTCTTGGTATTGCCGACGAAGGACGGCGTTGCGCTCAATAATCATCTCAATGGTATTGGCAGCATTGAGCTTAACGCTGCGAAGTAATGCTATGTCCTGAAACTGGCGAAGTGATACCACTTGCGTGGCATTGCCTCGGCGCTTGAAGGCCACGAGCAATCGCAGATTATGTTTAAGTGGGTGTGGCTGGATGCAGTCTGTCGGCAACGATAATACAGGTATGGGATTCATCCCGGTGACCATACCGATACCCAGCACGCAGACCATTAAATCAAAGCTATCGAGCGGCGCGTTGCCTGCCAGAATGCGTGTCATCTCCATTTTCAGCGCTAACACCAGCTGTTTGGTTTCTGCTTGTGTTAATGGCCTTTGTCCTTTAGTTTTGCGATTGGAATTGGGAAAGGGGTTTTTCGGGAATAAGCGCTTAATATCTGCGTGCGGTAAATAGCCCTGCGTGTGCGACGCAGTCAGTGTGGCTTTGGTGGCTGTGTAATAATTTTTCTGGCTTGTATATCCGATATCCGACGCTCTCAGGTGATGGATAAACTCTTCAATCAATTCAGGTGTGATATCGACAGGCTGTAAATCACGTTTCGCACCAGCGTGCCACAGCGTTAAAAACTCGAAGAAGGGTTTAAGGCCGATACGACAATAGTTCGTTATCGTTGTGACAGCGATGGCAGCCTGTTGGGTATCGGCACTCTGCTGGATGAGTTTCTCGATAGTCGCCTGACATAGCGTGGTAATCGCATCAAAGCCTTGTCCATAATAAGGCGCAAAGTCGAAGGCTCTAACACTACTAGGGTTCTCGGGAAAGTGAACCTTCATGGTGGCCGGCGTTTTCGGGGCAACATTGGTGCTTACACTATGCTTGTCGGTGTTAATGCCTTTTGATTCAGAGGGGCGTTTAGCATCGTCAATCTTATCATCAGTAATGACGTTAAACTGCTTTTTACTCATGTCACGGCCTCGCATAGCGCTTCGATTTCGCGTTGGTATTCGGTGGATAAATCATCTTCCAGCTCATGCAGGAAGTGCAGGTATTGCATGGTAGTATTAATGCTGGCGTGACCAAGCAATGACTGCACTGTCATCAGTGGATTGCCACCGAACGTCCCTTCGCTTTTGCGCTCCTCTAAGCACTTTAAAGTGTTGGTAGCGAATGTATGCCTCAAGATGTGTGGGTGAGCGGGAAAAGGCAGTGTAAGCGCATCAAGCTGGTTGTTAAATGATTTAGATTTCAGGCTCCATGCCTGGCCGTCACGCGTCACAAACAGCCTGTCGGTTGGCTCATCCTGACCGTCAAGTAATTGGTGTCGCTCGTGAAGGACGTAATCCCACAAATCGGACATGAGGCTTACAGGCACCATAATATTGCGTGGGTTGCTGCCCTTTATTTGCATCTCTTGAGGGTTAAGCGATACCTTGATGTGGCTTCGATTAGTCAGGTTTTGTGGATTAACCACATAAGACAATGGGAAGGTTAGGATTTCGGCTTTACGCAGTCCGGTAAGCAACCCTAGCCTGACCATGAGCTTGAGCGTCTTGTTCTTAATAGCGCTTAGTAATTGGGTCGCCTGTTCACCATTGAGGACTCTAAGCTTCGTTCTCTTTTGCTTAAGCATGATATCAGGACGCACTTTAACACCACCTGATGTGTCGGTATGAGCTAAGAACCCTTTGGGCTTTCTCACCAAGACCGCCTCAAGCTCATAGGGAAGCGTATTCACCCATCCACGGTTATAAGCGTAGTGATAAAACTTAATGAGAAAGCGTAAACGTCGGTTAATGGTGCTCGCCGCTGCTCCAAAATACTTCATTGATGCGTCACGATAAACAGCCAGTATGGTTTCATCTTGGCGACAGCGAACTTCTCGCCAGTCAATACTATTCCCTTCACAAAACCCAAAGAAATCATATAAGTCCTGCCCATACGTCTTCCAGCTATGCACGCTTTGCACGCTGCCGCGTTTCAAGCAGTGATAGACCAGAAACTCTACCGCATACATGAATATCTCGCCATCCTTGTCGACTAAAATGGGAAAGTCAGGGCAGCTTATCCCCTTTATTTTAAAGTCTTCCGTGCTAGTGACGAGATCCATTATTAACCTAAAGAAAAAGAACCAAAAAGAAATACAGTAGTTGTGGATTGTGGGAATTTTCGCTTCGCTCACCGTGTGGACTGTTTCGTATAAGCTGATGGATAACTGCTTAGGCAGTTACCCACAACTTCTACCAAAAAAGACACACACTAATTCTCCACAAACACACAACCCAACAACAATAACAAACATAATAAAACTGTATATTTATTCAGTTTATACAAGGAGGGTTATTAGTCAACATGCTTGTTGCATATTGACGAGGATATTTCATCTCTGCTGCTCTATGGATTATTGATTACCAGTGCCGAGACAATCGTCCGCGGTTTCAAGCTTTCGTGCCCTGACTCTGGATTCATAAATACCATGCAAACTAAAGCCCAGTAATACAATATAGACAAGCAGTGATATATAAAAGCCGGTTGGTGAGTCTTCAAGATAGATATCACTTCTTTTTAGCCGAATATGCCCGCTCACAATAGCGTTGTACGATAACGCTCCCATGAACAGCGAGAAACACAGGCAACACCAAAATTGAGTGGTGGGCGACCATACTTTCTTCTTCGGTGGGCCAGCAGAATCGTCAGATGCTATGGGCGCTGAAGCGACAATAAGGCTTTTGATTTCAGCAACACGCTCTGGAAATTGTTCTTTATCGATATAATCTAAGGCTTCTCGCAGCTCTTCTTGCGAGTAGCGGGTGAAATCCGGTTTCGATGAGTGCATGTTATTCCTTTAGACATGAGTAAATTGCGATGGCTAACGACTTCAATTTTGCTTGAGCCGTTTTATTGGCTCACAACTACCTTATTCTTACCTGATGTTTTACCTTGATACAGGGCCTGATCAGCGCGTTCAGTCAATGCCTCAAGATCATCACTTTGGTTGGCCTGTGCGACGCCTGCCGTCATGGTTATATGCAAAGCCGCATGCGGGGCGGGCAGTGTGAAAAGTGCTTCTTCTACGGCTACGCGTATGCGTTCGGCAACTTTTTGGGCAACGTTTGAATCTGTATTTGGTAGATACAAAATAAACTCTTCGCCGCCCCAGCGCGCACAAATATCAATGCTACGTGCGGTCTGAGAGACCAGTTCTGACATCGTTTCTAAAACCTTATCGCCGGCCACATGGCCATAGGTGTCATTGATGGATTTGAAGTTATCAATATCGATTAGCACAATAGACATCGGGGTATTGTGTTGCTGCAGATGTTTAAATCCGTCGGCAATGATATCGTTAAATGCTCTGCGGTTATTTAATCCGGTTAGATTATCGGTCCGCGATTGCGCATGTAAAACGTCTGCGGCGGCCTTTTTCAGC
This sequence comes from Neoalteromonas facilis, assembly GCF_002807665.1. Lineage (GTDB taxonomy): Bacteria > Pseudomonadota > Gammaproteobacteria > Enterobacterales > Alteromonadaceae > Alteromonas_E > Alteromonas_E facilis. Next base: position 33,749 of record NZ_PEAY01000004.1, read on the forward strand.
TTATAGACATAATAGAGCGCGACAGCGATGATCACGGCAAAGATGAATGCAATCATGTAAACCGTAGACGCAAAGCGTTCACTTTCCAGCGCAGCCTTTTGCTCTAAGATCAACGCGCGGCTTTTTTCCGCTTCATATTTCGCATCAAGTTCGGCGAGTAATTCATTGTTCTTTTCATTCAATCGGGCTTCGCGGATTTCTGAATATTGTTCAAAGGCTGTGTAGGCCTTTTGATAGTCATTGAGTAACTCATAAGATTGGCGTAAGCCATTGCTGACGGCTTCTTCAATTCGCAGTAACTCATGCTCTTGGGCAATGGCTAATGCATTTTGATACATGACTACTGCTTCCGCGTAGTTTCCGGCTTCAAAGTGGGTCGTGCCATAGTCTGCATAGGCATCGGCTAGTCGTGTGGCATTGTTTTCTTGTTGCGCGATGGTAATCAATTGATCAAGCAGCGTAAAAGACTGTCCTAGTTTCATTTGGCGTCTATAGACACTGGCAAGATTAGCCATGATTGTCATTTCAGCAAAGGTATCGGGTACCGATGCCCTTATTTCGAGAGCTTGCAGCAAGTAATCTTCAGCTAGAGCAAGATCTTCCTGACCGATGGCGACGGTGCCTAAGTTTTGCAAAACCGTGGCTTGTCGGTTTACGTCATTGATCTCTTGCGCGATGGCTAGTGCTTCCAGATAGCTCTTTTTCGCCAGCTCAAGGTTGTACAGGTTTAAATGGGTGGTGGCTATTGTATTTAGCGCGGCCGCAATGCCTTGTTTATCATCTATTTGTTTAAACAGTGTGAGCGCCTGATCGGCCTTTTTGACCACCATGGGATAGTCGTCTTTGTACCAATACGCGACTGACTGCAAACGAAGTGCTTGAGCCTGCCGCTTTATATCGTTTATTTTTAACGCCTTGTTGAAAGCTTCTTCTGCTGTAGTCAGCGCAACATCTGACGATTTGCCCCAGTTGTCTTGGGATGTCTTTAATAATGCATCTATCTCAATCTGAGCACTGCTGGCTGCATCGTTATCAACGGCATAAACGACATTGGGATTAAAAACCGATAGAGAAAGCGATAAAGAAAACCACAACCAGCCACACAGGAGAAAGCTCTTCATTACTACTTGGACGTTAAGAACTGAGGCGTATCAAACTAACACCATCAATTGGGTGGTGCAACAGTCACAGCAGCAATAAGAAGACCTCGGGCAACGCGTAAAGCGATACCCGAGTGAAAGTCAGCGCTATTCGGCTTTCGCACCGATGGAGAGTACGTACTCAATGATATCTTGTTGACCGCGTCTTTGAGCATCCATCAACAATGTATTGCCTTGGTTGTCTTGCAAATTCAAATCAGCCCCCTGTGCGACCAAAAATTTAACACGCTCAAGATCGCCTTGATAGCCAGCCATATGCAGCGCAGAATCCCCCCGCTCATCTTGCAGATTAACCTCAGCGCCGGCATCAATGAGCGTTTGGGCCAACTCTACTGCGTCGTCATTAAAGTATTGCCACATCAGTCGGCTCAAGTAATGTTGACCGCGAAAGCCGCGATGATTCAAGTCGACACCCGCACCCACGAGGTACTTAAAGAATCGCCCGTTACCTTGCTTTAAAGCGTAATCCAGCAGCGGTAACCCCTGAATTTGTGCCTCCAACAACTTGGGTGAAGTCGCTACCATTGTCTTAAGCAGTGCTAAGTCTTGTTCAATAAACGCATAAATGAGTATGGCTTGGGTGATCTTATCTGACGCGTGCCAATCGGTACGGGAGCTAATTAATGACAATGCATCAGCTCGGCTACCTGCTTGCAATAAGGACAGTATGTCGCTTTCTACTTGTGCCTCAATCGGGTGCGCGGATTGTTGCTCCTGCAACCATGTTAAGTGCGTTGATACTCGTGAATAATGCTCCATTGCGCCATAAGTGCCCTGTTCTTCGGCCTCCTGGCAGCAACTTACGCCCGCTAAGTAAGGAACGTTTGCCTGATAAATAAAAGCCGGCCCACCACTATCCCCGGTGCCGCTAACACCCTCAAGGGCCGTCGCAGCGTCAGCTTGATTGAATTCAAATGACAACCAATTGCCATCGACAACCGCAACAGTGTTGGTAGCGGCGCGTAACTTATGATCACGCATGGCATCACCGGTTATACCGTTTCCGGTCGCACCCTTACCGACGATGGTGATTGTTTGATTCAGTTCGTCGTCACGGGTGTACAACGCAGCATGTTGTGCTGAGGTCAGTGGCCAATCGAGTTGCAGCAAAGCAATGTCAGAGTCGCCGGTTTTGGCGAAGTCAGGGTGTCTGATAATACGAGAGACGGGGTAATCATTTTGCAAATGCGTAATTTTTACGGGATAGTGCTCCGCTTCATTCACACAGTGGGCAGCGGTAATTAGCCAGTGGTCATTTATGACCGTGGCGACACAGCTATCTAAGTGCGCAACAAAAGGTGCCAAAGTCTCTGCCAGTTGCAGATATTCAGCGTCAGCTTTGTCATGACGAATAACAATGGCATTGGCGTTATCTGCGATAGACGTAAGCACTAGACCGAATAATAGTGGAGAAGCGCATAGTGATTTTAGAAGGTGGTGCTTGTTCATTTTATTACCTTGAATTAAAGCGTTGTGGTTAAAATGCGGTTAACCATGGACGCAACGGGCTGTTTCTATGGGCTCTTAAAAATGCGTTGATGAAGAGCTATATTGATGCCGCTACAGGGTGATATGGGTAGTTGGTATTGCCAATGTAGGAACACTGTTTTTTTCCTGAGGAAAACCTTAGGCATATATAAATCAAAGAGTTAAGGGTAGTAGTGGATCAAATAAAGTTGGATGTAAGCAAACCATTTTGGTTGAAGGACTACTACATTGAACCTGAAAAAGGGCTCATTTCTCGGTTCTCCACGCCTGAAACGACCAACATTGAAAGCACCTCAAGCGCCCCAGTTTTGGTTGAACCCAAAGTCATGCAAGTACTGTTACTGTTGGTTAAGCAGCGTGGTGAGCTTGTTAGCCAAGAATCTATATTTGCTACTGTTTGGCCTCAGTCGATATTTAATCCAAGTTCAATTCAGCGCTGCATTGCGATTCTCAGAAAGACACTGGGCGATGACGCAAAAACACAGCAGGTTATAAAAACCCATCCAAAGCGAGGTTACAGTCTAGTAGCTGATGTACGCCAATCTCACCATGTTGATGACGAAAGCAAGCTCCCCTCAAACTCAGATGAAATCTCAGCAGTTTCTCCTTCATCCAAAGAGGTAGACAACATGCCTCGTTTTGTGGGCTTTAAGTATTGGAAATCAACAATCATCTTATTGGTATCGCTGTGCATATTGTTACTGTTGAATGAGAGGATTTGGCAATCGTCTGAGCAGCCAGCGTTTCAGCAAATTGAACTACAGGTGCTGTCTTCAAGTGAAGACGATGAATATTTTCCGCGCTTTTCTTATGACTTACGTTATACCGCATACGTAAAAGAGACGACGCAAGCCAATGAGCTTTGGTTGCGTGAAGGTGACTCAGAGCGTCACCGTTTTTTATATGCAGCGAAGAATCCTGTCCTCTCGTTGGCATGGCTAAAGAGTATCCATGCTCTTATATTCGCGGAGTTAGAATATGTTGATGACAATGCGCACTTCTTAATAAAGCGGTTAACGCTCACTGGTGATTCAGTCGATGTAAAACTGCTTCAACGGATAGAAGGCTACATATTTCTCGGCGATCTATTTATTGCAGATGATCATGTCATGTATGCGTTGGTGCAATCGGCCGATTCTTACAGTATGAATATCCTTCGATTGGATTTGGTATCAGGGCAACACAATTTACTGCCACCCTTTTTAGATGAGTTGAGCTTGAATGATATGGCGCTGTCACATGATGGTCGCCGACTTGCGTTGGTAGCAGAAGATAAGTACTTAAATGAGCAAGTTTTTGAATATGAATTGATGGAGCAGCGATTGACGCCGCGCATCAAGTTGCAATCGGCTCATAATCAAGTGAGTTGGCACCCGAATGACAAAACCCTATTAATCAATGATGGTCAAAAGCTACGTTTATTGGATGCGAACAATCAACTCTCGCCAATAAATTATGTCAGTCTTTCTGAGCTACAGGACGTAAGTTTCGCCGGCCCTGATAGGATAGTCTTTAGCTTGGTTAAACGTGATTCGGATATTGTAAGCTACACCATTGGGGGTGAAGAGCACCGCCAAGATGCAACGGAGTTGATTAACTCAACGCAGATCGATCACAGCGCCCGCCTGTCTCCTCAAGCCGACAAGTTGGCCTTTGTGTCTAAACGAGGCAGCGTACATCAGCTGTACGTTCGGGCAGAAGGTAGTGAAAAATTATTGGTGAGCACTGAAAATGACGGTACCCGCATAAGCGCGCCGTTGTGGCAATCAGAGTCCTCCCTTTTTGTCGCAATCAATGGCGAATTGAAACGTATTGCAACAGGATCAGGGTTAACTGAAGATTTTGCCATCGACATCTATGTTTTGCATTTGCTCAGTTGGCATCCAGACACTCAAACTCTACTGTTGGCCTATCGACAAGCCGGTGAAATGTGGATGGGGCGTTATGATCCGAAGGCACAAACGCTAACCCCTGTTTACCTCATAAAGCCTGAGTGGGCGGCGCATGCCATCGCCAATAACAATATTGTCGTGATCCAGAACAACAGACTATTTCTGGTCGACAAAGATGGGCAACTCGTGCAACTTTGGGATTCGCAAAAAGACAATATTGAAATGTCGGTCAACAGTGCCAGTGGCATGTATTTTCAAGTACGACAAGCTGCGGAATATCAACTCTGGCATTTTGATCTTGAAACGCGACAAGCCAGCAAGGTGATGGATGTGCCTGATAACCAAATCTTAATCGATATCAGTCAGGATGAAAGTACAGCGCTTTTCCGTCGCTTAGAAAAAGAAATGGATATCGCCCTTATTAAACAAGCCGACGTTGATTGAAGGACTCGGGTAGCGCCTTTAGCGAAACCCGAGCGCTAATGTTACTTTTGTAATGCGAGTTCTTTTTCAGTTTTAAAGCCGAACACTTTACGCAGTACAATCGTGGCTGGGCAGAAGCCCGTGAAGCTTTGTTGGAATAAGTTAGCCCCAATGAATACGGTAAACCAGATGAAATTGGGGTGAACCCAAACGGTTAATGCCACTGATAATAACACCATAAAACCAGCAAACGCGGTTAACGCTCTTTCTGCTGACATATTGCCTCCTAATATTTAATAGTAATACCGATAGCGAACAAACGCATTGCTGGCATCGGCGAATTGATTAAAGAAAGACTGCGGCTCATTGCCATAAAATAGGTTTAAACCACCTGACAAACGCCATTTATCACCTGGACTATAATCCACACTCATTTTGGCGTAACCATCACTGTCTGAGGTTGAATAAAAGTTAAATAGGCTGAAGGTCAGTGTTTGTTGTAATGCGCGATAGCTTAAACGTTGGGTTAATACAACCCGGCTGCGATTTGGCTCATATTCAGGTGTGGGAGAGTTAAGGATTAACTGGTCATGGTCGAGCGTGCGCTCCATGTACCACTGGACGCTACCCGTGAGGTTTTTAATCAGCTCTTGTTCATACCCTACTAGCCAACGTGTTTGACTATTCGCAATCAGAGGATTGTTGCCTTCAGCATCATCCTTTGAATCGTAATACGCAAATTCCGCATTAAATAAACCGCTCCCCATGGGAGTAATCGCGCTAGCCCCATACACCGCGAGTTCCGCAAAATACGGAATGCCATTGATGGTAAAGCTATTAGGTGACTTGTGATAGCCATCGTATGCATAGACTGCATATTCGGTTTGACCAATGGTTTTGTACGCGCGAACGGCAACTTCTGGGGAATCAGGCTCCAGTGATGAGGGTACTTCAAAGCCTGGGGCTACATTTTGTCTAGCCATGGGCGAGAAAAACGAGAAGTAATCGCCATTGATGTAGTTATCCGATGTGAACTCAGGCGTAATCGCTACATCAATGTTCGCGAGCTCAAAAAAGCCAGATAAGCGCACCGAAAGAGACGGGGCTTTTAAGTACTCATCATCGCGACCAGAAAAGAACGACTGATAATCTTTGGGAAACAAGTCATTCAAAAATACGTAGTCCCCTGTGCCCCAGGTCAGTACCTGTTGGCCTATTTTTAGATCGAAATGCTTACCCCAATCACCTAGATTAGCCAAACTGCCTTGCCATGCCGCCTCGCGCAGTTGTGCACGTAATTGTTCGCGCACGCCGTCATAGTAAGCATCAACCGTTAAGCTGAAACGTGATGCACTGAAATCATAGTCGTATGACAGCTGACCGCGCACATCCGTTAACGTTTTATTGCGCTCTATTGCGGGATCAGAAGACAAACGAGTGCCGTATGCCGCTTCTAAGAATCCTGAAAAGCGGTAAGGTTTAACCTCTTCCTCTTGCCATTCGTCCATGTCCCATTCATCGTCTGCGGCATCGTCTTGTGCCAGCGCTTGATTGGACAGCATCGCTAAAGCAGCGATGCTAAACAGGGTTTTGATATTCATTAATTCAACCACTGACGCGGTGGAGTACGCAGGCTGCGCTCTGTGAATACATCATCATCTAAACCAATGTCGTAGCTGATGTTGCGAAATTCCATTAGCGTATATCCACCACTTTGTAAGTCACTCACTTTAGAGCGCACAACGGTTGGGTAGCCTTGAATGTCTTCTATTTTTACCGCTTCTACACGACGATAGTTGTCGTCACCGCTTTTGAAGAAATCAATCAATACAGGCAATTGAGTGGCCTTGTCGATATTGACCAAGTAGTACTCAAATTCTACGCTGTCGGGCGATTTGGGTGTCGCTTTCAACTGGTAATAGGTATCGGTTTCTTCGACCAACTCAAAGTTATCTTCGCTGATAGCTCGACCCGATACATCTTCATAGAAAAAGTGAGAGCCGACAAAAGAAGTCCGTTTATCGCCTGCAGAGATGCGTTTGACTAGATCAAGAGCCGGTAGATACAACCAGCGATCATCATCAACACTGGCATCTGTGTGTTTCTCAACACGGAACACGGTGTCTTTAACGTCCGCAGGACGCGAGAAAAACACCATCATTTGTTGATCGCCATTGTCAGCGATGTCACGGCGTAAAATAGTAAACTGGCGCATCTGTTTACGACCTTGGGCGTCAACAATCATCATGCGAGCGTCTGAGCGACCATCATTGCCACCGTAATAGGCGGCCTTTTCAGCCGATGTCACGAGTGCGTTCACATCCACCTCAGCAGCGCTGACAGTTGATACACTTAATGCGACTGCGGCTAACATAAATTTCAACATAACTTTTCTCCTGAAAATCACGCTTTAAAAACGATGCGTTTTGCCAGCGTCATAACCGATGGCAAGACAAGCAAGGTGACTAATGCAGATATCGCCATAATGCTGGCTAAGAAAATACCTACGGTGATGTAGGGCACTAGTGGCGCAAATAATAATGGGGTGAACCCAAGTGCAATAACCAGCGCATTTCTCGCGATTGCTGTTGCAGGCTCACCAAACATCAATTCAAATGTGCGCTTGATATCTTTCGTTTGAGAATAGGTTTCACGAGCACGCTCTAAGAAGTGAATAGCGAAATCCACTGACAGCCCGAGGGTAAGTGCAGATAGCACCGCAATGGGCATGTCGTAGTCTTTACCGATAATACCAATCAGGCCGTAGATAAACGAGATCGTGATAGTAAGTGGCAACATGGCCAATACGCCAAACACTAATGAGCGGAACAGCACTATCATCATGATGAAGACGATGACAAAGGCGCTCATTAAGCTATCTAACATGCCAGCTACCATGTTTTCTTGCCACACAACATTCAAGTACGCTTTACCTGCCCAACCCAGCTCTAAGCCGCTAGGTAATGGGTTGTTAGCGACGTATTCATCAACAACCTGAATGACACGTGTCATATCTTGATTATCACCAGAGGTGAGCTGTAACCACACCAGCGTTTGCTGGAAATCTGGTGTAACAAAGTGCCATAAATCGTCAGGTCTGTGAGAAGACTGGTATTGCAATAATGTCTGCGCCACTGCCTGTGGTGAATCAGGGATCAGATAGTCCTTGTCGTCACCAGAGCGCAACTCACGGTTCACTATTTTGGTTACATCCGCCAGTGAATTTGACTTACCCACTAAACCAGACGCTTGCAGATGTACTTGTAGGTCGGCAATGTAGGCGAGTAGCTCAGGTGATTGGAACGCTTTAGACTGACTTAATGCTTTCTCTGCAGCTGATAAGCGAGCTTCAAGGAAAGTCACGACTTCATCAGAGTTATCACCAAATAACTTGTCATCAATATCAACAATCAATTGTTGGTATTGTTCATTCAGTGGTGAATTAGCCAGCGCTTGCGTGCGTTCAGCGACCCACTCGTTAAGTTCAGACGGTGCGCCTTGTGATAAGAAGGCTTCAATCGACGGCAGCGTATCTGATGCACTCAACACAACATAAGCATCATAGGTACCGGCAAAGTTCTCATTTAACACTCTGTCAGCTACGCGAATTTCGTGATCTTGCTTAAACCAACGAACAGGGTTGTCATTAATTTGGATTTTAGTGATACCCCAAACCGATACCGCAAAGACCGCTGCAAATGCAACGATTAATGTACCGCGATAACCCATGGCGAACTTTCCGAGCTGTCGTGCTGCAACCGCTATTTTACTGCCACCGTGTTGTGCATGCATGACTTCTTGAAGCTTATTCAACGATGCTTCATTCATGCGTGATAGATAAGCTGGCATAAAGGCAATCGTGATCAAGAAGGCGAGCAATATACCCGTGCCCACGAACGCACCAAAAATCTGTACCGGCGGAATGGGTGTCAGCATCAAAGAATAGAAACCAACTGACGAGGTAATCGAGGTGTACAACATAGGGGTAAACAAATGCCCGACAACTTCTTCAATGGTATCGTTTAAGTTTTTACCGGGTAAATAGCGGTCACTGAATTCAGACAAAATATGCACAGAGTCAACCACGGCAATTGGCATCAAGAAAATAGCAATCATCGAGGACATGATGTGCACGGTGTATCCCATGCCGATAAGCCCACCCATGGTGATCATGACCGTTGCCATGGCCACAATCATCGGCGCGATAATCAACGGAATATTCCTGAAGAAAATGAACAGCAGAATGAATATGGTGAGGCCAGCCAACGGAGCAGAAATGCCCATTTGCACAAACATTTCAACGCCAAACTGATCTTCTGCTACGGGTAATCCTGTGATGTACCAGTCTGCGGTACCGTCTAGCTTATCGATTTCGCCACGGATCTGCTCTGCAATCCGATAGCTTTGGTTTTTGTCTTCTATCGGAACGTAAATAGCTGCTGCTTTACCGTTTTGAGAGGCTAGCGTTTCCTGCAGCAGTGGCAAGCGCGACAGGTTATGACGAATTTGTGCAGCTTGAGACTCTGACTCGGGTGGTTTAGACATCATCCATTCAAATCGGATGGTGCCAGGCGCAGATTGTGAGATGTTGTCGACAGTTGAAATGGACATCAAATCAGCCGCGATGACACCGTCAATTGACATAATTGACTTTGTGATGTCAAAAATGTCAGTCAAAGCCGCTGGTGTGAACACGCCGTCACTGTGCTCTGACTCAACCACACCCACCACAATTGCGTCATGCATTGCAAAGCGGGTTTTCACATCATTATGAAAAACACGCGCCGGATGCTCAGCATCCAACATGTTCTCTGGGTCAGTATCTATCTGGATCCGAGGGATTTGCGCTGTAAAAATAAGGGCTAAAATTGCCAACACTGCATACACCAATTTAGGCTTGGTGATACAAAAATGGACAAGATTTTTCGCTATGTGCTGCATATAATAAAAACCGATAACTAAATACTCTAAGAATATATAAACAAGAATCGTGCCGTATTATATGCAGCGGTTTAGCTAGCTCTCTTCTGCGTGTAAATGCGAATAAATCACGCGTAAGGTTGAATTAATGTTCTGCTTAGCCGTCGGCCAGAAAATCGCAATGTTATCAATTAAACGGTTTTCACAGAACATCTGCAAACGGTTCGCCATATCACTGAGCGGCGCCGAATGAATACTTTCTAGCATCGTTATTAGCTTGCGTGAAGAAAGCTGAATATCACGGTTATTATTCTCTTCTACGGCTTTATCTAATTCATCAATTCGCTCTTGTAAGCCGTCGATCAATCCTTGAAGGGTGCTTGCCAGTGACGTCACGCCCTGATGATTTTGTAAGTATGGTAATAAATCAAACCATACAGCCGGATCTGAAGGCATGGGCAATTTTGCAAACTCTGGAACAGGGCGCGGCTCGGCTGATTGTTGCTGCTCATTAACTTGTTTCAATTCTTCTTTCTGAGCATCAATCAGCGCCTGCTCTTGTGCAGCCAATTTATCTGCACTTGAAGCAATTTGTTTTTGCGCATCCTGCAATGCGTTTTCTTTACTGCTTAGTTGCTGTTTACTGTCTTGCAGCTCAGCTTCCAGCGCTTTTAATTGCTCATTGAGCTCTTGCTGGCTGCTGTTTTGATCATTCAGTGACGCTTTGCTTTGCGCATATTCTTCTTTTACTGAGCGTAACGCTTCGGTGAGTCGCTGTTGCTCTTCTTGCAACGCTTGAATGTTATCTTCACGCTGTTGCAGGCTGTTTTGTTGTTCAATAACTTGTTGCTTAAGTTTCTTCTCTTCCTCTTCTTGCTGCGCGATACGTGCTTGCAATGCGTCAGCCTGCTCTTTGGCAGCATTTAATTCTTGCGTGAGTTTTTGCTCGTCAGATTGTGTCTTAGAAACGGTTGTTTCCGCACTCTTCAGTGCTTCTAGTTTGTTGTCTAAGGTAGACTGCATTTCTTTATTTTGCGCTTCGGCTTGTTCAAGCGCTTGTTGCAACTGTTGCTTTTGCTTTTCAATTTCAGCGTGGTGTTGACGCCATTGCTCGTCATTACCTTCCATCATTTCGCGTTGCTTAACAGCACGAGACTCAACATCAGCCATTTCTTGCTTCAATTGAGCAAGCTTGTCTTGTTGTGCTTTGCGTGCAAGTTTTTCCGCATCCACCTGGCGTTGGTGCTCATCCAATTGGGCTTGGGTTGTGTCGAGCTGGGCTTTCTTCGCCGCGAGCTCTTCAGCCAATGCTTTTTGTTTCTCTTGCCATTGTTGGTCGCTTTGCGCGATTTTTTCATCTTGCGCAGCAGCGCGTTGTTCAACGTCTTTTAATTCAGCTTCGAGCTTCTCAAGTAATGCTGCGTGCTGTGCTTTTTCTTCTTCGGTTTGCTGTTGAGTACTACTGAGTTGCTCGGTTGTTTTTTGTAGCTCTTCTTGTTTTGCTTTTAGTTCAGCCTGCAGTTCCGCTTGCTGTGCTTGCCATTTCGCATCAGCCTCGGCGATTTTTTCCTGCTGCTCTATACTGCGTTTTTCAACTTCTTGTAGCTCATGGTGTAATTGTTCAAGTTCCGCTTCGCGTGCAGCACTTGCTTGCTTTTCTTTCTCTGATTGTTCACGCGCTTGGGTTAAGGCTTGCTCAGTTGTATCAAGTTGCTCTTGCTTGGCTTTGAGCTCTTGTGCTAGTTGCTGAGTTTGCTTCTCCATGTCACCTTTTTGTTGCTGTGACATTTGCTCAAGCATCTTCATTTCATGCTGTAAGTGATCGACATAGCTGCTCTTATTGCTTAACTCAGCTTGTGCTTCCTGACACAGCAGTTCCAACTCACGACGTTTTTGCTCAGCCAGTTCAGAGGCCTTGCGCTGATTGATGAGTTGTTCACGTAACTTCTCACTGGTTTGGCTAGAACTGACCAATTGAGATTGCAAGTTATTGATCTGGCCGCTGACGTCACTGATTTGCTTATCTTTGGAATCGATAGAGCTTTTGAGTGAATCAATCTGTGCCAACGACGCTTGAAGAGATTCTTGTTGCTTAGCCTGTTCCGCTTTCAAACGTTCGGTATTTTGCTCACTTAACGCTAATTGTTCTTGCGCCTTCTTGTGTTTCTTCTCACTGTATTGAAGGGCATCTGCAATTTGATTACGCTGTTTCTGAAGTCGATTAACCTTGTCACTCGATTCTTCCAGTTGTGCTTCGAGCTCGGCGTTAGCCTCTTGACTCTCTGCTAATAATTCACGGTTGCGGGCGTAATCGTCCTGCAATGATTGCAAGTGACCGCTGATATCTTCGTGCGCTTGTTGCAGATCTTGAATGGTATCCATTTTGGCTGCGAGATCATGTTCCGCCGCCTGCAGTTTATCTTGTGTATCTTGCAGTGAGCGTGCTCGGCTGGCCAACAAGTCTTGACTACTTTCAAGCAGTTGTTGTTTCTCGGCTATTTCACGTTCAGCCGCGGCACGCAGATTTACCGCTTCTAAACGTGCTGCATTGGCTTGCTCAATAGCGCGCAGGTCAACCCATAAGCACAATGTGGCAACGTATTGCTGTTGGTCAAACAATGGTACTAGCGTCACTTCGCACGGCAGCTGGACACCGTTGTGCTCATGCACCCAAGAGAATGAATTCACTTTTTTCTCAGCTTGGACACGATCTAAATAGGTGCTCATTTCATCAGCGTGTTGGTCATCACTGTTAAGCTGCTTACTGGCTGGTGAAAGCCCGCGTAATTCGTCTTCGCTTTTAACGTCAAAAAAGGCACATGCAGCAGGGTTTAACTGAGTAAACCCGTCACTACCAAGAATAGCGATTGGCATCGCGCTGTAGGTTATCAAACGGTCTAGTTTTTCGCTGATGAAATGCTTGTCACGTGAATCCGTTACCCAGCATACATAGCGAGTTTCTTTGCCGGGTAGTTTGGTAACGTCCAAACGAGTCGCAATGGAGCCATCTTCGCCACACGCCAGTTCAGAGTAAAAGTTTTCAATCAGGCCTTTTTGATGCAATAGCCTTGCTGCAGTACCGGAGTGCTCTGGATTCTTAAAGAACTGATAGAAGGTTTGTTTTTCCAGCTCTTGTTGGCTTTTACCCAAAATGGTACCGAGTGACGTATTGACGCGTATCACCTTGTCTTCTTCGTTAAAAATGGCGATGCCGAGCGGCGATTGGTCAATAAAGCTTTCCAATGCTTTCGATTTAGCTTCAGCCTCTCGTTCCATGGTTTTAATCGGCGTTAGATCTTCAATCACGGCTATAGTACCAGCGTGAACACCTTCTAGCTTGTACGCCAGTACATGGACGTTTACATCAGCCGGTTGTTCGTCACCTGTCATGATAGTAAGCGACTTACGTTTGGCGCCGAGCCCTTCAGAGGATTTATGTACGCCAATGAATTCGTCACTGAAAATCTCGATATCGTCGATAGACTTGCCTTTGATGCGATTGAGCTCAATTTTAAACAGTGAACAAAAGGCTCGGTTGCAATCCACCAATTGATTTTTCTCATTTAGGAAATAAACCGGTAACGGGCTTGCCGCAATAAGTGTTTTAAGTTGTTTTTGATAGAGCTCAGATTGGGCTTTTAGCTTTTCAATTTTAGCTAGGCTGGTGAAGATCAGAGTAATCGATTGAGGTGACTCTTTGCCCGCTGCAGTGTAAGGGTATGCATTGATAATGACGGGCACAATTTTTTCGTTAACGTTCAATTCAACGTTAAGTTCAGCTGAGCGCCCTTCTGCGAATTGTTTGATCGTGCGCTCCCATTCGGGCTTATTTCCTTCTTGCAACATCCGCGTAAACGAGGCTAGCGAGATGGATTCTGAATCGCCAAGCCCGAGCAGTTTCGCCAGTGGCTCATTTACATGCAGTGTTTCGGCATCGAGATCAAATTCGGCCCGGCTCACATGCGCATTAATGAAGGTGCCAACATGATGCGCAATGATGCCTCTTTGCTCATCGATGTTTTCTTGATAACTGTTGATGTCTTCAATGGCGATCAATGTGACGATGTCACCAATCGGTTTCTTTTGCGGTGCGATACGCATGCGCACCTGACTATCACGACTACCTAACAAACATTGAATATGGCTTTCTTGGTGTTGTGATAGCGCTGCACTAACTTCGTCGTTAAGCTCCTTTGGACACACTTGCACAAATGGCGTACCGATCATGTGTTCAATTTTTTTGGTCAGGAAGTAGGCCGCCATGCGGTTGGCGTAGAGAATATTACCCTCTGCGTCGAGTTGAATAATGCCACTATTGAAGCGATCGAGTTGTTCTTGAACGTGGGCAATATTGTCGTCCGACGCTGCTAACGCTTGATCCTTTGTTTGAAGCTTACCTTTTTGCATGAAAATCGTGATGGCGAGACCAATAATGGCAACGAGCAGCACAATTAATATTGCATCCAGCACCAGCGGGTTTGCTGATTGCAGAGGCTCAGAAATAGCCCATGCTGAAGACGCATTGAGTATCAATGCGAGAAAAACGAAAAACTTTGCCTTCAATGGCAACAATGTGAGCGCTCGGTATGGCATTACAATTCGGTCCTGACAGTAAGAATCAAGTTTAACGAAATCAATACTATAAAAGATATCGGCCAGTTTTTACGCTGCTTAACCGCATCTATGGTGCGTAAATTGATACCTTTTATGCAGCGCAATATTTGCCTGCTTATAAAACATAGCAGAGAGCTGGTAATTCGCGCGAAGTTTTAACCCTATGTATGTTGTAACACATAGGGCTATACGCAGAGTTATTGTGCGCAATCGCGGCAAAATTGTGTGTACGGAATGACTTGCAGTCTTTGTTGTGAAATGTCGACGCCGCACTTTGCACATACCCCATATTCATCGCGCGCTAGGCGATCAAGGGCATCATTGACTTGATGCAGCTCTACAGTTGCCTCATGAACAAGGTTGTGCAAAACGTCATCGTTTTCTCGCTCAGTGACTTGCTCGGCAAAATCAGCCGAATGTGCTTTGGCAATGTCATGTTTTAGTGCATCAATGCGCGAAAGGAGTTCGCTTTGTTTGGCGCTTAGAATTGCGCCGTAGTCGATACAAGTTTGGCTCATAATGGTGCCTTTATCTGTAGGGTGAGCCCATATTGTGTGGGAATTGCAGGGCAGATTTATTGATTTGGGCCAACAAAAATCGTGTTTTTTTCACTTGCAAAGCAATCCGATCGCGCTCAAGGTGACCAAATAGAAGGTTAAAAGGCATTGAGCATGATTGCAGATATTCAAATTCCAGGAACCATTAAATCAGGCGGCGGAGCACTTAATGAGCTGACCGCTATCATGAGGCAATTGAACGTAACAAAACCCTGCATAATTGCTGATCCGATTATGGTGACGCTGGGTTGGGTGGCGAAACTGACCGCGCAGTTGGAAGAAGAGGGGATCTCAGCAGCACTGTTCAGTGACGTAATGCCAGAGCCAGATGACCGTTCAATTGTCGGTGCGGTTGAATTGGTCAAGCAGCATCAATGCAATGGTTTAGTGGCATTAGGCGGCGGCAGTGCGATTGACAGCGCAAAAGCGATAGCGTTATTGGCAACGCATGGAGGTGCAATGCGTGACTATAAGGTGCCACACGTTATCAGCGAGCAAAGTATGCCCGTGATTGCCATCCCGACGACTGCTGGAACGGGCTCTGAGTGCACTCGTGTCACCGTGATCAGCGACAGCGAATCGGCTGAAAAAATGCTGTGTATGGGGCCCGGCTTAATGCCAAAGTGTGCAATTTTGGACTATGAACTTACCTTATCAGTACCGTTCAGAGTGGCTGCTGATACGGGGTTGGATGCACTCACGCATGCTATTGAAGCCTATGTGAGCAAGAAAGCCAATCCTTTCAGTGATCAGATGGCTATCAGTGCTATGCGTTTAATAGCCCCTAACTTATTGAGTGCTTGCTTATCACCCGACGATAAAAGCGCAAAAGAGGCCATGATGCTAGGCGCAAGTTTAGCGGGCATGGCGTTTTCTAATGCATCGGTTGCGCTGGTTCATGGTATGAGCCGTCCTATTGGCGTTCATTTTCATGTGCCACACGGCATGAGTAACGCTATGTTGCTACCATTGGTAACTGAGTACTCACTGTCAGGAAATCCTAATAAATATGCGGAATGTGCAAAGCATCTTGGACTAGTAGACTCTACGTTTGATATCGAACTCTGCCATAAAGAGCTCATGGACTTTCTAAACTTGCTCAATACTGAGTTAAAGGTTCCCAAAATGTCTGAATTCGGTATCGACAAAGCGCAATATGCGAACTTGATTGACTTGATGGCGACCCAAGCACTTGCTTCGGGTTCACCTGCAAATAACCCTAAAGTGCCAGAAAAGAAGGCACTTATGAGCCTATACGAAGAAGCCTATAGCTGAAGTTCCCGATAAAGGTAGTGTTTAGTCTTTGTCTTTATTTTCAATCACTATGTCGGCGTAAGAACGCAGTTTGTCTTTATGCCTGAGGTGTGCGAAAGGATCGTGTTTATCGGGTGATGCGGGTGGACGAGTGGCCTCATCATCCGGAGCTGCCTGTTCATCGCCTTTTATTTTATGTTTAAACTTCAGCAGTCGCTGCAAAGCTGTATTAGAGCCTTGCTGATCAGCAATAGCTTGTTTGCGTTGATTGTAGCCATGATTGGCCAATAAAAAGCCCATTGCGACGGCAATCCAGGCGCTCCACTTTATGACAAACGACCAGCCCACTGAGGCGTTCTGAGTCGATTCTGCATAACGTAAATAGTCATTGTGAATCTGACCGATTAAAACGATCGCGACAATAGTGATAAGCAAAGACACCAGTAAAAATTTGTATTTTCGCCACAATAGGCCAGAGAGAATGATGTTGATAAGCTTATTCATGTTTAACCAAAAATATTGAAACCCAACACTGCTAAGATTGCCAACAGCCCTTTCTCTTTGATCGCAGAGTAAATTTTAGATTCTTCCTCTTGCACAACGACTTCGAGTTCGTCAGGAGAAAAATCTTCAGGTTTGCGTTTCATTAGCACAATGCGTGTACGTGCACGATCGATTGCTTTGTCACGAATCGCTTGCTTCATTTTTGTGTTTAATGATGAAAAAGGGTTTTTCAGAGATACTCCGGCGTCTACTGGCTGGTACTAACCTAATAGTGGTGGTGTTGGGCTAGTATTTCAACAATTAAAGCTTTACTAAACATTTCAGTGATATTTTTAACACCGCTAGGCATGGCTTTTACTGAAGTTAACCACATGGTTGGTGATGTTGCTGTTGTGCAATTGGATAGCAACCATTTACAACGCACAACCCCAAAATCATTCTGATAAGGTCTGGTCAGGGATTTCAATTTCATTGTAGAAATAGTTCAGCATAATTTGTTCGATATCGGTTTTAATATCGTCAAAAAAATCTCTTGGGTTGTCCACCACAAGATCATCGTAGATCACGGATTTTTGCTGCTCGTAGCGCGTTAAGCGCTCTTGATAATAGGCAATTTCGGATTCGTTTTCAGGTTGGTCGGCTGTCAGTAAAGATAATGCTAGTTGCTGATACTTAACTGCATTGTCGAATTGCTCATCGGCAGCATAGGCGGCCGCTAGCGTGTCGATATAAGAATAGTTTTGACTGCCGGTTTCCGACTTTACTATGGTTTCTGCCAATTCGACTGCATGGGATGGTTTATGTAGCTGGTTATTGTCCAAGGTAGCGAGAAACCAAGCGGTATTGTTCACGGTTCCCGGGGCGTCTGATTGTGCATACTCGGCCAATAGCTGGCGCGCTTTGGTCAAATTGACACGTGTTTTCAGTCCATTAACATGAATTTGGATCATGTCATATACACTGATCAGGCTGGCGTCTTGCTCATAGGCACTTTCCAGTAACCACATTATATTCGCATCTCGTTCAAGCAAGTTTAAACCTAGCGCATAAATAGTGCCTAAATAGGCTTCAGCAGGCGCATAGCGCAGGTTTGCCTGCTCGCGGATCCGTCGCTCACCATTAAGCTTGTCTTGTTCATCTTCGCCAAGCATAAAGAGTATGATGTTGGCTAAAAATTCAGCGTGTTGATCGACATGGCTAATATCTTGAAGCCAACGATAGGCCTCTGCCCAATCTTGTGCGTCATGTTCTACGGTGTAGGCCCATGCAATCCGTTTTTTGGCTTCTAGCCAATCTTCATTCGCTAGCTCAAGGCAGCGCTCAAATGCAGCTGTGGCTTCGGCGTTTTCAACCTCATTACATAGTACTAAGTCAGGTTCCCACTCCATTGCGAGTTCTGTTGCGAGAGGCTCTGTCGGCTGGTGTGAGATGTTGGCGAGCCATAAAATAATACCCACGATACAGAACAGGCTTGCAGCATAGTAAAAGGGAGTGTGCGCAGGTCGTTTATTATTCTGAGCAAACGGTGACAAATCGCCGTTAATAATAGAAAAGGCAGAATCTACGCGACCCGCTGAATAGTAATGAGTGAGTGCGTCTTTGTGCGCATGCCAGTCAAGTTCGGTGGCGATAGATGACAATATGTTCGGCGGTAGGTCAAAGGGGTATTGCTGGGCTCTATTGCCATCTAAGTAGTCGGCGATCATCTCAAAGCATAATAGTCGAATAGCGTTCAGTGATTCGGCATTTGTGTCAGTAAGATAATGGAAGAAATATTGCCATTGCTCAGGATCTTGGCGCATGGCGCTATTGTTCAAGGCGTTCTCGAACCAATCGATAAGCGTTTGTACGTGTTGAAAGTTTAATTCGTCTAAAACAAAGGGAGCTGCATAGGCTAGTGCTTGCTGCTTAGCGTCACTCAACGCATGCAAAAACTCGGTATTCCCTTGTTCGATGAGTAAGTCATACTGACGTTGATAGGCTTGTTCAATGCTCTTTGGATCAGTTGTTGGCTCAATAGCAAGTAGTTGCCAGCAGGTGTTACTCATTCCTTTGCCTTTATTACGCGAGATGCCCCACTTTAACATAAATCAAAGCGCCGTCTTCTTTGGTAAATGGTGTGTGCTGACTCAAATGTGGGCTACGTATCCACGAACCCTTAGGGTAGCTGCCATGTTCATCATGAAAGGTCCCTTCTAATACGAAAATTTCTTCTCCTCCCCAGTGACGGTGGGGGTGAAATTGGGTATTCGGCGCCCATTTAACCAATGCAACACTCTCACTGCCATGCTGATGTAAGCTCATTACCTGCAAGCCGTCTGCAATACCCGGTGACCACTGCATGTCATTGGTTTGAATGGCGATTTGGCAAGTATCGTCAGCTGTAAATTGATGTAATTTAACGAAGATCATGGCTCCGTCCGGCCCTACGCGCGGTGAGTGAGAAGTGCCAATGGGGTTCCTGAGATAACTGCCCGCAGGGTATTCACCGTGCTCATCCGCAAAAGTGCCGGACAGCACTAAGATTTCCTCGCCTCCACCATGTTCATGGGCAGGAAATTCAGAGTTGGGGGCATAGCGAACAAGCGATGTTGCACGTGCCACTTCCTCGCCAATCCGATCGAGCATCATCCTTTCGACGCCGGCGACGGGGCTATCTACCCAATGATATTGATCAGGTGTGATGACGACGCGCTGGGTAAAATCATGATTAATTTGCATGCTAATTGTTCCATAGGGTAATGCCAGCGCCGCACAACCCTATGATGATTAACAAGGGGGACTTAGCGCCACTGTTTAATTTTGTGCCCTTTAACCGCATAGAACAAGATGAATATGTAGCAAGGCAATAGCATCCAATACGCATCTTGTCCGGTTTTGGCTTCTGCTAATACGCCGTATACCAGTGGTAAGATCGCCCCACCTGCAATTCCCATTATCAGCAAGGCAGAACCTCTTGAGGTAAACTTACCCAGACCTTCCAAAGCAAGCGGCCAAATCGCGGGCCATACTAACGCATTGGCTAGGCCCAGAAGAGCGATATACGCCACTGTGTCTGGGACTGTCATGATACCCATCCATCCCCACAGTATACTTGAAACCGCATACGAGGTTGGATCTGACATCACAACAAGAATAGATAAAACGATACCCAAAAGTGCTGACATTAATAGCGCCTGCGCTTGATTGATCAAGCGAGGAATAAGCACCAAACCTGCAAGATAGCCAATAACCATAAACATCATGGTGTAGGATGTCAGTGTGGTGGCGTTTGCTACACCCAGCTGTGAACCAAACAGGCCAATCGTATCGCCAGCGATAACTTCAACACCGACATACATAAATAAGGTAATGGCACCGAGTATCAAGTGTGGAAAGCTTAAAATAGAGGTGTTATCTGCGTGAGTATCTTGCTCTGCTTCTGCTTCAAGCTCTGGCAATGCCGATGCTTTCAATAAGCCCGCCAAAACAATCAGCGCTATTGCCATGCCTAAATAGGGGCTAACGAGTCCATCCGCTAGAGAACTTACCGTTATGGCACGTTCAGCTTCGCTCATTAGGGCAACTGATTGAGCTGTTACATGAGCAAAGTCTCCCAACACCAATGCAGTAAATACTACGGGTGCTATTACGCCCGCCGCTTTGTTCAGCAAACCCATGATTGAGATGCGTACCGCCGCGGTTTCGTGCGGGCCAACTTTAACGATGTAAGGGTTGGAAGCCGTTTGTAAAATGGTTAAACCACTACCGACGACAAACTGAGCCAACAAGAAAAGTGAAAATTGATGGCTATATGCAGCTGGAATAAAGAGTAAACAGCCAACCGCAATGATGACTAAACCCCAGACCATGGCATACTTGTAACCGGTTTTATCCAGCACCCATGACATTGGCAGTGCCATTACCGTGTAGGCGATGTAAAAACTAAAAGCGACCAAAAGCGCTTGTGTTTCCGTCAGATCACACACTATTTGTAAAAATGGGATCAACGCGCCATTTAACCACGTAATAAAACCAAAAATAAAAAACAGCCCACCAATAATCAGCATGGGCATAAGGGCACTGGGAGTAGTGTGTGTTGTTGCGGTTTGTGTCGTCATAGGGCTTACCTGCAATTATACCGACTATAAAGGTCGACCTTGTTGAAATACGTGAGTAATGGCCAAAGCGTCGTCCAACGCCACTAAATTGGCATGACATCCAACCGCTATGTGGCCTTGTAAATGCTCTATCCCAAGGGCCTTGGCTGGAGAAGTAGACGCCATGTAGGCGGCTTGGGCTAGCGAGACATTGCACATTCTTTGGGCATTCAGGAGAGCATCATGCATCGTTAAGCATGAACCTGCCAGCGTGCCATCTGGCGTCGTCAATTTACCGTTCTCTTTACGAATCGTGGTATCAAAGAAAGGCATTTCGTTTGCTTCGCACGCGGCCAATGCCATGGCATCAGTGACCAGTGCAATACGTTCTATACCCATCGTTTTAATCGCGATTTGGCAACACACAGGGTCTACATGGTAGCCATCAACAATTAACCCCGCGGTGCAGCCGTCATGGGCGAGTGCCGCGCCAACCATACCCGGTTCGCGAGATTGCAGCGGCGACATGGCATTAAATAGGTGGGTAAACCCACTCGCACCTGCATCTAATGCTGATTGGACTTGCTGATAGGTTGCAGCGGAGTGGCCCAAAAATACAATAATGCCACTTTCCACCATGTCTTTGATGATGTCGGTTGGTACATGCTCGGGAGCGATGGTTACCATAACCAAACCTAGATCTTGGCGTTTTAAAATGGCGAGTTCAGCAGCTGAGGGTGAACGAATAAACTCTGGTGGATGAACACCTTTTCGAGCCTGACTTAACCAAGGGCCTTCAAAATGAATGCCGATAAATTGGGTTGGATGTGTCGATCTGACTTCAGCAATCGCATCAGCCGCTTGCTGCATAACGCGCTCGCAATCGGTGATCAACGTTGGCAACATAGCAGTTGTGCCGTAAGCCTGATGCGCATTAAACATTTGATGTAACGCTTCAGCGTTAGGGGTTTGGTTAAACAATACCCCGCCACCGCCATTGACCTGAATATCAATAAAACCCGGTATCAACGTATTTACCTGGATAGCAGATGTGTCTTTATCTGCCGTCGTAGGCGATATATCCGTGATGATTTCATTGTCGATGGTAATGGTTTGATTGGTTTTCCAATCACTTCCCATCAATATTCGGTCGCAGGTTATTTTCATAATGTTTCGGTCACTTTTTTCAGGCCTTTGGGCGAATCTGGGTCAATTCCGTTCGCCTGTGCAATGGCTTCTATATCTAAATAAAAGCGCTGCATGATCAATAACGCATGAAGTCTTGGATGCAGCACAGCGTCTACGCTGATGTCTTTCACGATAGCGCCGCGTTCTACAATATCTGAAATTTGCTGTTTATGAGAGGGCAATGTCTCATCATCAATACTGATATCCAATACAAGCAAGTGATTGTGTGCCAAGGTGACGGGCCCATGAAGGAATTCTGCGCTGCTAAATGCTTCAGCATGAATGCCCAATACTTCCTTCAGTTTCAGTGCGACCTCACGGGCAATGGCGTAGCCGAAACCGCGGCCAAGCACTACGCAATGCTTGATATTGTGCAAGTCTCTGGAAACCAGCTTTGCAGGAGACTTCTGCACATTTCTTAATGAAGCCGGTAACAATGTTAGTGCGTCAGTTAAGGCAGAGTCTCGTGTCCAGTAAGCCGCTAACTGGCATAGCGCACTCAGTGTTGCCAAGTAACTTTTAGTCGCGGCAACGGCACACTCTGCATTCGCACGCAACGGCAGTACATAGTCGACGGCTTGCGCAAGTGGCGAGGTAGTATCATTGACCAACGCCAGCGTCATTGCGCCACCGCGTTTGGCTGCCTGTGCTTGCTTAACAATGTCGGGGCTTTTGCCTGATTGCGAAATAACAATGGCGAGACTGTCGCGTAAATCTAGTTGTTGATTAAATACGCCAGCCACAGAGGGAGCCGCAGCACAAACAGGTATGCGGCATGCGGTTTCAAATAGATACTTGGCGAACACGCCCGCATGATCAGAGGTTCCGCGCCCTATCATAAAAATCATTCTAGGTGGTGTATTGCGCAATGTTTCTGTTAGGGAATAGCACAAGCCGTGATTTTCCGACTGCTGAGCGGCGATAACATCAGGCGTTTCGCTGGCTTCTTTGTGCATTAAACTTTTAGGTGAAATCGCCTCAACCATAATGAATTTTCTCTTGTTGTAGATGATGAAAAACAGCACCCCATTCAGGTCCGTGCTGAGCTGGCACAATAGCGCTTTGAACGGATTTAGTTAACCAAGGCTGTATCGCCGTCGCCACGCCGCCAACAAGCACAAGTTGGCCGTTTGATTGAGTAATGGCTTGTTGTGCTATTGTTGATAAATAGTCAGCCGCTTGGCTGATTATTGATAGAGCGTGAGGGTCCTGTTCTATTGCGGCATCAAAAACAATCGGTGCCAGTTGTGCGAACAGAGCCGGTTTTAGAATATTGAACTGTTCGATTAGCTCTATTGAATTGGTCGCGCCAGTATGGGCGAGCACTTTGTCTGTTAAGACCGAAGGCGCCCTAACATGATCGAGTGTTTCTAAAGTTTCTGTCACCGCGCGTCGGCCTAACCAGGCGCCGCTACCGTTGTCTCCAAGTAAGAATCCGTGGCCGCCTATTTGCGTGAGTACATGGTCACGCATTGCCGCCGAACAAGAGCCGGTACCCACAATTAATACTGCGCCATCATTGCCTGCATGAGCGCCAATCGTAGCGGCCTTGAGGTCAGTCATAAATTCAAATGACTTAAACGGATGCTGCCAGTGACCTAGGTGTTCTGCTGCGCTGGTGATATTGGCACCGGCTAATCCGGCAGACACGTGTAAATCAGACAGGCGTAGCTCGTTTGCGAAGCTCAGTTTCGCAATAGCGTTAGTGATCGCTTGTTCAATCGAGCGTATAGCTAAAACAGGGTCGCGAGCGACGTTGGCGGGTCCTGCAATGCCTTCAGCGATAGCGGATAAATCGTTGTCAAAAATAACGGCTTTACACTTGGTTCCGCCACCATCGACGCCAACGTAAAAAGGGGCTTTAGTCATGCTCGGCTCCTGTTGTATTCTGCCCTTTCCTTGCGCTAAGTTGTGCTGCGCTGTGTGGGCGACTTACACGAGAAGTATTGTTCAAGCGGCTTCTAAACAGAGTTTGCGAATCAACCTTGCTATTATTACTGAAGGTCATCCATTCGCCTTGTGGCGTTAGGTATTCAGTGATCAACCCTGGGTAAGTCGGATTCGTTAAAAACCCATCCTGTTGTGCCATCACACCTGGCGGTGGTAAGCGGAAATTAACACCTTTTAGGGCTAGTCTAGGCAGATGGTAGCCTACTATTTGTTGTATAAACTCCTGCCATTCGACGGTTTGTAACGCTAAAACATGATCGATAGTCGCTTCACCAGCAATGACGTCAAGTGCAGCCTGTTGCCAAGCCGGCGAGGACCAAGCACGCTCGCCTAATGCATAGAGTCGAGGGTAAATCATGTACTCAAGGGTTTCCTTGGAACGAATAGCCTCTGACCATACTTGCCCTTGAATACCTAAAGGGGCATTGGGGGCAACGGTTGTGCCGCTGTTGATCTTGTTACCCATGCGGTCTTGCCATAACCATTGATGCACAGGTAAGGCGTCTGGCGTGAATTGAAATACTTTAAATAAGTCGGTGTTTTTTGAAGCCCAATAGTAACCGGGCTCCATTGGATGATTTTGATAGGGGAAATCGAAATACAATACATCAGGGAAAGAATAGACCACTTTGGCCTCTGATTGCGTCCATGTAACGGCATCCGCATCGGCATTACTGGCCAGTGTTTTCCATAGTGTGACCAGCATGTTGTCGCTACGCAATGCAGTGTCAAGCGTACTCATGCCATCACTCCAGCCCGCGAGTACTAAGCCTTTTTGCTTGACCATATCGTAAACACGTTTAATGAAAATAGCTGTTAATTTATGGGTGTCGTCAGGTGAAAGTGCACGCCCTAATAGCTGTTCGCACATGGGAGACTGGATCCAAGCCCCTGCTGTTTCATCTGCACCCAAGTGGAATGTAGATAAAGGGGTACCTGCGTCATTGTGCATGCGCTGCAATTCATCCACAACGCTGTCGATAAAGCGGTAAGTCGAATCAATACAGGGGTTAACCGTATTGTCAGAGTAGTATTGAATAGACTGGTATTGCGTGATGTCGAGGGGATCGATTAAACGGTAGCGGTCATCATTGGTTTTTTGATAACGCTTTTCCATACTTTCGATGGCTGCGCGGGCATGCCCCGGGACGTCAAAAGACGGAATTACCTCAATATTACGCTGTGCCGCGTATTGCAGTAATTTAATGTAATCATCGCGAGAGATATAACCATTAACTTGATTCTCTCTGTCTGGACCGGAACCCAATTGAGGCAGTATACAGGTTTTTTCATTTGCACAGCGAAATGCACCGATGTCTGTCAATTCTGGCATGTCGCTAATTTCCACACGCCACCCTTCATCGTCTGCAAAATGCAAATGAAGGCGGTTTAACTTGGCGTAAAACATCTCATCTAGTAGCGAAAAGATAGCGTCTTGGCCGACGAAGTTACGCGCAATATCCATATGCATGCCACGATAAGCATAGTGCGGTTCATCTTCAATTGAACCTAGCGGCAAGGTCTGAGCATCATCAAACAATTGAGCTAATGACAAAAGTGCGTAGTTTGCGCCGCTTTCGCTACTTGCCGTGATTTCTATACCCGTGTTTTTGATTGATAAGCCGTAGTGCTCTTCGGGCATGTCTGGCACGACTTGCCATATTACTTGCATCCCGCTCTGGTTAAATGGAAATTCACTGTCTTCTAGCGCTTCAATACCTAACGTTAATGCGCGTATTTGACTCACATCGATGCCTTCGTTTACCGATAAGCGATCGCCTGACCATGAAGCCTTTTTCACTTTTGGAACAATGCGTGGTGATGGCGTAACGTTAGCGTTTTGTCGTTGCTGATTTTGTGAGTAGATGTATTCTGCACTGGCAATCGCGAGTTGGTCGTCTTGCGAGCGTAGGGTTTGTTTGGGGGTGTCCCAATGTCCAGCATGTGCGGCATATTCAACGCCTGTGTACTTATCTTCAATACCACGTGTTGCATGAATGATCGTGGGCTCAATATTGTCGCCATCAATATACATATTGGGCATGATGTCTGAGCGATTTACATGCCAAAATGCCGCTTCCAGAGGTAAAACAAAGACTTCGCCAGTATTAATTGGACGGTTGAAACGGAGTTGGTGCAGGTCTCCGTTTATATGTTTCACAGTGACATCTTGAGTATCAATGTTAGTTATGGGTGATAAGTGACTGAAATAGATACTCCAACCTTCAGCACTGATGGCCTGTGAAAATGAAAATGTCAGTGATGCATTAAAACACGCGTTAAAATCCAGGGTTTCGCATTGAGCTTGGTTATTATCTACTTGGTAGTGAACGCCAAGTGTATTGGCAAGTAATTCGACTTGTGCTTGATCAATGGGAGACAATTGCACAACGCTCTCACTGCGTGAACAACCGGTTATACCCGTGCCTGAGATCAGGGCCAGTATGCTTAAAGTAGTCAGCCGTCGACGTATTAAATTATGCACAGGTCATTCTCCAAATTGATAGCGCTGTCATTGCTTCTAAATTTTCTTCCTAAATAGCGTTGTTATTAGTGTTTTCAAAAAATTTTAACAAATAAATTGAATTTATTGACAACGCTGTCATTGAAATAACTCTACAACATCGTAATAATACATGCAATGATTTGTTAACTTTTTGTTGCGCGACTGACCTGTGGCGCAAAACAGCCTTCTCTTACAAGGGGACTGAGTGAAAACAACAATAAAAGATGTGGCAAAGTTAGCGGGTGTATCGTTTAAAACGGTATCGCGAGTGATTAATAACGAGCCTGCGGTAAAGCCTGAAACTATTGCCAAGGTGAACCAAGCGATTGCGCAACTAAATTACCAACCGAATACGGCAGCGAGAAATCTTGCGAGTACCAAAACTTACGCAATTGGTTACGTTTACGATAATCCGAATGCGTATTATGTGATCAGTATGCAAAACGGTATTTTGGATGAGTGCCGTTCGCGAGGGTATGAGCTTATCATTCACCCTTGTCATGCTAACTCCGCCGCTTTGACTGACGAAATAGTGCGCATGGTCAAGCGCTCGCAGCTCGCGGGATTGGTACTTTCGCCACCGATGTCAGAAATGGCCAGCGTTATGGATGTCTTGGACGAATTGGAAATTCCGTATGTGCGCATCGTTTCGGGTAGTGCTACCAAGCGTAATAATCGTCCCTGTGTATTTGTTCATGATAGAGATGCCGCTCGGAATATCGTTGAGCACCTTATTCAACAGGGCCATACCCAAATCGGTTTTATTTCAGGTGACTCGGGGCACCGTTCAACTGAAGAGCGGAAATTGGGGTATCGTGAGGCGCTCGCAAACCATGGTATTCGTTTGGATCCACAGTTAGAAGTCAATGGGACTTACTCATTTGAAAGTGGTATCTCCGGCTTTAAAACGTTGCGCAATGTGGCAAATCCTCCGACAGCTGTTTTTGCGTGTAATGACGAAATCGCCTCAGGGTGTTTGTTTGCTGCTCGTTTAAACAACTTAGATGTTCCGGGTGATCTCGCTATTGCTGGCTTCGAGAACAGCCCGTTTTCATTGCAAACTTGGCCAAAATTAACCACTGCCGCGCAGCCGACTGCTGAGATTGCCAGTCAAGCTGCCGCTACGTTAATTGAAGAGTTGCAACAGCGCCGGGCAGGTAAAGAGTTGCCTGAATCTGCGCGCCATGTGCATTTCCATCCAGAGCTGGTGGTACGCGAGTCCACCTACGTGCCCGAGTAACCCATCATGCAACACCCTATCTCATCACTTGTAATCGTCGGTGGAGGCACTGCCGGTTGGCTATGCGCTGCGTATATGGCAAAAATGTTGCCGCAAAAGCGAGACAAGGCAGTCAAAATCACCCTGATTGAGTCACCGGATATTAAAACTATTGGTGTTGGGGAAGGGACTTGGCCGACCATGCGTACAACATTGGCGCGTATCGGCATTTCTGAAACACGTTTCTTGCGCGAATGCTCTGCAACCTTTAAGCAAGCCTCGAAATTTGTAAATTGGCGATACAATCCGGGTGAAATTAGCGAGGACTTTTATTACCACCTATTTGATGCTCCCTCGCTGAGTTGGCCATTAAACCCGGTGCCATACTGGTTAGAAAAGTGCCGTAAAGGTGAGGCAATTAGTTATGCCGATGCGATTTCAGTGCAACAACAAGCCTGTGAAAGAGGTTTAGCGCCTAAAACAATGACAACACCTGAATATGAAGGGTTGTTGCATTACGCCTATCATCTAGACGCGGGGAAATTTGCGCAGTTATTGCAAAGCGTTGCCACTCAAGATCTGGGGGTAGAACATATTCTTGCCAACGTGACAGAGATCCACTTAAACGGCAACGGAGACATCCAATCACTCGATACTGATCGTGCTGGCAGCATACAAGGTGACTTGTTTTTCGACTGTACAGGCTTCGCTTGCAAACTACTTGGCGACACCCTAAATGTCCCGTTTAAATCTTATAGCGACATATTGTTAACCGATAGTGCTGTTGCAATTCAAATGCCTTATGCGGATGACGAACAAGAAGTAAAACCTTTCACGCAATCGACTGCACAAGAGCATGGCTGGATATGGGATATAGGTTTGCCGCATCGAAGAGGAACGGGTTATGTTTATTCGTCTCGGTACACAAGCAAAGAAGAGGCAGAGCAGCTACTGCGAAACTATTTGGGCAGCGGCGCAGAATCGTTACCGGCTAAGCACTTATCAATAAAGAGCGGGCGCCGAGAGAAAATTTGGCAAAATAATTGTGTTGCCATTGGTTTGTCAGCGGCGTTTATGGAGCCGCTTGAGGCCAGCGCGATTTTTTTGATAGAGGCATCCTGTTACATGCTGGCTGATATGTTTCCAGCTGATCGGAGTGAAGTGGATTATATTGCAACACAATTCAATCAATCCTTTGCCTACCGTTGGGACAAGGTGGTTGAGTTTATCAAATTACATTATGTATTGAGCGGGCGCACTGACTCAGCATTTTGGCGCGACAACAAAGATCCCAGTACTTGGCCGCAAGGGCTAGCTGAAAAGCTAACGCAGTGGAAAAGCGCGGTGCCAAGCAAATATGAGTTCAGTCATGCCTTTGAACCGTTCACGCGAGAAAGTTATGAATTTATTTTGTTTGGCATGCAGCAACCGAGTGCTTTAACGGAGCTATCAAAGCTTAATGCGCAACAAGATGATATGGCTGATGAAGCTTTTGATGTTATTGAACAACGCAAGCAACGTTTAACGGGGGCGTTAACGTCCCATCGTGCCTTACTCAATCGCATCAACCAAGAACGTTTTCCAGTGCAAAGTTAACACACCCATAGGCAACGAAGGGCTACGCAAATTGCTGGCGTAGCGATTGGTAGTAATGGCGTGCTTCATTAACCGGTTGGGGTGTTTCCACTTGGTTTTTCACGTCTGGGAAGTAGCCGGTACCGGCCAACAGGCAGTACCAACTGGGTCTTAAATAAGCTAACTTCTCCTGATATTGCTCCAAAACGGGTTGGAGGCTTTGTCCAGAGCGCCACTGGCACATTATAGCGTCTAGTGTGTCTGATATTGGGGTGTCTTCACGGTTCACGCACCAGTATTCCGTATCGTTGCGCGTGTTGGTCTTATAGTGCGCGACAATGTAATCTCGGATCCCGTCTATCGTATTGTTGATTGCATCATTGATAACGGCTAAGGCGTAGGCATTTTGACTCAATTGGGGCCCAAGTTCGCGCAGTTGGCGTACTACTTGAGTCACCGAGAACTGGGTTAGCATGAGAGCTGTTGCTTCTAAAGGCTCGATAAAACCTTGCGACAAGCCAATCGCCATGCAATTACCAATAGCATGCTGGCTGCGCCTTCCTACCCGCATTTTCAAATGTTTCGCCGCTATGCTGTCATCAATGCCTAACTTTTTGCGAAGGGTGTCTTCAGCTTCATCTGCCGAGCAGTAGGCACTGCTATACACATAGCCATTCCCTTGACGGGTATTGAGTGGGATCTGCCACATCCAGCCATTCGCTAGGGCTTCAGAACGTGTTTCTGTGGGTCTAAATTCCCCTGTTGTTAACGGTGTTTGCAGCGCCACTGCTGCATCATTCAATAAATTGTCTGAAAAGCTAATAAACGGATCTTTGAGCGTTTTCTCTATAAGTAACCCCTGAAATCCAGTGCAATCAATATAATAATCACCCTTTACGTTTTGTCCGCTATTCAACGTTAAGGTGTCGATATGATCGTTCGGGTAACGGGTGATATCTGCGACGGTGCCGACAATATGCTGTATCCCTCGCTTTTTACCTAACTCACGCATAAAGTTGCCTAACTTAGCGGCATCGAAATGATAGGCATAATCGAGGGTTGCATGAGACAGGCTAGAGGGCAAATGCGGGGCCATTCCGGCTTCTGATAAATAGGGTGCGAGAAAAAAGTGATCAGGTAACGCTGTTACATCCTCTCCTTTGCGCCTGCGGTCTGCCATCTCAAAAAAACGATCGCCATGCTTAAGATCCAAAGACGAGAAGAATGGATGGTAGTAACTGGAGTAGCCCGCTTTAGTTGACCAATTGGGAAAGCGAATACCACATTTGTAGGTCGCATCACAGCGTTGCATCCAGTCTTGCTCATCAACCCCGATAGTATAAAAGAACTCTCGAATATAAGGTGTCGTTCCCTCTCCCACACCAATAGTTGGGATTTGATCCGATTCAATAAGGTGCAGGGTGACGTGATCAGACAAATGCTGGCGCAGTAACAAAGCTGTCATCCAGCCGGCTGTGCCGCCACCCACAATGACCACTGAATAGGGAGTTGTCATGATCGCTCTCCTCATTATTACCGAATTCTTACACTATAAAACTACGCTGAAGCCCGCAATTGTAATGATTTGCACGTAAAGCTGTAAATTTTTTGTAAAAAACACTTGATGACAACGGTGTCACGAATTAGTATTGATCAAAATGACAGCGATGTCATTTGTTTTGACTACGACTTCGGGATAAAAATATGAACAGCAAAAACCAGCAACGATTGAAGTACTCTTCACTTGCATTAGCCGTTATTTCAGGGCTTTCTGCATCTGTTGTAAGTGCGCAGGAACAAGCGCCAGACGACGCTCAAGTAGAAAAAATTGAAGTGAGAGGCTTTGCCGCATCACAACGCGAAAATCTAAATAAAAAGCGATTTTCTGATAACGTTGTCGATGTTATTACCGCAGAGGATCTAGGCAAGTTCCCAGATAAGAACATTGGTGAAGCTTTAAGACGTTTGCCTGGTGTAGCACTTAACAGCCGTTTTGGTGAAGGTGAAAGTGTCAGTATCCGTGGTCTTGCACCAGACTTAAGCTTAACCACCTTAAATGGTCAAACGCTGGCTGCAGCACAATGGTTTGAGGGTAACGCGCCAACAAGGGGGTTCCCGGTTGATTTACTTGCGGCTGAACTTGTATCGTCGCTTGCTGTTTATAAATCTCCACAAGCTAACATCGATGAAGGTTCTATCGGTGGTAGCATTGATATTCAAACGCGTAAACCGCTTGATTTAGAATCAAACGCATTTTTCGCGACTGCAGAAGTGCAATACAGCGATTTGGCAGAAGAGTACGATCCTCAGCTTTCTGGTCTTTATAACTGGAAAAATGAAGATGAGACCTTCGGCATCTTGTTCAACGTAAGTAGCCAAAAGCGCACAACAAACCGTGAGAACATGGAAAACTACCTCAGTGCAGGGACTACTGTACTTGACGGTAGCTCCAACGCAACAGCTGCAACATGGGGTGCTGGCTCTGCATTGTTCCAACAAGAACGCGAGCGTCAGGCTTACAATGTAACAATGCAGTATGCGCCGACGGATGAATTAGAGTTGACCTTCTCATACTTACGTTTTGAGATGGAAGCAAACAACCTAAACTCAAACTATCTAACCATCCCTGGTCGTGTTGATGGTATCCGTAATGTAACTGCTGAAACCAGCCAAGGCTTAGCGCTTACTCACGATATTAATGTTTCAGAAGCAGAATACTGGTTTGGTCCAGACACCTTCTTCCGTCAATCAAAGCCTACCAACGACATTTTTGACCTGGGTTTGAACTATCAGGGTGATGATTACACCGTTAAGGCTCGTTTGGGCAAAACAACAGCTGACAACGACCTATATGTGTGGGGACTTTCCGGTAAGGTTGGTGCAGAGCATATTGAAGCTGGATTGGTATCACCTGATGCGACACAGACATTGGATTTGACCGGCGAACGTTTGCAGCAATCATTCACCAACTTTGACCCGTCTGATCCTGCTTCTTATCCAGCAGTTGCCAATGGCGCGCGTTTACGTGTTGAAGCGACTGATGAAACCTTTGCGCAAGTTGACGTAACGTTTGATACCAATTATTCACTTGGTGCGACTGATATCACCGCAGTCCATGTCGGTGGTAAGTACAAATCGCACGAGAAATCACTTGATCAGTACCAATTTGCTGATGAGTGGGCGCAATTATTCCAGACTTTGAATGTTGTGACTTATGCAGATCTACCGACAACCGTTCAATCTGGCTTGTTCTCTGAAAAAGCCGGTCCTAACTCAGTAACGTCATTGCCTGTATTTGATATGGGTAAGATCTTAGGTTTAGGTGCTAGCAGTATTCCAACCGATGTTAAAGCGGCGTCTCGCCAAGATCGCGGCGCATACTATCTGATTGAAGAAGATATTCTGGCAGCATATGTAATGGCAGATTTCTCAGGTAATAATTTCCGCGGTAATGTTGGTTTGCGTTATGTTGATACACAACTGGATTCAAGCGGTTGGTTAGCTGAAGACGGTGACTATACTCGTTTAGTAACGCGCAACGGTGACTACAAAGAAATCTTACCGAGCTTGAACGTAGCGTATAACGTTAACCCTGATGTTATCGTACGTGGTGCTCTATCACGCGCTATCTCTCGTCCGGATTACGGTAATCTATCAGGTGGTCTTTCTATCATTGAAGAGACACGCACAGGATCAGGTGGTAACCCAGGTCTAGACCCTTGGAAAGCAAACCAATTTGATCTAGGTGTCGAATGGTACTTCGATTCTGCTTCTGTATTGTCAGCAACTTATTTCTACAAAGACATTGATTCATACATCTTTGTCTCGTCTAGCCCAGAAACGGTACCAGGTTATAGCCAACCGTTTGAAATCACGCGTCCACAAAACGGTGGTTCTGCGGACTTAAGCGGTATTGAGTTTAACTTCCAAACGGAATTTGGCTACGGTTTTGGTGTTGTTGCAAACTACACTTACACCGATGCCAAGGTAGAACAGTTGAACGGCGAAGAAGGTTTCTTACCGGGTAACTCTGAAACCATGTGGAACGTTACGCCGTATTGGGAAAATGATTCGTTTGAAGCACGTGTGATGGTGAATCATCGCGGTAAGTACTTTGAAGGGTTTAACCGCGGCGCGGCGAACTTCATTGATGACTTTACGTCTGTTGATGTGGCATTCACTTATCACGTGAACGAAAACATTGATATCAATCTACAAGGTTTGAATGTAACCAATGAGCTGTGGACAGCTCGTCACTCTCAAGACGCATGGGATGGAACATGGCGTCAATTGGCTGAGAATGGCACACGTTGGTTTGCGGGCATTAATGTTCGCTATTGATGAGGTGTGTTCCTGTTGACCATTTGTAAGCTCACGATGCGAGCGTGAGATAACAGTTTGGTTCGGGTTTGAGGCAGCGGTAATCGCTGCCTTTTTTTATTTGTAGAGAACGTTTTTCAAAGCACTTTCCAGCACATCAACGTAGGAAAACCATGGTGACTGTTTTGATACGCCGATATACACATCTTGTGCATAGTCATAACTGAAATCAGCCAATACCAGCTGATGTTGGGGATCATATTGACGAATGATGTCATCCGTTAAAGTTGGCGCTGCCACAATTGCGTCGATACGCCCTAGCAACAGCAAATTAATGCTTTGACTAATATGCACACTTTCATGCTTTCTGAGTTTTTCATCACTATCAAGTTGCGGAAAATAAACATACCCTCGCACAGTACCTAAGCCTAAATGATAAAGATCTTGCCAGGAATCAATACGAATGTCCGATGTCTTGTTAACGTAAAAGCGAAAGCTGTTGTCGTGATGAGAATAGGGGGGCTGAAGGTAATGAATATAGGCCAATCTATCATCAGTCAGGTAGAGATCATCAACGATATCAGCCGCGCCTGTTTCGATAGCCTTCAAGCAACGAGCCCAAGGGCACTCATAAATTTGAATATCGATATCTTTATTGACGCTTCTTAATGTACTCAGGAGTGCTTCACTGCTGGGTGCTGGTCCGTCGGTGTTCTGTGGATTAGGCTGCACAGCAACAATCACCTTATCGGGAAGTGCGTCTGCTCGAGGAATGGCTAGAAACCCAAGTAAAAAAACACTGCCGACAAACGACAACCGCATATGTGTCTACTCCGATGGTGCCTATATCAAGTACTGAGTATATGTTTTCGCGTGCATTTGGCAAATATGCCGTGAAGGGTCTATACGTTTAGGGTGTGCTTTTGCAGAGGTTGGCGTTGTTTTGATTACTCGTCCTTGCCTATTTATGATGTTCTTTATGCTTTTTTCTGGCGCCATTTGTGCGCAGGATAAGGTTACTGTGATAAAAACCATTGGCCCGCAAAAAAGCATCGATGTGAGTCATGATTTCTTTATGACTGTGCTGCATGCCGCACTAGATAAAGCCTACCCAAACGGCGCGCATGAGGTTCAGGCAACGACCTTTTCAGGGCAAGGTCGTGCTATGAACTTGATGCAGCAGGGCGGATACTATGATGTCATTTGGAGTGGTAATAGTCAGCTTCGCAATGAAGAACTATTGGCTGTGCAATTCCCGCTATTTCGGGGAGGTTTAGGCGTGAGAGGGTTTGTCATTCGGCGTGATGATCTGGCCCGCTTCAGTCAAATCAAAACGCTGGAAGATCTGAAGTCAGTTATTTTTTGTCAGGGGCGGCATTGGCCGGATGCAGACATCCTCAGGGAAGCCGGTCTTTCGGTGGTGGAAATCAGCAGTTTTGACGCTATGTTTAGCATGGTTGATTTGGGCCGATGCGATACGCTATCTCTCAGTATTTTTGAAGGTGCGGCTGAATTAAGTGCGGTTCAGCACCAATACCCTAATTTAGTTTTCTACTCAGATACCGTGATCCAATATGATTTGGTGATGAACTTTTATGTACAACGTAGCAATCAGCAGCTCGCAACCAAGCTCATGCTTGCGCTCAGCGGCATGCTAGAAAACGGTGAATATGACGAAATCTTAGAAACGCATCGATTGACATCGGGTATCACTGACCAATGGAAAAAAAGTGGTTTCAGCGTTATTGCGTTGCAACATCAAGGCGGCGAGGATGTACTCGCACAGCGCCAGTATTATTTACCTTTGGTACTCAACGCCATCCACTGATTTACTAACCTATTCGATACTTTGTTTATAAAGCGCTAGGGCTTTTACATTATCTTGCTTACGCTCACTGAGCTGTGCTAACAAACGCAGTCGCTCTTGATTAGGCGCTAACTTGATCGCTTTTTGCAGCGCTTTTTCAGCCAAAATATCGTTACCGCAATTAAACGCTATGGCACCTAAAACCGTCAGGTATTCCACGTTATTTTCATCTTTCTTCAACCAGTGCTCTAGTAGTTTAATACTCGGTGAGGGGTTGGGGAGTTGTAACTGCTTCATCAGCGGTAATAAGATATCGACAGGTTTTTCTGATTGCCACTCGACCAAATGTTTTTGTGCATCGTGATGCATACCCTGATCAAGTAGCTGCTGTACATAGGCAGCTTGCTTCGCATGATCTTTACGGATACCTCGAGGTAACTGGTGCCAGTGCTGAATGAGCTGATTTGCGCCTGATTTACTTGCTATCTCGGCAAACTCACCCTTGGCTGCTCGTTGTGCCCAATTGTTGTATTCATCACCTAACGTTTTCTTCCAATTTGGCAAGTGCTGTTGAATGTCTTGCCAACGTCCCATTTGAGCAAGAATGGCTATCCACAATCTGACGCTGGATACCCGTTGCTGCTCTTTTTCATTCATGTTTTCTATAACCGCTAGTGCTTCTGACAAGCGATTATGTTGCAAATGATTTTTGGCTACACAAATCTTGGCAGCGTAGTCAGCACTGCTCTGCTCGGCTGCCTTTTGCCATAATTTTTCGGCCCGCTCATGTTCACCCAGTTCAGCCGCGACTTGCCCTGCTGCGAGTAAATTCACGCCATCAAAATCGCCTTCTTCTGTCCGTGATAACCAACGATTGGCGCGCACGAGGTCGCCTTCAAAGTAGGCCGTAATACCTTTAAAGTAAGCTTTGTTTAGGCGTCTTTGGCTCCAACCACCAACCCAAACAGAAGAGCCTGAGATTAGCCTGAATAAACGTTTAATGCCCCATTCCATGACTAGAAACGCGACTACGGCGGCCAGCATGATAAACATCAGTGCGACCACACTTAACTCGATGGTGTAGTTTCCCATTGCGATGAGAACATAGCCTTTTTCACCCGCCAGCGATGGGCCGGCAATCATGGCCACCATCAGCAACAAAAACAGTGCTACCAGCATGATCAGGCGGGTCATAATGCTTGCTCTCCACCACGAAATACCGCATGAATGCGGTCATCGAGTCGATCGGCCAAAGGTTTTTGCACTTTAAATTGGTCTGGGAAGGGTTTACTGATATCTGTCTCAAGTAGGTTTTGCAAAGCCTGAGTGAACTGTTGGACTTCAGTGCTTTGGATATCAAATTCTTCAATTAGTAATGACATCGCCCGTTGTAGCGACTGTTGATACAAAGTAGGCTCTGCCTTGATAGCTGCGGTTTTCGCCTGAAGTAATGCAAAGCTCAGTTGCTCTTTTAGCAACCACTGCATCTGTACTGACATTAAAGGCTCGACGGGCTGGTCTCGATGTTTCACACTAACAAAGTTATCCATCAAAGCACGTACGCTACGTTTAATATTATCCCACCAATCTGATACATCTTCGGTTAACGGTTCTAATGCTTGCCCTTCGGTGGGTTCAGGCAGTTTCAGTGCGTCTACAGGCAGCTTATCAATCAGTGGTAGCATGCCAGAAATTGATAACGCCACGGAAGTGGGTGAGACGGGATTAATCTGTTGCAAGCTTTGAATATCCTCGGCCAATAGCTGACGAATTGGAATTAGTGATGGGTCCGATAGATCGGCTAAACGAGAATCTGCGGCGCTCAGCATCATCAACGCGCTACGCTCATCACCTTCCAACCATAACTTGCGCCCAGCCATTCTAACTAGGTAGTCAGCTTCCGCCAGCAGCCAGTCAGAGGGTCTTCTACCCCCTATTTCCGTCAATTGAGACTGCAATTGCCCTATCTGTTCCTGCAATTGAGTGTTGCGTTGGAGTAATTCTTGGATGGCTTTTTGTTGGTTGTCCTGTAATGCCATTTGATTTTCTTGCAGTGAGGACAATTCGCTTGCTTGCGAGCGCTGCTGAGTACCTATACCCGATAGAATAGTATTTTGTTCATTCAGTTGGTTTAGCGTCGTTTGTATACGCTGGTCGTCAACGCGTAACACTGTCCAATAATACCAGCCTGCAGCACCGAGCGCGGCTAATATGAGCAATAAGTTAATCAGTGTAAAAAACCACAGGCCACCTGTTTTAGGGACTGTTGTAGGACTTTCGTTAGGTGTGGAAACATCGATACTTTCGGTATCTTCACCCACCGTTGAAGGGGCGGTTGTTAAGGCCTTAGAAGATGATTTAGGATCCGAGCCAGCCATGCGTTACTCCGTAATTTGATGAACACACTTTAGCAATGCTGAGTCGCTTGCGCCAGCGCTTATGTGGACTGAATTCAAGCCATGCTGGATCAGTATATTGGCAATGCGTTGACTCGGCACAATCCATTGAATAGCGCTTAGTAGGGTTGGCTGAATCAATTCTAGAATGTGCTCGACCACTTCGCCACTGGTAACAACTAGCATGTTAGCGGCTTGTATGGCCTGAGTGACAGGCTCGCTAATGGGTAACATATTGCGCTGATACACGTTAAATTGCTCTACCCAAGCGCCTCTTTGAGTAAGCTCATCATGCATTGTCGTGCGCCCACCTTGACCTTTCACAATCACCACGCGTTGCTGTTCTGGCGCGTTCAGCTCAGACATAGATAACACGCCTTCAGAAGTGTGTTCATCAGGGACTACACAAAATGGTGCATATTCGGCCATCGCCGCACGTGTTTTGTCTCCGATAGCAATAATTGTTTTGGGCAATAGTTTCGGCGGCAGGTGACGAAAAATCGGGACTAATACATCAGCGGCATGCTGACTGGTGACAATCATCACATCAACGGGTTTGATGCTTTCACTTAATGAGTTGGTAAGTGTTAACTTACCTTCTTCGCTAACACAAATATCTTGCAGCGCAATCCCTTGACAAGCGAGCGGTAAACCTGCCCGCTCAAATTGCGCCAAACTGTCTGATAAGGTTTGTAGCGGTCGAATAAGTACAAGCATCATGAATATTTAGCCACCCAACTCCGACAATATTTTTCCAGCGCCTTGAGCCAACAGAGCTTCGGCCACTTCCCGACCAATTGCTGCTGCATTAGTTACATCACCACAGGCTTCTGCCATTAGGCGCGTTTTGCCATCAGGGCTGCCGACTAGACCCCGTAAGGTGAGTGTTGCGTCACAAATCTCGGCAAAGCTACCAATGGGCACCTGACAGCCACCTTCCAGACGTGCATTCATTGCACGCTCAGCTATGACTCGGTGGTATGTCTCATCGTGCTGCAGTGGCTTTAATATCGTGTGTAATTCGGGGTCATCATCACGGCACTCAATTCCGACTGCACCTTGCCCGACCGCAGGTAATGAAATAGACGACGGTAATGTATTGCGTATACGCGCGTGCATATTCAATCGGATAAGCCCTGCAGCGGCAAGGATGATAGCGTCATACTGGCCATCATCAAGTTTGCTTAAGCGCGTGTTAACATTGCCTCGCAGATCTCTAATTACTAAATCAGGTCGATGGTGGCGAATTTGGCACTGACGGCGCAAGCTAGAAGTACCTACGACTGCTCCTTGAGGGAGAGACTCAAGGGTTTCATAGTGATTTGAAACGAATGCATCAAATGGATTTTCGCGTTCACAAATAGCATATAGACCAAAGCCTTCGGGAAACTCGACGGGCACATCTTTCATCGAATGCACGGCTATGTCAGCTCTATTTTCTTGCATCGCGACTTCCAGTTCTTTAATGAAAAGCCCTTTCCCGCCTATTTTTGCAAGCGGTGTATCAAGGATCCTGTCGCCTTGTGTTGACATGGGGACCAATTCTACCTGCAAGCCCGGATGATGATGCTCTAGCTGGGCTTTGACAAATTCTGCCTGCCATAATGCAAGGGCGCTTTTGCGCGTGGCGATACGAATGGTTCTGTTAAAACTCACAATAATCCAAATTACTGATACGACATTGATACAGTGTAACCGAAATGTGAGGGTTCGACAGCTATTGCGCGCGATTTCGCGTTGTGTTCATGCCTTGGATATGTGTGCCATTTGAAGATGCTTTTTTTGAGGCAAGATTGGCTGATGTTGCGTGAATGACACATTTTTTTACCAATGTGTTGTCTAGTATTTTATGCACAAAACCTGATCCTCAACTACACTTGATCGTGTCGAAACCTAAAAGGAATGTAGGTTCATGTAATGTCTTCACCTCACTATCCAGTATCTGATCCACACCGTCTAGAAGCAATAGTGCGCTCAATTAATGAGTGCATTAAAGGGGTGGATATTAATTGTCGCTTAACCGATATGAATCCAGCCGGCCTGCAGCTCATAGGCGCAGAATCGTTTGAACAGGTGAAAGGTCAATCTGTGTTGGAGTTAATTGATCCCGCCTACCATGAACAATTCAAAGACGGCGTGAGGCGTGTATTTGATGGTGAAACCGTCGATCAGGAGTTTGAAATTATCGGCCTCAATGGTAAGCGCCGTTGGATGCATCAAGTGGCCGTTCCTTTGTTCCATCAGGATGGACAAACCGTCACTGAAATGATTGCCGTTACACGCGACATCACCAATAAAAAAGAACAAGCCGATACCATAGCGCGTATGCGTCGCAATGAATTAATTGGTAATTTGTCTGCTGGGATCGCGCATGATTTTAATAATATTCTGACCATTATTTCGGGTAACCAAGAAGTGTTGGCTCAACTGAATTCGCAACCAGAACTGCGGCCTGCTATTGAAAAGATTGCAGCGTCAGTTCAGCGCGCATCGAGCTTAACCAGCAAATTGCTGAAACGACCTGGCGATTC
Source organism: Neoalteromonas facilis (assembly GCF_002807665.1). Taxonomy (GTDB): domain Bacteria; phylum Pseudomonadota; class Gammaproteobacteria; order Enterobacterales; family Alteromonadaceae; genus Alteromonas_E; species Alteromonas_E facilis. The sequence goes on from NZ_PEAY01000004.1 coordinate 74,132, forward strand.
GTCACCAAAAACGGAAATGGTGACAACTAGAGAGTTGTTTTCAGAAATGCAATTGCTGTTACAAGAAGTCATACCCAGCAACATTGCACTGCGCTGGCAAGTGGATGAAACGTTAGAAGAGCTACTTGATAAGTATGAACTTGAAGACGCGGTTTTAAACCTAGTACTGAACGCTAGAAATGCAATTGAGCATCACGGCAACATCGATATTCGCATTCAATTGCGCGATGCCTCCGCGATGCATGAGCGTTTCTTTGTGAATACCCCTTTGCTGTCAGAACGATATTTAGCGATTGAAGTTGAAGATACAGGGTGCGGTATTGCACAAGACCGCTTCGAAGATATATTTTTACCCTTCAAATCATATGTGGGCAAAGGAAGTGGTCTTGGATTGGCGATGGTTTACGGCTTCGCAGTCCGCAATGAGTATGGTTTGTCACTATGCTCCCGTCCTGGAAAAGGCTCCTGTTTTAGTATTTGGATCCCCGACCGTCATTTTATTAAACGCCCTACGAAACTGAATAACCATTTAACGTTTGAAGCTATCGAAGAGCCATTGACGGTCGTATTAATCGATGACGAAAGAGACTTATTGGATATCACACAGAAGTTGCTCGTTAGCCTTGGGCATACAGTTCTTTCATTTGGCCAGCCAGCTAAAGCACAGTCGTTTATTGAACAAAACCTTACCAATATTGACATTGTCGTGACGGATGAAGTGATGCCCGGCAATATCCAAGGGCATGACATAGCCAAGCAATTTTCTCATGATTTACCGGTTGTGATTACATCAGGCTATGCTGAGCCTATTCACGTTTCCGGAATGGGCAATATCTCGTTACAGAAGCCATTTAAATCCGAACAGCTGATAGATAAGATGGCTGAAGTGATGGCCCAATTTACTACCCTAAACGGTTCTTAATTGGGCCATTCGGGTCTTATTCGTCAATCACGGTAGGATAATGTGAATCAGCTTGCTGTATATATTCAGCTGCATTTGCGTTCCATTCCTTCATAACGCTCTTGCTGTAATTCAAATACAGTTTACCGTCGACGATGGTAAAGGCGTCTTCATCTATACCCACTAAACGTCCATCAGACATGGCGTAGGCACAATAGCCACCATATTGTGGTGCATATTTTTTAGGATCGGCGACAAATAAATCCAGATGCTGTTGAGTGGAGAAGTACCAATCAGCACCACGCCATTGTGTAGTGAATGCATCTTTCCCTTTTACTGCTTCACCTACCGTAAAGTACGCAACAGTATCATAGCCGTATATGGCTTTATTATTGAAAAGGCCCGTTTCAATGGCGGGCGCCGCTATTGCGCTGTGGCACAGCATGGTTAAGCCAATAATGACCCAAAGGCGACGAAGTAGTTGTGAGATTTGCATAAAAAACCCTGCTTAATATCATTTCGGTTACTTACATAACCGGCAAAATAGCAGGGTACTTTCAAATTATTTGCGCAGAGTGCAATTTACTACAGATTAAGCCAGTACTTTCTGTATCCAATGAGATATATCATTGACTTCCTGCATGCATACATTGTGCTGCATCACATACTCTTTCCAATCTGCTTGATAGCCATTCGCTTTTACTGACTGATACGCTGAATGGCCTAAGAACATAGGCACTACTTCATCTTGTTGACCATGACAAAATAACATCGGCGTATTGATATTCGCGTCGGTTTTCTTGCTTTCGAGTTGATCGGGCTCACACAGATAAGTACTCAGCGCCATGACACCTGCAAATGTGGTATTCGAGCGAGTTGCAATATGTAAGGCGATGACGCCGCCTTGTGAAAAGCCTGCAACAACAATACGTGAACTGGGTATCCCTGCGGCAATTTCAGCATCGATCAATTGCTGAACCTGTTCTGCAGACTCATTAACACCTTCAATATCTGCACGAGAATTAAAATCTAAACTCTTAATGTCATACCATGCTCGCATAGGCATGCCGTTATTAATGGTGACTTTTCTCACCGGAGCATGAGGGAAGATAAAACGAATGCCGTTGGACTGAGGTAATCGTAGTTCTGGCACGATCGGCGCAAATCCATTTCCAGAATCACCTAAACCGTGTAACCAAATCACCGTTGCAGTCTGCTCACCAGACGCAGGTACGTCGACATACGGGAGTGCGTCAGTCATGACAAACATCCTTTTTCGTTATTGTATTGATGTAAACAGTAAGCCATTTATTTAGCGCATGGCTAACTCACGCTTTTGGTTCGCTTATGCTACCATTGCATCAGCATTTTTCACCAGAGCTGATTGCTCATTATTCAACGTCTTAATTTCGATTATGGTTCAGTTACTCGGAAACTTATTTATTCTGTCAGCACCATCCGGCGCTGGTAAATCAAGTCTGATCAAAGCATTGCTAAATAAGCATGCAGCATCGGCACAGGCCAATAACGGGCAGTTACAGGTGTCTGTATCACATACTACTCGTCAACCCCGGCCGGGCGAAGTCGATGGCGAACACTATCATTTTGTTACGCGAGAGGCATTTGAAGCATTGATTGAACAAGGCGCCTTTTTTGAGTGGGCCGAGGTTTTTGGCAATTATTATGGAACCTCACGGATTGTGATTGAAGAAACCTTAGCAAGCGGCACCGATGTTTTTTTAGATATTGATTGGCAAGGTGCTAGACAAGTGAAAAAGCAACTTCCCGATACGGTCGGTATTTTCATATTACCCCCTTCGATTGACATTTTGCACCAACGCTTGAACGCACGAGGTCAAGATAGTGAAGAAGTTATTGCCGGCCGAATGCAAAAAGCTAAAGATGAAATGAGTCATTACGACGAGTTTGATTACGTGTTGGTGAATGATGATTTTGAGACCACATTGCAAGCGTTAGAGAATGTGGTTTTTGCTCAGCGAGAGAGGCTTGCCAATCAGGAGTTGCGAAATAAGGCATTAATTGCGGCTTTATTAGCATAAATAGCTACCGTCTGTACAAAGCTTAGGCTATACTACGCGACCTTTTTTAAAGTAATCGCATAATCGGAGAACGACATGGCTCGCGTTACAGTCGAAGACGCCGTAGAACAAATCGGCAATCGTTTTGATTTAGTGTTAGTTGCTGCGCGTCGTGCACGTCAATTAGCTACTGAAGGTAAAACGCCTCAGGTTGATATGGGCAATGACAAACCTACCGTTACTGCATTGCGTGAAATCGAACAAGGTTTGGTTACGGCAGCAAGCATTGAAGCGGAAGAAATGCGTGATCAGCAACATCAAGACGAAGTTGAATTTGCTTCTGTAGCAAATATTCTGTCTGAATAATAAAAAAGCACTTAAAGATCGCCTAACGCCAGCATTTTGCTGGCGTTTTCATTTGGTTATTTAAGTCAAAGGCCTTATTCTAGCTCTATTAACAGCATTAAATGACGTAACTCGTGTATCTATTCGAAGGACTACAAAGCAAACTAGCGCAGTACCTGCCTGAAGAGCAGATCGAAACTGTGCGCGAGTCCTTTGTTGTTGCGCGCGATGCCCATGAAGGGCAAATGCGTTCTAGTGGTGATCCTTACATCACCCACCCTGTAGCCGTTGCGGGGATCCTAGCCGATATGCACATGGACCATGAGACCATCATGGCAGCATTGATGCACGATGTGATTGAAGACACGCCAGTTGATAAGCAGCAACTTGAAGACAAATTCGGTGAAGTAGTTGCGGATTTAGTCGAAGGGGTAAGTAAGCTGGATAAAATTCAGTTTAGCAACAAGCAAGAAGCGCAAGCGGAAAACTTCAGAAAAATGATGATGGCGATGGTGCAAGATATCCGCGTCATTTTGATAAAATTAGCCGACCGTACCCATAATATGCGCACCTTGGGTTCGTTGCGACCTGATAAGCGCCGTCGTATTGCGCTAGAAACCCTCGAAATTTACGCACCAATTGCCCACCGGTTGGGTATCCATGATATGAAAAACGAGCTTGAAGACCTCGGTTTTCAAGCGATGTATCCGATGCGACACCGAGCATTGAAGTCTGCGGTTGTGCAAGCACGGGGAAATCGTAAAACGATCATTGAGAATACTCGCCAAGAATTGGTCACGCGTTTAGATGAGCATAAAATCGAAGCGTTGGTGATCGGGCGAGAGAAGCACTTATATTCCATTTACCGCAAAATGAAGAACAAAGAATTGATGTTCAACGAGGTTATGGACATCTATGCTTTTCGCATCGTGGTTGACTCAGTAGATAATTGTTACCGTTCGCTGGGGGCGATGCATTCTCTCTACAAGCCGATTGAAAACCGCTTCAAAGATTATATCGCAATACCCCGTACCAATGGATACCAGTCACTTCACACCTCATTAATTGGCCCGCATGGGATACCGGTAGAGATACAAATTCGGACCCATGAAATGGATCAAATGGCAGACAAAGGTGTCGCTGCGCATTGGTTATATAAAGGTGAAGATACCGATACCACTGCGCAATTACGTGCGCGTAAGTGGATGCAATCCTTGTTGGAATTACAGCAAAGCGCAAGTTCTTCGTTTGAATTTATTGAATCAGTCAAAACAGATTTATTCCCAGACGAGATTTATGTGTTTACGCCAGATGGACGCATTATTGAATTGCCAACGGGCTCAACAGCAGTCGATTTCGCCTACGCCGTTCACTCAGATATCGGCAACACCTGCGTTGGTGTGCGTGTTGAAAGACGAAATTACTCATTGAGTAAGCCGTTAGAGAATGGTCAAACGGTAGAGATTATCACCTCCCCACGCGCTAAACCGAATGCGAACTGGTTGAATTTTGTTGTCAGTGCCCGTGCGCGTACGCGTATTCGTCAGTATCTACGTAAACAGCAATCTCAAGAAGCAATCACCATGGGTAACCGCTTGTTGCGTCACGCGTTGGGTGCGATAAAACTGGACGATATAGCCCAAGCGGATAAAGACCGAGTGGCTGCTGAAACTAAGCATGAGACCTTCGATGATTTGCTGGTGGATATTGGTTTAGGTAATGAACTGTCGGCCATTGTTGCCCGACGATTGCTCGGCGAGAGTGCAGAATTACCAGAGAAAAAAGGCGAAGTGGCGATTAAGGGATCTGAAGGTCTGTTGGTGCATTACTCGCAATGTTGTTATCCAATACCTGATGATGAAGTCGTAGCGATTTTAAGCCCTGGTCGCGGCATGGTGATCCATCAAATTGGCTGTACCAATATACGTAAGCTCACCCGAGAAGAGCCTCAACGAGTATTACCGATGCAATGGGAAAAAGGCGCGAAGGGAGAGTTTAAAGCTTCCTTACGTATTGAACTGTTTAATCATCAAGGTACTCTCGCTACGCTAACCAATACGATTGCAAGCTGTGATTCCACTATCATAGGCCTGCAAACAGAAGAAAAAGAAAGCAACATCTATTACATTGACTTGCAACTGACGACCGTGAACCGGGTTCATTTAGCCCGTGTGATGCGAAAAATTCGTTCCATGCCCGAAGTTCAGCGTGTATCCCGTCACAGCAAGACGAAAACCCGACAAACGTCATAACCCTAATTAGGAACTATTATGTCTAAAGCGATTATCTCTACGGATCGTGCTCCGCAAGCTATTGGCACATATAGCCAAGCCGTAAAGGCAGGTACAACCGTTTATTTATCTGGTCAAATCCCGCTCATACCTGAAACCATGGCGATGGTGTCTGAAGATTTCGCAGAGCAAGCACATCAAGTATTTAAAAACCTCACTGCAGTGTGTGAGGCCGCTGGTGGCTCATTGCAGGATCTCGCCAAGGTTAATATATATCTCACGGATTTGAGCAATTTCGCTACTGTGAATGAAATCATGAGTCAATATTTCAGCCAGCCATATCCAGCACGTGCGGCCATTGGCGTAGCGCAACTGCCTAAAGACGCTCAGATCGAGATCGATGGCGTAATGGAGATGCCGGAATAATTTATGAAGATGTCAGCGGAGCGAAATGCGCGTATTCAAGCGCTATTGGATAAGCGCCAACCTGATCTCACGGTATTAATGGAGCAAGTGCACAAACCCCACAATGTGTCGGCGATAGTGCGTAGCTGTGATGCCGTTGGCGTGCATGAAATCCATGCCGTTTGGCAGCAAAAAACCGCTTTGCGTGCAGGTACTGCTGTAGGCAGTAATGTGTGGGTGAAGAATTGTCGCCATGATTCGATTGAAGACGCCGTAGGTCATCTAAAAGGGCGCGGCATGCAAGTGTTGGTCACTAACTTGAGCCCTTCCGCAGTTGACTTCAGAGAGGTCGATTACACCAAACCGACAGCGATAATTTTGGGTCAGGAAAAAACCGGCGCTACTGCTGAAGCGATTGCATTGGCCGACACTGACATTGTTATTCCCATGGTAGGCATGGTGCAATCGCTCAACGTATCCGTTGCGGCGGCTGTGGTAATGTATGAGGCGCAGCGACAACGAGAACAAGCGGGTTTATACGAGACATCGCGATTATCGGAAATTGAACGTCAACGAATGTTATTTGAAGGTGGCTTTCCACGACTCTCAAAGTTCTGTCAGCAAAAAAACATCAATTATCCTTATGTGAATAATGAGGGGGAAATCGAAGCAGACTCGGCTTGGTGGGACCAATTGCGCCTAACCAATGACGCTTTGCAAGACCTCTCTGACAACGAATAATTAACTGACTGAAATTTCTTACGTGTCTCTCTGGTCTGTTGAACTGATTAATAACAAACCAGAGAAACACCATGCGTTTAATTTTACTATGCCTGATGATATGGGGCGCTTCGATCCCCCTCGCTCAAGCCTTTGAGCGGGCCGCTATCGCTGACCGGGCTGAAGATGTTACTCCACTGTTGAATGGTCAATCAATACCGCAAACAACGCTAAAGTTGGCTGATGGCTCACCCGTAAGCCTAACGGCACTTACCATGCAAAAGCCAAGCATTGTGTTGTTTTATCGCGGCGGTTGGTGTCCTTACTGCAATCGCCAGTTGGCAGAACTAAAAGACATCGAACAAGAATTGGTGTCACTTGGTTATCAGGTGTTGGCTATTTCACCCGAATCGCCTTCCCGTTTACAAGAGCAAAAGTTAGAAACGGAGTTTGCGGTCACGCTATTGTCTGATGTTTCGCTAGATACTATTCGTAACTTCGGTATCGGTTTTTATGTTGAGCAGGCAACATCTGACAGATATTTGAATGAATATGGCATTGATTTAACCGAAGATAAATCGATGCGCTCTGTGCTACCCGCACCGGCAATATTCTTTGTCGACACACAAGGCGTTGTTCAGTTTAACTACGTTAACCCGAATTTCCGGGTACGTCCTTCTGCTGAATTGATTTTGAATGTCGCAAAGGTGCTGAAACCGTAAATATCCCGTTTATGGCTGTGCTACACGGCCATAAACGGGTTGAAAACAGATATAGTGCTCTCGGTATATCTGTACTCGCTGGCTGTATCTTTGCGCGGCGAGGCTTGGTAAAGTTTGGTCATATTTTTAACCTCCAAGCGTTTCTGCATGTGACCATTTAATGCGTCACATGATACTGAGAGTGTAAGTTGATTAACGTGATAGCAGCAATTAAATCGGTGGTACATGAGTATCAGCGCAGCTAACCCCATTACTGAGTTAAAAGGCGTGGGGGCCAAGGTTGCCGAGCGCCTTATAAAGCTCGGCATTCACACCATTCAGGATGTTCTATTTCATTTACCCTCGCGTTATGAAGATCGCACGAGAATATATCCAATCGCCGATTTGCAACCTTTTTTGCATGTTAGCGTAGTCGGTGAAGTAACCTCTACTTCTGTGCAATTTGGTCGCAAACGTATGTTAGTTACTCGCATTAACGATGGATCGGGATCTCTCACACTGCGCTTTTTTCATTTTACGGCTGCTCAAAAGAATATGTTAGATAAAGGACAGCGTGTACGTTGCTTTGGCGAGGTTCGCACTGGTAAGCATGGACTGGAAATGATGCATCCTGAGTTTAAGTTGGTCAGTGAAAGCGAAAATGAAATGGCTGTAGAAGATAGCCTCACGCCAGTGTATCCAACAACTGAAGGGGTAAAGCAAATCACCTTGCGTAACATCACGGAACAAGCATTGGCCAAGCTCGGTGGTGGCTTTTTACCTGATTTGTTGCCACAAGGGTTGTACAACCAGCAGATACCGCTCGATGAAGCATTAAGGTTGGTACACCGTCCGCCGCCAGATATTGCCGTTGAAGAACTGGAGCAAGGTAAGCATCCGGCTCAACAGCGCTTAGCGCTTGAAGAGCTGCTGGCCCATCATTTAAGTATGTTAAAAATGCGCCGTCAGTCCAAACAAGTGGCGGGCTTTGCAATACCAGCGACATCTCACCTGGAAAAACGATTGTTAGCCTCTCTGCCTTTTACACCGACGGCAGCACAGTCCAGAGTGCTTCAAGAAATAACCGATGATCTGCAACAGGGTGTTCCCATGATGCGCTTGGTGCAGGGAGATGTTGGTTCGGGTAAGACATTGGTGGCTGCTTTAGCGGCATTAAACGTCATAGAAGCGGGTTACCAAGTTGTCTTGATGGCGCCCACAGAGTTGCTGGCGGAGCAACATGCCAATAATTTAAGTGATTGGCTGTCGCCCTTAGGCGTTAAATTAGGTTGGTTGGCCGGAAAGTTAAAAGGTAAAGCGCGTGAAGAAGTGCTTTCTCAGTTGGCAAACGGACAAATTGACCTGTTAGTCGGCACACATGCGGTTTTTCAAGAGGGTGTTGAATACACGAATTTGGCGTTAGTGATTGTAGACGAGCAGCACCGCTTTGGTGTCCATCAACGGTTGGCGCTTAGAGAAAAAGGAGAGGCTCAAGGCCGTTATCCACACCAGTTGATCATGACAGCAACGCCGATACCCAGAACACTGGCAATGACAGCCTACGCAGACCTTGATACATCCATAATTGATGAATTACCTCCCGGGCGTACACCTGTTACGACGGTGGTAATTCCTGATTCAAGGCGTATGGAAGTGATAGATCGTGTGCGTCAGTCCTGTACCGAGCAGAATCGTCAGGCCTATTGGGTTTGTACACTGATTGATGAGTCAGAAGTGTTGCAATGTCAGGCGGCTGAGGACACTGCCATTGCGTTGAGAACGGCTTTGCCTGATTTGCGCGTAGGGCTCGTTCACGGGCGCTTAAAAGGGCCGGAAAAGCAGGCTATTATGGCGCAGTTTAAAGCGGGAGAATTGGATCTTTTGGTTGCGACAACGGTGATTGAAGTGGGGGTTGATGTACCGAATGCGAGCCTAATGATCATCGAGAACCCGGAACGATTAGGGCTAGCGCAATTACACCAATTGCGTGGCCGAGTGGGCCGAGGTGCAGTCGAAAGTCATTGTGTATTAATGTATCAAAGCCCACTATCAAAGACCGCAACAAAACGCCTAGGTGTTATGCGAGAATCAAACGATGGGTTTTACATTGCGCAACAAGATTTGGAAATAAGAGGGCCGGGCGAACTCTTGGGCACCAAGCAGACCGGAATTGCCGATCTTAAAATAGCGGATCTCATCCGCGATGCGCATCTGATTCCGCAAGTACACTCGTTGGCTGACGATTTGTGGCAACGCTATCCTAGCCATGCGCAAGCAATCATCAATCGTTGGCTACAGTATAGAGAGCACTATGGCAATGCATGATCCTAAAGGCGTAGAAGTGATTCAGGTCATCAACGAACTGTCACCTGACCATCCGTTATTCGATCAAGAACTTTCATTCTCAAATTTCGTAGATTGCGCTCTTAATCATGCTGCGTGGACAACAGCACAGACAAATGCAGATGGATTAGCATTAGTTGTGACCGACAAAGGTCTTGCACTGCGTAACCTTGCTCAACCTGGCTACAGTGATATTTCCGTTGATTTCTTATCACCCGCACTGGCATATCGACAAGCTAAGGGGGGTGGCAAGAGTGAATTACTAGCGAAAGCCATTGGCGTAAAATCTGCCACTGATTATCAGGTCATAGATGCAACTGCGGGGTTGGGAACCGATGCCTTTGTTATGGCCAGTGTCGGCTGTCACGTTACGATGTTAGAACGTTCACCTATCGTTTCTGCGTTGTTGTATGACGCCCTTGAACGTTTACATGATTCGGATGTGGCTGACAGCTGGAAAAGCAGATTAAAGTTGCAACGTGGGGATAGTGTGGCATTGTTATCACAATGGTCTAGTAAGTCAGCTCAGCCTGATGCCATTTATCTGGACCCTATGTTTCCCCACCGCAAAAAATCAGCGATGGTGAAAAAAGAAATGCAGGCGCTGCAGAGTTTGCTTGGTGTCGACCCCGATGCTGATGCGCTACTAGCGCCAGCTTTGGTGTTGGCGAAGAAGCGTGTTGTGGTGAAGCGTCCGGCCAGTGCCCCTTATTTAGCGGAGCGAAAACCGAATATGTCAATGAGCAGTAAAAAACATCGCTTCGATATATACCTTAAATAACGACAGGAAAACGCTATGTTAGAAGTTGGTTCACGTCTACCCGAAGTGGTATTCAGTTATCTAGACAATGGTGAGATGAAAAATCCACACACCAATGATTTATTCGCAGAAAAGAAAGTTGCTTTTTTCGCAGTTCCCGGTGCATTCACGCCAACTTGTTCTGCCGCACACTTACCGGGCTTTGTGGCGCTGGCAGATCAGTTTAAAGCAAAAGGTGTGGATACGATTATTTGCTTGTCAGTAAACGATGCATTTGTGATGGATGCATGGGGTAAATCGCAAAATGCCGAGCATATTTTAATGTTGGCTGATGGCAATGGCAGCTTCACTAAGTCAGTGGGTATGGACATGGATACTGACACTTTCGGCGGCGTCCGCTCTATGCGTTACAGCATGCTGGTGGATGACGGTGTTGTTGTTGCCCTGAACGTAGAAGACCCAGGCCGCTTTGAAGTTAGCGACGCTGAAACTTTGTTAAAGGCGCTGTAACTTTGTTGATGTTGGCACTGCTCTGTTGCGGTGCCGCTAACTCTCTGGTTAACTTTTTTGCTATCATTTGGCCTTTCTGTTCTAGTGAGACCACTCCCTTTTGAAACACTTTGATGTCGTGATCATTGGCGCTGGCGCCGCAGGTTTGTTTTGCGCTGCACAAGCGGGTATGCGCGGACGCAGCGTAGCGGTAATTGATCATGTAAAGCGCTTAGGTGGCAAAATTTTGATGTCTGGTGGTGGGCGGTGCAATTTCACCAATATGTATGCGAGCCACGAGAACTATCTGTCCAACAACCCTCATTTTTGCAAATCAGCGTTAAGCCGTTATACCCAGTGGGATTTCATCGCACTGGTGGAGCAGTACGGTATCCAATACCATGAAAAGACACTTGGCCAATTGTTTTGTGATGATTCAGCCAAGCAAATCGTTGATATGTTGCTCAGCGAATGTGACAAAGCACAGGTTAATATTTTAAATCGCACTTCAGTAACAGAAGCACAACAGGGCGAAGCCGGATTTTTGCTTTCAACCTCTCAAGGAGACTTAAGTTGTGAATCGCTGGTGATAGCGACGGGCGGTTTGAGTATGCCAAAACTGGGGGCTACGCCATTTGGCTACAAAGTAGCAGAGCAGTTTGGTATTCCCGTTACACCTGTGCGGGCCGCATTGGTACCTTTCACGTTGCATGATGAAGACAAAACAGTGTTAGCTGAATTGAGCGGCGTTTCAGTGAAAGCTGTAGCGTCATGTCATGATACGGCGTTTGACGAAAGTATGCTGATTACGCATCGAGGTTTAAGTGGCCCCTCGGTGTTGCAGATCTCCAGCTTCTGGGAGCCCGGTGACGTTGTAAATTTTGATATAACGCCTATCGCAGAATTCGACAAAGTGTTAACTGAAAAACAAAACAAGAACGCTGATTCTTTATTGTCTACTGTGTTAACTGATTGGTTCCCCAAACGTTTTGTACAAACGATGCTGGAATGGTGGGGAATAGAAAATAAGCCCATGAAGCAATATAACGCCAAGCAATTAGAGGCCATTTGTGCTCATTTTAGTCATTGGCAGATCAAACCGAATGGCACAGAGGGTTATCGCACTGCCGAGGTTACATTGGGTGGTGTTGATACGGATTATCTGTCGTCTAAAACAATGCAGGCAAAGGCTGTAGAGGGTCTTTATTTTATCGGTGAAGTGGTTGATGTAACGGGCTGGCTGGGCGGCTACAACTTCCAATGGGCCTGGTCCAGCGGTTGGGTCGCTGGGCAATATGTTTAATTTTTGTTTTCGCATATTCATTATCAGTCCTTTGATAGCAGAACCTGTATGTCTGCAATAAGTTTGCAGCCTAGTTAGAATAGCTTAGCCGCCTAGTTGCAATCTGCGTATTGCTAGCACTCAAAAATACATATTATTATGTGCGTGATTTGTTATTACATACGCAAGGTAGTGTCGGCTTCTGTCTAATTTGCCGGGCGTTGATCGATAGCTAATGGCGGATTTGTCGGTTTCTGAGACAGTTGCTAGTATTAAAATCCAACCAAATTTTGAATAAAACGAACGTTTCTCCTATTAATGATTAAGTCCATTCCCAACCAATCTTTGCAAATAACCTAAAAATACACAAAGCGTGGTATCTTCCATAAAGCAAATCTCACTTTTTTCTATTTCCTCAGACATCGCTAGTGCAATAACTATGAACGCAGTGTGCTGCCGCCCGGTACCAATTCAAAGTCGAGCATTTGGCTTTCCGTATCCCCGTCGAGAAACATACGCGTTGCAATCTCACCTTTATTGGCACTGAATTGTTGTACTGTGGTTAGGGTTGGGTGATAGCGTTTGGCAATATCAATACCGTCAAAACCAACCACCCGAATATCTTCAGGGATCCGAATGCCTAATCGCAATGCCTCTTGCATAGCGGTAAGCGCAATAATGTCACTCATACAGAGTAACACATCGGGTCGTTGAGGAGCATTTAGAGCCTCCTGAACTGCAATGATCGCGCATTCATGCGTACTTTCGGGTATGTGCCAAATAGCTTCATTACTGATGCTTAGGCCAACCTGCTCAATGGCTTGTAGATAACCGTCCAAACGCCGGTGAGAGATTGAGTATTCACTGTCGAGCAGCGGATTATCGCCAACCACACAAGTGTGCTCGACATCGACCAAGCGCAACCCTAGAATCGCTGGATTTTTAACGGCTCTATCAAGCGCTAAAAGCGCTGACTGGTAGGCGGCTTGGGTATTATCAATATTAACTGAGGGGGCGTTCTCAATATCGAAATCTATGGTTACTACACGCTTATTGATTTGACTTAATTGCTTTAATAACGCTTGGTTACGCGGTGAACCGTAGCAGATAAAACCATCGACAAAGTCGACGACCTCATTGACCGAATCATTGCTACCAGAGAACAACAATACATTGGCCTCTGAGTCCTTGGTGACTTTGGCCACCCCCTGCATTAATTGACTGGCTACAGGGTCAGTTACCATATATTCCAAGCTATCGGGCAAGACCAGAGCAATAATGTTAGTCTTTCCGCGACGCAGTGAGCGAGCGGCTTTATTTGGGCCAGCATACCCCATTTCCTGGCACGCGGCTAATACCTCAGCACGCTTCTTGGCGGAGAGTTGGTCTGGACGATTAAAGGCGTTGGAGATAGTCGCCGTAGAAACATCTAAGCGACGTGCAACTTCTTTTATAGTTAGTTTGGTATTGCTCATACCGCCACACTACCGCATGGCGGGAAAAGATCAATCATTCCAATAAACTGTTAATCGCAAAGGATCGGCGTTGTGTAGCATTGTTAACGGTTATCGTCGCTTGCAGAGAATCCAGATCTATCGCTAACTCTGCGCTTGAATCGCTATTTTGCCATGCCAATACAAGTCGTTGCTGCTGATAACTGGCACTAAAATTACCGCTAAAGGCAGGCGTGTTATTGCGCAGCTCGATAAGCTTTAACAGACCTTGAACCACAGGTTTTTTTAGGTGCTCTTTAACTGCAGCATTATCTAAGTAGGGACGATTAATATCCCGCCCCACGTTAGTGCGCGCTAACAGCTCCATATCGTTTTCAACGGCGAGTAACCCCGCGTAATACACCTGTGGAATGCCCGGACTGAAAAACTGAATAGCACGCGCCAATAGATAAGCCTCGTCATCACCACCTAAGGCGTTGTAGTATGTACAGTTGATTTGATAGAGGTCGACATTACTTGCAGCAGCACCTGTTGCTAGACGCGATTGACCATTTGAATTGTTGTGAATGGTTTCCACCAAACTATCTATTTCAGTGGCGTTCAACAATCCCGGTTTATCACCCGAAGGACCCACATCGACAATGCCGATGCCATCATGGGTATCAAGCACCGTAAAACAGTTGCGTGGCGATATCTCCAGCCATGCTGCCAATGCTGTGGCATCGCGACTAAACAACGTGTGTAAAACCAAAGGCGGCAATGCGAAGTCATACACGCTATCGCAGCGCTTAGCGATCTCGATCTGGGTTTGGTAATGACTGTGAATTTCGACCAGGCACTGCATATTTAAATCGCGTGCCCGTTGGCTTAGTTGCTCGATAAAGGCAAAGGTTTCCTCCAACATAAAACAATTCGTACCGGCACGCTTGATTGCGTAACCGGCAGCATCGAGCCGGATCAGGTCGACTTTATTTTCAGCAAAGGTGTCCAGTATTGACGTTAGATATTGCTGGCCAGGCTGCGACTCTACGTCGATATCGATTTGATTGGCAGTAAAGGTCGTCCAAAATGGCACCGTGTCGTTGTTGGCCACGGTGTATTCGGTAAAAAATGGTGTTGGACGCGGCCGAAACACTTTGCTAATACCAGTCTGGTCATCGTCATTAAAAATGGACTGTTTGGTCAGAAATAGCGGCCAGAACTGAGAGTCTTGGCCATGCTCCAAAACATCTTTAAAAGCAACGCTTTGCGCCGACATGTGATTGACAATGAGGTCGGCCATGATATCAAAGTCATCACCAAGCATTTTGATGCTATCCCAATTGCCCAAGCGCTGGTCGACGATAGTATGATCGATCGGGTCGAAGCCGGCGTCTTCGCCGTCAAACGGGTAGAAAAACGGTAACAGATGAATACCGGTAAATACGCATGCAAGCTCGTGCTCTAACAGTGACTGTAAGTCACTTAATGCACCATTGCCTAAGCGGTCTGCGTAGGTAATTAATTGAACGCCATTTTTAATTGGCATATAAATCTCCAATAAAATTCAAGTTACTCATCGAGCTGTCATTTGCTCTGCTTTGCGAGTAAAAATGCGCCGAGTAATCCGCTGTTTTGCCCCAACTTTGGGGCCACTATGATGTCATCAAAGGACTTGTTACTCGGTAGTACTAAGTAATCATTGAGACTGATGCGCGTTTGAGCGATGACATTGCTTAACAACCCGGGCTTTGCCATCACCCCGCCACCGATAACAATGGTATTAGGTGAAAAACTCAGCATTAAGCTGTGGCAAAGTTGGGCCAAAACTAACGCTTCAAGCTCCCAGGCAATATGATCATCAGGTAAAGTTTCTGCAGGTTGCCCCCAGATTTTTCCCATCGCGGTACCCGAGGCAAACCCTTCAACACAGTTGGCGTGAAATGGGCACTGCCACTTGAGTTGCGGATGGCCGGGCACTAGCATATGGCCAATCTCAGGATGCACCGTGCCATGCAATGGTGCTCCATTGATCACGACGCCACCACCCACACCAGTACCGACTGTGATGTAAATAACGACTTGTTGATTTTTGCCAGCTCCCAAAGTAGCTTCTGCAAGCGCCGCGCCGTTAACATCAGTATCGATAACCACAGGTACATCTAACGCCGATGCTAACCTCGGTAGTAAAGGTGTATCAGACCAATGAGGCTTAGGTGTACTGGTGATCCAGCCGTATCGCGCAGAGTCTTTATTGAGATCTAAGGGGCCAAAACTTGCGATACCCATTCCCCTCAGTTCACCGCCCTGACGCTGCTGGCTAAACCATTGGATAACGCTTTCAAGTGTCTCTTCAGGTGTCGTTGTTGCTATGCGCGTTTGCACGGCAACTTTTCCAGTTGCATCCAAAATGGCACAGTTAAACTTTGTGCCACCTGCTTCAATAGCACCATAATACTCGGTCATACGGGCTCTCCGGTGACGTTGTACTCGGACTGTTCAACCTGTGCTAAGCGAGCTTCTGTTGGTCGTTTTAGGTAGTTGTATACCAGTCCTAAGAACAACAAGGCAGCAAACCCAGTAGCCACAATAAAGCCATACTTGGCATCGCCACCATACATATCACTGACGATACCCATGACCAACGGCCCGACGGCAGCACCAGCGGCAGTAAAACATAAAATCACACCAGCTACAGCGCCGTGCTGATACTTGGGAAAACAGCTAATGCCCTTGGAGTTGAACGTCGGATAAATCACCGACATAAAGATGCCGCTTAGCGGGAATAAATACAGAGCAACCGATTTACCGCCCCACAAACCGCCAACAAAACAGACCAAAATGCAAAAACTGAACAGGACTAATACCGTACTCCACTCAAATCGCTGCATCATCCAGATACCAACAAAACGCCCCAGCGCACGCAGTGAAAAGAAAATTGACACCGCATACATGGCGAGCACTTTATTGGTGTCATTGCTATAACAAGCGAAAACGTCTTCAACTGTGCCTGCATTGCAAATCAGATAACTCGGCATCCATACGTAAATCGCACTTTCAGCGGCTACATACAAAAATGCGCCGATTGAAAATCCCATGGCGTAAGGATCTTTGAGAAGTTTTAAGCTTTCGAGCAGGCTGGCCGACCCGCGCGTTTTAGGCTTTTGATACTCGGGATACTTCACTAGCAGTGCCATGACGATCAAAATTGTACACAGGCCACCAGCGATTACGTATAACCACATCCAATGCACACCAGAGCGAATTAGATAGGCAACCAGCAGTGGCCCAATAATGGCACCAACACCGAAGAATGCTTCGGCACCATTCATGGTTCCGGTGTGCTGCTTAGTCGAAGTTGATATATCACCAATGAGCGCCAGTGCTGCCGTTTTAAAGATACCAACCGCCAAACCAGACAGTGTGATTAACCCCAAAATAAACTCAAAGGTTTCACCGACCAAAAATAAATAGCAAGAAGCGGCAAATAGGCCAAGCCCTAGAATTAACGAAGGTTTACGCCCAAAACGATCGGCTAGAAAGCCTAGGAACAAGCCCGAAAATGCGATGCCCACCATGAATAACGAGTGCATCAGACTGGCTTGGGTATTGTTTACGCCAAATTCGATTTTGACCTCTTTGATGATCTCGCCAACCGAATCTGATGTCATCGCAAACATCATAAACATTAGATAGGTCAACCAGCGGATCAACGCCAAATTTTGCGTATTTGCTGCAGTTGTCATAAAAACTAAACCTGAATATTAATAGGTAGAGGTTCCCCTCTGCCTAGCTTTGATTAGAACGAGTACTTCACTGAGATAGAGCTAGTGCGTCCGTTCAAAGGTCTGGCGCGGATAATATCGCCAGCCATCGCATTGCCTTCTTCAGATTCGGTAATAACAAACTCATCAGTCGCATTATTGATATTCAGACTGACTGAGAAGTCATCAGAAATGTAATAGGTGGCAAATAGATTAACTAACATGTAGGCATCCTGCTTCAACTCGTTACTATCTTGCACGTAGTAATCAGTTGAGCCTTGTAACGCTGCACCTACTGTGAAGTTGTCGGTATCGAATTGCGGTACGATGGTGTAGATCAAGTCAGCTTGGCGACGTGGTGTATTACCTACCAACGCTGGGTTGAAGCGGTCTTCACTGATCTCTGCATCAGTCCAAGTGGCGTTACCTGTAACTGAGAATCCGCTGCCAATGTCATAACGCCCTTCAAGCTCAATACCAGTCGCTTCATACTCGCGGATAAAGGTTAATCCGCTGGTTAATTCCGCTTGGGTATCTTGAGTAACAGTATTGAAGAATGTCGCATTGAATTGTAACTCCGGCGTGCCGTATTTTAAGCCCAATTCAAATTGGTCAGTTTCATCAAAACCTGACGTTGTGCTGGTTAAGCTACCATCGCCATTTAAAGTTCCCGCGATTTGTAACAAGCGATCAGCAATTGCACGGCCACCTTCACTGTAACGAGCAAAGAATGTCATATCGTCACTGTACAGGTACGAGCCACCCAAAGAGAAAGACGTGTTACTCGCATCGTAATTGATGATCTGGCTGCCGGCACCGGCGCGATTGAGATTGATCACACCGCCGCCGAAGCCGAAGCCATTTGATGCCGACGCATCTTCAGAGTTGCCGTCAATAACGCCATTACCATTTAAGTCAAAGTCAGTATTACCACCACAACAAGCGCTTATGAGCTCGCCGTTAGCATCGACGCTATCGCGGCGCGCACTGATATCGAATAACCAATCGTCACCCACTTCAAAACCAAAGTTAATGTATGGCGCTGTAGTGGTGTAGTTTAGATCCCACTCCCACGACAAGAAACTCGGAGCCCATAGGCCGTTGTTAACTAGCGCATTACCGTCAGCATCAGTGATGTGTAAGTATTGAGAATCGGTACCATCTACGGTTTGAATAAAGGTATTCCAGCTGTTCCAGCTAGTCGCAATATCTTGCTTTGAGTAATAGTAACCCACCGTTAGTGACATGCCATTGTCGAACTCTTTGCGCACGTTTAAGTCATTAATCATGTTGCCCAAATCGTTAATTGACGTATCGAATAACAGATTTAGGAAGGCTAGGCCTGTGTACTCGCTGCCGGCATTGGGACCATTGGCCAAAGTGACTGAGGTGCTGGCGCAGTTAAATGGGTTGCCATCGCCGTCGAGTGCTGAGTCACAGATCGCACCAGCCATTTGTTGCGCGCCCTGTGGACCGTATGCACCAAAGGTATCGGTAAATGGCGAGATGAAGCCGCCCGATACATCGGAAATTCTAAATTTGTTGAGTAATACAGTATTTGGCGCGACTTCAAGGTCCGCCTCAAAACCGAACGAGGTAACCTGGGACTCAATCCCATCCGTAAGATCGCGATTACGCGGATTTCCAAAAGAGTCGAAGGTAGAGATATTGGTGGTATAGGCAGAGTGTAGCGTCTCGCTGCTGCCATCAAAGTTAGGCACCGGACCATAGTCGCCGTTGCTGTTAACTAAAACGGGGGCAGGCAAGTACGTTGTTACCCGATCGTCCAAATGTTTGAAATAGAAACGCACATGACCGTTATCGAGCAACTGGGTCATATTGAATTTAACTTGTCCACCTTGGTCGCCGTTGAAACCGGTGTCACGTGTACCTTCACCACCGCGAGCGAAACCACCGATGTGGAAATACAAATCATCGTTAATTTCACCGCCATAGGAGAAGTCTAAGCGGAACTCATCATAATCCAAGCCAAAAGACGTACCGATCGCCCCGCCACCGGATTCGCCGGTGTTACTGATCAAGTTGATAACGCCGCCAGGTGAGTTACTAGCAAAGGTCGAAGCAGAGCCACCGCGCACAGCTTCAACCGCGCCGACAGACCAGTCATAACGCAAAAAGTTATCCGCATTACCAAAGTTGATATCACCGTACTCCAATACGGGTAAACCATCTTCGTGAATCTGCATAAACTTCGAACCACCAGTCGCAAGTGGAATACCGCGAATAGTGATATTGGCGTTACCACCACCACCGGATGATTCTGCGCGAATACCCGGTAACGATCTAAAGACTTCAGCAGTGGAGCGCGGCGCGAGCTTTTCAATCGCAATATTGTCGAGCGAGCTTACCGATACGCTCGCCTCTTGCGCTGTCGCGCCTGAAGGTGATGCAGTTACAACAATTTGTTCATATACCGGTTTTTCAACATCAGCTTCCTCTTGTGCAACCGCAGTAGTGCCAAGACCACAGGCAACGGCAATTGCGAGGGTTTTCATCTTATAAGTGTCCAACATAGTTTTCTCCACGCTTGTGTCTTATCCATACGTTTCAACCGAATATACGAAACGTTAGGACTATAGTTAGTATTTGTTACAAAGCATTCTTAATCGATTAAGTAAACGTTAACAATAGCCGCGCAAAATGTAAACAGGATGTTGCTAAGAAAGCTGAAGAGCGAGCTTAAAGTTATGATAGATATATAAATTTAAGCGTTGTAATTTTGTTATCAAACAGTCATTAAAAATAAAGGCCGGGCCAAAATGGCAAAATTTCAACGCTTCAAAAACGCAAAAAGAAGCCAATTACTGGGACGTGCTATTGGCTTTTTAGGGCTTTGAAAAGTTACTCGATTTGGTACCCGAATTAATCCAGTCTTTCCGACTCATTCTGTAACAGAAGTTTGCATTTTATTCTGACTTAACGAGACGTTGTGTTTTGAATGTAGATGAGCAGCTGCGACTTTTCTTTTGTAGGCCAAATCGGCAAAGCTATCAGCGTCTACTTTGAATGACCAGTTGAACTCTCAATGATCAGCCGACATTTAGAAATTAATTCCTAACCAGTTCATGTTTCTTGAGAAACATTGCTGTGAGGGGAAAGGTTTGGATTAGTGTACAATCTTTTTTTTCTAAATGGAGCTATGTACAAACTTTATTATTCGCGCACAATTTTGAACACTCAATTACAGTGTCGGAATTTCCAAACTGCTGATGGCTTGGCGTTGGCTATCTTGTTCCCCTTTCATAGACAACATGATTTCTTTAAAAATACCGTTGTCATGCAAGGCTAAAAACGCGGGTATTTGCTTAATAAATTCAAAATCAATAAAGCCCAATCGCAAAGCTCTGGAAAGGCTCGCCAGTGCCGATTCTTTGTCATCTGCAGCCATTGATGACACGGCTTTCGACACAAATACATCGGGCATGCTGTCGTCGCTAAAATTAGGCGCATTTTTGGCTATAAAACGGCCGCCATTTTCATTAAATTTGTGCCATGCCGTGTAAGCGGTAACATGAAAAGAGCTGGGCTCTAATGCTGATGCAGTGTTGAGGGCGCTTTGGGCGTCTTCTGGACGATCTAACAGCGTGAACAGTGTGTAGGCGAGAATGTGGCTAGTGACCGAGCCTTCGTGACGCTGGTGGAATGTTTCGATAATGTGCAAGGCTTGTTGGTAATCGTTATTTGACATTAATAGTCGGCAATAAGCCAAATTTACGCTTGGATCATCAGGCGACAATTGCAGTGTGGCATCAAACCACTCTCTCGCTCTAGCATGTTGGCCGGTTAAATAGAGAATTTGTGATATATGCAGAAATTGCGCTCGATGTTGGTCGCTTTTACTCTCTAAGCTTAGCACTAATGCATCGTGTAGCCGCCCTTTGATGATGTACAAATGCGCAAGGCTTAAAGAGATTTGTGCATTATTGGGATCTTGTTGGTGAGCGGTTTCATAGTTGGAAATAGCTTTAGTTACGTTGCCGTTCACTTCAAAGTAGTAGCCTCTAAGCCATAAATAGTTTGCATCAGTGGGGGCTTGTAACAGTAGCCCTTCTATCAGTTTATTCACTGGTGTAAGTAGACTTTTGTCTGCATTAAACTTCAATACGCCGTCTAATATCACTTTGGCAAGGCCAAAATTAACCAAGGGATTATTCGGATCATCTTGAAATAGATCTTGGTATAGCGTGATCGCAATGGAGTTAGTGTATTGTGTTGATGCGTTGGCGTATTGTTGCGCTCTTGCTAACTTAACGCGTGTGTATACACTGGCATCCAATCCGTGCTCTACCGGTTTAGTTGCCGCTACTGAAGGCTGAACGGCTGGGCTTGGGCTAAAAAGCCACAGTGCAATGAGGGCAAAGCCGATAGATAAAGTCGCTGTGATTAGCCATTGACGGTAGTTGTTTTGCTGTGAAGTGCGGGGTATCGCTTGGTTAGCCGATTCTACCGGCGGAACCCAGCGGTAACCTTCACTGCGAACGGACTCAATATAGTTACTACAATCAACAGGCAACGCTTTCCTTAAGAGGGATATTCGTTGTGCAATGGTGTCGTCACTGACGACCTTTTCTTTCCATACGCGTTTGGCCAATGCTTCTACAGATACAACATCATTTCTGGCCTCAACCAGTGCGGCCAGCATTTCAAACGTGAGTCCACGAATAGGCAACGCCTCACCCTCACTGGTCACAGTGCGTTGGTTAAAATCGAGCGTAAGACTGCCTGTTTTAATGCTTGATTGATGATGTTCCGCTGTCATTCTTTATTGTTGCTTCCTACTGCTTGTCATCTACTCGCAATATCGGGTGTTACTTTGAGGAACGTCGTTGTCGACGAACCTCATACGAATTACTTTTTCAGTACACTTAACTGCGCTTATTGGTACAAGGAAGTGATGCTTGATAAGCACACAACGCACGGACCTCTTCTTTGGTTGCTCCGCCGATACAAAAATCTAAACGCAACAACACGGTCTCTTCTATGCCACCGTTGGCTTTTGCTTGCCATTTCCAAGAACCTATATATTCCTTGGCTAATCGCCTTAGACCAAAGCTTGGCACCACGGTTTCTGTTTGGATGTCATCAACATCCCCATTCTCATCAATGGTTACGCTGAAAATACCACACCCTCTTGAACCCGCTCGTTCAATGCTGCGAGGCATTGTTAATTCCTGTGGCTCTATGCGCTCCCAAGATAATGCTTCTCTTGACTCAGGTACTAACAACGTTTCAATCACATCGGTTTGCAAAACGACTTTGTCGCTTTGCGCACCAACAGTGAACGAACTCAACGCACCTAAGGTACAGGCTAAAATAATTCCATTAGTAAAGAGTTTGCTCATGCATACTGCCCTCTATATATCAACCGTCACCACCTGTTTCACTGCCGCTTTGTAGACGTAAAATGCCTTCGCGAGCTGCGTCTTCCATTGCTCGACGTTCTTCAGCAGTACGACAAACTCGCGTCATCATGTTCGAGCCAATGCGCTTTTCCATCTTACAGACTACACCATCATCGTTGCTTGCACCTGTTGATGCGTATTTTTCTGAGTATCGCGTTCCCGTACTCTCACATCCTAACAGAGCTGCAGATGCTGTTAAGGTGATTATAAGCGGGAAATGTAACAATGTTTTTCTTTTGAGTGTGCTCATGGTTTTATCCTTGTTGGTAAGACACACCTCATATTGGAGAAGAACCTTTTGATTAAGCAATTAACATTTATTGAATTAACTTGAATTGATGGCCTTCAGAAACATTCAGAAACTTCAACTCATTGTAAAATATAGATTTTTAAAGCGCTTAAGTCGAGGCAATAATTATCTGGCACTGGTCTGAATTTCACTTGTTATTATTATGTGTCAATAAATTATTAGATCGAGATCAATAAAACATTAACTAATTCCACTAGAAATTATAGAAACCCGTATTATCCATCGGTTAATCAATCGTGAATTGAGAAGTTCTCTTGAGCAGTAAACCCACCTACGAAGAGCTAGCGTTACAGGTTAGTCACTTGCAAAACGAACTGGCTACGTTAAAAGCCAGTGACAATAGGTATCGTAGCCTGTTTGAACATCTTCTTTACGAAGTTCACGTTTGGGAATTGGTGAGAGATGACAAGGGTACAATCATTACCTGGAAGCTAGTTGACGCAAACCCTGCGGCACTGAAAAGTTGGGGGAAGAAATTATCTGATGTTGTGGGTAATACCACAGACGCCATTTTTCCACACGCTAATGCGACGCAAACCTTTTTACCCATAATCAATAAAATATTTTCAGACAATAAACCACACACGTGGGAAGCATTCTTCCCGGGTACCAATCAGTGGCTGTATATGATCAGCATACCGTTGGGTGATCTTTTTATTAGCAGCGGTGTTGATATTACGGGTATTAAAGCAACTGAAAAAGAACTCAAAGAAACCGTCATGCACTTATCTGAGTCAATAGATGCCGGGCGCGTGGGTTTATGGGACTGGGACTTAACCACTGACAAAGTGACTTTCTCAAAAGAGTGGAAAAAACAGATAGGATATGAAGAAGACGAAATCAGCAATGATTTTGAGGAATGGCGTTCGCGCGTGCATCCTGATGATTTCGAAAACGTCATGCGGGAAGTCCAAAACAGTATTGAGACCCTAAACCGTTCTCATGAAACCTTCTTCCGTTTTAAACATAAAGATGGGTCTTATCGGTGGATCTTGTCCCACGCAACCGTATTTGCCGATGAGCAAGACAATGCCATACGAATGGTTGGCTCACATATAGACATGACTGAGCGAAAACAAATGGAAGCGGCACTAAATCAGGTCCAAAGGCTTGAAGCTATTGGCACTTTAGCTGGCGGTGTGGCGCACGATTTCAACAATCTGTTGGCGCCGATTTTGAGTTATGCTCAGTTAGGTAAAAAGCATTTATCCGCAGACTCAGATGCCTACGTTTATATGCAAAATATTGAAAATTCGGCAGTGCGAGCCAAGGGTCTAGTTGAAAAGATACTGATGATAAACCGTTCGACTCCGGCTAAGCGCGAGCCGCTTTTCGTCAGTCAAATGGTGGATGAAGTGTTGACGGTTATTCGAGCTTCAGCGCCGAAAGGCATTTCGGTTCAACGTGAATTTCATTGTGAACGTTGTGTCATTGAGGCTGACCAATCAGAAATGTATCAATTGCTTCTTAATCTATGTACTAATGCGATCCAAGCGATTTCAGGCCAAGGTCATTTGTTGGTGAAAGTGGATTTAACTGACGCACTGCCGAATGGATACAAGCGCGCACTTGAGGCCGGACAGCGGGCCGTTCGTTTAAGTATAAGGGATGATGGATGTGGTATTGCAGCGCAACACATTAACCATATTTTCGATCCCTTTTTCACGACAAAACAAAAAGACGACCAAAAGGGTACGGGATTAGGGCTATCCATTGTGTCTAGTGTGATCAAGAAAAATAATGGTTATGTTTCGGTAGATAGCAAGGTAGGGCAAGGGACTACCTTTACAGTGTATTTCCCGTTATGCGAAGACGACTCTTTGGTAAATTCAGTCAGTGAGTTTTCGCCTAAGCAAGGCGAAAATGAAGAGATCTTATTGATAGACGATGAAGAGATGTTGTGTGATGTGGGCAAGGTCATATTAGAAGATCTCGGTTATCAAGTGACAACCTTTACCGATGGCTTAAAAGCGATTGAGCATTTTGCCCAGCATCCACAGCGCTATGCGTTGGTTCTGACCGACTATGCTATGCCAAGAATTACTGGCCCCGAATTGGTTGGGCGGATCAAACAGATACGTGCAGATATGCCGATTATGGTGGTGACTGGCTTTTCAGATTTAGCCACGCCGAAACAAGCGCAGAGCTGGGGCGTTAGGGATGTGATCAGCAAGCCATACGATCTTAATGAGCTCAATTTGAAATTAGGGCAGGTGATTAAGGGGCGCTAGGCAGTACAATACGCACCTTTATGCCGCCGTCCGATCTATTTTGCAATGATATCGTGCCTTGGTGAGCATCAGTTATTTCTCGAGATAATGCCAAGCCTAAGCCGCTACCAGAAGCTTTAGTTGAATAGAACGGGATTAGTGCTTGCCCCAATACCTTTTCAGACATGCCTTTGCCCCGATCATGCACTTCTATGATGACGTGACTTGCACGTTGTTGAGCGCTAATACTAACGTCATTGGGATCTGAACCTGACTCATGTGCGTTCTTTAATAGGTTGATCAACATTTGCTCAAGTTGTATTGGATCGGCCTGTAGGTCGATATTGTCTGCAATGTCTCGCTGAAATGGCCATTGTTCCGCCAGTTGATCAAGCAATGCTGTCCAATCAATGGCATGAAGTTTAGGAGGCGGAAGTTTGGCAAACTTACCATATCCTTGTACGAAGTCTGACAGGTGAGATATACGGTCTTCTATGGTTGCAAAAACGCGCTCTAAGCGTTCATCTTCATTACGCTGTGTCAGAATGCGGCCACTGTGTAACATCGATGAGATTGGTCCCAATGAATTGTTCAATTCATGACTAATAATCCGAATTACCTTTTTCCACACGGCTACTTCTTGTCGGCTTAGCTCACGTGTCATTTGCTTTAATATAAACAGCGTATGGGGCTGATTATTTAAATTGAAACGTCCGGTAGATAAATACCAGGTTTCACTGTCTTGATTCGGCGTGCTTAACGTAAATAAACCTTCGCGACCATGTTCAAATTGAGTTTTAAGCTCAGGCGAAGATGACGACGTAATTTCATCTAACTCGCGCCCTTCCAATGCATGACGTTCGCCGAAAAATTGTCTTGCTGCGATGTTACTGAATACAATCTGCTGTTGGCGGTTGACTAAAAATAATGCTTCTGGAGAGCTTTGAGTAATTTTGTCGAGTAGCAACTCGCGTTGGTATAGCCAGTGTTTTTCCTGGCGCAATTTGTCTGCTGTTTCGTTATACAAAGTGGATAGATGCATGAATTCATCGTCACCCTCATAGGCTAGCGTGGTTGAGTATTCTCCATCTTTTAGATTCAACAGGCCTGTTTCTAGTGCATCTAAGCCGTCGGCTAGTTTGCGCGTAAGGTGATACCCTATTAACGCGGATGTAAGCACTACGGCAAAGGTTAGCAGCAGCGCGTGGCCTAATGTTAGCGTAGAAAAGTAAAATAGAGGAACACACGCGAGAGTTGACGCAACAATGACGGCTAGGATCAGTTTAGAACGCAGCGATATGCGCATCAATATTCGATCCCGTATTTACTTAGACGTCGGTAAAGCGCTTGTCGGCTTAAGGCAAACTCTCTCGCTACCCGAGCAATTACGCCTTGGTGCTCGCGCATTGCGGCTTCTAATTCATGTTTTTCAGGTTCTTTTATGGTCTGAGGTTGAGTCGTATGGGTTGGATTTGCCAATGCAAAATCACTCGCTTCGATAACACCGTTTGGCTTCAATACAGCAACACGCTTACAGGCGTTTTCAAGCTCTCTTACATTGCCCGGCCAGGAATAACTATTGAGAGCCTTCTCGGCACCTAGGCTAATATCTCTGCCTGGCAGAAAAAACGTGACTAATGGCAGAATATCATCAATACGTTTGGCCAATGGCAGTAGCGGTATCTCTATGACATTTAAGCGGTAGTACAAGTCTTCTCTGAACTTTCCGGCTTGGATATCGTTGTGCAGGTCGGCATTGGTTGCACTAATCACTCGGACCTGGGTTTTTTGAGTTTTCACTGAGCCTAAACGCTCAAATTCACCTGTTTGCAACACACGCAGCAATTTGGTTTGGCCCTCATATGAGAGATTGCCGATCTCATCCAAAAATAAAGTGCCGCCATTCGCCGCTTCAAATCGCCCAATGCGGGTTTTGTTGGCGCCGGTATAAGCGCCCGCTTCAGCTCCAAACAGTTCGGCTTCAATTAAGTCAGCCGGCAGTGCGCCACAATTGACCTTTACAAAAGGTTTGTCGCGCAGGGGGGACTGCGCATGAATAAGTTCGGCTATTTTTTCTTTACCCGCACCATTGGGGCCTGTGATCAAAACCGATATGTCGGCATTGGCGACTTGCATTGCCATATCAACGGTACGTTGCATTGCGGGACTTTGATAAATAAGTCCCACAGACAGCGCGGCTGATTGGCTATCCATATTGGCTTCTTCAAGTCGCTGCAGCTTTTCTTCTTGAAGCTTGGCTTTGCCGACTTCAATTAAATTGGCGACCGTGTTAAGCAGTTTTGTATCATCCCAGGGTTTGGCAATGTAGTCGGCCGCACCCGCTTTAACGAGTGCGACTGCTTGCTCGAGGTCTGTCCAAGCGGTGATCAAGATAATCGGTAAATGTGGGTTAATACCACGCAGTTGTTTGAACAACTCGCGACCTTCTTCGCCGGAGGTTGTGTCTTTAGTAAAGTTCATGTCCTGGATCACCAAACCAATCCGCAACTGATCAACGAGTTGAATAGCGTGCTCAGGCGAGGTGGTAGTGATCACATCATAATCGTGTAGCTCTAACACCAACGACAGTGCTTGAAGCACTGCCGGGGTATCATCAACGATTAAAATCTTATCCATGTTTATTCGCTGTCCATTTAAATAGAGCGCGTCGCAATACTGGGCGAAATATTCGCTGCACGATTCGCCGGTACTAATACTGACAACAAACTCAATGCAAATACCGATACCGCCGTGATGCCAACGTACCAATAGTTTAGCGCGGGCACAGAGAACTCTTGCATCATCACGTTACTGATGTAGACCGCGCCAATGCTGCCGAAAATTAAACCCAGCGCACAAACCAATCCATTTTCAACTAAGAAATAGCGAACGATGGCAGACTTTCTTGCACCCAGTGCACGACGAGTACCGATTTGTTTTGTGCGTTTACTGATATTGAAAACGGTCATGCCAAAAATTCCTAATGCGGTAATGAGTACCAACACTGTGATAATAACAACCAGCATACGTAGCATGAGTAAATCGGCTGCGTTATATTCCTCTTTGTTATCATCCATACCGTCAAGGCTCATGATAACGCGCTCTTCATATTGTTCTAACAACACGTTCTCTATTTGTGCCATCACTTCGGCGCGTTGTTCTGCTGCTGTGCGAACAACAAAACTTTGATACGAGCCTATCTCAATGTGGGGGAAAATGGAAACGTGATCAGGTGCTGAGTCCTTTAACCAAGGCCCCATCATTTTCTCTACTACACCGACAATGGTTACAGCGTCATTGCCAACATACATTTGCTTACCAAGGCCATCGCCATCTGGATAGAGTTCATTTAAGAAGGTTCGCGAGACAATTACCACAGAAGGAATGGCAGCTGGATCATCAGTTAACAAAACCTCACTGGGTAAAAAGTTGCGACCTTCCGTTATGGTTAACCCTAATGATTCAACAATACTAGCATCTCCTCCAGTATGAGCACTTCGAATAGAACGATAGCTTTCATTGTCTCGCTCACTGACCGGAATAATACTGAACCCAGAGGCAGAGCCACTGCCTGACAATGGTACTTCACTGATCATTGAAGCGCTTATTACGCCAGGAATATTACGCACCGTTTCTTGAGTTTGTAACATCAGTTGAACGACATCGTCCGGTTCACCGAACGTATTCACGGCAAAGCTGAAAATTTGATCTTCTGGATAGCCGGTTTCTTGCTGCAAGTACTGAGTGCGATCGTGGATGATAAATGCGGCATTGCTGACGATTGCGACGGTAATGGCTATTTGCAGCAGCAATAATATGGCACCCACTTTTGAGCGTAATAATGCGCTGACAATCGGTTTGATTTCTAACATGGTTACACTCCTATTGGGTTTTAAGGCAAATGGCTGGATTGGTTCTACAGACTAACCAAGCGGGGTAAAGGCCTGCGATAACACAAGCGCTAATGGCGATTATTGGGGCGGCAAATAGCATACTTAAATCCATGGTAGCCAGCGCGCTGTAGTAGTCATAAGTAGCGCGGACGCCCCATAAACCAAGCTGTGCCAGACCAATGCCAATAACACCGCCAATTAATCCAAGCAGTGACACTTCGACCAAATGCTGGAAGAAGATTTGGCGTTTGCTAGCGCCTAGTGCGCGTCTTACACCAACTTCTGGCACTCGCTTAAGGAACTTGCCCAACAGCAAACCCAGAATATTCGCCAGACAAACGGCTAAGAACATAAAGCTCAAGCCCACGAGCACTCGATTGTCTTCTGTGACGACTTCGTTGTAATCCAACCATTCGCGCAAGTTCTTGAGACCGAAGTAAACAGTTGTTCGTTCGAAGCGCCCTTTAGTGGCTTCTTCTGCAAGGTAGTTGTGCAGAAATTCACGGTATTGGGCAACATCTTGTGGTGTATCGAGCTGCACCCAAAATTGCATCCAGAATTGTTCTGAGCGGAGCTTATCTTGAAAAGTTTGAACTTCTTCAAACTTCCAGCCATTGGTATTGCCCCAGTTGCCGATTTCAAGAGGCTCGATCAATGTGACCGGGATCATGGCTTTTTCAGGCTCGTTAAATGCGCCATTATTGACATCGTAATATTTGATATGAAAATCAAAATTTTGGAATACCCCAACAACTCTAAAAGCGCGTTTGTCAAAATACACCAACTTGCCAACCGAATTTTCACCACCAAACAGTTTATCGTTTAATTCTTTATTAATAACGGTAACTAATTCTGCTTTGTCTTCTTGCGTTTGCGTCCAAGCGCCGCCGTATAAGAACTCAATGTCGAACATGCTGAAAAAGTCATTGCTAGTCACCCGGATACCTTCGATAAAGGGCTTAATTTTGTCATCATTTAAATGCACGCTATATCCAGTGCGAACGGAAGGCGCCTTCAATCCCGGTGTATCGGCTCGGTATAAAGCCATACTGTCTTTATACGTCATTTGCAGAGGCAGGTTATCTTCTGTCCAGGTGCCATTGGATTCATCCATAGTGGCCAATTGCGGTTGAAACAACTTGTCACTTTTGTGTGGAAGTGGGTCCATGGCCATCATGTGGTAAACCGATAGACTGGTCATGGTAATGCCAATGCCAACTGCGATGGCGACGACCATTAAAGCGGTTACAAGCGGAGTACGCTTGAAGCTTCGCCAGCTTAAATCTATGTAATGTAAAAACATATTAAACTCCTGCCACCATTGGCTGGTTCTCGCTTTCTTGCTTCTGATACAAAGTAAAATCTGCGATTTGGCCATCGACAACTTGAATATTGCGCGGCGCACGTCGTGCCAGCTCCGGATCGTGCGTAACCATTACAATTGTTGCGCCATTGCGATTGATGGTTTCCAGCAGCTCCATAACCTGACGCGCCATCAAGCTATCAAGGTTTCCTGTGGGCTCGTCGGCGAGTAAAAAACGCGGTTCGCCGGCAAGGGCTCTAGCAATAGCAACGCGTTGTTGTTGACCGCCAGACAATTGCTGAGGCAAGTGTTTTATTCTGCTAGCAAGACCTACCTGCTCTAAACATTCCATCACGCGACGCTTACGTTCGGCCGCCTTAATCCCGCGATAACGCAGTGGCACTTCAACATTTTCAAACAAGTTCAGATCAGGGATCAGGTTGAAACCCTGAAAGATAAAGCCAATTTTTTGGTTACGTAAATCTGCCCGCTGATTATCTGAAAGCTTGCCAATATCGACGCCATCTAAAGTGTATTGTCCTGCAGTGAATGATTCCAACATACCCGCGATGTTCAAAAATGTCGTTTTACCAGAACCTGAAGGGCCGGTAACGGCGATGAATTCACCTTCGTCTACTTGCAAATCGAAGTCACGAAGCGCGTGGGTTTGTACTTTCTCGGTCTGATAAACCTTGCTGATGTTTTTCATGGTTAGCATTTGGATAGTCCTTTTTATTGGCGAAGCAGGATGGTGTCTGCATCTTCAAATTGTTGATAAGTAGAAATAATGATTTGGTCGCTTTCTTGAAGCCCTTCTAGCACTTCAACATCGCGCATGCTGTAGGCGCCAAGACGGATGTCGACTTTGTGGGCCAAGTCTCCTTCAACTTTGTAAGCGATATAGCCACCTGCTTGGGTAAAGCTGCCGCGGCGTACTTTCAATACATTCGCCTTGTTTTCCAGCAGCACACGCGCAGTAACTTGTTGATTCTGGCGCAGCTGAGATATGTCTTCCGTACGAAGACGTACACGTGTGGTAATTTCACGCTGTTTGATTTCAGGCGAAACGGAAGCCACTACCCCTTCTATACGCTGGTTGCCGATGCGTATTTCTACTGGCAACCCAATGTTTAACTCATTGGCATAACTCTCGGCGACTTGGATTTCGGCCTCATAAGCGCTGAGATCGACCAATGTCATAAGCGGTGTATTTTTGTCGACTAAGGCTTTTGGCTGAACTAGAAGATTCCCGACAACACCGTCTACACTTGCGCGGATGGTTAATTCGTCGAGTTTACGTTTGAGCTCTTCTACAACCAACGCTTGTCGTTGCACCGTGCTGCGTGATGACTCTAATTCAAACGCAAGTGTGTCTTTGGCTAACGACACTTCCTCTTGTGCGTGTTTGAAGTTCAATTTTGCGCGCGCAAGATCGTCAATGGCTTCCTCATGGTCGATTTGACTGATCAGATTGTTTTTGATGCTCTGATTAGCCCGGCGACTTTCACGTTCTGCCGCTTGTAGGTCAACTTCAGCAAGATCTAGGCGTTTGGTTAACTCGAGCGTTTGACGGCGGGCATCCAGCTCTTGGCGCGCAAGCTCGCCTTCGAGACGCTGCATTTCGGAGTTTTCTTGCTTCAGTTGGTTGGCCAATTCAGGGCTTTCAACTTGGGCGACCACTTCGCCAACGGTAACCTGATCACCGGGTTTGACATTGAGTTCAACAAACCCTTGTTGAGGCGCGTATAGTTGTGGTGCGTTGGCAGCCACGACTCGTCCGTTTGCCACGATATCACGGACTAGGTCCCCACGTTCTAACTGTGCGATTTGCAAGGTACCGCGGTCGACAGATTTCTGCGCACCACTGGTATTCAATAGCGCGTTAGCTGCAAAGCCGACAGTCAGTAAAGCGATGCCAGCGAATATCGCAAATCGCTTCACCCGGCCATTGTCTTTAATGATGACATCTTGGCTGCTGGTATCTCTAATCACGGCAATTCTCCTGTTAACAATCGTTGTGGTGCGATGTACCTGTACGGCGGACATCTGCGCACATTGTATTAACAGTTAGCGATTAGCATGCCAATCTATAAGGCATTGATAAACAAGTGTTATTTTTGCAACTGGCCG
This sequence comes from Neoalteromonas facilis, assembly GCF_002807665.1. GTDB lineage: Bacteria > Pseudomonadota > Gammaproteobacteria > Enterobacterales > Alteromonadaceae > Alteromonas_E > Alteromonas_E facilis. The sequence continues at coordinate 106,814 of NZ_PEAY01000004.1, forward strand.
GTTAGAGAAGTGTCCGCGGACAGTAAAAGTGTCCGGGCGGACACTTTTACTGGCGGATTATCAAATAGATTGGAGATATTTCAGACCACCAGAAATGGCGGCTATTTGGGCGTCAATACATTGCTGTGGGGTAGCATTCGGACTATCAGGGTATACTTCTGTTGTGGTGACATAAGGGGCATCGGTAAAGCCACCACACAGGAATAGCGCACGTTTGTCATAGTGAATAACACCTTTTTGCTCAACATCAGCGCCTATGATTTTGCCATCTTCATCTGCTGGAGCGATATGCGTGACCTTCTCGACCTCAGCAATTACAGCGGTTTGGAAATCAGGTTGAGAGCGGCTGGTATCGTCAACCGTGTAAAATCCATCCGGTATGTTCCAAATATCATGAGTTGTCCCATCTCGTGCAGCGAGCGCTGGACGGAACTCCGAATTATCTGTATCAGTTGTTTCATGTAGGTCGAAATGAGCCAGTAGTGTTACCCCGCTATTTTTAACATACTGCATAGCCAGCGCTGCCTCAGGGGCAGGACTGTCAGGATAAAATGAACGGTTTGGATCAATCGCTAGCGGGTTCCAACGGTTAACGGTTTCATACCCCCACGGACTTAGGCACGGTAAAACAATGAAGTTGAAATCGTTTTCAAAGGTGTGTGCAGCGTTTGCTAGAAAGCCCAATGCACCTTGTACGCCACTGGTTTCGTAACCGTGTACACCGCCGGTCACGAGTATTACGGGTTTGTCAGTTGACCAATTGCGGCTTTTTAGTGCGAATAAGGGAAATCGTTCTGTGTCATATGGCAATGCGCCATATTGTTCCACTTCAAAATCATCGCGCAAGGCTTCGATTTTAGGTAGTACTTCTTCAGCGTAGGCGCGCTTTACCACTTGTTGTGACAGCCATTGCGCTTTCTCTTGTTCACCCCAGGGAGAACCCGGTGTGCCAATTGGATATTCTTGCTCCACGTTAATTCCTCACCCTTATTCAACGATTACCAATATTTCAGATGGCGTACGTTAAACCGCTTAACGCTAATGATCAATTCAGCATTGTTGTTAGCAAAACTTTTCCGTTATAAGCGAGGTTTCATGCTATGTTTCAGTTTTTACTTATCCAAGGTGAAGTAGATGAATCTCATTAACAGAGTGCGCCATTCTTTGATTGTTTTGTGCCTAGCGGGGATGACGCTCAGCAGCAGCGCCTTTGCGCAATTATCTAAGTTCAGTGACGGACCGGTGATAGAGGGCTTTGGTAAGAAAGTAGTCGTTGGAGAATCAAAATTCTCAGTCGATCAGAGCTTCAAGGTTGCCTTCGATGTTGCCGCTACAGGTGATGCTGGGGAGGTCAACCGTAAATTTGATAGCTTAGCGCGTTTTATCAATATGAATGTTGCTGCGGGTATCAATAAAGAGAATATCCAACTGGCGTTAGTGGTGCATGGTAAGGCGAGTCTGGACCTGCTCAACAATGAAACTTATCAACGGGCAAAGGAAAGTGACAACGCCAATATTCCATTGCTAGAAAGCTTGATGAAAAACAATGTTCAAGTATTCATTTGTGGGCAGTCTATGACGGCCTATGAAATAGCGCCTGAACAACTCGTTGATGGTGTGCAAGTGGCGTTATCTGCAATGACCGCACATGCGCTGCTGCAACAGCAAGGTTATACCGTTAATCCATTTTAATTAAGAGCGTAACGAAAAACATGATGAAGGTTGGGTTTAAACCAGTGTCGCAGGTGGCGGCAGTAGTCTGTTGTTGGCTGTTTTCCCTGCATGTGAATGCTTTAGAGTTCACTATCGGGCAAAAAGACATTAACCGATTTGTAAAAATGGCGTTCCCATACAAGCAATCGTATCAAGGCGCTGACGTATTCTTCTCTGATCCAGACGTCACGCTTGATGGCCTGAACAATGAAATTCGCATCAATACGCTCATCAGTGCTTATAAAGACAACCGCATTTTGAAGGCCAAAGCGACAATTTCAGGTGAACTGCTCTATGATGCGATTGACTATAATTTACAAATTAAAGAACCCAGTATTCGCGAGTTTAAAGTGCTGGAAAATGGCATTGACGATGCCCAACAATTGATAAGAGGTATTCGTGATGTTGTGGGTCAATCTCTGCCGATTATCGTGTTACTGGATTTGGATAAGTTTGATGTGGGATTCGGTAAAATACAGCCTAAGTCGATTGTGGTCGGCAATAAAAAATTAGTGATTACATTGTAAGAGAGTTGTTGATGAAACATGTCGCTATTTTAACCATGGATAGTTTGGCAGATTTTTTTGCCTATGACGTTATGCTGGATGAACCGTTTCAAAAAGCCGGTTGGCAAACGCATCATGTCTCCTGGCGAAACACGCAAGTGGATTGGAATGACTACGATGTCGTTATTGTGCGCAGCCCTTGGGATTATCAACAAGCGCCAGAAGCCTTTTTAGCGTGCTTGCAGCGTATTGAGGCTTCTAAAGCCACATTGGAGAATCCATATTCTTTAATGGAATGGAACCTTGCCAAGACCTATTTACGCGACTTAGCAGACAATGGCGTTAGTATTGTGCCGACTCTTTGGCTCGACGAATATCAAGACGATATGCTTGAGATGGGGTTTAGTCAGTTTGCCACTGACACATTGATTGTAAAGCCGGTGGTGAGTGCAAATGCTGACTTTACGTATCGCATCCCTATTCAAGATAGTGAGCAATATAAAGCAGAATTAAAGACGGTCTTTAGTGCTCGACCGCTCATGGTACAGCCGTTTTTGCCCTCTATTTTGTCACCCGGCGAATATTCGTTGTTCTATTTTGATCACCAATATAGTCATGCAATCTTAAAAACACCCAAAGCGCAGGATTTTCGTGTTCAGGAAGAGCATGGTGGCAGCTTAGCACTGATAACACCAAGTCAAGATATGCTGGAAGTGGCGCAGAAAACACTGGCAGCGTTACCGGAACGCGCCTTGTATGCACGCATCGACCTTATCGAAACTGATCATGGACTTGCTGTGATGGAAGTTGAACTGATCGAGCCGTCACTGTATTTCAATATGGATGATTCGTCGGCACAGCGTTTTGTCGATATCTTTTGTCAAAAATACCCTTAGTTGACGCCAATCAGGGGAGAGTGATTGTCCCTTGTAAGTAGTCAACCGCTTGACCAAGTAGCACAACACGGTCGTCTTTCAGTGTGCAGGTGATATCGCCACTGCGTTTTGATATTTGGCGTGCATGTAGAGTCGATTTATTCAGTTCCAATGCCCAGTATGGCGCCAGTTCACAGTGCGCTGAACCGGTTACGGGATCTTCATTTACGCGCAATTTAGGGAAAAAACAGCGACTAACAAAGTCACATTGTTCGCCAGGTGCCGTCACGACGACACCGCGAAGATCTAGTTCGCCAAGTAGTGCTAAGTCTGGCGCTAATTCACGTAGCTCAACCTCACTTTCCACTCGAACTATGTAATCAAAGCCCACTAAGGTTTCTACAATAGGCACATTCAGTGCGCGTTGAAGTGTTGCGGGTGTAGCCACCGGCTTAATCTCCGTAGCAGGGAAGTCCATCTCGTAACCTGCAACATTGCAATTCACAATCAAAGTTCCACTACGGGTATCAAATTTCAGCGTTTTTTCTGGGTGTTGCAGATGCGTATGGAGCACATGGGCGGCAGCCAATGTGGCATGACCGCACAAATCCACTTCGGCTTCAGGTGTAAACCAACGAAGAGCGATTTTACCCCCTGAAACGACAAAAAATGCGGTCTCAGATAAGTTATTTTCGTCGGCAATTTTCTGCAAGGTGCTATCGTCTAACCAATAAGGCAAAGGGCATACAGCCGCAGGGTTGCCGCCAAAGCATGAAGTGGTAAATGCATCGACTTGAAAAATGGGGAGTTGCATGAAGAATGTTGACCGACAATGAAACCAGACGAACACAATATCTTATTCATAAAAAAAGGTCAGCCTTAACTGGGCTGACCTTTATTTAAATAGAGTTGTGATGCCTTACTTTGTAGAAGTCTCACGTGAATTGCGTTTCACCGTATTTGACGGTCGCGGCTTAGGCTCTGGTCTGTAGGTCTTCACCGGCTTACTCGTTTTTGCGCTTGGTGGTGGCGTATAAGAACGCTTGGGTTTAACTTCACGCGATGGCGCTGGGATTTTCTCCCGAGTTTGTACGGGTACGCTTGGTTTGATCACATCTCTTGATGGACTCGGAACCGATCGGTCTTTGTAACGTTCAGTTGTCGCTCTTTGCACCTTCTGTGGTGAAGGTTTTACCACATCGCGATTGCGAGACGGTGTCGTTTTTGTGACAACATGACCAGGTGACTTAACGGTTTTAACATTGCGCGCTCGTTGTTCAAGATTAATGCTGGTCGGGCGCTGATACTCACCATAACGAGTAACATTCACCTCCCAGTTGCGCACCACTTTTACCGGCTCTTGCTGACGCACCACGCGTTGTTGGATCACCCGAGTACTGTAGCGCGCATGACGGTGCTGGGTATTGTGTGACCAACGCTTATACTCACGGCTATATACTCGTTTATAGTCCCTGTAGTAAGGGCGGCTGCTATGATTCACCACAACATAGCCGTGATGCCAATGAAAACCACCGAAGAAAAAGTGTGATGCAATATGAATACTGGGGCTCCAGTAAAAACCAGCACTTAGACGATAATGGCGTGGATGGTGCCAGTAGTATGGCGAGCGCACATGCCACCAGTCGCCGTAAATCATACGAGTGTCATAGTAAGGTACATACACAACACGATCTCGTACGGTCTCGATAACCACTACGTTATCTTCTCGTTCTACGTTGACATATTCATTGCTGTGCAAGTTGCCTTTACGATACGCAATATCACGGAGTACCTGAATACGTGACATTACCCACTCTTCATCGGCAATGACAGCATCACCAAGATAATTTAGCCAGTCGATGTCTTCGCTCATTTGTGCCAGCACACGGTCGAACGGCGCTAATGCTTTGACACTGGGATCCCAATCAAAAACGTCAACACGGCGGCGGATTTGATCTTCGCTTAGGCTATCATTGTTTTCTCGCCAACGCGCTGCTCGGATCACGTCCATCGGATAGGTTGATGCGATCAGCACATGCGTTAATAATGTATCTGGGTACAGTGCGATAGGCGCTAGTACGTTATCTAACTGTTCTTCTGTTAGCGCAGTCGAACTATAATCGTCGTTATACTCTCTCGCACTCGCGAACTGAATGGCTAAGCTGATACTCAGTATCAACGCCAAAGCATAAATTATTGCTATTTTCTGAGTCGATTTCATAGGTGTCTCCCCTTTACGAACGCCACCGATTGAGACAATGGCTTATCCTTACTTAGGGTTATAGAGTGTGGCGGCTTAACCAAAGCTGAATGGTTGCTGGCAAGTTGTTCAGATAATGGCTACTAGGCATATGGGTTTTCATCGCGCGAAAACTTCGTTAGTCTCGGGGCAAACTAGAATTTAACGCCTACACAATGCTAACACTTCGCCCTTTACAATCACTGGATGAACCTGACCTTGTTAACAGTCTGAACAACCCTAATGTCACGCGTTTTTTGTCTTCAAACATTCCTCAACCATACTCAAGCGAAGATGCGCGCTGGTGGGTAGATACGGGCTGTAATATTGATACGATAGTTCGCGCGATTGAGTGGGATGGGTCTTTTTGTGGCACGGTGGGTGTTTATCTGCAAAAAAATGAATACGCACACGCCGCTGAACTGGGTTATTGGCTTGATGAGGCGTTTTGGGGGCGCGGAATAGCGACACAAGCCGTTGAGGCCTTTATAAATTGGTTAGCCATTACAACAGCTATCACGCGTATCTATAACCCAGTGACATCATCGAATTTGGCTTCCATTCGCGTGATGGAAAAGTTGGGCTTTGTGTGTGAGGGACGATTGAGAAATTCGGTTACGCATAATGGGGCTTTTTTTGATGAGCTACTGTTCGCAAAAATCGTAGCGCCTGTAGACTAATTAGCTGACGTTATCGGGATTATTTGGCGACTGGCATGACTTACGTGGTGCCAGAATTCGTCAACTTTGTTTTGGTTTTGTTGATAGAAGTCGCGGTTAAACGGAATATGCCAGATACTTTCTTTTACCGCACCCTGGCTTGATATCACTTGACCCTGAGCACCTAGCCTCTGTATTGCACTCAGGCCAATGAGCCGCTCTACCAAGTATCCGTCTAGTCGCCCTAGCGCGACTTGTTTGATCCCATTGTCGAGTGAGTAAGAAAATTCTGAATTGAGCTGTTGCTCGATGAGGAACTGATTTAATACATAGCCCGCAGGAGCTTGCAGGCCGTATTGTTTGAGTTGTTTGTAGGTATCGACATTTAGACCACTAGCATTGAATAGTTGACCGGCTTGTTCCGCAGCATGCAAACGCCCTGAAGCTTTGTATAAAATTGTATAGCGGGCCTTCGCAAGGTAGTCATCGTTCATTGGGAAAGCGTATTGCTGTTCTCGCTCAGGTGTCTTTATGACGCCAAACAGAGCATCAAAACTACCATTTTGTGTACCTTGTAGACAGCGTTTCCATGGCCTTGCGGAAAAACTTACTTGTACATCAGAGTCCGCCGCTGCGCGAGTGATAACATCGATCAGGAGGCCAGTTGGATCCTCGCCTGAAACAGAATAGGTAATGTAGGGGTTATAGTCCTGATTTTCGTGACAAATTACCCAAGCTTGGCCGTAAACCCTAGACGTCCACAACAGCATGGACATCAAAAGACATAACGACAAAGCATGAAATAAAGTGCGAGTCATGAACCTACAGCTTAAAAGTTTTTCAACGTAGTTATTAAAAGGTAACCCGGCAGAATGTCAATGTTCAATGGTTACTGAGGAGGACTTTTGCCCTTATTATGACGTCTATCAGCTGCCTTCGACTATTTTAAAAGATGCGGGTCAAACAAATGACCAAGCTTTTCGGTTTTGGTCTTAAGGTAGTGTTTATTTTGTTCCGTTAAACCGTGATCAATGGGTTTGCGTTCAACAACATTTATACCCAACTGTGCCAACGCATCGGCTTTACGTGGGTTGTTGGTCATAAGCACCACGTTTTCAACATTAAGGGTTTTTAACATAAAACCGCAAATGGAATACTCTCGTAGATCCGCATCAAAACCTAAGTGTAAATTAGCTTCGACGGTGTCCATTCCGGTATCTTGTAGTTGATACGCCTTAATTTTGTTTAACAGGCCAATTCCACGCCCTTCTTGTCGTAAATATAACAGCACGCCTTTGCCGTGCTCTACGATATTCTGCAGTGCTTTTTCTAGCTGAAAACCACAATCACAACGGGTACTGAATAGTGCATCACCGGTCAAACATTCAGAATGAATTCTAATAGGCACTGACTCTCCGGGCTCCCAATCGCCATAGGTTAGCGCGACATGATCTTGCCCGCTGGCTTCAACAAACCCATGGATCCTAAATTCACCAAAGCGTGTCGGTAACTTCGCGGCACTGATGTATTCAAATTGGGGGGATGTATCTGTCATTCTATTCTCTGTTGCCGCGCCCTGCGGGAATTCTGCTTAACGTGCAATATGGGGCCATACACCGGTAATACAATAGCTCAATCGCCAAATGGTGCGTATTCATCGAGCGGAGCCGGCATCGAAATACCGTAGCCTTGTGCGTAGTCTACGCCCATTTTGCCCAATTGCATTTTTATCTCACTGTTTTCGACAAACTCTGCAACGGTCTCCATGCCAATGGCTTTTGCCACATCGTTGATGGATCGCACCATGGCAAGATCTATGGGGTCGGAGAGTAAATCTCGAACAAACGCGCCGTCAATTTTGACGTACTGTACTGGTAGTTGCTTTAAATAACCATAAGAGGAAAAGCCACTGCCAAAATCATCTAATGCGAATTTGCAACCGAGTTGGCTAAAGGTTTTGATGAATTCCAAGGTTTCATCCATTTTAATGATGGCCATGCCTTCTGTAATCTCAAAGCAAACCTTGTCGTATGGGATTGAGAATTTTTCGAACGCATTCAAAACATAAAGCTTAAAGTCGCGATCCGCTAACGACTGCCCACACAGGTTGATGTTACTTTTGCGCAGCGCCGTCATGTGTTCTGGGTTTTGATTCAGCCAGGCGAAATAGTTGTGGATCACCCAGCGGTCAATTTTAGCACCTAACGAGTATCGTTCCGCTGCAGGTAAAAATGCGCCCGGCGGCACCAGTTCACCATCACTGGTTTGCATTCTCAGCAAGATTTCATAGCGGTGACCATCGCTCATTTTGTGCAGTGGTTGGTAATGCTGGTAATACAGCTGAAAATTATTTTGCTCCAAAGCTTCATTTATATGGGCAAGCCAATTGAGCTCACTCTCATATCGCTTGGTTGTTATGTCATTTAATGAATAGCGATGGATTTGGTTTCGCCCTTGCTCTTTGGCAATGTAACAAGCCGCATCGGCCATACTCATCATTTGTTCAGGCGAATCAATTTTCTCTGTGCGTTCAACCAATCCAATACTGATCCCGAGAGAGAAAACGTTGTTCTCCCACATAAAACGGAAATCGGACACAATGTTGAGAAGTCTATTGGCTAACACATAGGCTTCATCATTATCGCTGTTGGTTAACAGCACACCGAACTCATCTCCACCTAGCCTTGCAAGTAATCCCCGTTCACCCACGCCTTCATCGAGTAATCGGGCTAATTGTTGTAGCAGAGCATCGCCCGCTTTGTGTCCACAGGTATCGTTGACCACTTTGAACTGATCCAAATCCATGTAAAGTAAAATCATGGGCTGATCAGCATTAAAAGGCTGACTAAGCTGATATTGAAGTTGCCGTTCAAACTCTCGACGATTATTTACTCCGGTGAGAGAATCATGGGTAGCTAGATATTCAAGGCTAATATTGGATTGCTTACGTTCGGTAACATCAAACAAAGAGCCATACAAGAATGTTTGGTCTCCATCGTTATGTAATTGACAAGACAGGGAAAACCAGAATTCTGAACCATCTTTTCTGAGTCCGCGGAATTCACGGCCTAATACGGTTTTGTTAGTGCGAAGCTCACCAATGAGTACGTCTCTATCACTCTTATCCGCATAAAACTCATCGGTACTTTGGATGGAAGACAACATTTCATCTTCACTTTCGTAACCAAACAATTGCCACATCGCGGGATTAACCGATAGTAGGATGCCATCGGTCGTCGATGTATATAAACCTTCGGCGGAATTTCTAAACAGTTGATAGAATTGGCTGAGGCTGTCGATACGCTTTTCTTGTCTCGTCTGTTCTAGGCGCATCAGTACTTGTTGATTGATTTCAATTGACACCCCGACGGTTAACACACCCATGGTCACGAATAAAATGATCAACAACGTGCTGAGAGCATCGATATCACCGAGATATTCATACAGATAAAGATTCAGACCTGCCGCGAGCGAAATAAAAAGCCAACCTATGACGAATATAAAACCTGGTCGGCTACTTAAACGGAAGTAGTACTGCAGTGCCATTACGCACTGAATAACAACACAGCCCACAACAATGATGCTGTTAACCGCAACAATCCAGATTTCGGGTGTTAGAAATGCATTGAGCAATATACCAATGGGGAGAAACAGCGCCAGATACTTAATGATTGCTGACGTGCGTACAAAAAGCGAGGTGCAGACCTTTCCCATGAGCCCCATTAACAGCGTCAGAAATATCGCACTGAAAAGACCCGAGTGTTCGGTGATGTGCGTAATCTGCCCGATAAATCCATGCACATTTAGAATAAAGAGCATCAACACAAAACAGGTAAGTGAGAACCAAAAACGTACTGGGCTTTTTAAAATCAGATAGGTCGTTAGGAAGTACAACGTAAATACGGTCAATGCGCCGACAAAAATACCAAACAGAACCTGCATATTTTGTTGTTCTAATACCCACGCTTCAGCATCTTTCAGCGTAATGGGCATCAGTAGAGGCCCTTCGTCACTGATTTTAATGTACACCGTGACGGATGCATTGCCACTGAGTGATATGGGCGCGATAAAATTTCGATGACTGATGGGGCGTAATTCAAAATCCTTGTCAGCCCCCATCAAATGTGAAGCGACAATACGACCGAGTTCATCGATGACAAAAATATCCACAACATCTAATGTTGGATCCGCAATTGACAAATACAGTGTTTGTAATGCTGTAGATTGATTGTTGACGCGGGTTCGTATCCACAAACTTTGCTCTTCTTGCAATGGCTCACTGTTCCACGCCGCTGACCAACCATCCAGTAGCTGAATTTCACTTAAGCGTTTATATGAATCGGTGCGCAATGACTCTGCGTGGGCAACTATATCTGTCGTCGTGTGCAAGCTATCAATTTGAATGTCGTGAACGATGTCGTTGGAGGCCGAAACACTGATAGGTAACAATACAATGCATACCATCAAACTAAACAGGCAACGCTGAATAGCGGTTTTCAGAGCGTTGGGCGTGATAGACAAACGGTTACCTTATTTTATTGTAATTATCAGGATTGTCGGCACAAAGCGTGCAAACAGTATAGTAGTTACAGTATAGGCTAACTGCTACAACTTAATGCAAGCCCTTTCTCGTTATCCGCGGGTGGTTGAGCAAATAATTCATACTGTGGGTCGTTACTAAATGGATGAGTGATTGCTTCAAATAGGGCTTCGCAAAGTGAAAAGTCATCCTCATAGGCCGCTTCAATAGCGCTTTGCAGTATATGGTTTCGCGGCACAACTCTGGGGTTTATTGCATCTAAATCAGTTGCATCTACATTCTGCTTTTCTAATATTGCGGTGTATTCCTTTAACCATTGGCTAATTGCTTGCCGATCAATAAAGTGGTCAATGATACGCTGTGGATGACTTTGTGCTGAAGACAGTAATCTAAAGCTTATACTGTGATCGCGCTGTTGTTGTTGAAGCATTTGAAACCAGCGTTGTCGCAATTCTGATGCCTTTTCACTCATTGCGTGTTCTTCGCGAGAGTGGGGAAAACCGAATTTGCGATTCATTAGCTGGTGGTAACTGCGGATAAGCGTTGGCTCGAACAGGCTTAGCGCTTCCGTGATCATGTTTACATCAATGTATCCGGTAAACGCTTGCGCTAACGCATTTAAATTCCATAGCGCGATACCAGGCTGTTGATCAAATGCATAGCGCCCGTTGTGATCCGAATGATTACAAATGTACTGAGGATTAAAATCATCCAAAAATGCATACGGACCATAATCAAAGGTTATACCGTGGATCGACATATTGTCGGTGTTCATAACCCCGTGGTTAAAGCCGAGGCTCTGCCAATGAGCAATCATCCAAGCTGTTGATGTCACTATCTGTTGTAACAATGCCTGGTACTTATTGTCGGTATCAGCTAAGTCAGCAAAGTGATGTTTAAAACAGTACTCAAATAAAGCGTCCAGTTCGTCCTTTTGTCCGCTGTAGTGAAAGTACTCAAAATGACCAAAACGAATATGACTTGGGCATGTACGAATTAACATGGCACCGGGCTCTAGCGTTTCCCGTTGAACACCCTCGTTACTAGTGAATAAACAAAGCGCGCGAGACGTGGGTACACCAAGGGCGTGCATCGCCTCGCTGATCATATACTCTCGAATCGTTGAACGCAGCACAGCGCGACCATCAGCATGACGTGAATAGGGTGTAGGACCAGCGCCCTTGAGGTGCAAATCTAGGCGCGCGCCTGCAGACGAAGTGATCTCTGCCAGTAAATGCCCACGGCCATCTCCCAAATAAGGATTCCATTGACCAAACTGATGACCACCATATTTCTGAGCAACAGCATGTCGCTGCCAAGGGCTTTGTTTATCATTGAGCAATGCTTGCCATTCACCTTGCCAAACCGAATCAGCGATACCTAACTCACCAGACAGTGCATGGTTTGTCATGGCTAACCGTTGACCTTTCAATGGGTGTACCGACACTGAAGATGTCAACGCTTGCAATTCATTGGCGTAAGTGTAGCTTAGTTGCATAATTCGAAAAAAAGGGAAACGTTGGACCTATGGTAACAGCACGCAAACAGATAGTAATGCGATCAATGGTCGCAATTTTTATTACACTCGGAATAAGCACACCACTTTATGCCGGTGATGCTGAAGCTGGGAAAAAACGTGCAACGGTATGTGCAGGATGCCACGGCAATGACGGTATGGCGTTTATTCCAAACTACCCCAATTTGGCAGGGCAGAATGAACTGTATTTAGTTGAATCGTTAAAAGCGTATCGAGATGGGTTACGCCGCCATATGCAAATGACCCCTATGGCGAAAGGGTTAAGCGATACCGAAATTGAAAACCTTGCCGCCTATTTCAGTAGCTTACCACCTAAAGTTAAAGGGACGCAGTAAACCAAATTCAGCCTACGAGTGTATCTATCGGATAACATCTGCATTAGGACCCTTGTATGTTGGTTTTACATCATCTCAATAATTCGCGTTCTCAACGTATTTTATGGTTGCTTGAGGAGCTCGAAATCGATTACACGCTGAAAACTTATCAGCGTGATGCGAAAACAAACCTAGCACCCGCCGAATTGAAACTTGTTCATCCATTAGGAAAATCGCCGGTTATCACAGATGGCGAAGCAACGATTGCAGAATCGGGAGCCATTATTGAATATCTCGTCACACACTACGGAAATGGTGAGGTGCTATCGGCTTTAACACCACAACAAAAACAAGAACAACTGTTCTGGAATCATTTCGCTGAAGGTAGTTTCATGCCACCATTGGTGACTAAGATGGTGTTGGATAAGGGGCGAGAAAAAGCCTCGCCTTTTTTTGTGCGCTTCATAGTAGATAAGTTCGTTAGTGCGGTGATGGATGCTTATTTTGGGCCTAATATCACAGCCAACATAGCGTTTGTTGAACGGCATCTGTCAGATAAAACTTGGTTTTTAGGCGATGTACTCAGCGCGGCGGATTTTCAAATGAGCTTTCCGTTGGAGGCGATAATTGCAAAACAGGGCAAGCAGGCGCTGCCAAATATCGCCGCATTTGTTGAACGCGTGCAAGCACGTGATGCCTACCAGCGAGCGTTAGCCAAGGGCGGTCGCTACGATTACGCTTAAGCTGTGTCGCTTAAGTTTTCCAAATAGTTGGTAATGGCTGTCAGGAACGCTTCACCATAGCGTTCCAGCTTGGTTGCGCCGACGCCTGAAATAGCCAAAAATTCGTTTTTATTGGTTGGCATCTTTGCTGCCATGTCTGCGAGTGAGGCGTCACTGAAGACAACAAACGGCGGCACGTTGTCTTCATCGGCAATAGATTTACGCAACTGCTTAAGGCGCGCAAACAAGCGTTTATCGTAATTCTTACTGTGCGGTGATGGTTTGTCTGTTTTCAATGACAAACGTGGAATGGCAAGATTGCATTCTATCGTGCCGCGCAACACATCTCGAGCTGCGTCCGTCAGTCTAAGTGCTGCGCCTTGCGTAATGTCTATGCGCAAATAACCTTTGTGCACGAGTTGATTAATGATGCTATGCCAATAGGTATCAGACTCTGATTTACCAATCCCGTAGGTGGATAATTCATGGTGTTTGTTTTCAACGATACGTTTTAAGTTTTTACCGCGCAGCACATCAATCACATATTGCGCTGATACCGGATGTTGAATACGTAAGATGCATGACAGTACTTTTTGTGCCGTCACAAGCCCGTCAAAATGGCGCGGTGGATCTAAACAAACATCACAGTTGCCGCAAGCTGTGCCAGCAAATTCAGAGAAATAATTGAGTAATACTTGGCGACGACAGGTTTGTGCTTCGGCGAAGGATTCCATGGCTGAAAACTTTTGCGTTTCAATAGACTCTCGCTCACTGTTACCCATGGCTATCCACTGGCGAATACGAGCGCCATCTTTTTCATCAAATAACAGTAACGCTTCGGAAGGCATTCCGTCGCGGCCAGCGCGCCCGGTTTCTTGATAGTAGGCTTCGATACTGCGCGGCACGTCATGATGAATGACGTAGCGAACATTACTTTTGTTGATCCCCATGCCAAAGGCGACCGTGGCAACGACTATATCAATCGCATCTGTTTGGAAGCGCCGCTGCACCCATTCGCGCTCTTCATTGTCCATGCCAGCATGATAGCCAGCCGCCTTCATGCCAAACTTATGTAACTTTTGGCTTAACTCATCAACCTTACGGCGGCTATTGCAGTAAATGATACCGCTACCTTCTTGCTGTTTCAGGTAGGCAATGATCTGGTCGAAAGGCTTGTATTTAGGCAGCACGTGGTAGCGAATATTCGGTCGATCAAAACTGCTTTTAAGGACTAAAGGGTCGGCCAATGCTAATTGATGCTGAATGTCGGCTTGTGTAGTGATGTCTGCAGTAGCGGTGAGCGCCATAACTGGAACATCATTAAAGTGCTGCTTTAATTCGCCCAAACGGCGATATTCGGGGCGAAAATCATGCCCCCAATGTGATACGCAGTGGGCTTCATCTATGGCGAAAGCGGCAATAGGAATTGACTTTAAAAATTGTAGAAAGCGAGGTTGCAGCAGACGTTCAGGCGCGACATACAGGATTTTAATCCGGCTTTGTTGTACATCGGCAAATGTTTGCGCGAGAGCTTCTTCGTCTAAGCTGCTATTAATGAACGCAGCGCTGACCCCGTTCTGTTTCAGTTGCTCAACTTGGTCTTGCATAAGTGCAATTAATGGTGAAACAACCAACGTAGCACCTTTCATCAGCAATGCGGGCACCTGATAACATAATGATTTACCGCCGCCGGTGGGCATCAGTATTAAGCTGTCTCGTCCCGCTAGGGTATTTTCTATAGCAGTGAGTTGCCCTTCACGAAACGTCGTGTAGCCGAACACCTGCGCTAATATTTGCGTCGGAGAATGAATATTTTCAATGTCAGGTGTGGATGAATGCATGTTGTTATAAATTGGTGATAAACTACATAGGTGTATCGAAAGGCCTATGATACGCATTTTCACGTCAACCTTCACTGGCTATATATGACAAGTTTTTAAGGATCGAACAATGACTGAACAGTTACCTGAATTGATCGAAGAGTTAGTCAGTACTCCTGAGGAAACGTCACAAATTGCGCGTTCGTCGGCAATGTTAGAGTTAGATAACACCGATATCGCACTAGTCCTTGAGTCACTGCCAGTTGAACAACGGATCTCAACGTTTAGCGCACTACCTAAGCACCGCATGCTTGATGTATTGGTTGAGATGCGTGCGGACCCTCGTGAAATTCTGATTGATGCAACGCCACAAGATCAATGGGCGAGTATTTTCAGCGATATTGATGCTGAAGATCTTTTGGAGTTGATGGATTCACTGCCGAACCGATTAGTCGACAGAGCTTATGAAGCGCTAGACTCCCAACAACAGGCCTACTTTGATGATGCAACTCAGTATCCGGTGGACCAAATTGGTCACTGGTTGAATCACGATATGTTGGTGTTGCCGTTAAATGCGAAAGTCAGAGAAGGGATTCGTTTGATACGCCGAGGTGTACCCGCCTATTGTGATTCTATCTACTTGTTCAATCGTTCTGGACAGTTTGCAGAAGCCGTTAAGCTTGCTCGTGTTTTCAATGCTGCAGAGCATATCCCATTAGTTGAGCTGGCTGAAGATGGCTTAACGGTGTTGAAAGCCAATGAAGAAAACGTTTCGGCTTCATTGTTAGTGCAGCGTTCTGGATACACCTCTCTCCCCGCAGTCGATGAGAATAATAAGCTGGTGGGGCGACTGGATATAGGTGCGGCGTCTGAGTTGATCAACGAGAATTATGAGCGCCAAGTAATGGCAACAGCAGGTATGGATGAGGACGAAGATTTATTCTCGCCGGTGGCGAAAAGCGCTAAAAACCGTGCCTTATGGTTGGGTATCAATTTATTAACCGCTTTTCTGGCATCCTGGTTTATCGGTTTATTTGAAGCCACGTTACAACAGGTTGTCGCGCTTGCAGTATTAATGCCCGTTGTTGCGAGTATGGGGGGGATTGCCGGCAGTCAAACATTAACCCTGATTGTGCGTGGTTTAGCATTGAAACAGGTCACGGCAGCCAACGTTCAGGCACTATTGAAAAAAGAATTTCAGGTGGGTGGAGTGAATGGTGTCGTATGGGCGTTGGTGATTGGCATTGTGGCTTATTTCTGGTTTGCTAATCCGGTATTAGGGTTTGTTATCGCACTAGCCATATTGGTGAATATCATCAGCGCAGCCTGTGCTGGTGTGTTTATTCCTGTTCTTTTGGATAAGCTCAAAATTGATCCAGCATTGTCTGGTTCGGTAATACTGACAACGGTCACTGATATAGTAGGCTTTGTCGCTTTTTTAGGTTTGGGAACTCTTTTTCTATTGTAAAACTCACGCTGGATCGCGCACAATGCGCGCTTTAGCCGTGCCGGTGAATATCCTTAATGACAACCTCTGAACAACAAACACGTGCAGGTGTACTTTTTGCCATCGCGGCTTATGGCATGTGGGGCTTTGCACCCATGTACTTCAAGCTGTTGCAATATATGCCAGCGACCGAAATATTGGTCCATCGCGTTGTCTGGTCGGCGGTTATTTTAATTGTATTGATTACACTGCGAAATAACTGGAGCAAAGTAAAAGCGGCCATCACCTCAAAGAAGGTCATGTTGATATTACTTGTTGCTGGCGTGCTACTTGCCGGTAATTGGTTATTGTTTATTTGGGCCGTGAATAATGACCATCTGTTGGAAGCCAGTTTAGGGTATTACATCAATCCGTTATTTAATATTTTGTTTGGCCGTATATTTCTAGGTGAACGCCTGCGGCGGCTACAAAAAGTGGCGGTGTTGTTGGCAATCAGCGGTGTCGCAGTGGCAATAGCGGGGCTAGGTTATTTGCCGTGGATAGCCTTGGTGCTTGCAGTCTCTTTCTCGTTGTATGGTTTGTTGCGTAAAACTGTTGCGGTAGATTCTCTACCGGGTCTGCTTATTGAGACCATGATGATGCTGCCGTTGGCCGTGATTTATTGGTCATTGTATGCAAGTCCATCGAGCAATATGTTAGCCAATACCTTTGATATCAATATTTTGCTTATCATGGCGGGTTTGGTCACTACCGCACCGTTGCTTTGTTTTACCGCGGCGGCTAGACGGATACAGTACTCTACACTGGGGTTTTTCCAGTATATTGGCCCAAGCATTATGTTTATTTTGGCGGTTTTCTTTTACAACGAGCCTATAGACCAAGCGCGTGTCATAACCTTTGGCTTTGTTTGGACCGCCTTGGTTATCTTTTGTTGGGATTCGTTGCGCAATTATCGCCTGACTCGCAAAGCGGCAAAAGCAAGGCCGGTTTAAGCGATATCATCAACCACTTGGTTACGACCGCTTGATTTGGCTTGATATAGCAGCACGTCGGCCGTGGCTAACATTGCATCCAAGTTTTTGCGCCCTACTGTGGTTACACCGATGCTGGCAGTAATCTTGATATCTTCTTGTTGAAAGCGGATGGGTTTTTGTGCCAAAGACTCTCTAAAGGCATCCAGACGCTCGACTACTTGAGCGGGTGCATGATCGGGTAGGTAAATACAGAATTCCTCGCCACCAAAGCGAGAAACATGCACATCTGAAAATTGGCTCGCAAGGAGCTTCGCCACCTCTTTGAGCACCTTATCACCCGCGTCATGACCATAGGTATCGTTGATTTGCTTAAAGTGATCTAAGTCAACCAATGCAACGGCTTGATTTTCAGGTTGATTGCGCGACACATGATTCACTGAATAGAAAAAATGTCGGCGATTTGGTAGCCCGGTTAAGTAGTCAGAGTTAGCGGCTCGACGGATGGCTTCTACGTTTTCGATGTATTCGACATTTTGGTTAATACGCACCAAAAACTCTTCCTGGCAAAAAGGCTTATGCAAGAAGTCGTTAGCGCCGCTTTTCAAAAATCGAGCAGACAGTAGGCCACTGTTTCCAGACGACACACCAATTATCGCCAATTGCTCTTTGGGTAATGATTTTCGCAATTCAGCAACTAACTCAGTGCCGGTCATGTCGGGCATAAATTGATCGGTGATCACCAGCTGAATGTTGTCTCGTTCATGCAACATGGCAATGCCTTTTTCAGCACAATCGGCTTCATACGTTTGGAAATTGTGTCGACGCAGCATAGAACTCATTTGGGTCCTGCTATTACGTGAGCTATCAATGACCAGTACACCAATCTGTTTATTTTTTTCTAGACGTGCCATCAGGCGACTCAGGTAGTCATAAACCTGTGCATTCTCTTTGGGAATATAATCGACAACTTCTTTGCCAAGCACGTGATTACGGGTTTCGTCATCCACCCTGCCGGTTACTACAATCGTGGGCAGAAAACTGGCAATAGTATAGTCAATGGCCTCACCGAAAGGGGCGTCTGGCAGGTTGTAGTCAACGACGGCACACAAGTATTCTTCTGGGTTGGACTCACCGAATAAGTGCCTGGCCTCAGTGAGAGTGGACGCGCAAATCGGCAGCAGCTTTGCCTGCTGGACCAGTTTTTTGATGATGTTCATACTGATAGAACTATCTTCAATAACCAGTACTTTCTTTTGCATGCTGAGATCACCGCGTCATAGATAACTTAAATGTATACCATGCACGCTATAATTTCGATAATTTAGCGTAGCTCAATACCAACCATTTGGTGCCTACATCGTCAAAATTAACCTGCACTCGCGCTTGTGGGCCTGAGCCTTCACAATTTAATAAAGTGCCATCACCAAATTTCGGGTGCATTACTCGGTCACCTAATGCAAAACCACTATCATCGAAAGCTTCTTGTGTCGATTGTTGGCTAAAACGGTTTTGCACTGGGCGTGTGATGGTATTGCGCAAGCGGACTTCTTCAATACACTCTTGGGGCATCTCTTTTATGAAGCGTGATTGTGTGTGGTATTTATCTTGACCGTAAACGCGTCGCGATTCTGCATACGTGATATACAGCTTCTGCATCGCGCGCGTCATTCCGACATAACACAGCCGGCGCTCTTCTTCTAAGCGGCCTGGTTCATCATAACTTTGCTGACCAGGGAACATTCCCTCTTCTACACCAGCAAGGAATACCATAGGGAACTCAAGACCCTTTGCCGTATGAATAGTCATCATTTGCACTGCATCTTGATGGCTATCGGCTTGTGCTTCACCCGCTTCCAGAGACGCATGGGCTAAGAAGGCATCTAACATGGTCATGTTTTCGACATCGTCAGGCATCTCAAACGCTTTACACGCCGACACTAATTCCTCTAAGTTTTCGATACGAGACTGGGCTTTTTCGCCCTTCTCGGCTTGATACATGGCAAAAAGGCCCGAGCGCTTAATCGCAATGTCAGCTTGCTTTTCAAGTGGTTCATCTGCCATTGCTTCTTTCAATGACAACACTAGCTCTATAAAACCTTGCAACGAGGTTGCTGCGCGTCCAGACAAGCGTTTCTCAGCTAATAAGGTAAGACTGGTTTGCCACATCGATTGCTCTAGCGTGCGTGCACTTTCGCGGATTTGGGCTAATGTTCGCTCGCCAATCCCGCGTGTGGGTGTATTTACAACACGCTCAAATGCGGCATCGTCGAGGGGTTGATTGACCATTCGCAGATAGCCTAACGCATCTTTTACTTCTTGGCGTTCGAAGAAACGTAAGCCGCCATATATGCGATAGGGGATAGCTTGATGTAACAAGGCTTCTTCTAATACGCGAGATTGGGCGTTATTGCGGTACAGGATCGCACAGTCGCTGAGCGCATTGCCGTAATCGTGCCACCGCTTGATTTGTGAAACGATAAATCGCGCTTCATCCATTTCATTAAAACCGGCATACAAGGCAATTGGCTCGCCTTCTTCTCCATCGGTCCATAACTCCTTACCCAAACGGCCTTGATTGTGGTCGATTACGGCATTGGCAGCCTTGAGGATCGTGCCTGTTGAACGGTAGTTTTGCTCGAGCCGGATAGTATTCGCGCCTTCGAAGTCACGTAAGAAATATTGAATATTATTGACGTTTGCACCGCGCCAGCCATAAATGGATTGGTCATCATCCCCAACGATCATCATATTGTTATCACCGCTTGCGAGCAGCTTTAACCAAGCGTATTGGATGTTGTTAGTATCTTGAAATTCGTCAACCAGTATGGCGCGGAAACGGCGTTGATAATGCGCTAATAGCGCAGGCTTATTTAGCCACAATTCGTGGGCGCGCAACAGTAATTCAGCAAAATCAACTAAGCCCGCTCGATCGCAGGTTTGCTGATAAACCGTATAGATTTCGCGCATACGTGTTTGTGTTGGGTCGTTATGAGTTTCAACATGCTCAGGACGCAACCCCTCGTCTTTATTCCCATTGATAAACCATTGAATTTGCTTGGGCGGATAGTGTTTTTCATCCAAGTTCATGCTTTTTAACACTCGCCGAATTAAGCGGTATTGATCATCGGAATCGAGTATCTGGAAACTTTGAGGTAAACGCGCTTCTTCATAGTGACTGCGCAATAAACGGTGGGCTAAACCGTGAAAAGTACCAATCCACATAGTGTGTAGCGATTGGCCCATCAAAGACTCGATGCGACCGCGCATTTCGCGCGCAGCTTTATTGGTAAAGGTCACGGCCAAAATACTATGGGAAGCAATATGCTCAACTTCCATCAGCCAAGCGATACGATGTACTAATACGCGCGTTTTGCCACTGCCTGCACCTGCAAGAACCAGCATATCTGAGGGGGGAGCGGCAACGGCATCGCGTTGTTTATCATTTAAATCGTCGAGTAAACGAGAGACATCCATAGTGCTTTGATAATGGCTACAACAAACCGCCAGTATACCAGTTTATCTGTTAATTTATACAGCACTAGTCGTTTGATTTAATGTAAAATGGTACTCACATAAGACAGACACCAACCTATAATTTCTCGTCAGGTACTTGCCTATGCGCTTACTCTGGTGGCATAGATTACACGTTAATGTCGGCTTTAGGCGTTTGTTTTTGTGTTTCTTGTTCTGCCGCGCCACTTTCCCTTAGTTCTTTTAATGAGCGGATAGACTCTACATAGTAAATGATGGCTTCTTGCTCTTCATGATCATAAGTAAACACATAATTCGTGGTGCTGCCTAATAAGGTCACAAAAACCTTGCTGGTATCGTCGGCTAGAGTAATTTCGGCTTTTGATCCTTTACCTTCTTTAATGCCATTCGCTTCCATGTGCGCAGCTGCATACACGTATACACAAAAGGATAAAACGACAATGCTCCCTGTGGTTTTAATGTTTGTCTTTCTATTTTTGGGAGCCCAGAAAGCATATATCAATACCTTTACCAAAATGGGTTTGGGTTTGTCAGCATACTCTAGTCGATAGCGCGCACCCATTCTGTTCCCAGCATCCGCAATAGAAAGGACACACAAGATCATTAACAAGATAAACAGAAAAAGAGGGTTTTTTAGAGGGGTTGCGAGGATATCTTCAAACGTTATGTATTTAACTATCTGCACATTAAATTCACCATAAAATACATACAGATAGGCCATGCTCGACAACAACAAAATGAGGTAAGAAATCGCTATGGCTAAGCCGGTTGAGGCTTTGGCGAAGTTGTAGATCTCTTCGAAAATATACAGCTCGCTGAGCGCTTGATAATCCTCATCATGGCTAGACGGTTTATTCACTACTGGTTTCCATGGAATTGATAAACATTAAGAAACTATCAAAGAATGGATGAATAACCAATTTTCTTTCAGTTGTTATAGCGTTTGGCTTTCATTGGCGCATACAAATAGGCAGTATCTAAGCCAGTGTTAGCCATTGCTATTAGGAGCAATGGGCACTCTTTCACAGTATTATTAACAGGCAAGCTTAAGTAATTAAAACACCCTTAGCATTGTTAAAAGATTAAGAATTACAAGTTATGGCGTAAGCACGGATTCAACACTGACTAACTCAATATCGTGCATTTGATCGAGGTAACTCTCAAAATAAGCCTTATGCGAAGAGCCTGTAATCACAAGCACGTTTGCACCGGGGTGATTGCCAGCCGCTTCCAGTACATTTGCTGCCATTCGCAATCCACGCACCTGCCACCAGGCAACATATTGGCGGGCAACGCCGTTTTGATCCGTTGAGGCGGTCGCCAGTCCAAAATCATTTTCGATAGTGTAGCGTTGGTAAGCAGCAGAATTGATGTACAAGTAGTTTTTCAACATGGCTTCTGGGGAACCGGTTAGTGAGTCTAACATCTGCTCAACTTGTTGTTGCAAAGGATGTTCTTTTTTCCATACCGCTTGTATCGCGGGAAGCAATGACTCTGGTGCATGAAGGTAAATATAATCTGCCGAATGGTCATCCATCATAGTGATCATGTCGAGTTGCATTCTGTGAGCGATTTCCACGCCAATCAGGTTATTTTCATTGCGAGAATTGATGTTTTTATTTAAAGCGTTGACTAATGGATCTGTAACGCCATCTGCTGGGATACGCTGGTTGCTGGTTAACTTTGCCCATTGAAGCGTTGCTGACCAAATCTCACCTGAGGCATAAAGCATCAAGGCAAGACGTCTTCTGTCGGCTGGCGAGGGTGCTTGAGGCCAGTGTCGTTTAAATTTTTCTACTGCCGAAGCCGCCTCGGGTCTTGTCATGTTTAAGCTTTTAAGTACCTCTTGAGTATCTGTGCAGTACTGCTGTACGGAAGGGTAAAGTGCGTCATATCGTTGTATTTCGTCACACGTGCGCCCGTTAACGGCTTCGATGGCAATAATATCGGGTGAGAAAGCTGTTAGCCGGTCCAACACAATCGATAAGTGTGCAGGATCAAAAGATTCTTTGGGCTGGTATGCCAAGTGTGATGTGCCTAGCACCAAAATACGCGTAGGAGAACTGCCAATATCGCTTTGCACACCTGCGAAGTTAAACATGGGCGCTGCACCCAAGCGTTCAAAAGAAGGTGTCCCCGGCAGTTTTGCTGTCGCTGCATTGACGCTCGCAATGACAAAACAAAGCAGAAAGGGCGAAATCTGGCGAAATGCAGTTATCTTGCGCATGGGTATAAATTCCTATTCATTTTTGTGTGAGTCGCAAGGCAAATATGAAAAGTTTAAGCCGGGTGAGCAAATTGTAAGCAAACGTGTTTCACGGGCAGTGGGCGTTTGCAGTTTTTACTTGACCGTTTTGCAAGTGATTATGGTTGGTATTGGTGTATTTTGCCCGTTGATAATTCAACTCGGCTTAAATACCCATTATGCGCTTATTACTGACATTCTGTTTTCTTGTTTTTACACAAGTCTCTCTGGCGATAGGACCATCCGCTACTATTGTAGATGAGAATCCCCTATCGCATGCTACAGCGTTGACGCTTTCTTCAACGATATTGGAGAACCCACCCAAGGTTCATGTTTATCTGCCTGAAGATTACTATCAGATGGCTGATCACATTCGCTACCCAGTGATCTACACCCTCGATGGTTGGGTGTTGTCCCAATCAGTTGCCGGCGTGATAACTCATTTAGGGCAAACTGCTGGTATGCCGAAAGCCATCGTCGTAGCGATTGACAGTGACGAGGATTATGCATGGGGGCCGGAAATTTACGCCAGTAAAAGCGGTTGGCGAGTTGCGCCAGATTCTCGTCTAGATGGATTTGCCGGTGGAGAGGCTGATAAATACCTCGCATTTATGCAAGAGGAGTTAGTTCCACTCATTGATAAAACGTACCGCACACATGACTTCAGGGTGTTGATTGGTATGTCTCCTTCAGCAGCATTTACTTTACACACGTTGTGGAAATCGCCAGAGCTATTTAATGCACACATCGTATTCGCCGCGACAGATGTCATCGGCATGGGCTATTCACCTGATACGACGTTTATCGAAAAGATTGCAGAAAGCTTAGCGAAAACACCGGATCGGAAAGGCTATTTGTATGTCGCGTCGGCGCAGCAGGAGGCCGCTAGTAACCCTGCGCGACAGAGTAATGTGACGGCACTACAAGAAGCATTAAAGCCTTACACCTCGCGAAATTTTAAGCTGCGCGTGGAGCATATAGACAATTACGGCCATTATTCGATGGCGCTACCAGGGCTTCTAAGCGCTTTGGACTTGATTTTCCCGCGTAAAGATTGGGATATGAGCATGAAGTTCAGAGAGTTCTTGCAGCAAGAAAAGCCAGTTGATGCATTGTTTGCATACTATGATAGCTTGAGCTCAGCCATTGGATTTACCGTTACACCAAATACCGATCTTCGCCGCAACGCGAATTGTTTGAGAGCGGCTGCGAGTCGTTTAAGAGGACAAGAAAAATACCACGAAGCAGAGCGAATTTATCATTATTGGATTGAAGTAAGTCCTCAAGCAGCTAAAGCCTGGGCAGGTTTGGCTGCAACCTTTGAGGCAAAGGGCGATATCACTGAAGCGACGCAAACATATCAACGTGCACTTGTGTTTGCGAAGCAGCAACAGCTGGCTTATTTAGTTCCCCTTATTGAAGAAAAGCTGGCTTCGCTAAACCCGCAGTAAACGGCGGGTTAGATGCGTTTGGGTAAATGACTACACGGCACGATGAAACAAAATGGTTTTTAATCCGGTTATATTGATTTAGGGATGAATGCCCTTACATTCATAGTATCTGACTAAGGAATTTTCACATGCACCTAACGTCTACAGACACGCAGTCTTTTTGGTTAACCCTAAAGCAACAAGCACAGGCGACCATTAAGCATGAACCCCTGCTTGCCAGTTATGTGCATGCCTGTATTCTTGCGCATCACAATTTTGAAAGCTCACTCAGCTTTATTCTTGCCAATAAATTAACCGATAGCGTGATGCCAGTGCTGGCGGTACGAGAGGTGTTTGATGAAGCCTACTTGTTGTCGCCCGATATTGTAGAAGCCGCCATGTGTGACATAACGGCTATCGTCAATCGTGACCCAGCTGTTGAAGCTTACTTACCCGTTTTGATGTACTTTAAAGGGTTCCAAGCCGTGCAAGTGCACCGCTTAGCGCATCACTTGTGGCACAACGGCCGTCATGACTTAGCATTATTTCTACAAAGCCGGAATTCTGAAGTATATGGTGTAGACATTCACCCCGCAGCGAGTATCGGTAAAGGTGTTATGTTTGATCATGCCACGGGCATTGTTATCGGTGAAACCGCCGTTGTCGAAGACAATGTGTCTATTCTGCAAAACGTAACGCTCGGAGGGACGGGTAATCAATCCGGCGATCGCCACCCTAAAATTCGTGAAGGGGTTATGCTGGGCTCTGGTGCAAAAATATTAGGTAATATTGAAATTGGCAAGGGCTCCAAAGTTGGCGCTGGCAGTGTGGTGCTTAGTGATGTACCCAGTGGCGTAACAGTTGTAGGCGTGCCAGCAAAAATTGTGGGTAAACCCGATTGCTGTATGCCTTGCGATTCCATGAAGCAGAACGTACTAGAAGATAAAGAATAGTTATTCTTTAAAATAGTTGGGTTAGTTCCTGCAAGCAATCAAGTTGTAAAGTCGGTAGCACGTGCGTGCGCTCAGAGGATAGGTCCATCTGCCGGTTGCAGGCGAACCAAGCTGTTTGTATTCCCAAGCGATGCGCGCCCCAAACATCTTTGATCAGGTTGTCGCCAACATGCAGCAATTGTTGAGGCGGCAATTGCAAATGGGCTAAGGCCGATTCAAACATGGCATGGTGTGGTTTCATTGGGGCATGGATATTAGCTTGGAAAACCTCGCTGAATAGATCGGCAATACCAACTTGCTGAACATTAACGTTGCCATTGGTTATCGCCACGATCGGGCAATGGTTTTTCAACTCTTTCAATAAAGAATAAATATTCTCATTTATCGAGAAATTACTGCGAACGTGATAAAAATGTTCTAGTCCCTCATCAGCAACAGCTTTTTGTTGTGTTTCGCTAAGGCCTGCATCTGATGCAAGCGCGCGTAATACGCAGTGGCGTAAACG
Organism: Neoalteromonas facilis; assembly: GCF_002807665.1. Classification (GTDB taxonomy): domain Bacteria; phylum Pseudomonadota; class Gammaproteobacteria; order Enterobacterales; family Alteromonadaceae; genus Alteromonas_E; species Alteromonas_E facilis. The sequence continues at coordinate 132,785 of NZ_PEAY01000004.1, forward strand.
GCTCATATCTGACGCTAGGCGAGGATCATTGAGCAGGGCAGCTTTGCGGTGTTTTGCCCAATGTGTGGGCAGCAATGCAGCAACAGTAGGGTATTGTCGCGTTAAGAATTGATTTAATGAATGGGTCGCTTCACGAATAATCGGCCCGTTGTCATACAGAGTGTCATCTAAATCAAAGCTTAGCGCTGATATTGGCGACATTGGGCGATAGAAAATCATAATATACCTATTTCTTCCGAGCTCTCGGGTGCGCTTTATCATACACCGCAGCAAGATGTTGAAAGTCTAAGTGTGTATAGACTTGCGTCGTCGACAGGTTAGCGTGTCCAAGTAACTCCTGCACTGCGCGTAAATCTCCACTCGATTCGAGTACGTGAGTCGCGAATGAGTGGCGCAGTTTGTGCGGATTTACCGCACTGTCGAGGCCTTGTTGAATTGCGATACGGTTTAACCGGTTTGCCACCTGCCGATTTGAGATTCGTTTTTGTTGTTTACTGAGAAATACTGCTTTTGCGTCTGCGTGAGCAAAGGTGGCGCGTAATTTAAGCCAACGAGACAGCGCTTCGCGCGCCTTCTTTCCGATAGGTAATATACGTTGTTTAGACCCTTTGCCGGTCACTCGCAATGTATGATCGGGTTGAATGTCTTGCAGATTTAAATCGGTCAGTTCTGACAGGCGTAATCCACAGCCGTACATTAGTTCAAACATCGCTAAATCACGAACGTTCAGCAGATCATTGTCATCGTTACTGGCGTCATCTAACAGTCTTTGTGCTTCGTCTACGCTGAGCTGTTTAGGTAGTGGTTTAGACTGTTTGGGTGCGGAAACGCCCTCGCATGGGTCGGCATCGATTAATTGTCTGCGCAGTAAGTATTGGCAAAAAGTCCGCATGGCAGATAAACGAGTCGCTGTACTACGAGCGCTCAAGCCTTGTTGTCTAGCCTGCATTATTGCTTGCTTGATATGTGCTTGGGAAAGATCGCGGCAGTCATTTATGTTTACATCGTTTACCAGCGCAGTGATCTGACGTTGATATTGTTCGCAGGTTCTCTCAGAAAGACCCCTTTCAGCTCGTAAATGCTGAATAAACTCAGCGATTAATTGCTTTATAGAGCTTTGCAGGGCCACATGCTATAGCCCGAGTGCGTCGGGCAGTAGAATATTAAGAAATTGCTGCAGCTGCGTTAGCAACAAGGTATCCATATCGGGGTTAAAGTGCCCAGGGTCATTGCTACCGACGGCCAAAATCCCCAAATCTTTTTCCGTGCCTAAACGGACTAGAACGACGGATTCCGCCGGTTGTTCATCAAACAATAAGTGCTTTTCATGATCACTGAGGCGACCGAAATAAAATACTTTATTTTTGAAATGTTTTTCAGTGAATAGGCGTTGATGCAATTCAGACATTGCATAAGGACCCACAAAAGGCTTAACCGCGACAGCTGAAAGCTTTAACTGCGTCAGCATGACTTGCTCAAGTGTATTTTGGATGTCTGAAAAATCTTTGCATTGCCACAACTTGATATTGAGATCGACATAAACGCGATAAATACGCTCATTTTGCTTTGCTATCGCGATCAGCTGATGAATTTTTCGGCTTAATTGACGTACTTTATTGCGCAGGATCTCACTTTGCTTTTCAACCAGTGACACGCTGCCATGTTGTTCATGCGGAATAACTAACTTTTCGAGTAATTCTGGGTAATGTGAGAAGAACTCAGGATTCTGCAGTAAAAACGTACGTACACTCTCCGCGCTCGGCAATAATTCGTCGCCGGTCTCGAGCGGAGTCACTGAAGATTGAGCAGTTTGTGTTGCATCTTTCATAGTTGAAACTGCCCGTCGTAAATATGTTCTGCAGGTCCAGTCATTTTTAGTACGTTATCCTTACCTTGCCAGCGAATTTTTAGATTGCCTCCAGGCAATTCAACTCGCACATCTTTACCTAATTTACCTTGAATTTGTCCTATTGCAACAGCTGCGCATGCCCCACTGCCACAGGCTAATGTTTCACCAGCCCCACGTTCAAACACACGAAGCTTAATATAGCTTGGGTTTATCACCTGCATAAAGCCAACATTGACACCTTCTGGAAAGCGCTCATGCCGCTCTAACAAAGGCCCAAGTGTGTCTACCTGTGCACTCTGGACATCTTCTACTTCCATAACACAATGTGGATTACCCATTGATACGGCACCGCAGAAAAGAGTGTGGTCATCGGCGCGAATAACATAAGTTTTTTCTTCTTTTTGCGCCACCATCGGAATTTCATTTGGCGTGAATGTAGGTTTACCCATATTCACGGTTACATTTCCATCCCGCTCAATGTAAAGCACCATTTTGCCGGCTTTAGTGCTAACCACTATTTTATTCCGGTTGGTCAGGCCTTTCAGCTTCACAAAGCGCGCAAAACAGCGGGCACCATTACCGCATTGGGACACTTCAGAGCCGTCTGCGTTAAAAATTCGATAATGAAAATCTTGGTCCGGGTCGTATGGTGGCTCTACCATCAGCAGTTGGTCGAAGCCAATACCAAAATTTCGGTCAGCGAGTTTCTGAATTTTCTCTTTGGACAAAAAGACATTCTGGGTAACGTTGTCGATAACCACAAAGTCATTACCCAGCCCATGCATTTTTGAGAATTCTACTTGCATCTACAGCGCATTTTTATTTTCGTTATATCGCTAGTTTACGAAAGTTTATGCTCACCTTTCCAGAGATCTTTTTGTTTTTCTCGTTCTCGCACAACATAAACGTCTTCACCGTCAACCATGACCTCGGCTGGACGGCAACGACTGTTGTAATTTGATGCCATGACAAAACCGTATGCGCCTGCACTTCTAACGGCCAGAAGATCACCTTCTGAGATCGCTAATTCACGATCTTTGCCAAGAAAATCACCTGTTTCGCAAACTGGCCCCACTACGTCATACATAGCTGTGGGAGCGGTATTATTTTCAACTACGGGTACAATGTCTTGCCACGCAGAATAAAGCGCGGGACGCAGCAAATCGTTCATCGCGGCGTCAACAATGGCAAAATGCTTTTCTTCGCCGGCTTTTATAAATTCAACTTTGGTCAGTAAGATACCAGCGTTACCACTGATTGCCCTACCAGGTTCCAAAATCAACATTAAATCTTCTCGGCCTTTTAATTTATCAGCCATGGCCGCCGCATACTCATCTGGATGAGGCGGGTTTTCATCACGATAACGCACGCCGAGTCCACCGCCAACGTCAAGGTGACGAATATGAATGCCTAAGGTGGCAAGTTCATCTATCAACACCAACAAGCGAGATAGCGCATCAACAAAAGGGGTTAAATCTGTCAGCTGTGAGCCAATGTGGCAGTCCATACCCACCACTTCGAGGTGACGCAGACTTGCGGCCAATTGATACACTTCTATCGCGCGCTCACTGGCAATACCAAATTTGTTGGCCTTCAAACCTGTGGATATGTAAGGATGCGTTTTCGCATCTACGTCTGGGTTAATACGCAATGAAATCTTAGCGCGTTTCCCCATAGATTCGGCTACTGCATTGATACGGTGCAATTCGTTTTCAGATTCTACGTTAAAACAGAAGATATCGTGCTCCAACGCGAAACGAATTTCATCGGCAGTTTTCCCCACACCGCTAAACACTACCTTGGTTGGATCACCACCGGCTTCGATTACTCGCGCTAGCTCACCGCCAGATACAATATCAAAGCCTGAGCCAAGTTTGGCCAACACGCTTAAGACACCTAAGTTGGAGTTTGATTTGACCGCATAGCAAATCAAGTGAGGGTGACTGCCGACCGCATTATCAAAAGCACGCCAATGACGCTCTAAGGTCTTGCGGGAATAAACATAACACGGTGTGCCCTGTTCATTAGCAATGGTGTCTGCTGGCACGTCTTCGGCGTATAAGCGGCCATTTTTTTGAGTAAAATAATCCATTTACGGTTGCTCTTCTGAAGGCTGTTCTACCGTGCTGTCGGGAGTCGTCTGATCAGGCTTATTTTGGTCAGGTAGATATAGCGCGCCGCGATAGCCACAAGCGCTGAGTGTTAAAACACAGAGGCAGGTAAGGACGACCGGACGCAAAAAAGATGGTTTGTTCACAGTGTTTAAGCAATTTATCGAACGAGGCCGATATCATCGCATCGACACTCTAAAAAGCAAGTGTCATTAACCGTTGTCTTGTATGTTCAGGAAATTTGACCTGTTTCCAAAGATACTCACAAATGTGTTGCGGATTATCCCATTCGCGCTTCACGAGCCAATCAATTAAGGCGTGTGGATTATTCGGGAAAATAATCGGCTCTATACCTGCGCTGCTGAGCCATTCTTCAACGGCGTCAGTATCAAGTTGGAACATCGCATCACACAATCCTAGTTGCATGAGTGTATGCACATTAGATAACTGCTCAAATTGGCCTGCTAGAGGCTTGATAAGCAGCTTTTTCCCAAGTTTTAAAGCTTCACTTGAAAGCTCGAACCCGGCATTACCAATGACACCTTTGCATTGCTTTAAGGCAGATTGGAAGGGTGCTACAGCCGTTGGGTGCCAAGTAATGTGTCCCTCGCGTTGAATACTATTCACCTGTGGATGAAAGCAGCTAAAGGTCACATCACTCAACGGCTCTAGCATGTTACTAATATCCTGACGTGATTCGAAAGGTAAGTAAACTAGGTAGTCAGTATGAGAAGCGCTAGACACTGGGACATCATGGATAAACGGCGGCATAATGGAATGACCAAAGTGATACCAATGCACGCCTAACTTAATATCCGAGGGGGCAAAATAGCGCATAATGAGTTTATCAATGATGCCAGCTCCGGTTTTAGGTGCGCCCAGTGCGAAAGCCGCTTGGTGGCTTATTGACATAGAAGTTACCTGAGCGCGTTTTGCTGCCCAAGCGGTGACGGGTTCAAAGTCATTGAGCACTAAATCGTATCCGCTTAGATCCAGTGCTTTGATGTCGCGCAAAAATGCCCGGGGTCTCGCGTTTTTGAGTGTTTGAAAGTGATTTACACGGCCGCGTTGGGTAGAGAAACTCAAGCCATCAAATAATTGATACCCCTCGAAAGCTTGCATGTCGAAATATTGTGACGCAGGACGACCTGAAAATATGTAATCGACTTGCACATCGTTTCTTTCAGCAAATGCACTCGCCATGATGCGAGCGCGTGTGATGTGACCATTTCCAGTGCCTTGGACACCATAAGCTATTTTTAACATACCTTTACGCCATTAAACTGATACTAACTAGTCCGATACTCGTACCCAAGGCTGCCCCCGCGAGAATGTCTGTTGGGTAGTGAACTCCCAGCAATACGCGAGATAAGCCAATTAAACCCGCCCAGACAAACACCAAGCCCGCAATGAGCGGATAAAAATAACTCAGGATGGTGGCCATCAAGAACGCAGCTGCGGTATGCCCTGAGGGGAGACTGAATTTGTCTGCCGGTGTGATGTGAGCATCGAAGTTATGCAACAAATCTGCAGGCCGCGGTCGCTTGAGCAGTTTCTTGAGAAGCACAAACAGAGGTAATTCTAGAGAATACGCTAGCAAGCCTACGTACAAGAAAAGCTGTCCGTGCACAGGGTCAAAGAACCAGAGCATGGCGGCGATAAACAGGTACAAATAACCGTCACCTGTTTTAGACACGAATAATATGGGGCGAGCACCGATATATCTGCTCGCATTAAAAATTCGGTAAAACAATCTGCGATCTTTGTCGACTATGCCTCTTAGCAACATTCGCTTGGCCCTGTAGCGGCTCATGTTGGCTAAATTAATCTTGTGGGATGACAATTACGTGACGCTTTTAAGACGTGTTCATGACAATTGGTGCTAGCAGACTGGCGTAATGCAGAGACTCGGTGCTAGACTGCAAGAGTCGTATAGCGAGCATGTTTAAGGAATAGTCATGGAGTACAACACCTCAGAGTTATGTGATCTGTTTGCAGATAGCGTTGATGTTGTCGAACCAATATTTTCCAGTTATGGCGGTAGACTCTCATTTGGCGGTGAAATCACCACAATCAAGTGTTACGAAGACAAAGGGCTTATTGACCGGGTTGTTACCGAGAATGGTGAAGGTAAGGTGCTATTGATTGATGGTGGCGGCTCACTACGACGTGCACTTGTGGATGCGAATGTTGCGCAAACAGCAACTGATAATCAGTGGGAAGGCATAATCTGCTATGGCAGCGTACGCGACGTGGATGTTCTTGAAGAGCTCGATATCGGTATTCTTGCTGTGGGCAGCATTCCAGTGCTAGCTGACGACGAACAGACCGGGGATGTTGATTTAGCGGTCAATTTCGCCGGAGTGACCTTCCTTCCAGAAGATCACATATATGCTGATAGCACCGGCGTCATTTTGTCCCCTGAACCTTTAGACGTGGATTAATTAGACTTTTCTTCGCTGGCATAAACCTCGTTAAGATACGCCGCTATTCTCACGCCCGCTTGCTGAAGTCTGAGTGAAACCGTGGGAATGTGATCATACAAGTAATTCCACGACATGTTATTGGCGTCTTTTGGATAAAGCTCGTCTCTGTATCCGGTAGATTCCGTGATCCACGTTTCAGGATTTGCGTCCCACCAGGCGCTTGCTTGCTCATCAGAGATTTTTGCACCCAGCCATTCAGCCCACTCTGAATAAGATAACTGACGCTGATCGATCATGCCTGAATCCCATACGCGGTGAAGGTTTGAATCTTCCCAGAAGAAGCGCACTTTGACATCATTGCCACCACGGTCAGTGCCATTGCCAGCATGCAGTGGCTGGTGCAAATCGCCAATAATGTGCACGATAAAACGCAATGCCAACTGCTTTTGCTCGACACTTGCGTTGCTGTCTAACAAGGTTTTACGGAAATCATTTAGCGCTGTCACACTATCGCCCTCTTCAGGGGCGCCTACTTCGTGATAATGCTTTCCTTCCGGTACCGTAACGTAATGGAAAGGGCCAGCGACCTTTTGCCAAAAGTGGGCTGGGTTTGAACGCTGTTCATCTGCATAGCTCGACGCCTCAGCTAGCGTCTCATTCGGTAGTAATTGTGCAATCGCCGCTTGAGCTTCATTAGATAAGTAATCTTCCGCTATCTTGCCAGTCACTCGGTGACCGACTTGTCCCCATGCTAAGGCTTGTGAACTGGCGAGTGTTAAACTAATCGTTAATGGTAGGAGAACGTTTAGTCTCATTTATTTATCCTCATGAAGTTGACTGGCGTAGCCCCAGCGTTCGACTAAGTTTTGTTGAATGTTGAGGTGGTCCAGTATGCGTGCCACCACAAAATCGATTAAATCATCAATGCTATTCGGTTTATGATAGAAGCCCGGAGATGCTGGCATAACGGTAACGCCATGTTGACTTAAAGACAGCATATTTTCTAAATGAATAGATGACAGCGGCATCTCACGGGGAACAATAATCAACTGCCCGCGTTCCTTTATCACCACGTCGGCAGCGCGCTCTATTAAATTGTCGCATGCACCTCTGGCTATAGCTGACAGCGTACCTGTACTGCACGGACATATTATCATTTGTTTGGGAGCTGACGAGCCTGAAGCAACAGGTGAAAACCAATCCTCTTTACCACAATAAATAATTTGACCCGGCTTTGCATTAAGCTGCTGACTGAACCAATCAGACGCTTTTTCATTGCCTGAGGGAATTTTAAGATCTTCTTCGGTGGCAAACACGACTTTGGCCGCTGATGACACCATCAGAAATACTTGATAATCAGCTGCAATCAGCTGTGCCAACAAACGCATTGCATACGGCGCACCTGATGCACCAGTAATGGCTAATGTAATACGTTTGTTCATTGGGTCGAAATTATTCACTGTGTTTTACCTAACTGAGTGAGAATTTTACCGTGGATCCCTTCAAAACCACCATTACTCATCACTAAAATGTGTTGATTGGGTACGTTAAGCGCCTCGGGAGTGCCTTGAACCCCATTCGTAATTGCTTGTTCACTACGGATCAATGCATCAACCAGTTCATCCACACTGGAAAATACATGAACAGGGCATTGACTTGCACTGACGACCTCATCAATGGACCAGGTCACAGAGTCTGGAATATAGATGAAAATCTCATCAGCCATTCCCCAAGAGTCGGCTAATAAATCTTTATGCACGCCCATTTTCATAGTGTTCGAACGAGGCTCTAGTACTGCTAATATGCGTTCATTGCCCACGCGTCTGCGAAGCCCTTCCAGTGTGGTCTTAATTGCTGTTGGATGATGTGCAAAGTCATCGTATACGAGTGTATGTCCTACTTGCCCTTTAACTTCCATGCGACGTTTAACATTCTGGAAGCTGTTCAAACCTTCGATGGCATCTTTGATTTGCACACCGGCATGATGAGCGGCAGCGATAGCCATGACACCATTATAGACATTGTGCATGCCAATCAATGACCAATTAACCGTACCTTGTGATTGTTGCTGATGAATGACCTCAAACGCACTGCCATCATCGTTAACCAACTTAAACGACCAATCATTGTCCGCGTTTGTAGTTGATGAGTGTTCAACGAGCCCGCCGAGCGATTGACGTTCACTCCAACAGCCCTGTGCTAACACTTCGGTAATATTGGGTTCATCATCGGGGGATATGATCAGTCCATTGCCCGGTACACTGCGCACTAAATGGTGAAACTGGCGCTGGATGGCAGCTAAGTCATCAAAAATGTCGGCGTGATCAAACTCTAAGTTATTAAGAATAAGTGTTCTTGGACGATAGTGGACAAACTTAGAGCGCTTATCAAAGAATGCACTGTCATACTCATCAGCCTCAATGACGAAAAATGGGCTTGCCCCAACACGTGCTGAAATACCGAAATTTTGTGGAATGCCGCCAATTAAAAAGCCCGGATTTAATCCAGCATAATCCAATATCCAAGCAAGCATAGAACTGGTGGTTGTTTTGCCATGCGTACCAGCTACGGCTAACACCCAACGGTCTTTAAGTAAATTATCTAATAGCCATTGTGGGCCGCTGGTGTAGGGCAAGTTGCGGTTGAGCACATATTCAACGGCGGGGTTGCCACGCGACATTGCGTTGCCGATGATGACCATGTCGGGCATCGGTTCAAATTGGCTGGGGTCATATCCCTCGGTTAATTTAATGCCTAAATCCGAAAGTTGAGTAGACATAGGGGGATAAACATTGCGATCGGAGCCGGTAACTTCGTGTCCTAACGCTTTTGCAATGGCGGCGATACCGCCCATAAAACTGCCGCAGATCCCTAATATATGTACATGCATATCGCTGTAAGTCGTGTCATTGTCTAATTAAATTGTGCCACACTGTACCAAATGCCTTGGGTGACGAATAACAGTTTTAACAATTTCCTCAACAAGGGTACAATTATTAGGCATTGGCAAACAAAAACAATAATAAACATTTGCCGCTTAACTGGAAGTCACTGTGGACAGTGTTTCCTACGTTAACCCCTACAAAAATCAAAAGGCCTATTGTCAGAATGAAACGACTCAATTCGCAATTGCAAAACGACGGTGCACCGTTAGAACTCATACTTTTAATTCGAACGCTGCTCGCGGGCTGTAAAGAAATATCATTCCGTGTTAGCCAAGGCGCACTCGCAGGTGTATTGGGTTCAACGTTGAGTGAGAACGTACAAGGTGAAACTCAGAAAAAGTTGGACGTAATTTCTAACCAAATACTTAAAGATACACTGCGCGAATCAGGTTATGTGAAGGCCATTTCGTCTGAAGAAGAAGATGACGTCGTTCCATGCAATCCCGAAGGGAAATATCTCGTAAGTTTTGACCCTCTAGATGGTTCTTCAAACACCGAAATTAACAGCTTAATCGGTACTATTTTTTCGATTACGCATGCGCCCCAGTGGATGGAGCCTGACGACCCTTCGGCGTTTTTGCAGCCGGGCACTCAGATGGTGGCCGCAGGTTATGTGCTATACGGACCTTCCACGATGTTGGCAATGACCACAGGCCGTGGAACGCATTTATATACGTTAGATAAAACCCATGGCGGTTTCTTGGTCACTCAGGCAAATGTAAGAGTGCCAGAAGAAACGGCAGAGTTTGCCATCAATACGTCTAATCAACGTCATTGGGAAGAGCCTATTCAGCGCTATGTTGCCGATCTTATTGCTGGCTCAGAAGGTCCTCGCAAGAAAGATTACAATATGCGTTGGGTGGCTGCGATGGTGGGTGATATCCACCGTGTTTTATGTCGCGGCGGTATTTTTGCTTATCCGTTTGATAAGCGAAACCCAGCGAAGCCGGGCAAATTGCGCTTATTGTATGAAGCCAATCCAATGGCATTTTTGATGGAACAAGCCGGCGGTCTCGCTGATACGGGCGCAGGCCGAATCATGGAAGTCATGCCAACTGAAATCCATCAGCGAGTTCCAACCTTACTAGGCTCTAAAAAAGAAATTGAAGCCTGTTTGAGTTATTACCAGCAATAATAGGTTGTAAACTTGTTGTGGCCGCTGTCTTGCTCAGTGCATGACGCAAGATAGCGGAGCCTAGACAAAGGTCTTAAGTGGATGTCAATTACCCGATAAATCCGTATAATCGGGCAAATTTTTTAATCTTTGAAAGTAAAGGACAATCAAATGAGCTTGAACGCCATCCCTGCGGGCAAAAATCTGCCAGATGAAGTAAATGTTATTATCGAAATTCCAGCCCACGCTGACCCGGTTAAATATGAGGTTGATAAAGACTCTGGTGCATTGTTTGTTGATCGTTTCATGGCGACGTGCATGCACTATCCAACAAACTATGGTTACGTGCCAAACACATTGTCTGATGATGGTGACCCGGTAGATGTATTGGTTGTTACACCCTTCCCTTTATTGTCAGGTTCAGTTATCGCAGTGCGCCCTGTAGGCGTTTTAAAAATGACTGATGAGTCTGGTGAAGACGCAAAAGTATTAGCGGTACCTGTAGATAAGCTTTCGACTATTTATCGTGATGTAAAAACCATCGATGATGTTCAACCACTATTATTGAAGCAAATTGAACATTTCTTTGCTCACTACAAAGACCTTGAGCCAAACAAATGGGTCAAAATTGAGGGGTGGGAAGGTCCAGAAGCTGCTAAGTTGGAAATTACGTCAAGCGTAGAGCGTTTTGAACAAACTAAATAAGATAGTTTGACGCAAACATGAGAAAAGGGCCCTTTAATTGGGCTCTTTTTGATCAAGAATAAGATTAACTGCCTATTGATAAGGTAGCTTTAGATAGACAGCGATTTGTATAGAGGTAGCAATGCGATTATTAAAAGTATCCGTTTTATTATGTGTGAGCTTGTTCTTAGCGAGCGTTCAGGCGACCGAATACAAAGAACTCTTTTGGGAAGATTTAGCGCCAACCGATTTTGAAATCCCTGAAGTTCCTGTTACGCACGATGGTAGTATGGCGCAAACCATGCCAAATGCGCCAGTGATCCAAGCGCTAAACGGCCAGACCGTGAAGCTCCCCGGTTTTATCGTACCGTTAGAAGGCACAGCGGACATAACCACCGAGTTCTTGCTTGTACCCTATTTTGGCGCATGTATACATGTGCCACCACCACCCTCGAATCAGATCGTTTATGTAAAATTTAGTGAAGGTGTGCCGATAGATAATCTATACGATGCCGTTTGGGTATCGGGCACGTTATCAACTGATGGATGGCATGGAGATATCGCCTCTGTTGGATACACATTGGCGGGTGCAGCTGTTGAACCGTTTGATGGTTAACATTTGACCAGCATTTAGCCTATACTGAGATTGCCTGTTCTCTTGGCGTTGAATTAAGGGTGGTTATGAATTTTCTTGCGCGTATGTCAATTGCACAAAAGCTGTACCTGATCCCGTTGATTGGTTCGGTTTTATTCGTAGTTTATTTGATCATTACTTACAACACGGCATCAACCAATGTTGAATTACTCGACGATGCTAAAGTAGTTCAGTTTCCAGCATTAATCGATTCACGAGAAGCCCTGGTGAATATGGAGAAGGTTAAAGAAACCTTGAGTGCAGCGGTAACAACAGGTGATGAGGAATCACTCGAGCGGGCCGCTGAATTAGCTGGGATAACGCAAGATAAATTGGGTGATATTGGCAAAGTAAATCCAACCTTACGGGCAGAGGCGTCGCAGATCCTCGCGTTGTTTAATGAATATTACGATACCGCATTTGGCGTTAGCCAGTCGATGATTGATGGAACTGCCGATTATTCAAAGTTGGCTCAGCAATCACAACAAATGAACGATGCGTTTGATGGTGCAACAAATCAATTAAAACAGTTCAGTGATGCTCGCTTAAAAGCATTTGAAAATGCGATTGAAGAGAGTAATGACAGTGCTCAGTCGTTAATCACAATCGGTTTGTTTATGGGCGTTGGTACAACGCTTCTATTATTTGCAACAGCGTTGCCAGTAGTCACTTCGTTGAGAAGTAGTATTGTTGATGTTGTGAAGTCACTTAAAGATATCGCACAAGAAGATGGTGACTTAACGGTACGTATTCAAACCGCAAACAAGGATGAAATTGGTGATCTGGTTCATTGGTTTAACCAATTTGTCGCTAAACTACAAAACGTTGTCAGAGAAATCAGCGAATCGTCAAAGCCGTTGGCTGATTTAGCGCAGAACCTAAATCACGTATCCGATCAAACACAAACCACTATTGCGGCACAGCAGAAATCAGCCTCGGATGCGAAAACAGCAGTAGATAATATGACCATGAGTGTAACCTCCGTGGCGACAAGTGCTGCTGAAGCCGCAGAGGCCGCTTCTGACGCATCAAGCGCTGCCAGTGATGGACAACGCGTGGTTAATTCAACGGTTTCCAGTATTCAAACACTTGCTAATAGCGTGGAAGAAACTGCTGAAGTGATTCGTAAACTGGAATCTGATTCGAATCAAGTGGGTGTGGTGTTGGACGTTATAAAGGGCATTGCCGAGCAAACCAATTTACTTGCGCTTAACGCGGCGATTGAAGCTGCGCGAGCTGGTGAACAAGGAAGAGGCTTTGCGGTGGTGGCTGATGAGGTACGTACGTTAGCCTCGAGAACCCAAAAGTCGACAGAAGAAATTCAGGCTACAATTGAGCAGCTTCAAACCGCGGCAAGATCGGCTGTAACGGTTATGGGTAAGGGGACTGAGCAGGCGAGTGTAAGTGTTGAAGAAGCTAACAAAGCCGGTGAAAGTTTGGCTGTGATCAATCAGACGATTGCTAAGATCACACAAATGAATGATTTGATCGCCAATTCAACGGGCGAACAACAATCCGTTGCCGACAGCATTAGCGCTAACGTGGATGAAATTAATAATCGCACTCATGATACTTCTCGCAGTTCAAATCAACTGGGTGAAGTGAGCCACGAATTGGCTCAGCTATCTAAAGAATTTATTCGCATCATGGCGCAATTCAAATATTAACTATCTCGATTTCGATAACAAAAGGCCAGTCAGTTGACCGGCCTTTTTTGATCTTAACCTTGGGTATAAATATTTTCAGCACGATTAAATAGCATCCACGATGTTAGGATGTACTTATCGTTGGAAATCGGCATGCAGCCTCTGTGTGTGTGCGTGAAATACGCAGGCGCAATGACCATACGTCCGGTTTGTGGCTTTATTGATTTATTTTGGTAGATAAAGTCAGTCGTGCCACCCTCATCCACATCGTTTAAATAAAACATAAACAGCAAATTACGATGAAGCGCTTCGTTGTGCTCAGCTTGCGGATAGACTTCAGAGTGCCAATACGGATACCCGCCTTCTTGTGCTTTGTAATGTTGTGCGTTGACTTCACCAATGCGGAACAAGTAATTCAGCAGGTTGCGCAAATTGGGCCGCCCGATTTCAGCGTAATTCTCGTCAGTGAGGCGTACTGGTTGTTTCGTTTCCGGATGCGCTACGGTTAAGCCAATCGGACCAATCAATGCAAAGTGATATTTATCAATGTAGCGTAACAGATGCTCGCCGGTGATTTGCAGTACTCGTTGGAACAAGTGTGCAAATTCGGGATGCTGGCTAAACGACACATCGGTGCTTTTTTTCCGTTCAGGATCGACGCCGCCACCGGTTCTGCCTTCGGTTTTGTTCGGGCTTGCCTGAAACGCTTGGATGATTTCTAAACATAGGTCCGCGGGTAGTGCGTTGTCGATGACTTCGATAAAGTCTGTAGGTGTTGCAGCGGCAGGATCATTTGCCATCGGTTGACTCCTTGATATGTGCTTCTAGTTGCTGTCTGAGCGCACCTTCAATCGGGCAAGAAGACTGTGCTTTGTAATCAAAATGCACCATTGTAGTGGTGCCTGACGCAACGCACTCATCTCGCTGCCACACTTCTTGATAAACATCAAAAGAGCTCTTACCGATACGGCCGATCCATGTTCTGATTTCGACGGGCTGACCGTAAAATATTTGTTTAAGAAAATCGACCTTATACCCAGCAATAATCAATGGCCAATTAGCCAGATCAAGCTCCGGCGTGAACATGCGAAAGATAGGTTCACGAGCCGTTTCAAACCATCCCACAACGACGGTATTATTTACATGGCGCAGAGCATCTGTTTCATAGAATCTTACGTTAAATTTTTCACTTAACATGAGTTGTTGTTCCTACTGCTTATTATTGTTTTTGTTCTAACATCGGTTTCAGGAATCGACCGGTATGACTTTGGGCAACTTCACAAATCGCTTCCGGTGTACCTTCTGCGATAATAGTGCCACCACCCGCTCCACCTTCTGGGCCTAAATCAACAATCCAATCTGCGGTTTTAATCACATCGAGATTGTGCTCGATAACCACTACGGTATTGCCATGATCGCGCAGACGATGTAAGACTGTCAGTAGCTGCCTAATATCATGGAAATGAAGACCCGTTGTTGGTTCGTCCAATATATACAGTGTTTTACCAGTATCTCGTTTTGACAGTTCTCGCGCGAGTTTAACGCGCTGGGCCTCGCCACCAGACAATGTGGTCGCGGCTTGACCGAGTCGAATATAAGATAAGCCAACATCCATCAACGTCTGTAGTTTGCGTGATATGGCCGGAATGGCATCGAAGAACTCTCGAGCGTCTTCCACGGTCATCTCTAGTACTTCGTGAATGTTCTTACCTTTGTAGCGGATTTCCAGTGTTTCACGGTTGTAACGGTGGCCTTTACATACGTCACATGGCACGTAAACATCCGGTAAGAAGTGCATTTCTACTTTTATCACACCATCGCCCTGACAGGCTTCACAGCGCCCACCTTTAACATTGAAGCTGAAACGACCGACTTTGTAACCTCGCGAGCGCGATTCCTGAGTTCCTGCAAACAGTTCGCGAATAGGCGTGAAAATACCTGCATAGGTTGCTGGGTTTGAGCGCGGCGTGCGACCAATCGGGCTTTGATCAATATCGACCACTTTGTCGAGGTTTTCCATGCCACTGATAGCATCATATGGGGCTGGCTCACCTGTCGTCGCACCGTTTAATTCACGGTGGGCTATACGATAAAACGTATCGTTAATCAGGGTTGATTTTCCTGACCCCGATACGCCTGTAATACAAGTCATAACGCCGACTGGAATGGCTAAATCAACATTTTTCAGGTTATTGCCGCGCGCGCCGGTGAGCTGAATAAACTGATTATCTTTTGCTTTGCCACGTACCTCCGGTATTGCGATCACTTCACGGCCACTTAAATAGGCGCCGGTAAGTGAACGTTCATTACTCAGAATATCTTTTAGCGTTCCTTGCGCAATGATTTCGCCGCCATGCACACCTGCACCGGGGCCAATATCGACGATATGGTCAGCTTCACGTACAGCATCTTCATCGTGCTCCACAACGATTACGGTATTGCCTAAATCTCTTAAATGAGTGAGGGTTTTAAGCAGCCGTTCATTGTCGCGCTGGTGCAGTCCGATAGACGGCTCATCTAATACGTACATTACGCCGACCAGGCCGGCACCAATTTGACTGGCTAAACGAATGCGCTGGGCTTCCCCGCCAGATAACGTATCAGCGCTACGTGACATGGAAAGATAGTTCAAGCCAACATTCACGAGGAAGCCGAGGCGATCCTGAATTTCCTTCAGAATTTTTTCCGCTATTTTGGCGCGTTGCCCTGTTAGCGCCAGTGAATCAAAAAATTCAAACGCTTCCGCAATCGATTTGTTGGCGACTTCAGGCAAATTGACGTTCTCGATAAAGACGTTGCGAGCTTCGAGCCGTAAGCGAGAGCCTCCGCAGCTTGAGCAGGGCTGGTGGCTTAAATATTTCGCTAACTCTTCTCTGACGGCATTCGATTCCGTTTCGCGGTAACGCCGTTCCATATTCGGGATAATCCCTTCAAAGGGATGATTTCGTTCCATCACATCGCCGCGGTCGTTGATATATTTAAATTTCAGCGACTTTCCTTTGCTGCCATTTAAGACAACGTCTTTAGCGCTGTCCGCCAGCGATTCAAATGGCTTTGACAGATCAAAAGAGAAATGTTCGGCGACCGCTTGTAGCATTTGGAAGTAATAGTAGCTGCGCTTATCCCAACCTCTAATTGCGCCACCAGAAAGACTTAGTTCTGGGTTAGAGACAACACGAGAAGGATCAAAAAACTGACGCGTACCCAAACCATCACAGCTTTGACAAGCGCCAGCGGGATTATTGAATGAAAAGATGCGCGGCTCTAATTCGGTAATGCTGTAACCACAATGCGGACATGCGAAATTAGCGGAAAATACAATTTCTTCCTGATCCGGCTCGTCCATATAAGCGACTTTTGCACTTCCGGCTGACAATTGCAGTGCAGTTTCAAATGATTCCGCCAATCTCAATTGCAGGTCTTCACGGACTTTGAATCGGTCTACTACGACTTCGATAGTGTGTTTTTTATGTAAATCCAATGGAGGCGGGTCGGATAAATCACACACGTCACCATCGATACGGGCGCGAATATAGCCTTGCGCGGCTAAGCTTTCCAATAGCTTAATGTGCTCACCTTTTCGTTCCTGAACAACGGGTGCAAGCAACATCAGTTTGGTGCCTTCAGGCATCGCCAAAACACGGTCAACCATTTGACTGATCGTTTGTGCATTAAGCGGCACGTCGTGATCAGGGCAGCGTGGTTCGCCTACACGAGCATATAGTAGGCGCAGGTAATCGTAGATTTCGGTGATGGTCCCTACAGTCGAACGCGGATTATGCGACGTCGATTTTTGTTCAATCGAAATAGCAGGTGACAATCCTTCAATATGATCGACATCCGGCTTTTCCATCATGGATAAAAACTGGCGTGCGTAGGCTGACAGCGACTCGACATAGCGGCGCTGTCCTTCTGCGTACAATGTATCGAACGCTAGAGAAGATTTGCCTGAACCTGACAACCCCGTAATCACAATTAATTTGTCTCGAGGAAGGGTTAAATTGATGTTTTTCAGGTTGTGGGTGCGAGCCCCGCGAACTTCTATTTTATCCATATCGCCGCTTACAAAAGGAAAACCACCAGTATGCCACAGTGGTGAAAGAAAATATCGCTTGTTTACGAAATCGTTTACATCAGGATCAATCTATTGTGATACACTTCGGCGCCGTTATGAGTCAGTCTGAATAGAAGTTTGAACGCTGTAGAATTAAGAGCGGCTTTTTCCCTCGCCGCAGTTTATATGTCGCGAATGCTGGGACTATTTATGGTCATGCCAGTGTTGGCTGTTGCTGCGACAGAACTGGACGGTTTTTCCCCTTTAATGTTGGGCCTGGCCATCGGTGGTTATGGTTTAACACAAGCCATATTACAAATTCCTATGGGCATGCTGTCCGATAAAATCGGCCGCAAGCAAGTGATTGTGTTGGGTTTGAGTTTTTTCGCTCTGGGCAGTGTGATAGCAGCACTTGCTGACAATATGTTGATGTTAGTGTTAGGTCGCGTGCTGCAAGGCGCTGGTGCAATTGCTGGTGCTGTTATGGCATTGGCCGCCGATAGCACGCGTGTTGAACAGCGCACCAAGGTTATGGCCATTATTGGTGTCTCGATTGGTTTATCGTTTTATATTGCCATTATTGTGGGGCCAATGTTCAGTGCCGTGGCAGGTTTATCCGGATTATTTTGGTTAACTGCGATTTTTGCCATGGTATCGGTGTTTTTAGTGTTGTTTGCCGTTCCCACGGTCAAAGAGCAGCACCCTACCGGGGAAGTGCTACCCAAACGCCAACAGCTGAGTGCTTTGATCAGTCAGCCAGACTTACTAAAGCTGAATATCAGTGTTGCGTTGTTACACATGATGATCACGGTTTTGTTCGTTAATCTTCCGGTGAAATTAACGTCAATAGGCTTTTCTTTGCCATCACATTGGCAGTTCTACGCGCCGGTATTTGCCGTTTCATTAGTGTTACTTGGCGGTTATATGCAAGTTGCTAAGCGGATCAAAACATCAGTTGCGATTCAGTTGCCGATCGTGTGCTTGTTAATCGCGTTCTGGGGATTTGGATTTGCTCCTCTATCGACACTAAGCCTGACTCTGTTTACGTTGATATTTTTTGTTGGATTCAACTTTTTGGAAGCACGTTTCCCAGCGCTTGTATCAGTGATTGCGCCAGCGGGCGCACGCGGCAGCGCCATGGGCATTTATGCTAGCTTCCAGTTTATGGGCGCGTTCTTGGGCGGTATTTTTTCCGGTACTCTGTCCAGTTGGTTTGCCCCTCAAACCTTATATGCTGTGTTAATCACACTATGTGTCATATGGTTAGGTTTATTTTTCAGATTTTTTGGTCACACACATTTAAAACGGGTTACACTAGCGCTAGAGTCTTCATACTCAAGTGCTGAAGATGTAAAGCAAGCATTAGCGCATTTGCAGGGTGTAATTGAAATCAAACCGGCACTTGCAGAAGGCGTCGTGTATTTGAAAGTCGACCCGATGTTTGATCAACAAAAAGCCAAACAAGCACTCGCGAACGAAAAGAATTAGGAGAAAGGTTTTATGGCCAGTCGAGGCGTTAACAAAGTCATTTTGGTGGGAAATTTGGGTAACGACCCGGAAATACGCTACATGCCAAATGGTAATGCAGTTGCTAACTTGAGCGTGGCAACCAGTGAAAGTTGGAAAGACCAACAGGGCAATATGCAAGAGCGTACGGAATGGCACAGAGTGACTATGTATCGTCGCTTGGCTGAAGTTGCCGGTGAGTATCTTAAGAAAGGTTCGCAAATTTATTTAGAAGGTAAGTTGCAAACCCGCAAATGGCAGGACCAGCAAGGTCAAGACCGCTATACCACTGAAATTATCGCTGACCAAATGCAAATGTTGGGCGGTCGAGGAGAAGGCGCTGGTCAGGGCCAAGGTCAAGGTGGCTACCAACAACGTCCGCAAAGTCAGGGTCAGTCGCAAGGTGGCTATCAGCAAGCTCCCTCTAACAACCAACGACCACCGCAGCAGCAGTCAAATCAAAATCAAGGCAATCAGCCTCCGCCAATGTCTGAGCCAGATTTCGATTTTGACGATGACATTCCGTTCTAAATTTCTAAATTGTTAAAAATAAACATTAAAGCCGCATTAATTGCGGCTTTTTTGACCTTGCTTGAAAGTACAATTGATTAGCTAATTTCCATATATCTACGCTTTTCTGCTACCGGGCTGGTTTTCACCCATTTGAAAAGGAACATGATAATAATCTTAGTTATACCGCTCGTCGTTGCGAGTATAAGCAGGGGCCATGCTTCTTTTATTCCCATGCTCATTGCAAACGCAATCGTTGAAATATCCATCATTAAAATGAATTGACTCATTTTCAGATCTACCGCACCAGTGTGACCCGATTTAACTATCAGTTTGATTTGATGAAAGTAGCCCTGCGCAATAAGGATGGACACTAAAACAATCAAAGTTGTAGAAATATACTTTCCTTGATCAGCAATAGTCTGGCCGAAAAATAATCCTACGTTGGCCAAGACTAGGAATAAGCATGCAAAGCCAAAACTACATAAAGAGTGTGGAGATTTTCGGTCTCGCCAAATTTCGAACAATATTAACGCAACCAATATAGAGGCGATTAGCCTAGGCCATACAATGTAGTGGTTAAATGGATCTATTGAATATCCATAGATGAAAAATGATAAATAAGCTAAAAAGCTCACCGTAAACTGATTGAGTGATAAAAGAGAGGTAGGATGGCCTGGACTGGCGTCGGCCTTTTTTCGCTGCCAGATCATTTTGAGTTGCGAGAAAACGCCGTACAGGCTCACAAATATAAAAAGCGTGTTGATTGTTCCAAAAGTATTATACAAATTCAAACCAGTTCCTTTCATGTTAGATTGTCGACAATATAGACCTGTTATGAGCCTAATTGATAATAAATAGATCATTTATTCAATTATTGTCGACATTGTTGTCGTTTATAAGCTACTTTATGGCATCTAAAAGTGGGCAGGTATGCATATTTCTGTTCGCGTCTGAGGCCTTATATTAAATTCAAGGGAGCTATTGACACATTGATCCGCGGTGCAGCTATTGAATGGGCTGAGGGATCCATTCGAACAGCCTAGCCCAAGATACCCTTAAATTCTCGCCCAAGTCTTTACAAATCAGTGTTTAGGCGTATCTTTTGGTGTTTACTCTCAGAATCGATAAGGGATTATCCAGTGAAACGTTCCCATTCTTATATTTTTCTCTTTTTTTCCGCTGTTATAGGGTTGCAAGCATGCAGTAAAGTGCAGCAAGAGCAGAGTGACGCTGCGGCAGAAGCTGTGACAGACAGTGGCACTGCGCCAGTGTTTAACGTGCCGTACGAAAAATTCGTATTGGAGAATGGACTGGAAGTCATTTTTCACCGTGATACATCGGACCCTGTTGTTGCCGTATCACTTACAGCTCATGTTGGTAGCTCCCGAGAAAAGGCACAACGCACAGGATTCGCCCATTTATTTGAGCACTTGTTATTTTTGGAATCGGAAAATTTAGGTAAAGGTGGACTTGACCAAATGAGCGCTCGCATTGGTGGCTCGGGCGCAAACGGCTCCACTAGCCGTGATTGGACAAACTATTTCCAAACAGTACCTAAAGATGCGCTAGAAAAAATGATCTGGGCAGAGGCGGATAAACTAGGATGGTTTATCAATACTGTGACAGAACCCGTTCTCGCAAAAGAGAAGCAAGTCGTTAAAAACGAAAAGCGTCTGCGTGTGGATAACCAACCTTATGGCCATACGTCTTATGTCATTGATCAGTTGTTGTACCCAGATGATCACCCCTACAGTTGGCAAGTGATTGGTTCTTTGGAAGACTTGCAATCAGCCACCTTGGCAGATGTAAAAGAGTTTTTTAATACGTGGTATGTCCCCAACAACGCAACCTTGGTTGTGGCTGGGGATTTTGATTTTGAACAAGCAAAAGCATGGGTTCACAAGTACTTTGATGAGATCCCTCGCGGGCAAGAAATCGCGCCGCGCGACAAAATGCCGGTTGCACTCGCCGAGTCCAAACGTGCATATCACGAAGATAATTTCGCCAATTTGCCCGTTCTGACGACGGTTTGGCCGACAGTAGAAGCGTATCACCCAGATGAATATGCGCTTTCAATGTTGGCGACATACTTATCCAGCGGCAAGCAAGCGCCGTTTTATAAAGAGTTAGTTGAAAACCAGCAGCTCACTTCAAATGTACGAATGATGCAGCGAACCTCTGAACTTGCAGGGCAAATGTACTTAACCGTGCGCGCCTATGAAGGGACGGCACTGGATACGGTTCAAGCTGCAATAGACAAAGCCTTTGTACAATTTGAGCAAGACGGGATTTCTGAAACGGATTTAGCACGCATAAAAGCTGGCCAGGAAACGCGTTTTTATCAACAGCTAAGCAGTGTTTTGGGTAAGAGTATTAACTTAGCCCGTTACAACATTCTAGCCGGTGATCCGGGATATGCGGAGAAGGCGATTGAGCAGATTCTAGGCGTCACCACTCAAGATATCATGCGTGTATATAACACCTACATTAAAGATAAGCCTGTCGTAGCGACCAGTTTTGTACCAAAAGGCCAAGCTGAGCTTGCTTTATCGGGCTCTCAGCGAGCAAATGTGGAAGAAGAACAAATTATCGCCGGAGCTGAAGAGGCATTTGATGCCAGTATTGAAGCTGAATACGAACCCACGCCATCGACGTTTGATCGGTCTCAAGAGCCTGAATATGGTGCCAGCTATAGCATAACAACACCTGCAGTTTGGCAGCATACCTTACCTAGCGAACTAAAAATGTTAGGGATTGAAAGTGAAGAGGTGCCGCTTGTTGATGCTCGTTTGACTATTAGCGGTGGCAAGTTGCTTGATCCTAACGATAAGCCTGGAGTGGCGAACCTACTTGCAGGCATGTTAACGCTGGGTACAGAAACGCTAACTGCTGCCGAATTTGAGGCGCAAGTTGATCAACTTGGTTCATCTGTTACAGCCAGCGTAAACAGTGGCGAAACGGTGATCAATATTAGTTCACTGGCGCGCAATTTTGATGAAACCATGGCACTTGTTAGTGACATGTTGTTACATCCGCGCTGGGATGAAAATGAATATGCTTTGCTGAAGCAACGAACCATCGATAACTTAATGCAACAGCAAGCGAATCCCAATGCGATCGGCATGAATCACTACAATGCTTTGCTGTACCCTGAAGATGCAAGAGGTGAAAATGCGCAAGGCAGTATCCAATCAGTCGAAAGCATTACACTCGATGACCTAAAAGCTTACTACGCGAAAAACTATTCGCCATCAGCCTCTACATTGATGGTGGTAGGTGATGTACCAGAAGCGCGTGTAGTAGATATGACGACAGCACTACTTTCTACTTGGAAGCCTAAACAGGTGTTGTTGCCTAGTTTCGATATGCCAGAGCCGCCATCGTCAGCAAGCGTTTATTTTTATGATGTGCCAGATGCAAAACAGTCTGTCTTGTACATTGGTCGCCCCGCATTAAAAGCAACCGATAAGGATTTTTACGCGGCCACTATTATGAATTACAAACTGGGAGGCGGTAGTTTTGCATCACGTCTAACCCAGCAGTTACGTGAAGGCAAAGGGTATACCTATGGTATTTTCTCTTCCTTTGACGGAACACAGTTTGGTGGCGACTTCACTATTCAAAGTAGCGTACGTACTAATATTACGCTGGAAGCAATGACGCTTATTCGAGATATCTTAAGCGATTATGGCACAACATTTAGCGCAGAAGATTTGACAACGACGCAAAGCTATTTGATCCGCAGTAATTCCCGTGCGTTTGAAACAGCCCGCGCCAAGCTGTCGATGCTCAACAATATCAGCACCTATGGTTACCCGGTCAATTATGCGCAGCAGCGCCAAGAGTTGGTTGAACAAGCGACCATTGACCAGGTGCAACAATTGGCTAAACAGTATGTTGATCCTAAACAGATGATTTGGTTAGTTGTGGGCGATGCGAAAACCCAGTTGCCACGCTTGCAGGAGTTTACGCAAAGCGCACCGATTTTGCTGAATCAGACAGCCCCAGAGCAGCCTGAGGAGTAGTGCGCAATAAAACTAGCACTTTTAACTTAACTTTGGTGTAATTGATTCAACTACCGCAAGAATAATCACAATAATGCGAATAGGTTGGCGACAATATATACGGTCTAAACTGCAGCGGAAATCGCAATATGATGCAGTGGGTATATCCTTGTCTGAAGATACCGCCTCTTTCTGTGCTTTGAAGCAAACCAAAGACGGCATTGCTGTGAAGCTTTATCACGAAACGCCCATCGGCAAATGGCAGCAGGCTCTTAGTCAATGGGCGGCGGATAACGGTATAGGTGCAGCTCGTTGCAGCGTGTCTTTGTCTTCGCATTTATATGAAATTCTTCAAGTCGAAAAGCCCACTGTTCCAGATGCTGAACTGCGACAAGCGTTGACGTGGTCGGTCAAGGAATTGACTAAGGGTAATGTTGAAAATCCGGTGTTTGATTATTTTGATCCGCCGACTAAATCTTCAGGCGTCGATCAAGTTAATGTTGCCGTCATTGAACATCAACACTTAGAGGCTGTCATTAAGGCAACCGTTAATGCTGGGTTGACCCTGGAGCGCGTTTCTGTCGAAGAACTTTCAATTTGTGATGTCTTACCTTTCTCTGATGAACCGGTTTTAACGTTGCTGCAAAAAGCGGGAGAAGAGATCCAACTGTATATCATCAAACGAGGCCAATTGTATTTCTCTCGCACACTCAAAGGCTTTGAGAATTTGGGTAGCTTTTCGGTTGATGAATTGCAAATGGGGGTTATGGATTCGCTAACCGTGCAGATCCAACGCTCAATGGACTATTTCGAGAGTCAATTACGCCAAGCGCCAGTGCGTAAGGTGTTATTTAACATTGAAGCGGCAAACAGCCACGCGATTGGTGAACAGATAGCCGATATTATGCGCGTAGATGCGGCTCCATTTGAGTTGCCAGTGACCATTGCAGATAGCATTTCCACGGGGGTTACCTATCAATGCATTGGCGGAGCGCTGCCTTTGATCCGCGGTGAGCACTCAGAGGGGCAGGCAGCATGAAGACGCGCGTAAACCTGTATCTCAATGAATTTCGGCCCACCCTCGATCTACTCAGCTTAGGCACCTTGATAACCGTATTTGCGGTGTTGTTCATCGTTGTTATTACTGCTCGTGTTGGGCTTATGTTCTCGGGGAGTAAAAATGCGCAACAGCTGGCACAGATGTCAGTTGAAGTTGAACAAAATAATAACCTCGCAAGAGAGCTGACGAACGTATTACAACAGCGTAAAGAAGATCCCCAATTACTCGCAGTATTTGCCGGTTTACAGGCTTCTTTGCAGGCCAAAGAGCGTCTACGCCAAGCGCTTTCTGAGCGTGAGTTGATGAAATCTGCAACATTCTCTAACTTGCTGCGCGAGTTGGCTCAACAACATCATCAAGAGTTATGGCTAACGCGTATCAAGGTGTCAGGCCATTCAATGGTATTTGATGGGCAAGCGTTAACTCCAACGGCATTGCCTCAATGGATCAATAGCTTAGGTCAGACCCAGTATTTTGCCGGCAAGGAGTTTGATCAAGCTCGCGTATACCGTGAAGAGCAGGGGTTGTTGTTCAGTCTGTCAGCAACTCGAGATGGAACGGAGCAAGCGACATCTCCTGGAGGGCAGCGTTAATGTTTGAACAGTTAGACGCGCGCTATCAGGCTTTATCATTACGTGAAAAGTATTTAGTGTTGATTACAGGTATTGTGCTGATTGTATTTGCTGGATTTACTTTTATTGTTGAACCGCAATACATTAAAAATCAGCAGGTTGAGAGCCAGATAAAGACAACACAAATAGAATTAAGCAGTGCTCAGCAACAAATAGCGTTGCTACAAGAGGCGTTAGCAGATGATCCGAATGAGAAGCTGCAAACTCGGATTGATAATTTGCATGCGCGAATAGCGCAAATGGATAGTGCTTTTGCATCGCAAATGCGTGAATTGGTGCAACCTCAGCAAATGCCAATGGTTATTGAGCAAATGCTAGCGTTTGCCGATAAACTCAAATTGGTTGAGTTATCGTCGATTCCACCGATCAGTGTGTTTGAAGGTGACAGTGAAAATGCTGACTTGCCTTTATATCAACATGGTGTTCGCTTCCAATTTGAAGGGCAGTATGTCGATGTACTTGAATATTTAGAAGGCGCAGAAGCGATGCCTTGGCAGGTGTATTGGCACTCACTGGATTATCAAGTGGGTGACTATCCCAATGCGAGCGTGACATTGGAACTATTCACGTTAAGTACTAGCCGCGCGTTTATTGGGGTTCAGTAATATGAGTATGAGGCTCTTAAGTTTGATTGGGATGTTGGCGCTTAGTGCAATGAGTAGCGCCGATCAGCTTGTGGACCCTACTAAACCGTTGGGAGTAAGCGAGGAATCGCTTACGTTACCGGAAAACCTGTCCGAAGATGGGGTGCGTTTGTCTGCTATTGTTAATACTCAGCAGGGGAGAATTGCGATAATTAATGACCACATCATGCGTGCTGGCGATGTGCGTTCCGGTGTAACCGTGAAGCATATAGACGTTGATAGTGTTGTGGTTGATTTAGTCATAAACGGTATTACTCAAGAGCGCCGGTTAAGAGTTTCCTCGGCGGGTGACATTAAGAAAAATGCAACAGAGACATTTTAAAACCATGCAGAAAGATATTCGAGCGTCCTTAGTGAGCAAATGGCCAATACTGTTAATTGTTAGCAGTGTGTTGCTTGGTTGTCAGAGTTCACCCAAAAGTCACGTTGAGACCTCTTTGCAACAACAGTTACAGCAACAAGTCGAAACGGAACGTCAGGCGCAACAACAACGGCAAACTCAGTTAGAGGCACTACCGCCCGCAGTGTCTGCGGCGCTTCAGGCACCGCCAAGTAGCGAGCAGTCCGGTCTTTTTGGCAGTGAAAAGTATGACATCAATGCACAAGCTGTAGACGCAACCGCATTTTTCGCTGGTCTTGTGACAGACACACCTTACAGTGTCGCAATTCACCCTGAGGTCAGTGGCAGTATTTCAATGACCCTTAAACAAGTGACATTGGATCAGGTATTTGATTTGGTCGGTGAGCTGTACGGCTTTGATATTCAGCGCCAAGGCACAATATATCGCGTGCGTCCTTCCGGCATGCGCACAGAGACTTTTAGTATCAATTACTTGTTGATGCAACGAGATGGTGCTACGCAAACCAGTATAATTTCTGGTGGTGTTTCTCAGGCGCAGGGAAACAACAATAATAATAGCAATAGCAACTTTAATAATTTCAGCGGTAACTCACAGAACAGTAATAATTTAGGCGGCGGCCTGAACAATAATACCAACGGTACTGTTATCAGTACGCGTACTGAAACCAACTTCTGGAAAGATCTCCGCGATAGTCTGCAAGCGATGATTGGCAACGAACAAGGACGTACAGTATTTGTTACTCCTCAAGCCGGTTTGGTAACAGTAAGGGCTATGCCTGATGAACTTAAGGCAGTACGTGAGTACTTACATGTGTCTGAAACCAACTTACAGCGTCAAGTTGTGCTTGAAGCCCGGATCCTTGAAGTATCGCTCAATGATGAATATCAACAGGGGATCAATTGGAATCAGGTTTTAGCACACGCCGGCAGCACTGATTTCCAGTTTTCCACCAGTGCAGGCGCTATCGGCAATGAAGTCTCTGCCGCCTTGGGTGGTATCACCAGTTTGTCTTTCCTCAATCAGGATTTTTCTGGCGTTCTTAACTTACTCTCGACGCAGGGTAATGTTCAGGTTCTGTCGAGTCCTCGAGTGACGGCGACCAACAATCAGAAAGCGGTTATTAAGGTCGGCGATGACGAATATTTTGTGACTGATGTATCCAGTCAAAACACTATTACATCAACCACTACCTCGGTGGTGCCTGATATCGAACTAACACCTTTCTTTTCCGGTATTGCATTGGATGTAACACCGCAAATCGATGATAAGGGCAGTGTGTTATTGCATATCCATCCTTCAGTGATAGAAACGCAAGAACAGGAAAAAGTGGTCACTTTGAATCAAGAGCAAATAGTGTTGCCGCTGGCGCAAAGTACTATTCGTGAGTCCGATACCATAATCCGTGCGAATTCTGGTGAGATTGTCGTGATCGGCGGTTTAATGCAATCCAGTATCACTGAGGTGAATTCTAAAACCCCGCTGTTGGGCGATATCCCGCTGCTAGGTAATTTGTTCAAAAATCGTCAAGACAAAGAAGTGAAGAGCGAGCTTATTATATTGCTCAAGCCTACTGTTGTTGGCGCAGGGACATGGTCTGAACAATTGCAGATGAGCCAGGAACAAATGGCTGATTGGTTGTATGTGGATTAGGCATGTATCTTTATCACTTTGGTATTAAAGAGCTCCCGTTTACATTAACGCCGAATACGCAGTATTTTTTTGGTTTACCCAGCCATCAAGAGGCATTGGCGGTACTCACGACGGCGCTTAAGACCGGTGAAGGCTTTATCAAAGTAACCGGTGAAGTGGGTACGGGTAAGACACTTATTTGCCGCAAGTTGCTCAATGAGTTGCCTGATCACTTTGTCTCTGCGTATATCCCTAACCCCATGTTGTCACCGGCAGAATTGCGCAGGGCTGTGGCTGCAGAATTGGGCGTCACATTAGCTGAAAATTCAGACCAACAAGATTTCACTCAACGTATCCAGCAGCGTTTAATTGAAATCCATCAGCAACAGAAAAGTGCAGTATTGATCATTGATGAAGCCCAGGCATTGCCGTTGGAATCCATTGAAGCCTTGCGACTTATGACCAACTTAGAAACAGAATCACGTAAGTTATTGCAAGTGGTGTTATTTGGTCAGCCTGAATTGGATGAAAAGTTAGCCTTACCCGAGTTGCGACAGTTGAAGCAACGGATCACATTTGCGTACGGTCTTAAGCTAATGGATGCAGACCAAGTCTATCAATACGTTAAACATCGGATGCATGTCGCAGGCTATTCTGGCGCAGAAGTATTCGATCGACGATGCGCTGAATGGCTGTTTAAAGCCAGCAAAGGGACTCCTCGGATCGTGAATGTAGTTTGTCACAAAGCATTAATGCTGGCCTACGGGCAGGGGCGTCATCAGGTAGATATAGCGGATTTACGTGCCGCTATTGCTGATACTGAAGCAGCGCACAATGTGTCTCAGTCTTATTGGATGATTTGGACAGTGGCACTGCTAGCATGCTTTGCCTTCACGCTATTGGTGTATTTTGCACCGTGGAGTCGCCAATGAGTGTTGTTAACAAAATGCTTAAAGATTTGGAACAACGAAACGCTGAATCCGAGGGGCATTCAGCGGTCTATCAAGCTCCGCACAACAAGAAAAAGTCTACCATACCGCTGCTTTTAGCCATCATTGTCGTGTTGATTGTTGCCCTGTTGCTCGTTGCATTTTGGCCAAGCTCATCGTCTAAACAGGTTGCATCGCCACCGGTGACAGAGACAGCAAACGCTGCTCAGGCTGAAAGTCAGATAGAACAACCCGCGGCTAAACCTATGTTGGTTAAAACGGCTGCCGAGAAAACACCTGATATAACCCCAAGTGCGCAAGAACCAGCCGCTGCTGCTGAGCCAAATAACACGCTGACCGTTGATGAGAGCGAATCAGCGGCGATTGCTGCGGATGATGATGTTCAGCTTCCGCAAGAGTCACAAGATATCGAAGCGGCCATGCAAGCCGTTGATACAGAACAGGCCTCTCCTGAAACGACGTCTGTTTTCAAAAAGCAAGCAACCGCACAAGCTAAGACTGAGCATAGTTTGCGTGAGAGAGCATTAGCTGCCGTGCGCTCTGGACAGGACGAGCTCGCGATTTCATTGTTGCGCCAGTTAGTGACGGAAGAGCCAGAAAATATTGCGGCGCGGAAAAAGTTAGCGGCCATTCTCTTTGCTAAGGGGGATACGCTCAAAGCTCAGTCAGTGTTAGAAAACGGTATTCAGCAACACCCCACTGACAATGATATGCGTCTAATGTTGGCGCGTTTATTGGAGCAACAACAGCAGTTACCACAAGCGTTTAGTGTTGTTAGCCCAGACAACTTAATAGGTGATGTAGACACAGACTTGATTGGCTTCAGAGCGGCGTTGGCTGAGCGATTACAACATGGTGAAGTAGCCTACCAGGATTACTTAACCCTGACCCAGCGTGATCCCGCGCAGGCACGCTGGTGGCTCGGATTGGCAATAGCCAGTGAAAGGCAAGGACAAACTACACAAGCTATTGATGCCTACAGGCAAGCAGTGGCACTGAGGCAGTTGGGGCCCGATGTGGGACGCTTTATACAACAACGTTTAGCAGTACTGGTGGGCTCCTCATGAATCAACCAAAACGGATCCGTCTAGGTGACCTACTCGTTCAAAATGGGCTCATAACTGAAGAACAGTTGATGCAAGCCTTGGCTGAACAACGCAAGACGGGGCGCAAATTAGGCGCTACGCTGATTGAAATGCAACTGGTGAGTGAAGCTCAGTTGTTGCAGTTATTGTCAGAGCACTTAAAGGTGCCACTGATTGATATTGATCACTTCAGAGTGTCACCAGAAGCAGTCCGTTTACTACCTGAAATGCAGGCGCGTCGATACCGTGCTCTAGTATT
The DNA here is from genome assembly GCF_002807665.1 of Neoalteromonas facilis. Lineage (GTDB taxonomy): Bacteria > Pseudomonadota > Gammaproteobacteria > Enterobacterales > Alteromonadaceae > Alteromonas_E > Alteromonas_E facilis. The sequence goes on from NZ_PEAY01000004.1 coordinate 162,892, forward strand.
AGAAGACAGTGGTGATTCGTTGCTAGTTGCCATGAGTGATCCGGCCGACTTGGCGGCGATAGACAGCTTAACCGATCTGTTACCAAAACCGATAAAAGTCGCGGTTGTCAGTGAAGCGCAGTTGTTCAATGCGTATGATAATTTTTATCGTAAGACCGAAGAAATTGCCTCTTTTGCGCAAGAGTTAGCTGAAGAGTACGAAACCGAAGACGAGTTTGATTTAGCTGCTGATCTGAATGACGGTAGTGATACCGCTGTGGCGAAATTGTTGCAATCAATTTTCGAAGATGCGGTACAAGCCAAGGCATCAGACATTCATATCGAACCAGATGAACAGACGTTACGTATTCGGCAGCGTATTGATGGTGTATTGCAAGAAACCATAATTAAAGAACGCAATATTGCCGCTGCTTTGGTGCTCAGGCTGAAGTTGATGGCAGGCTTGGATATCTCTGAAAAACGTTTGCCACAAGATGGGCGCACGCAGGTGCGTGTAAAAGGCCATCGTGTTGATGTACGTCTATCCACCATGCCTATACAGGCGGGTGAATCCGTGGTTATGCGTTTGTTAGACCAGTCTGCAGGCGTATTAACCCTCGATCAAACCGGTATGCCCAATAACCTTTTGGCGAGGTTTAGAACACTATTAAAACGTCCTCACGGTATGATTTTGGTTACCGGGCCTACCGGCTCAGGTAAAACCACCACGCTATACGGTGCTTTAAGTGAGTTGAATCAAGCTGCGAAAAAAATCATCACCGTTGAAGACCCAGTTGAATACCGCTTGCCTCGGATTAACCAAGTTCAGGTCAACAATAAAATTGATTTAACCTTCAGTAGTATTCTGCGTACCACATTGCGCCAAGACCCTGACATAATCATGGTGGGTGAGATGCGTGACCATGAAACCGTGGAAATTGGTTTGCGTGGTGCATTAACGGGTCACTTGGTGTTGTCAACGTTGCACACCAATGATGCTATTTCCAGCGCCATTCGTCTGATTGACATGGGCGCTCCTGGATACTTAGTGGCAACGTCTTTGCGTGCAATCGTGGCGCAGCGATTAGTGCGGCGTATTTGTGATAACTGCACGGTTGATTATGCTCCTAACGATGATGAAGTGTTTTGGCTTAGTCATATTGATGAAACCGCGAGCGACATAACCTTTAAACGTGGCATCGGTTGTCAGAAGTGTAATCAAACTGGATATCGAGGCCGGGTGGGTGTGTTTGAACTGCTCGAGATGAATGAGCAGATGATGACAGCCTTAAAGACCAATGATACGGAAGCTTTTTCGAAAGCCGCATTGGAAAGCAAGGGTTACCGTCCTTTATCCCATACCGCTTTGACTTACGCCAAAATGGGCGTAACGACGGTTGAAGAAGTGCTTAAATTGGTCGAAATGGTAGCTGAACGCGATTTAGATTATGGCGGTGATGATACTGAGCATTTGCAACAATTAGAAACGGCTGAAGAAGTTAAGCCCTCACAATTGAGTTCAACCGTGAGTAAACCTTCTGAAGGGACGGGTGGATTGAGTCTGGAGGATGTACCAGATGGCTAAGTTTACCTATACCGGACGTCAAAGTGATGGTGAGCTCACGCGCGGCGTGATTGATGCCAATGATGAATCCACAGCGGCTAAAATGCTCGCTGCGCGCAGTATTATTCCTATCGAAATAGTGGCCGGCGCAGCATTGACTGCGACCAAGCAAGAACAAGTTAATATTTTCACGCCCAAGGTTAAACTTGATGACTTGGTTATTTTTGCGCGACAAATGTATTCACTGACACGCGCTGGGATCCCTATTTTGCGATCGGTTGCCGGGCTTGCCGATACCACGACTTCGTTGCGCATGCGCATAGCACTATCAGATGTTATTGATCAGTTAGAACGGGGTCGAAATCTATCTTCTGCGTTAAATCAGCATAGTGATGTATTTCCACAGTTATTCGTCAGCGTAGTGCACGTAGGTGAAAATACCGGTCAATTGGATGCTGCGTTTTTACAGTTAGCGGAATACCTTGAACGAGAACAAGAAACGCGCAAGCAAATAAAATCGGCTACGCGCTATCCCATGTTCGTGGTCATCGCACTCATACTCGCCTTAGTGATCATGAATATTTGGGTTATTCCCATTTTTGCCGGTATGTTCAGTAAGTTTAATGCTGAGTTACCGCTGATGACACGGTTCCTGATGGGGATGTCGGATTTCTTCCTGACCAAATGGCACTACATGTTGTTGACGTCGCTAGCGATTATTGTGGGTGTGAATCAGTACATCAAAACCGAAGCCGGGCGACTGAAATGGGATTCACTTAAGCTGCGTTTGCCCGTGATAGGCAACATCATTGAACGATCGCTGCTCGGTCGATTTGCACGTAGTTTTGCCATGATGCTAAAAGCTGGTGTGCCGTTAACCAGCGCATTGAATTTAGTCGCAGATGCTGTGAGTAATGCATATATGTCAAATAAGATCCTCGATATGCGGCGCTCAATTGAGCGGGGTGAAAACCTAACTCGTGTGGCGAATGCCAGCGGTCTTTTCACCCCGTTAGTGATGCAGATGATTAGCGTCGGTGAAGAAACTGGGCGAGTGGATGAACTGCTGGGAGAAACGGCTAGTTACTACGAGCGAGAGGTCGATTATGACTTGAAAAGTCTGACTTCTAAGATTGAACCAATCCTTATTGTGATTGTTGCCGGAATGGTGTTGGTTTTGGCGCTGGGTATTTTCACGCCGATGTGGGACATGATGGGTGCGATAAAGGGAGGTGGCTGATGAAGACTAATGATGCCGCCAACCAGGACACACAAAATATATTTCGCAACATTGTGATTATATTGGCTTTTGTTGGCTTGATGACGAGCACGATTGTGTATTTGAATGAAAGCGAACCGGATATGCACCAAGAAATGATGGACAATCTGGCCGTGCAATTTAGTCGCAGCGTTATCAATGCGCACTGGCAATGGCAAGCTGAAGGGCGGCCTCGCATGATTATGCTGGTCCATTATGATAGAACTGGTAAAGAAACCGGGCGCCGTCCAGTACGCATGTCAGCCAAAGGTTGGCCTCATGTTGATGCTACTAGTGATAGCTGTGAACGGGTGTGGTTGAACGTATTAGACATGTATACGCGGGTCGATAGCTTTCGCGTTATTGGTGAATACTATGATGAAGGGGTTTCCGATACGGGGGAATTACTTCAGTGGTGTCGTTACAGGCTATCAACGGGGCCTTATTTTGACTATTATGTGAATAGCGGTAGAGTGATTTCTGATGATTAATACTAAGCAAAACAAAATGTTTCATCGCGCTAAGGGGCAAAACATGAATAGGCGACAATCGCAAAAAGGCTTCACATTAATCGAGCTGGTCATTGTGGTTGTGATGCTAGGTTTATTAGCGGCAGTTGCTATTCCGCGTTTTCTCGACGTGACCGAGGATGCTGAAGACGCAACAGTTGAAGGCGTCGCCGGTGGTTTCGCTACTGCTGTTGGCTTAGTGCGAGCGCAGTGGGAGTTAGAAGCACGGCCGCAAGATAATGAAGGCACTAACCTGACATTTGTCACTATAGATGGTATCCGCGTGGGTATTGATAAAGATACCGGATATCCAACAGGGCAATTGAACAATGACAGCAGTTCAGAGGACGATGCGTTAAGCACATTGGATTGCGAAAGCGTGTTCAACTTGATCATGCAAAGTGCACCCACAATTTCATCTAATTGGGCACAGCGCCCGTTTAATGAATATCGCTATTTCACAAACGTAAGTGAAGGCACTGGTTCAGGCAATAACGATGTGTGTTATTACTATCTGACCCAAACGATAAAAAATAGAACGCAAGAACCTATCGATAATACGGTAGGTAATGGGTTTATTTATGACCCGCGCATTGGTCAGGTGATTGTATTTAGCAACAATACGAATTAAGGCAGGAATTGGGATTTTTTTGCCCGGTTTTACGGATAATAACAATTTTAAAAAACAACATAATGTTTGAGGGTAACAACATGCAACAACGTGGTTTTACATTAATCGAGTTAATCATTGTTATCGTGATCCTTGGGATCTTGGCGGTTACAGCTGCGCCACGTTTCATTGATTTACAAGGCGATGCCCGTGCATCTACGTTGCAAGGTGTGAAAGCAGCTTTGCAAGGTGGTTCTCAGTTGGTTTACGCTAAATCAGCGATTGCTGGTGAGCAAGCGAATGCATCCGCTGGAGCAGCGACCAGTCAGGTTGATATCAATGGTGCGACAGTCGAAACAGACTTTGGTTACCCAGCCGCTGGAGCTGGTATTACGATTGGTAATGTGGGCGCTTGGGCAACGTTAGAAGACGCTGATTGGACGTTGACTGACAGTGCGGATGCAGCAGTCGGTGCGGGTACATTTGTGATTACGCCAGAAGGCACTGCAGCTTCAGCTGTTGCTAATCAACAGTGCCAAGTGACCTATGCAGAGGCCGCTGATGCGAATTCAGCGCCTGTGATAACAGTACAAAACGGTGGTTGCTAAGCGTCATACGCATTAGCGATTAGGTACCGAATGTACGAGAATCGATACAGCAAACGGCCGGTTTACCGGCCGTTTTTGATCCGTCAGCGAGGCTTCAGCTTCGTTGAATTGATTACGGTTATCGTATTAATCGGAACATTGAGCGTGATCGCCGTTGCGCGATTTAGCGGCTCTGATGGGTTTGCCGAGTATACGTTTCAGAATCGTCTCATTAGTGCTTTGCGCAATATGCAGCAGCGCGCCATGCAAGACAATCGGCTCAACTATTGTTATCGCATTAATCTTGTAGAAGGGGCTGTTGCACCTGCATTTGGTCCGCCCTCGACCGACTACCGAGCCGGAAATCAAGCCGCCAGTTGTGCGGCGAGTATCGACCACACTGCGCTTGCACTGGCGACCGCTAGTGATGAAATCGCAGAAGAGCGAGTGTCTATCGCCGCCTTAGACAGTGGAAACAATGGCTTAACCTTTATCGACTTTGATGGCTTGGGGCGCCCTATTAGCAATTTAACCAACTGTGCATCAGGGTGCCGAGTCACCTTTTCTGGATCTAACAACGCGAGTGTTTGCATCGAAGCTCAAGGGTATGTTCATGCGTGTTAAACAGCCCAGTTTAGGATTCACCTTAATTGAACTTATCGCTGGCATCGTGGTGTTTGGCATAGCGTTGACGATAGTGACTGGGTTGGTGGCTTCTCAATCGCGCAAAAGTATTGATCCCATATGGCAAGTGAGGGCAACTGAGTTGGGACAGAGTTTGCTGAATGAGATCACCGCCAAGGCGTTTGACGAAAACTCTGACATGGTAGGTGGCACTGAACGATGCAATGAGTCTACACCTTGTACCATTAGTGGTTCTTTAGGGCCAGATGCAGGTGAACTGCGCGAAGATTATGACGATATTGATGATTTTAATGGCTTGGATGCAACAGGTGCTGCGATTACCAACTCTTTAAATGAAGCCTTACAAGGACCCCAAGGGAATCTTTACGAGGGTTTTCGTGTACAAGTAGCGGTTTATTATGATGACAACGTGGATGGCATTAATGATGATGATCTCAATCAAGATGGGACGCTTGATTCGGGGAATTTGGTTGGCAATGTGAAGTTAGTCCGAATCAACGTGACTACACCAGGGGGGGATGTGGTGCCCTTTGCTTTAGTTCAGGCGAATTACTGATGCGACGTCAATCAGGGTTCACGCTTGTTGAATTGATCATGACACTCGTGGTGTTAGCGGTGGTGTCCGTAGGTATCGCGGGTTTCGTGCGCAGTAGTGTGGGTATTTTTAATGATGTAACCGAGCGAGAGCAATTGCTCGGTGACAGCCGTTTTTTATTAGAGCGAATGACGCGAGAAATCCGCTCCGCAGTGCCTAATAGTATTCGCGTGACGGGCAATAACTCTGCGCATTGCTTGCAATTTGTTCCCATCGATTACAGTACATTTTATTTAGAGGCGCCTCTATTCCCAGGGTCAGACGATGAATTAACGGTCGTGGAAATGGGCGATATTAACGGTAATCCATATGTACCTGTTAACAATGCGTCTTATGCCATCATTTATCCTACTCGTCCAAACCATGTATACAGCACCAGCCAGCGTCGTCGGCGAACGGTCATAGCGTGTGAGGATGCTGGTTCGAATACGAGTTGTGCGACATTGGATGATCCAAACAACAGCGCTGTTCTCACGGTTGATAATGCCTTTCAGACCACGTCACCAGCTAACAGGGTGTATTTTGCCAGCCGAGCGCACAATTATTGTTTGCGCAATGGCAATGTGTACTTTCATCAGTCGAATATTCAGCCAAACCAAACATTGTTTACGTCAGGTGGCGTGTTAATGGCGGAGCATGTTCAAAATGTATTGTCTCCTAATCCGAGTAACCAAGGCAGTAACAGTGACGATCCATTTCGCCTCTTTGATAGCTCACTATTAAATAATGCCTATGTACAATTGCGCTTTCGATTCGAGCGCAATGAAGAAGTGCTAAACTACAACCATGAAGTACACGTTATTAATGTCCCGTAAATCGTCGCTGCACAAACAGCGTGGCAGTATGCTTGTGGTGTCACTTTTCGTGATCATCGTATTGGCTTTGCTCGGCCTAACGATGACCCGTATGCTGTCGGCGACGTCTGAATCAACTATCATTGAGATATACGGTGTGCGTGCACTGACTGCTGCTCAGTCGGGAGCTCAAATTCTGTTGCAGCAATCGTTCCCGTTAAATGCTCCGCCAAACACGTGCAATACTACCATTGATAGTCCGGTGTCCTTTGGCAATATTGATGGGTTAAAAAGTTGCCGTTATTCTGCAACCTGTACAACCGAGTCTGTTACCAAGGCGGGCCAGCCCCATAATTATTACCGTTTTAGCGCTTTTGGCGAGTGTGCTATTGGCAATATTGTGGTTAACCGACAAGTAGCCCTTGATGCTATGCAGGAGACCCCCTGATGCAATGCGTTAGAAGTTTGTTTTTGCTGATGATATTGGCGGTATCACACCCACTGCTAGCTGCTGAGTGCCAAGATGTTTTTCCCGACCCTGCGGCGTCTTACGCTGCAAATGGCACCATTGAGTTTTTGTATCAAGCGAGACTAATCGGTAGTGATGGAGAGCTGACTTTCAATAATGTCTATGACTATTCAAACGGCAATGTGTCCTGTGATACTCAATCATGCGTATCAGGCCCAAGCAACAGCGCAAATTTAACCCTACCCACTTTTCAAACCAGTAATACTGTTGCTGATGTGCAGGTAAATGCTTATACGACGGTGAATTTGTCACAGGGAGAATATGACGATGTATTTATTGAACAAGGCGGGCAACTTAATTTAACCACCGTAGACGGTAACTATGTTATTGATCACTTGCATGTCAAAGTCGGTAGCATCGTTCAGCTGTCTGGTGGCACTTATTGGATTAATACTCTGACACTAGAGCAGGATGCTCAGCTGATAATCAATGGCGCCGAGCCGGCGACTATTTTCGTGCAAACCGCCCATTTCAAATATAACGCCAAGGTCAATTCTCTTGGCACGCCTGAACAACTTGTGCTGATCAGCTATGACAGCGTCACCATGGAACAAGGTACACGAGTAAACGGTTTTGGCTATGCCAGCAATAGCATGCATTTAAAGTATCAGAGCCAATGGTTGGGGGCTGTGAATACCGCTTATTTGCGTATGGAATCAGAAGCCCGCATCACCTATGCGCCCAATGCAATTGAGCAAGCTGACTTTGCCAATACCTGTTCAGTTGGTGTAACTCTGCCGCAGCCGATTGGGCACTGGCCGATCGATGTGTGTTCATTGTCGGGCAATCGCTATGAATTGATTGATGTGGCCGGTGGAAATCATGGTTCTACCTACAATAACTCTGGCGTCGACTATAACGGTAAGTATTGTCAGGCCGGAAGAATTAGAGGTTCCGGCAACGTGATGTCCATTCCCCACTCTGATGCATACCATCTGCCTAATGGTACAGTTTCTTTGTGGATCAATGTTCCTAAACTCTCACATCGCAGTCGTCCGAGCGCTGGTGGTATGGGCATATTTTCCAAAGATTCGAACGGACGAGACAATGGTGGTCACTTAACGTTTTGGGTCACCCGTTATGGGGCCGTTCGCGTGCGCATGGAGAATACCACTACCAGTGCAACCATTCAGACAGGCAACTATATTCGGGAAAATCAGTGGCACCATATCGTGGTCACGTTTGGCAGTGATGGTTTACGAACATATATCGATGGTACTCTTCGAGGAACACAAACAAACTTCACATCTGGCCTCGGTTACAATCGAGAGCCGATCATATTAGGCGCAAACGCCTGGCAGACAGGCAACGATAGCTCCCCCAATAACCAGTTGCGCGATATTTACCGTGGCAGTATCGATGATGTCAGGATCTACGAGCAGCAGTTAAATGCGCAAGAAGTTTCAACACTTACTAACTTGGCTGGCGGAGCCTGTGCGTCATGCAACAGTAACCCCGAATTAAAAGCCCATTGGCCACTGGATTTGTGTGCGGTTAACGGTTCAAACGGTGAAATTGTTGATATTGTGGGTAGCACACCGGGCAGTGCTATTGGCAATGCTACGGCCATTAATGATGGCAAGTTTTGCCAGGCTGGCAAATTAAATGGCGCTGGCGCGCACATCAATATTCCTCATACATCAGCCATGTCACTGGGTTCAGGGAGTATATCGTTGTGGCTCAATACACCGGATTTAGCATACACCGAGCAAAGCCACATTGGCGGCATGGGATTATTTTCCAGAGATTCTACGGATTATGATAACGGTGGTCATCTTACCGCATGGTTAACCTCTGACGGCCGCGTTAATGTGCGTCATCAGAGTACATCGCAAAGCTACTTTGTTTCTTCTCCAGCGGGTGCTATTCGGACCAATACATGGCAACACGTCGTATATAGTTTCGGTGCTCAAGGTATGAGGCTGTACATTGATGGGGAACTAGTCGCAACCAACAACCAATTCAGTGGCGGAATATCCGGTAATTCAGAACCGTTAATATTAGGTGCAACGGCCACGATCAGCGGTGATAATCAGGCGTTGCCGAGCCAATTGCGCGATTTTTACAAGGGCGGATTTGACGATGTGCGTTTATATGAGAATGCACTTGGAGCAGCTGACGTTGATGCTTTATATCGCGAAAGTGGGTATGCGTGTGAAAATTGCACCGGTGATTATCCTGTCGCGTTATATCGCTTTGAAGAGGAAGACTACACTGGACCCGGGCAAGTATACGATGCCTCTGGTAATTCGTTTCATGGTGATCCGATAGGCAACGTACAGCCTATACTTCCGGCCATGCCGATCTCATGTCGCGCATTGGATGTTCCACAGAACTTCAATAATACGGTTGATGCACTAAACACGAAAATTGATATGAACCAAGTCGGCGGGCGGGGCACCATTTCGTTCTGGTATCGCAGTTCATTACCTTGGATTGACGGCAACGCTCGACAACTCTTTGATGCATCTAGAATTGCAAACCCACCCGATCGTGATCTGCTCACCGATAAATTCTTTTTCTTTGTGCTCAAACACGATGGTTCAATGCGCTTAGCGATGGAAGACAGTGATGATCTTGATTTGATTGTGGATACCTACCGCTATCGCGTACCGGCCAATCAATGGGTTCATTTTGCCATTTCTTGGGATCTAGTAAATAGAACTGCGTCGCTGCATCTGAATGGCTATGAGCAGCCTATTTTTATTACCGCACAAGTGGAAACTAGTCAGTTGGGTGACTTGGGTAATTTGCATGTGGGTGATAATGGCACCGAGTATGTGATTATTCAGGGTACCGATAACTCGGCTTATGGTCAGTTTGATGACGTGCGTGTGTATAACTTTATTCAAACGCGTGCCCAGATTGTAGCGGATATCCAAGACCGCATTGAGTGTTCGCCGATTGATCACTACCGCATCATTCACTCTGAACAAGCGCTAACATGCGCCAGTACGGAAGTCACTATACAAGCTTGCGCCAACGCAAATTGCAGTCAGTTAGTCACAGAGCCGACCGAGTTAACCCTGTCACCGAGCGGGTGGCAAGGAGGCGATAGTGTGACGTTTACGGGCTCTATTACTAAGAACTTGAGTCACGCCACCGCTGAGCGTGTGACCCTAGGATTGAGTAATGCCAACCCAGCAGCACCTGTTGTGTGTGATCCCGATTGTACAATCGATTTTGTCGACGCCGGCTTTGAGTTCTTTAACGTTAACCAGTTTGGCAACAGTGATTTGCCAGCCGTTATCGCAGAAAGTGACTTGGGTGTGATTGGTATCAGGGCTATTGAAAATCGAAATGGTGAGTGTTCAGCCTTATTGAGTGGTACTCATACGGTGAATTTTGGCTACGATTGCGTCACTACTGCAGATGCCTTGTACTCGACCAATCAATGCCGAGTGCCATTTGCCGGAATTCCACTTTCAGGCGGTGGTACTGGAGTGAATAGCGGCACGATGAACCTGACTTTTGACGCTGATGGTGAGGCTCGCTTGAGTGGCAAACAATACGCAGATGCGGGCCGTTTGAATTTGAGTGTATCAGCCAATATTGATGGGGCAAATATTACCTCCGGCAACACCCCCTTTGACAGCATTCCAGATCAATTGCAAATTAGTTCTACGGCATCTGATCCACAGGTTGCCGGTGAGCCGTTTTCACTAACGTTTGCAGCGTTGGGCGCCAATGGTTCTTTGTTGCCCAGTTATCAACCGAGTCAATTTCAACTTGACGTTCAGCGCACTTCGCCGGTCAATTCAGTCATAGACGGAGGTCTTCATTACGCACCGGGTGCAACGTTGAATAGTCAGGTTGGCTTAGTAAACTTTGCCAACGCAGCGCCATTAACCTTTAACAGTGGTCAATATCAATATGCTCAAGCCTACTTTGAAGAGGTGGGAAGTATTACCTTAGATATTCGCGATGCGAATTATTTAGGTGAAATGATCAATGCTAATGAGTTTGCAATGGGACGCTTTATTCCCGCTTATTTTGATGTGTCTACGCTTAACGCCGGTCAATTTGCAGATAGCTGCTCTTCAGCATTTACATACGTAGGACAGCCATTTACTTATAGTTTGGGGAATGAGCCCGGTATTCAAATCGTCGCGCGTAATGCCCTTGGCGACATAACCTCGAATTATGCAGATACTCTGTGGCGCTTGTCGCCTGATATGGGGAGCGTTAGTTTTGCCGATGCATCGACGTATGCTGGGGAAGCAAGTGTTGAACAACTCGGCTCTGTGTCGTTAAGCGGAACAGATCAGTTTGATGGCAGTGCAAGGCTGGAACTATTGGCCAGTCAGTTTGCCTACATCAAAACAGCCACACCGACGGTACCATTTGAAAGCGTAATTGATATTACCTTAGAGGCGGGGTTTTTAACCGACAGTGATGGCGTGTGTTATCAAAGTGCATATCCCGCTGGCTGCCAATCCTATGCACTAGGCAACATTCAAGGTACCACGCAACGTTACGGCAGACTGGTTATCGGCAATACCCATGGCCCTGAAGAAGAGCAACTGGCAATGCCAGTGGCAACAGAATTTTTTGTTGATGATGGTTGGCGAATCAATACGCAGGATAGCTGCACAGCGATTAATTTCAGCCAGACTGCCGGTGATATAGTAGTGACTAACGCATCATCGGGCGACCAAGAGCATGACATCGTAGGGTTGCTTGCACCCGTAAGCAGCACAGGCCTAATGGCACAGGGTATGTCTGGCGACGATGATTTTCTGTTAGGCCCCGCATTGGACGCGAACGGAAACGCGCTTCGTGGCAGTATATTGATGACGCTTGATCCGACAACGGGTAAAGATTGGACTGACTTTTTGAATGTGGATTGGAACCAAGACGGTGTCATTGACGACAACGATTCCCCCAACGGTTTTGCCACCTTTGGTATCCCGCGAGATAACGACCGAACGATTCATTGGCGAGAAAGCTTTGAGTAATGGATTTTTATTGGCCTGAAACACGCATGTTTCTTGCTGTTGAGGGCCTTGATTGGTAAAGTGTCAAGATTATTATAAGCACCTCTGGCGGTGAGACAGCATCGCCCATTGTCAACAGGATATAGCATTTCATGTTTAAGAAGCTTCGAGGCATGTTCTCCAACGACTTGTCAATCGACCTAGGGACCGCAAACACTCTTATTTACGTTAAAGATCAAGGTATTGTGCTCAATGAGCCGTCTGTTGTCGCGATTAGACAAGAGCGCGCGGGTGGACCAAAAAGTGTCGCCGCCGTTGGGGCCGAAGCAAAACAGATGCTAGGTCGTACGCCAGGCAATATTCGCGCAATAAGACCTATGAAAGATGGCGTTATTGCTGACTTTTACGTTACAGAGAAAATGCTTCAGCACTTTATTAAACAAGTACATGACAATAACTTCCTTCGCCCAAGCCCTCGCGTTTTGGTTTGTGTGCCTTGTGGCTCTACTCAAGTTGAACGTCGAGCAATTCGTGAGTCAGCACTTGGTGCGGGTGCTCGTGAAGTGTTCTTGATTGACGAACCCATGGCAGCCGCGATTGGTTCAGGTTTGCCGGTTAGCGAAGCAACAGGTTCGATGGTGGTCGATATCGGTGGTGGTACAACTGAAGTTGCGATTATCTCCTTGAACGGTGTTGTGTATTCATCTTCGGTGCGCATAGGCGGTGACAAGTTTGATGAAGCGATTATCAACTACATTCGCCGTAACTTTGGTTCACTGATTGGTGAAGCAACGGCTGAGCGCATAAAGCATGAAATTGGTGCTGCTTATCCGGGTGAAGAAGTGCGCGAAATCGAAGTGCGAGGCCGCAACCTTGCCGAAGGTGTGCCACGCGGATTCACGCTAAATAGCAACGAAATTTTAGAAGCTTTGCAGGAGCCGCTTACTGGCATCGTATCAGCCGTTATGGTTGCACTTGAACAATCACCGCCAGAGCTTGCGTCAGACATTTCTGAGCGCGGTATGGTCTTAACCGGTGGTGGTGCATTGTTAAAAGATCTCGACCGTTTATTGATGGAAGAAACGGGTATTCCAGTAGTCATCGCAGACGACCCATTAACTTGTGTTGCCCGTGGGGGCGGTAAAGCTTTCGATATGATCGACCTTCACGGTGGCGATCTATTTAGTTACGAACAGTAATCATTGGGCTGGCAGCTAGCGCTGCCGCCAGTGAGAGTTGCATGGAAACTATTTTTACGCGTGGTCCCTCATTAAACAATCGGCTAACGATAGCGTTGGTAATGTCGATTGCGCTTATCGTGGCAGACCACAAATTTGATAGTTTCAACACTGCCCGCGGTTACCTCAATTCTTTAATGAGCCCTCTACAGTACATTGCGAATTTACCCGGAGAGTTGCTTAACTGGAGTGCGGAACGAGTAACGTCCCAGCAACAGCTAATTGCCGAAAATGAATATCTCAATAATCAGTTGCTGTTAATGAGTGAGCAATTGCAGCGCTTTCAACTGCTAAAAAATGAAAACGACAAATTACGCGCCCTACTAGATGCGCCGCTACGTCAAGACATGAAGAAGACGATCGCGGAGTTGATGGCTGTTGACAACAACCCCTTTAGCCATCAGGTTGTTATCAACAAAGGTGCAACCGATGGTGTGTATATTTCTCAGTCGGTGTTGGATGACAAAGGTATCGTAGGACAAGTGATTGAGGTTGGCTCTACGACCAGTCGAGTATTACTGATAACTGATGTTACTCATGCTATCCCAGTGCGTTCGCAGCGCAATAGTATTCAATTCATCGTTGTGGGTAGCGGTGCTTTAGATGAGGTGTATTTGGAGCATGTAGCTCACAGTGTCGATGTGCAAGTAGGTGATATTTTAATATCTTCAGGCTTGGGAGAAGTATTCCCAGAAGGTTACCCCGTTGCTCAAGTGACAAGTGTCGTACGGGATGAGACTAGGCCTTTTGCTACCATTAGCGCACAACCACTGGCCAAGCTCGATAGACTTAAGCATTTAATGTTACTGTGGCCCGAAATGGACGCAGACGATGTTGAATCACAACGTGATGGCACTTCAATTCAGGTGAGTGGTTTGTATGAGTAGTCGTCGTTACAGTGTCATTGTTGCAAGCCTATTAATCGCGCTGGTATTGCAAATTATGCCAATGCCGATCCAAGTGGACTTATACCGTCCCGACTGGGTGCTGCTGGTGCTGGCTTACTGGACAATGGCCCTACCTAGCCGCGTAAACGTCGGCGTGGCATTTATCTGCGGCATCGCAATGGATATTTTGTTAGGAACAGCCTTGGGTACGCACAGTTTCGCACTCAGTTTAGCGATTTATGTACTGGCTGCTAATTATCAACGTTTGCGCAATTATTCGGTTTGGCAGCAAGCAATAATAGTCGGCTTGTTAGGCGCCCTATACCATCTATTGCTATTCTGGCTACAACACCTGTTAACGAGTATCTACTTTCAGTTTGACTATCTGTGGCCGGTGTTGTCTTCGATGCTAATTTGGCCTTGGATCTTCTGGATATTGCGTCGCACGCGTAGAAATTTCAAGGTTTCCTAATTTCATGAAGACGCTCATACTCGCCTCCCAATCACCGCGAAGACAGGAGTTGCTGTCGCTAATGGGGTTCACTTTTAGCGTGCAAAGTGCTGGTATTGATGAAACACCTCGGTCAGCAGAATCTCCATTAGCATTAGTTGAGCGTCTGGCGCTTGAGAAGGCTGAAGCGGTATATGCTCAGCTTGATGCCGATAGTCAAAATGATACTTGTGTATTGGCTGCAGACACGATTGTTGTCGCTCAACAACGTATATTGGGCAAACCCTCTGATAAAGCAGATTTTGAGTTCATGATGGGGCTGTTAAGTGACGCAGAGCACCAAGTGCTAACGGCTATAGCAGGGGTGTCTGCAGAAAGGCGAATAGTAGAGTGTATTGCGACGGATGTAACCTTTTGCCCACTATCACAACATGATATTGAGCACTATTGGGCTTCACAGGAGCCCAAAGATAAAGCAGGTGGTTACGGTATTCAGGGCCTAGGCGGTCAATTTGTCAGTCGTATTAACGGCAGTTACAGTTCAGTAGTAGGTCTGCCAATGGTCGAGACTCGGCAGTTATTAGAACGATTTGGAGTGCAACGATGAGCGCAGAGTTATTGATTAATGTGACGCCCTCAGAGTCACGCGTTGCTCTTATTGAAAACGGCATCTTGCAAGAGATCCACGTAGAGCGCCATACCAAGCGTGGTATTGTTGGCAATATCTATCGCGGTAAAGTGAGTCGTGTTTTACCGGGTATGCAGGCTGCATTTGTTGATATTGGATTTGAAAAAGCCGCATTTTTACATGCGTCAGATATTGTCATTCATAATGAAATTGTGGGTGAGGTATCGACTAGCGAAATTACCAAAAAAGATATTCGCGAACTCGTCCGTGACGGCCAAGATATAGTGGTGCAAGTGGTAAAAGATCCCATTGGTACTAAAGGTGCCCGCTTAACCACTGAT
The DNA here is from genome assembly GCF_002807665.1 of Neoalteromonas facilis. GTDB lineage: Bacteria > Pseudomonadota > Gammaproteobacteria > Enterobacterales > Alteromonadaceae > Alteromonas_E > Alteromonas_E facilis. The sequence goes on from NZ_PEAY01000004.1 coordinate 178,444, forward strand.
ATCACGATCCCTTCTCGCTATTTAGTCTTTATGCCCAGTGTTACCCATGTTGGGGTATCTCAACGAATAGAAGATGAACAAGAGCGTGAACGTCTTAAACAGTTAGTTGAAGGCTTTTGTGATGAAGACGGTGGCTTCATTTTGCGCACTGCTGCTGAGGGAGTAGGCGAAAAGGAATTGGTGCAAGATGCGGAATTCTTACGTCGCTTGTGGTCAAAGATCCAGCAACGTATGAAGCGTAAGAAATCTCATGTGTTGTATGAGGATCTGCCATTAGCAAGACGCGTTCTGAGAGATTTCGTTGGTACTGAAATTGATCGCATCCGCATTGACTCAAATTTAAGTTTCCAAGAACTCAATAACTTTACTAAAGAATATGTGCCTGAGCTAAATAAAAAGCTTGAGTATTATCAGGGTGAGCGCCCCATATTCGATTTATATGATGTCGAAAATGAAACCCAACGTGCTTTAGAACGTCGCGTAGATTTAAAAAGCGGTGGTTATTTGATCATCGATCAGACCGAGGCGATGACCACAATAGATATCAATACGGGCGCGTTTGTGGGTCATCGAAATCTCGAAGAAACGATCTTTAATACTAATATTGAGGCTACTCAAGCGATTGCTAGACAGCTTCGTTTACGAAACTTAGGCGGTATGATCTTAATAGACTTTATCGATATGGTTGAACCTGATCACAAAAGAAGGGTCTTACATAGTCTAGAGGTCGCAACGAGTAAGGACCGCGCTAAGAGTAATATTCATGGCTTTACCGCGTTAGGTTTAATTGAAATGACGCGCAAACGCACGCGAGAAAGCTTAGAGCATGTGTTATGTGGTGAGTGTCCGGTCTGTAAAGGACGGGGCTCTATCAAAACGGTAGAGACCACTTGTTTTGAAATCATGCGAGAGATCGTGCGAGTCAACCGCGCTTACGATGCGGATAAATTTGTAGTCTATGCTGCGCCAGCGGTAGCAGAGGCATTGTTAGGTGAGGAGTCGCATATGCTGGCTGAGTTAGAGGTATTTGTCTCGCGCCAGATTACGGTGCAAGCAGAGCCGCTATATCACCAAGATAATTTTGATGTGGTCATGATGTGAGCCAAACGCGTAATTATTTAGCCTATGGAATACGCAAACTATGGACGTTGTTGGCTTTTATTCTAGTCTTATCAGCAGTGATGATTTCACTGTTGCGCTTTTCTTTGCCCTATCTCGACAGAAATAAACACCTCGTTGAAGATTATATTAGTCAGAACTACAAGGCTGATTTGAGTATAGGCTCAATTTCGGCAGTATGGACTACGTACGGACCGAGTTTAGTCCTGAATGATGTAGTGCTACTAGATGCGGATACACGAGCACTAGAGTTATCTGTCGGCCGTGTGTATGTTGAGATCAATTTCTGGAATTCAATTACTGATTTAAGTTTACAGTCAAATCAGTTTGAATTGAATGAAGCTGCATTGGTAGTGAATACTCACTTCTTATCTCAGCAGGCAGACAGCGAAGCGAACATTGTAAGTGTAGTAAACGACCTCTTTTTAGAGCGCCTCAAACGTTTTTCGCTTACCGATTCCTGGGTCACGATCAATACTGAAACTAACAGCCAAACCTATTCACTAAGCGCTGTAAATTGGACTAACAGCGGTGACCGTCACCAAGCCGTTGGGCAAATGAGCGTAGCGGAACTTGCACGTAATTCAGCCAGTTTTGTTATGGATCTGTATGGCGACTCCAATGCGCTAAAAGGGACTTTATTTGCACGCGGCGACGCGCTGGATTTATCGCCGTGGTTCAATGAATTTACTACTGATCAACAAACGTTGTTGCAGAGCCGCGGTAACTTTGCGTTGTGGGTTAATATTGATGAAGCGCGCATAGAAAGCCTACAAGTAGAAATAGAGCCCAGCCAGTTTGAGTGGCGCTCGGTCAATGATGATACTTTGATTACACGTATTGAAGGTGGCAGTCTGTTAGCCATGCCACGCAATGGTGGTTGGGACTTCAACATCACAGATTTGGTGCTATCGGCAAATGAGCAATCTATGGAAACCAGCTTTGCGGGTAGGTTGATGCCAGAAGGCTACTTGCATTTAACGGCACTGAATAATATCCAATTAGCACCCTTCATCGAACTGTTACCGCTGGTTTTACCCAGCGACCAAACAGACCAATTGTCAGCTCTTGCACCTAAAGGCTTACTCACAGAGTTTCAATTACAGCACCGTCCACAAGGCACATCATTTTATGCCGACGCGACGGAATTGTCTTGGCAAGCACATAAAGTATTACCAGGCTTAGACAACCTAACAGCTTCAATCGCGTGGTATAAAAATCAAGGGCGCATTCAGTTCAAGGCAGAGAATGCTAGGCTCGATTCCGGCGAATTGTTGGATGATGCAATCGAAATAGCCGCGTTGAATGCCAATATTTTCGTTTATCAAGCGGATAACACTGACGTACAAGCCGGTTGGTTTGTTGAAACTGATGATATTGCCTTCATCAGCAATCGTGTTGAATTTACCCAGCAGTTTAGCTATCGCTCTCAGGACAATCACTTATTGCTCGCGATGCAGGTGGCTGAGTTGCCAGTATCACAAGTGCCGGCATTGTTCCCTGAGTACTATATGGGCACGGGTTCTAAAACATATCTGACGCGGGCTTTGGAAGTGCAATCTGCGAATAATAGCGCCGTGGTCAATGCTGCAAGCGTAATATGGCAAGGTAACCCGCAGCAATTTCCGTTTGATGGCACGCCCGGCGTGTTTCAAGCCGGCGTTGACATTTCTAACGCGGATTTTGTTTTTTCATCGCGGTGGCCGACGTTACAGCAGCTTGATATCAATTTACTGTTTGAAAACAATACGCTCACGATGCGCAGTAACTCAGCGCTATTGAAAGACATTCAACTGTCAGGATTAGTGGCCACTATTCCGAGTCTCTCACAAGCGACACAATTACAGATAAGCGCGACTGCGGATGGCACAGGAACGCAACTGGCAAATTTGCTGCAAGCTAGCCAGATGGCAGATTCATTAGGGCACCTATTTTCACAAGAACTGCTAATTGACGGCGCTTTGTCGACCGAACTGGCGCTATCCATTCCACTGGATAATGGGCAAGTGCGCGCATCCGGCGTAGTTCAACTTAAAGGGAATCAAATTGATTTCCCAAGTGTAGATTTGCGTTTGCGAGAGGCGGTTGGAGAGGTGACATTTATTAATGACCGCGTCAGTGTTGAAGGGTTAAACGCTAATTTATTTGGGCAACCTCTGTCTGTATCGTTACAGGGGCAAGAAGAAGGACAAACCTATAGAACAAATGTCAATCTAACTGGGCATTGGTCATTGTCAGGTCTGGTTGAGCGCTACAGCCCTTCGCTACGTGAATACGTGGCCGGCAGCAGTGAAATTGGCGCGCATTTGGAACTGCTTACTCATGCGAGTGGCTTCAGCTATGATGCAAGACTAGAGAGTGAATTACAGAACAGCGAATTTGAGTTACCTGCACCCTTAGCCAGTCAAACGTTGAACAAGCTAATTGTTAATGCCAGCGGCAATAAGCAGGCGTCAGTCATATCAGCTACTGCTGATGATTATATTTTCTTTGATGGTGTACTGCCTCATAAAGAGGGGACTTTCTCTCGTGCTCATTTAGCGCTCGGCAGTGAGACAGCGATGAGTCGAGGTGTAGGGTTTAGCATTGCTGCTGATGTAGAGCAAGTAGACGCCTTGGGATGGTTCGATTTCGTCAATACAGTTTTTGCTGACAACAGGAGTGTGCGCCGTCCTATCCTATTAGCACCAGAGCGCATATTTATCGATTCGGACAATCTGATGATAGGCAACACGCAGATTGATTCTGCATCAGTGAAAATCAAGCAAAAAGACAATGATTGGACGATAGATGTTGCTGGGCAACAAATTCAGGCAAGCGCCTATATAGACGATGATTGGTGGCAAAACGGTATTCAAGTGAATGCAGAGTACTTACGCTTGGATAGTATCGACCTTGGTGATGGCAACGGACGGTCTCTTTTACCGACCGACCTGCCACCGATAAAGTTACGTTGCCAAGCCTGTCGAGTGGGACGATTTGACTTAGGTCAAGTAGCGATAGATGGCCAACGAGAAGGTGAGCGCTACGTCTTTGAGCAAATAAACTTTGATAGCGATGCAGGGCGTTTAAGAGCGTCGGGAGACTGGTACATTGAGGATCAACTGTCACGCAGTGATATTAAAGGTGAACTCAGTAGTGGTGACTTTGGGGAGTTCCTAAGCAGCGCAGGTTTTGAAAGCGGTATTAAGGATTCCGAAGCGCGTTTTGATTTCGAATTAGCCTGGGCAGGTAGTCCATGGGAGCTGGACAGGGCGAGTTTATACGGTGATGTTAACTGGTCGCTAACAGACGGTTATATTACTGAACTTAGTGATCAGGGCTCGCGGATATTCACCTTATTCAGTTTGAACTCATTAGTGCGAAAATTGAGCCTCGATTTCCGTGATGTATTTGCACAGGGCTTTTTCTATGACGACATTCAAGGGACGCTGCAAATTAGCGATGGCAAAGCAGTTACCGAAGACACTGTGGTTGATGGCGGCGCAGGAGAAATCACAATCAAAGGTTATTCTGATCTAGTTGATAATCGTTTGAACTACCGGGTGTCTTTTACGCCAAATGTCACGGGCAACTTGCCGATCTTGATGTATTTTATGGTAAATCCGCCGACAGCTCTGGCAGCCTTGGCTCTAGACCAAGTGCTTACGTCGGCGAAAGTCATTTCCAACGTTAATTACTCTGTGACCGGTACCTTTGATGAACCACAAGTGCAGGAAATTGGACGAGACAGTACTGATATCGAGTTGCCAGCCCGCACTGAGCCGCCAAAGAAGCAACAATCAGACGAAATGAAGTTGCCAGACCCTGTCACTATACAAACAGGAGATCTAGATGGCTAAGTTAGCCGCTATCCAGATGATTTCTACGCCAGATGTTGGCGAGAATTTTGCGCATGTGGAAGCACTGCTGCGCGACAGTCAAGGTGCGACTCGATTAGTTGTACTGCCTGAGTGTTTCGCTTTATTTGGCGCTAAAGATCGCGATTTGTTGGCACTAGCGAAAGATTCTAACAATCAATTGGTAGAGCGTTTGCAACAATTAGCTCGCCGCTATAAGTGCTGGTTGGTAGCCGGCACAATACCGATTTTGAGTCATGACGGTGAACGTTTCCGAGCGGCATGCGTATGTATTGATGACAATGGAAATATTGTGGCGCGCTATGACAAGATCCATTTGTTTGATGTTCAGGTGGCAGACGCAACAGGTAGCTATTTGGAATCGCGATTCACTGAACCTGGAGACACGGTTGTAACCTTCGATAGTCCATTCGGTAAAGTGGGAGTAGCGGTATGTTACGATGTACGCTTCGCCGGTTTGTTTCAGGCTATGCAGAATATTGATGTGTTAGTACTGCCCAGCGCATTCACACAAAAAACCGGTGAAGCGCATTGGCATCCACTCTTGCAGGCACGCAGCATTGAGTTGCAATGTTACGTCGTAGCATCCAATCAGGGTGGAACACATCAAAATGGCAGGCAAACTTACGGAAACAGTGTTATTTATTCTCCTTGGGGTAAGCAATTAGCCTTTATTGATAAGGGTGAAGGTTACATCGAAGCCGATATGGATAAAGAACAACTGAGTTCCATACGCCAATCAATGCCAATACAAAAACATAACAGATTCAGGAGTACATTCGTTGAACCAGGTTGAAGAACATTTGCTGCATCAGTCAGGGCTAACCAATACTGATTTAGAAAACGCATTGAGTGCAATGCTTAGCCACCAAAATGACTTTGCAGACCTTTACTTTCAGTCTAGTCAACATGAAAGCTGGGTGCTTGAAGATGGTATCATCAAAGAGGGAAGCTACAATATAGAACGCGGTGTGGGTGTACGAGCTGTTAGCGGTGAGAAAACAGGTTTCGCTTATTCCGATGCGGTGAATGCTGACGCCTTAATGACCGCTAGTAATGCTGCACGCTCTATTTCTGCTCACGGCGGTACCACTAAAGTGAACGGTTTTGATCGGCAAATACCGCCGGCACTTTACAGTAGCGATAACCCGTTAAAAGCACTGGCAGAAAAAGAGAAAATTGCATTGCTACGCGCGGTTGATCATTACGTCCGACAGCAGCAGCCAGATGTCTCTCAAGTCATTGTGAGTTTAACAGGTGTTTACGAAGAAATATTGGTCGTGGCCAGTGATGGCACCTACAGCACAGATCAGCGTCCTCTGATCCGTCTAAACTGTTCGGTATTATTGGAGCAGGATGGGCGTCGAGAGCGCGGAGCGTCCGGGATGGGGGGGCGCTACTCGTACGAATTGTTGTCTGAGTCCATTGACGGTAAGCCCAAGTATCAACGTTTAGCTGACGAAGCGTTACATATGGCGCGCGTTAACTTAAGAGCTGTGCCTGCGCCGGCTGGTACGATGCCAGTTGTATTGGGCTCTGGTTGGCCTGGCGTTTTGCTTCACGAAGCGGTTGGTCATGGTTTGGAAGGCGATTTTAATCGCAAAGGCGCGTCAACATTCAGTGGCCGTATTGGTGAGCGTGTGGCATCAAAAGGTGTGACCGTTATTGACAACGGTACAATTGAAAATCGTCGCGGCTCTCTGACCATAGACGATGAGGGCACACCAAGCCAGGAAAATGTTCTGATCGAAGACGGCATACTCAAAGGGTATATGCAGGATAAGTTGAATGCTCGCTTAATGGGCGTTGCGCCAACGGGAAATGGTCGCCGAGAATCTTATGCGCATTTACCAATGCCGCGCATGACGAATACCTACATGCTAGGTGGCGACTACCAGCCAGATGAGATCATTGCATCAATTGAGAAGGGTATCTACGCACCCAATTTCGGCGGTGGTCAGGTAGATATTACGTCTGGCAAGTTCGTTTTCTCAACCTCAGAAGCGTACTTGATTGAAAAGGGTAAAATATCAACGCCAATAAAGGGTGCTACATTGATTGGCAACGGGCCTGATGTCATGCAAAAGATTTCGATGATTGGTAATGATTCTTGCCTCGACAATGGTGTTGGGGTATGTGGCAAAGATGGTCAAAGTGTGCCAGTCGGCGTTGGTCAGCCGACGCTTAAAATAGATGAATTAACGGTTGGCGGAACAGCATAAAAAAGGGCGCTAGATGAGCGCCCTTTCTATTTGGCTTGTTAAAGTAGTCGGACGATCATTGTCAGGCCCGAGACCACCCCACTTGGTGAGGTGACCGTTATGCTCACCGTCGCATTTATTGGGTCGTCGTCAACGGTAAGGTCGTTGGTTAAAACAAATTCTAAACTGCTACCGCCGGCACGATTATTTTTGTTGATGCTTATATCCGTTTGACCAGCGACGCTGCCGCTACTGGTTTCAACTAGTACGCTCGTATCAGACGGCATTGTTTGTTCTGCAGTATCCCTCACGCGCAACGTAAAGCTCGCGCTTTCGCCTCTTGCAATGTTCAATACTGGGCTATTACTGCCGCCACCGTAATTGTTCACCAACTCTACATTGTTCTCGAGCACGCTGATTAACGCGTTTGATGATGCCATGATCATAACCAAAGCGCGTCTTACATGAAGACCATTGGCTCCGCAGTTATTGGCCTGACATTGAGGCCCATCAAATGCCGCATTGGCTTGGCTAAAGGTGCCGTTGCCATCGTAATCGAGGAAAACTTCAACTGCATCGTAACTATCGTTTTCATTATCATCGCGCCACGCTTCGGAAATATCTGCAAAGCCGGTGGTGTTGGATGAAGGCAAGCCAAAACCGCTGTCTCCACCTAAATTGAGTGCCCCGCCGTCCTCATCGTCATACACATTATTGCCATTACTGTCGTACAGTGTTTCGTGACCAATAGCAGTGGCCAAGACGGTCACACGGTGATCATCTACGCGAGGGTCTGCGCTTGTCCATTCAACAGAACAACTGCCATTTAACGTGGTACAACTGGGTTGGATCTGACCACCTTCGGTGGTGAAAGATACCGCTGTACCGTCAGGCACGGGATTATTAAATGCGTCGGCTAAATACGCAGTGACGGTCACTTGCTGGCCATTTATGCTTGCGGCTTCTGGATTCGGGTTGCTAGTAGATAACGAAAAACTATTTTGGTCTGGCAATCCTGTATTGACGGTTAGAATGTCGGACTGTGTTGAAATAACCGTGTTGTCCGCAGTTGTGGTGCTGGCAGACACACGGACAGCCGTGGGTACGTTACCTGCCGTAACACGCGTGCTCACTTGTCCTTGGGAATTGGTTAACCCTTCAGCGGGGGATAAACTTAAGCCACCAACCGTTGTACTGAGTTCAAATTGTACCGCTTTCTGTGCTAGCGGATTGCCCAACTCTCCATTGACCTGAAAGGTTACCGTAGACACCGAGGCGCTGCCCTGCCCGCCTGTCCCTTGAAGTACTATGGAACTTGGTTCTGCCGTAACAAACTCAATAGAGCCGATGGACTCTGGCAATAGTTCAATACTGCGAGATATCGTTAGTGGCGTGTTGTTCACCAATACTGTCGCGGTAATAATATCGTCATTGCCGGCACCGCTGGCACAATTAATATCCTCATAGGTTGAGCTTGCGCGGCCATTTACGGTGGCGACGTTCTCATCTATTGTGGCTTTTCCATCGGTGACACAACTTGAAGAGAAGGTTATCGGTGTGCTTCCCACTATCGGGTTATCGTCAGCATCAGCTAACCCTACGAGTAACCCCAATGTAGCACCAGCACCGATGACGATGTCTTGTTCACTACTAGCACCGGTAACGCCCAGCACGTCTTCGAAAAACACATCGTTTTCAAAATAACCAATCCTGACAACATCTTGTTCTACTGCATCGACAGATTGGATTTCGTAGTTAAGCGTATTGACCAGCGAGTCAGTGTCATCACCAAAAATGGTAACGGTGGCGATACCTGCACCGATGTTGTCTGTCTCCGCTGTTAATACCACCTCAGCCATTCCTTGTGCGTTTGTTAGCACGTCTGTGATCGCCAAATTCCCGCGAGTAACACTAAAGGTTAGGATTTCATTTTCGACAGGAGCGCCATCAGCACTCAGCAACATAGCCTGCAAGCGGACTTGCTGATCGGCTTTAAAACGCAGCGTAGAATCGCCAACCTGATTAAACATTGTCAGAGACAGTGTTGCTGGCGCACTGCTGTTGTTATCACTCGCAACGAATTCAATTGCGGCTTGATCTTGTAATGTGGAGTAACTCGCAGACACACTGCCCGCGCCTAAAAGACCGTCTTGTGCACTCAGAAATACTTGTGCAATACCGCTTTGATTAGTGACTTTAGATTCAATATCCAGCACCCCAATGGCGCTGGTGAATTCAATTATTTGGTTACCGAGAGGAACGCCATCTTCGGTCAAAGTGGCTTGTATACACGCCGTTTCATCAGCGGCAAAGCTGTTCACGCTAATGGCTGCACAATTTGCATCTAAAACTTCAAGTACTAACGCAACAACGGGCTCAGGGGGCGTATAATTATCATCAAATGGGGCTTCCCCATTTTCACCTGAACTACCATTGCATGCGGCTAATAAAAGGGTTACGAGACTGATGAGTAGGTAGCGGTATGACGTCATATTGTTATTGCTCTTGTATGAATTCTTTGAGGTATTTAAACAATTCGCGTGCTGCTGCGGGCGGCTTTTGTTCTTTAAGCTCTTTCGCGGCTTTGCGTTGTAACTGGCGTAGCTTCTGACGCTCCAGTTCGGGATGTTCATCAACTAAAGGATTAATTGCTTTATCGCCTTGCTTAACAATTCGATCACGCAACGTTTCAAGGTAGTGAAAGTGCGCGTTCGCTTGTTGGTGTTTGCTGGTGAGTAAGCTTACCGCTTGCTCTATCGGTGAAGTGTCGCGCATTCTCATGAGCTTGCCGAGGAACTGCAGTTGGCGACGAAAGCCATCTTTCTTACGATTGATTTTGCGTGCCAGCGTAATGGCGTCCAGTAGTTCATCGTCGAGCGGCATCTTGGCTAAATGGGCGTCACTCATGTCTACCAAGGTTAACGCTAACTTTTGCTTTGCTTCGGCTTCACGCTTTAACTGCGATTTACTTTTTTCCTGCTCGTCTTGCCAATTATCGTCGGCAAACCAGTCTTCATTGGAATCCATGTTTGAGGCAGTCATTTGTAACTCTTTAATGATACACTTACTCTGATTGTAACGTGGTGTACCGCCAGTGGGTAGTGAAACTTGAATATGCAAATAGAACAACAATTAGATGAAATAAAAGCAAAAGTCGCAGATGCATTAGCGCTAGCTGTGCAAAAAGGCGCAACCCACGCGGAAGCGAGTATGTCTCGGGTTGAAGGTATCGCAGTTTCAGCCCGTTTAGGTGAAGTAGAAAACGTCGAATTTAACAATGATGGCGGGTTGGGAATATCGGTTTATGTAGGTCAGTGCAAAGGCAGCGCATCAACCGCCGATTTAAGTGCTGACGCGTTACGTCAGACCGTTGAGAAGGCTGTCGATATTGCAAAATATACCAGCGAAGATCCATGCGCAGGTATTGCCGATGAAGCCTTGATCGCGAAAGACATTCCAGATTGTGATTTGTATCATCCGCAAGCCTTGGATACTGAGCAGGCGTTGCAGTATGCACTTGAAGCGGAGCAGGCCGCGCTTGAGTACGACAGTAAAATAACCAACTCAGATGGCGCTTCTTATAATGCGAATTTAGGCTTACGAGTCTATGGGAATACGCATGGCATTCTCGCAGGCTATCCCAGTAGTCGTTACAGTTTAAGTTGTGTCGTGATTGGCGAGAAAGACGGTGATATGCAGCGAGACTACAGTTTCACCGTAAACCGTAAAGCCGATTTGTTACATACCCCTGCGCAAGTGGGTCGTGAGGCCGCTGAGCATACGATCAGTCGATTGGGGGCACGTAAAATTGGAACCGCTAAGGTCCCGGTGTTGTTCCATCGCGATATTGCCAGTGGATTGTTCGGGCATTTTGTCAGTGCCATTAGCGGAGGAAGCCTGTATCGCAAGTCTTCGTTTTTACTCGATAGCAAAGGGAAACAGCTATTTCCAAATTGGTTGTCAATTCAAGAACGCCCACACATTGCTGCAGGACTTGCCAGTTCTCCCTTTGATCATGAAGGCGTTACAACTTTAGACGCTGATATTGTCACAGATGGTGTGTTGCAAGATTATTTGTTAACGACCTATTCAGCACGCAAACTGGGATTACAATCTAACGGCCATGCGGGTGGGATCCACAATTGGCTCGTCAGTCATACAGGCCAGTCGGATGAAGAATTGTTGAAAAATATGGGGACTGGCCTTCTAGTCACAGAGTTAATGGGGCAGGGTGTAAATATAGTGACCGGTGACTATTCTCGCGGCGCAGCCGGGTTCTGGGTAGAGAACGGTGTAATTCAATACCCCGTTCATGAAATCACCATTGCCGGTTCGCTAGAAGATATGTTTGCAAATATTGTCGCGATTGGCGCGGAACAAGAAGGTCGTGGTGCAATTACGACGGGGTCTATATTGGTCGGAGAGATGAATGTGGCTGGTAACTAACCAGCCACTTTTCGATTAGGCATCCACACTGCCGCAGAAACGGTAACCTTCACCATGAATGGTGACAATCAATTCTACTTCACCTGGATCAGATTCAAAGTGTTTACGGATACGTCGAATAGTTACATCCACGGTGCGGTCATTGGGGCGTAATTCACGGCCCGTCATTTCCATAATCAGTTGCTCTCGGGTGAGGATCTTACCGGGATTGCTCAAAAACAGGTGTAAGGCTCTGAATTCACTGCGAGGAAGACGGAATTCTTTGCCATTTGGTGACACTAATGAGCGGCTATCACCGTCCAGCGTCCAGCCGTTGAAGCTTACACGGCTAGGTAGGTCATCATCATCAGAAGCACTGGTAGTGCGAGATAATAAATTGCGCGCGCGGATTGTCAGTTCTCTTGGGTTAAAAGGCTTGGTGAGATAATCGTCAGCGCCAATTTCTAATCCAAGAATACGATCGACATCGTTGTCTCTACCGGTCAGGAATATCAAACCTACATTCTTTCTGTCTCGCACTTCACGCGCCAAGATCAATCCGTTTTTACCGGGCAAATTGATATCCATGATCACCAAATTGATTGGATGATTTGTAAAGTAGTCGTGCATCTGATCGCCATTTTCAGCTTCGAATACATTGTATCCTTCTGCTTCGAACAAGCTCTTTAAAGTTGTTCTCGTTACGACTTCATCTTCAACAATCAATATATTTGGCGTTTGCATTTTTTTTACCATTCTAACCAAGTATTTACTTCATCTTCACAGAGTAAGGATTAATCTGCGAAATTCAAGTTATTCATATCGCCCAGTGAGTACCTTATTGGCTTGGGTGATTTTAACCGGGAATATTATATCAAATTTAACGCCTTCGCCGGGTTTACTTTCAACGGTAATTGAGCCATTTAACGCTTGAGTCACTAAGTTGTATACCAAGTGCATACCTAAGCCTGATCCACCTTGTCCACGTTTAGTGGTAACGAAGGGGTCAAAAATACGCTTACGCAGGTCATCGGGTATGCCTTTACCGTCATCTATGTACACAAGGTGAAGATTGCGCTTGCCAGAAATGGTCGCGGTAAGCGTAATATTGCCTTCCTCAATATCTTCAAAGCCGTGCAGGATTGAGTTCATGATCAAGTTGATCAGAATTTGATTGATAGGGCCAGCTTTAGACTCGATACACAGTTCAGAATCGCACTCTACATTAATGTGATGTTTGAGCTTTTTCAGGCGCGGGCGTAACGACAATAAAATTTCGTCGATTAGTTGCTCAAGCACGAATACGCGGCTGGTTTCACTGGATTGGTCAACAGCGACTTGCTTAAAGCTAGAAATAAGTTCTGCTGCGCGGTTAAGGTTGCGGTAAATAATATTGAGATTTTCTTCGCCTTCATTGATGAACTTCTGCATCGCACTGGCTTTAAGATTTTTATTCTCAAAGTCATCTTTGAGGCTTTTTAAACGGTCGAGCATCATAGTTGAAGCCGTAACACCCAATCCGATCGGCGTATTAACCTCATGGGCAACCCCTGCGACCATGTCACCCAATGACGCCATTTTTTCGTTTTGTACAATCTGACGCTGGAACTGGTGCAGTTTTTCTAACGTTTGTATCAATTCTTGGTTGGCTTCTTTTAGTGCGGTTGTACGCTGGCTCACCATTTCCTCAAGACCTGCATTGAGTGATTGATACTCTTGCTCCATAGATTGGTTTCTTTCGATGTAACCTTGCATGCGTTTGAGAAGGTTGTTTAGCGCATCACTGAGTTCGGCAGTATCGGCTGTTGTATCAGCGCCAGCTCTTTGTTCATAGTCTCCTGAACGTGCCACTCGACGCAAAAATTGCACTAACTCACCAATGGGTTCACTGATGACACGTTCAAATCGCCAGGCCAAAAATGCAGCGAATATTAAAATGCAGGTAGCGAGTATCAACGAACGGATCAAGCTTTCAGACAAAAACTCTTGATAATCTTCATCACTTAAACGGATATATAACAACCCAATCTCACCCGTTTCACTCGTTATTGGGTGCATGTATTCAGTGCCGTATTCGAACGTTCTAGGTTGAATTAATCGAGCGAGATCTTTGGATGTGCGTTTAGGGATTTGGGGTTGCCCAATGCGATCATAGGTCGCTTGGATGCTGTCGTTGTCTAAAGGGCCTTCATTAACTGCGATTGGGTTTAAGTAAACATGCACGGTTAAAATTGAGGGTATCTCCGACAGGTGAGACAAAATATCTTCAGGCCAGCCACGAATATCATCTCGATAGACTTTTTCTAACAGGACAACTTCGCGGGAAATAAGAGAAGCAACACTTTTAATTTTCTGATTGCGTTCTAATTGATGGAATTCATTACTGGAAAAAATCTTCTCGGCTATCGCACTACCAACCGTTACAAGCGTTACAAATAACACCATTGCAACAAATAAAAACTTGATTGAAAGTCGATTTGAATGGTCAGCCATTCCAGAACATGCCTTAAAAAACAATGCCGATTATTTGTTCACTTTAGCAAGCACTCACCAATTCGCCAACAATTAACTGCACAGTTTGTTTTTACGATGAGGCTAATATCGAAGAAGTTGGAGAAGATCCTGTTGGGTAAGTGACCAATCCTCAAGCCATATCAGTGCTTGCTCTTTTGTTTTGTCGTCACTTTGGCCCCCGATTAAGGGTTCAAAATCGGACACACAAACGCAAATCGTGGGTGTTAAAATCTTTCCGTTTGCCACGTAATTCGGATCGGTCTTTTTAACAATTGTACGCTCGCACGTATATTCCCTTTGAGGATTCTCAATACATTGCGCAGGTGTTTGTGCGAATGCATGTGAGCTCAGTAATAGCGAACAAAAGTAAAGAGATGGGATCCTGATATTCATCGTGTGTGCTCGTATATTTCAACGTACTCTTGCGCCGCTCTTTCCCACGTAAAGCGTGTATGCATGGCGCGATGCTGCATGGTTGCAAATGTTTTGGGATCTTCGTAATAGCTCAATAGCGCCCGTCTTATGCAGTCGAGTAAAGCTTGTGGTTGAGGCGTATGGAACGCAAATCCGGTAGCGCTCTCGGGGCATTCTTCAGCATCAACAACAGTATCTTTTAATCCGCCTACAGCTCGCACGATGGGCAAAGTTCCGTAGGCAAGGCTGTACATTTGATTTAAGCCACAGGGCTCAAACTCGGACGGCATCAAAAAGAAGTCACACCCGGCTTCTACCCAGTGTGCATACTGATTGCTGAATCCATGAATAAAAGTGAATTTCTTGTTGTAACGCTGGCTTAAATGTTTGAGCTGCTCGACTACTGTTGGGTCACCTGTTCCGACAATCACTAATTGAACTTGGTGAGCTAACAAGCGTTCTAGAATTGGCATGATATAGCCAAATCCTTTCTGAGTGGTTAAACGGCAAACCATACCAATAAGTGGTACTTTTGCTTTTTTCGGGAGCTTGGCAAAGGACTGCAATGTAGCCTTGCATTGACGCTTACCCGCCATATCATCAGCATTGAAATGATGCTCAATAAACTGATCGGTTGATGGATCCCATTGACTGTAGTCACAGCCATTTAACACACCGTACAGCCGAGTTGCCCGAGGTCTTAATACGCCGGATAAGCCATGACTGCCTAGGTCAGTTAGCAATTCTTTTGCATAATTGGGGCTGACAGAAGTAATGCTATCACTGTACTGGAGACCGGTTTGCAAAAAGTTGAAGTAGCCTCCAGAGTCCGCTGGTAATTGATCCGCTATATTTCGAAGGATAGGAACAGACGTTGCAGCAAATACCCCCTGAAAAGCAGCGTTGTGGATGGTCAATACGGAGCGCGTATTAGCAAATTCTTCAACCAATGAAGGGTCACTGTTCTTTCTCATTAGCGCAGGCAGCAACCCGGTGTGCCAATCGTTACAATGTAAAATATCTGGGATAAACCCTAAGTGGCTCAGGGCGACCAGCACGGCTTGTGAAAAGAACGCAAAACGTTGCCCGTTGTCAGGAAATTCATCGTAACCATCGGTGTATAAACCATCGCGCATGAAATAGTCAGGCGCATCAAGTAAATATACTGTAACGCCGTGGAGGGTTAGTTGCTTAACCCCTAAGGTAATGGTCTCGTTGCCATTGTGTATCGCTAGCGGTAAGCATGCATCGGATAGACTCGCTTGAGCCGCGATGCTTTTATACAACGGCATAACAATTCGAACATCGTGGCCAAGTTGTTTAAGCGCCATAGGCAGCGCTTTACCAACATCAGCTAGGCCACCCGTTTTAACTAGATCTTCTACTTCAGAAACAGCAAATGCGATGCGCATGGTTAAACTCAATCCTCTACTTTATGTGCATGTTAAGCGAAGCTTTTATGAAATCAAACTCACTTTTTAATCGCGTGGTACACACTAAACTTGTTCGAGCGCTGGCAATCAGGTTGCCGATTGAAGTTTTGGTCGATGAGTTCGGGGTAGGGTAAAAACCGATTCGCGACAATAAATAAATGGCCTTGGCGAGATAACTTGTCTTTTGCATTGCGAATAAATTGTTCCGTGATGCTGTAGTCAGTTTCTTTTCCGCTGTGAAAAGGCGGGTTTGAGACAATGTTGTCGAAATCGCGTTGCCATTGATTCAATCCATTTGATGCAATGACTTCACCTTCAAGATTATTCAATCGTAAAGTGTGTTCGCAGCAATACAAGGCAAGCGCATTGATATCGGAATAGTACACTTTGAGTTGAGGTTGTCGAAGATTCAAATAACTGCCGACAACGCCTGCACCACAGGCAAAATCAAGGCAGGTCTTACCGGTAATAGTAGGCAAAGACGAGAGTAACAACTCGGTACCAGGATCTAACCCATCCGCACTAAACACCCCGGGTAAACTTGCAACCTGCCAAGATAGTTCTTTTAGTGAGTAAGTGTTCACTTTTAGGTATTTGTTCAAGTTAAAAGCAAATTGTGTTGGGTTTTCAACTAGCCAAATTGCGCAGTGGCGAGCGGCATCATATTTTTGCGCTTCACCAAACGTTTGCTTTAAACGCTTTCCGACACTTTTTATTCCACTGTCGTTACCGCCTACAATGGCAATGGTACCACCGGCCTTGACTACGCTTCTGGCATTATCAATAAGGAAGTTTGCTTGGGGTTTGGATTGTGGCAAGTAGATCACGGCACCGTCGTATAAGTCTTGCGTTGCCGCTACGTGTGTGCCGAATGATTGATGCCGTCCTTTACCCTCACAGCGCTGAAAGTGGGTGTAATATTGGTGGAAACCATCAATATTGTTACTTTGTAATGCGTCAAACACATCACCGTCACTGGGATTGATAAATACCCAGTTACCCTCAGCAAAAAGCTGTTCGTTGCGTATCAGGAGTTGGTCGGCACCACTAAGCATTATTCAGTTCGCTCGAAAATGAGATCCCAAACACCGTGGCCTAATCGCTGGCCACGTGTTTCAAATTTAGTAATAGGTCTGTAGTCTGGTCTTGGCACGTAGTCATTAGTGGCTGCCGTGTTCTTGAAGCCCTCCGCCTGCTGCATAACTTCTAACATATGCTCTGCGTATGGCTCCCAATCGGTCGCCATGTGAAATGTGCCACCGATAGCGATTTTGTTGCGTAATTTCTGCACGAATTCCGGTTGCACAATACGACGTTTGTGGTGACGTTTTTTGTGCCAAGGATCGGGAAAATACAATTGAAGGCGGTCTAAGCTGTTATCTTTTACGCATTTGTCGAGTACCTCGACCGCATCGCGCTCAAACACACGTAAGTTTGTTACGCCAGCTTCATCAGCACTGCTTAAACACGCACCAACGCCTGGGCGGTGTACTTCTATACCAACAAAGTTGAGGTTAGGGGCTGCTGCGGCCATTTCAACTAACGATGCCCCCATGCCGAATCCAATTTCTAACACGACAGGATTGTCATTACCGAATACGTCAGCAAAATTGAGTACGCCATCATCGATGGTTAAACCCATAGTAGGCCAGCACTTTTCTAACGCTCGTGCCTGACCTTTAGTTAAACGGCCTTCACGCTTCACGTAGCTTTTTACTTTACTGATATATACGCCAGCAGCTTCTGCTTCGGCTTGATTCTTAAATTGCCCCATAACAATGACCCTTACTGCATTTGCGCGGCATTATCCTAGGTTAGCGGATGAATGCAAATCCTGCGATGCGAAGTGAGTAAATTAATTCGCAATTAATGCAGCACATTCACTGGGCCGGGTAAGCATCATCATGTGCGCTGTATTCTCTAGGCGGTGATAAGTAGCATTTTGCATCGATGCGGCTAAGGTCTTAATGTCATCAGCAGGCGCGATACTGTCGGCTTGGGCACATATAAAGCGGATAGGAATAGACAAGCGCTGCAGGCGTTTCCGTAGGTCCTCGCGTGGCGTGGTAGCCATCATTTGATGTTTCAACGTTGCACCACCTAAATCATTCGACATTTTCATTACTGTTTGAGTTAGCGCGTCATTTTTTAATTCTTCTGGCGTGAAGTAGCTACTTAGGCGAGCGCGAGTCATACCCTGATAGCGGCCATTGTCTATTGCGCTAATTATGGCTTTGCGCGTTGATGTTTCTGCAGCACTCAACCCGCAAGGGTTGTATCCAATTAGCGTAACAGAGGCCACGCTTTTGCTCTCAAGCGCAGCTAGCGCGGCTACGTACCCCCCCATAGAATACCCTACAAGGTGAACGGCGTTGTCGAAGTAGCCAATGCGATCATGGGTTAACGTTAACATTTGTTCTAAATCGTTTGCCCATTGCAACGGAACATACTGCCGAGTCCCAGGGGAAAACTGCATGTGCTGCCACACCGGTAGCCAAATTCTTTCATCACACAGGGTGCCGGGCAAAAACAAGGTGGGTTCAGTTATTGCGTACATGATAGGTCATTGAGTGAACTTTATTGGTATTATACGCGAATAGAGATAAAGACTTGAACTTTACGAGTGTTATGACGTTTTCGGAAAAAGTGCTGACGTGGTTTGATATTCACGGGCGTAAACATTTACCGTGGCAACAATCGATATCTGCTTATCGTGTATGGGTGTCTGAGATCATGTTGCAGCAAACGCAAGTTGCTACCGTGATCCCCTATTTTGAACGCTTTATGCAGCGTTTCCCTTCGGTTACTGATTTAGCAAAGGCGCCTATCGATGAAGTGTTACATTTATGGACAGGGCTTGGGTACTACGCGAGAGCACGTAATTTACATAAAGCTGCAAACGTAATACTCGAACAGTTTGAGGGTAAGTTTCCCACGTCGTTTGACGATGTTGTCAGTTTGCCGGGGATCGGGAGATCAACCGCTGGCGCTATTTTATCCATCGCAGAGCGGCAGCCCCATGCGATTTTAGATGGCAATGTAAAACGCGTGCTAGCGCGCTATTTTGCTGTTGATGGGTGGCCAGGGGCTCCTGCGGTTGCCAATCAGCTTTGGGCTTATGCAGAAGAGGTTTTACCGCAAGCGCGTAATCACCATTATACCCAAGCGATGATGGATCTCGGCGCGACATTGTGTACTCGCTCAAACCCAAAGTGTGAGTCTTGCCCCTTACAACAAGGCTGTTTGGCATATGTGCAGGGGCGTCAGCAAGAACTGCCGGGGAAGAAGCCTAAAAAAGCCCTGCCGGAGAAATCTGTAGTATTAGCGATTCCGTTTTTGCATGGCAGTGTGCTGATGCATCAGCGCCCACCTAGCGGTATCTGGGGCGGCTTGTGGGGATTTGAAGAGTTTACTGATATAGACTCGTTGAGTGCAAGTATGAAAAAACGATTTGGTGATCCGCTTGATGTCATGCAGCAAACATTGGCTTCATTTCGTCATACTTTCAGCCACTTCCATCTTGATATCCACCCAGTATTGGTAAATGTAGGGCGCCAAGTGAGTTATCAAGTTAATGATCAACCCACGCTGTGGTTTGATATACAAGATCCACCCAATGTGGGGGTGTCTGCACCGACTGAACGTATCGTGAAAGCTATAAAAACTGATATCCTAGTCACAAGTTAACGTAATAGAGACCTTTATGAGCAGACAAATATATTGTCAATTTTTAAAGCAAGACGCTGAAGGGATGGATTTTCAACTTTACCCAGGCGAAGTCGGGAAACGCATCTTTGAAAATATTTCGAAGCAGGCTTGGGCAGAATGGCAACAAAAGCAAACGATGCTGATTAACGAGCATAAGCTGAATATGATGGAGCCTGAATCACGCAAATTTCTTGAAAAAACCATGGTGGCTTACTTATTTGAAGGCATAGAACCCGCCATCGAAGGTTATGTACCGCCGCAAAAGTAAGCATTCGGTGAATAATTGAAGTAAAAACGGTGATTGTTTAGCCAATTGCACAAATCAATGCAAAAAGCTGTTGACTTGAGGGTACGAAATCCGTTTAATACGCACCCACGCCCAGATAGCTCAGTTGGTAGAGCAGCGGATTGAAAATCCGCGTGTCGGTGGTTCGATCCCGCCTCTGGGCACCATTATTCAGAAAGCCTGCTTTTTAGCAGGTTTTTTTGTGTCTGGAATCCGCCACGCTCAGCGTGTCGATGCCGGTTACCGTGAGTTGCGATCCCGCCTCTGGGCACCATTATTCAGAAAGCCTGCTTTTTAGCAGGTTTTTTTGTGTCTGGAATCCGCCACGCTCAGCGTGTCGATGCCGGCTATAATAATTAATTGATTTAATTATCTTCGCTGCCCTTAACTTTTTTACATGCCCTCAAATCGCTAAAACAGGTGGTGCATACTCCTAAACCAGCTAACCCTGTAAAAACCCAGGCCATTAATAGCTGTGCAGTGCTCCCCTGAATTCGCATATCACCATTAATTGTTGAAAGAGCCAGTATTGCAATTACCAATAACTGCCATAACACCCACAGCGCCAATCATTACCGTCCAAATCCCTAGGCCGTCAATAGAACCCAACATCCATCTGGTTACTGCGCATGCCAACGCAAAAAGAAACGAAAAACCTAACTTCATATCCGCCTCCACATACGTGCTGTTAAAAGTGTATTTTCGATCGTTGCGCTTCCAATCAGCGCTTTGAAAGTTGAGGTAAAATTTCATTTACAAGCAGTTTTAGTGGAGCAAACTGCTCAATGGAATTAAATGCATTACCTATAAAAGTGGCAACCAAGGCAATTTCAGGAATGATAATTATAAAGTTACCGCCGTTACCATGAGCATAGATCATATGCACAGTATCAGTTCCGTTAGGCACATACATTGACCACCACAACATGCCATATTGCTCTCTCCGTTCGGGCACAGGGGTCTGTACAGCGGTAATTTTTGCAATCCACTTTTCGCTAACAATTTGCTTTCCGTGCCAACGCCCTTTATTTAACACCAGTAAACCTATTTTGTGTAGGTCGCTTAAGCGCATCTTCAGGTGCCCTCCGGTATCTGTGCGCCCTTTGGGGGTCGTCTCCCAGTGAATATCTTCAATTCCCATTTTAGAAAATAAATACTTGTCGGCAAATACGGGGACTGGCATCTCTGTCTGGGAGGTGATTATTTCTCCCAAAGCAATTACATTGCCGGTGCAGTAATTAAAATGCTCACCTGGTTCAAAAGCAACCGGTTTTGAAGACCAAAAGCCAATCCAGTCGTGACTTTGATACATCTTATCTTCATGCCCTACAGAGGCTGAAACCCAATCATTGCACGCCAACCCTGAGCGCATTGTAAGTAAATCGTGCACGGTAATAGATGTTTTTTGTACATCGACAGCTATTGATGAACTTGAAAAATATTGGGGCAGAAAAAGGGATACCGGCGTACGAAGCAATGATTCCGTATCAAATGCTTCACTAACACCAAATAATAACGCAGTAATACTCTTGGTTGCAGAGCGGATATCTACAGGTTTATTTGCATTGTGCGAATCCTTTAGGGCTATAAGAAGCGTTTCAGGGCTTTCGCCAATAGACAACTTTGCTCCCAATATGTGAGGGTACTCATGACCTGATATTCGCTTAGAGATAGACGCCAGCTCACCGTTGCTCTGGGCCATGGCAGCTTCAGCAGAAAATATAAAAAATATATATAGTAGTGTTGTTTTCAAAGTTAGAAGGTTGCCAGTAGTTGCTGATTTAAATGTGTCGCAAACTCTTCCACCAAAGTTTAAAAGCATAAAGTCACGGTTTGTATTCATGGAAAGGAATAAAATGTGTGCGTGAGTTGCAACCCTGCCCTATCTTTTATGCTTCAGATAATGCTCGGTCAATTGGTTGCATTTTTGGTTCGAACGATGTCTGTTTCGCGACTTTCTAATGAGTGAAACAAAACACCTTTGGAAAACACATCAAAATTGGGGCTGCTGTTTTGAGTAATTTGGGATGTATGCCCATGCTCGTCCGTTTTAAGTAGTTGGTAATGGTCATTGTGCCAACGTTGCCAATACCAATTGTCTTCCAGTTTTCTTAGGTTAAATCTAGCTCCCGTCATTATATTTAGGTTCTCTGCCCTGGGTATTGAAATGGGGATTTGATCACTTCCTTGGTATAAATTGCCTAGCCTATCAAGCCATAGTGTATTGCTGTCATTATTCTCAAATCGAACAAATTGCCAATGGCCTCCGATGCTATTGGCCTCGTCAGTTTCAAGGTTGTAATTTTTAACTACCCACTCATTGTCTTGCTTTACACTGTAGTAGATCGTTTGCTCATCCTTAAACGACACAGACCTTATTTCAGTTTGCGGAATTTTGAGTTTTCGATGTGTGTATGTTTCTAAATCTATTATATGAATTTCATTGAGGGTAAGGCCTGCAAGCTTTTTGCCGCCCGGTGAAAATGCTAAATCAAGAAAATGCCTCTGGTCATTAAACTGGCTTATCTTGCGATGATTATTACCAGACAAATCCGCCAGCCATAATTCTTCTGTACCACTTGATAATCCGATATAGGCGATTTTGTCTTCTGCGGGACTTACGGTAGCTAATCTGTCATCCACTGAACTGTTCGCAACATTAAAGGGTTGACCGGATGAGAACAGAAATAGCCCAATATCAAGATTTCCTTTGCCCACAGGGAATAAATAGTCTTCTCCATTGGGATGGCGCTCTGGTGCATATAGCCGCTGAGAGCCTGCAAACACTACTTGTCTGTCTTGTCCGTTCAAATCATAACTTACTAACTGTACCGCAGGATGCTCACCCATCAATACAACACGATCACCAGAATGGTTCCAGATACCGCAACAAATATAAGCATCCAACTCAAACAAAAGACTCATTGCATTTGTGTCTAAATCCACTGAATAAAAGCCTAGCCAAAGCTCCTTAGTCGGTGAGGAAACTAGCAACTTGTTTTGTGTTGGATGTAAATCAAATGACAAGTTTCCACCTAAGAAAAGTGGTGGCTGATTGATTTTCCGACGCTTTTCAGTTGTTAAGTTGTATTCAAATAATTCATAAGGCAATTGCGAATTGGCCCGTTCTGCGAAAATGAGGACATCGTCATTGTGAGTAAATGCAATTTTTCCAAAACTACCGGCAGCGCAATTGTATATCAGCTCAGCGTCACCCAATACCATGTCGTTGAATGACTGAAGGTAATATCGACAGTATCCCTGCTTCGCCACTAAATAAACTAATTTGTCGCCCGCTTTATTCCAACTTGCTGGACCGATCCAGGCTTCATCATCGTCAACAGGTCTAACTTCTATTTTGGCGCTATTGGACAGTTGCTTAACGTAAAGCCGCATTATTCCATCACTTAATTCTGAATACGTTAGATATTGTTGATTAGGAGAAATGCGAGGATGTGACTCTTGACCTAATGCACTCGTCAGCGGCTTTAACTCTGTCATCACAGTCGATTCTTTACCTGTTGGCTGATACCAGAGAAAGAGCACAGCAACAAACAGGGGAACAACCAAGGCAATATATATTAGAAAAGGACGCTTACGTTTTTTAGGTTTAGACTCACTCAGGTCTTGCTCAGCCGTGATGGGTTGAACATTCGCTACAAACTTGTATCCCTTTTTAGGGAAAGTAGCGATAAATCTTGGGGCTTTAAGACTGTCTCCAAAATGTTTGCGGAGCTTGGTAATGGCGCGGTTGACGGCACTGTCGGTTACAGTGCGACCTAGCCATACTGCAGTAATGAGTTCGTCTCTGCTCAAAATAACATCGGGGTGCTGACAAAAGTGAGACAACAACTCAACAAGAATTGGCTCCAAAGACTGCTCATTTTCGCTGCGAGTTAATGTTTGTTGTTGATCACAAAAAACAAAGTCTTCTATTTGCCAGCGCATTGATAACTATCTCGGATTTAATTGAGGGAAAATTAGCACATGCAAAGGGCTAAATCATCAAAGGTCACAAAAAGTCATCTAAAAATCATGTCTAAATTCGGTACATAAATAGTCTTTACGCTTCTACTTTAAGAGTTGAGAAAGAGACACTATGAAAAATGTTGGATTACTATTGGCGCTGGTCAGTTTTCAGATCTTCGCCAGTCAAGATGCGATAGAAAATGGGTTGCGTGCCCCTGTTGCGTTTGAGAATGAATCGATAGAAACCTATTCTGTATACGAAAGACTTGCCCACTACAAAGTCCCTGCTATTAGTTTTGCATTAATTGAAAAGGGTGAAATTGCTTGGGCACAAGCTTATGGCACTACTTCAGCAACCTCAGAAGAAAAAGTTACTGTCGATACTGCTTTTCAGGCCGCATCTATCGCCAAACCGGTCACAGCATTTGGTGTTATGCGGATGAAAGACGAATCCATAATCAATATAAATAAAGATATAAACCAGTATTTAACGTCGCTAACATTGCCCGAAACTGAATTTACCATCGATGCAAAAATTTCATTTAAGAACTTGTTAGATCATACTTCTGGACTAACCGGTGGAGGGTATCAGGGGTATGTTAATAACAGCCCAATACCCTCTGATGTTCAAACGTTTCTCGGGCAAGGGCCTGCGACTAATCCAGCAACAGAAATCGAAGCCATACCAAACACTCAAGTCCTATATTCGGGCGCAGGATATACGTTGGCTGAAATTGCATTAAGCGATGTATTTGATCGACCTTTTGAAAGCATTATGGATGAGTGGGTGTTGTCGACATTGCAAATGAAAAATAGCTCATTTGCAATGGAGCACCCTAATAAGCCAGGGGTTCAAACAGCTATGGGGCATGATTCAAAAGGCAGTCAAATTGAAGGCGGATGGCGACGCCATCCTGAGCAGGCTGCTGCTGGCTTGTGGTCTACACCTAGTGATTTAGCAAAGCTGGCGCTAGAAATGACTAATGCTTTTAATGGAAATAGTAAGCTGTTATCGAAAGCTTCTGCGCACGAAATGTTGACCAAAGTCCTACCGGAGCAGGACCTAGCGGCTCAATTTGGGGGGCATCCAGCAATGACTTTTGTGATCAACGGCGAAAATGAAGAGTTTTTGTTCAAACATGCTGGCGGCACTTTCGGCTATCGGTGTTTTTTAATCATGTACCCCAATACAGGCAAAGGCGCAGTTTTCATGACAAATTCTGATGCAGGTTTTAGTGTTGGACTGGAAATGTTGAGAGCGGCATCTGACGTACACCATTGGCCGGATTACAAAATAACCTCATATCAACGTCGAACGCCTAATCCCAAAGAACAAGCAAGGTTTATTGGAACATATCAGTTTGAGGCGGGGTTGAGCGTGAAGGTAATTGCTACGACAAAAGCCGATGGTATGGCGATTGTATTTCCGAATGGAGATGTTTACCCACTTCTTGCGATTAAAGGAAATCACGCATACCTACACACAGACAGTGGTTTGGAGGTGAATTTTGATACTTCCTCTGATACACCCGTTATCTCACTTTACAATCAGTCTGGCAGAAAAGTTCAATCTCGGACTGTGAATTGAGTTATCTGGATTGCTGATAGTGAGGTATGTCCTCCCTATCAGCTCAGCCACAGATAGAGACGAAAATGATATTTAATGGTGTTGTCCTGCCTGTATTGAGCGTGATTTTCATCCCCTAGTAACTTGCCGAATCAAGCATAGTAGAGAAGGGCTGCTGTATAGACATGGTCGGTATTAGTATTTTCCCTCGAGTTCTTATTTGAGTTCCCTAACGGGCAGATTACGGGATTAAAAAATCGCGCATTGCGACTATCTTTTTGTGCCTGTGCCCCATGAATTTGATGTAGTGCAGGGGCTATTTACCGACTAGGTAATCTATCAACCAGGCTTTGGCGCTTTCGATATCTTCAAAGAATTCAATGTTGACGCCGGAGTCGGTATGTTGAGATAGGATATGCTCTTTGAACAAATGTGGGGCTTCAACTTCACCATAGACGTAGGCACTAACAATCAACCCTTTTTGAGTTGAGCCGCGCAACGTTTCTTTTATTTTTACCAACGAACCCTCTGGGATAACGCCCGGACCCTTCACGATGATCATGCTAGCCCAAGTCGGGGCATCAATGGTCTCGCGCACAGGCCCGACTACGCGTTCATAGTTGTCGAAGAATTCAATATTTACAGCACCGTCGATATAAACACTCAAAATACGATGCTCACTATCATAAACCGCTCGCACGTCACCGTGCGCTATGAATTCCATACTGCTACTTTGGCTCTATTGGTTGCTTATTGAAATATAATATAGACCAATAACGCCACAATGGATCAGTGAGTTGTGGAGAAAGCAGTGTGTTAGAACCGCCAATATTCATCATCCCAATGATGGGGTTATTTCTCGATACTGAAGAAGTGTTCGATCTTGTCTTTATTTTGCATCGCATCTTGATAGCCAAGTTCCATTAACTCGTCACAATAGGCATGAGTAAACATTAGATAGCTCGCAGCTGAAGCGCCTCCGCCTTTGACTGACGCGCCGGTGCAGCCCATAAAAAACCGGAGTGAGTTGGGTAAGCTTCTGATACGGCGCCGAGCAATAAGGTCAAGACGCTTGCTTGGTGAAATAATTAAGCTATCCACTTTACGCAAACGACCGGTTTCATCGAGTCGTTCTTCATTGATCAGAGCAAGTAATTCATTTATTCGTTCCATGTGTTCAATGTCACCTTCTATGGTATCGATAAAGGCACTATTGAATAACTGACCGACTATCTGAGCTAACGAAGGCGCATGACGTGGAGGTGCAAATTTACCGCTATGTCCCCATGGTCCGGCGGTTCTGTTGCCTGATACCCCGATAATAAAAAGTCGCTCGGCGCCTAGATGTAAGGCAGAACTAATGGGGGCTATTTGTCTCATTGCACCATCGCCAAAATACTCCTTACTTAATTTAACTGTAGGAAAGACTATCGGAATGGCGGACGAAGCCATCAAATGATCCACTGTGATGGGCATCGGAGCGCCTACTCTGCGATATCGTCGCCAGCCACGCAATGATGGGTGCCCTTGAAAGAAGCTAACTGATTCTCCTGAATTGTAGCCTAGTGCGGTGATGCAAAGTGCGCGGAGTTTTCCCTGATTGATGCGCTGTTGAATATTGTTAAATTGCACCACACTGCTCAACAAATCACGCAGAGGACTGTTGTCCAATAACGCCAATGGTGCTCGGTCGTGATAACCCTGAGTGAACAATGAGGTGATCACGCGTAATGTACCTAATGTCAGCTCGCCCCAACTGGTTTTTATCACATGTTCAAACTCAATATTCCGCCATGTATCGGCTAAGTCGTGCGCGGCAAAGCGAAAGGAACCAGGGTGAGCAGCAAGTGCTGCGGCATTAATCGCACCGGCCGATGTACCCGATATGATCTTAAAAGGATTTCTCAAGTGAGGCAGGATGTCTGATACCGCCAACAGTACACCGACCTGATAGGCTGCACGAGCGCCGCCGCCAGATAATATCAGTGCATTATTTTCCATTGAGGTCTCCACGTTTAAAAAGCCAGATCAATTGACGTGGATAATGAGGGAAAGCAAGGGCCATTAAGGTTAGATATACGCCGAAGAACATGTGCAAATGTTCATAGATAAAATTTCTGCTCGTTCGGCTTCGAAACAACATATCGATGCGATTTAACCTTATAGGCTTATACGCCATCAGCATAGTAGAGCATTTGAATATAATAAAGGTAAGACGTGTTACTTAAGCTGGGCTTAGGGAATGGCCCATAAATACTAACCAGCTTCTTAAGAATTTTTCGCTCAGTGTTTAAAGCGCGCAGACAAAGTATAAATACTGAACTACTATAGAATTAGGACGCTACGTAACGGTGTTCTAGTTTAGAATTAACACGCAACTTTGAGTTATCCACGAGGACTTCATGCAAAGTCATGGTCACGCAGACTTCTTATGGCGCGGTGATGTGTTATATCTTCACGCGTTTGGCCCTTTCAATTACGAAGGCGTGAATGAAGTTTACCAAGAATATATGAAGCAAATCGGCTCCCGAGATGGGCGTCCTTATAGAGTAATAGAGGTTTGGGACGATGAGACCTTAGCTTCTCCAGAAGCGATGAAAAAGATTGCGATGATGTGGCAACACCTACAACAAAACGGCTGCCTTTCCCTGGCAATCGTCGTAGCTAACACGATGCAAAAGAATCTATGTGAAGAAATGCTGCCTGTTATGGGCGCTATCTTTATGTCTCTTGAAGACGCTGAAAATTGGCTTCACTCTAATACCTAGAGAGTAGTTTCAATTTAACGTGCAGCTTAAATTGAAACAGCCTAACATACACCCCTGAATTTGATTCGTGCTTTACGGTTTTCGTTTTTGACCGACACACCATAGGCATTTCGCACTTTCAAGCGCGTCAGTAAAGGTCATTCAAGCAAAAGGGATCGTGTAAATGGATATCAGTATTGATGATTTAACTGATGGAAAAGTAATCGCTCTGCTCAATCAGCATTTGGAAGCGATGCATCAATATTCACCTGCAGAAAGTGTTCATGCCATTGACTTTGACAAGCTAAACGATCCTAACGTTACCTTTTGGTCAGTGAGAATCGGTGGCGAGCTAGCGGGATGTGGTGCTCTCAAAGTATTGTCGTCAAACGCCGCTGAATTGAAGTCGATGAAAACTGCAGATGCTTTTTTACGCCAAGGCGTTGCCGCGAGTTTGTTAGTGCATCTTATAGCGGAAGCCAAAGCGCGAGGTTATACCTCAGTGAGTTTAGAAACGGGCAGTCATGAAGCGTTTAAACCGGCTATTGCGCTATACAAGCGATTTGGTTTTGTTGAATGTGGCCCTTTCGCTGAATATAAACTGGACCCGTACAGCCGCTTCTTCACTAAGTTAATTTGAAAACGTTAGCTCTTTATAGAAAACCTGAGTTGATGCGCATAGGTTTTATGTGGCAAAGGGCATGACATTTGAAGGGAAGTACTTTTCTAAGGATATTAGCTCCTGATCAGAAATATATTTAACTATTTGATAAATATTGCTTTATATTAGTTTCCTCCTGAAGTGGGGGCCTCTATTTAAGTCGTTGACTAAGTCGCACTTTAATTTCCAATACCTAAAAGGATTTACTCTTGAAAACACTTGTTGCCTTGATGTTGTTTTTCTCATGCGTTGTGGTGCAAGCGGCAACATTTAAATCAATCAGTCCTGAACCCGCTCAAATTGTCACGGAAACACCGAAAGTTAACGTTGCTTTACCAGCATCTTATAAAATTAACGGCACTGAACGGTACCCCGTTTTGTATGTTCTCGATGGTGATTTAAATGCTGAGTTAGTGTATCGCATGCTTCATCGTTTGCATGCATCATCCGGTGCGAAAGAGCACATCATTGTTGGTATCGCGAGCGAAAATCGTCTGCGGGATTTTGCCCCGACGGTAAACCTCGATCCCAGAGGGCCTGTGGGTGAAGGTGGCGGTGGGGATAGATTTCTCGACTATATGGAAAATGTGCTAATTCCGCATATCGACGGCCAATACAGAACCAATGAGTTTAATGTGATTGCGGGTCATTCAGTCGCGGGGTTACTGGTGGTTCATAGCTTTCATAGTCGTCCCGAACTATTTCAAGCTCACATGGCGTTTAGCCCCGCTGTATGGTGGGGAGCGCGTGAGACGGCCATAGCAACTGAAGAATATGTCGTCTCTGATGAGCCTATTCAAAACTTTCTGTATATGGATATTGGCAGTGAAAACGGTGAAATGCGTGAGGTTTACGATTCTCTTGCTAAAACGCTGTTGAGAAACCGGAATCTGGATTTAACTTTGCAATTCGACAAGTTTGATCATGTGCAACATGATCTCACTATGGCTGCGGGACTTTTCAACGCGCTAACCGGACTTAACAAATACCAACATTCAGTAGGTATGTAGTTTAGGTTTGGCGTCAGCCAAAGAATTTAACTCACCAATGTGGTTGAGTGAGAACAATCGATATGCGTGAAAAGAGGCTTTATTGACCTAAATGTCATTCATCATAAAAGAGGTTGCACCAACTTGCGTTGAGTTTGCGGCGCTACGTAAATTGGTAGGTTGGGATAATCCTGAGGATATCGTACTGCAGGCGAGCATCGATGCTTCGCTGTTTTGGATAACTATCTATTCAGGCGCACAATTGGTTGCAACAGGCCGAGTAATAGGTGACGGGGCGATGTATTTTTATATACAGGACGTTATTGTCCACCCGTCTTATCAGCAGCGTGGTTTGGGTCAACAGATCATGTCAGCAATTGAGCGTTACCTTGACGCAACCTGCCAACAGGCCGCTACGGTCGGCCTATTATCTGCCCAAGGCAAAGAGGAATTTTATCGGCGTTTTGGCTTTATAGAGCGTGACGGTAAAACGCTCGGTTTAGGTATGTGTAAATTTTTATAGCGGCTACACTGTTCAATTTGGACACGACTACGCATAACAATTTGAGGAAAAAACATGAACGCAATGCGAAGATTTGGTTTACCTACCCTGTGTGTGCTTTTCTTGGCTAGCTTTTCTATACATGGGGTAGCTCAGGGATCCGCTGCGGGCCCAGTATTGGAAAGTTTGCTGAAACAAAAATTAAAAGGTGTAGCGAATACCGAAGTTGTCGTCAGTAAGGTGCAGATCCCTGCGAACACCAGTTTATCCAAACACTGGCATCCAGGCGAAGAGTTTGCTTATGTTTTGGAAGGCAGTGTTACGCTGTGGCAACAAGGCCTAGAAGACAGATTGCTCCAGGCTGGAGAATTAGCCAGCATTCCATTAAAACAAATTCACACCGCAGTGACCGGCGATGAGGGTGTCACGCTGCTAGTGTTTCGTGTTCATGAAGAAGGTAAGCCGGAGCGCGTTATTGTTGAATAGCCTTGTTGTATTAGCATATCGAATGAGCCAAACGACCTAACCGATGGCAGCAAACGGGCCAATCTTACAGTTTTTAAGATTGCATCAACTCTTGGATCGACTGAACAATCCACGCCCTTAATTGTGGCTCGGATAAGGCACCTGACACTCGGTTTACCTCTTTACCGCCATAAAACAATACAAGTGTTGGAATGCTGCGAATACCGGCTGCAGCGGATACCTGTTGTGCATGCTCAGTATTTACTTTGGCAAATAACAGCGCTTCGGTTTCGGATGCGACTTTGGCAAACACAGGCCCCATCACCTGACATGGACCACACCAACTTGCCCAGTAGTCGACCAAAATGGGTAAATCGTTCTTTTCGATATAGCGATTGAATGTTGAGTCACTCAGCTCGACGGGGGTAAACGTATGCACGGCTTGTTTGCACTTGCCACAAGATGCATCTGTATGTGACTTATCTTCAGGTATGCGATTAATCGCGCCGCAATGTGGACAAACAATATTCATACTAACCTTTCCTTTTTACTAACTGACGCTTGGTGGTGACCCGGTCGCGTGCTCGTTCAATTATTGAGTTTCGCCGCCTGAATTGCCAGCCCTTCGCAAACTGAATTGAAGGCATCGTTTTCGAGTAATGGCAAGTTAGCAAGCAGGCTCTCACACAATGCATTTCGGACGATTGGAGAGAGGCTCATCCCTCCCGTTATCATCACGACTTCCGGCGGATTACTGCTATTCGCTAAGCATTCTTCAATTAAGCCTTTTACTTTACTTAACCACGATTGCATTGATTTCTGTAGCGTTTGAGTGCTAATCGAAACATCGAAATCAGGCTCAATGTAATGCAATGGTAGGGTAATGTCGTCTTTACTAGAGAGTAATTCCTTCGCTAACCTGGCAGAGTTTACAACGCGCGCAGAGAGCTTTTCTTCTTGAATAATCAATAAGCGCTCTAGCTGTCGCGGCTCTTTAGTTATCGACATTGTTTGCGCAATTTCTAAGCCGTAATCGTCTGAGAAGAAACGGGTTAATTTGGGAATATCATCAACTGCACACATGTCTGAAAAATAAGTAGGCGGTACCGGTAAGCCGTTTTGCATTTGTAAGCCCATTCCCATGTGGGGAGCCAATGCCTTTAATACCAAACTTTTATCGCACTCCATGCCGCCAAGTCGTTTGCCCGTTACCGACAACACATCTTGCTGTCGGTCGACATGCGCATTCTTTTCTGGCGATAAATTAATGCAACAAATATCCGTAGTCCCACCACCAATATCCACAACAAGCGCGGTAGTAAGTCGATCTAAGGAGCGTTCAATTTCATAGGCTGCGGCGATAGGCTCCTCGAGGAAGTCCACATTTTCAAAACCCGCTAATCGTGCAGCTTGAGACATAATGTCGATTGCCTGATTGTTACCAGCTTCGCCACGTGTACCGTGGAATTTTACCGGTCTACCAATTACCGCGCGGGTCACCACTTTGTTTAACTGTTGTTCAGCACATTGTTTGAAATAAGCCAGTTGTTTGGCAATCATGCCGACAAATGCTGTTTTTTGACTACCTTCCAGTGAGGCTCCGAGGAAGTTTTTAGGCGAATAAATTAAACGGCCCTTGTCAGGCATCTTAAGAAAGCGTCTAAAGCCTTCCTCGCCAAAGGCAAACTGACCCGTTTCAACCAATTGTTGCAATGACAATTGTTGCACTGTCATATCTTTTAATAATAGCTGTATGGCTCGTCGTTGAAGCGCAGGACGGTCATGAAATTGACCGCGCAGATCATCAATCCGGTCGCTATAAACTTGTTGCTCATTGGGATCTTGCGCTTCGTAGTAGCCTTGCTTGGCTTTTTCGATTTGTTCGCCAATGACCCGCTGGATCTGGCTTACTTTGGCTTCAATTGCGTCGGCAGGGGGGATCGGTAATTCATCCTCATAATAAATGAAGATTGATGAGCGAATTTTGTTGCTGTTCTCAACTAAAGGGTCGAGTTTTATATGCTGATGATGACGTCCGTCGAAGTAGACTACTTCTGAGTTCGAGGTGCCATAATCGATACCAATTGCTGCCATGCCAATGAGTGTTTAAAAAAAATGAAGCGCGGATTGTATAGGATATATGCGGCTTATTCATTGCTAAATTGTACGCAAATGTCGTTTCCTACCCGTTGTTTGAACTCATTGCATAAGCGCTCTGCACTCGCAGTTTCACCTGACTCGAATAAAATAGTCGCCAAACGTTGGGTAGCGCGAGCATTTAGGGGGGCAAAACTGAGTACATGGCGATACCACAATTCCGCTTGTTGCATGTTGCCGAGTTCCTGATATTTGTGCCCAATCATAGCACCCATGTCGGCATACCAAGGTGCGATTTGCGCGGACTGATCTTTATATACGACGGTCATGGCCGAAAACGCGCGTTCAAAATAGGGTATTGCTTCGGCTTGTTGGCCTTTCAATTCTAGTGTGTCGCCAATGTTGATATAAGCATCCCAAGCGTGCTTATCGAGCTCAACGGCCTTTTCGTAGTGCGTAATTGCACTATCAAATTGACCTAGCGCCGCGTGCACGAAGCCGAGTGCTTTATATGCTTTTGCTGATCGCGGATCGAGTTCAACGGCTGATTGAGCGAGGGATTGTGCACGAGCGAGCTTGCGTTGAGCTTGTTCTGATTGCGTAAGCCCTTGTTCAATTGCATCAGCAAGACTTTTAATTTGAATGAGCGTGTTTTGGGTTTTTGCTGGCCATCGGATCACTTGTTGCACTATCGCATTTGCCAGTCCGGCTTGAGCATGACTTGACGAAGGGCGAAGCGCCATGGCTTGCTGATATAGGTCGATTGCCATTTCGTTATCTTGTCTACGCATTTGCATGTAGTAATCGTCTGCCTGACTTAAAATGAAGTCGCCCTCGTCTTCCGAATGTGGCTCTTTTTGAAATGGATTCACTAGGAACATGCCGCCGATGAAAATAGCACCAACAACAAGGGTACTGATCAAGAGTGCTACTGGCCGGTGTGGTTTCATCTCGACTATGGATGAAGGAGGTTCCGTCGTCTCTTGCTGTGTAACGACTATTTCATTAATAGGGCCATGCCAACGAACTTCTTGAGCTATAAGCCGATAGCCCCGCTTGGGGAGCGTTTCAATAATGCTCGGCGATTTGGGGTCATCGTTCAGTACTTTCCTTACTCGTGAAACACAGCGAGTGAGTGAGTCTTCACTTACAACTTGGCCCGGCCATAAAACCTCGAGCAGTTGGTCTTTCTCGATGAGTTGAGCCACGTGTTTACTTAGTATCTTGAGTAAATAGATCCCTTTGGGTTCAATGCGGGCAATAGGATCATATTGCTGGGTTTTTTCGGCATCACTGTCAAATAGCCATACTTCTCCCGATGACATATCAATAAGCCATTGGTTAATTTGAAGTTTCCGGCCGCTCATATACTCTTGGACACCTTATAAATCGTGCGCTCAGACTTTTTTCCGAAGAATATCAGGCTTTCGTCAGGACATCATGTGCAATTTATTCGACGGTATTCTCACTTTATAAACAGAGGAATTCTTAATGCTGTCGAAAAAGCTTTTATCCACATTTTTTAACCTTGTTTTGCTGTTTAGCATTGCAATATGCTGTGCAAATGCCTCGCAAACAACGTATTCAGTAGAACAACTGAAGTCAGACTTTACTGAGCTTTACACTGAAATAGCCCGTTCGCATTTTGACTTATATGCGCATTTGCCAAAGCCGGATTATGACGCCGCTTTTCAACAGTACCTGCACGGTATTCGTGCACCAATGACCGAGGCTCAAGCTAGAATTTATTTTCAACGCTTCGTAGCGCTGGGACGCGTAGCCC
Source organism: Neoalteromonas facilis (assembly GCF_002807665.1). Taxonomy (GTDB): domain Bacteria; phylum Pseudomonadota; class Gammaproteobacteria; order Enterobacterales; family Alteromonadaceae; genus Alteromonas_E; species Alteromonas_E facilis. Next base: position 213,184 of record NZ_PEAY01000004.1, read on the forward strand.
ATGCCAAAATTGATTTGCCGATTCAGGACTTCCTAACCTATCGCGGAAATGGTGGCACTATGTTGCCTTTGTTCGTGCATGTGCGTGAGCAGGGGGTGTTTATCGACGAGGTATACGCCAAAGAGCCCCGTTTGCAAGCTGGTATGCAAGTGACGCAGTTGGATAATCGCGACATGGCGTTATGGATTGACGACATGAGTGCGCTGATATCAGCGGATAATCAACGTTTGGCGAATACATTAATTGAATCGCAAATGCCATTTTTGATTTGGCTCTTAGTCGGCGAGAAATCGCAGTTCAGTGTAACCGTGGAAAGTGGTGAGGTTTCACAGACTCTGAAGATTGAGGCATTGACGCGAGAGCAGCAATCAGCGTTGGTTCAATCCGCCTCATCAGAGAATGATGAGCCTCGCACTGCTAAGATGTTGGACAACGGTATCGCGTATCTGCGACCAGGCCCGTTTTACAACATTGATGATCAGACAAAAGACACATGGGACAGTAGCCATTTTACACGATTTATAGATGCGGCATTTGACGAGTTTTTAACTGCAAACGCCAAAGCGTTGTTAATTGATCTGCGCAGCAATCCTGGCGGCACGAATTCGTTCAGCGACCATATGCTTGGTTGGTTTGCCACTCGACCATTTCGCTTTGCCTCATCATTTGAGATAAAGCTCAGTCAGGCAGCAATAGACGCCAATAAAATAAGGTTAGCGAACAGCAGCGGTGATGACCGTACGTCTCGACTACTCGCTGAGCGCTACCAACAACAGAAACTGGGCGATGTCTTTTCTTATGAGTTTCCGCTTACCCATCCGCGTGAAGGCAAGCGTTTTACGCAGCCTGTTTTTGTGCTTGTTGACCGTTATTCGTATTCAAATGCCGTTTCCGTCGCTGCGATAGTGCAGGATTATGGTTTTGCTACTGTGTTGGGAGAAGAAACCGCCGATCTCGCAACAACTTACGGTGCAATGGAGCATTTCACCCTCACCCATACAGCATTTGAAGTGGGGTTTCCAAAGGCGCTAATCGTTAGGCCAAATGGCGACAAAAAGCCAAGTGGCGTAATGCCTGATTGGCCAATAGACGCTGGTTCGTCAGTACCGCAAGGAGACAGTATGTTGGAAATGGCGTTGTCTCGAATAGCGGGTGAGTTGAAGGGCAAATAGAAGGAGAGGGGAGTTTGCACATAAAATTGAATGGAAAAGTTCGATCACCTTTTTGGGGAATTGCGTATAATTACCAAAGGTGAAGTTTAAAGCAGATAAGCATGGTCAGATTGTTGGGTGGGTTGTTGTTATTCGTGGTAGTCAGTGCATTTGCCGAAGAAGAGCCTGCGCCACCGCCACCGTTGGATCCCAAGTATATGGGGGAGCATCATTTTGTATTGATGTCGAGTGAATCTGACCTATACGCTGCCTATTTGCCACGCTACTCCTCTCCTAGTGATCTGCAACTGGTTTATTTGGTCGATGCGAAAGGGCCAAACCTATTCTATTTGGTCAGAGACGCAGATCTGGTTACCGTAAAAACCAGTGAATTTAACTTGGAGCGTCTTATCCGTGGCGAAAGCGTTGCGTTAACACTCGACGCGTATTTGGGAGATTTTCGCCTCGGTGCTAGTCAGGTATACGATGATGTGGCGGTCAATTTTAGTCGCAGCTTGTACTATCGCTCATTAGAGAGTCCAGAACCGAGCGGTTTGCGCCAAACATACGATATTGTTGAATTAGGCGGCGACGAACGACTTATGGTGCACAAGATCAAGCGCCCCCCAAGCTTTCAGCATATCGTGTTAGTGGAAGAGGCTCGAAACTGTGTGAATCAATTCTTTATGGATGAATTGGTGCCCAGTGAAAATTCGTTGTTAATGAAACTGTTATTTTGTGGTTCATTGAAGCCCCTTTACTACAACGCTAGCGACTTTCAATAATCTTGATAAATATGAACAGAAGTGGGGCACAACGAGCTGCCTCACTTGGTATTTTTGTGAAATATGACATACTGATGTGCAAAGCAAGAATGGATACGTAAATCACCCAATTTGGATAGGTAAATGACAAGCAGGATAATAAGAATAATAAGCCTGACTTTTGGCGCGTGGGCCTTCGTGGCATCAGCTGATGATGCGGCAACCAATGAGCCATTGGCGCTTGCACCGCTTACAATCCCTTTTATCGAAGGCGCGGCCACACTTGATGGCGTGCTGGATGAACCTCAATGGCAACGCGCCGCCAAGCAATCGCTTGATTATGTTACAGAGCCATTTGAAACTAATCGACCAGCGCCTGTTACCACTGATGTTTTTATCTATGAAGATGGAACATCTCTGTATGTCGCTTTCGTAGCACAAGATCCTGATCCCGAGGCCATTCGGTCTTTTTATCGTGACCGCGACTTTATATTCGGTGGTGATATGGTGGGGGTCAAACTCGATACCTTCAACGACAGTCGTCTTGCGTATCAGTTCTTCGTGAATCCATTTGGGGTTCAAGCTGACGTTATTGAAAATGAAATGACCGGCCTTGAAAGTGAGTCGTGGGATGCGATTTGGGAATCAGCCGGTAAGATCACTGAAAACGGCTATGTGGTTGAGATGGCGCTTCCGCTGAGAACGATGAATTTTAATGAGGGCGATCGCACTAAAACTTGGGGTGCAGAATTCCTACGCTTCTATCCTCGTGACCATTTTATGCGGATTTCCAACATTCCGCGTGATCGTAATAATTCTTGTTTGCTGTGTCAGTTAGAAGAAATAAGCGGCTTTGAGTCTGCCTCACAAGGTAACAATTTGGCCGTTATTCCTACTGTGGTAGCAGGTAAAGGGCGTTCGCGTGATATCTATTCCACGCGTGATTGGGACTACGACAGCAATCAGGAAATTGGCTTAGATATTAATTGGGGGATCACGCCCGAATTTACCTTACAAGCCACCCTTAATCCTGACTTTTCTCAAGTTGAGGCGGATGTTGCCCAGCTGAGCATCAATAACACATTTGCGTTATTTTTTGATGAGCAACGCCCGTTTTTTACGGAGAATGCCGATTACTTCTCGTCAAACCTAAACCTTGTCTATACGCGTAACGTTGGTGCGCCAGATTACGGCGCCAAAGTAACGGGGCGCGTAGGTGAACACTCGGTTGGGGTGTTTGTGGCGAATGACGATGCCACTACATTTCTTGTGCCTGGCAATTTGGGCTCCTCTGTCGCAGAAATTGCAGAGTCTTCAAATAATGCAGCCATTCGTTATCGCTACGACCTTGCTGATGACATTTCGATCGGTTTTGTCAGCACGCTGCGTAAATCAGACAGCTACCATAATTACGTAAATGGTATTGATGTGCGTTATTTGATAACCGAAAACGATGAGCTTAGAGCCCAGTGGGTCGTGTCTGATACGCAGTATCCTGACCAATTATATCGTGATTATTGTTCCGAAGACTGCTTCGTATCAGAAGAGTTAAGTGAAGAAGCGTTGCGAGTTCAACGCAGTGATAGCTTTACTGGTCGCGCTTTTCGCGTGAATTACCGACACGAAACCCACGATTGGTACGTATATGCTGACCATTATGCCAATGGTGCTGATTTTAGGGCCGATTTAGGCTTTGTATCGACCGTCGATCACAATAAGTCTGTGCTAGGCGGCGGCTATTTTTGGTGGAACAACGACAGTTGGTGGAACCGCATTCGAGTAGCCGGTGATTGGGATATTACACATAACGACAATGGTGAATTGCTTGAAAAGGAAATGGAGGCGAATGTCAGCATTCGTGGAGACTTCCAAAGCTATTTTGAAGTAGGCATGTTGTCGCGCGATCGGTCGGGTTTACGTTGGGACAATACGTTACTCAACATTGATGATAATACGGACCGGTTTGACGAGAAACAATGGCACTTATTTGCTGAAGCCCAGCCGAATGAGATCGTCTATTTCAATGCCTTTTTAAGCGTAGGTGATCAGATAGATTTCGCCAATAATCGCTTGGGAGAGCGGGTACTTATCGAAAGTGAGGTAGAGCTGAACATTGGTAAGCACCTCTACGTTGGTGGCTATTTTCTCTATAATGACTTTGAGGTCGCGCAACAGCCTTTGTTTACCGCTAAAATCTATGATGCGCGCTTCACCTATCAATTCGATACACGTCAGTTCTTGCGCTTGATTATGTCATATTCGGATATTGACCGTAATCAGCAGAACTACTTACGACCCGTCGATGCGGAATCGCAGGATCTGAGTTGGCAACTGTTGTACAGCTATAAGATCAACCCTTTGACGAAGTTCTTTGTCGGCATTTCTGATACCTCATTTAACGATGATAGTTTGTCTCGCCTAACCAGTGCTGAACAATCAGTGTTTATGAAATTTAGCTATGCATGGTTGCCATAAGCTTTATACAAATGGGCTCCAGGCAGGTTGGTGAACGGAAAGCCAGTCTGCCTCTGCTTTATTCATAAATCTAAAATCTTCAAAATCAAAACCGGGCGCCACGCTACAGCCCACCAATGAGTATTCGCCGGTTGATTCAGCCGCCTGCCAATGTCCCGCATTAATAACATGGGCAAAATGCGGACTGTTACCAATCTCTATTGTGTCACAGGCAACGGATTGGCTCTCTGTCAAAGGCTGGTTATTGCGAATATGATGCAGTCTAAGCGGCGCTCCCGCATAAAAATTCCATACTTCATCGTGGGCAACGCAGTGGAAACGGCTTTTCTGTCCAGCCAATAGAAGAAAGTAGATATGCGTCATTGCATTGCGGCTTTTTCCGTTCTGCGGCGAGCAAACTTGATGTTCAGAGCGAAATACTTCAGAGAAGTAGCCACCCTCTGGATGGGGTTTTAAATTAAGTGATGTAATCAATTGCTGCATTTTTCTGCGGTTGAGGTAATCTGTTTGTCGTCAGTTTGCAACACTGACAGAGGTAATGACAAGTTGAGGTCGTGGGAGGAATGAAATCGGGTGTTTGGGTTAACTGAAGATCTCGTATTCGCGTGTTTTATCGCAGGCGTTTTACTGATTGGCCTGGAATGGTTGATTTATCGCTTTAATTCCTTGGTTTGCTTCTCCTTTGGGTTGGGCTTTGTTTCTGCTGGCGGATTCGCCTATTTCCAAGTTATACCACTTGGTTGGGCAAGCATGCTCGCGTGTATGTTTGTGACGACAGTGTTTTTCTTAGTCGCATTTCGTCCCTCCTTTAAAAATTTACGCTCAAACCTAGATGGAACAAGGTCTGCCCGGGATCTAATAGGGTATCGCTTCTTACTCGTGAATGATGTGAGCTCGGCACAAAAAAGTGTTCATCATTACTCCGGCAGAGCTTGGCGGCTGCGCAGCAAAGATTCAATAAAAGCAGGAACTTGGGTCGAAGTGATACGCGCTGATTTGGGTGAGTTTACCATTCGTCCACGCTACGACAGATAGTCTGTCGCAAAATGTCGACAAACGATTAGTTTTCTCGCCAGAATAGTTATTGAATTCGTCTGGCGACTTTTTGTTTATTTCGATCGTTGCGTTTTTTATCTTTAGCTAGCAAAATCCGCCCCAGCAAATATCCCACGTACAAACAGCCCACTAACAGTATGATTTCATTCGAAATCGGGCCAGACTGAAATAAGGTGTATACGGTGATGGGCGTACCGATAAAAAATAATACTGCGATTAATGCGCCGAGAATACTCATACTACTGAACCTTTAAAACTAGGATGGATGTTTGGTTATAGAGTACGTTGCTAAATACGTACCAAGTCTTAAATCGAGTGTAGAAGTCACATTGAGAGATAACTTAGATGATGATAACAGGTGAGATTGCCGCACTAACCACAGCCTGTTGTTGGGCAATAGCAGCGCGAATGTTTCAAATGCTAGGAGCATATTTTAATCCACTGGCATTGAATCTATGGAAAGGTGCATTAGCAGCCGGTGTACTGGTCTTGGTAACAGTGCTTTTTCCTGTTCAGTTCACTCTGAGTCATACAGCAATGGCTTGGCTCGTACTGAGTGGTGTGATTGGTATCGGTTTGGGCGACACGTTTTTCTTTCGTGCGCTTAATTTAATCGGCGATAGTCAGTCAATATTGGTCGCTGAAACCTTGGCCCCCATTCTAACGGCGTTGCTAGCGATGGTGTGGATCAATGAATGGTTAACCTGGCAGCAGTGGATAGGTATAGCATTAGTTATTATTTCTGTAGATGTCATTATTAAGTTACAAAAGCGCGATAACACCAAGCTCTTTTCGGTTACCGGATACGTTTATGCTGCTATGGCAGCCGTTTGTCAGGCGGTGGGAGCCGTTATCAGTCGTGATATTTTAACCACTACCGGAATTGATGCTGCGAATGCTTCTTTATACAGACTCCTCGGTGGCTTAGCTGCTATTGTAGTGCTAATGCTGGTACTTAAGCGATCCTTTAAACCGGCACGCCCGTTAGGGCGCAAAGGCGTTAAATTACTGCTGTGGGCTACGCTGTTGGGCACATTTGCAGCGCTATATTTGCAAATGGTTGCGTTTGCTAACACCAAAGCTGCGATTGTACAAACGCTATTCGCAACCAGCGTCATCTTATCGCTGTTTGTCGCTAAGTGGCTGGGTGAAAAGGTGGACAAACGTACCTTTATTTGGTCCTTTCTTGCGTTGCTAGGTGTGAGTGTGTTGATTTTGTCATAACACCTCTGTATACTCCGCGCCCTTACAGCCAACCAACCCGTTCCTTGTCTCCATGCAGAAGGCTGTACTGCCCGAGACTACAACCGTAAGGAGCAGACATGCGTCATTACGAAATCGTTTTTATGGTTCACCCTGATCAGAGTGAACAGGTCCCTGCGATGATCGAGAAGTACTCGACTATCCTTAAGCAGGATGGCGGTCAGATCCACCGTCTAGAAGACTGGGGTCGTCGTCAATTAGCTTACCCAATTGAAAAGCTACATAAAGCACACTACGTGCTAATCAATGCTGAAGCAACTGCTGAAGCTGTAGAAGAACTTGAAACTGCATTCCGTTTCAACGACATCGTTCTACGCAACCTTGTGATGCGTACTAAATCTGCGGTAACCGAAGCGTCACCAATGATGAAAGAAGAGCGTCGTGAGCGTCGCGAAGAAGCTCCAGCAAAACCTGCTGCTAGCGCAGATTCAGAATAAGGAGAATTACCATGGCTCGTTTTTTTAGACGTCGTAAATTCTGCCGTTTTTCAGCTGAAGGCGTAGCAGAGATTGATTATAAAGATATCGCTACTTTGAAAAACTATATCACTGAGAGCGGTAAGATTGTTCCTAGCCGTATCACAGGTACAAGTGCAAAGTATCAGCGTCAGTTGTCAACTGCTATCAAGCGTGCACGCTTCCTAGCATTGTTGCCATACACTGATTCACATAAGTAATTGGCGAACTAATAGGGGTATTGTAGATGGACATTATTCTACTAGATAAAATCGCCAACTTAGGCGGATTAGGCGACAAAGTCACTGTTAAATCTGGCTACGCACGTAACTTCTTATTCCCTCAAGGAAAAGCAGTTCCTGCAACTAAAGCTAACGTTGAGAAGTTTGAACAACGTCGTGCAGAGCTAGAAGCAAAAATTGCTGAACAGCTTAAAGCTGCTGAAGCGCGTGCTGAGAAAGTTCAGGCATTGGCTGAAGTAACTATCGCTGCTCCAGCGGGTGATGAAGGTAAACTTTTCGGTTCTGTTGGTACTCGTGACATCGCAGAAGCAATCACTGCTGCTGGTGTAGAAGTAACTAAAGCTGAAGTTAAATTACCTACTGGTACTTTACGTGAAACAGGCGAGTTCGAAATTGACTTGCAGCTTCACTCTGACGTGATGACATCAATTAAATTGATCATCATTCAAGAAGCATAAGCTTAATTGCTTTCCAAAGAACCGCTGCGGTCATGCCGTTAGCGGTTTTTTTATGCCTCAATTTTCCTGCCGTTCAGATTGAGGGCCTTGCCAGTGCAATTGTAGCTGTTCCAATACCTGCATAAAGGGTTTTTCATCAATATTTTCGATGTCATGCAATGCATGGGCGATGGCTTCTATCGTGCTCAAACTGTTGTTGTCTGGAGCCTGACGTATCCGATAGCGAGTCTGATGCTCAGGTGTAATCGCGATAGCGGGTAACTGATGTAGCCATGGATTATTCATCCATAGCTTCCGTGCTTTGCGCCATGAACCATCAAGCACAATTAAATGATCGATAGACTGTTGCTGCGAGTTCGTTGGCGATAGCGAAATCGCCTCTGCGCTAGGGTACAGCACCACACTATTACTGCCATGTGAGATTCTTTCGCGAATACTAGGGAAATCATCCGCCACTATGCCGACTTCTATCAGTGTGGTTGGCATTATTAGTGGTACTAGGCGTGCTGTGTTTTTGGCATGCTTTTGCTCACTAGGGTCTTGTAAAATACTCACCAATATCGACGTGTGAACCTGTGTTACTGCACTGCATACGCATGTTGCTGTAGGGTAATGACACGCTGAGCAGTATGCTCGGGAGCTAGTTTTCAACATTGCGCTGGCTAAGGCTGTCTGCTCGCTTGCGCAGTCTAACTTGCCATTCTGGATCGAGCGCTACTTGCTCGGCTGCTTGTCTTAATTGTGATTCGCTCGCATGCTTATTGTTAACACACTGCATAAATTCAGCGATGGTCATGGCATTGGATGAGGACGACTCAAGCGTTACGCTATCGCCTACCCTGATTACGCCTGGATTCAGGACGCGGTAGTACCAGCCGCAAATATTGTGCTGATTAACAAAGCGGTCAAGGTTATTGATGCCAAAGCGTTGTGATATCTTGTTGCAGGGGACTCGCGGTGAGCCCACTTGAATAGTGGCTTCTCCCATAGTGTAGATATCGCCGATCCGCACATTGTTGTCGTTCATGTCTTTGACTGAAATATTTTCACCAATGCTACCGGGTACGAACTGCTGACTATTATCAGGAAAATGCTGTTGGAAAATGGCGTAATTGCTTGGTGCATATTGATGTAAAACTTTTTCCTTACCGCCATGGAGCTTTTTATTTCCTTGCTCATCTTCCTCTGTACCGTCAAAAAATACAGTAAGCTTCTCTACCGGGGCTTTCACGATGCTGCTTGGCGCCCCTCTGGCACCAAATGGAACTGGCTTAGCGGCAAAAAGTTGATCTATCAGCATCATTTCGTGGTCTTCTATAGTATGGTGAAACCAATATTTCGACAGTGTAATACAACCTGCAGCGCTGTTTGAAAAAATTTTTTTTAGCAGGTTTAAACCTTCGGTGTAGACGTTGCGACAAAGCTTATAACTCTAACCGGTAACCTGCAGTGACAGACAGGCTTGAACTGACACTGCAATGGAAAACAAGCGACATGGCAGAACCGCAAAGTAGCGTAGTAGACGCGCAATATACATTTGCAGAAAAAGCTGAGCGAGATGTAATTAAGTCAGCCCAGCGAGGATGTAAGCAAGCATACAGGAAACTGTATGACGCTCACGTCGGGCGAGTGTATGCCTTGTGTCTGCGCCTAACGGGCGAAAAGACTATGGCAGAGGATGCAACACAGGAAGTGTTTATTCAGCTGTGGCGTAAGCTGGAAAACTTTAACGGACAAAGTAAGTTTTCAACGTGGCTGCATAGCGTAACGTCGAATATTACGATCTCGTATATTCGTAAGCAAAAAGGCTGGTGGCAGCGCACATTCAATATTGAAAGTTCGCCCGCGATGGAAAGCTTGGCAGAAGAGTCTGCCGATAAGGTAGCTTTGGATGAATATATTATGCGGCTACCGGAGAGAGCGAGACATGTGTTTGTATTGCATGCACTAGAAGGATACAGACACGAGGAAATTGCAGACATGCTAGATATGGCAATAGGTTCAAGTAAAGCGCAATTTCATAGAGCAAAACAATTATTAACGGAGTGGATGGGTGATGAGTAAGCAACATCAACAATTGCAGCAAGCCATTAACGATCTCCCGCGTGAAAAAATGCCCGAGCGAGACTTGTGGCAAGGTATTGAATTAGGTATCGAGCGTCAGGATGCGCAACACCAGCAAGAGGTGCGACCTAGTGGAAGTAATCGCTGGCAGTATTCTGTTGCAGCAAGTGTGGCGTTTGTAGCGGTATTGGGGTGGTTAGCGTTTGCACAGCTTAAGTCTCCCGACGTAGAAGGTCCCGCTCAACCAACCGCTGCTGAATTAGCGGCAGTATTGGCAAACGATTACGACACGCAAAAGCAATCACTGTTAGTTAGCGTGCAAGACCAGCCAGCGTTAACAGAGAATTGGCAAGAGCAATTGGAAGAGCTCGAGGATGCTGCTGCTGCAATAAAGGCTGCGCTGAAGCAGGACCCTAATAATACAGCATTGTTAAAAATGCTGCAGAACGTATATCAACAACAAATTGGGCTTATTGAGCGAGTCCATTCGCCGAAATGGCGCCAGATTTAGAAGAGGTATTGGATCATGACTATGAATACAACAGAAAGCCGTAATTTATCGAGATTCGCTATCTCATTAGGAGCATGTTTAATGCTGGTGTCGCCAACGCTATTGGCAGGTCAAAAAATTGATCAGCGTTTAGACGTCGATAGCGATAACTATATCGACATTGAACACATGAATGGCAAAGCGGTCGTCAAAGGTTGGGATAAGGACGAAGTGTATGTTCAAGGCGAATTAAGTGATAGAGCCGAAGAGTTTGTGTTTAAGCGCCGCGGCAATAGGGTCGAAATCTCTGTTGAAATGCAACACAGCTCCTATCGAGACGGAAATTGGAAGAATTGGAAAAACGACGAAGGTGACGATTTGACTATTTTTGTGCCCAAAAATAGTCGCGTACAATATGAGTCAATCAATGCCAATTTTGACGCGGAAAATCTGCATGGCGGGCTAGCCGTTGAGGTGGTTAACGGGCATATAGACGTTAACGATATGACTGGGCGCATTCGCTTAGAGTCAGTAAACGGTGACATTCGTGCACAGAAGTTATCGGGTGATGTTCAATTAGAAACAGTGAATGGCTCAATTGAAGGTAAACACAGTGGTAAAGGTGATATCAGTTTCACGTCAGTGAATGGCAACATTGATATCGCCTCAGATAGCCCTGAAATTGCAGCGGAAACCGTCAACGGAGACTTAAGGCTGGAGCTACAAGAAGTCAACGACTTGGATTTGAGTACGGTAAACGGTCGAGTCGAAGTGAGTATGGATTTGGCCGATGATGGTGATGTGCGCGTATCCAGTGTGGGTGGCTCTATTGAGTTAATGTTTCAACAAGGTGTATCCGCTCGCTTTGACATTGAAGGGCACGCTGGCGGTCGTTTTATTAACCGTTTGACAGACGACAAAACACAAAAAGATAAGTACGGTCCACGCCGTTGGTTGGAATTCAGCACTGGCAATGGCGAGGCAAGAGTAGAAGTCTCAACCGTTAATGGCCGTGTAGAATTATTGCATCGATAAGACGCAGTACACAGATATACAAAAGCAATTGAGCCTCAGGTTCAATTGCTTTTTTTATGTTCGCAACGATATATCTCGGATAGAATTTATTGCATAATAGTCGACCGTGTTTAAACAATGTGATCGCTCGTGGAAGTTGTAAAGCCGTCTAAAAAAGACACCACAATCGAAAAACTCAAGATACCGCCTCACTCTATTGAAGCTGAGCAGTCGGTGTTGGGCAGTATGCTCATTGCACCCGAATCTTGGGACACGGTGACGGAAATCATTGGTAAAGACGATTTTTATAATCGAGCGCATCAAACGATATTCAGTGCGATTTTAGACCTACTGAAACAAAACTATCCGATCGATTTGATCACCGTGTCAGAATATTTAGAAAAGAACGACACGTTAGAAGAAAGCGGTGGCTTTGCTTACCTCGCAGAGCTAGCAAAAAATACCCCCAGTGCAGCCAACGTGGCAGCGTATGCCAATATCATCAAAGAAAGAGCCATTACGCGAGAATTGATTGGTGTTGCGCACAATATCGCTGAGATAGGGTTTAATCCCGAAGGCCGAAACAGTATGGAGATCTTGGATTTTGCTGAATCTAAGGTCTTTGAAATTGCAGAGAAGCGCACGGGCGAAAACGAAGGACCGCGTGATGTCGAAAAGGTGCTGGGCAAAACCGTCGATCGCCTAGAAGCATTGGTCAAATCGGGTAAAGAAGTTACTGGTGTTACAACAGGGTTTCATGATCTCGATAAGAAAACCAGTGGCTTACAGCCGTCTGATTTGATCATTGTTGCAGCCCGACCCTCAATGGGTAAAACCACATTTGCCATGAACTTGTGTGAAAACGCGATGATGGCGGAAGAGAAGCCCGTATTGGTATTTAGTCTAGAGATGCCATCGGAACAGTTGATGATGCGTATGCTCGCATCCTTGAGTCGAGTCGATCAAACTAAAATTAGAACGGCACAATTGGACGATACCGATTGGTCACGCATTTCTCGCACAATGTCGATGCTAAAAGATAAGAATAATTTATTCATCGATGATTCTTCAGGTCTAACGCCTATGGATGTGCGCACGCGGGCGAGAAAGATCGCACGTGATAATGGCGGGATCAGCCTGATCATGGTCGACTATTTGCAGTTAATGCGAGTGCCGAGCTTGGCAGATAATCGTACTTTGGAAATCGCTGAAATTTCTCGTTCATTGAAAGCGCTGGCGAAAGAGTTAGAAGTACCGGTTGTCGCACTGTCGCAGCTAAACCGTGGTTTGGAACAACGTGCAGATAAGCGCCCTGTAAACTCGGACTTGAGGGAATCGGGTTCAATCGAGCAGGATGCGGATTTAATCATGTTTATTTATCGTGATGAGGTATATCACGAGAACAGTGAATATAAAGGCGTGGCTGAAATTATTATCGGTAAGCAACGTAACGGTCCTATTGGTACCTCTAGGTTGACGTTCCAAGGTCAGTTCTCTCGTTTCGATAATTACGCCGGTCCTGAGATAGCAGACGAATACTAGCGTCTTTGCTTTAAGGTTACCCTAGCCTGCAGCCCAACACTTGCTCATCCAAACAGCTTTTATTCAGCATTCCAATGCGTTGTCACATACCACTATTCTCCCTTGCCCGATGTTGATACAACCGATCTCGCACTCTCATTTGGAGTGAACAATGTTGGAAGAAAAATTCGCCAACATTTTACTGGTACGTTTACCTTAAAACTGTCTACACTGATTGTATGGAGAAGTTATTAACAACAACTGCTTATAAACGGAATCACAAGTAGTTTGAGTGGAGTGCAAAGCTACTAACTCATGGGTTTACGTCAGTCTAGTCTAGAATCAGTACAAAGCAGTATTGTTAAAGCGCTTTGGGTGCCCGTGCTGGTACTGCTATTCGGCTATTTTTATGCGGTTGAACAAGATCAAACCTTTCGTGCTGAACAACAAAGGCGGATTGTTGATGCGCTAGAAGCCCGCCTAGACACTGTAACAATAGAAGTAAAAGAGCGCTTAACCTTATATACCCATGGTTTGTATAGCGTAAAGGCATCTGTCATGGCTGTAGGTCTAGATAATCTTGACTATGGCTATATGCGAGGCTTTTCCGAGAGTCAGGATTATCACCAGCAATACCCAGGCGCTAGAGGTTTTGGCTTTATTCGTCTAGTGCAACCAAACGAGTTAGCTGATTTTATTCAGTCTGCGAAAAACGATAGACCCGACGGAGAGTTCGATCTTCGTACGCTAACCCCTCATCAAGACAGTTTGTTTATCATCCAATACATTTTACCGGAGTTTGTAAATTTACAGGCAATTGGTTTGGACATAGGTTCTGAAGAAATGCGGCGCGCTTCTGCTATTCAGGCCGCTGAAACTAACTCCATTCAACTGACAGCGCCCATCACCTTGGTGCAAGCAGACCAAAAACGTTTACAAGGCTTTCTGATTCTGCAACCAGTTTATACCAGTATTGAAGCGCCCAGTGAGAGCGAAGGCAGGATGAGTGCTTTAATCGGTTGGTCTTATGCGCCTTTGTTAATCGATGAAATTTTGTCTTCAGTGAATGCTTTACAAGATGATGTCATGTTGTCTATTCGTGATATTACCAATGGCGAACCTTTCTTATTTTTCGGCAAGCAAGTTGAAAACAGTGCGCATGATTATGAAGTATCCAATTCCTTATCTTTATTTGGCCGTGAATGGCAACTGTCAGTTACCGCTGATCAACGGTTTGTGAATAAGCTTGGTCTGGCGGACAACAGCCAGGCATTTAAAAGTGCTGTGGCGATTTCTATTAGCTTGGCATTGATTATTTTCAGTATTCAAGTTGTGCTAATCAGGCGATCTGAGAATAAGAACTATGAAGTCCGATTAGCCAAAGCCAAACAAACAGCGCTAGAAATGAGTAACGAGAAGCTTGAGCGCGAGGTAGCGGCACGTACAAATGAAATCAAGCAAGCCAATATTCTACAACGAAGTATTTTGGAAGGGGCTGGCTACGCGTTGATCGCAACGGATGAGACGGGCTTGATAAAAGCATTTAACCCTGCGGCAGAACGTTTATTAGGGTATAAAGCGTCAGAAATGGTTGGTAAGCAAAGCCCTGCTATTTTTCATGATGAAGGCGAGGTGGTTGCAAGGGCTGGGCTGTTATCAGAAGAGTTGGGGCAATTAATAGAACCTGGTTTTGAAGTGTTTGTGGCCAAAGCTAAGCAGGGTGGTACGGACAGTAATCGTTGGACCTATATACGCAAAGACGGCAGCCAAGTTCAGGTCTTGTTAAAGGTCACGTGTTTGCATGATGAACGTGGCAATGTGTATGGATTTTTGGGCATTGCGTCTGATCTGAGTGAGCAGTTAAAAAGAGAAGAAGAGCTGTCTAACGCTAAAGAACTTGCCGAAAAAGCGAATGAAGCCAAATCCCACTTTTTGGCTAATATGAGTCATGAAATCCGAACCCCAATGAATGGCATCTATGGTGCTTTGCAGTTACTGCGGCCATCTGTGACATCACCCCAAGACCAAGAGTTATTAGACAAAGCCATTTATTCTTCGCGTACCTTAACGACAATCATTAACGATATACTCGATTTTTCAAAGATTGAAGCTGGCAAGTTAGTTATCGAGCAGCACGCATTCCGTCTCTCCACAATGCTTGATTCCTTGAAATCGGATTTAGCCTTAATGCTGGGTACCAAAGATGTTGAATTAAGCATTCAGTCTGATGTCGATCAAGATATATGGATTGGTGATGCAGTGCGTATACGCCAAATCCTGCTTAATATTTGTAGCAACGCGATTAAATTCACCGACGTTGGGCGAGTGGACATTAAAGTTAAACAAAAGGGGGATGAGGGGCTTAAGATAAGCGTAACGGATACTGGTATAGGAATGTCCGAAGAAGTGCTTGAACGCTTATTCACACGGTTTGAACAAGCCGATTCGTCAACAACACGCAAATATGGAGGTACAGGGCTAGGAATGGCTATTAGTCATTCATTGATTGACTTAATGGGCGGCGATATCAAGGTGGTTAGTGCCCCAGAACGAGGGTCTAAATTTGTCTTAACACTTCCTTTAACACTTGATAAAGACGCAACTATAGAAGAAGTGGCCGCCGCTAATTCAGAGTCCAAGAACCTTGAAGGTTGTCGGATCTTGATTGCGGAAGACAATGATATAAATCGCTCTATCATTGAAGCTATGTTGGTCGACACCAAAGCGAACTTGTACTTCGCCGTCAATGGCCTTGAGGCTATTGATTTGGCGTTGAAAGAAAATCCCGATCTAATCTTAATGGACATTCAAATGCCGGAAATGGACGGTGTTGAAGCCTGTAAACATATAAAGCAGGCACAACCAGAGCTACCCATTGTAGCTCTGACCGCTAACGTAATGGCCAAGGACGTTGAGCTATACAAAAAAGTTGGCTTTGATGATCACTTGGCCAAGCCTATAGATTTACCCTTACTGTTGAAAACGATCCAACGATTATTACATGCAGACAATGCAGGGTAGCTAACCATCATTTAGTAACACATTTTCATCACATGTTAGTCTGTGAGTCGATATACCAAACGTTTTGTAAGTGCGTAAGTCAGCATTTCGCAAACAGTTTCTACATGTCGTTACGTGTTGATCGAACGCATTAATTTTTCGATGGGATCTTGTTCCATTGTTGGACAATGTTCGACTAGTGTGGGCTCCGAATTACTGTCTTCATTGAAAGACCAGCATTTATCAAATACCGAGCAATAGCAAACGCCAACGTCGATGTCAGCAGCGTCGTCTCCAATGTACTTTGACGCTAACTTTACAAATGCGGCTTTATTTTCTTCGGTTTGCTCCCAAGAAATTCTCAAAATGGTTTTGCTTTGGCCGGCGCCCATGATGCCGCGCAGAGGACTACTGAATATGCGTCTTGTGCCTTGCAGTTCGGGTACCAGTGCCAAATTATCGAACTCTTCAAACGTTTCGATGGCTTGTCCATTTATCGATAAACTAGATGATTTCAGAAGAGCGGGCCCTACACCTAGGTTTACGGCTTCTAAAGCGATATACAGAGATGACTCATCAGCATCAATGGTCATATCAACATCAACTATTGGCCAAACTGAGGCGTGCTGTTGCGCACGCATGACTTGAGACTGATCCCACGCGACAAAAAGTGCGGCGACTGAAACTATGATTGCAGTAACCGCAGCCAACGTTTCCAAATTTAACTTCACAATACAAATTCCTTCTTGAAACGAGCGATTTTTACATCTTATAACTACACTGGTCGAAGCAAAAGCCTAATGAGATAATCACTACTTAATTCCATGATACATGCGCGATTGATAGTGCAGTAAAAGGCTTTCTAATTTTGAATACAAAAAAACGATTATAGTAATCTATATTTCTTCATTTGAATGCAGCTTGAAATGTATATATTGAATGCACTATATATGTTTAAATTGCATAACAATATGACAAGGTAGGTATTGCGGTGATTATCTTAGGTTATTTCGCAACCATTTTAATGGGCTTGGTGTTGGGGGTTATCGGTGGTGGCGGTTCCATTCTCACGGTGCCTATCTTAGTGTACTTAATGGGAGTTGCCCCCGAAACGGCTACTGGTTACTCATTACTCATCGTCGGTGCTAGTGCTGCCTTTGGCGCAATGAGGTACTTCAAAGCAGGTATGATTGATGTGAAAGCCTCTTTGCTCTTCGCTATCCCTTCAATCATAGCGGTGTACCTATCGCGAGCCTATTTAATGCCAAATATACCTGACGTAATACTCACTGCACCGATAGAGGTCACGAAAAATTTTGCCATCATGGTGTTATTCGCGCTGTTAATGTTGGCCTCTGCAGGGGTTATGTTGAAGAAAGCCTACAGTCATAAAGCCGTGTCGTCCGAAACGCATATTCCGCAGTCTCCAAGGATTGGCTTGATCATCCTAGAAGGCGCTGTAGTGGGTGTTGTAACCGGTATTTTGGGTGCTGGTGGTGGTTTCTTGATTATCCCCGCTTTAGTGTTATTACTGGGTATGCCCATGAAAAACGCGGTGGGCGCTTCATTGTTTATCATTGCATTAAAATCATTGCTTGGCTTTATTGGGGACTTAAATTCCGGTATTGAACTTGAAGTTCCATTGATACCGCTGATGTTAGTCGCTACCTTTGTTGGAATGGCGGCATCAGCCAAAGTCGCTGGAAAGCTGGAAGGCGCCACCTTGCAAAAGATTTTTGCCTTCTTCACTTTGATTATCGCTATTTTCATCATCACCAAAGAGCTGTTTTTCAGCTGATCCTATCAACAGCAGCGTTGTGCCGCTTGATGCGAAGCAACGCTGCACTTATGTATTTCTTGCAGTCCTTTTGCCTATTTCACTGAAGTCTAAAACGTTTAGTGATGAGTACTTTTTCAACTTCATGACTGAATAGAAAAGGCCTATCAATACAATCGTAATTTTAGATTTTAAAAGTGTATGTCAAATGTATATTATTTATTTGTCCAACGAGATACTGATTAAAAATTTGGAGAATAAATCATGACTACTGAAACAAACGAAGTATTGAGCTTCCCGCAATTAAACCGACCAGCCCCGTCTTTTATAGCGAAAACTACCCATGGCATGCGTTCGCTAGAAGATTATAAAGGTAAATGGTTGGTGCTGTTTTCTCACCCTGCAGATTTCACTCCAGTGTGTACCACGGAGTTTATTGGATTTGCGAACGCGTCAGCTCGCTTTGCCGCAATGAATTGTGACTTATTGGGTCTTTCGATCGATAGTGTTCATTCTCACATAGCTTGGGTGCGCAATATTAAAGAAAAATTTGGTGTAGATATTAATTTCCCAATTATCGCTGACTTATCTATGGAAGTTGCTAAGTCATACGGCATGGTTCAACCGGGAGCGAGCGATACATCTGCAGTAAGAGCTACCTTTATCATTGATCCTGAGGGAATTTTACGTGCTATGGTTTACTACCCGATGAGTAATGGCCGATCTATCAATGAATTTGTGCGCTTATTAGAAGCGCTTCAAACCAGTGATGCGAATAGTTGTGCGACGCCAGAAAACTGGAAAGCCGGTGATGATGTAATCGTTCCACCGCCTCACACAACAGATGATGCGGCAATGCGACAGGATCAAGGTTATGATTATGTCGATTGGTATTTCAGTAAACGGGCACTTTAAGATAAGCCAATGTCTTATTGCTGAAGATTGTGGCAGAAAGCCACATTCTTCAGCCGTTATAGGAGATAAAAAATGTCAGAAACATTCCATGTAGAATCATTTTTGGATAACGACAGTGAAACATTTACATATGTCGTCAGTGATCCTGCAAGTAAAAAGGCTGTGGTTATCGATCCGGTTCTTGATTTTGACTACAGCTCGGGCAGGGCGTCTACTAAAAGTGCGGAAGCTGTCAGTGAGTATATTGAACGTGAGGGGCTAGACGTTGAATGGGTATTAGAAACACACGCACATGCTGATCATTTATCAGCCGCGCCATTTTTTAAATCTAGGTTCGGGGCGAAAATAGGTATTGGCAAGCACATTACTCAAGTGCAAAAAACGTTTAAAGCCTTATTTAATTTGGAAAAAGAGTTTTTACCCAACGGAACTCAATTTGATCGATTGTTCGATGAGGGAGACGAATTTGACGTCGGTGGATTACATTTTCGGATTATGCATGTTCCCGGACATACCCCAGCGGATATTGCCTATTTACTGAATGAAACCTCGGTGTTTGTTGGTGATACGCTATTTATGCCTGATGTAGGGACTGCTCGGTGTGATTTCCCTGGCGGGGATGCCGCGACGTTATTTGACTCGGTGCAGCGGATCCTGTCGCTACCTGAGACTACGACGATTTACGTGTGCCATGATTATCCAACCGCACACCGTTCTCATGAATGTTCTGTGAGTGTTGGTGAACAGCGAGAAAAAAACATTCATGTGAATTCTACGGTGACTAAAGCGCAATTCGTCGAAAAAAGAGAAACTCGAGACGCTACACTTAGTATGCCCAGATTAATTATTCCGTCTATTCAGGTTAATGTGCGTGCCGGCGAGTTACCACCTCCGGAAAGCAATGAAGTACGTTATCTGAAGGTTCCAATCAATCAACTGTAAGGTGAGTTATGAAATCTCCAAAAGAATATGTTGATGAAGTAAAAGCACTTATCAATGAAGTCAGTGTTGGTGAGCTGACACAGTTATTGAAAGATTCTGAGCTCGTGCTAATTGATATACGCGAGCACGAAGAGTATGTGCAAGGTCATGTGGCTAATTCGGTGAACTTGCCTCGTGGCGTTCTTGAAATGAAGCTAACAGATCACCCGGTAGTCGCTCACCACAGTGATCCCAACGTGGCGTTGGCAGATTTGGCGCAACGCCCGATTTACTTAATTTGTCGTTCTGGTGGTCGTTCGGCATTGGCTGCGCAATCACTAACTGTGATGGGGCACCCTGAAGTGTATTCTGTCGCCGGTGGCATGCTTGAATGGGAAAAACAAGGGCTGGCAACTACAAAATAGAAATACGCCTGAAATGAATGCTGTTTGAGTCAATGGCGATGGCCATTACTTAGGTTATCTCCGTAATTTCTATTCCTAGGTGATGAGCCAAGCCACCTTGGCGACCCTTAACAAGATCGTAAAGGCAATAATTGTCCAATTCACTGGTGAATCGTGATACTGCGTCCATCAAAATATGGCGCAGCCTGCAATCAGGAGAAATAACACATTGGCTGTCTGGAGAAGCGAAGCATTCTGCAATAGCGACATTTTCAATGGTTATTCTAAACACCTCACCGACATTAATCATATTGCTATTTCTCGCCAACTTATAGCCGCCGTTGCGTCCTTTAGTACCCACAATGTAGTGATGTTCAGCAAGGTTTATCATGACTTTTTTGAGGTGATTAAAAGAGACTTTATAGGCGTCTGCAATTTCTCTTGTCGTAACAAATTGCTCTGGCCTGAGTGCCATATAGATAAGAGCCCGAAAAGTGAGGTTAGAAAATGCATTAATCTTCATAAAGGCAGTCTGACAGTGAATAAGAAAGAGAGGTCAAATTTCGTTTGTAGATGTTAAAACGTTTGTCACAGTATAGTGCTCTGTAGCTATATTGCTACGCTTGTTTAATGTCGCCAGAATTAAAAAAGCGCCTTGGTAGTGGCCTACCAAAGCGCTGCTACATCCATCAAAAAGCGCAATTACTGCGATACACGTTCTTTTACTGTTGCAGAAACCTTAGCTTCGATACGACGGTTCATTTTATGTGCCTCAGCGCTGTCTGAAGCATCCAACAGTCGAGTTTCACCGAAACCTTCTGCACTCAATCGGCCAGCATCAATGCCATACGCATTGATGAGGAGATCACGCACTGCATTTGCACGACGTTCTGACAATGCCATGTTGTAGCTATCAGAACCAACCGATGACGTGTGCCCTTCAATAACTGCTGACGTATTGACATAGCGGTTTAAGAAATCTGCAAATGCCTTGATTTCTGCATCTTGTGGATTGGTTACGACATCACTGTTATTCGCAAACAAGACACGCAATGCGATTGACAGCTCTTTCTCTTCGAAAATGACACAACCGTTGGCATCAACTTTGTCGTTAGGTAACGAATCTGGGCACTGATCTTTGTCATTTGGCACGCCATCATTGTCGCTGTCGTTTACGAGTGAACAGCCGACAGCATTAACTGGTGTTCCTTTGGGCGTATTGGGGCATTGATCATTCGCATTAACCACACCATCGCCATCTAAGTCGTTGTTGCAGCCGGTAGTATCTACCGCTTGTCCTGGAGGCGTATTAGGACATTGGTCACGGCTATCCATAACACCATCACCATCGCTATCGCGGTCAGTTTTACGTGGCGTTACGTCACCAAACGTATACGCAAGGCCGATTTTAACCGCGTGGTCATTGAAACCTTCTCCGAACTCTCTAAACGCCATCGCTTCTGTGATCAACATAAAGCGATCATTCAGAGCCCAATGCTTACCTATACCTGCCGCAGCCATGCGATAACTCTGGTCAAGGTTTTGATGACGGAGACCACCAAATAAATAGGCTTTGTCATCATCAAGGAAATACATGACATCGGCACCTAAACTTTTACCTTCCTCTTCAACACCAAATGGCTTGTTCGGGTCAAAGTCTATTTCTTGATGAGCAACCTCAACGCGTGCGGCCCAATGCTTATCAAAGCGGAAACCGAGTTCAAAACCGAGACCATGTCCTTCGTCAAGATATCCGTTCGGCTCTGGCTTCTCACTGTCGGCGTTATAGTACTGTACGAATCCACCGAACCAACCGTCATAGGCAGGTGCTTCATCGGCATAGGCCGCGGATGTAATTAACCCTGCAGCAATCGCGGTACTAATGAGTGTTCTTTTCAACATAGCGTGTTCCTTTTTATCGTTTTCAAGTCATGGCAGCACTGCAGGCAACAGCTTTGCCACTAATCTGTTGTTATTTTGGTTTTCCCATCACGGTTATATGGATCGAACGTCTTCCACCATGGTCGCGGTGTTCACCCAAATAAATTCCTTGCCACGTACCTAAGACTAACTGACCATTTTCAACGGCGATGCTCAATTGAGTACCCAATAATGAAGACTTAACATGTGCCGGCATATCATCAGGCCCTTCATAGGTATGAGTAAAATATGGCGTATCCTCTGATACGATATTATTGAAAAAAGCGTTCATATCCTGACGCACCGAAGGATCGGCATTTTCGTTTATGGTTAAGCTGGCACTGGTGTGCAGCAGGCTTAAATGCACTATAGCGTGTGAAAAATACCGTATCTCTGGGAGTTCATCGGTGATCGTATGCGTGATCAGATGGAAGCCTCTGGCATATTCGGGGAGCACTATTTTTTTACTATGCCACTCCATTGGGGTCTCTATTCCTCTTGGCACTCTTGACACAAACCATGTGCTTCAATGGTTTGCTTTGAAATCAGGAAACCGCGGGCTTTGGCTTGGTCGTTAAGTTTGTCTTCTATGCCTTCAGATTGGATTTCGGCAACGTGTCCACAACTATCACAAATTAAAAATTGAACCGGGTGGCTGCAACCAAAGTGATGACAAGCAACGAAACTGTTAGTGGATTCCAGCTTATGGATTAAATCAAAATCGAGTAAAAAATCGAGTGCACGATAAACGGTAGCGGGCTTAGCGCTTTCTTCAGTTTCACGCAACGTGTCTAATAACTCGTAGGCTCCCATCGGACGGCTTTTAGTGAGCAGAATTTGATACACCTTTTCTCGCAGAGGAGTAAAACGAGCGCCTTTTTTTTCACAAAATTCACGCGCTTGGGAAACTAATGTTGTGATATTTTTCATTGCAAATTAATACAGTGTCTGTACTCATAATGTGCCGCTAACGTCATGATCTTGATAGCGTATTCTGAGTATTCAAATATGCGTTGAGCATAACACACTTTTCTTTTACGCAGGCGCATTTTCTCCACTAAGGAAATGGTCAGATAAATGCTGGATCAGGCGATCTTCTAGCTCAAAGCGAACAGCCAAGGTTTCGCCTAAATTTGCTACCGATTGCTCGAACATTTTGGGATTCACGATTTCTTCAACGGAGCTATAGCTGTCATTAAACTCCAGAGCTGCATCAGTTGTATCCATGAGTTCGGGATATAGGGATTCGCGTAACGATTCTCCCGAAGGGTCTTCACTGGCGATTATGTCAAATACTTCAAAATGACCCGCGGAGACATAGTCCATTAACAACTCGCAAAACTGTTCCAACTGCTGATGTGTGGGGAGTTGCTTATTGCCGTTTTGCGATTTATTCGCCGTTAGGCCAGCAAGTTGGCAATATTCAACCCAGAGTTGTTGCCGCTCATTTAACCAGTTATTGAGAACGCTATTTACATCGTAAAAGCGGTTGGTCTCGTACTCCGCTTGACTCAGCATGGTATAACCTACCTAATAGGTTTACTTAAACAGAAAATTGAGTATAGCACTGTACAAATTGTGAAC
The DNA here is from genome assembly GCF_002807665.1 of Neoalteromonas facilis. Lineage (GTDB taxonomy): Bacteria > Pseudomonadota > Gammaproteobacteria > Enterobacterales > Alteromonadaceae > Alteromonas_E > Alteromonas_E facilis. The sequence goes on from NZ_PEAY01000004.1 coordinate 236,658, forward strand.
AACTTAATTCAACCCAATTAGGACTCCTTACCATGATCGTCGATGTAATGCCCGCTACGGAGGCATACTGGCTAGTTGTCAGTAACGACCGTTTCTTGCGAGATGAAAGTGAACAAATATTGATGTTTGCGAGTTGGTCTGCGCTCACTTACCTAGAACAATATCAAGACAAAGCGGTACCTATTGGTGAGTATGATGGCCATCCGGTGATTTTAATTGATATGCAACGGGAAGAGGCTCCTGAGGCAATACCAACCAGTAGTTTGCGAAGCGCTCTTATGTACGCCAATGATGATCAGTTTGGTTTGATTGCCAAAGCATGGCAATACGCAGTGTTTTTGCGAACTCATCGGTACTGTGGTCAATGCGGAAGCACAATGCAACGAGTGAATTGGGAGATGGCGATGCATTGCTATCAATGTCACCACCGCACATATCCACGGGTATCTCCCTGTATTATTGTTGCTATTCACAATGAGGATTCGTTGTTGTTAGCGCTGGGAACACGACACAAAGATACCGGAATGTATTCGACCTTAGCGGGGTTCGTGGAAAGTGGAGAAAGCCTTGAGGAAGCATTGCATCGAGAAGTAAAAGAAGAAGTGGGTGTTGATGTGAAAAATATTGAGTACTTTGGCAGTCAACCTTGGCCTTTCCCACATTCATTAATGGTAGGCTACATCGCCGAATATGCGGGTGGCGATATCGTTATTGATGATGAAGAAATATGTGCAGCCGATTGGTTTCGTTTTGACCAATTACCCAAAGTTCCCCCTACACTATCAATTGCTGGGCAGCTAATCGAAGAGACGGTTAGGCGTCTTAAAGACAAACAAAAAAGCCCGACCTAAAGGTTCGGGCTGAATTAGTTGCGCGGTCCCGTTGACGGGCTTCTTTGTTGTTTGAGTTATACGTATAGCAAACGCTCACTATTTGCGCAAGTTTTAGGCAAAAATAATTTTACTGCGTAAAGTTATTTGGCCGAGAAACGCTGAAACGGAAACCATTTATTGGTATATTGCGCGCGCACAATATTTTGCAGTATTACCAAGAGAATCAAAACCAATGCAATTAAAAAATGACCGTTACTTGCGCGCACTGTTAAAGCAACCTGTCGATATGACGCCTGTGTGGATGATGCGTCAGGCAGGGCGCTATCTACCAGAATATAAAGCAACTCGCGCACAGGCCGGTGATTTTATGTCACTGTGTAAAAATGCAGAACTGGCCTGTGAAGTAACGCTGCAACCTTTGCGTCGCTATGAATTAGATGCCGCGATTTTATTCTCGGATATCTTAACCATTCCAGATGCAATGGGATTGGGACTTTATTTTGAGGCCGGAGAGGGGCCAAAATTTTCCAACGTTGTTGATAGTGCTGCGATGGTGAAGCAATTGCCGGTGCCAGATCCTGAAGATGAATTGGGTTATGTCATGAATGCGGTTAGAACCATTCGCACTGCGCTGAATGGTGACGTTCCGTTAATCGGTTTTTCTGGCAGCCCATGGACTTTGGCAACTTACATGGTTGAAGGCGGTTCGAGCAAAGCATTCACTAAAATAAAGAAAATGATGTATGCCGATCCTGCAACATTGCACGCTTTGCTGGATAAATTAGCGGATTCAGTCATCCTGTATTTGAACGCACAAATCAAAGCTGGTGCTCAGTCAGTGATGGTATTTGATACTTGGGGTGGTGTTTTAACTCCGCGCGATTACAAAGATTTCTCCTTGCAATATATGCACAAAATTGTTGATGGGCTTATTCGTGAAAACGAAGGGCGTAAAGTGCCGGTGACGTTGTTTACCAAGAATGGTGGTATGTGGTTAGAGTCAATTGCGGCAACTGGCTGTGATGGCGTTGGTTTAGACTGGACTATCGACATTCAGAATGCGCGTGAAAGAGTCGGTGACAAAGTTGCACTTCAGGGCAATATGGATCCATCTATCTTATATGCCGCCCCCGAGCGTATTGAACAAGAGGTTCAAACAATCTTGTCTGGATTCGGAGAGGGAACGGGGCATGTGTTTAATTTGGGTCATGGCATACACCTAGACGTTCCACCTGAAAATGCCAAAGTGTTTGTGGATGCCGTACACAAATACAGTAAGCCTTACCATCAAGGCTAAGCGTCTCTGGGTAACCCCTTTTCGACTGAACGAATAAGGCGTTGAACTTGTCGGTTTGCACCGGTATCAGCGCCTTTTGATTTTTGTTTCTGTTGTTCAATCGCCCAATCAATGTGTACTAGCGCAATATCTTCAGCGCTAGTTCGGGCTAGTGTAAGAGCTTCAATATTTTCTTCAGCAAAAGGAGCATTACCAATCGCCACGGCAATATTTCTAAGCCATTTTTGAAATCCTATACGGCGAATGGGGGAACCTTCTGTATGTGTCAGGAAGTCAGCTTCACTCCACGAGATTAATTCCAGTAGTGAGCGGCCAAATAGATGGTCTCGCGGGGTGAAATCGCTCTCTTCCGATAATGGTGCTTCACGATTATAGGGGCAGACCATTTGGCAATCATCGCAGCCGTATATGCGATTCCCCATCAGTGGCCGCAGTGCTTCATCAATAATGCCATCGTATTCGATGGTTAAATAGGATATGCAACGCCGAGCATCCACTTGATAGGGCGCAACAATCGCTTGAGTAGGGCACATGGTTAGGCATGCTGTGCAGCTGCCACACTTTTCTTCGACTGGTGCATCAACCGGGAGTGGCAGATTAACCAGCAGTTCCCCCAAGAAAAACCATGAACCCGCCTGTTCGTTTAACGTGAGGCTATGTTTACCCGTCCAACCAATACCCGCTTTTTCTGCGATGGCATGCTCAAGAATAGGTGCCGAGTCCACAAAGGGTCTAAATGCGGTATCGGCAAACGTTGAAGCTATTTTTTCACCGAGCTTTTTTAATTTGTTGCGCACTACCTTATGGTAATCCCTGCCAAGTGCGTAGCGACTAATATAGGCGATGTTGTTATCTTTGAGGTGCTGAGCAAATGCCGCATCAGCGGGCAAATAATCCAAACGAACGCTGATCGCACGCAACGAACCGGGTACTAATTCTTCTGGCCGAGCCCGCAACAGTCCGTGTCGTTGCATATATTCCATATTGCCGTGATAACCAGCGTCTAACCATTGTTGCAAGTATTTCTCATGTTGCGACAGATCAAGATCACTGATACCAACATGCTGAAAGCCTAGCGCCTTGCCCCAAGCCTTGATATTGTCTGCTAACTGATTTAAATCGATAGAATCAATGGTGGTCATAGCACAATGTTAGATACAGAATTGGCGCAAAGCTTAGCACACAAACTCTATCGCGCCGACCAAGTGCGTAATAATGAAAGAGCAGCAGCTGAACAATCCGGTAGCGATATGTATACGCTTATGCAGCGAGCGGGCAAATGTGTATTCGAGAGTTGCCAGCTACATCTACCCAACAGTGAGCAGTACCTGATCCTTGTTGGGCATGGTAATAATGCCGGTGATGGGTATGTTGTTGCCAGTGAAGCAAAAAAGGCTGGAAAGCAGGTTTTGGTCTGTGCCGTAGAGCCCGAACGTGAACTGAGTGGTGACGCCAAACAGGCACAGGAGCAATGGATAGCATTGGGAGGCAATGTCACCGCCTTTGACGCAAACCTCATAGAAAATAGTGATGTAATTGTAGATGCGTTGCTAGGCACAGGTACCAACAGCCTTATTCGAGCAGAATACGCGGACATCATTGATCGTGTTAACGCAAGTGATACACCGGTGGTGAGTATTGATATCCCATCTGGGCTTGAACCTAACACTGGGCAATCGATGGGCCGTTGTATCCAAGCTGACTATACCGTCACGTTTGTTGGTATTAAGCCTGGATTGACTACCGGCGCCGGAAAACAATCCTGTGGGAAATTAATTTTTGATGATCTCGGCATTGGCAAAGCGTTTTTAGGCCTAGCCAAGTCTTCTGCCACTGTTATTGAATTAGACAATTTTTCTCAAATGGCACCGCGCCAGGTGCATAGCCACAAAGGTACATATGGTCGCTTGCTATGTGTAGGCGGTAATAAGGGTACAGCAGGGGCTATTCGTTTGGCTGGAGAAGCAGCATTACGAACGGGGGCGGGGTTGGTCAAAGTGTATGCGCACGAAGATTCCAAAATCCAAATCAATGCTGGTAGGCCCGAACTAATGGTGGTGACTGACAATTTTGAGCAAGCCTTGGAGTGGGCGACCTGTGTGGTCATTGGCCCAGGCCTTGGACAAGATGATTGGAGTCAGAATGCATTTGATAAAACCTTGCAGTACTGCCACTCACACAACAAACCTATTGTTATTGATGCCGATGCTTTGAACTTGCTATCGCGTTATTCTGGCACGTTTAACATGAAAGAGTGTGTACTTACTCCGCACTCAGGCGAGGCAGCTAGATTACTTAGTATGACAGTGGACGAAGTGGAAGGTGACCGTTTTATAGCCGCCAGACAGCTTGCTGAGCGTTACCACGCGACCTGTATTTTGAAAGGCGCGGGAACCATTGTCGACAATGAGCAGCATACTTGGGTGTGTCGCCACGGTAACCCCGGAATGGCAACTGCTGGGATGGGAGACGTGCTAAGCGGTGTGTTAGGTGCGTTGCTGGCACAAGCATTAAAGGCCGATGTGGCGAGTAAATTTGGTGTTAGTTTGCATGCGCGAGCGGGTGATGTGTTGGCAGAACAGTATGGTGAGCGCGGGTTACTCGCGAGCGACTTGTTTGACGCTATCAGAGCCTTGATCAACAACCGAATGCGTTAATGGATACTGATTGAATGTCGGGTAAGCAATACACTGTTCACAATGAGCAAGAGACAGATGCGCTAGCCACGTTGTTGGCACATTCCATTACTCAGCTTACATTGCCTTTTGTGATTTATTTACGGGGTGACTTAGGGGCTGGGAAAACCACGTTTAGTCGCAGTTTTATCCAAGGACTAGGGCATGTAGGACGGGTAAAAAGCCCAACGTATACGTTGGTAGAGCCTTATGAATTAGAGTCGCTGAGTGTATTTCATTTTGATTTATATCGATTAGCCGACCCTGAAGAGTTGGAATTCATGGGTATTCGAGACTATCTGGAAAGTAATGCTGTGTGTATCTTTGAATGGCCTGACAAAGGGGCGGATCACTTGGCAGCGCCTGATATTAGCATTAGTATAACGATTGAAGGTGATCAGGAACGGCATTTTGACATTCAAGCCGACTCTGACAAAGGCAAGCAACTTACCGCATTGCTAGGCGAAACTAATTCGTCAATTTGATGTCTGAGTTAGCGCCTACTTTATCTTGAGAGAGCACTGCAAAGAGCACGTGATGGTATTTTTACACAATCAACAACTGACAAAATGGCAAGGCTTAGTGATACGCTCGGCCATGTGCATAGCCCTTTTGTTGATGCAACCTGCCGCGCTTTATGCGTCAGAGAATGCCATCGAAGGTGTTCGAGTATGGCCATCACCCAATAATACACGCATTGTATTTGACCTTAACGCAGAGCCGTCATTCACCTACTTTCGTCTCGAAAATCCTGATCGACTGGTTATCGATTTTGCAGACACACAGTTGCAGACTGCGTTGGGGGGTAGTGAGAACAGCAACGAGTTACTGAAAAAAATCCGCACGAGCCAACCTAAAAACGCTCGCTCAACGCGCGTTGTGCTGGATTTAACAGCGAAAGTGAACCCGAGTTTATTTGCGATGCCGCCAACAGAGCCCTATGGGCACAGGCTGGTAGTCGATTTGCCCTATGTTATTTCTACCCCACAGGCGACAGTCGTCAAAAGCAGCGACCAAAGTGACCGTGATAGAGATATCATTATCGTTATTGATGCAGGGCATGGTGGTGAAGATCCTGGTTCTATAGGGCCAAGTGGCACCTATGAAAAAAACGTGGTGCTCAGTATCGCGAAAAAGCTAGAGAGTTTAATAAACCGCGAGCGGGGTATGCGAGCGGTGATGACGCGTACCGGAGATTATTATATTTCGCCGAATCAGCGCCCAGAAATAGCACGCCGTAGCAAAGCTGATTTATTGATTTCAATTCACGCAGACGCATTTACCACCCCGCAGCCTAAAGGGGGATCGGTGTGGGTGCTGAGTACGGGGCGGGCGGATACCGAACTAGGTCGTTGGATGGAACGTACGGAACGCCATTCAGAGTTGCTCGGCGGTGCAGCTGAAGTTATCAATGATGCAGCCAGTGAGCGTTACTTAGCAGAGACTATTTTAGGGCTCTCAATGGATCATTCTCGCGCTACAAGTCATGACTTGAGCGAAAAGGTTATCCATGAAATGCGCAAAATTACCAAAATGCACAAAAACCGGCCACAAGCGGCTAGTTTGGCTGTGTTAACGTCGCCCGACATACCGTCTATTTTGGTCGAAGTTGGATTTATTTCTAACCCGCAAGAAGAGAAAAACCTAAATTGGGCCAAGCACCGAGAGCGTCTGGCTGATTCAATATTCACCGCAACAAAACGATATTTCAAAACGGTTCCACCCGATGGCACTTTATGGGCTACGTTGAAAGACTCCGTGCGGACGCACAAAGTACGTAGCGGGGAGTCGTTGTCGTTGTTAGCCCAGCGCTACAATGTTAAAATCAGCAGCATCAAGCGAGCGAATAATTTGACCAACGACATCGTTCATATCGGTCAAGTACTCACCATCCCAACCACTTAAAAAGGTCTTGTGTGACGATCCAACTGCTACCTGCCGAGCTGGCAAACCAAATCGCTGCCGGGGAAGTGGTTGAGCGACCAGCCTCAGTTGTTAAAGAACTAGTCGAAAATAGCCTCGATGCCGGTGCCAGCAAAATTGAAATCGAGATCCAACAAGGTGGTCACAAACAAATTTTAATTCGCGATAATGGCAGCGGTATCCCGAAGAATGAGCTGGCACTTGCGTTGAGTCGCCATGCCACCAGTAAAATCCACAGCTTGGATGATCTCGAAGCGATTCAAAGCATGGGTTTTAGAGGGGAAGCTCTCGCCAGTATTAGCTCTGTTAGCCGTTTAACTCTGACTTCTCGCACAGCAGAACAAACCGAAGCTTGGCAGGCGCAGACCCAAGGCCGGGACATGCAGGTTAATGTGCAACCCGCTGCACACCCAACTGGTACTAGCATTGATGTGCTGGACCTGTTTTTCAATACACCGGCTAGACGCCGTTTTTTGCGCACACCTAAAACAGAATTTACCCATATAGAAACGGTTGTTAAGCGTATTGCATTGGCACATCCGAGCATAGAGTTTGTGCTCAAACATAACGGTCGCCGCCATCTGCAATGCAAGCCAACATCAGATTTACACAAGCGAATACATGACGTGCTCGGCAAACCATCGGGTTTGACGCTTATTGACATCAATGCGGTTGATGAGGCCGTGTCACTGAAAGGTTTTATCGTTGATTGTAACGGGCCGGTCGAGCTCACTGATTGGCAATATAGCTACGTGAACGGTCGGCCGATGAAGGATAAGCTGATTAATCATGCGATTAAACAAGCGTATGAGTTATTGGGGATTGGACGAGATGCGCCGCAATATATTTTGTTTGTTGACGTTGAACCGAGTGAAATTGATGTCAATGTTCACCCTGCGAAGCACGAAGTTCGCTTTCATCAGTCTCGTTTAGTGCACGATTTTATTGTGAGTCATGTAAAGCAGGCACTGCAGTCTGGTTTTAGTGAAGCCCTTGCGGAAGATAATGTGCATCTTCATGCAGAACCTAGCCACGGCTATCAAGCGCCGAATCAATTGCAGAGCGAAAAACAAGCGCCGAATCGCTCAACACTAGCGCAATCACATTATGGTGGCGGGCAGGGCGCGAGTAGCGGGTTCAGCCAGTCTGCGGGGAAGGCTTACTCTTCTTTAATGACTATCGCTGAACGGTCCATGCCGCTGTCTCGCGTGCAATGTATTACGTTGCGAGAGACGATATTAGTTGCGCTCAATGGCGCAGACCGCGTTTACATGGTTAACAAGCAGCGTTTATTAACCGCTTTTTTACGTCAACAGCTGTCCACAATCAGTGTCGCTCAACCCTTATTAATGCCGGTGGCGGTCTCTGACAGCGAAGAATGGTCTGAAGCGCGTCGTGTCGCCTTTGAAGGAATGCATTTTCACATTGATAAAGTCGCGCAAAAAAGAGTGCTGAAACAAGTGCCTGCGGGCTGGCGTGCAATGCCGTGGTCGTCACTTTTTACTCACTTTGGGAGTATCGATATAAACGATGCTCAAGCGTCTTTGACTGAGTTGTTATCTAATACGTTGGCAAAGCAAGAGTATCCCTTTAATAATGTTATCGCATGGTTTGATGGGTTGCCTGAAGAACACCAACAAGCATTGCTTGAACAACAGGGTGAAGATTTCGACGAGAAAGACTTACTGCGTCTACTAGCAGAAGGAAACCTAGCACATGGCTAAGCCGTCAATCATCACGTTTATGGGGCCCACTGCGTCAGGTAAAACTGGATTGTCTTTAACATTAGCGCGCGATTTAAATTGTGAAATCGTGAGCGTTGACTCCGCGTTAATTTACCGCGAAATGGACATTGGAACGGCAAAACCTACGCGTGAAGAGCAGCAGCAAGCGCCTCATTGGTTATTGGACATCATTGATCCTGCTGAGAGTTACTCGGTAGCAGACTTTTGCCGCGATGCTCGACAGCATATTGCAGATATTCATCAGCGTGGCAAAACGCCTCTGCTGGTGGGGGGCACCATGATGTATTTCAATGCATTGATGAATGGGATTTCACAGGTGCCAGAGGCAAAGCCCGAGATCAGAGATGCCATACAAGCAGAAGCATTAGAGCGTGGCTGGCCAGCGATGCATGCTGAGCTTGAAGCAGTCGACCCCGTTGTCGCAAGTCGAGTACATCCGAATGATCCGCAGCGAATTGGGCGCGCATTAGAAGTTTACCATGCTACAGGTAAGCCGCTTAGTCATTGGCAACTACAGAAAACCCCCGGCCTTGCCGATGACCCTAGTGTCAGCGTTTTCCAATTTGCTATTGCGCCTAACGATCGAAAAGTGTTGCATCAACGTATACAGCAGCGATTCGAGCAGATGTTGGCGGAAGGCTTCATTGAAGAAGTAGAGCAACTGCGCGCCAGAGGCGATTTGCATTTAGATATGCCATCCATGCGGTGCGTTGGATATCGTCAAGTTTGGCAATATCTTCAAGGTGATTTTGACGCTGATGAAATGCTTGAAAAAGGTGTAGCTGCAACGCGACAATTGGCTAAAAGACAATTTACCTGGCTACGAGGTTGGGATAAATTACACTGGTTAGACACCTTTGCTCATGATAATTCTGACCAGATTAGAAAAATGGTTATTAATTAACCACCTGTCTGTGCTATACATTACAAGGGTGGGTGGTGTATCCTCTCACTTAGAACAATTAGAACAATTAGAACAATTATAACAATTAAGGAAGTAAGATGGCTAAAGGGCAATCTCTACAAGACCCATTCTTGAACGCGCTAAGAAAAGAGCGGATCCCAGTATCTATTTACTTGGTCAACGGCATCAAGCTACAAGGACAAGTTGAGTCTTTTGACCAATTCGTGATTTTACTTAAAAACACGGTTAGCCAAATGGTATATAAGCATGCTATTTCAACAGTTGTTCCTTCAAGAGCAATTCAAATGCCTTCTGGAGATGATGGAAATTCCTCAGACTAATGTAACAGGAGCGCCACTTGTTTGACCGCTATGCATCAGGTGAGCGAGCGGTTCTGGTGCATGTTGACTTCACAGACGAAGCGAGTAAAGAGGCACTTTCAGAGCTAGAAATGTTAGTGTCATCTGCGGGGGTTACTGCGTTAGAGGTAGTAACAACGTCTCGCAGTGCGCCCAATGCCAAACTTTTTATCGGTTCAGGAAAAGCAGACGAAGTCGCTGATATTGTGCAAACCCTTGATGCCGATGTCGTGATTTTTAATCATGCCTTGTCTCCCTCACAAGAACGCAATCTAGAAAAAGTAGTTAAATGTCGTGTGATCGATCGAACCGGTTTGATCCTAGATATTTTTGCTCAGCGTGCCCGTACTCACGAAGGTAAACTTCAGGTAGAGCTTGCTCAGTTGAAGCATATTTCTACGCGTCTTATTCGTGGCTGGACCCACTTAGAAAGACAAAAAGGTGGGATAGGCTTACGTGGGCCAGGTGAAACTCAGCTAGAAACCGATAGGCGTCTACTGCGAGGGCGGATCAAAGCTATCTTACGACGCTTAGAAAAGGTTGCAAAGCAGCGTGAGCAGGGGCGTCGTTCAAGAAAGCGGGCTGAAATTCCGACGGTGTCGTTGGTTGGTTATACCAATGCCGGCAAGTCTACATTGTTCAATACCTTAACCGAGTCTGCTGTCTATGCGGCTGATCAATTGTTTGCTACGCTTGACCCTACGTTGCGCAAGCTCGAACTGCAAGACGTTGGCCCGGTCATTCTGGCTGACACAGTAGGCTTTATCAGGCATTTACCGCATGATTTGGTAGCGGCGTTTAAAGCAACATTGCAAGAAACCCAAGAAGCCGATTTATTGTTGCATGTCGTCGATTATGCCGATGAAAAGTATCAGGAAAATACTGATCAAGTGCAGGCGGTACTAACCGAAATAGAGGCCGATGAAGTCCCGCAGTTGATGGTTTGTAACAAAATAGACCGCATGGAAGGGATGCAACCTCGTATTGATCGTGATGAAATGGACCAGCCTGTTCGTGTTTGGGTGTCTGCGCAGCAAGGTTTAGGGATTGAATTATTGCATCAAGCCCTTATAGAGAGATTATCGAAGTCGATCGTTAAGCGTCGATTGCAGATCCCGCCGAATGCCAGTCATTTGCGTGGGGTTTTATATGAATTGAATTGTATTGCTGCACAAGAATACAACGAACAAGGTGACTGGGTAGTAGATGTGAGAATGCCTAGCGCCGATTGGCAGCGGTTGTTAAAGCGTGAAAAAGGTGCGCTAGACGACCTCGTAATAAAGTCATAATCAGTTTAAAGTTGGCGCATGCAATCTGAAACGCGTGCGTTGTCGTATCAGATTTTAATTTGAAGTTTACGGAGTATGCTTATGGCCTGGAATGAGCCGGGTGGAAATAACAATGACCCTTGGAAGAACAAGGGCGGACGTGATCAGGGGCCCCCTGATTTAGACGATGTATTTAAAAACCTGTTTGGCAAGTTCTCCAAAAGTACAGGTGGTTCAGGCAATGGAACAGGCAAAAACGTCGGTGGTATCGGTGCCGGTATCATTGCGGCCTTGTTGATTGTGGTATGGGTTATCAGCGGGTTTTACACTATTCGTGAAGCTGAGCGTGGAGTAGTACTGCGATTCGGGGAGTATCACACCCAAGTTGAACCAGGCTTACAATGGAAACCAACTTTTATTGATAGCGTAATCCCAGTAGACATTCAGTCTATTCGTGACCAATCTTCATCAGGCTCTATGCTGACTGAAGACGAAAACTTGGTCAGCGTGCAAATGGAAATGCAATTCCGCGTTGTTGATCCTTACCGTTGGACATTCGCGGTTGTTGATCCTGAAGTGAGCCTCAGTCAAGCACTCGACAGTGCCATTCGCTATGTTGTTGGTCATTCAAAAATGGATGACGTGTTAACCGATGGTCGTGAAGTAACGCGCCAACGTGTATGGGAAGAGCTGCAAGCGATTATTGAACCCTACAATATGGGAGTTCAAATTGTTGATATGAACTTCCGTGATGCCCGTCCACCAGAAGAAGTGAAAGATGCATTTGACGATGCAATTGCTGCACAGGAAGACGAACAGCGTTTTATTCGCGAAGCCGAAGCCTACGCGCGTGAAATTGAACCGCGTGCACGTGGTCAAGTAAACCGAATGAACGAAGAAGCGCAAGCGTATAAAGAGCGTGTGACTCTGCAAGCGCAGGGTGAAGTTGCACGCTTCGAGGAACTTTTGCCTCAGTATGAAGCCGCGCCAGAAGTTACTCGTCAGCGTATCTACCTTGAAACGATGGAGCAAGTCTTCAGCAGTACGACCAAAATTATGATCGACAGCGAAGGTGGTGGTAACAACATGATGTATTTGCCATTGGATAAGATCATGGAGCGTCAAAATACGACGACTTATTCAAACGATGTATCGCGCAGTGCGTTAGATTCGCTACGCAATGCGGCAACGCCTGACCAGACGGTCAATACATCACCGCGTCAATCTACGCGCCCTGATCGTTTTAACAGAGGGAGAGATTAATTATGAAAAATCTTGGCGGTATAATTCTAGCCCTGTTTGTTGTCTTAGGTTTTAGCTCTCTTTTCGTGGTTAAAGAAGGCAACAAAGCGATTGTTATTCAGTTTGGTAAAGTCCAAAAGGACAGTGAAACAGGACTTGCGAAAGTGTTCGCTCCTGGCCTGCATTTTAAAATCCCATTTATTGATACCGTGCGCTCGTTGGACGCGCGTGTACAAACCCTGGATGATGCGCCGGATCGTTTTGTAACCTCAGAAAAGAAAGACTTAATCGTTGATTCATACGTGAAATGGCGCATTAATGATTTTGAGCGTTATTACTTGTCGACTGGCGGTAATAAGCTTCAAGCCGAAGCGCTATTGAAGCAAAAAGTGAATAACGGTTTGCGCTCAGAGTTTGGTGCCCGCACGATTTCTCAGATCGTATCAGGTGAACGTTCAGCGTTGATGGACCAAGCCATGGAGCAAGCATCAAGCAGCTCTGATGAGCTGGGCATTGCTATTGTTGATGTGCGTGTGAAGCAGATCAACCTACCGACGGAAGTCAGTGCTTCAATCTTCCAACGCATGCGTGCTGAGCGCGCCGGTGTGGCTCGTGAACACCGTTCGGAAGGTCAAGAGCAGGCTGAGGTGTTGCGCGCCGACATTGATGCAAAAGTGGAAGTTATGTTGGCAGATGCAGAACGTAATGCGCGTCAATTGCGCGGTGAAGGTGATGCCTTAGCTGCACAAATTTATGCCTCAACATACTCGAAGAACCCTGAGTTTTACAGCTTCTTACGCAGTATGGACGCTTATCGTTCGAGCTTTAATAGCAAACAAGACATTTTGGTGGTAGAGCCGAATAACGATTTCTTCCGTTATTTGAATCAACAATCAGGTCAGAACAAAGACTAAATATTAGTTAATGTTAAAAAAGCGCCTCAGGGCGCTTTTTTTATATGTTTGTTAGGCAGAACAAAGGTCAAAGTAGGCGACGCAATATTCGCCAGAGAGCTCTTCACCCTGCTTACATGGGCAGCGATACCATGACTTACCGGTGCAACGCGTTGGAATATGCTTTAACTCTGCACATCTTCGCGTAAATTAGGTAAACTGTGGCCAAAATCGAATAATTATTATAAATCTGCAACCGACACCTACATCGGTTCAAGTCGACAGATAGAGGATAGCGTTTGACTTCTCAAGATCTTTCTCAATCAACACCTGCGAAATCGGGTGGTTGGTTTAATCGCTTTTTGGCCACTGTTGAGTGGTTAGGAAACTTACTTCCGCACCCCATCACGTTATTTGCAATACTCGCATTTTCGATAGTGTTGTTGAGCGGACTTTTAGGCTTTTTTGATTACGGCGTTGCCGACCCACGTCCCTTGGACGCTGTGGGACGGGATCCAGATGGCATCATTGAAGTCATCTCACTACTAAACGCTGAAGGTTTACAGCGTATTGTTACTAACTTAGTGACTAATTTTACAGGTTTTGCGCCTTTAGGCACGGTATTGGTTGCGTTGCTGGGCGTATCGGTAGCTGAGCATTCTGGCTTGCTGTCTACTGCAATGCGTGCATTGGTCATGAATGCCTCAAAGCGCGCGGTAACGGTCACTGTGGTATTTGCCGGTATTATTTCTAATACTGCATCAGAGTTGGGTTACGTTGTCCTTATCCCTCTGGCGGCGATGATATTCCATTCGCTTGGACGACATCCATTAGCTGGGTTGGCAGCTGCATTTGCGGGTGTATCGGGTGGTTATAGTGCCAACTTGCTATTGGGTACAGTTGATCCGTTGCTGTCAGGTATTACCGAAGCTGCATCGCACATGCTAGATCCCCAGTACGTCGTTGGTCCTGAAGTGAACTGGTACTTTATGTTTATCAGCACATTTGCTGTGGCATTTATGGGCGCGTTTGTTACCGAAAAGATCGTTGAACCAAGGTTGGGCAAGTATGATCCTTCAGAAGCGTCGATTGATCTGGGTGAACAGAAAATGGACGCGCCAACCGCGCAGGAACGCAAAGCTCTGCGTTGGGCGGGTGTTTCTTTCGTTGCGCTGTGTGCCCTATTAGCATTTACCATCGTGCCTGAGAACGGCATTTTGCGTCATCCAGAAACGGGCGCTGTAGCCGGTTCTCCGTTCCTTAAAGGCATAGTGGCATTTATATTCATTACGTTTGCCGTACCGGGTTTTGTCTATGGTCGCGTGGCGGGCACCATGAAAAATGACCGAGATGTGATCAATGCGATGTCCAAGAGCATGGGTTCAATGGGTTTGTATATCACGCTAGTCTTTTTTGCCGCGCAATTCGTTGCATTCTTCAAGTGGACTAACTTGGGTACTGTATTGGCGGTTAAGGGCGCAACCTTACTGCAAACGCTAGGTCTTGATGGGCCTGAAGTATTTATATTGTTCATCATTATGTGTGGCATCGTGAACTTGTCACTTGGCAGTGCGTCGGCGCAATGGGCGGTTACGGCACCAATTTTCGTACCCATGCTTATGTTGATAGGTTTTGCCCCAGAGGTTATTCAAGCGGCCTACCGTATCGGCGATTCTGTTACTAACGTGATTTCTCCGATGATGAGTTATTTTGGTCTGATCTTGGCGATAGCTGCGCGTTACAAGAAAGATTTAGGCATGGGGACGCTGATAGCTACGATGCTGCCTTACTCCATGGTATTTATCGTGGGTTGGACCTTGTTATTCTATATTTGGGTATTCCTGTTTGGTATGCCTGTAGGGCCGGGAGCGGCTACCTATTACAATCCCTAACAATTTCACATTGAGTTGCTAGGCAATTTAGGTCTAAATGAGGGTTAGCTGCGTATTGTGGTTAACCCTTTTTACTAGATAAGACATTATGAAGTATCAATCAAATACCGGATTTACACACCGCCAATCAGATAAAATTGGTGTCTTGCTAACGAATTTAGGTACGCCCGAGGCACCTACTAAGCAAGCACTTAAACCTTACTTAAAGGAATTTCTGTCTGATCCCCGCGTCGTAGAAGTGCCACGTTTGATTTGGTGGTTTGTGCTAAACGGTATCATTTTGAATATTCGTCCTAAACGGTCTGCCCATGCCTACAGTACGGTATGGACCGAACGTGGTTCACCGTTAATGATGCACACTGAAGATCAAGCTCAGGCGCTAAGCGAAAAATGTAAAGCAGCCTTTGGTGAAGATGTCATTGTTGATTTTGCCATGCGCTATGGACAACCGTCGATTGCTGGCACTATCGAACGCATGCAGCAGCAAGGTGTTCGTAAATTGTTGGTATTGCCTTTGTATCCACAGTACTGTGCATCCACAACGGGCTCTACGTTTGATGCCATCAGTCAGTATTTCCAGCGTACTCGCTGGATGCCAGATTTCCGCTTTGTGAGTCATTATCATGATGATGAACGTTACATCGATGCATTGGCTGAAAAAATTAAAACGCATTGGCAAACGCACCCGCGCGCAGACAAGCTTATATTCTCCTATCACGGCATTCCCAAGCGTTATTTGCTAAACGGCGATCCGTACCATTGTGAGTGTTATAAAACGTCGCGACTGATAGCAGAGAAGTTAGGCCTGAACAAAGACGACTACATGACAACGTTCCAATCGCGATTTGGTCGAGAAGAGTGGTTAAAACCGTATACCGACCATACTCTTCAAGCACTACCGTCCGAAGGAGTTAAGTCGGTTCAAGTAGTGTGCCCCGGTTTTTCAGCTGATTGTCTGGAAACAATTGAAGAAATTGGCATCGAGAATAGAGACTATTTCATCGAAGCTGGCGGGGAGCGTTATGAATATATCGCCGCCCTCAACAGTGATCCTGCACATATCGACGTATTGTTTTCGATTATTCAACGAAATTTAGCCAACTGGTCTGTAGGTGATGATTATGCGCAGCGCGAAACATTGGCAAAGCAATTAGGAGCAGAGCAATAGTCATGGAGCAAAAAGATATGGTCCAACGCGACGGACAGCCAGAGGACTTACTCGCACCCAAAGAGCTCAGAAAAGCGCAGGATATTGCTAATCTGCTTGATACGGCGGTTAAAATTCCGGTCATTGGCGTGCCTGTCGGTTTAGACTTTTTGATTGGTCTTATTCCCGGTATCGGTGACGCGACTATGGTGTTAGCTGCGTTGCGCATTGTTCATTTAGGCCGAAAGCTTGGCGTACCGGAGCATATTCAATCCAAAATGATGCGCAATGTGCTGGTTGATTTTGGCCTAGGCTTCATTCCTATCGTGGGTGACATTGCTGACATTTTCTACAAAGCTAACCGCAAAAACGTACAGCTATTAGAACGTTGGTGGATAGAGACTCATAAAAAGGATGTAGACAGCCACACTGCTAAGAAGTTAGCTGAGTGGGAAAAGAAAATGGCAGAGCTTGAGAAGTAAGTACTTACATTCATGTCAATACAAGATGTCTTAATCTCAATACACGACGATATTAAAGCCAACATCGCTGCCTATGAAGGTGCTGTAGCCAATTACATTCCGGCATTGTCTACGGCGCCAAGTGATGGATTCGCCATGGCCGTATGTGACATGGCCGGCAATCATTATGCCGTGGGTGATATCGGCCATCGTTTTACCATTCAGTCGATCTCCAAAATCATGACGTTAACACTGGCGCTACAGCGATACGGTGATGATTTGTGGCAGCGAGTCGGCAAAGAGCCGTCCGGCACTGCGTTTAATTCGCTAACGCAGTTGGAATTTGAGCAAGGTGTGCCGCGCAATCCGTTTATTAATGCGGGCGCAATTGTTACCTGCGATGCGCTTTACTCACGTTTATCCGCGCCAACGCATCATATGCTTGAGACCCTACGCGAGCTATCGGGCAATCCCCGATTGATTATCAATAACGAAGTGGCTCGCAGTGAGTATGAGCACCGTTATCGCAATGCAGCAATGGCTTACCTAATGAAGTCATTTGGTAATTTCGAGAACGCTGTGGATGATGTGTTAAAGACGTATTTTTCCATATGCGCCATCGAAATGAACACACAAGAACTGGCGCAAGCGTTCAGTTTTCTGGCGAATAAAGGGCGTTCAGTCCACGACCAAGGGATCATCATTTCGGCCAAGCAAAACTCCCAACTTAACTCGTTGCTATTCACTAGCGGCTTATACGATGCAACAGGCGATTTTGCCTATCGTGTCGGTATGCCGGGTAAGTCGGGAGTTGGAGGCGCTATTGTTGCGTTTGTGCCTCATCAGTTCAGTATTGCGGTGTGGTCACCGAAACTGAATAAGTATGGTAATTCCTCTGCAGGTTTGCATGCACTGGAAATGTTTGCAGATCGCATGGCTTTGCAGTTGTTTTAGTGCTGGAGCGTTGCCCTTAGGGAAGAGTGTCTTGCCGAAATATTCGTATACCGAATACCGAGACTAAGAATAAGCACGAAACTTAGAAAGCGGCTAAATAATTATAGCCTTGAGGCACACATCGGAGATTTTGACGCTTAACTCTAAAGAAGCGGGCCCTTTTCTTAACTGAAAGGAGTTTTCTTGGATTCTCGGCCGATGGGTTGCTGCTCTATGGGTCACAACGCCTTACAATTTTTACATCAGTTTCTGAATGTTCTAAAGTAACTAGGAAGTCATTTGTTTAAGGGAATACTTATGCTCCATAGCACAGGCAAGTCAGGGTTGGCTTCAACTACTTTATTAGTTTCTGCATTGTTTCTATTTAACTCGCTCCTTTCTTTTTCCGCTTTTTCTAACGACCTCTCTGAGCGCTATATGCAAGGAGATGTTATTTCAAAGGATAAAGCTGTAGATCTGATGAGAGATCTCGTTAGTCAATGTTCGGATTCGGTGAATGAAGCGGTTTGTCTTAGAACGTGTAAGCACGCAATTGGGGCATTTTCGAATCGGTTCGACGAAATGCTAGCTAACCCAAGGCCACTTACTCGAGAGCAGCTTGCAGATGACACTATGTACTGTACTGGTCTCTTTCAAAATGCACAAGTTCAACCTGAGTCCTTTCTAGCATTAATTCAACTTCAAGAAGCCATAAAGCAGGGAGAAGCTATTGCGCCAACTCAAGAAAAGGGAAATAAAAAATCGAGCTCAAGCGGTCTCGCTAAAACAAGTACTGCGTCACTTGCGATAGAAAGCTTCCCAACAGAAGGTCTTTTTCATAAGTCCGAATTTGCAGCTCTATACCTTGGAGATGAGGAAAGCGTAGATTTGCGCGGAGAAGCAAGCCCAATTTTAACAAGCATGGTCGAAACTTATATCAAGAAGTACTCAAACACCTGTTACGACCACCTACCCGATAACGCTATCCAGATAGAGAGCCAAATGTGCGTTGAAAATCGAGAATATAAAATCAATGGCGTGCAAGTAGGCCCCACATACTGTAATCGCACTGAATCTGGTGGGACAGGCATTTTTACAACGCCAAGAATGCTAGAGGCATTTAACACCGTTAAAAGAAACTCTGCGATGGCACCTAAATCAAATTCAGTTGAAGATGTATTTAGAAGTATATCGGGTAGAGCAAAAATTGGTAACACTCCAATGCATGTGGCCTTAACAGAGTCTCTAGTTAGTTTTGCCAATATGGAACAAGATATGAACGTACTGTTTTCTGGACTGGCCTGCGACGCTCCGAGTTTACAATTGTTTGAAGACAACCTGTACGCATATGTTGTAGGGAATAAACTTAAACAACATCACAAACTTAAAACTCTTTCAGAGGCTCGCGCTTTTGAGCAAGTTACTTATAAACCGCATGAATTGGACATAAAGACATTAATGGATGATGTGATAAGTGATCATTCAATTGGTTGGCTGTTTAATCGGTATGTCAAAGGCAGTATCAACAACCTTAACGCATCAACAGGAAATGATGGAAACGTATATAGAGTAACAGCTGACTTCAAAACCAGCAGTTCCTTTAATCAAGTCGGTATCAGCCAAGGGACCGCTGAAAATAGTGCGATGTTGATGCTCAATAGCGAAGGACTGGGTTGTATACGTTTACAAGACAACTTTGATCGTTGTGGATTAATTAGCAGAAAAGTTATTACTGATTTTGAAGAAGGTCTATATAAGCTTGAGGCAGAGGATCCAAACAAGGGGAGTAATTCGATAAATCACGAAATTGGCGCTATAACAGTTTGTAATGAAAGTAACGAGGAAATACGCGTTTCTTTGCTGTCTAACATACCCAATAGATTAAAATACATCAGGAATAAATCTATAAAATCAGGTAATTGTGAAGTTGTAAATAAAACCTCCACGGGCGATTGGGCAATGATGCGTTTGGAACTGCAAAGAAATGGTCAGTGGAGTACGCCAAATTTCCGGAAACCTGGTCTTAAATGGCCGAATGTTATTGGCCCAATGCTTGAGGAGATGTGCGTGTCGCAAGATGCTTCTCAGCTTGATCGCTGCAATAATGGAACGATTTCGGAGGGAATATTTAATTTCAGAATTAAATATTCATCGGAAGATTATGTTTCCATTCTTATTGATGAAAATGAAATCAGAACGCAATCCGCAAACTTTAGTAGCCAGTCTGCTTTTGAGCTATGAGTATCTTATAGGCGCATTAGATGCGGTGTAATGTTAATAAAGACGAAGCATTTAAGGTATGTATATGTGGATTCAGAAAGTGCGGGAAAAATACACATATAGACTAAGGCGTTAAATATTGCCTGACAATGACGTGAACGAAATGCAAACCTACAGAATTATCTTAAGAATAACGTCGACAGTTTCAATTGAGACAGATGAAACAATTGAAACGCTGCCTGGCCGCCAAGGTGAAGAAATTGGCAAAGGTGAGTTTAGTTATTTCTTGAAGCGTGAAGCGGTTTCAGGGGCAGATGATAAGTTGGCTTCATCGCGTTACTTCAGTGATCACCTCTATCTCAGCGATTATAAACGAGTAATGTCTAAGCTTAGGAAGCTTAAAGTGCGGCATAAACGCTGTCCAAGTTGCAATGGCGCGGGCAAAGGTCGATGTGATAGTTGTGGTGGTACTGGCAAAAAAGCATGCCCGACCTGCGACGGGACCGCTGAATATAAAGCTTCATATACGGTAGGTGCATCCGAAAACAAGAAGGTAACATGTAGTGTCTGTAATGGTTCTGGATACGAGTACGTATATGCTGCTGAGGGAAGTGGAACCTATAGAAGTTGCCCAGCATGTTCAGGTGTTGGTCACAGCATCACATCAGGACATTCAGGAAGGACCACGCATATGAATTCCAGTTGTAGCGAATGCAGAGGCAAGGGGGTCGTTCAATGTAATAAATGCAGGAATGGTAAAGTCGGTATTTGTGGCGTATGTGAAGGTAAAAAAGACATAACAGAGATATTTAGTCTGGCTCAGCATGTTCGTTCAGTGAAAAAGGCGGACTTGTCTAAACCGTTTGGCCGTTACACACAATCAGTACTGGAGACTTTATCTAAACGTCCTGATCTTGTGTCTAATAGTGAAGTCATACGCAAAGGCCGTGTATTTGTGGTTATTACAGATTTCGAATTAGATGTTCGCCCAGCCTTATCAGAAATAAACAGTAAAGATAGCGGTGAGTTGGATGAATGGTCAATTCAAGATATTAATAGCGGTTTAATATGGAGAAAACCCCCAACTTTTTTAGAGAAGATTGCGGGCTTGTTTGGCTTTTCACCAACGCCACCGTTTGAGAAAGCTAAAAAAATGGTCAAGCACTAAACCGATTTGAATGGCTCTTCATCGGATTCAGAAAGTATTTTGTATGGATCTTCTTCTAGAGCCTTTGCTGCCGAGCGATAGACATCTGCATTTTCATTTAGGGTAGAGAGTAAGTGCGTTTGTTGCGTTGCAAAATTATCCAAAAAGTCAGCCGCTACGTTTAACAATGAGATTGCAGCGGAAATTGCCGGAACGCCTTCAAAATCACTCTCAGGATCCTTACTAAGGGTACGAGCGAGCCTTGCATATATCAACATATTTTCAGCCATCTGTGGCATGATAGCTTCATTTTGTTCACCAATATCTTTAGTGAGCTTTGCCATTCCGATCAATAGATTAGACGCCACATCAATCACTGTAATCATGTTATTCCAGAAAGCTTACAACGCAATAAGAAAGCTTTTTTCTTCCCGATACATTTATCCACTGATATTGCTCATTTAACCTAAGTTAACCTCCGCCACGTAAAATATCTAGCAGAGCCTGCTGTTTTTGCAGAGGGTCTTTTATCGAATCTAAATAAACAATATTCGCATAGTTTGGCAGCGCTTGTTTCATGTAAGACATTAGCTTTTCTTTGGCAATTACCATTGAATCACAGCCGTATGTAGTTATTAGTTTTTTATAGTCGGCCTCATAGGCATCATTGATGTCTGTGCTTTTCAGAGCAAGGTCGACTGTACCACTGGCAGCAGATAGCATCATCTGCCGGGCTTTTTGTTCAAGAGCGATGTCATATCCCCAGTAAATCAGGGGATCGGCGTATATACCTGTACCCACATTGTGATAGCTGGTGCATCGAGTATATGACCCGTACATATTGCTTGTCGTCGTTTCAATTGCACACCCGGCACGGGTATTTATTTCAATTTTGTTTTCAGGCAAGGATGCTGGACAGTTTCTTGATACGCTTTGAATGTAACCTGCAAGATGTGCATATAGCTCGCCTTTTAGAACCCCTTTTTGTTGTCTGTTACCATTAAAAAGGGCGTCAAGCTGTCGCCCACGTTTCATTTGTGCGAAATCTATATTGACCTGTCCAGAAAATGGAACTGTCTTAGAGCTTCCGGAAGGTGGGCTGACAGGCTCTTTAGCAATGTCGCTTTGTGGTGGTTCGACGACTTCAGAATTAGGCTTTGACGGCCAAGAGCTATCCTTTAAATGGTTCAATGCGGATTTCAATGATTCATAGACTTCAAATTCTTGACCCTGCGTCAATCCATCATTTGCGAAATAAGTACTACAGCCGTTGTAGTAATAACCATGTTTTAATTTGCGAACTATTCTAGCATCTGAATTTTCATCGCTGAAACTAGCTACATCATCGGAAAATTTTTTCGCCTCCTCAACACAGGTTCTTTGACACAGTTCTCTCGAACTAGCATGCAACATGTCGCAATATTCTGGCAGTACAGTGAACAACTCATTTACCTTGCGTATATTTACGCCACCATCTGCGTCTAGAAAATTGAGATCTACCTCGGTGAATGTCTTATTTTTCTGTTTTGCAGATTGAGATGATGGAGCTGTTGGAGGTCGAAACTGTAGTTCGGTTGATTCTGACATAAGTTTCACGGCTTGAGGGTTCATCATATCTTTCGGGCTGCTCATCATTGCCAGGTAACAGTTCTTTTGTGCGTCAATGATTTTGTCCACATTCCCAAACACGTCATCAAGATTAGCAACCCTACTGGCAGCGTTGCTGCATACCGTCTGGCAATTCGAATTGCTGCACTTATCAGCCGTATCATTGAGTAGCGCAGAGTAATATTCAATCGTTTTTTCTTGAGCAGTAGCGGTGAAGTGAAAAGTAACGAACGAGATTAAAACGATGGCCCTTAACATTCCGAAATTCCCTTTTGGTTTGCTGAATAGATAAGTAATCAGTATAGAAAGAACTATACGTCTATGCCACTTGTCACTTAAAGAACTCTTTAGATGCGCTTTCATCCCACATCATCACGCGGATAAGCGCGATTTATATTGCGCAATAGCAATAAAAAACGCTCGTTTTGATCAAATAACTGCTAGTTTTATAGCACTTAGCATATGAAGCCTGTCACATGAAATTGGCAGGCTTTTCAGTCAGGGTAGGCAGATGAAAGCATCCGATTTATTTGTGAAAGCACTTGAAGCCGAAGGCGTAGAGTATGTATTTGGCATACCGGGAGAAGAAAATCTCGATTTACTTGAGTCTTTGCGCCACTCATCGATAAAACTGATTTTAACCCGTCATGAACAGGGCGCTGGTTTTATGGCCGCCACATATGGTCGACTTACCGGCAAAGTAGGAGTGTGTTTATCTACGCTTGGGCCGGGTGCCACCAATTTAGTGACGCCAGCGGCCTATGCTCAACTCGGTGCGATGCCGATGCTGATGATCACCGGTCAGAAGCCCATCAAAACCAGTAAGCAGGGGCGATTCCAAGTGATCGATGTGGTCGACATGATGCGCCCAATCACCAAGTACACTACACAAGTTGTCAGTGGTGACCGCATTCCATCAGTGGTGCGCGAAGCATTCCGTTTGGCGCATGAAGAACGGCCTGGTGCGGTACATATTGAGCTACCAGAAGATATTGCAGCGGAGCCGACCAAAGCGGCGTTGATTAAGCCCAGCGTTTCCAGACGTCCTATTGCTGAATATAAAGCGATCAATCGAGCGGTAGAAATGATTGAAGCCGCGACCTCACCAGTATTGATGATTGGCGCTGGCGCAAACCGTAAATTAACCTCAAAAATGTTGCGTGAATTTGTCAGTAAGACCGGTATCCCGTTCATTACTACGCAAATGGGTAAAGGGGTTATTGATGAAACCGATCCTCTTTTCATGGGCAATACCGCTTTGTCCGATGGCGACTTTGTGCACCGCGTGATCAACCGTGCTGATCTCATCATTAACGTAGGCCATGACGTGGTAGAAAAGCCTCCGTTTTTTATGCACGAAGATGGCAAGCAAGTGATCCATATCAACTTCGACTCTGCCGCCGTCGACCCTGTGTATTTCCCACAGTTAGAGGTGGTGGGTGACATAGCCAACAGCATTTGGCAAATCAACGAGAGAATTGCGCCGCAGAGCAGTTGGAAGTTGGACTTTTACCGAGATGTTCATGACGCGTATGTGAGCCATCGACAAGACAGTGAAAAAGATGAACGCTTCCCTATTTTACCTGAGCGCTTTGTCAAAATTGTCCGTGAAGCCATGCCCAAAGATGGCATTGTGACGCTCGACAATGGCGTATACAAAATATGGTTTGCACGTAATTACCCTGCCTATTTCCCGAATACGCTATTGCTAGATAACGCACTGGCAACGATGGGGGCAGGGCTGCCATCAGCTATGGCCGCTAAAATGGTTCATCCAGACAAACCTGTCATCACCGTATGTGGCGATGGCGGTTTTATGATGAACAGTCAGGAATTAGAAACGGCTGTGCGCCTGAATTTGCATATTGTGGTGCTGATATTACGCGACGATGCCTATGGCATGATCAAGTGGAAACAAGCCCACATGAACTTTGATAATTACGGGTTGGATTATGGCAATCCAGACTTCGTTAAATACGTTGAAGCCTATGGTGGAAAAGGCTGGCGTATATCTTCTTCTGATGAATTAGGCCCATTACTGACTCGCTGCTTGAGTGAGCCTGCGGTGCATTTAATTGATGTACCTGTCGATTACAGCCTAAACGATCAAACCTTGAATAAAACAATTAAAGAACTGAGCCGGGAATTATAAGGAGTCATTATGTCCAGTCTACAATCGGCCTATCCCTATTACTTAGCCAGCAAACCCGTGTTTGCTAATGAAGACTTGAAAGTCACCAATAAATATACCGGAGAGGTCGCCACAACGGTCGCAATGGCTGATGCTTCTGTGATTGATCAAGCGATAGCGGCAGCTGAGCAAGCCCAGCCCGCCATGACCGCTATGCGTCCGTATGAGCGTCAAAAAGTATTGGAGCATTGCATCAAACGCTTCACTGAACGATTTGAAGAGCTTGCCTATGCGCTGTGCATCGAAGCTGGCAAACCGATCAAAGATGCGCGTGGCGAAGTCACGCGCTTAATCGATACGTTTCGTATTGCCGCGGAAGAATCTGTGCGCATCAATGGGGAGGTTATGAACCTTGAAATTACAGAACGCGCAAAGGGTTACACCGGTATGTATAAACACGTGCCGATTGGCCCGTGTTCTTTTATTTCACCGTTTAACTTTCCGCTCAATTTGGCGGCTCACAAAGTCGCTCCGGCGATAGCAGCGGGCTGTACTTTTGTATTAAAGCCTGCGTCTCGTACGCCACTGGGCGCCATCATAATGGGAGAAGTACTGGCTGAAACCAGCTTGCCTGAAGGCGCATTTTCAATTCTGCCTTGTTCCCGTGACGGTGCTGATTTATTCACGACGGATGACCGTTTCAAATTACTCAGTTTCACGGGCTCTCCTGATGTGGGTTGGGATCTGAAAGCTAGAGCGGGTAAAAAGCCGGTTATTTTAGAGTTGGGCGGCAATGCAGCATGTATTGTGGATGAAGATGCAGACCTTACCGATGCCATTGAGCGCATAGTGTTTGGTGCCTATTACCAATCAGGGCAAAGCTGTATCAGTGTGCAACGTATATTAGTACATGACAGTATTTACGAGTCGTTTAAACAGCGCTATGTCGAAAAAGTTGCCAACTTGGTACACGGCGACCCCTTGGATGAAACCACCTTTATCGGCCCCATGATTGCAGAATCTGAAGCCAAGCGTTTGGAAGATTGGATCTCTGAAGCGGTTGACGGTGGAGCTACCTTGTTGTGTGGCGGAAAGCGTGAGGGAGCAATGCTGCAAGCCACGGTTTTGGAGAATGCGCCTCATGCGTCTAAGGTCAATGCGGAAGAAGCCTTTGGCCCAGTGTCTATCATCAGTTCATTCAGTGATTACGATGAAGCGCTTGAGCGCGTAAATGATAGTCAGTTTGGTTTACAAGCCGGTGTATTCACTCGTGATATTTACAAAGCACAAAAAGCTTGGGATGAATTGCATGTTGGTGGTGTCGTGATTGGCGATGTACCGAGCTGGCGTGTGGATAACATGCCCTATGGTGGCGTTAAAGAGTCTGGATTGGGTAGGGAAGGGATCCGCTACGCCATTGCTGATATGACTGAAATACGCTTGATGGTGATCAGAAACCCCAATCCTTGATACGTGTACCTTGCGCGTGGCGAATCAGGCTGCGCGCAGTTATGCCGCAACGTAAGTAAGATAAGCCAGAACCGCATAGCGGGTGGTTTTCCCCAAGGCCACTAACACAACAAACCAGCCAAAGCGTATGCGTAACATGCCCGCTACAACGGTGATGGGGTCGCCGATAATCGGCACCCATGCAAAGCAAAGCGCCACCAAACCGTATTTATCGAAACGATGGCGCGCCTTTTGAAGGTCGGCATCTGTCATCCGTAACCACTTGTGCGCAACGGCATCACTGGCCCAAAGGCCAATACCGTAATTGATCACAGAGCCTAGTACATTGCCAATCGACGCAACAATTATAACGTTGGCATAGCCAAACCCATTGACCAATAAACTCACAAACACAGCTTCGCTACCAAACGGTAGCAGCGTGGCGGCTAGTAATGCGGTTAAAAATAAGCCGAGCAATCCCATTTGGGAAAGTTGCTCGGCTAATTCAATAAATACAGGCATACTGAGGCAAAGACCTCAAGAGAGCGCGTTATTTTGGACGATGCAATGCACAGACCTTATTGCCAGAGGGGTCGCGTAAGTACGCAAGGTATAGTTTCATCGTCGCTCCTTCACGCATTCCTGGTGGATCTTCACAGTCTGTTCCACCGTTTTTAAGACCGGCTGCATGCCAAGCATCAACCGCTTCTGGAGTGGTGGCCGCAAACCCGATGGTCATGCCGTTGCCATGACATGCAGGCTCACCGTTAAGTGGTTTGGTAAGCGCTAATACGCCCTTCTCGGTCATGTAAAAACAGCGACCTTTTTCATCAATGACGCCAGGTTTAATACCTAGCTCACCCAAAATCGCATCATAAAACGCTTTAGATGCCTCTATATCGTTTGCACCTAACATAATATGACTAAACATGGTGTTTCTCCTGTGTGAATGGAAGCATAACGCTAACGCCGAATATAACGGCAGTGAACTGACATATGCTGATAGTTAACTATTTTTATTGGCTATAGCGCCTTTATTTTCGCGTATCAATTGTAAGCTGTGTTGCACACAGCTTACATGCGACTATGCAGCGTACTTTTCAAGTAAGGTTAAGGGAATTACCGTAAGGGCAGCTTCATTAACTGCAGCCAACAGTACTTTGGGTGCGACGCCGGCTTTCTCAGCCTCTAACCAGCGCGCGGCACATAAACACCAGCGGTCGCCTGCTTTTAGGCCAGGAAAACCATATTGTGGTTGAGGGGTTATCAAATCATTTCCGCGCGCTTTGGAAAACGCGAGAAAATCATCGTTCATGATGGCGCATACACTGTGATTGCCAACATCGCTTGCCGGCACATAGCAGAAACCTTCGCGAGTGTAGCCAGTGTTTCCGCAGCATAGATGCAATGGACCACCTAAAACATTACGCGCATTTGCCATTAAGTAATCTTCCTTTCAATTTGACCGTATAATCATGAAACAAACCGATTTGATTGTTAATAGTTTCATGCTTGATAAGAGTCAATTAACTCAACCAGTTGATACCAATACGACATTGTCGCCGCAGGAGATCGCAAAGTTTGATCAAATGGCGCAGGAATGGTGGGATCCGCAAGGCAAGTTCAAAACTGCATTGGCATTTAACCAAGCTCGTTTAGCGTGGTTTATTCCGCGTATTGCAGAACATTTTGGACGCGATAGTAAAGCAGCAAATTGCTTAATGGACCTCAGCGTTCTGGATGTTGGCTGTGGCGGCGGATTAGTATCTGAAGGGCTCGCCCGTCTAGGTGCAAACGTGACTGGAATCGATGCCAGTGCAGTCAGCATTGAAGTTGCGCGCAGGCACGCCAAGCACAGTGGCCTGCCAATTGAGTACTCTCATCAATTGAGTTCATCTTTGGTTGAAGAGGGTCGCCAGTTTGATGTGGTGGTTAATGCTGAAGTGATTGAACATGTGCCTGATCAGGCGCGTTTAATCCAAGAATGCTGCCAGCTAGTTAAACCTGGTGGCATGCTTATTTTGGCTACGTTAAACAGAACTTTCAAAAGCTTCATCATTGCGATTGTAGGGGCCGAATATGTCATGCGTTACTTACCTATTGGTACACATGACTGGCGTTATTTTGTTAAGCCACGTGAATTGGAGGCGATGGTTAATCAACAAGGGTTGGTGCTTGAGTCTGGTACCGGCATGAAGCTGAATATCATCACCAAGCACTGGGAACTAACGCATAATCAATCGGTTAATTATGCGCAGATTTACAAGAAGCCATAGTGGCTTCTTGTTTATTTAAGGCCAAATAAAGTTCGAGTCAGCGCTGTGCGTTTAGCCAGCTCGTAGCTGATATAGCATCCGCCAATCGTGATACTCAGGATCAAGATGAAATCCAGCATCACAGGTAAGTTAAATGGTTGTAATAATGCAGCCGCAACAACAATCAGTGTTTGATGCATGATGTACCAAGGTAAAACGGCTTGGCTAGCATAGCGTAGAAATACATTGCTGAACCTTAGGTAGGCGCCAGCAAGCCCAACCACCGCTAAGATCCAGCACCAATGGTTTAGGGTCACGATAAAGCTGTATATGGACTGTACCCATAAGGAATCTTCAAATTGTGATGCCAATGTGGGAAATGCGTCATGTCTATCCGCGATTAAAAACGAATAGCCTGCGACAGCAAACGCTAAAAACCACCAACGCTGCTGAATGACTCTATCCCACAGCTTAGGCATGTAGGCGAGTAAATAACCGACGACGAAGACCCAAAAATACTTGCCGTGACTGTACCAATCATTCAGGAGATCATGTGTGGTCGGAAAGTGTCGGCGCATGCTAAGCCAGATGACCGACATGACCAGTACCAGAAGCAACGTAAATGCAAATGCGGGAATGGCTTTGGCATCGAGTTGTGCACACCAACGCAGTCCGCGCCCTATGACTAAAAGGATAAGCGTGTAGCAAAATAGATAGGGGAGAAACCAGAGGTGATTCCAAGTCAGAGAGATGTCCTTAGCAATATCTGCGGGTATATCAGTACTAAAACCATAGTAGGTAAGCAGATAATCCCAATAGCCCGCCGTAAGGCCGTGCGTGTGCTGAAGCTCAATATATTGCTGAGGTGGCACAATGATGAGCATGCCGAGGAGTAATGGTGTTAGTAAGCGCTTACTTCTAATTTTCAATATATTTTTATTGCCATAGCGCTGCTCGTACAACGCAAAGGCCATCGCCGATATGAAAAACAGTAACGACATACGCCACTGGTTGGTCAATATCATGACATCTTGCAAGCCTTGAAATTGGTGTGGGCTTTTGATGTGCCAGCCCCAATCCAGTACGTAGTACATGCCAATGTGATAGCCAATCAGTATAAAAAACGCCAAGGTGCGCAGCCAATCAATGTCATTTCGCCGTTGTGTAGTTGTCTTCATGCATGATCTCAATTAACGTAATCAGGGAATCAAGATTGCGTATATAACGACATGGATAAACACGAAAATAGCCAAGAGGTGAGTGCTGAGGGACAAGCGGTGGCTCAGCGTGATGGCCATTCTGGCTGGACCGGATGGTTGCTACGCGTGTCGAAGCAAAGACCTAAGCGCTTTTTTGTCCTGCTGTTTTTCATTTACATCTTCATCAACAATTCGATCACTGCCAGCTCGGTGTGGATGGAAGCGACCCGTGATGGCGTCACAAGTCTCTCGCTGTGGGAGCCCTTTGTGTGGGAATACAGCAGCATGTTGACGAATATAATGCTGATCCCGTTGCTTCTTATTTTATGGGAACGATTCCCGTTGCGTTTTGCAAACCCCGGTCGACAAGTGGCGATCCACGTGTGCATTAGTTTGTGTTACGCCCTGCTTCATGTGGTTGGTATGGTGTTGATGAGAGAAGGCGCATACTGGTTAGCCGGTGGGAATTACGATTTTGGTGATTGGGTGCGCGAATTCTTTTATGAGTACCGCAAAGATGTATGGGGCTATTTAGTGCTGATCCTGATGTATCACATGTTTATGGCGCTGTATAAACGCATTCAGGGAGAAGCTGATTTTATTGATGAGCCAAATGATGACAGTGGCTCCCGTTTACCCAGCCATTTACTGGTGAGGAAATTGGACAAAGAATTCTTGGTAAAAGTATCAGATGTTGAATGGTTAGAGTCTTCTGGTAATTACGTTAATTTGCATGTGAAAGGGCGGATCTACCCACTGCGTACCACGATGAAAGAAATAGCGTCGCGTTTTGACAGTGAATTCACGCGGGTGCATCGCTCAATTGCGGTTAGCCATAATGCCGTGGCGCATATTAGCTATCAGTCGAGCGGTGATGGCACTATCACCATGACCAGCGGAGAGCAACTGCCGCTGTCTCGCCGCTATAAAGAACAATTTAAACAGAAATTATCCGTTTCGGTTTGATACACGCGAAATTATGTAATCTGAATTATTTCTGCCGTTCATTCGATACGGCTTTTTGTGGCGCTTGCTTTACATATTGTTGAGCGCTGATACAAAAACTCTTTATTCGTAAAAATGCGATTTATTCGGAATTATATTCGAAAAAATTATCCAATATCGTAAGTGTATGAATAAATGGTTAAAAAAATGAATATGCCGAGTTTTTATTCAACGATTTATCATGTCGTTCGTCTTTAGATATTGTCATTTCATCGCAGCAGGCGTAGAGTCCAGTGGTCGCTTTATAAACAAAGTGAATTAAAAACAATAATAAAAATAGATGTAGGACGGAAGAATAAGGACGATTCTGTAGTCTGTTCGTAAACAACAAGAAGTGAAGTTAGGATCCCCCCTATGAAAAACATGAAGTTAAAGCCACTCGTGTCAGCAACTTTGCTGGCGTTATCGGCAACAGCGGCTCAGGCCAGTGAGCGAGTTGTCATCCAAGTGGATAATCCAGGAAAAGGCATTGTTAAAAATCTCGCACGTCAGGCTGGCGGTGAGTTGAAAGTCGAAGGTAACGGTTTTATCGCAGTTGAATTCGCCAACAAGTCTTTAGACGAAATTAAAGGTGTCTTAAACAACCCTCACGTTAAGTTGGTTGAAGTAGACCAAAAACGTAGCCCAATGGCGTTTAGCGATGATTTGGGCGACCCAATGGCGCAGCAAATCACGCCTTATGGTTACTATCAAGCCCAAGCGGACCAAGTAAACTTTGATGCAAATGCTGGTATGAAAGTGTGTGTTATCGATTCAGGTCTTGATTCGTCTAACCCAGATTTCCTTTGGGATCGCGTTACAGGCGATAACGATTCAGGTACAGGTAACTGGTTTGAAGCTGGTGGCGAACATGGTACTCACGTAGCGGGTACTATCGGTGCAGCTGACAACACCTACGGTGTAATTGGTATGGCGCCGGGTGTTGATATGCACATCATTAAAGTATTCAACGCTGAAGGTTGGGGCTATTCATCTGACCTAGCGAAAGCTGCTCAGCTATGTTCTGCAGCTGGCGCGAATATTATCAATATGAGCTTAGGTGGCGGCGGTGCTAACAGCACTGAAGAGAATGCTTTTGAAGCGTTCCGCGCTGCGGGTGGCTTGGTTGTAGCGGCTGCTGGTAACGATGGTAACTCAGTACGTTCTTACCCAGCGGGTTACCCAGCGGTCATGATGATTGGTGCAAACGATGCAAACAATGACATCGCAACATTCTCACAATTCCCAAGCTGTACTTCAGGCCGTGGCAAGCGCGCTTCAACGGATGAAACCATCTGTGTAGAAGTTACGGCGGGTGGTGTCGATACACTATCTACTTTCCCTGCGGGTCTAGCAACGTCTTCAGCATTGACAGCTGACGGCGCGGCATATGCTTCTTCGGCAATGGAAAACTCAGGTAATGCTGCAGGTGCGACCTATTTCATGGGAACAGCAGAATCGGTAGACGCAAACGCAAACGGCAAAGTGTGCGTAATCGACCGTGGTGTGATTTCTTTCTATGACAAAGTGAACAACTGTGAACAGTCTGGCGGTATCGGTGCGGTAGTCATCAATAACGAAGCTGGTATGTTATACGGTACGTTGGGTGACACGAATGATACGTCTATCCCTGCGGTAGGAGCTGCGTTAGAAGATCGTGCTTCATTGCTTGCGGCGTCAAGCATGGACATTTCTATTAATGCGAGTGACTACGGTTACTTAAGCGGTACATCGATGGCAACACCAACTGTTGCAGGTATTGCAGCATTGGTTTGGTCTAATCACCCAGATTGTTCTGGCGAAGAGATTCGTGACGTACTTAAGCAGACCGCAATGGACTCTGGTGCAGCGGGTAAAGATGATTACTTCGGTTATGGTATCGTCCAAGCGGCTGACGCTGATGCTTACTTAACGGCTAACCCATGTGGCGGCTCAGAGCCACCTCCGCCACCACCACCTCCAGGCGGTGATTTCACTTTAAGCGCGTCTGGCTACAAAGTGAAAGGTAGTCAAGTAGTTGATCTTTCATGGTCAGGTGCAGCAACAACAAACGTTGATGTATACCGTGACGGTCAGTTGATTGCGACAACAGCAAACGACGGTGCTTTCACAGACAACTTAAACGTTAAAGGTGGCGGTGTATACAGCTATCAAGTTTGTGAAGAGGCATCAAGCAACTGTTCAGCAACAGCGCAGGTTGTTTTCTAAGCTAACGGCTTAAAATGCTAAAGCCCGGCATACATGTTTGTATACCGGGCTTTTTTATTACTCCCAACTAAAGGGGCCGTAGCTAGGAAAGATGAGTTCGTCAGCGCTGCTACCGTTTTGAGCACTCAGATAAAGTTGATGGATATCTTGCTGTAGCTGCATACGGAAGTCATACACTTCAAGTGAAACAGCCTCTAACTCATCAAAATTATCCAACTTATCTTCTTTGGCTAATTTCAATAGAGGACCGACTAACGCAAAGCCTGCAAACAGGCGATCTGATTGTGTTTGTGAAAATTCTCTAATGGCATCAAACGCTGGCCCTTGATTAATCGGGCTTGCACTCTCAAAAGCCTCCGGCTGTGAGAAATAGTTTAGATAGGTTTCATTGCTGACATCGTGAGCACTGTTCCACATTGCCATACTTTCCATGTTCAACAAGGTATTGGATTCTGGATCTATGATCATGACCGATGGTGTAGCGAAATATGACGGGTAATCGTATTGCTTGGTTAACCAGCGCACATCGCGATAATAGCCAACATCTACAAATACCGGCACGTAATGTTGTTCAACAATAGCGTGTAGCTTTTCCGTGGATAATTGTTGTGAAAAACTTCTGCTGTCATGACACCACTGGGCTCCGAGTACTAAAAGCAACAGCTTATCTTCTGCTATGGCTTGCGCGGTCGCTGCGGTGACGCGATCGGCTAAGTAATCTGAATATTGGTAACTGTATTGTGGTTTAACCACTACGGTTTGCTCTTCGGCTTTAGACGTGGTGGTATAAACCAGTGATGTGCTCAGTGCAACGGCAACACATAATGCTCTTATCATGACGAATATCCTTGTTTTTGAAGCGGTTATCATACGCCCTTGAATGGCTGGGGCAATCGCTTTAGCTAATTTAGCTCGCTCAAGAAATGATAATGCGGAGGTTGGATAATTATTCGCTATAGTTATGCAACGATTTGGTCTATTTGCTATTTGTGCTGAGTCAGCGCTAGGCTGTAAGAAAAGAATAAGGACTTGCCATGTTATTGTACGATACTAAAACTGCTCCAACGCCCAGAAGAGTGCGTATTTTCTTAGCCGAGAAAGGCATTCAAGTGCCAACTAAACAAGTTGATTTGCAAAAAGGCGAAAATTTGTCGCCCGAGATGCGGGCCAAAAACCCGTTGGGGAAAATCCCTGTTTTGGAACTGGATGATGGCACTTGTATCAGTGAATCAGATGCGATTTGTACGTACTTTGAAACCTTACATCCTGAGCCATCCTTAATGGGCCGCACAGCACTTGAAAAGGCGACCATTATGCAGTGGCAGCGCCAAGTAGAGTTCGGATTGTTTATGCAAGTTGGGATGTGCTTCCAACATTCTACCGGCTACTTTAAAGATCGGATGACGCCCGTCCCAGAGTTTGGCAAAGAGGCCGGAATCAATGCCTCCAAGTTTTTGAAATTACTCAACCGACGTTTGGCTGATTCGCGCTTTATTGCCGGTGAGGAGTTCTCTATCGCCGACATCACGGCGCTGTGTGCGATAGATTTTGCCCGCGTTGTTAATGTGCGCATTGATCCTGAGTACACCTCTCTGTTGCGTTGGTATGAAGAGGTGAGTACGCGTGAAAGCGCATCCGCTTAACATTGCGTTATCGTATTAACTGTTTAACGCTTTCAACTGAATCAGCCTCGTGCGCCGGCTTATCCCAGCGTATGCGGCTGATCCGGGGAAAGCGCAACGCAACGCCAGATTTATGCCGCTTACTGTCATGCGCAGAATCGAAGGCAACTTCCAGTACCAGTGATTTTTCGACTTCCTTTACCGGGCCAAAGCGCCCTACTGTGTGCTGACGCACCCAACGATCGAGTTGTTTAAGTTCATCGTTGGTAAATCCTGAATAGGCCTTTCCGATAGGGACAATCGTGTCGTCTTGCCACACGCCAAAAGTAAAATCGGAATAATATGAAGAGCGTTTACCGCTACCGCGTTGGGCGTACATCATTATCGCATCCACAACAAAGGGATCGCGCTTCCATTTTAGCCATTGGTTTGCTGGCCTACCAGAAATATAGGGGCTGTCATGGCGCTTGAGCATGATCCCTTCGATAGCATTGAGGGCATTATCAGTGGCCTGTTTTCGGAGCGCACAAAGCTGCTGAATAGAACTAGCAGGGAGGGTCTCAGAGAGTAAAAACCGAGGGCTTTGCATTTGTTGATACCAATCTGCCAGTTGTAGACGCCTTTGCTGTAGTGGCAAATCCATCAAAGACAAAGATCCTATACTCAGTGCGTCGTATAGCATGATGCCAGCGGGCATCGCACTGCACAGTTTCTTGCTCGGTTTCTTCTTGTTTAAACGTTGTTGCAGTTGGTTGAAACTCCCTACTTGGCCGTTTTCAACAATCAGCAGCTCACCATCAAAGACGGCGTGAAAATCGACGCTGTCGAGTAGGTCAGGAAAACTATGACTGATGTCATCCCCGGTGCGAGAAAACAGTGCCTTTCCGTGTGGGGTGCTGACTAATTGCACACGAATACCGTCATATTTCCATTCGACCTGCCACTCTTCGGGGTTCAGGTATGCCTTACCGAGTTGTTCAAATTTGGTTTCATC
This sequence comes from Neoalteromonas facilis, assembly GCF_002807665.1. GTDB lineage: Bacteria > Pseudomonadota > Gammaproteobacteria > Enterobacterales > Alteromonadaceae > Alteromonas_E > Alteromonas_E facilis. The sequence continues at coordinate 272,047 of NZ_PEAY01000004.1, forward strand.
TAACGGATGAGACAACATGACGGGTTGGTAGGTTACTTTATTCGAAATATCCGGCACATCAGCTTTGCCGTCTAGCCATAACAGAAGATCGGTATAGGGTGGCTCAACGCCATGCCACAGGGCTTCTATATCCGCTAGCGATTTACCACCATAGTCTGCCAATATGCGTTTGATCGAGCGTGCAGAAACGCCCACTCGCATGCCTCGGGTGCCCAGTTTCAGCAAGGCCCAGCGTTGAGCCGGTGTCATCTGATCTAATAACTGAATAAGGTAGCGTTCAACTTCGGCTTTTGTCGCTTGCTTGAAATGACTGACGACCTCATGAAGCGTAGGAAGCTGTGTCACATTTGTTTCGTTCGATGGCCACAAGTGCGCAACCGTTTCACTCAACTCACCCACATAGTCATAACAGAGTGAAAATAATGTTTCATCGACTCTTTCAAGCATCAAGCGTTTAGTGAGGGCACGCTTAAATAAGTCAAAGCGCAAGGTTCCAGCTATAGCGGCGATCGCCCAGCCGCGGTCGGGGTCCGGTGTATCTGCAAGGTACTGCTTGATGAGAGACGCTTTAGTGGTTTGGCTGTTGGTAAAATACAACTTCTCCAACAATTCTGAGAATGCCTTCATTCGTCATCATCCTCTTCAAAACCGACTAATGACAGCGCCTTTGCGGCATAACCCATTTGCTGCGCCTGATAAACCAAAGCTTCCTCACGTCCATGGGTAACCCAAACTTCGGAAGGGGATACTTCCTGAATGGTTTGCAATAATTCAGGCCAATCGCAGTGATCTGAAATAATCAACGCAAGCTCGGCATTACGTTGTTTACTGCGAGCTCTTATCTGCATCCAGCCCGATGCCATAGCGGTTAAAACATTGGGCAACTTTCTCGACCAGCGATCATTCAATGCCGATGGCGGTGCTAATACGATTTCGCCTGCGAGCGAGCGAATGTCTTCTACATCATTTACCGCAACGATGTGCCCCAACTCAATACCATGATTTTGGTAGAGCTCACACATGCGCACCAATGCGCCATGCAAATATATCGACTTGCTATAACCCAATGAACGCAGTGCCAGAATGACGCGCTGGCATTTGCCCAGCGCGTATGAACCGACAAGATGACAACGTTCTGGAAATTGCGCTAATGATGTTAAGAGCTTCTGTATTTCGTGTTCAATGGGTGGATGGGTGAATACGGGCAAGCCAAATGTGGCTTCAGTAATAAATACATCACAGGGCGTGACCGCAAAGGGGGGGCATGTCGGATCTTCCCTTCGTTTATAATCACCCGAGATCACTAGGCGATAGCCACGGTAGTCGATCACCGCCTGTGCCGAACCTAAAATATGCCCTGCCGGTTTGAATGTTAGTGTTACAGGATCATTTGGGTCAGTGCCAATGGAAATGGGGTGTTCGTAGTTTAGGGCTATGGCTTCAGACCATGCATTGGGCGCATAGCGTAAGTGCATGATATCTAATGTGGCTTGGGTAGCGACCACCCAATGATTGCCAGCCCGAGCGTGGTCTGCATGACCATGAGTAATGATGGCGCGTTCAACGGGATGATGAGGGTCGATAAAGCAATGCGCGGGTTTACAATATAAACCCTCATCGCGGATCTCAATCCAATGTTTAGGATGTAACCTATCTTGCACTCACTAAGCCCTTTAAAACGTTAAGTTGCTGTTTACGAAAGATGAAGCGAAATGGATGTTTAGCCCAATCTAAGATAGTCTTGGCGCACGTTAACTTAGGCCTGAATTTTTTATGTCATTTCACTTTAAGCTTGCTGATTACCACAACCCGACTGATGCCAAATATGTAATTGAGTTGCTAAATGCATATGCAACCGATCCTATGGGAGGTGGCGAACCTCTGGCAGATGAAGTTAAAAATACATTGATAGAGAAACTTCAGCAGCAGCCTACAGCATTCTCGATATTAGGTTACGAAGAAGGCAGCGATGAGCCCATAGCACTAGCGAATTGCTTCACTGGATTTTCGACTTTTAAAGCTAAGCCACTGGTGAACATTCACGACTGCTATGTCGCGCCGCAGTGCCGTGGACAATATGTCGGACAGCAGTTACTTGACGCTGTGCGCGATGAGGCGATAAAGCGTGGTAGCTGTAAAATTACCCTAGAAGTGCTAGAAGGAAATGAGCGCGCCAAAGCTGCTTACCAAAAGTACGGCTTCAAAGGTTACGCGCTGGATGAGAAGTCGGGTTCAGCGGTATTTTGGGAATATTCGTTATAACGTGTTTTAAGTCCAACCTGACATTAGGTAAATGCCGGTCAGTATCTGTGCCGGCTTTTTAACGGTTGGCGTTAGATTTTCAGGTAGTTCCCATGCTCTTTTGGCTTTTAGTCACCCTAAAATTGAATGGACGAACTAGGTTGGGGTCTCTTTCCTGCAAGTTATTTTTGCTAAGGGCTTGCACTGGTAAACATAAAGCCTGATAGTGTTTGCTAAGCCAGCTCTTTGATAGAGCATGGAATGAATTGTACAGCTACCACATATACGGCGTCATCATCTACGAGGTGCAGGCAATGTTAGAAATGAATATGTTTTGGTTAGGTATCGGAGGCGCAGTAGGGCACTTTCTGTTAGCACTGTATGCGTGCTTGGTAGTCAAAGATTCATTCAAACTGTCTGCCAAACGTAAAACTACCTTGATATATGTCAGTCTATTGCTGCCGCTCATCGGCTTTCTCACTGCCCTTATAATGGCGGGAAACAACAAAAAATATAACGGATTTGCGAATGCAAACAGTACTCAGCGCTATTGTGATGGCGTGGACTACGAGAGCAGCAACGCGGATTGAGTGCGCTTGCGGCACGGTTTCTTTTTCCATTGATAACAACACAACAGCAATCAAACGAAAAATCGCAAGTAATTTGTAATGAAAACTCAAAGTTCATGACTATTAGGTATTCGTTCATTTCAGCGAACACATTATCTTTTAGTACATAAGGAAATACGGAATGCTTGAAGTTCAGGGACTGGCCAAATCCTACGCGGGTTCGCCTGCCTTAATCGATGTCTCTTTTTCTGTTTCCCGAGGTGAAGTCGTTGCTCTTCTTGGCGCGAATGGTTCTGGGAAAACGACCACGATAAACGCAATTTGCCGCCTGCTAGATTGGGATGCGGGCGATATTCATTTTGATGGTGAGTCGGTGCGCGGCATGTCTGAATATCTTAGAAGTGTTGGTGCCGTTTTAGGGGGCAGCCGCAATACGAATTATCGACTGACTGCGGCACAAAACGCAGAGTATTTTGCCCGTTTGCGAGGTTTCTCAGGTAAAGCTGTCCGGACTAAAATTGACGATCTTGAAAAGCGATTAGGCTTAGATGTTCATCGCAAGAAAGAGGTGATGAAGCTCTCAACGGGGAATAAGCAAAAGGCGGCTATGCTGAGCGCTCTGTCTTACTCTCCAGACCTTTTGTTGCTCGATGAACCCACCCTCGGACTTGATTTCACTACTGTAGAAGAACTACGCAACATCATTCGCTATCAAGCGCAGCATGATGAGCAAGGTTTTTTGATCACGAGCCATGATATGGGTTTCATTGATGATTTGTGCACACGTGTCGTGGTATTGGAACAGGGCCGTTGCTTGTTTGATGGCAACATCGAAGCGTTAAAGTCTCGTTTGTTTCGCTATAGGCTGGCCGTCAGCTTACCGCCGTCTGTTGATGTAAACGACTTGATCCCATTATGGCTAGGACGACACACGTTTGCATTGAAAGAAGATGTACTCAACGTACAATTCGACGAGCCTCAGCAGTGTTTGGCAACGATGCACTACCTGCATAGCCATCAAGTTAATCCTTCAGAGTTAAGTGTTCAGCCAATGACAATGGAACAAGCTTATCAGTCACTTGTGGCAGAGGATGCAGTATGAAATTACATTTAATCGCCAACGAGTTTCGACTTCAGCTAATGGAAATGCGCCAGTATTGGTTTGAAACAGTGTCAGGTCTTCTCTTTATCACAGCCATGTTCATTGGTGTATTTTATGGTGTAAAAAGTTTCGCTGTTGAATCACAGGACGCACAATCGCTGGATGGTTTAGTGTTTGGCTTTTTGTTGTGGATGTTCGCTTCTAATGCGTACGGAGCGATTACCAAAAGCCTGATTGAAGATACCCAGCGGGGTTATATTGAACAATTGTTTTTATGCCCTCAAGGAATTGTTCGCTTGTTGCTGAGTAGAGCTCTTGCCGAGATGGTCAGTGGGTTTGTGGTATTGATCGTCCTCGCGTATGTGGTGATGTGGTTAACCGGTAACTGGTTAAGTATCAATTTCTTTGCACTCTATGCAATTTTACTAATAGGTGCGCCCGCGTTGATTGGTTTAGGTCTGTTCATTAGCGCTTTTGCCTTAGTCTTTAAAAAGGTAGAAACGATAGGTGCGTTTTTGGCGTTAGGTTTGATGGGGATCGTCGCAATGGATGCGTTTCCAGTGAATCCGATGACGTTTTTACCTTTTGTGCCAGGCGCATCACTGGCGCGCGAAGTGATTTTAAACGGCAAGCCGTTGCTGCTTGAACAACTGGCTATTGTGATCGCGAATTCTGGTATTTATCTCGCTATCGGGTGGTTAACGTTTTCTCGTTTCGAACAATTAGCGCGCAAGCGTAACTTAATAGGTCAGTATTGATGCAAATGCTAAGGTTGATAATAAAACCGATATTCTCATGCTTTTTAATAGTAGGACTGATCCCAGCCGGGTATGCAGAACAGTCCATAAACCTAACGTGCATTCACAATGAACTTGTTGAGCAAAATTTCTCTGGTAATTTGCTCATTGCTGACGGGGAAACAATATTGCTTCAGCGGCAGTATGGAATTGCAAATCGAGAAACGAATGCCGCTTACACAGAGCGCACGGTTTTCGGTATCGGCTCAGTTACCAAGCAGTTTGTGGCCACTGCGATTTTAAAACTTGCGGAGCAAGATAAGCTATCCCTATCAGATACTTTACCTGCGTTTTTCGACGATGTACCGGAAGACAAGCGATCGATAACCTTGCATCAACTACTCTCGCAAAGTTCAGGTTTTCCAACCAATTTCAAAGGTAAACAACTTTATGAAGTCTTGCCCCATGATGTTCTAGCAAGAGAAGCATTCAAGGTGAAACTCTCGTTTGAGCCAGGAACTCAATATCAGTATTCCAACATTGGTTATAGTTTGTTGGCTAGAGTGATTGAAAAAGTGTCCGGCGAGAATTGGGAGCAATTTATTCGTGAAGAGATTTTACTCCCGGCAGATTTGAGGCAAACAGGGTATCGGATACCCCAATACGACGAGTCTCATTTGGCCGTTAATTACGGAGCTGATCCCAATGCGTTTCAACGCATGTTTGGTATTCAAGCGAAGAGTAAGCCGGTTGGTCACTCCTTAGCCCATCTAAATGAAAATGAGGGTGAGCGATGGTTCGAGGGGGCAGGTGGCTTTGTATCTACACAAGAAGACATGTTCAAGTGGTATCTAGCTTTACGGCGTAAATCTATTTTGTCTGAAAAGAGCTGGGAGAGCATGTTTACGCCGCATGTCGCCGAGAATGACTCTGGTACTTGGCACTATGGGTATGGTTGGGCAATCACGTCTGAAAATGGGCAGAAGCGGATCACACACAACGGCTCCAACGGCTATTCCTTTGCGGAGTTCAGTTATTACCCTTCACTGGATGTGTTCATATTTGTATCGACTAACGACATCGATAATTACCCTGAAGCGTTGATACAGCGTTTGTATGAATTGGTAGTACAGCATGATCAGAGTCAATGAGCATTTGAATTGCCTGATGCTGTGTATTTAACATCAGGCAAGCTTTTTGGTTATTCGTGATACTTGCGAATAACCGCTATTTTGCCGTTCTCAACTTCAAGCACATCAAGCAGAGTTCTTGTGTACTCGATTGGTTGTTTGCTTTGCGGGTGTATTCCCTTCGCGTGATTCTTGTAACGAATCGCAATTGCAGTTTGATTAAACGTGAAAATGTTCAGTACCTCGGCAGTGTATTCAGTGTGCGCACCCAAGTAGAACATCATACCTTCACGCATATCATTTTTGCCGCTAGGTAAACGCGCATCATCGGTTACATAAGGTAAGTGGGTTGAGCCAACGTCATCTGTCATGAGTGACAAAAATTGCTCCAAATCTTCTTTTGAGGCGTTGGGCGCCTGCGTAGCAACCATTTTGTCGAAATAACTTTGTGCAAGCGTGTGTAAGTCAACGACGTCATCGTTGGCTGACGCTGAAAAAGAGGCAATTAGTAACCAGCTAAGGCTAAATAGTACTTTCATTGTAAATTCCATTTTGAATTATTATGAGTTATCAGTTGGCCATATTAAAACCAATTTGTTGAAGTTTTATGAATTTTTTCATTTATGTAACTTACAGGCATAGCCCTTTTGCGCGATAAGTTTTCGGCCTAATTGTGCAGCGAAGTCATTCGCGTATCAAAGCACCAATTTACATTCGATTTACCTGTCTTTGCGTAGCCTTGTGTCATTCATTCTTGGCCAACAAGGAAAGCCTACATGAACTTATTGAATTGTATACGCCCAATCGCCCTAGCACTGGCATTTGTTTCATCCTCTGCTGCAGCATCTGAGTCGCTACAAACATTCCGCGACAACCTATCGCAATTGCTCGCAGAAAACCAATTGCCCGGTGCTGTTGTTCATATTCGCCATAATGACGAACTGCTTATGCACGAGGCCTTTGGCGTAGTGAACTTAGAGGATCGTCAGCCCGTTAATACCGACAGCATTTTTCGAATTTACTCGATGACGAAACCACTAACTGCAGTTGCGTTACTGCAACTGGTAGATAAAGGTTTAGTGCAGTTGGATGAAGATATTCGTACCTACTTGCCGGAGTTCGACGTGTTTGAATTTGACGGCGAGCAACAAGTTGTGACGGTTCACCAGCTACTCACACATACCGCGGGGTTCGGATATGGTGGCGGCCTAAAGAATTGGGTCGACATTCGCTATCTATTAGCCAATCCGTTATCACGCAGCAATACATTGGAGGACATGGTTGATGACCTTTCCGGTATTGATCTTAAATTTGCGCCGGGCGAACGTTTTGAATACAGCATTGCCAGTGATATTCAAGGCGCGATTGTTGAGGCTGTGAGTCAGCAAAGTCTGGAACAATACTTTCAAGAAAACTTGTTTAAGCCGCTGAACATGCAAGATACGCATTTTGCAGTACCGAGTGACCAAGTGCAGCGCTTCGTCGATATGTATGAGTATGATGCAGGCACGTTTGAAAAAGCATATGAGTTCGACAAAGAACTGATTTTATTCGTGGAATCAGCGGAAGAATCAGACTTCTTGGAACAACCGACATTGTTGTCTGGTGGTGGTGGTTTGGTTTCGACCGCGCAAGATTATGCTAACTTCGTAAGCATGTTGCTCAACAAAGGTGAGTTTAATGGCAAACGTATATTGTCGAAAACTTTAGTTGAGACAATGATAAGCTCACACACACAAGGGCTTGATACGCACTTCATGCCCCGCGTGTATAAAGGCGTCGGATTTGGCTATGGTGTGGGTGTTAAAGAAATAGCCGGCGACACGCGTAAGCAAGGTTCTTTCTTTTGGGGAGGTATGGGCGGAACCATTTTTTGGGCAGACCCTGAATCAAGCTTGCAAGTAGTTGTTATGTTTCAAGTAGAAGATGGTTGGGTTGGTATGGAGAAATGGATGATCCCACACGTCTATAAAATGCTCGAAGATCAATCGAAAGAAAGAGGGTAAGCGGCAATTATGGCTACAATCTTAGTCGTCGAAGATGATGTGGATATTGCACAAGGACTTGCTGAATTTCTGGAAGCGCAGAGTCATGAATTAGACTTTGCGTATAATGGAAAGCAAGCATTAGCGCTGCTGGATTGTAATCAATACGACCTCGTTCTGCTCGATCTCAACTTGCCATTTGTTGACGGTTTAGATGTTTGTCGATCTTTACTGACTGAGAATCTGACGCATGTGCCGGTGATCATAATGTCGGCTCGTGCAGAAGAAAAAGATATTTTGGCGGGCTTTGATTCAGGAGCATGGGATTATTTGGTTAAGCCGTATTCGTTTGCTGAATTGTCTGCACGTGTGAAGACTAATTTAGCCAAAAGCAAAGGGCAAGGTAGTGCAACCAAACATACTACGGTTAACGGAGTAACGCTGCTACACGACAGCATGACGCTTCAAGCCGGCAGCATTGAACTTCAGCTACATCAAGTGGGTTTCGATATCCTAAAGCTACTAATGCAACATGCTCCATCAGTGGTAAAAGTTGAGTCTATTCACCGCGCGCTATGGGGGGAAGATACACCGGAAAGCGACCCATTGCGGGCGCACATCTACAAGCTGCGCAAGCAAATGCTAGCAATGTTCAATCAATCGTTTATCCACACAGTCAAAGGCGTTGGGTACAAGTTTATTGTTGCCGATGAGGTGGAACATGAGAAATAGCTTGTTTTCGCTTAGTGCAGCAACATTATCGGGCCGGCTAAAGAAAAGTATTGCCTTGTTAACCATAGCACTTTTCTTGCTGTTTTCTGCGACGACGATGTTTGTCGTCTATTCATTTGAAGACGCGGTATATAAGGAGCGGCTAACCGTAGCATTGAATGAATATCGGCAAAATAAAAGCTTACCAGAGAATGTCGTGTTTACGCCTGATTTGTCCCAATACAACATGAATAAAAGCATTCCAAACCTCAATTATGAAGTCAGTGAAAGCGAGACGCATGGCGAGTTCAGTGCTTCTAATCGGCATTATCACTACATGGCAATTGAGAGTGGTTTTCTAGTGCTTGATATAACAGACACACCACGAGTTTCACGCGCGATAGGCGATATCACAAGGCTCTTGTTTCTGGTTTTGATTCCGGCTTTGTTGCTTTCGGTTTGGGTGGCATCCATTACCTCTAGACATGCTTTAAAACCGTTTCAACAGCTCAGCAAATTATTCACCGATTACCAATCGGGTACGCATAGCAATCAATCGGTTATTTCAGATATTGCGGAGCGTGACGTGAAACAGATCGCAGAGGAATTGTTGGTTACTTTGGAGCAAAAAGCCTATGTGATGGAGCAACAGGCAGCGTTTAGTCAAAGCATGGCACACGAGCTACGCACACCATTGCAGGTAATGACGCACTCGTTAGAGCTACTTGAAGTGTCTAATCCTAAGGTAATAGAAGCACCAGCCTATGCTCGCTTACGAAACTCAGTTGCGCGTATGAAGCGTATCAGTAGTGGATTATTATGGATAACTTCAGACCACACCTTTGACGGGCACATTGACGCCCATACTGTTATTGAAAGCACTCTGCAAAGTCTTGATGAATTGCAGCGTACTCACAAAGTGAATACGACTATCACATCGCATGCTCCTTTGTCATTGCCAATGCCAACAGAAGTACTAGAACTCATGGTGTTTAATCTATTGCAGAACGTGATCCACCACGGAGCAGCTCATAACGGCAGTCTACAGTGGGCTATCGATATATATGATCAACACCTGACGTTTTCGAATGGTGTAGACAGAAGCTCTGCGCCAGATCCTCATCAGCAGGGGTTTGGTATAGGGTTAACTCTGATGGAAAAGCTCGCCAAGCGTTTCGGTTTAGCGTTTCGAGTGGCTCTTAGCGAAGACACTTTCTCTGTAACGCTGACTATTCATTAGTGCTATTTCACATTCAATTTACATTGAACTACTTAAGCTATCTTACGCAGCTGTCGTGAGTTTCGCCCTGCAAGTACTGACCGTTTATAACTTAGTTCAACGAGTGATCTTATGATATCTAAGCGAGCTTACACATATTTTCGGTCCTCGCTTGCAGGGTGAAATTAGCGCGCAGTAGGCTCAATCTGTATTGATGTTATTGAATAATTGATTAAACGGAAGACAAATGAATTTAATTAAAAGCGGTATTGTATTGATTAGTGCATTCTTTCTAGTGTACGGCGCAGTAAGGATAGGTGTAAGTGGTTTGTTATTGATGCAGAGCTTCTCTATTGTCAATTTTGCAGATCTGCAAGAAGGGTTAGGTGAAGTCGCCAATTTCATGAGTAAAACAGAAAGTAGGGCTATCTTTGCTTTATCTACTAATATGTATCTGAGCTATCTTGGGACTATGGGGATCTTGCTGGTCATCGGTGCAATAGGCTGCTTCCGTAGACGTGCATTTGGCCCTAAGGCGTTATATGTTTTTCTTTTCTTGTACGCTTTACTGTTTGTTAATTTCCAAACCATAAACCCCAAAGTCGCCTATTTATTGTTATGTGCCATTTTGACGGGACTTTATGTTTGGCTGCAACGGAAGGAGTCTATAGGTATTTCTTTAGTTCATGAGAGATAAATGCAGGCATGGCGGCCGATAGAGAATAAGTGATTACAAGGAACCCATAATGAACTCAAGCAAATACTGGCTTTTATCGATATTACTGTTATTCGCCTTTCATCTTCAGGCTGCAGAGAGTACGCGTAAAGAAATTGCAATTCATATTGGTAGTGAGCAAACACTTACATCCGATTTGTTGCAACACGATTTAAAACTCAAGGTTTATTTACCGGCTGATTATGCAGAGCAGGAAACTCGCTATCCGGTATTGTATGTATTAGATGGTCAATGGCATTTCACTGCTGCAGTCGGTATTCAAAAGTCTCTCAGAGTTCCGGATATACTGCCTGAAATGATTGTCGTGGGTATTGAATCACCAGAGCCTATCAGGAGAACCTGGTTTGGACCTCAGAGTGAATTACTTCAACAGGCCCTAAAGCAGGAACTGATCCCGTTTATCGAGTCTAGCTACCGGACTAACGATGAGCGGGTTCTTTTTGGCTGGGAAACGGGGGCGTTTTTCGCCACATTTTCACTATTCGAGGCTGATACACCTTTTTCTGGTGTTATTGCGTCGAATGGAGGTGAGCTATACCACGACGCAGTCCCAGAGGCCTTGTCGGCAGCAAAATACCTTTATTTAGTAAATTCAGACCGAGATATTTTTACCGTTAAATACAGTGATCAATTTGCCCAAGTTTTGACCGCATCAACACCAAAAAATTTAACCTGGCGTTACGAAAAGTTTAATCAGGAAACACATGAATCATTACCTTATTTGGCGTTATACGAGGGGCTGAAGTTCTACTACCACAACTACAAATATCTTGCTTTCAGAAGTATCGATGAATATGTGTCATTAGGTGGAATGCCCTACCTACAACGATACTTTAAAGCGCGAGGTGAGCGATTTGGTATGCCAACAGGGATATCCGACTCCACTAAGAATAACCTCATTTGGCTGGCGTGGAATCGCGATAACTTCGAGTACTTTAAACGGTTTATGCATAGCTTCAGCGATGTATTGACCACTGCGCGGTATGATTCTGCGTATTGGCAAAATCGATTTGGACGTTTCTACCTCAAGCATGGTGACTTCAACGTCGCTAAAACTTACTTTGAAAAGGCAATCGCCAAGTACCCGCAACAAGTTATTTTACACGAAGGAATGAGTGAAGTGTTGCTAGCTATGGGGGAATATGAAGAGGCAAAAGAGCAGTTGCTGAAAGCGATAGCGATTGCAAAGGAAAGTTCGGACCCGGGTTTAGCAAGGCTAGAAAAAGCGATGTCTGAATTTGAAAATTAGCAGAAATCCGCTCAAATGGGCCCATTGAGACGACAATAAAGTCATATTCGGGCACTTTTCTCTACGTAAGATTAAGTGACGTAGGAATTGTGAATATGAATAATTTTGAAGCAAGTCGTTGGGGTTCAAGGCTGTTTATCATTGCTGGTTTTTTTATGCTGTTGAATACGGCGTTGCTGTGGATACGTTTGTATTCAGAACAGCAAATGTCCATCTTATGGCCAGCGATACCGGCGATAACAGCGTTTACATTCAGTGTATTAGGGTTACTTAAGCTTTACTCGCGCATATCTTCTCATGTGCCGCTATTCGCAATGGGGGGAGCTGGTTTTGCCTTGCTATCCTGCTTGTCACTGGGGTTAGCCGTAGTATGGATACTGTATATGTCTGTTGTTGGTGGAGGCATGCCAGAACAGCAACCGGTTGGCTTCCTACTACTGATAGCAACGTTTATGGTGTCTATGATCTTATCCTTCTTGAGCAATGCAATTGCTTTTTTAAAGCATCAATCGCAGCGCAAAGTAGGGCTACTATTAACCGTGCCCGTGGCAATGTGGGGGATTATGTTGTTGGTGGGTATTTTACAAGGTATGGAAATAGGCCTTGGGCTGGACTACTACACCAATGCTGTCATAGCAGCGTCTTTTTTAGCCTTGGGCTTTACCCTTAAAACAAGCCATATTGAAAGTGCTTAATCCAGCATAGTGCGTTCTATGAAGCCGCTGGTATTGAAGAGGAGAATCTCGATACCAGTTGCTTGTTCTTCACTCTAATACGGCCTGCTGGCCGGCGGTTGGACTCCAGTGTCATTTAAACCTATGATCGAGGGCTATTACAGAAAACAGGCTTTTGGCGATTCTATGGCTTTTCCTATTCCCACAATTTTATATTCCTGCATGGTGGGGATGACCATAATTGCCTTGTTGGACGTGAGTAAAAGGCCAAAAGAAAGACCTAACGTGTATCTGCAAGGACTCTTGCTGCTGCTACTCGTTCACTTGCTTGGCGAACTCTTTATCTTCTCGGGGGCATATGTTTATGCGCCAGCATTAGCGGGTGCTCAGTTTCCATTCAGAGTGTTATTGGGGCCAGCGCTCTATTTTTATGCGCATGCAACAATGTCACCTGATAAGGGGATTGATAAACGTTTGTGGATGTTAGCGTTATCCGGTCCTGTTTTGGTGGTATTGGCAATGATTCCGTTTATGTTCATGGTCAGCCCCGAAGAGAAGCTCGCGCTAGCTGATCCTGCCACCAAAGATCCTGCGTTATGGAAAATAGCCCTGTTTACGTGTTTCTCTGCCACAACCATTTTTATTGTATTTACTACCGTGTATTTGTTCTTAGCATTCAAGTTACATAGAGCACACGTGGAACAGCTCCAGGAACGTTTTTCTGAAATTGAGCAACGTTCGTTCGGCTGGTTCAGAATGATTTTGGTGATCTGGGGTGCTGTATGGTTGATGTATGCCATAGAATTTTCCCTCAACGCGCTGGGGTTGGTATGGGGCGGATCTGGAAAGTTACTGCCGTTTTTAGAGTCGATTGCGTTGGCAATCTTTATACAGAAAGCATTGAGTCAGAAAATACTCAAACCGTCTGAAAAAGGATTGCCGCGTGTCAGTGCGACTAGAACAGTTCTGCTGAGCAAGGAGAGAATGCAACAGATCGCGTCTAAGTTAGAGCATGCTATGACACATGATCAGTTGTTTTTGAACGACAACTTGTCATTAAATAAGCTTTCAGAATCGATTGCTGAAACAGAAAACCACATTTCAGAAACGCTGTCCCAGTTTTTAAACACCAACTTTTTTCAATATGTAAATCGCTTTCGCATTGAAGAGGCCAAGAAAGCACTACAGGACAGTGACAAGCTTGTAGCAACTATTGCTTATGATGTTGGCTTTAATTCAAAATCGACATTCAATACAGCATTCAAAAAACTGGTTGGGCATAGCCCAACGGCCTACCGAAACTCGCTGTCTAAAAGTCATTAGGCATTGACCACGAAAAATGGGTTCAAATGGGCCCATTTGAACGACACTGCAATTACATCCTGGCATGCTTGAGCGCAACTCAATTCTTTTTACACGATCGCTAGGTGGACATAGATGGAAAATAAAAATGAAAGCGCGAAGCGACAAGAGATTGGTATTGGCGTTGGTGCAGTGCTGGGAGGCGCGATAGGCGCTGGTGTAGGCGTTTCATCCGGTGAAATGGGCACCAGTTTAGGTTTGGGAATCGCAATAGGGCTTGCGCTCGGGGCCGCATTTGATCACAGGCAGAAGCTTGTGAAAAAGAGCGAAGCGGTAAAATCTGAATAGTTACGGTCTTTTTATTTACGAGCAAGACAGTAGAGAGACTTGGAGAAAAAGATGAAAAAAGCAGTAAACATAAGAGAAGCAGAAGCACGAGATCATGAATTTATCTTTGCGCTTTCCCCCTATCTTGCTGAAGTCGCAGAACTCAAGTGGCACAGCGCAGAGACAGTGCAGCAAATGCAAGATAATTACATACGAGACATGCTCGCTGAAACGTCAACGCCAAACATTACATTGATTGCAGAGGTTGAGCAGATCCCGTTGGGGTTTGTCCATGCGCGAACACACAAAGATGGCGTGTCAGACGAAGTGTGTATCACGGTACCTTTGTTAGCCATTGCGCCTAAATCACAAGGCCTAGGATTAGGTAAATTGTTGATGGTAGCGATTGAAGATTGGGCCAAGTCGTTAGATTGTCGTTTGATACATCTGGAGGTTTTTGCCAATAACACCAACGCTAGATGCTTCTATGACAATTTAGGTTTTCAGCCTGAGATGCTGAATATGGTCAAAGTTATTGATTGAGATGAGTAGAGAACCAAGGCCTAACGGAAAACTCATGCGGTTTGTTTATATTGGATTTTTATTCTGGCTGTTTTCGCCATTCGCTTTGAGCAAAGGGATATCAAAGCAGACCGAAACTAAGCTAAATGAGCATATACAGCGAGCTCAAAAGCGGTACGGCATTATTGGACAATCAGTTGCCATTTTAAAGCATGGAGAGCTTGTGTATTTGCATGCCGCTGGCAATGCAAGCATTGAATTTAATGTGCCTGTTACACCCGACACCATTTTTTCGATTTACTCCGTAACAAAACTGTTTGTGTCGACCCGTCTTTTGCAACTTGCGGAAACGGGGGCGCTGGATCTTAGTGATACTCTTGGTAAGCATTTCCCTGATATGCCAAAGCAATGGCGGAGTGTTTCAGTATTGCAGGCACTTTCTCACATGTCCGGCATTCCCGAGTACTCTCAAGATATGATGACTCACCTTTCAGGTGAAGAAGCAATTGCGCATGTTGCTGATGAGCCCATGGCTTTCATCAGCGGTACTCAGAGTCGTTACAATCAAACCAATTTCTACTACATACAAAAGTTGGTAGAAAAATTTGACCAAAGGAGCCTTGAAGACTCTATAACTGAAAATGCAATTTTGCCTTACAAGCTTGTTAGTACTCACTTCGGTGGTGAGTTCGATGTGATAAATGGACGTGCAACGCGATATGAAGGAGCTGCTTCGGGTATTAAGCGTGTTATGCGGAATGATCCTCCTGCGTATTATTTAGGTGCGAATGGCATGAATAGCAGCGCTAGTGACTTGGCTAGGTGGTTTTCAGCGTTACTGAACGGCGGCTTTTTACGCCAAGCAACACTCGAGAAAGCCTGGGCTCCTTTAAGCCTTAAAAACGGAAGAAAGGCACGCCACTCACATGGATGGGAGGTAAGTGAGATGAATGGCTATTCCGTTGTTGGACATCACGGTGCAAACACTGTAAACGTGAGGCACTTCTTTAAGGACGATATAAAGGAGGGGGCGGTTACTGTGATTCACTTAACCAATGGAATACTCCGACGTTTTAGCCTTGTGGACTTTTCATATACTTTGGCAAGTGAAATTGTAGAAGAAATGCAAACGCCGCTCAGAGCACTAAAGGAAAATATGCTAGTGGCGTTGGAATCTGGAGAGTGGGAAACGGCAAAAGCACATTACGCCCACTTCAAAGCGAATTATGCTGAGCAATTAGCCGGCACAGAATTGATGCTGAATACCTTGGGCTACATGGTCATGGAATATTTAGGGGCAGAACAGGCATTGCCTGTCTTTAGCTTAAATGTGCAAGAGTATCCTGACTCTTCAAACGCATTGGATAGCTTGGCCGAGGCTTACTTAAACAGCGGGGATAAAAATAAAGCAAAATACTACTATGCAGAGGCGCTTAAAATAGACAAAGATAATGAGCGCATAAAGCACACACTGCGCCAGTTGGAAGAAGTAACTAAGCCAACGCACTCGAAAACGCCCGCTAGTTAAGCTGGGCGTTGTTCAGAAAATAGAATGTTAGATGTAGCAACGTGAAATCCCTGTGAAAGATTACATCTGCTAAATATTTCGTATTGTTGTAAAAGCAGTTCTGTAGGCTCAAATACAGTGCCTGCTCATTTAACGAATTGTTGAATATATACCGCCCCTGACTTTGGACCATTTGAATCGCGATTTGGCGTGGAAATAACCGCAACACCATTTGATAGTGCAACACTCCAACCGAATTGATCGCCTGGCGCTCCGTTCTCAGCGACAATTTTGGAAGTGTATTGCCATCCATTAGCACCTTTCTGATATACGTAGACTGCGCCAGCATCAGTGCCATTTTCATCATGATTCATCGCGCTAATAATTGCCGTGTTGCCACTCAGTGCAACGCTTCGTCCGAACCTGTCGTCTGCTGTCCCGTCGGGTGATATCAGTTTCATTTTTTGCGTCCAAGTACTGCCAGAACGCTCGAATATATAAGCAGAGCCTGCATCTACGCCTAGCTCATCAATATCATCTCGCCTTGCAGAAATAAGAGCCGTATCACCTGATATGGCAACCCTGACGCCAAAAATATCAGTTTTGCCAGCATCTGATGCCACAAGCTTGGCTTCTTGCGACCATTCGTTGTTATTGTTTTTGTATACATACACGGCGCCGGCGTTTTCTGCTTTCTCATCATGCAGATCAGCCCCAACCACTATAGTATCGCCGTCGATTGCCACACTGATCCCGAAAAGATCACCCGCCGCACCGTCACTTGCAGTGATTTTGGTTTGAAAGTGCCATTGCCCGCTTTCGCGTTGGTAAATATAGGCCGCGCCTGAATCATCGCCTAGCGCGTCACTACGTGGGGCGCCGACAACAAGAATGTTTTCTGAGAGTGCGATACTCTGACCATAGGCGTCGCCGGGCATCGCGTCTGGCGCAGTAAAGATTTTGTGTTGTTTCCAGGAGCCCGATGTACGCTCGAATGAGACGACAGCGCCAGAGTCCTGTCCTTTGTCATCTCGCCTCATCACACCTAACATTGCAACATTGTTTTTTATGACGACTTTGCCGCCCAACGTATCGTCAGCGAAGGATGGATCTGCCACCAGTTTTGCTTGCTGATACCAACCGTTGTCACCTAGAGCATAAACATAGGCAGCGCCTGCGTCTTTAAGGCCGTTTATATCAGCCTTAAATGCCCCTACTAGCACTGTGGTGCCATCAATATCTACGCCGAAGCCAAAGTGATCGTCTGTCTTGCCATCATTCGCAACAATCATGTGTTGGTTAGCCAAGCTATCACTCGCTACTAATGCAAGAAATGCAAAGATAGGAAATTTGACTTTATTACTCAGTCTCATCGATTACCGCCTATTCGTTTCAATATGTTTATTTGCGTGGCTACTCAAGTGCGCCTGTTATGTCGTAGTAATGTGTAGTGACCATTCTTTCAGCTGTTATAAAGGCCCAATTCCATTGCTCGGTGTAATCCTGTAACGGGTTAAGCGCTTGGATATCGCTAAGGGATAAACCTTTATCAACGAGACCCTTAACGATGCTATGGGTTTCATTTACCATCGCAATTGTTGCTTCTAGGTCCTCTGTCGTTGCTATGGGGCCATGCCCAGCTATGATCCGCGTGTCTTCATTTGCAATATCAATTATTCTGCGCAGTGCTTCAACGAACCCTTTGACTGAACCTCCATTATCAATATCAATGAAAGGGAAGCGTCGAGTTGATACGAGGTCCCCTCCATGGATTACATTGGCTTCTGTGAATTGAATAAAAAGGTCACTGTTGGTATGAGCATTGGGGATGTGATGCAGCTTGATGCTCTGTCCATTCATGGTGATCAACATTCCGCCGGTCACATCCATCGTCGGGAAATATTCAGGCGTGAAGCTTGGTGCTTCGCGGCCTAAGGCTTTCAGTGCAACCGGATTTTCTAAGTATTGACGAACATTTGGGTGAGCCATAATGATGGCGCCGCGCTGCTTAAAATACGCGTTACCTCTAACATGGTCGCGATGAAAATGGGTATTCAAGATAAGGTCAACATCGCGGCCATTGGATAGTTTTTTCTGCTCACTATCGATAAGTTCTACTAAATGCTCCATCTGGGTATCGATCATCAATACACCGTCTTCACCAATGAGCACCGCAGTATTGCCTGAACGGTCGGTTCGCAGTTCATAAATACCGTGACCTAAATCGGTCACTTTAATATCGAAGCCTTTGTGTTCATCGTGGTTGTGTGCAACGGCAACGCCACACCAACATAAAGCAGCCAATAGCTGTATAAGCTTTTTCATGGTTTAACACCTTTCATTCAAATTTTTTAAACGCTTGAGTAACCACTATGAATGGCCATTCTTTGAGGCTGTGAATAAAGTAGTTCAGAGTTAACACCCGCTACTAGCAATTCAACAATATGTACCCAGCATAGTAGAGACATAGTACCGATGTTTATTATTTCATGCTTTACCGTTGGTTCAGTTCAAGTCGCAGATGGTACAGATGGCCCATCATTGTCTAATGATGGCAGAGAGGGTTAGCACTCCATAAATGGGAGTGCTAAAACGATGTATTAATTGAGTGAGTGGATCCAGTCATTAATAGCTGAAAGTGCTACGGGAGAAAGCGTTTCTTCTATGTGTTGGTATTCAGTCATGGCGCCTGTCTCAGAGCGCTGAAACAAGTGGTTGTGATCAGTCAACACGTCAACTTTTGACGCCTTTTCATGGTTCAATGCGTTGCGCATTACCTCTGCATGATCGTCTGCACTGACTTGTACGTCACGACTACCATACAGTGCGTAAGTCGGTATCGTAAGTTTAGACAGATATTTCACCGGCTCATGCTGAAGAAAGGCTTGATACCACGGACTACCTAACATTTTAATACGTTGCGCCGGTAACGAACCGCCGCCTAGTTGCTGCAGTTGTTGTTTAGATGATTGCGGAATTTGTTGCCACTGAGTGGCATACGCTTCTAATAGCTTTTCCGCTAACTGATCTCGCGGAAGAGTTACATTATTCAGTACGACATCATTTAAGCTTTTAGTAATGCTACTGCCAGCCTCGGCGGTTTCTGTTGAGACACCGTTAGACAGCAAAATTTTGCGCATTTGATTTTCTGATACGAAGCGGCCAGATCGGCTTGGGCCAGCCAGTAATACAATGAAGTCTACGGCTGGATTTATGTTGGCGACGATGGGGGCGATTAAGCCACCTTCACTGTGGCCTATGATCCCTATTTTGCTGGCTGATAGTTCACTTTGTTGAGCGAGAAATGATATCGCCGAACTTGCGTCTTCGGCAAAGTCGTAACTGGTAGAGCTGTCGAAGAGCCCTTCAGATTTACCTACACCACGGTCATCGTAGCGTAGAACGGCAATTCCATTGCGAGACAAATGATCGGCAAGCACCCAAAAGGTTCTGTGCCCCATAAATAGCTGATCTCTGTCTTGTGGGCCAGAGCCAGAAATTAAAATGACGCCTGCTATTGGGTTTTCTGGCAAGGTTAACGTGCCTGAGAAACGAATGCCTTCCTTGGTATTCGTAAAGGAAACGTCTTTTTCAATATACGGGTAGGGGGCCTTAGGTTCCTGAGGACGGTTTAGTTTTTTTTTACCGTTTCAGTGGTGCCTTTTTGCATATTCAAAGCAAAAGCCTGACCGCTCTGCTTCCATGTGCCAATCATTTTCCCATCTTTGACATTAGCCTCGTAGCGAGCACCTGCGACTTTGATTGAAAATATGATGCTATCGCCATTGATTTCGACCGACTCAACAGGAATGCCAGTTGCGCCTTGCATTGGACTATCCATCGTAGCGGTGTAGCTATTGTCGCTGTTGGATACATTAAAAATGATTGGCACTGCTTGCTGACCCACTTCCAGATTGCCGCTCCATTGACCTGCTAAATTCATTGCATGCGAAGCCGTTACGAATAATAGGCTGGCTAGCAATGTAATTGTTTTAATTACGCGTGGTTTCATTATCT
Source organism: Neoalteromonas facilis (assembly GCF_002807665.1). GTDB lineage: Bacteria > Pseudomonadota > Gammaproteobacteria > Enterobacterales > Alteromonadaceae > Alteromonas_E > Alteromonas_E facilis. The sequence continues at coordinate 292,075 of NZ_PEAY01000004.1, forward strand.
TCTCCCTAGTTCACGTCATTTTTGTTCTTACACGATGTGCTTGAAAATTTAATGCCACCTACTCGCAATATTACAGCCATCATGACGGTGATCATGCCACTCGTTTTACTCTCTGCATCTGCGTCTTTAAGTAGGAAGGCCAACACTAAAATCCCCAGACCTATTGCAACATCAGCTGCAATTACTTTTTGTTTCTTAGTTAAATTCACCATATCTGTCTCCTGCTTTTCTCTTTGTACTATATGTACTACTAATACAATAGGTTATATGTATTACTAATGCAAGTAGTACAATTAAATGAATTGTGCTAATCTGTCTAAATGTGAGGGTATTCGTGTGTTGCAGAGGAAAAATGAATATTGCGATTGATGAAAATTCTGATGTACCCATCTATCGACAAATAGTCGAACAAGTCAAAGATGGTGTGGCTTCAGGGGCGCTAACCGGGGGGACTCAATTGCCTTCAATTCGCCAAATTGCGAATGAGGCTGATGTTAATCCAAACACGGTTGCCAAGGCGTTTAAAATTTTAGAACGAGATCAGGTGATTATCTCTAAAGGCTTCCGCGGAACATTCATAAAGCCCAGTGCTAGCGAACATTTAGATGAAAACATGCAATCAAAAGTTGAACAGGAACTTCAATCTGCAATAGACAAGCTGAGAAAGTTTGGTGCTATTGATTCTGAAATCCGCAATAGTTTTAATTCGATTATGAAAGGTTGAGGCACGATTTCATGATGCCTTCTCCAGTTAGCATTGTTTACCTTGCTGTGCTTGCTCAAGCGTGTGTTATATCGTTCATATGTGCATCAAGATGGGTACAAACTCAGCTCGACCTATTTAAACAATATCCACCAAGTGCCTACCCTCATTTTTATGTATTCTCGTTACAGACGGAGATAGTACATATCATTGTACGTATCATGCTGGACATCATTTCTATTATGCTCATTGGGGTAGGAGTATACCTCGACTATGCGCACCAGATGAGTTTCTACAGCTTCTGGGTAATATGCACCGCTATTCAGCTTACTCCTTCACTTTATTCACTATTGGTTTTACAGCTGGCGAGTAAGCGTCGGGCGAAAATCATAACAAGACAGAGCAAAAGCGTATCGATAGTACATCGAAGCGTGTTTGACCACTTATCCATTTCGTACTTGTTTTTATTGGTGCTATCAATTTTGTTGACGCTGAATATCATCTTTTCAAACGATCAGTTGGCATTGATCAAGAAGCTGGGTTTAGCGGGCCTGTTTGTGGCAACAAATGGACTATTATTTTGGCAAATTTATAAGGCCATTTACGGTAAATCTGCAGACAAGCTCATCAATCAAGACGATAAAACTGAAAAGCGTAGGCAGGATGTACAACGCAGCTTTATTGGCATAGCAGCCTCAGTTGTTATCTTTTCACTATTGGGTTTACACACTGCGGATACGGCTGTGCAGGGTGTATGGCTTATATTGCCATTAAGTTTATTTGTGCAAATGGCGGTTTATCATCGCAGTAAGCGTTGGCATGCCGACGATATGGCAGTTTATCAATAACGCTTAAATGGAAGTGCATCGATCGAATAAACCATCGATGCACTTTTGCAGCTGTTACGAATGAGTTTGCTTTTGAACCATCATTTCAACGAAGTATTCAATGCTGGAATCAAAGTCCTGATATTGCATTTGATAGAGTGGTGCTAATGTGCCCCGTATCTTCAATTGGATATCAGTGAGTGACTCTTTGCGTTTTACGGCGCTAACGATGCTATCCCATGCCCTCGTTAGAAATTGAATGTCACGGACAATGGAATCTAGGTTGGTGATATCACCGTGGCCGGTCAAAACATATTTAGGTTCAAGGCTAGCGACGTGTTCAAGCGTTTTTATAAGATGAGGCACATCGCCGCGGGGCGTCATTATTGGAAGCCACTGTGAATTCATATTGTCACCGCCGATCACAATGGCTTGTTGTGGCAACCAGAGCAATAAATCGCCTGGAGAGTGCCCGTCGCCAGACAATAAGAACTGTACTTCTACCTCACCAAACATACGGGATTGGTTCCTTGGAATGAAATGTGTGGGGTATGTAAGCTTGGGTGAGCCTGTTTTCCCATTGGTCATACGAGAAAATGCCTTTACATCCATTTCACCGTCAATTTTCATGGTTGCCAGTGACGTTGGTGTGGATATAATTTCGGCGCCGAGCGCTGCAAAGGCTTGGTTACCCAACCAGTGATCAGCATGACTGTGTGAATTCACAACCCAGCGAATAGGCTTGTCAGTAACGCTTTTTACCGCCTCGATAATCGCTTTTCCAATGATGGAAGATGAGCCTGTATCGACAACTAACACGCCGTCATTTGTAACGACAAAATGACTATTTGAGTTCCAGCCCCAGTTATCTTCGGTTGGCCGTCCGTAATGGGGCGAAATAATACTGTAAACATTATCTTGAACGGATACGGCAGATAAGGTGAGTTCGTTCTCTGCTGCGCTGGCTGGACAAATACTTACAATAGCCGCAATCAGTGCGCTGTTAAATACTACATGTAATTTCAAAATGACTCCTAGTCGTGTAACGCCAACTAACCGTATTGGGTCCTTAGCGTGTTTGAAAGACCGCAAAACTTATATCAACAAATCTCATGTTTGCGTTTATTTTGAGCTCGGAAGCGGGGTTTTTGAGTTCAATTGACAGTGCTGATTTGCAGCGAAATGCTAGTCTGACATTGGGTAAAACCATGCTCTATTCGCGGAAAATAAGGGCGATATAAATTGATTCTCGAATAACGACCTCCCGATATGATCGACATCAAGGTTAATTTCGTTTTAGTAGCATGACTGCTGAGAGTAAATGCCTGCCGAAACAATTTGAGCGTTGGTTTAGTGCCAAGGGTTGGTCTTTGCGCGACTATCAACAGAAAATGTTGTCCGCTTATCAAAAGGGTCAATCAACCTTACTTATTGCACCGACAGGTGCGGGCAAAACTTTGAGCGGTTTGCTAGCGTCGCTAGTTGAGTTATCTCAACATCCACAGCGTGGGCTTCATACGCTTTACATCTCTCCTCTGAAGGCGTTAACGCACGATATTGAACGTAATATTTTGCAGCCAATTGCAGATATGCAATTAGATATTTCGGTTGAAACACGTACCGGTGACACGTCGAGCCATAAGCGCGCCCGGCAACGGAAGAATCCGCCAAATATGCTGTTGATAACGCCTGAATCGCTTATGTTAATGTTGTCCTATGCTGATGCGCCAAGCCTATTCGCAAAACTAAAATGCATAGTTGTGGATGAAGTGCATGCATTTGCGAATGGTAAGCGGGGCGACTTCACCAATTTAGCTTTGGCACAATTACGCCAACACGCCCCCAAATGCATAACCTTTGGGTTATCAGCTACTGTAGCGAAACCGGCTGAGTTAGCGGCTTGGTTAGGAAAAGTGGATCAACCCGCCAGCATATTGCAAGTCGACAATACTGTGCTCCCCAAAGTGTCAATCCTTGAATGTAAGGGGCGCATTCCGTTTGGTGGTTTTATGGCGAAATATGCGGTTGATGAAATCTACGCCGCTATTAAAGCCGTTGGTACAACCTTGGTATTTGTTAACACACGTGCGCAATGCGAGTTATTGTTTCAACTGTTATGGGAAGTGAACTCAGAAGCCCTGCCTATCGCGATTTACCACGGCTCCCTCAGCAAAGAGCAGCGCCGCAAAACCGAAGCTTTGGTGTCTCAAGGCAAGATCAGGGCTGTAGTCACTACGTCTGCATTGGAGCTGGGTATAGATTGGGGGGATGTTCAGCGCGTGATCCAAGTCGGAGCCCCAAAAGGTGTCAGTCGATTGCTCCAGCGCATTGGCCGAAGTAATCATCGCATGGATGAGCCTTCTGAAGCCTTCTTGGTACCCGCCAACCGATTTGAAGTATTAGAAAGTGAAGCCGCCATTAGGGCTATAACTCATCACCAGCTTGATGGAGAGCCTTTTATTCGTGGCGCATTGGACATTATTCCTCAATTCATTATGAATGCAGTGTGCAGTGCACCTGCCACACCAGATAAAATATATAGGCTGGTGGTTCAATCCCCTGCATATGCAGCTTTGGAAAGGTCGGTTTTTGATGCGTTGTGGCAATTTACTGTAGATGGAGGGTATGCGCTAAGTGGCTATGAGCGTTACAGACGCCTCGATCCTCTAGGCGATGGACGCTACACGCCAGCCTCAAAACGCGTGATCCAACGCCATCGTCAGAATATAGGCACTATTGTTGAAGCCGGAAGGCTTAAAGTGAAGCGCCTACGTCGAGCCCATCAAGGGTCGGTTATTGGTGAAGTGGAAGAATATTTCGCACAGCAATTGGTCAAGGGGGATACTTTTTACTTTGCCGGTGAAGTACTTCAATTTGAGGGCATTCGGGATATGTTTCTTGAAGCCAGGCCCAGTAAAGCGAAAGACCCCAAAATTCCGAGTTATGTAGGTGGGCAAATGCCAATGTCGACCTTCTTAGCAGAAGGTGTTCGAGCGTTGTTGGCAGACCCAAAACAATGGCCGCGCTTACCTGCCGATGTAAAAGAATGGCTTAATTTACAGGCTGAGTATTCACGCGTACCAGACACCAATACTATCTTGATTGAACAGTTTCCCTATCGTAAAGCGCAATATACGTTGTTTTATACATTCGACGGACGTAAAGCCCACCAAACTCTCGGGATGTTGATCACGCGACGAATGGAGAAAATGAGCCTGAAGCCATTGAGTTTTAGCATCACAGACTATGGTCTATCCGTATGTTCACTCAAGCCTGTACTTGCTGAACACATTCCGCAACTGTTTAACCCTGATATTCTGGGCGATGAATTAGAGGACTGGATGCTGGAATCCCCCATGTTAAAACGTTCTTTCAGGCATGTGGCCATGGTCAGTGGATTGATTGAACAGCAATATCATAGTCAGCGAAAATCGATGCGTCAGGTGACATTTTCCACCGACCTTATTTATGACACATTGCGCGCATACGATCCTGACCACATTCTGCTACAAGTGACGCGAGAAGATGCCGAGCGGGAACTATTGGACCTCAGCCGTTTAGGCGACTTGTTGATCCGGTATGTAGGCAAAACGCAATACATTGCGTTAGATAAAGTGTCGCCATTGGCAATTCCTATTGTACTGGATGTGCGCAGTGAACAAGTCAAAGGGGCGGGGCGAGAAGCATTATTGGAGCAAGCCAATTTGTATTTAGAGGCCGAGCAAATGATGGAAGAGGTGCGCGTATTGTTGTCTGAAGGTGATAGGAAAGCGACCCATGCATGAGGCTACTCTTGAGCGACAAGTTGCACTTCGTTACTCACTGCCTGCTCGCTTGAAAGAACATTTATTCTTATTAAATGCCAGTGGCAGCCTGCTATGGCCGGCTCAGAAAACGTTATTAGTGTCAGATCTTCATTTTGAAAAAGGCAGTTATTTGGCTCAGCAAGGAAACCCGATCCCTGGCTATGACAGCATTGCCACGCTAGATCGTTTGGCTGAGGATATCGCGATGTTTCAACCCGAAACGGTTATCTGTTTAGGGGATTCATTTCACGATATGAATGCTTGGACACGTATGGATAAACGTGATCGCACAAGACTGGCTACCGTCGTCAAACAAGTCGAGCGATGGATATGGATAACCGGGAATCATGATCCTGATGTGCCAAATGCGTTGCCTGGTGATGTGAGTTCTGAATTGTTATTAGACAATATTGTATTCGCGCATGAACCATTGCAATCGTATGACGCTGATGCACAAATATTTGGTCATTTTCACCCCAAAGCAAACATTCGTGTCGCGCGTCATTCTGTGTCGGGGCGCTGCTTTATCGTCACTGATGACTTGTTGGTCATGCCGGCGTTTGGCGCATTTACTGGTGGTTTAGATGTAAACGATTCGGCATTATGTCAGTGGGTATCACCTCAACAAAGACGACTGTTTATCATCAATCAAAATAAAATTTATGCAATGTAAATCAAATGTTTGAATTATAAGAATATATGTTCTTTATTCTAAAAACTAAAAACTAAAAACTAAAAACTAAAAACTAAAAACTAAAAACTAAAAACTAAAAACTAAAAACTAAAAACTAAAAACTAAAAACTAAAAACTAAAAACTAAAAACTAAAAACTAAAAATCAAAAACTAAAAATCAAAAATCAAAAACTAAAAATCAAAAATCAAAAATCAAAAATCAAAAATCAAAAATCAAAAATCAAAAATCAAAAATCAAAAATCAAAAATCAAAAATCAAAAATCAAAAATCAAAAATCAAAAACCAAAAATCAGGAATCAGGAATCAGGAATCAGGAATCAGGAATCAGTACTCTGGACTCAAGCTCCAACATCTGCATAGCGGCATGACGTTTTTCGTCCGGCCATGATAAGACAACGAGGGTAAAGCATAGTTAAGTGTGTTACCCATACGTATCGCAAGGGACATTAATAGAAGGATGTTTGGGGGGTAACTTTACCGGCAAGTGAGGGTATTAGTTGTCTCAGATTGGTTACAACCAATACCCGTATCTTTATTCATTCGAAAGTAATTTACGAGCGCCAACGCTTGGTTAGGTCTTCGTAAGCGTCTATACGACGGTCTCTAAAGTACGGCCAAATACGTTTCACTGACTCGGTGCGTGTCATGTCGATTTCCACCATTAAAGTTTCTTCCTTATCCGCACTGGCATGAGCGAGGATTTCACCTTGTGGCCCGGCGATAAAGCTTTGCCCCCAAAATTCAATGCCATCTGTGTTATCGCCTGGGACTGCATCTGGTGAGGGCTCAAACCCTGTTCTGTTGGCAACAACAACGGGGACAGAGTTCGCTACAGCATGCGCGCGTTGTATAGTGTGCCACGCATCGTGTTGACGTAATTGCTCGGCTTTGTCGTCGTTTAAATCCCAGCCGATCGCGGTGGGGTAAAACAATATGTCGGCCCCAGCCATGCTCATCAAACGGGCTGCTTCTGGATACCACTGATCCCAGCAGACAAGCACCCCAAGTTTACCAACCGATGTTTCAATCGGGTTGAAGCCTAAATCACCGGGCGTAAAGTAGAATTTCTCGTAGAAGCCTGGGTCGTCAGGGATATGCATTTTTCGATACGTACCGGCAATGTCGGCGCTACGGTCAAATACAACCGCTGTGTTGTGATACAAGCCTGAGGCACGCTTTTCAAACAACGACGTAACCAGAACGATATTGAGTTCATCTGCAAGCGCACCAAAAAACGCTGTTGCATCACCAGGGATAGGCTCTGCTAAATCAAAGGCATTTACGTCTTCGTTTTGGCAGAAATACAGCGTGCTGTGTAATTCCTGAAGCAATACGAGCTCACAACCCTTTGTTGCTAATTCGCGTACCCTGTCAGCACTTTTGTTCCAGTTAACGCTTTTATCATTACTTTCTACGGCTTGCTGCACAAGCCCAACGGTTAAACGTGCTGGTTTAGCTGACATATTCAGTGACTCCTTGAGTAAGCTGGTGTTGGATTTCAGGCTTCAGTGTATCAACAGGCACTTGCATCGTAATACAATGTAAACTTCCATACTGTTGAACTAACGGGTAGCAATTCACGGGCACTACGGTAAAGGCTGGATAGGCTTGTTGAATGGCCGAGATTGCTTGCTCATCTTCCGCTTGGCCATATACAGGGCATAACACTGAATCATTGCAAATGAGATAGTTCGCATATGAGGCGGGTAGTCTGTCGTTGTCTTCATTGAAGATCGCGGGTAACGGCAACTCAAACACATCGTGAGACGGAAAAGCTTGTTTGCATTCATCGACCAAATTAGACAAACCTTCATAATGACCATCGTCTGGACGATTGTGGCAACTTTGGATAACCAGTCCGCTATCTGGGGTATAACGCACTAATGTATCAATATGTCCGTCTGTATCGTCGCCTTCCAAGTGTCCGTGCCTAAGAATAGTGGTTTGTGAACTTCCCAATATACGTGCAAATTCTGTACTGTATTGTGACGATGTCATCGCACCGTTTCGCTCCGGATTTGACAAGCACAATAATGTTGAAAGTAGATGGCCGTTTTGGTCAATTTCTAATGCACCGCCTTCACACACGACTGAACTTGTTTTGATTTGGTGTTTACACAGTGCACTCAAATAGCGTTGATTAACCTCATTGTCACGTTGTGCATTAAACTTGTTACCCCAACCGTTGAATTGAAATTCAACCGGCACACGTTTATTACCTTCGGCGACGGTTAAGAATGCATAGTCTCTTACCCATGTATCATTGTAGCGCGCGTCTAATAGTAATACATGCGCACCGGCCAACGTCTCGCGAATGGCCGGTTTATCTTGCTCACGACATAGTAAAATAACACCTGCGCCAGCAGCATTAATCGCTTTGACTAGATCAGTATAGGTATTCACTACATCAGATAACCACGGTGCCCAATCTGTATTTTCATTGGGCCACGCGAGTATCACAGCTTCACATGGGGTCCATTCAGGAAGTAATGTTGCAGTCACGAACTTTGTATTCACTTATCAATCGAAAACGCAATTATAACGCACTTTATTTTAAATGCCGCCCACCATCGAGATGCAAAGTTTGTCCGGTAACAAAATCACTTTCCAGTAGATAAGCTACAGCCTTTACAACCTCTTGCGGGCCCGGGCAGATTTCTAAAATGGACTTTTTAATTGCCGATTGGCGATACTCCGCTGAGTCATGTTCATTAAACATCACCAAGGCAGGCGCGATGCTGTTGACTTTGACTTTTGGTGCTAACTTACTGGCAAATGAAAGTGTTAAGTTGTGCAGTGCGGCTTTACTCGCCGCATAAGCAATGTGTTTTTGACTACCCTTTTGTTGGACATAGTCCGTCATATGAATGATGTCTGTTACGGTATCCGTGGCGGTTAACAGGGATTCAAACGCTAGATTCATTTGGTAGGGAGCAGACGCGTGCACTTGCATCATCTTGTTAAACAATGCGGCATAGTCGCTTTCAGGTGTTTCCTTGTCCCAGTCAGAGGCATTGTGAATAACAGCGCGTAACGACGTCGTGTAAGCTTTGACCTGATCAATAGCGGCTTCAATACCGGATTGGGTCGAAAAATCCGCCTCGATCATGTGTGCACCACGCGCAGATAATGCATCAACTGATGGTTTTCTGCGCCGGTATGTTATAATCACAGGGAAATCTTGTGCGATTAAGTGATCTGCAACAGCCAATCCGAGTCGCTGTGTGCCACCGGTAATCAAAACAGGTGATTTCAATCAACGTATCCTTTTAGTGCGAATGCCGAAGGGGCATGTTGTGAAAGATGTAACGGTCAGTACGTGGATTATGGTGACATTGGTTTTTTTTGTGGTCAACTAATCCCAATTGCCAAGTTATTACGTATAACTGACTCAAGAGGAAACTGGGAAACGCTATGATATCAAACGAAGCTGTGGTCGTGCGTGATGCATTGGAGCCGAGAATATCACCAGAAGCAAAAGTTGTTAGAGATGCTCTGGTTGCACAAGGATTGGAAACGCCGATGGTGGCAAACCGTTTGTCGGATGAGCAAAAGCGCGAGAAGATCCAACACGCCATGCAAACAGTCATGGAAACCTTAGGCTTGGACCTTCGCGATGATAGTTTGGCAGACACGCCAGCGCGTATCGCTAAAATGTACGTGGACGAAATTTTTGCTGGTCTCGATTACACCAAGTTCCCGAAAATTACCCAAATCGAAAATAAGATGCGCATCGACCAGCCTGTACAGGTGACAGATGTCAGCGTGACGAGCACTTGTGAGCATCACTTTGTCACTATCGATGGGACGGCAAGCGTTGCTTATATCCCTAAAGACACAGTAATTGGTCTATCCAAGATTAACCGATTGGTGGGCTTTTTCGCACAGCGCCCTCAAGTTCAGGAACGTCTTACGCAGCAAGTTATGGTAGCGCTACAAGCATTAACCGGCACAGAAGATGTTGCTGTGAGTATCAATGCTACTCATTACTGCGTTAAAGCGCGTGGTATCCGCGACAACAATTCGTACACCAAAACCTCAGCACTTGGCGGAAAGTTTTTAACAGACAAAGAGTTACGTCGAGAGTTTTTCGGGTAGAGATAGTTTCAGTGGCTTGTTAAGAGACCCGTAAATCGTTACGCTAGCGAGAACCGCACGCAAGGAAGTTGTCATTACATGGTTCGACGTATAGCGCTGGTATGGCTGTGTTGGAGTCTTTGGGGTTGTACTTCTACGCCCACTCCAATACAGACAGATAATGTCTTTGAACTGGGAATACCAGATGAGCTACGCACATTACTCAGCGTGCCATCTCAACCCAATACCTTGCCGCCCCCCGACATTCAATCCATTTTTGCCCTGTCTCCAGAACAAATAGCTCACTTTTGGGACTACTATAATGATCCTATACGGGCCGGTGTTGCTGAACACCGTCGACTCTATAACTACATTGATAATCTTTACGTCGGTTTTTCCTACTTAGGTAAAACCTTTGATGCTCAAACGGCACTGTCAACACATAGTGGGAACTGTCTCTCTTTGGCCATCGTCACCACTGCTTTGGCTAATCTGGCAGGGCTGGATGTTGCCTACCAGGAAGTGAATACAGCTCCTGTGTACCGCCGCTTTGACAACGTCATGACGTTGTCTACACATGTGCGAACGCACTTATTTGAAGCGATATCTGAGGAAGAGGAAAGCGGTAAGTTTATTCGCGGGAAAATTATCATTGATTACTTCCCCGATCGCTCGAATATACGTGGCAATATGATCGATGAAAAGGCATTCCTTGCAATGTATTTTCGTAATCTAGCCAGCGATGAAATTATATATGGGCGATATCCACAAGCCTATCAGTTATTAACTCAAGCATTGCGAGTGGCACCTTCAGATCTTGAAACACTAAATGCAATGGCGGTGGTGTTAAACAAATTGGGAGAGCCGGAAAAAGCATTAGCCCTGTATCGATATGGGTATTCTCAATCTCACTCTTCCTTGAATTTGTTATCTAATTATGCCGAATTACTGCGTCAGCAAGGCAATACCGAACAGGCCGAACGTATTTCAAAAAATTTACTCGAGGCAGATGACAGTAATCCCTATCGTTGGTTAGACCTCGCTAACGAACGGATCCAGCAGGGTAAACATTTCATTGCGCGCTCTTTATTGGCGAAAACCTTGGAAAAAGCGCCTTATTTACATGAAGCATACTTTGCGTTGGCGAAAAGCTACTATCAAACGCAAGAACTAGTCAAAGCTGATGAAGCGCTCAAACAAGCCGCTACGTTGGCATACCGGCCTGAAACGGAGCGACTTTACTTACAAAAAAGGGCGGTGCTAGAAGCTGTTGAGGAGGATACACCGATTATGTAGTGGGGTTATCAGTATCCAAACTGCTGGCGATGACGTTGAGGCGGTTGCCAATTCCATCCGCTACAACTACTTCTAACATGTGTTTGCAACGCGAACAGCGTAGTTGATGTTCACGATACTTTTCCGCGCACAATGATGGCGTTAAATGATTAGTACTGCCGCAATCTGGACAGATAAACTCAGCGGCAAGCTTTTGATGCTCGTTTCCCATGGTGTTCTCCTTGAACGTTGGATGATGCCATTTCCTTTGGTTCTTTAAGTATAGTCAAAATCAAACGAGACCAACATTTTTATTCTCAGATTGAGCTGTCTATTTCATAGAGTTCAAGGGGTAATTCATCGGGATCGCAGAAGAAGGTAAAGCGTTTTTGCGTATAGGGGTCAACTCGAACGGGCTCTGTTGTAACACCGTGCTGACCTAGCCATGCGATGGATTGGTCTAGATCGTGTGTTGCGAAAGATAAATGGCGAAGCCCCAGTGCTTCTGGTTTGCTCGGTCTTTTGGGCGGTGATGGAAACGAAAACAGTTCGATTTGTCCGCCGCCCGGGATCGCTAAATCGAGTTTGAATGATTGACGTTCACTGCGATAGTGTTCGGCGATGACAGCACAACCTAACACATCACAGTAAAATGCTTTTGAGCGCTCATAGTCACTGCAAATGATCGCAATGTGGTGGACGCCAAACACGCAACCGCTCATATTATTCTACCGGCGTTTTAATGATCGACAGGTCAATCGGAAACCGTTTAGATAATTGCACGCCTTGCAGGTTATCAACGACCACTTCTATCTCTACATTGCCTAGCAGCCTGCGCGGCGGCACCACAGCAGCGTAATCTTGAGTGTAATCGGTTGAGAGTAGGGTGCGCTGCCCTTGCTTATCTAAAGCGTATGTCGAAACACTCACCAGTGGCATATCGTTCGGCTGTTGGTACGTAATCTTATAGTCAAATCTGATCCGTTGATTTTCAGCATATTGCTCAAGCTCAACATTGACTGGCGTGGATGGCACTACGGCAGACTGGCTGCGATACAAAGCAAACGAAAAAGGTGCGATTGAAAGTGATAGTGAATCATCTTGTTGAGTCGCATTTATTGCAGCAACAATAGGCTCATAGACTGCTCTTGCAGGGATGGTTGCTGTTACGGATGAAGCATTTGGATTAAAGACCGCCAAATATTCAACGTTTTTGTCAGGTTCAACACGAGAAAACGCTAAGACACGTGAGCTGTCCACGTCAGTATTGCTAAGCGATACGCTGCGCAGGTGTTGATAGCCATAACGCAAAGTATCGTGTTGTAAGCGTAAGCCAGCCAGTGCGCGTAGCCCTTGATAGAGCGGGTGATCAGGATCGAAATTGTTGTCAGCGGTTGTTGCATCGGTCCCAATTAAATCATTGTCATTGTAACTGGCTACTTGGGAGGCAAACATATTCTCGCGTGAATCAACATCCCCACCATCGCCAGTAAACCCCTGTTCATCGCCGTAATAGATAACCGGTACACCGCGCGATACATACATAAAAGCATGAGCCAGTAGGTTGCGTCTAAGTTGTTCAGCTTCGCTGGCATCGGGTTGAGCTTGCTGGATAAACATGCCTACACGGCCCATATCATGATTGCCGAGGAAATTCATTAAACGCGTGGGATCACTATCTGCATCATTGTAGTAATCATCGTTTTGGATAAGCCTTGCTAGACTATCGACCGGATCATCTTTGAAGAAAAAGTCATTGGTTGCGAACTGAATACCAAAGTCCAATACAGACGGCATATTGCCTAATGTGGTGTATCGGCTCAATACCGCTGGATTACCATCATAGACTTCACCAAAAATATGGAAGTGTTCTATACCTTCGGCGAGTGCATGCTCCATGATGGCAGGAGAAAAGGCTTCCCAGAAAGATAAGTCGACGTGCTTGACCGTGTCGATACGGAATCCGTCTGGCTTAAATTCGGAAATAATGTTTTTGTAGATATCAATCATGCCTTGCACAACAAATGGATCTGATGTGCGTAAATCATCGAGCCCAACAAAATCACCATTGAGCGCACTTTCGCCTTGCCAGAAACTGTCACCTTGGTTGTGGTAATACTTGGGATCATTGAGCCACGCCGGCGTTTTAACGCTTTCTAAACCTTCAGGAATATAGGGCGTGTAGCTATCTCCCTCTGCCAATTGTTGAGTGCTTTTGTAAGCACATTCCGACTCACCCTCAATAAAACTACCATCGGGTTTATGGCATTCTTTGTAGCGAATAACATCGGCGGTATGGTTGGTAATGATATCAAAGAATATTTTCATGCCTTTGGCATGCGCCGCGTCGATTAGGCTGCGTAAATCGTCATTGCCACCAAAATGCGGATCGATTTGGGTAAAGTCTAAGATCCAATAACCGTGATGGGCAAAACCGGTACTTTGAATCGCCTGATTACGTAAGATAGGTGTCATCCAGATAGCAGTAACGCCCAATCCTTGCAGGTAATCGAGTTTTTCCTCTATACCTTTCATATCGCCACCATGAAAGGCCCACTTTGATGTAACGTCTAATCCACCAGCTGAAATTGGCTGAGTAGAGAAGCCATTATCGTTGGACGGGTCAGCGTTATTAAAACGATCGGGAAGGACAAAATAGAACACATCATCTCGTACGTCTCGTATATGTGAAGCGTACTCGGGAGGGGGCGCAGTATCGAGAGGGATAACGGGGGCTTGCTGTTCTGCTATTGCAGCTGAACCCTCATCTGGAGCTGGCTTGCAGCCCGCTAGGCCTGCGGATATCGCTAATAGAAGAATGGATAGTCTTATTCTATTCATGATGTTTTCCTTGTTATGAGCCACTATGGCACTTCGTGTCCACGCGCGGCCTCATACAGTGCATACCAATGTTCGCGACTAAGCGAAATAGACATTGCTTGCGCACAAGCGGCGATGCGGTCAGTGTTGGTTGTTCCAATGATCGGTTGAATGTGTTGGGGAAGACGCATTAGCCACGCCAACACAATGGCCTCTGCGGAGCATTGATAAATGTCACTCAGATCTTGGACTAAGCTAACCACATGTTGGTGCTCAGCCGTTTGCGCACGCTTTATGTCGGTAATTTTGCCTTGTGCCAAACTACCCCAGGCTTGCAGCTGTACTTTGTGTTCCTGACAATACGTTAACAAATGACTATCAAAACTATTATCGCGCGCCTGTGCGCTGCCCGTTGTAAGCGATTCATCCAGCCAATCAAATTGAACCAGGCTCATTTCTATCTGATTCGCTACTATGGGCGCATCTAGCGCTTGCTGAAGCCAGCGCAATTGGCCGGAATGCATATTGGATACACCGATATGGCGTATTTTGCCTTGCGCCAACAGTTGATTCAGAGCCCCCGCGGTCTCTTCTATCTCCATCAAAGGATCGGGACGATGCAGTAGCAATACATCTAAGTATTCAGTAGACAAGCGCTTAAGAATGTTCTCTACAGATTGCGTGATCCATTGGGCTGAAAAGTCATACCGCTTAGGGCCTTTTTCATCGGCAAAACGAATGCCACACTTGCTTTGTACTAGCATGCTTTCACGTAGCTGCGGTGACCGCTCTAAGCACTTTCCAAATGCTTCTTCAGCTTTACCAAAGGTGTAAATATCAGCATGGTCGAACAGCGTTATGCCGTTCGCTAGTGCTGTTTCGATGACCTTTTGTGTTTGCGCAATGTCACTTTGGCTAACCGGTGCGTTGGACCAGCCACCGCCGAGCCCCATGCAGCCATAAACAACCTGACTGGCATCAGGCAAATA
Organism: Neoalteromonas facilis; assembly: GCF_002807665.1. Taxonomy (GTDB): domain Bacteria; phylum Pseudomonadota; class Gammaproteobacteria; order Enterobacterales; family Alteromonadaceae; genus Alteromonas_E; species Alteromonas_E facilis. The sequence goes on from NZ_PEAY01000004.1 coordinate 307,267, forward strand.
CTGGTGTATTGGCAAGGTTTGTTTGTTTTTCATAAAACTAGCTTAATCAAATTTTGTCAGTGATGCGTATGAATACGTTTGTAGACTATTGTGGCAGAGATTCGCTGTAAAACGGGGATAAATTGATGAAAATCGCGAAAAATTCGAGCGTTCTAAAAGGCCTATGCTGCGCTATTTTGTTGTTTGCGGTAGTGGGATGCACTGGCGTACCGGAAGGTGTAAAACCTGTAACCGACTTTGAACTGAACCGTTATCTGGGCCAGTGGTACGAGATAGCACGCTTTGATCACCCGTTTGAAGAAGGGTTGGAACAGGTCACGGCAACATACTCACTGCGTGAGGATGGTGGCGTGAATGTATTGAACAAAGGGTTTGATACTGAGCAGCAAAATTGGCGTGAAGCGACGGGGAAAGCGTACTTTGTTGGAGAACCTAGCGAAGGACATTTAAAAGTTTCTTTCTTTGGTCCATTTTATGCCAGCTATGTGATATTGGCGCTGGATAAACAAGATTATCGATATTCGTTGGTGACCGGACCTGACAGAGAATACCTGTGGATTTTGTCTCGTACGCCAGTAATGCCACAAGAAGATATCAACACGTTGTTGGGCATTGCACAGCAACACGGCTATGACACTGAGCAGTTTATATGGGTTGAGCAGAAAGAATAATGAAACGCGTCTGAAAGACCTTTAGCACTTGGCAGGTCTGTTTATTCTGTTACTCTAAATCAACGGTTGAAAATCAACCAGTTCCAACGAATGGACGCTAAATCTTTATGTTGCAAAGCCAAGTAGAAGTCGTCTCGCAGGCGCTCGAAGTACTGAATGAATTGTCATCTGAAGAATATCAGCAGGTGCTCACACCGCACTTTAGTGGCTCCATAGGTCAGCACATACGCCATATTATCGACCATTATCTGGCTCTACAAACAGGCTCTTTATCAGGCGTCGTGGACTATAACCAACGTAATCGCGACTCAAATATTGAGTTGTCTGTGGCTGTGGCAATTGAAGCGTTGCAGGCCATTCAACGCTGGTTACAAACGCTCAGCGCAGATGTATTGGCTCAGTCGGTTACCGTCTCAAGTGAGATATCGGTTACACAGCAAGTGAATCAGCGATGTGTGTCAACATTGGCGCGAGAAGTAATGTTCGTGTCCAGTCACGCCATTCACCATTACTCACTTATTGCTATCATCCGTTCGCTACAAGGTAAATCTGTGCCGGATTTGTTTGGTTATGCACCCGCTACGGTGAGTTACATGTCTGCCAATGGTGAGTAGTCACGATACGCCTGCCACTCATCACCTATATACAGTTGTAATTGTTTTTCAGGCGCTCTGGGTAAATCTACACTCAATAAAAAGCCTGGCGTATCATTGAAGTTGGCATCAATACCTAAACAATGAAATGTGGCTCCCAGTCGCAAATAGTGTTTCATTAATATGGGAATACTTTTCCCGTCGGGTTCAATGCTTTGTAGTAAGGCTGGTAGATAATCAATCAAGGATTGTTGTGTTGTGCTGTCGACAATTTCAGCATTGTCAGCCATCAAGAAAGCTGTTTTGGGCTTAACTGCTTGAGTGGGGGTCACATAGGCTTGTTCAATCAGTTTTACACTGCGCGTATCATACATCTTGCTAATAGAGACGGTACCGTACAAGGTTCGGTATTGTGGAAATTGACTCACAAAAGCGCCAATCCCTCTCCACAATAAATACAACCCTACGTGAGAGCGTTGCATTCGCGGGATCAGAAATGAACGGCCCATCTCGAGGCAAGGGGTCTGCTGATTGACAAAGTCAGGTGTAAAATCAAACATGCGACTCAAATACAGTTGCGATAAATCGCCGTTTGCCAGCAATCGATCAGTTTGACCCATCCGGTAAGCACCTACGATAGCTTTTTCTTCCCGGTCAAATACGAATAGGTGAGTATAGGTGCTATCAAAGTAATCGGTGTCAATCGGTTCGCCACTGCCCTCGTTAAGTTCGCGAAAAACACTTTCTCTAAGGCGTGCGATTTCCGTTACCACATTGGGCATTTGAGACTGATAACCATAGTAAATGTCATATTGTTTGTATTCGACTAAATGCTGTTTATCAGGTAGAGAAGCGAGCTCCATAACCATCGCGTTAGGATCGGTAGGCGCCGCTAACGGTTGCAGTTCGGTATATCGGTTCGGTGGCCATTGCATACGCCAATCAGGCTGCTGGGCGTAACTCAGTAAACGACATTGTTCAGCTGATGAAATATGCTTTGCGCCCACCGGAAAGCCAGCAGCGATAGATACTTCAGCGCCATGTTTATTGAGTAATTCGTGGCCCAATAGAAACATGCGTAACTTGTGATAAATACGTTCGACCGAATAAAACAAAGCACTGTTTTCACCACTGACAAACAGTGGAACATATTGGCATTGGTCTGATTTACCAAGGTTGGCCACTATACGATTCCAAGTATGCTCTCTCAACCGTTGAGATTTGCGATCTCGGTAACTGACTTTTCCTGCGGGGAAAATTAGTAGTGCGCCCCCCTCCTGTACATGCCGCTTACACTGCCTAATTGATGGTGCATTGCGTGGATCTTTAGCTGACAAAGGATTGGTAAAAATAAAATAGTCTTGCAGCTCTGGAAAGAGTTTGAGGCCTTGATTGGCTAATACCTTTAGGTCAGGACGCACAGTTGATAGCGCGCGCGCGAGGATCACGCCTTCAATTCCGCCAAACGGATGATTGCTGGCAATAACAACCGGTCCCGTCTTAGGAATGCGATTGATAAGCTCATCCAGTCCCTCTACTTTGATATCGAGGATCTTGATCAGGGTGTCCGCGAAGCGCTCTTTAGACATGCCTTGCATAGCGTGCTGTTGATAAAGCGCGTTCATTTTGTTGATGCCGAGCGCCCAGTCGGTCATGGCAATCAGCAAGCGCCTTGCCATGCTGGGACGCTGCTCGTCGATTAATCGTAACAGTGAAAGTTTGCTGTAAGTCATAGTGAGAGTCTTATACTTCGATTCATTATGTGACCCGAAAGTGGATAAATTGCTTTCTTCATTTGTGGTGACTCATCATGCCAGTGACATTTTGCTGCTTACGACTTCGCTTTAAGGCATAATATCATTACGTGTTCTACAGAGATTCGCAATCCACTTATGACTGATTCACTTACCATTACGGCTCCCGACGATTGGCATCTTCATTTTCGCGACGGCGACATGTTGGCTGAAACCGTTCCTGCAACCACGCGTTGCTTCAAGCGAGCGATTGCCATGCCTAATCTTGTACCGCCTGTGACCACGACCCAAATGGCACTGGCGTACAAAGACCGAATTTTAGCCGCAGCTGGCAGTGATAACGATTTTATGCCTTTGGTGACCTTGTATCTTACGAACGACACAACACCTGAAGAGATCCGTAATGCAAAGAAAGCGGGCATTGTGGCCAGTAAACTATACCCTGCTGGCGCAACAACAAATTCAGATGCAGCGGTAAAAGGGATCGCTTCACTTTACCCTGTGTTTGAAGAAATGCAGAAACAGGGCATGCTACTGCTCATTCACGGTGAAGTGACAGACAATCATATCGATATCTTTGATCGTGAAAAAGCCTTTATTGACCAGCATATGGTGGCGATTACACGAGATTTTCCTGAGCTTAAAGTCGTGTTTGAACACATCACAACAAAAGACGCAGCGGAATTTGTCGCGGCTGGCTCTGACTACCTAGGGGCGACGATCACACCGCAGCATCTACTCCTGAATCGCAATGATTTATTGGTAGGGGGTATTCGTCCTCATAATTACTGCTTGCCCGTATTAAAACGTAACATTCATCAGCAAGCTTTGCGTGAGACAGTAAAAAGTGGTCACAACCGGTTCTTCTTAGGTACGGATTCTGCACCACATGAAAAGCACAAGAAAGAGTCAGCTTGTGGGTGTGCAGGCTGCTACAGTGCTTGGAGTGCAATAGAGTTATATGCACAAGTATTTGAAGAGCTGGGCGCACTGCAAAAGTTAGAAGGTTTTGCGAGTCACTATGGTGCTGATTTTTATGGTTTGCCCAGAAATACTGATACGATTACGTTAAGGCGCGAACCTTGGACTATCCCTGAGTCAATAGCGTTAAAAACGGGCGATGACATCGTGCCTTTTATGGCGGGCACTACGATAAACTGGCGTTTGGCCAAATAAGAGGTTGCAGCATTGCGGCAGTTGAGTTTTATCCAATTTTTCGTGGGAGTCGGGGTTGCCCTGTTTTCCGCGAACCTGCTGGCCGCAGACATATCAAAAATCACCGTACTCACGAGTCCGTTGCCGGTATTTAGCGAGCAACAAGATAATGGCCGAATGACAGGGTATTCAGTTGAGTTTGCTCGTGCCGTATTGCAGCAAGCGGAATTAGACGCTGAGTTTATACCATTGCCCTTTGCTCGATTGATCAACCAAGTCGGCACACAACCCAATACTATTGCGACCGGAATAGGCCGCACAGCTGAACGAGAAGATGGTTTTTATTGGGTTACGCCAATGACCGCCAATGCGATTGGTTTGTTCTCTACCAAGGCGTTACCATTTGAGTCTATTGCGGGTATCAATGAGCCGATTTCAGTGTCCGTGTTACGCGGTGATTATCGAGAAGAATTGTTAAGACAAAACCCACTTATTACGATTGTTGAACTCGACTCATGGGCGCAGGCCGTTGGTTCGGTGTTGCTTGAAAGAGTTGATGCCGTTTTATTTTCTGACCTCGGTGTGGCATTAACCTGTCAAAACGAATTATTGCAGTGTGGTGCGTTAAAGAAAGTATTCACCCACTCTGTTTCATACAGCTACATGGCAGTGCCTAAAACGGAAGAGAATAGAGAGCTAGCGATTAAGCTTACAGAAGCCGCAGGCCAATTTATTCGTAGCCGTCAATTTCAATATTTAGCGGAGCGCTGGTTACCACAATTGCGCTTAGTGTCTGAAGATGTGTCGGTATCTGAAGGCGTTATTATACTTGGTCGAGTAGACAATAAGGTGGGGGCTTCTTCCCCGTTGTGGGTGATCACAAATTTAGAACCTTTATTTTCCGTGCGCGATGAACGCGGCCAATTAACCGGTTATGCGGTGGAACTGGTAAAGAATATTTTGATTGAGGCCGGCCTACATACCGAAATTCTATCTGCACCTTGGCAACGCATACTGGTTGAAAGTGAAATGAAGTCGGATGTATTGGTGTTTTCGCTGGCTCGAACCGCCGAGCGCGAAGAACTGTTTCACTGGCTAACCCCGATCACACAGAATGCCTATTCGGTGTTTAGTTTGTCGGAGCCGCAAGAGCCGGTCAATGCTTTGAGTGACCTTCCAGCAAAGAGTCGTATTGCAGTGCTTAAAGGCGATTTCCGGGAAGATCTCATTCGCAATGCTGGGCATATTGCGGTTACGTCAGAGACCTGGGGGACGGTGCTTTCAAACTTTCTTTCAGGGAATGCAGAATATTTGTTCTTCTCCGATGGTGGTGTAGATGTGATGTGTGATGCTCTGGAGGCAAGGTGTGCTGGGCTTAAAAAAGTATTCACCTATCAGCTCGCGACCACGTATTTAGCAATTTCAAAGCAAGGTACAAAAGACACGTTAATTGAGCGACTCAAACAAGCGTCTGACAGAGTAAAACAGTCACCGCAATTTGCTGCTCTTGTTGAACATTGGTTATCACAATACCGCCAACAAACCTCGTTAAAGATGCATGAGGATGGTGGGGTTATAAAATTATGGAAACGCGTTGATGAGTGATTCTGTCACGTTAAAAACTCTCGGCTTGATTGAGCCTTTGCACACGTTCATGCAAAACAGCGGATATCACACTCTAACTCCCATTCAAGCGCTGGCCGTCCCACCTGCCGTCAGTGGTCGAGATGTGATTGCCAAAGCTAAAACCGGTTCTGGCAAGACCTTGGCATTTACCTTGCCTATATTAAATACTCTTAATCCTCAGGCGCGTTTACCTCAAGCATTGATACTTTGTCCTACGCGAGAGCTTGCTGAGCAGGTGGCTGAACAAATGCGCGCAGCGGCGCAGTACATTGCGAATGTGAAAGTGTTGACCTTGTGCGGCGGTGTTCCAGTGCCACCACAAATTGCCTCATTAAAGCATGGTGCAAATATCATAGTCGGCACGCCGGGCCGAGTAATGGACCACCTAATGAAGCGACGTTTGATATTGGATGAAGTGAATCATTTTGTCCTTGATGAAGCTGATCGCATGTTAGATATGGGATTTGAGGACGAACTTAATGCGATTGGTAAAGCCCTACCAGTGTCACATCAATCGCTACTGTTCTCGGCGACATTTCCAGACAGTGTAAATCAATTAATGGCGTCAATGACGCAAGATGCGCTGCGTGTGGAAGCGCCTGACAACAGTGTGCAAAGCAACATTACGCAATTGGTGTACCGGGTAGAGGAACACACGCGGCTGCAAACTCTGCAAGCAGTGTTAACGGATGAGCAGCCAACGACAGCAATTGTTTTTTGTGGCACCAAGAAAGACACACAAGCTGTGACGGATGAACTCAATGCCAGTGGATTTTCTGCTGTAGGCTTACACGGCGACTTAGAACAGCGCGATCGCACTGCGATGCTAGCGATGTTTGCGTCAGGAAGTGCTCGTGTATTGGTGGCGACGGATGTTGCGGCTCGCGGGCTTGATATTGAAGCGGTTGAATTGGTGATCAACTTTAAAGTCAGCGAAGACGCGGATACGCATATCCACCGTATTGGTCGAACAGGCCGAGCTGGCCTATCAGGAAAAGCGATTTCATTGGCAAGCTCTGCGGAAGATATATTTGTAGCACGTATCGAAGAACATATGGATTGCAGTTTGCCTCGTAAAGGCGGGCAGTCGCTACGTTTTCACGCCAACCGTATCATTGCGCCTGAATATACGACTATTCAGCTGAGTGCTGGTAAAAAGGATAAATTAAGGCCTGGCGATATTTTGGGTAGTCTGACCAAGGATGCAAGTATCTTAAATGATGATATTGGAAAGATAAAAGTGACTGCCACGGTCAGTTTTGTTGCGGTAAAACTTCGCAGCGTCAAACGTGCAATGGCGTTTTTCCGTGACGGTAAAGTTAAAGGTAAACGTGTTCGAGCGCGGAAGCTTACGCCAATCGTGAGTTAGTATCACCGCGCAGTCGTAAAAATAGGAGACAATGATGTCAGCGACGATTAGCGTGTTAATTGGTTATATTCTTTGGACAATGTTGTTATTACTGCTGTTAGCGAGTTATCGCACGATGATGGTAAAACAGCACGGATCATTAAGGTATTCGGCAGACGGAAGTGATGTACCTCCGTTTGGGCAGCGCCTGACAAGGGCTCAAGCAAATTGCAGTGAAAGCTTTGTGCTTATTGGTGGTACGTTGCTACTTGCACTGGCCACTAACAGTGCGGTCATTACTGACGGACTCGCTTGGGTATTACTCGCTGCGCGTATTTTGCAATCTGTTACACATGTGCTATCGACGAGCAATCTGGCTATTCAAATGCGTTTTGTGTTCTTCCTTATTCAGTTTGGATTGTGCGGCTACTGGTTAATTATGCTAGCGTTAAAGTTTTCCGCATAATGTGAGCATTATTCATGGACGCCATCATTCAACGCATCAGCGCTTTATCACCTTGTGATTTCGCTGATGCATTACCGGTTTCGCAGTTTATAGATCCCGCCATATCATCGTTATGGCAACCCGTTCCTAAACTGGTAGGGCGCGCTTATACTGTGAGCTGCCCTGATGGTGACCACCTTATGTTTCACACTGCAATTTATCGGGCAAAGCCTGTAGATGTTATTGTTGCTGTGGGCGATCCTACCTATGCGCTTGCGGGTGGTAACGTATGCGCTATTGCACAACAAAATGGTATTGCTGGATGCGTGATTGATGGGCGCGTGCGAGACTTAGCTGAAATTCGCGACATGCAGTTTCCAGTATTTGCCAAAGGCGTTATCCCAAAGCCGGGTGCAAAAAAGCAGATAGGGACATTAAATACGCCCGTCACATGTGGTGGCGTGACCGTTGAAGATGGCGACTATATAATTGCCGATGAAGAGGGTATTGCCGTCATTCCGCAGGCAGACATACTCGCAGCACTTGAAAAAGCAGAGGCAAGGGCGCATAAAGATGCCAGTACTCCGTTGCCTCAATGGCGTGAACAGCATAAAGCAACGGTTGATAAAGCATTACAAGCATTGGGCTTTGAGACTGAGGAGTAGGTCAGTCAGGCCTATTTCGTTTCAGGATATTCATGTTTTCATTTTTTGAACGCTTAACACAAGCATTCCCATCTGATCCGCCTACACAGCCGCCCAAATCGATTTGGGCTTTTTGCCGTTATTACACGCAAGGCATGTGGCCTATCATTCTGTTTGTGTCGTTTTTGAGTGCCTGTATAGCGGCACTAGAAGTGACATTATTTGGTTTTATGGGGCAGCTAGTTGATTGGTTTTCAGAACGGGATCCAAAAACCTTCATGCAGGAAGAAGGCGATACGCTCATGTTATATGGGGTTGTCGTGTTGCTGTTGATCCCTGGTCTAATTTTCTTGCATTCAATGCTTAAACATCAGTCGTTAATGGGCAATTATCCGATGCGCATTCGCTGGATGGCGCACCGCTATTTGATTGGTCAAAGTTTAAGTTTCTTCCAAAATGAATTTGCTGGACGAGTGGCGACTAAAGTCATGCAAACCGCTCTGGCTGTGCGTGAAACGGTTTTAAAACTACTGGATCTTATGGTCTATGTGGGGGTGTACTTTTTCAGTGTGGTGACTCTAGTATTCACCACTGATTGGCGCTTGAGTATACCGCTATTGGTATGGCTGGTGCTCTACATTACTATTTTACGCGTTCTGGTACCGCGCTTGAAACGGATATCAGAGAAACAAGCAGATGCACGCTCAATGATGACTGGCCGTATTGTCGACAGTTATACCAATATGATGACGGTTAAGCTTTTCTCGCATAGCCAGCGCGAGTCTAACTACGCCAAAGAAGCAATGAGTGGATTCTTGCATACCGTGTATCCACAAATGCGTTTGGTGACCGTATTAGAAGGAGCCATTGAATTTCTCAATGGCACGCTCATCTTCGTAATGGGCGCATTGTCCGTTTATTTATGGCTTGAGCAAATCGCCAGTCCTGGTGATATCGCAATTGCGATAGCCTTGTGTTTGCGCCTCAATGGCATATCACATTGGATCATGTGGGAAGTGTCTAGCCTGTTTGAAAACATTGGTACCGTGCAAGACGGCATCAATACATTGTCACGCCCAGTGGCCGTTGAAGATGCAAAAGACGCCAAAGCGCTTGAAGTTAAAGGCGGTGAATTGCGGTTTGATGATGTTGAATTTGCCTATGTACCAGAGCACGCCAAAGATGCTATTGCAATCCCGGTATTTGAGCGCTTGAATCTTACGATTAAACCTGGCGAGAAAGTTGGCTTGGTAGGCCGTTCTGGTGCGGGTAAATCAACGCTAGTGAATTTGTTACTGCGTTTTTATGACATTCAAGGCGGCAAAATTTATATTGATGGCCAAGATATTCGTGCTATCGACCAAGAAAGTTTACGCGCTCAAATCAGTATGGTGACTCAAGATACATCGCTATTACACCGTTCTGTGCGTGAAAATATAGTCTATGGCCGCAGTGATGCGGGCGAAGAAGCAATGATTGAAGCGGCGAAAAAAGCGGAAGCCCATGAGTTTATCCAGCAGTTGTCAGATGCGCATAATCGTCGCGGTTATGATGCTCATGTGGGCGAACGCGGAGTAAAACTTTCTGGCGGTCAACGTCAACGCATCGCCATTGCGCGCGTGATGCTGAAAGATGCACCTATTTTGATCTTGGATGAAGCAACATCAGCCTTAGACTCAGAGGTTGAAGTGGCAATTCAGGGGTGTCTGAATCAGATGATGGAAGGTAAAACGGTATTAGCAATTGCGCATCGATTATCGACTATCGCGCAAATGGACCGTTTGTTGGTGTTAGACAAAGGCAAGATAGTCGAGTCAGGTACACATGCAGAGTTATTGGCATTGAATGGTATATATGCAAAATTGTGGGCGCATCAGACCGGTGGTTTTATCGGTTTGGAGTAAGATACGTGCATTTCTCGCTTGTATCCAAAGTGGGAATAAGTATAATGCGAGACCCTTCCTTGCGATGCCCTCGATTCCCTTGATTTAGAGACTTCACAAGGTAAGTGTAACTATTAAACGGTGAGCGTTTAGACGAGCACCAAATTAGGGGTGTAGTTCGAATTGGTAGAACAGCGGTCTCCAAAACCGATGGTTGGGGGTTCGAGTCCCTCCACCCCTGCCAAATTAAGTCGTCGAATAGATTCGACAAGCGGATGTTCCGCAAACGTTTAGGACATACGGGTAATGAGTGAGAAAGTAGAAAATACATCAGGTGGTGCGTTAGACCTGATCAAATGGCTAGTCGTATTTGCATTATTAGCAGCTGTTATTGCTGGTAACAGTGTATACGGCGATGTTTCGGTACTTTACCGTGCACTAGCAGCAGTTGCTGCGGTAGTTATTGCCGGCTTTATCGCCGCAACTACGGTAAAAGGTAGTGCATTCCTTACTTATGCCAAAGAGTCGCGTACTGAAGTGCGCAAGGTTGTGTGGCCTTCGCGTCAAGAAGCAACACAAACGACGCTAATCGTTTTAGCCGCTACCGTTATTGTGGGTCTTTTATTGTGGGGCCTTGACGGTATTATCGTACGAGTTGTTGGTTGGATCACGGGTATAGGAGCATAAGCATGTCAGATAAGAAATGGTATGTAGTACAGGCTTACTCACAATACGAAGGCCGTGTTAAGAAGACACTTGAAGAATATATTAAGATGCACGGGATGGAAGACTACTTTGGTCAGATCCTTGTTCCGACTGAAGAAGTTGTTGAAATGCGTGCAGGTCAGAAACGTAAGTCAGAGCGTAAGTTCTATCCAGGCTACGTTTTGGTCGAAATGGAAATGAACGAAAAATCGTGGCACTTAGTGAAAAGTGTTCCGCGTGTTCTTGGCTTTATCGGTGGTACTTCAGACCGTCCTATGCCAATCACGCAACGCGAGGCTGACAATATCCTTAACCGTCTTGAAGAGTCGGTGGATAAGCCAAAACCAAAAACATTGTTCGAGCCAGGCGAAGTGGTTCGCGTTACCGATGGTCCATTTGCCGACTTCAATGGTGTTGTTGAAGAAGTGGATTACGAGAAGAGCCGCGTTAAAGTGTCGGTTCTTATCTTTGGTCGTTCAACGCCGGTTGATTTGGAATTTAGCCAAGTCGAAAAAGGCTAAGCCTAAAGCATTAGAAAAAGCCCATCATATGATGGGCTTTTTTTGTCGGTCCCATTTATTGTTTATACACATGACCTTGTTTCATGACGAAACTAACTGCCTTCATGGCGTTGATATCGTTCAGTGGATCACCGGATACAGCAATAATATCGGCTCGCATACCTTCTGCGATTTCGCCGCGATCAGAGGTGCCCATTAATTCAGCGGCATTGATGGTGGCCATGCGGATAGCATCTAATTCTGAAATACCCATTCTGACCAGTGCGGGAAATTCAAGTGCGGTGTCCTTATGAGGAAATACGCCATTATCCGACCCAAACGCCATTTTGACACCGCCCTCGTAGGCAAGTTTGAAGCTGTTGACGACTAATGGTTCAAGGTACTTACTTTTAGCCACTGTCTCTGGCGGGGTGTCAGGGGCAAGTTCGAATTCATTCAAATAGGCTTGGGGCACCAGAAATGTGCCATGTTCTTTCATCAGTGCTACTGACTCTTTAGTTAAAATGGAGCCATGCTCAATAGAGTCGATACCGGCCTTCACTGCAGCATTAATACCTTTTGTGCCATGTGCATGAGCCGCCACTTTGAGGCCCAACTTGTGCGCTTCACGCACGATAGTTTCCAGCTCTTCTATTGAATATTGCTGAGCGCCAACCTCTGCGTTTTGTGAGAAGGAGAAAACCCCACCCGTGGCACACACTTTTATCACCCGTACTCCATGTTTGGCTTGATAACGAACGGCTTTCATAACTTCGTCCACACCATCAGCAATACCTTGTTCAGGGCCAAGCTCCATGACTCCGGGTGCGTAGCCTGTCCAGTCACAGTGACCACCAGTGATGGATATCGCGTGTCCTGCGGGCCAAATGTCGGGGCCTTCTATGTAACCCGCCGTTATTGCTTTCATGAGTGCAACGTCTGGAAAGCCGGGGAATGCCCCCAAATCACGTACTGTGGTAAACCCAGCATTCAGTACCTCCCCAGCAAAGCGTACCCCTTGCAAAGCAAAATCAGGGGCAGTTTGACGCACTGCCGCTGTAGTCCATAAATTACCGGTAAAGTAATCAGCTGTTATGTGAGTATGCGTATCGATAAGCCCCGGTAGCAACGTTTGCTCGCCCAGATCAATGATGGTTGCCGAAGTCGGTAGTTTTGTTGGATTGATCTCTGCGATGACCCCGTTCTCTACAACTACCGCCACGGGTGATACGAACTTGCCCGAGCGTACATCAAGCATACGCGTTGCTTTTATGACGGTCACACCATCTGTACTGTTAGCCGCTATTGCTGTTGAATGTATTGCTAAGGGGGCAAGCAATGAGATTAAAAGGTAACCGAGTTTACGAAGCTGTTGAGTTGCCGATGCCATCATGAGTATCGCGCCTGTAGTGTGCAGGTATAAGTTAGAACAACTATAGGCGCAGATTGAAGGGTTTACCAAGGCGCGTCTTACGATTGTCTTTCACACCGCAAACAGCAACGGCATTGCGTCATCAAAATTTCAACTAGCTGTCGTCGATTTTCATCTTGGGATGCGTTATTGGAAAGCGTTAGCAACCACCGCCATCTCCACCACAGTCACCACCCCCTGAGCCATCAAAAAAGCCGCTACCATCGCCATCCCCGCCGCTTCTACCACTCGCGGATTTGCCAATCAGCAAAGCAACTTTAACCATAAGAATGATTGCAAATAGGCCGGTTAACGCTGGACAAACCGCGCCATAAAAATAGTCGGTTGACGATAGGTCGGTGTAGAAGCCGAAGATGAGTAGGCCGGCCAAATACAATAACGTTTTCATATTTGCAGAATCTAGGCGTTTTATGCTGTGCAAAGCGAATGCTTATTTCCTACCTTTTGTAGCGGCAATCGCAATGATAACGACAATAATAACAACGACTACAGCGCCGACTAAAGAACTACTCATGTTGTGCTCCTATCTTCCCATATGCAGCTAACTGTAGGTCAAACTTCCGCCGCTAGCCAGTTGAGCCTGCAAGAAATCCAAGTGTATGGCCAGCTGCAAAAATGACTCGCCGTTATCGGAATTTTAGTGCTTTAGCCATTTCAAAATGATCTCACTGCTATCATCCCCAACGATGGCCATGCTGGGATGATTTCTATTCGGTAAATCTTCAACGGTGATGGTGTTGCTTTGTAAATCAGCAAAACTTGCAAAAGGAGCCACCGGATCTTGTGATGAAGCTAAGATTAAGGTTGGTATGGATAACGTAGAAAGGATAGGCAATATATTCGTGTCGGCAACCGTTAGGTTAGCGTCAGTCAACGCTGATAATGCTCCTTCTAAAATCGAAGTATCACCCATGATCCTGTGTAGATATGGATGATTGGCATTAGCGTACCGCAGCACCGCTTGATCAAAATCGATCATGGGCGCTTGTAAAATAATGCCTGCAACGTCATTGCGCATTTTAGCTATATGGGTAGCAGCGACAGCCCCCATTGAGTTCCCTAACAAATATAGGGGCTGTTCGGAAATGTGTTCTTTGTTGATTAGTTCATTGATGATGTGGCTATCACCTACACCAAAGGCTTTAGCGCCGCTAGATTCTCCATGGCCTAGTAAGTCAGGTACTATCACGTTATAACCCAAAAAACGAAAATACAGTGCGGTGTTAAGCATGAATTCTTTGGAGGCGCGGAATCCATGCACCAATACAATGGTAGCGGGAGTCACTTCAATAACGTCTTCTCTGGATATATCTAACGTCACTTCAGTCGTTGTTGAGCCAGAGTCGAGCTCAGTTTGATATTTTAGCTTTTTACTCGCTAAGGGACGCCCCACATAATAGCTAATGCAATCCTGCGCATTTGAAGAACAAAACTCTCGCTTTTGAAAGCCTTGTGCCGCTATTTGCTGTTCCGATGCAATATTGCCAAAATCAAAGCTTTCTGCCGACTGTAAGTATTCCGACACAATTGACGAACAGCCCAACAAAGCAGCGCTTAAGCTTAAAACGATTAACAGTTTAAAGAGTCTCAGAACTTTTCTCCCCACGAAACCTATCTGTTTAAGACGCCACCAACGGAAATGTCGACTAAGCCAATAAATTAACTAGTCTTTTTCTGAAGTGAAATGATGCATTGCACGGTTGATATTCTCTATCACAATTTCACTCGACTTCTCTTGTAATATGGGCAACTTCTTTATAACTGAAATGCCTTCTTGAGTTGATTAAAAATCAACAATGGCTTCTAGCTCACGTGTTGTAAAAAGCTCCTCATACATGGCTAATGTTGGTAGATACGAGGATTCCCAAGACATGGCGTCTCTAAAATATGCCTCAAACTCCTCTCCAGCTGTTGTTGGGTTGTTTTTAAACTGGGCGATGTAGGAATCAATCATTAATTCATGGTTTTCTCTAGCATTTGTTAGTTCAAGTAAGTGATCTATCAAATCTCTTTTTTCGTTGGCTTGAGCGGTAATGGGTAATATTAAGCTCAAGATTAGGATAGCAATTCTCGCTTTCACATGTTCTCCATATGGTTTAAATGACTGAAATTATTATATTTATATCACTCCTACTATACATTTATATAAAGCTGGTTCCTACTGTGTTCCAAGTGTTCAGGAATCCTTTCAATGAATGCTTGGAGGCTTTTAAGCATTAAAAATGCTAAAGCGCAAAGGGCGTTTGATGCAATGTCGATTACATCAATTGTTACATCTGTTTGATTGCATGTTTTTTAAACATCTGTAGAGTGCAATCATCAACAGTTTTAAAGGAGAATAGTGATGGATGAAGGAATGATTTTTGTACTCACCATACTGTTTTTGTTTGTTTTGCCGATCGTGTTTGTTGGTATTTGGACTTCACATAAAAAAGACATGCTTAAGTTGAACGGTCAGTTGTCGACATCGGAAAAAGCCAATTACGAAAACGAATTGACCAGTATCAAGAAGCGTTTAGAGGTGTTGGAAGCGATTGTGACCGATAAGCGCTATCAATTGGATTCTGAAATTGCAGAATTGCAAAAATCTGAGCGAATTCAATAAGCTTTGTAGTTGCCCAAGCCGTCATTAGCAACTACGATTATGCGCAGGATATTCATTTACCCTGCGCATTTTCTCTTTTAGAGGCCTTAAAAATTGCGCAGTGCGACGGAGAAAAGCCGTGTCAGTGCAGCAAATCAATCACCCACTTATTCAACATAAACTAGGCTTAATGCGTAAAGCCGGTATTAGCAGCAAGCAATTCAGAGAGTTAACGAACGAACTCGGAACCCTGTTAACGTACGAAGCCACTCGAGACTTAGTAACCGAGCCGGTTAGTATTCAAGGGTGGGCTGGCGACCCCATTGAAGTAAAGCGGATCAAAGGAAAAAAAATGACGGTCGTGCCTATTTTACGTGCCGGACTTGGCATGTTAGACGGCGTGATGAACCTCATCCCCAATGCCAAAATCAGTGTGGTTGGCTTATATCGAAATGAGGAAACGCTCGAGCCGGTGGCTTATTTTGACAAGGTTGTGAAAGATGTAGAGCAGCGCACTGCACTTATTATCGATCCGATGCTTGCCACGGGCGGTACGTTAAATGCCACGATTGATTTGCTCAAAAGTAAAGGCTGTAAGCATATTATGGGATTATTTTTGGTGGCGGCCCCTGAAGGAATTGAAGCGGTAACGTCGGCGCATCCGGATGTGGATATTTATACTGCCGCAATAGACGAACGTTTGAATGAGCATGGGTACATTCTACCCGGTCTTGGTGATGCAGGTGACAAGATATTCGGTACTCGATAAACCAAGTGTTCCGAAGAGATAAAAAAATGGCCCGAACGGGCCATTTTTATTACTAAAAACTAGATTTAGTATGTGTCATCTAGATGTGCACAACGTCCAAACTCGGCGCCTTTTTCTACTGCGCTAACTACTTGCTTAGGGAAGCCCAGCTCCTTATCAACACCGTTTTCACAAACAAAGGCTTTGTTCATATTAACGTCAAACGTAATTTGAGCACCGGCTAAGCCACCGAATAACTCTGAACCATTGGCACTGACGCCGAACGGGTTATCCATAACGAATTGTGATGCTTCAACAACACCTTGTTTGCCAAAGAATTCACCCATGGTCATCCAACCCATGCCACGAATAAAAATGGCACCTTTAAATCCGCCTGACAATAAGTTACCGGCACGTACTGTGATAATACTGAGGTCATCATTTGCATCGAGTACCGTCACACGAGGTTCACCTGCACCGGCGGCAACCAATGATTCATGGTCATAGCCAAAATCACAGAAGTTAGTCCAACGTGAAATGTAGTCGATATCTTCACACCAACGAAGGCTACCTATATTTTCCAGTTCGTCAGTGTGTGTATCCCAAATTTCAACTCCCTTCGCAGGCTTGAATCTAGCATTCATATCCAGCGCGTTGAACGCGACATATCGGCCGTCATTTGATAGTACCGAGTTGTCGGTTGCACCAAATTCACTGTAGATATCACGCAACTCACCGTTTACCCATGCAACTTGACCATTGCCGTTAGTCATACCGGTTACCGTCTCACCATTGCCCGAAATACGGTCTGCACGGATCCAAGCGGCATAGCGTTCTAAGTCAGGACCAAGGATCTCAATTTTTCCTTTTGTCCAGATGGCTGGTAACGCAACGCTGTCAGCGCCTTCACCTTCTGCACATTCTGCGTCATCACTATTTTTAGGTTTGCGTACCGTTCCTGTAACCACATGACCGTCATCAGATATATCCCAAATAGACGCTGATGAGACGCCACCCGTGCTGCTAATGGTACATGTACCATTACTTGGATCTTCTAGCGCTGTGATCTTGTTAGAACGAATATCCCATATGGCAGGCGTTTGCACACCGTCACCATTGAAATCGGTAACACCTGCCGCTTTAGTCGCGGTTTTATTCATTGCCACACCAGCAGCATTCAACATAGGTACACCATTCACGTCTACGGGAACCTTGAACATGTCTTTGTCTGTGCTGTCGTAGAGGAATATCATACCGCCGGAAGTAGTACCTAAAGCGCGCTTACCATTCTTAGAATGGTCCATCACAAACGCTTCAACGAGAGGCGTATACTGGATTCCGTCGGTATAACCATTGAAGTAAATATCGGCTTGCTTGGTTTCACCCGCCTGCGCGACGATAGGCGTGATAGCACAAGCGTCATCTTCCGATGGGCTGGCGCTCTCTTCTGTGTTCCAGTATTCCGAACCAGAGACTAAGGCTGTTGGCGTAGTGGGGTAGCCGCCCGCTTTAATCGTTTCTAAATACAACGCATAACGCGCACCAGGGGTTAGGCCATTGATGGTAAAGCTTCCATCGGGACCAATGCGGCCTTGCGTTAGATTTCCTGATTGCTGGGTGATCACGTCTTCATGAGGATTGTCCATATTACGTGCAACAATGTTGATACCTGAATATTGAACCCCTTCTTTCGTGCGCAATGTCCCCGAAATTGAGCCAAATTGAGTTTTGTAGGCTTCGGTTGGGTATAGGTCCGAAATATTCACAATGTCATCTTTGATATTCACTGTGGACTGCTCATAACCCACGACACTTCTTACGTCGATGAACGGGAACATGGTTTCAACATTTTTAGCCATCGCTAGCGATGCACTTGTATAGGTTGTCGTGGTGCCACAACCTGGTACGCCGTCATACTGTGGTGTCCAAGGTTTAGACATATAGACTAAGTGACCATTGGCTTGTGAGTGTGACATGTTGATAGCGTGACCAAACTCGTGAGTAAATACCCCAGCTTGGTTTGCTAATTGTGGATCTTTACTGTCAACAAAATAACCATTCATCAACGCAGTGGCTTCGACTATTTCGCCGGTTTCTTCATCTGCCCATTCAGGAAACGCGATACCGAGTACTTGCTCTCTTGAAACACCAAAGTAATTCTGCAAAATTTCGCCATCGGTATCATATGTGACCCAAAAGCCGTAATCATTCTCTTGATCATAAATAGACTGGTAGTTCGTACCATTGATATCAGAAATACCGGTTTTCTCTTCGATAGTACCCTGCACGGTCATTTCAAATGTCGATGTTTCCACATTCGACCACTCTGCAATGGCACGGATAGTTGCTTCGTTCGCTGTCTCCACGGTTACGAACGTCATGTCTCGCTCAACAGTCGTATACGCGGGGATCAATGTGCCATCAGGCAATGTAATGTCGTGATTAAATCTGCTACCGGCTTCTAGCACACTATAGGTTTGCACCATGTTGCCGTCTTTATCTTCAATCAGTCGGCCGCCATCGGTGTAAACGGGAATCGCGCCTTTTGAAGTATCCCATTTGTACGGTTGCATGGTTTGTTCGTGAATATATAGAGGGCCGCCGGCCAATGCGCTTGCGGAAATGGTTGCTAACAGCGCAGCTGCTATTCTTGAATGTTTCATTATTTAACCTCCGCTAATTTACCCACTAGGCCCATAAAGGTGCCCAAGTCTACTGGCCCTGGAGTGGTCATCACATTACGTTCTTCGTCTGATAATGTTGATGTATCCATACCATCGAAAAGACCCAAGTTACCGACTTCATTCATCACTTGGTCATTGCTGACACTGAATTTTCCTTGCTCTAGACCGACTGTTGAGCGAAGACCGCCGCCAAAGTCTGGATTCATAAAGGCGATCACTTGTTCACCTTCAACCCAATTCGCGAACCCTTCCGGGGATACGCCTAGGTAAACTTTTCCATTTCCCATTGAGCGAGGTTTTAGCAGACCAAACTGACGGAATGTAAATTCGCTGCCGGCACTGTGTTTACCTTTGGCATCTTGGCCGACGTGGATAGTGATTTCTGTGTACGGACGATTACGATCGTCAAACCCATCTGTAACCGAAGTAACTTTACCGGATACAATGCTGGCTGATGTTGCAACCATTTGGCTAAGGTTCTGTTTTATATGCTTTTGTGCGATCGCTGCAGGCGCCAGCACAAGACTGGTTGCTAATGCAGCCACAGCTGGAAGCGTTTTGAATAAGCGTTGTTTACCCATCCACCTTTCCTCTTATGACTTGTTGATTATTTTATTTTTATGCTGCCTGTAGTCAGGCGATGACCTGCTCAGGGTGACTACAAAATAAGCACATAAGCGGACGGAAAATCACGAGTTTTAATGTAGCGTTTTGTAGCCTAATGTAGCGTTTTGTAGGGATTGAGGGCAAAATATGGCCTTTAACCTAGCGTGACTGTTAGGCTGCATATTTACACTTTTTTCACATTTATTGGTTAGTGTCATGAACAGGTCTTGGTGTATCAGCACCGCTTTATTTTTTTGCATATTCACATTGTCATCGGGCGCCTTTGCGAGCCCGAACCAAAAGCATGACCACGTGCCTGTAAGTGACTGGGGCATTGACATCGGTTTGGGTTATGCGGGGATAGAAAACCCTCTGAATAAGCGAGGCTCTCTAGAATCATATGTGCTGCCTCAATGGTACTATTATGGAGAGCGTTTCTATGTGGAAAATCTCGAATTGGGCTATAGCCTGTACGAAAACGATTACCTGCTAGTCGATGCGGTGTCTTACTTGAATGATGATGGTGTGTTGTTCAACAGTGACAAAAAAGCCGTGTCTTTTTTAGACGTCAGTAAGTTTGTGCCCAATATCGGTATGCCCATATTTGGCAGGCCCATAGAATTAACAGATATTGAGCGCGATTTTACTTATATGGCTGGCATTCAAGTGTTTTGGTTGAATGATTATCTTGAAGTGAAGTTCGTTCGGGCAAAAGATATCAGCATAGGGCACGAGGGCTTTGAGAGTCAGTTGTCCGTACAAAAGAGTTACCAATGGCAAGATTTCAAACTCTTTTGGGAGCTGGGTGGGATCCGCAAAAGCGCCAATATCAATAACTATTACTATGGCGTGCGAGCTGAAGAGAGCGGATTACGCAGAGATGCCTTAGTTGCTGCCGAAAGTCTGAATAACTACTTCGTGAAAATTGCCACAACCTACCGCCTTAGCGAGAGCACGTCGGCGGTGGTGTCCTTACATCATACATGGATTGATGATGAATTACTGATTAGCCCTTTGCTATTGAAAGATAAATATCTCAGTGGGTTTGTTGGTATCAATGTTCATTTTTAGGTCTCTACACGTTGCCAGTTTTATGCTGCTGTTGTGTGTTGCAACAGATGTCTATTGCGCTGAGCCTGAGCTTCACATAAAACCTCAAACCTGCATCCGCGGTGAAGACAGTTATTGTAAAACAACTCTTGAAGCGGTTTATACGGATGACAGCAATGTCGCTATTTGTTTTAGGATCCCGCAACTACAATTTGAAGATTGCAGAGCTGAGCAGAACATTCATGAGGTGCAAGTGTCAGTTGAAACGCGTGATAGCGTCAATGTAGAGGTGTTAGACGCCAACACTTCAGTATTATTGCGACAGGCAAAAATGAATGTTGCCGTGTTTAAACCTGAAGCGACCCGAAAACGCCGTCGTTTTTCGTGGAGCTTCGAGTAATGCAGTACAAAGAAAGGATCTTGTTGATTGAAGATGATGCACCATTAGCGGAATTAATTTCAGACTTCCTATCCTCGCAAGGTTTCAGAGTAACATTAGCATTAAACGGAACACAGGCGATTCACTTCAGTGAAGATTGCACATTTGATGTGATTGTTTGCGATCTCATGTTGCCTGATATTCACGGCTTTCGCTTAGCGCAAAAGCTGCGCATAGCACAAACTTGTCCGCTGATCTTTTTAACGGCGTTAGGCGATGACGAAACACATATTCAAGGTCTGGAATTGGGAGCGTCTGATTTTATCGCTAAACCAGTGAAGCCCCAGGTGTTATTGGCGCGGATAAAAACGCAGTTGCGAAAGCAGGCCTTAGTGGAAGAGGTAGACGAACTTTCGTTTGGCGAATATCGCCTGCAACAACGTGCAAAAACGCTATTTAAACGAGATGAAATTATTCCGCTAACGAATCAGGAGTTCGATATTCTGTGGCTGTTCGCTTCTCACCCAGATGACCCACTGAGTAGAGAGTTTATGTTCAAGCAAGTTGTCGGTCGCCCATACGATGGCAGTGACAGAGCAGCAGACCTGAAAATAAGTCGTGTGCGCAAAAAATTACAGCAGTTAGGCTGCGGGGATCTGAATATTCGCACAATTCGGGGTCGTGGTTACATTCTGGTGCTAGAAAATAATGCATAAGCAATTTCTCCGCATTTACGCATTGATTATTTTGACCGCTGTTGGCCTATTGATTGGTGCGAACGCGTTGTTTGAAGCGTTGACCCAAGATGACAATGGATATCAACTCAGTGTTGAGCGCGTTATTGATCAACGTCTTAGCAACATGGAGTCAGCGTTAGTGCGCGAGATAGAACCATCACTCATTGATTTCCCGTTACCCTTACGTCAGCGTTTACAACAAGGAGAGGTTGTACCGGTTGCGCTAGATGAAGAACATGTAATGTTCTATCAACTGCGTGACAACAAGCTGATTGCATTGGGCCCAGTGGTCGATGATAACCGTTCTTGGCAGTCCACCAATCAATGGTTCGCATGGGGGTTTTATGCAATTTTAGCCTTCGTTTTTTTGATCCTGCTTTATCCTATTGGGCGAGACATCTTGCGTGTACAAAAAGCTGCTATTCGGTTTGCCACAAAGCCTCAAAAGCTAGATGTTGAAGTGAGGCGAGGTTCGAGCATTTACCCGTTGGCTCATACTTTAGAAGATATGTCTTCGCGTATCGTCGAGCTCATCGAGCTGCAGCGCGATTTATCGAATACTGTTGCTCATGAGGTTCGCACACCATTATCGCGCATGGAATTTGTATTGCAGCAAATCAAAGAGGGTATTGAGGAAAGCCATTTTCAACGTTTGCAAAAAGACATTGAAGAAATAGATCTTCTGGTCAGCGATTATCTTGAGTTTGCGCGCAGCCAACATCAGCAACCTGTATTGCATATTGCGCGCTTAGATAAGCGTGTATTGCTACAACGAATAGACGCGAAATTTAAAGTGTTCGTAAGTACTGTAAGTATCGATATGGATGCAGACGAAAAACCCTGTCATTACGATCAGCGTTTAATGGAGATCGCAGTACAGAACTTGCTGAGTAATGCTTTGCGCTATGCACACCAACGTATTGACGTACAGTGGTACACGCGAGCAGGAAGAAACTGTTTAGTGGTTAGCGATGATGGAAAAGGATTGAGTGGCAAGCAGAGTGGTTTAAAACAAGCCTTTAAGCGAGATACCTATGATCCTAATGATTTGGGGTTCGGGCTTGGACTTTACATTACACACCAGATCGCGAGACGTCATGGTGGTGAATTAGAAATCAGTGAAGATCCCAAATTGGGCGGTGCTCGTTTTGTCATCTCTTGGCCTGAGGGGGATGGTTAACACCTCAGTGTGCAGTATGTATAAGAAAAAACTCTGAGCAATGAATGATAAATTCAACTGCTCAGAGTCTTTGTCGTTTTGCGCAATACTTTCAATCTAACAGTTCAAGTCCATTTTGGCTGCGTCATCAGCAACCGGGAAGCAAGCACCAGTAGGCAATGCATCAGGCTTATATCTGTCCAGATTAGAGTCATATAGAGCATTCTCTAGAAACTCTACTAATTGATCGATTTCTTCCTCAGTTAAGCCGAGTGGTGTAAAGCGGCTATCAAGCTGCTCGCTTGGGATGACTTTTTGCGGAACGCCAGCGTTCTTATAGGCTACGACATCACGAATGCTGGTGAAACTCGCGCCATGTCCGAAAACCGCAGTATCAGCTAAGTTGTACAGTTGTGGGACTTTAAATTTATAATCGTCTTCTGCTTCTCCCGTAAACCCACCGCGACCTTTCGAATCAGCTACAGCGACACCGCCGGTAATCGCTGGATTATTAGTATCAAAATCAGCAAACCCTATGGCCATAAAAACTTCCGCTTCGCTCGCGCCCACTTTTGAACTCAGTGCCGCGCCGTTATGGCAACTAACACATTGTGCTTTACCAAAGAATAAGTTGGCGCCCGCTATTTCATCAGCCGTCATAGCAGAATCATCGCCACGTAACCATTGCTGGAAGGGCGCTTGATTTGCCAATACTGTGCGTTCATAGGCTGCGATGGCTTTACTCGCATCCTCTAGTACATCAGCACTGCCATCTGGGTAGGCTGCCTCGAAAAGCAGTTGATATTCCATGTTGGTTTGCAGTACCGAATCTTCAGAAGTATTCAAACGGTGAACTGCTGTACCTGCAATAGCCTGCGTTTCTAGTCCAGCCAGCATGCGGGTATTTTCCGCTTTAGGCGTATTGGCCGGTGCTAGTACATTCTCTTCAAGGCCGGCGTTAACAAGGCCCCCTTGCATGTTGCCGAATTGCCCGTTCCAGAGCATGACCTCTTGAAAGGCGGTATTTAATATACTCGGAGACGCTAGAGGCTGAACGTCGGGTACAAATGCAGGATCCATAGAATCTTTATCAAATCCATCAGCAAGAACCCGGCCTTCACCGGCTTGACCAAAACCACTGCCACCTTCGCCAATACCCTGCGCGACACCGGATTTAAAACCTGCATCAGCATGATGGCAACTGGCGCATGACCACGTACCCGTCATATCGCCGTGCACGCCCTTAGTTGCGATCGCCGTTTCATGAAATAACATTTGCCCAAGTAGGACTTTTTCTTCCGTTAACGGGTTGTTTGGGTCTTGGGGAATAGAAGCTAAATCCGAACTTTCTGGCAATATAAATGCATCTAGCCCCTGCCCGTCAGACACTGCGTGAATAGCATCTTGCAATAATTCGGACGCTGTTGGAGGCGGTGGTGGGGGAGGTGGTGTGCTTGTTGTAGGTGTTGGCCCATTGTCTAGACAGCCAGTTAAAAAAAGCACACTTAAAAAACTCACATCCCTGGTACGGGCAAAAATATCCATTTTCTTATTCATTGCTTAGCCTCTCATTTCAGCGTTTGATTAATATAGGTGTTCATAAATGAATGTATAGGAATTTACGAATTGTGCAAATAATAATCATGAATACTTAGGAATCTCACTTAATACCTCGGCAAATCGAACGCTTGAGTAAGTCAGTCCTGAGGACAATTGATAGGGAAGGAGGAGGATGAATTTGCCCACTTCGATATAATGTATACCTCATGGGTTATGACTTACATCAAATCGAAATAACAGAGCGTAAACATTAGTATTGTTCTTTGCTTATCCCACGCTACACTACGCGCATGAACGCTTTCCTATCGCTTTACATCACAAACCTATTCCTCGTTGCAGGTACAGGTTTACTAACTACCTATGTTGCGCTTTACATGGGAGGGAAAGGTGTAGCGACTACATGGATAGGTTTGTTGTCATCATTTTACTATGTTGGCCTGTTAGCGGGGTCAAAAATTGGGTACTACCTGATCAAGTCAGTCGGCCACATCCGTACTTTTGCCGCGAGTACTGCAATCGTTCTAGCCTGTGTTGCGGTTCATGGGTTGAGCGACAACCTCTATGTGTGGCTAGCGTTGCGTGTGATTGTAGGGATGTCGATGATGTCTAACTACATGGTGCTTGAGAGTTGGCTGAATGAACAATCCAGCCCGGATCAACGTGGAAGAGTATTCTCTTTTTATATGATCACGTCGTATATCGGCATGATTGCCGGGCAATACGCACTGGCTAAGTTTCCTGAGTTAGGTTACGCGCCGTTGTTCCTAATTTGTTTCGCTGTGTCGATTGGTATTGTGCCTATCTCCATTACACGGCGTATTCACCCGCAACCGTTAAAGCCGGTAAAGTTTAGCTTTATTAATTATGTTAAACGGGTTCCTCAGTCATTAACTGGCGTTTTGTTCGCGGGCATTATCAGCGGTAGTTTTTACGGTCTTGGGCCTACTTTCGGCCGAGAAGCGGGTTTTGCGTCAGACCAAATTGCAATGTTTATGACGTTAACTATTTTGGCAGGTTTGTTGGCGCAGTGGCCGATGGGGATGCTATCTGATCGTGTTGCACGCAGTGTGTTGATGCGTATGAATGCAGTGTTTATTGGTATTGCTAGCCTTATTTTGTTCCTATTACCCGTTAATGTGCAGGTGAGTTTTGTACTGACATTCATCTTTGGCTTATTTGCATTTACGTTGTATCCACTGGCGTCAGCGATGGCCAATTCACGTATTGACGACGACCAAAGGGTAGGGCTTTCGGCCGCGCTGCTGATATCTTTTGGTGCGGGTGCCAGTGTTGGCTCATTTATGATGGCAAAAGTTATGACCCTATTTGGTTTTCAGGCGCTTTATGGCGCTATTGCCGGTTTAACCATCATAATGTTTGCTATGTTAACGTTTATTAATTCACGTCAGAAGGTCGAGAAACTATCATCAAACGACTACGTAGTGGCGGTTTCCGACATCACGTCTTCTCCGTTAGCCGCGAGTTTTGACCCTCGAGTTGAAGAGGCTATGGTACAAGAGCAACTGATGGAAGATGGCGCCATCCAAGAGCCGGATAATGTACAAGACGACTACAATGAACCCATGCGCTAAGACAAAGGTAACATAAAGGCGAAAAAATACCCATTTCAGCCAAATCAACGCTTGCACAATTTATAATCATCACCTATACTTCGCGACCCTAAATTTTATCGGGGAGCCGATTGAGCAAGTAATCTCGATACTTGCGAGGCGTTTTACCCAAACTGAGAGATTGTCAAAATGGCTAAAAAAGTAACTGGCTATATCAAGCTACAAGTGGGTGCTGGTGCAGCAAACCCAAGTCCTCCAGTTGGTCCTGCGTTGGGTCAACACGGTGTTAACATCATGGAGTTCTGTAAAGCGTTTAACGCAAAAACAGAAACACTAGAAAAAGGTGCTCCGGTTCCTGTTGTTATCACTGTATATGAAGATCGTTCATTCACGTTCGAAACTCGTACGCCTCCTGCGTCTTTCTTATTGAAGAAAGCAGCGGGTATCAAGAGCGGTTCTGGCCGTCCTAACACTGAAAAAGTGGGTACAGTTACTCGTGCACAGCTAGAAGAAATTGCAAAAGCTAAAGAGCCAGACTTAACAGCGGCTACCTTAGATGCAGCGGTTAACACGATTGCGGGTTCTGCTCGCAGCATGGGTTTGAAGGTAGAGGGCTAAGTAGATGGCGAAGTTAACAAAGCGCGCTCGTCTAATCGCAGAAAAAGTAGACTCAACTAAAGAATACGCAATCTCAGAAGCAGTAGCGTTGTTGAAAGAATTAGCAACAGCTAAATTCCCTGAGAGCATTGACGTTGCAATCAACCTTGGTATCGATGCGAAGAAATCTGACCAAAACGTACGTGGTGCAACTGTACTACCTAACGGTACTGGTAAAGACGTTCGCGTAGCAGTATTCACTCAAGGTGCTAACGCAGAAGCCGCTAAAGAAGCTGGTGCTGACGTTGTTGGTATGGATGATCTTGCTGAGCAAGTGAAAAAAGGCGAAATGAACTTTGACGTAGTCGTTGCTAGCCCAGACGCGATGCGCGTGGTTGGTCAACTAGGTCAAATCTTAGGTCCACGTGGCCTTATGCCTAACCCTAAAACAGGTACTGTAACGCCAGACGTTGCAACGGCTGTTAAGAATGCTAAAGCGGGTCAGGTTCGCTACCGTAACGATAAGAACGGTATCATCCACGCTAGCATCGGTAAGATTGCGTTTGATGAAAATCAAATCAAAGAAAACCTAGAAGCATTGTTAGACGCGCTACGCAAAGCGAAGCCTTCTTCAGCTAAAGGTACTTACATCAAGAAAGTTAGCTTAAGCACAACGATGGGTGCAGGTGTTGCACTTGATCAGGCTACGCTTAGCAACTAATACTCTGTAAAAAATATGGGTTGGAGCCGCAGCTAAAATTGTGGCTCCCGTCCAAGACCGCAGGTGCGGTGCGGTAGAAGAGGTAAGAGAACTTCTACGATAACGCCCGCTTAATTAATTGCCTGCGCAGACGGTGGTTTCGACTCAGACTCTCTGGGGTAACGAACACCGTAGAGCGGTACTGCGATAAGTGATTATCAATGTATCAATCTGTGAACCCTGATAAACAACCTTTTGAGTGCGTTTATCAGATACAAAGAGGTGAACTCAGTGGCACTAGGCTTAGCAGCAAAGAAAGAGATCGTAGCGGAGATTAACGACGTTGCATCTCGAGCTCTATCCGTTGCCGTCGCTGAATACCGTGGGATGGAAGTTGCAGAGCTAACTGACCTGCGTGTTAAAGCTCGTGAACAAGGTGTTTACTTACGTGTTGTACGTAACACTCTTGCGAAACGTGCTCTAGCAGACAGTAAGTTTGCAGACCTTGATAGCGCGCTAACTGGCCCGCTTATCTATGGCTTCTCTATCGATGCACCAGGCGGTGCAGCGCGTTTGTTCAAAGACTACGCGAAAGGTAATGACAAGCTTAAGGTTACAGCACTTTCATTAGGTAGCGGTCTATTGGGTCCAGAGAAATTGGATTCAGTGGCTTCACTACCGACTCGCGACGAAGCGCTTGCAAAACTTCTTGCAACCTTCAAAGCACCGGTTGGCAAATTCGTTCGTACAATCAACGAAGTTCCAACCAAGTTTGTGCGCGTATTGGCGGCGATCAAAGACGAGAAGTAATTCCCGTTTTTGGCATAGTAATTTTTTTAACATTAAACCCAGGAGTTTAGAGACATGGCTCTAACTAAAGAAGATATCTTAAACGCGATTGCTGAAATGCCAGTTATGGAACTGGTTGAGCTAATCGAAGCAGCTGAAGAAAAATTCGGCGTTGACGCATCTGCTGCTGTTGCAGTAGCTGCTGGTCCTGCTGCTGGCGGCGAAGCTGCTGCAGAAGAGAAGACTGAATTTGACGTTGTTATGACTTCATTCGGTGGCAACAAAGTAGCTGTTATCAAAGCAGTTCGCGGCGCAACTGGTCTTGGCTTGAAAGAAGCTAAAGAAGTAGTTGAGTCTGCACCTAAAGCAATCAAAGAAGGCGTTTCTAAAGATGAAGCTGAAGCACTGAAGAAAGAGCTTGAAGAAGCTGGTGCTGAAGTTGAAATCAAGTAATTTGGTCTAACCAAACTACTTGGCTGAAAGGCTTGGGCTGGTGATTTATTGATCACCAGCCTTTTTGCGCTGTAGAGATTGATGTTTTTTTACCCTGAATTTCTCTACGATAAAGTGCATGGGAATCCCAAAAATAGATTAAAAAACCAACATCTTAGGTATCAATAGTTAAGAAAATTGGTGTAAGCTAGTGGGATTGCCCTAAATAGGGTACTAGAAGTTTGTTACAGCAGTGCGCACTGGTGTGGCAGGTCGGGTCAAAAATCAGCAGGCTGAGGGACCAATGGTTTACTCTTATAGCGAAAAGAAACGTATCCGTAAGGATTTTGGCAAACGCCCACAGGTATTGGAAATTCCATACCTTCTTTCAATCCAGCTTGATTCCTTTAAAAAGTTTATTGATATCGATCCTGATGGTCAATATGGCTTGGAAGCAGCATTTCGTTCCGTATTCCCCATAAAAAGTTATTCGGGTAGCTCAGAACTACAGTACGTGAGTTACCGGTTAGGTGAACCCGTGTTTGACGTTAAAGAATGTCAAATTCGTGGCGTAACCTACTCTGCACCGCTAAGAGTTAAACTTCGTTTAGTGTTGTTTGATAAAGAAGCAGCACCGGGCACGGTTAAAGATATTAAAGAGCAAGAAGTCTACATGGGCGAAATCCCATTGATGACTGAGAACGGCACTTTTGTTATCAACGGTACTGAACGTGTAATCGTATCGCAATTACACCGCTCACCAGGTGTGTTCTTTGATCATGACAAAGGTAAAACGCACAGCTCGGGTAAAGTTCTATATAACGCCCGTGTTATCCCTTACCGTGGTTCTTGGTTGGACTTCGAGTTTGATCCAAAAGATAACCTATTTGTACGTATAGACCGTCGTCGTAAATTGCCAGCAACTATCATTTTGCGTGCATTGGATATGACGACTGAGCAAATCCTAGAAGATTTCTTCGAGTCTGTACAAGTTCGCTTTGACGAAGAACGAGCGTTGATGGAAGTGGTGCCAGATCGCCTACGCGGTGAAACTGCACAGTTCGACATCATCGATGCGGATGGTAACGTTCTAGTTGAGACTGGCCGTCGTATTTCGGCGCGTCATACTCGTGCTCTAGAAAAAGCGAATATCACTGAATTAGAAGTACCGTTTGAGTACTTGATTGGTAAAGTGTACGCCCAAACGTACATTGACGAATCTACCGGTGAAGTCATCGTTAACGCTAACGATGAAGCAACGCTTGAAAACATGCAGGCGTTGAAAGCTGCGGGTATCAATGAATTCCAAACGTTGTATATCAATGAATTGGATCACGGTTCATATATCTCTGACACATTGCGTATTGATTCTACCGAGTCGCGTTTAGACGCGTTGGTAGAAATTTACCGCATGATGCGTCCTGGTGAGCCACCCACAAAAGATGCAGCAGAAACCTTATTTGACAACTTATTCTTCTCTGACGACCGTTATGACTTGTCATCGGTTGGTCGCATGAAGTTTAACCGTCGTTTAGGTCGCGAAGAACTTACAGGTTCAGGCACACTTCAGAACGAAGACATCATTGCGGTAATGAAGCAATTGATCACGATTCGTGACGGTAAAGATGACGTAGATGACATCGACCACTTAGGTAACCGTCGTATTCGTTCTGTTGGTGAAATGGCTGAAAACCAATTCCGTGTTGGTCTAGTGCGTGTTGAGCGTGCAGTTAAAGAGCGTTTAAGCCTAGGTGACCTTGATGCCGTTATGCCTCAAGACCTAATCAACGCGAAGCCTATTTCAGCTGCGGTTAAAGAATTCTTTGGCTCAAGCCAGTTGTCTCAGTTCATGGACCAAAACAACCCATTGTCAGAAGTAACGCACAAGCGTCGTATTTCTGCACTAGGTCCAGGTGGTTTGACACGTGAACGTGCGGGCTTCGAAGTACGTGACGTACACCCGACTCACTACGGTCGTGTATGTCCAATCGAAACACCTGAAGGTCCAAACATCGGTCTGATCAACAGCTTATCAAGCTTTGCTCGCACCAATGATTTCGGTTTCCTTGAAACACCTTATCGTCGCATTGTTGACGGTAAAGTGACGGATGATATTGATTACTTATCAGCTATCGAAGAAGGCCAATTTGCAATCGCACAGGCTAACGTTGAGCTGAAAGATGGTGAACTTGCGGAAGATTTGATCCCTTGTCGTCACCGTGGTGAAACGACCTTAATGCCGAAAGAAGACATTAAGTACATGGACGTTTCTCCACAGCAGATCGTATCTATCGCGGCAAGCATTATCCCATTCCTAGAGCACGATGACGCAAACCGTGCATTGATGGGATCGAACATGCAACGTCAGGCAGTTCCAACGCTACGTGCTGATAAGCCGTTGGTTGGTACTGGTATGGAGAAAACGGTAGCCGTTGACTCTGGTGTTACTGTTGTTGCTAAACGTGGTGGTGTAATCGACTACGTTGATGCGAGCCGTATTGTGGTTAAGGTTAATGAAGAAGAGATGGTTGCTGGTGAAGCTGGCATCGATATCTACAACTTGACTAAATACACACGTTCTAACCAGAACACGTGTATTAACCAGAAGCCAACATGTAACGTAGGTGACCCAATTGTAGCGGGTGATGTTCTTGCCGATGGTCCTTCAACAGACCTAGGTGAGCTAGCGCTTGGTCAAAACATGCGCATCGCGTTCATGCCTTGGAACGGTTACAACTTCGAGGATTCGATCCTTATTTCTGAGCGTGTAGCACAGGAAGACCGCTTTACGACTATCCATATTCAGGAACTTAGCTGTATCGCTCGTGATACTAAGCTTGGTCCAGAAGAAATCAGTTCAGATATCCCTAATGTGGGTGAGTCTGCATTGGGCAAATTGGATGAGTCTGGTGTTGTTTACATCGGTGCTGAAGTTAAAGGCGGTGACATCTTAGTTGGTAAAGTTACCCCTAAAGGTGAAACCCAGCTTACGCCAGAAGAAAAACTTCTAAGAGCTATCTTTGGTGAGAAAGCGTCTGACGTTAAGGATACTTCACTACGTGTACCAAACAGTGTTCACGGTACCGTTATTGATGTACAAGTCTTTACCCGTGATGGTGTAGAGAAAGACAAACGCGCCCTCGAAATCGAAGATATGCAGTTACGTCAGGTTAAGAAAGATTTGTCTGACGAATTCAATATCCTAGCTGACGGCATTTTTGCACGTGCACAGAACCTATTGCTTAAGAACGGTGTTGATCAAGCTAAGCTTGACAGCATGCCGCGTGAGAAATGGTTCGATATTCCGTTGAAAGACGAAGACGCG
Source organism: Neoalteromonas facilis (assembly GCF_002807665.1). Taxonomy (GTDB): domain Bacteria; phylum Pseudomonadota; class Gammaproteobacteria; order Enterobacterales; family Alteromonadaceae; genus Alteromonas_E; species Alteromonas_E facilis. The sequence continues at coordinate 338,944 of NZ_PEAY01000004.1, forward strand.
CAAAACGAGTTGGATCAAACTGCTGAGCAGTACACGGCGACTAAAGACGACTTCGATAAGAAGTTTGAAGCTAAGCGTCGTAAGATCACTCAAGGTGACGATCTAGCACCAGGTGTATTGAAGATTGTTAAAGTATATCTAGCCGTTAAACGTCATATCCAGCCAGGTGATAAAATGGCCGGACGTCACGGTAACAAAGGTGTTATCTCAACTATCCAACCGGTAGAAGATATGCCTTACGATGAAAACGGCACGCCGGTAGACATCGTATTGAACCCGCTAGGTGTACCATCGCGTATGAACATCGGTCAGATCCTTGAAACTCACTTGGGTATGGCTGCACACGGTATCGGTGCGAAGATTGATCGCATGATCAAAGAGCAAGAAGAAATGGCCAAACTACGTGCCTTCATTAAAGAGGTGTATGAGTTAGGTGATTCACATCAAGAGGTCGATATTGACAGCTTCTCTGATGATGAAATTAAGCGTCTTGCTGAGAACTTGCGTAAAGGTCTTCCAGTAGCGACACCTGTATTTGACGGTGCTCGTGAAGACGAAATCAAGCAAATGTTGAAACTTGCTGACTTGCCTGAAAGCGGTCAGATCACATTGTTTGACGGTCGTACCGGTCGAGCGTTTGAGCGTCCAGTAACAGTCGGTTACATGTATATGCTTAAACTGAACCACTTAGTTGATGACAAGATGCACGCCCGTTCTACTGGATCGTACAGCTTGGTTACTCAGCAACCATTGGGTGGTAAAGCACAATTCGGTGGTCAGCGCTTCGGTGAGATGGAAGTGTGGGCACTTGAAGCTTATGGTGCAGCTTATACGCTACAAGAGATGCTTACTGTTAAGTCAGATGACGTTAACGGTCGTACGAAGATGTATAAGAACATCGTTGATGGTGATCACAGAATGGAGCCAGGCATGCCTGAATCGTTCAACGTATTGTTGAAGGAAATCCGTTCACTCGGTATCAATATCGAGCTAGAAGAGCGCTAATCAAGCCGTTAATTGGCCTTTCTGACTGAAAGGTATTTGTTTGAGTGAGGCCCGGTTCGCGAGCCGGGTCTATTAAGACTGACTCCGTTGGGAGAATACTGTGAAAGATTTACTTAAGTTTCTGAAGCAACAGAATAAGACAGAAGAATTCGATAATATTCGTATCGGTCTTGCGTCACCAGATATGATCCGTAGCTGGTCATTTGGTGAAGTTAAGAAGCCAGAAACCATTAACTACCGTACGTTCAAGCCAGAGCGTGATGGTCTGTTTTGTGCCCGCATTTTCGGCCCGGTAAAAGACTATGAGTGTTTGTGTGGTAAGTACAAGCGCCTTAAGCACCGTGGTGTAATCTGTGAAAAATGTGGTGTTGAAGTAACACTAACTAAAGTACGTCGTGAGCGTATGGGTCACATTGAGCTAGCTAGCCCAGTGGCACACATTTGGTTCCTTAAATCATTGCCGTCTCGTATCGGTTTGATGTTGGACATGACGCTACGTGATATCGAACGTGTACTTTACTTTGAAAGCTACGTAGTAACTGAGCCAGGTCTTACTGACCTAGAGCGCGGTCAATTACTAGGTGAAGAAGAATACTTAGACGCGTTAGAAGAGCACGGTGACGAGTTTGAAGCAAAAATGGGCGCGGAAGCGGTCTTTGAATTGCTGAAGCACCTTGACGTTGATGCTGACGTTGCAGCGATGCGTGAAGAGTTACCGAGCATTAACTCAGAAACTAAGCGTAAGAAGATCACTAAGCGTTTGAAACTATTGGAATCTTTCCAACAGTCGGGCAACGCTCCTGAGTGGATGATCATGACCGTATTGCCGGTACTTCCACCTGATCTTCGTCCATTGGTACCATTGGATGGCGGTCGTTTTGCGACCTCTGATCTAAACGATTTATATCGTCGCGTCATTAACCGTAACAACCGTTTGAAGCGCCTATTGGATCTTGCTGCACCAGATATCATCGTACGTAACGAAAAACGTATGTTGCAGGAAGCGGTAGACGCATTGCTAGATAATGGTCGTCGTGGTCGTGCGATTACCGGTTCTAATAAACGTCCATTGAAGTCTTTGGCAGACATGATCAAAGGTAAGCAAGGTCGTTTCCGTCAGAACTTATTGGGTAAACGTGTTGATTACTCAGGTCGTTCTGTAATCACTGTTGGTCCTACATTACGTCTTCACCAGTGTGGTCTTCCGAAGAAGATGGCATTGGAACTTTTCAAGCCGTTTATCTACGGTAAATTAGAAGGACGTGGATTAGCGACTACGATTAAAGCTGCTAAGAAGTTAGTTGAGCGCGAAGCACCAGAGGTTTGGGACGTTCTAGATGACGTTATCCGTGAACACCCTGTGTTACTTAACCGTGCACCAACACTTCACCGTTTGGGTATCCAAGCGTTTGAACCGACCCTTATCGAAGGTAAAGCGATTCAGCTACACCCACTAGTGTGTGCGGCCTACAACGCCGACTTCGACGGTGACCAAATGGCGGTTCACGTACCATTAACCATCGAAGCTCAATTAGAAGCTCGTGCGTTGATGATGTCGACAAATAACATTCTATCACCAGCAAACGGTGACCCTATCATCGTACCTTCACAGGACGTTGTATTGGGCTTGTATTACCTAACACGTGATAAAGTGAACGGCGTGGGTGAAGGTATGGTATTTACCTCACCTAACGAAGCTGAAAAGGCCTACCGTACAGGTAACGCTGAACTACATTCACGCGTAAAAGTACGTATCACTGAATACGACATCGCAGAAGATGGCAGCAAAACTAAGAAAGTAACCTTGACTGACACTACCGTTGGCCGAGCTATTTTCTCTTTGGTTCTACCAAAAGGTTTGCCGTTTGAAATCATCAACCAACCAATGGGTAAGAAGCAGATCTCTAACCTATTGAACGCGTGCTACCGTACGCTTGGTTTGAAAGACACGGTAATCGCAGCTGACCAAATCATGTATACCGGTTTCCACTACGCGATGATCGCGGGTGCGTCAGTTGGTATTGACGATATGGTTATCCCTGATGCGAAGAAAGACATCATTGATGCAGCTGAAGCTGAAGTAATCGAAATTCAGGAGCAGTTCCAGTCAGGTCTTGTTACCGCGGGTGAGCGTTACAACAAAGTTATCGATATCTGGTCAAACGCCAACGAAAAAGTTGCTAAGGCGATGATGGATAACTTGAAAACTGAGACCGTTAAAAACAAAGACGGCGAAGATGAAGAGCAAATCTCTTTCAACTCAGTATTCATGATGGCCGACTCGGGTGCTCGTGGTAGTGCCGCTCAGATTCGTCAGCTAGCGGGTATGCGTGGTCTTATGGCTAAGCCAGATGGCTCAATCATCGAAACGCCAATCACGGCGAACTTCCGTGAAGGTCTGAACGTTCTTCAGTACTTTATTTCGACGCACGGTGCGCGTAAAGGTCTAGCCGATACCGCATTGAAAACAGCTAACTCAGGATACTTGACGCGTCGTTTGGTTGACGTGGCACAGGATCTGGTTATCACTAACGTAGATTGTGGTACGTTCGAAGGCGTTAAAATGACACCTTTGATTGAAGGTGGTGACGTTGTTGAGCCGTTGCGCGAGCGTGTATTGGGTCGTGTCGTAGCAGAAGACGTGATGAAGCCTGGTACTGATGAAGTATTGGTTGAACGTAACGTCATGCTTGATGAGCAAATGGTAGACATGTTGGAAGCCAACAGTGTTGACCAAGTGATGGTACGTTCTGTAATCACCTGTGATAACGACTTCGGTGTTTGTGCGCAATGTTACGGTCGTGACCTTGCACGCGGACACATGGTTGGTCAAGGTGAGTCTGTGGGTGTTATCGCTGCTCAGTCAATCGGTGAGCCAGGTACACAGCTTACGATGCGTACGTTCCACATTGGTGGTGCGGCTTCGAGAGCATCAGCAGAAAACAGCGTACAAGTTAAAACTAGCGGTAGCATGAAGCTACACAACGCGAAGTTCGTACGTAACACTGACGATAAAGTAGTGATCGTGTCGCGTTCGACTGAAATCACGATTATCGACGATCAAGGCCGTGAAAAAGAGCGCTATAAAGTGCCTTACGGTGCAATCCTAAGCGTTGATGATGGTGCAAGCGTTGAAGCGGGCCAAATCGTAGCAAACTGGGATCCGCATAGTCACCCAATTATCGTTGAACGTGCGTCTAAGATTACGTTCTCTGATATCGATGACTCTAACACTGAGATGCAGCAAGACGAGCTTACAGGCTTGACGCGTATCGTTGTGAAAGATCTATCTAAGGTGAATGCGAAAGAGCCTAAGTTGATCCTTGAGTCTGACGAGGTTGGCCTACAAGAAATTCGCTTACCAAGCTTTACTACAATTGAAGCTGCTGAAGGCAAAGTTGCTAATGCGGGTGACGTGCTAGCACGTATTCCTCAGGAGTCTTCGAAAACTCGTGACATCACCGGTGGTCTTCCACGCGTAGCTGACTTGTTCGAAGCGCGTAAGCCGAAAGAGCCTGCAATCCTTGCTGAGGTAAGCGGTACTATCGGTTTCGGTAAAGAAACCAAAGGTAAGAAACGTCTTGTTATCACAGGTCCTAACGGCGAACACTATGAAGAGATGATTCCGAAGTGGCGTCAGCTTAACGTGTTTGAAGGGGAATCTGTTGAGAAAGGCGAAGTTATTGCTGACGGTCCTGAGTCTCCACATGACATCTTGCGTCTACGTGGTATCAGTGCAGTTGCTAACTACATTGTTAACGAAGTTCAAGAAGTTTACCGCCTACAGGGTGTAAAAATTAACGATAAGCACATCGAAGTGGTAATCCGTCAGATGTTGCGTAAGTGTATTATCACTGCACCAGGCGACAGCCAGTTCTTGGAAGGCGAGCAGCTTGAGGTTTCTCAAGTTAAGATCGCAAACCGTGAACTTGAGCGTCAGGGTAAACTAGCCGCACTGTATGAAACACAGTTGCTAGGTATTACTAAAGCTTCATTGTCTACAGAATCGTTTATTTCTGCGGCATCGTTCCAGGAAACAACGCGCGTATTGACAGAAGCGGCAGTACAAGGAAAAGAAGACGACCTACGTGGTTTGAAAGAGAACGTTATCGTTGGTCGTCTGATCCCAGCAGGTACCGGTTTCGCGTATCACCAAAAACGTGCTGCAGCTAAGCTTGCAAGCGTTGAGGAAACGTCTGTATCAGTGTCAGAAGCTGAAGCAGCGTTGACCGAAGCCCTAAATGCTGAAACATCAGATCAAGAAGCGGGTACTGAAGAGTAATCTAAACGTACCACTGTAATGCCAGCGAATTACGTTCGCTGGCTTGACAGTTCAATAATTGATCTTTAATATTCCGCGTCCCAAAAAATGGGCGCGGTTTTTTGTATAACCGTGAGCGACCTTAAACAGACGTTCAAGGTTTTTAGTTATTTAATCAGGAGCTAGTTAATGGCAACAGTTAACCAGTTAGTGCGTAAGCCACGCCAAAAGCCCGCTGCCAAGAGCAACGTAGCGGCTTTGCAAGCTTGCCCACAACGTCGTGGTGTATGTACTCGTGTATATACAACTACGCCTAAGAAGCCGAACTCAGCATTACGTAAAGTATGCCGTGTTCGTTTAACCAACGGATTTGAAGTTTCTTCTTATATCGGTGGTGAAGGTCACAACTTACAAGAGCACAGCGTTGTATTGATTCGCGGTGGTCGTGTTAAAGATCTACCAGGTGTTCGTTATCACACTGTTCGCGGTACTTTGGACTGTGCAGGTGTAAACGATCGTAAACAAGCCCGTTCTAAGTACGGCGCGAAAAGGCCTAAGTCTTAACGGTTCTCCGTTAGTAAGGCCAAACTGAAATTTGAGTTTTGGGTAATCCCTGAATTCCACGGAGAATTAAGATGCCAAGAAGAAGAGTCGTAGGTCAACGTAAGATCCTACCTGATCCTAAGTTCGGATCACAGCTACTAGCTAAGTTCATGAATGTCGTTATGCTCGACGGCAAGAAATCAACCGCTGAGAAAATCGTTTACGGTGCGCTCGATATTGTTGCTGAAAAAACCGGCAAGGCACACCTTGATGTATTTGAAGATGCACTAGACAACATCCGCCCAACTGTGGAAGTAAAATCACGCCGTGTGGGTGGTTCTACTTACCAAGTACCGGTAGAAGTTCGTCCAGTTCGTCGTAATGCATTAGGTATGCGTTGGATGGTAGAAGCTGCACGTAAGCGTGGTGAGAAGTCTATGGCGGCGCGTCTAGCAGCTGAAATGCTAGATGCATCAGAGAACAAAGGCTCTGCAGTGAAGAAGCGTGAAGACGTTCACCGCATGGCTGAAGCGAACAAAGCATTCGCTCACTACCGCTGGTAATCACGGTTTAATTGAGAGCGATTCATGGCGCGTAAAACACCCATTGAGCGATACCGTAATATCGGTATCGTTGCTCACGTTGATGCGGGTAAAACCACAACGACTGAGCGCGTATTGTTCTATACCGGCTTATCTCACAAAATTGGTGAGGTACATGACGGTGCTGCAACTATGGACTGGATGGAACAAGAGCAGGAGCGTGGTATCACTATCACGTCAGCTGCGACCACTTGTTTCTGGGCCGGTATGCAGCAGCAGTTCGAACAACATCGTATCAATATCATTGATACCCCAGGGCACGTAGACTTCACAATCGAAGTGGAGCGTTCATTGCGTGTACTTGATGGTGCTGTGGTGGTGTTTTGCGGTTCGTCAGGGGTAGAGCCTCAATCTGAAACCGTTTGGCGTCAAGCCAATAAATATTCTGTACCGCGTATGGTTTTCGTCAATAAGATGGACCGTGCCGGTGCAGACTTTAAGCGCGTTGTCGAACAAATTCGTAATCGACTCGGCGCGAATTGCGTACCGATCCAAATGAACATCGGTAGCGAAGAAAATTTCAAAGGCGTGATCGACCTGTTCAAGATGAAAGCCATTAATTGGAATGAAGCTGATCAGGGGATGACGTTTACTTATGATGAGATCCCAGCAGATTGTTTAGATGAAGCAGAACAATTGCGCACAGAAATGATCGAAGCTGCTGCAGAAGCGTCAGAAGAGCTTATGGACAAATACCTCGAAGGAGAGGAGTTGTCAGAGCAGGAAATCAAGCAAGGCCTTCGTATTCGTACCCTGAACAATGAAATTGTACTGGCGACCTGTGGATCTGCATTCAAAAACAAAGGCGTTCAAGCCGTTCTCGATGCGGTAGTAGAGTTTTTACCTGCACCGATCGATATTCCAGCAATTAATGGCGTACTGGACGATGGCAAAGACACGCCAGCTGAACGCCACGCTGATGACGATGAGCCATTCTCTGCATTGGCGTTTAAAATTGCGACAGACCCATTTGTGGGTACACTCACGTTCTTCCGTTGCTACTCGGGTGTTATCAAAACCGGCGATACGGTTTACAACCCAGTGAAAGGCAAACGTGAGCGTTTTGGTCGTATCGTGCAAATGCACGCAAAAGATCGTGAAGAATTAAAAGAAGTCCGTGCGGGTGATATCGCAGCGGCTATAGGTCTTAAGGACGTAACAACAGGTGATACATTGTGTGATCCGAACGAAGTGATCACCCTTGAACGTATGGAATTCCCTGAGCCTGTTATCTCGATTGCGGTAGAGCCAAAATCTACTGCTGACCAAGAAAAGATGGGTGTGGCACTAAGCAAACTAGCGGCAGAAGACCCGTCATTCAGAGTGCACACTGACGAAGAAACCGGCCAGACAATCATTTCTGGTATGGGTGAGTTACACCTAGACATCATCGTTGATCGCATGAAGCGTGAGTTCGGTGTTGTGTGCTCCGTCGGTAATCCGCAAGTGTCTTATCGTGAAACAATCCGCAAGTCTGTGGAAGTGGAAGGTAAGTTTGTTCGCCAATCTGGTGGTCGCGGTCAATTTGGTCATGTTTGGTTACGTCTTGAGCCACAGGAAGAAGGCGCAGGCTATACATTCGTGAACGAAATCGTTGGCGGTGTAATTCCAAAAGAATTTATTCCCTCTGTTGATAAAGGCGTCGAAGAACAGATGCGCAACGGGGTGGTAGCAGGATATCCGGTGCTAGATGTGAAGGTCACTTTATTCGATGGTTCTTACCATGATGTTGACTCTTCAGAAATGGCGTTTAAGATCGCTGGTTCAATGGGCTTCAAGAATGGAGCTGAACAGGCGGATCCGGTGTTACTTGAGCCGCTTATGAAGGTTGAAGTAACAACGCCGGAAGACTGGATGGGTGATGTTGTTGGCGATCTTAATCGTCGTCGCGGCATCATTGAAGGCATGGACGACGGTGTTGCTGGCGTGAAGATTGTTCGCGCGAAAGTGCCACTGTCAGAAATGTTTGGTTATGCGACGGACTTACGTTCTGCAACGCAAGGGCGAGCGTCGTATTCAATGGAGTTTTTCAATTACGCAGAGGCGCCTAATAATGTGGCCAAAGCGATTATTGAGGCGAGACTGTAACGGTTTAAAGGTTCGGTCCGGTCTATGTTGGGTCGGACTTTAATTTAGGAAGCGAGAAAAATGGCAAAAGAAAAGTTTGAACGTACGAAACCGCACGTTAACGTTGGTACAATCGGCCACGTTGACCACGGTAAAACTACGCTAACTGCAGCAATCACTACTGTACTAGCTAAAACTTATGGCGGTAGTGCACAAGCATTCGATCAAATCGATAACGCACCAGAAGAGCGTGAGCGTGGTATCACAATCGCGACTTCACACGTAGAGTATGACACTCCAACACGTCACTACGCACACGTAGACTGCCCAGGGCACGCTGACTATGTTAAAAACATGATCACTGGTGCTGCACAGATGGACGGCGCGATTTTGGTAGTAGCGGCGACAGACGGCCCTATGCCACAAACTCGTGAGCACATCCTATTAGGTCGTCAGGTAGGTGTACCTTACATCATCGTATTCATGAACAAATGTGACATGGTTGATGATGAAGAGCTTCTAGAGCTAGTAGAAATGGAAGTACGTGAATTGTTGTCTGAGTATGAATTCCCAGGTGATGACTTACCAGTAATCCAAGGTTCAGCTCTTAAAGCGCTAGAAGGCGATGCTGCGTGGGAAGCGAAGATTATCGAGCTAGGCGAAGCATTGGATTCATACATTCCAGAGCCAGAGCGTGCGATTGATAAGCCATTCATTTTGCCAATCGAAGACGTATTCTCAATCTCAGGCCGTGGTACTGTTGTAACAGGTCGTGTAGAGCAAGGTATCGTAAAAGTTGGTGAAGAAGTAGAAATCGTAGGTATCAAAGAGACTACGAAGACGACTTGTACTGGTGTAGAGATGTTCCGTAAGCTTCTAGACGAAGGCCGTGCAGGTGAGAACGTTGGTGTTCTACTACGTGGTACTAAGCGTGACGAAGTAGAGCGTGGCCAAGTATTGGCGAAGCCAGGTTCAATCACTCCACACACTAAGTTCGAAGCAGAAGTATACGTATTGTCTAAAGACGAAGGTGGCCGTCACACGCCATTCTTCAAAGGCTACCGTCCACAGTTCTACTTCCGTACAACTGACGTTACTGGTGCTGTTGAGTTGCCAGAAGGCGTAGAAATGGTAATGCCAGGCGACAACTTGAAGTTTGTTGTAGAGCTAATTGCACCAATNAGAAGTAGAAATCGTTGGTATCAAAGAGACGACGAAGACGACTTGTACTGGTGTAGAGATGTTCCGTAAGCTTCTAGACGAAGGCCGTGCAGGTGAGAACGTTGGTGTTCTACTACGTGGTACTAAGCGTGACGAAGTAGAGCGTGGCCAAGTATTGGCGAAGCCAGGTTCAATCACTCCACACACTAAGTTTGAAGCAGAAGTATACGTACTAAGCAAAGACGAAGGTGGCCGTCACACGCCATTCTTCAAAGGCTACCGTCCACAGTTCTACTTCCGTACAACTGACGTTACTGGTGCTGTTGAGTTGCCAGAAGGCGTAGAAATGGTAATGCCAGGCGACAACTTGAAGTTTGTTGTAGAGCTAATTGCACCAATCGCGATGGACGAAGGTTTACGCTTCGCAATCCGTGAAGGTGGCCGTACAGTAGGTGCGGGTGTTGTATCTAAGATTTTGGACTAATCGTTCATATCTAGAGAACACTAGAAATTGAAAAAGGCGCTCTTGTAGCGCCTTTTTTGTGTCTGTCGTTTAGCTTTAGCTCCTCGACGCTCGCCTTTTGCGCAAAGGTTCATCGCTAACTCCCATCCGTGGCACCGCGCCCTGCTTGGCGTCAAATACAATCGAATTGTTTTGATTGGGGACAGAATCATCGATTTGAACTGACTTGTAAGTTTACAGTTCTTTGGCTATTTGCATTCTGGAGTTGGAAGTGGCTATTACCCGGAAATAAGTAACTGCGTTGTTTTGTGCAAATGTTGGTAGGTCAGCAGCGAGCGAATTATAGTCGAGAACCCATCTTTGGCCGTAAACCGGACCTTGGGGGAATGGATTTTTCCAGCACAAAGGTCAGTAGATCAATGGCAAAATCCTTTGCACACTGAGAAGCCAATCTAATGAAATAGGGTTATTTCATTCTTGCAATAAAGTAACTTAAAACTTTGCTTAGCGCCCAGTAGGCAATTGTACTGCTCACGATACCCACTAAAGAGAACCAGCCTGGAAGCCATTGTGTGGCGCCAGGCTGTGCCGAAAATGACAATGAGACTTCCCCTGTCGGGTAGTACCAAATTCCAATATCAGGATCGGCAATATGCATCAACGACATAATGAAGATCATGATCACCCAAAAATACCCCATCCCTAAAACCAAAGTAGCCAATGCATGAACTAAACCCTTTTTAGCGCTGGATTGAAGCCCTTTTAAGATTGCGCCAGGATGACCTTTGGATGCTTTTTGGTAAAGCAAAATATCAGCAATCAAAGGTTCTAAATATTCGTCTGGTGAACCCAGATTTGAAATGGCATTGATAAGTCGAACCTCTTCGCTTTGACTATTCCGCAACTCAGTTTTATCAGCAGGACCTTTAATTAACGACTCATACAAATGGCTGAGGATTTCTAGCCGAATATCCGTTCTCTCTTCGAGAGGTAGTGACTTAAGCTTGTGAATTAACTCACGGTCAAAGTTATTCCACACTTTTTTCGCAGTTTCACTTTGAATCGGAAATACATTATTCATGATTGCATCACCAAATTTAAAATTGAGTTATGAGTTTGCGTCCATGTGTTCTTCATCTTCGTTAACGTTTCCAAGCCTAACGGAGTTATCTCGTAGTACTTTCTAGGCGAACCAACTTCAGCGGTTTGCCATTCTGAGGTCACCAGGCCATCTCTCTTTAAACGATTCAGCAATGGATACAATGTACCTTCGGCAACTTCAATTGAAGTGACTTCTTTTATTTGCACGGCCAACTCATAACCATAAGTACTGCCTTGCTGAAGTCTAAGTAGAATAATGAATTCCAGCAGCCCTTTTCGAAACTGCGGCACCCATCGCTCAATGATTTTGTCTGACTCCATAAACTTGAAGTCTCTTATGTCTTTATTTAAAAATACATAGTATAGCTACCCAGTACGCATTGCAATATCCACTTACACTTTTAAAAAATAACATGAAAAGTCTGTAACTGACTGTTTAATATGGCTTTGTTATTTGATTCAGGACTAAATACATACAAATTACATTATAACACTATGCATAGCATTGCTATGCTCTGATTTCCTATTTACACTTACCTAGCAATACAAGGTAAATGTCCAAATATAATGAAAGGTAAATGGGATGAATAGATTAATAATCAAGCAAGTGTGTTTCATATTCGTAATAGCGTTATTTAGTAAGATGTCTTTAGCCGCTGTTACCCTTGAAGATGTTAAAGGCTCATGGTTAGGCACTATGAATATACCTGATGGTCCTTCTCTTCGAATTGGAATTGAAGTATTCAAAAAGGCTGACAATCAATGGGGGGGCAATATTGCAAGCTTAGATCAGGGAGCTAGGTATATGCTAGTTTCAAGTGTAAACATCAAAAATGACGTGTTTACTCTGCAAATGGCAAATGCACCAATAAGTGTTGTGGGTAATGTTGTCAAAAATCAAAACTTCATTGCTACAAAGTTTCATCAGGGTGAAAGCGTATTTGAATTGAATTTGCAAAAAGTCAAAGAATTACCTGAGATTGAAAGAAGTCAGACACCTAAAGATACCAATGACTACATTCAGCAAGAGGTTGCGTATCAAAATAAACACGATGGTACTTGGCTATCGGGCACCCTGACAACTCCCAAAGGTACAAAAAGTCACCCTGGCATCGTCTTAGTTGCTGGCTCTGGCCCCAATCATAGAGACTCTTATCATGCAGGACACAGAACGTTCAAAGTGTTAGCAGACCACTTCACAAGACTTGGCTATGTTGTTTTGCGCTCTGACAAACGAGGCGTTTATAAATCAGCAGGGAATTTTGAGGATGCCAGTTTAAGTAACTTAGTACTCGATACTCAGGCAGCCGTGCGATTCCTAAAATCGCAAAACAGTGTAGACGCTAACAACATTATCCTCGTCGGTCATAGTGAGGGAAGTCTAGTGTCAATCATGGCAGCAGACAAAGAGCTAGTTCAGGGGGTTGTCTCTTTAGCGGGTCCAGGTATGTCTGTATTAGATATATTGCTACTCCAGGACCAGACCGAACCTAAGGCCAAAGGGGCAACAAAAGAAGAGACTGATGTATTGCTGCAATTCAGTCAGCGTTTTTACGCTATGGTATTAAGTACCCCCTCTGCTGCTGAGCGCAAAGAAAAGGCGATAGCGCTTTATGATAGCTTAACAGGCAAAGAGGCTGAGACTGTAGCTAAATGGGTCAATAAACAAAATGGAACACTCAGTATTGCTTCAGCAGAAAGTGACTCTTTCTACACATTTTTACAGCAAAACCCTATCCCATATTGGAACCAATATGCGGGTAAAGCATTGGTTCTAAATGGTAGCAAGGACTCCCAAGTGCCTGCGAATGAGAATGTCATGGGGATCGTTGACGCAGTGAATAGTGACAATGCTGATGTTGAAAGTCATATATTTACAGACTTGAATCATTTATTCCAACCAGCAACAACAGGCTCTACAGACGAATATAGACAAATTGAGACAACCATAGATGAACAGGTGTTGCTTGTAATTTCAAAATGGTTGCAACAAAACTTTAAATAATCTGCTGAGCTACAAAGCGAAAAAGTAGGCTCTCGCTAGAAGAAGGCGTACTTTATGGTCGCGTTTGCAATGACCGCTTTGAAGCGTTGAGCCGACTGCCAAAGCGGAGTTTCTGACTATAATTCGCTCATTGCTGAACCTAAGTTTACTTTTTGCCAACTTCCGGTTTACGTACATAGGGATCGTTCAACCACTGATTTCTGACGATCCGGAAATGGCACGAACAGTCAACTCAAAACTCGAATCCAACCAATACTACTTTTAGCCTCATGTCCACTATGAATTTTGAGAATATATAAAAGCAACTAAATAGTCCTGATGAATAACCTTTTTAATCGTGATAGTTCGCTTAACTATCTGTAAATATTAATTAAAAGTTGGTTTTGGGGGATGGCTTTACACTTAAGTCGAGAGGTGTGAAATTGGAAAAAATAGCCCCCTTAGTTTATTATTCACGGCATATAAAGTGCCACCTAAATCCTTACAGTTGATTATCATGAAGTCTGTTCTTACAGGGTTAAAAAAGCTTACTCACATATACTTATTAGCGTGTGTTGTGAGTCTTTGTTTGCTCGGTAAGGGGTACGGGTCTGATTTAGTGGTGGTAGTTAATAAAAATAGTGCGGTTGAAGAGCTTACAAAGAAAGAAGTTATTGATATCTATATGGGGCGTTATGTTAGCTTCCCAAATGGTGAGCCTGCAAAGCCAATAGATTTCCCCGCCAATTCAGAAATTAAGCAACGTTTTTACCAAATGCTCGTAAATCAAGATGAGCGTAAAATTAAATCTTACTGGTCGCGACTACTTTTTTCTGGGCGCGCTAAACCCCCAATTGAAACAGATTCTTCTGATGAAGTAGTGACATTGCTATCAACTGAGTATTCAGGGTTAGCGTATGTTGAACGAGAGCTTGTTACACCGGAGATGAGAATTGTTTATCAATTTCAACAGCAATAGCACGGTCCGGTTTTATGCAGTGACCGCTTTGATGCTCTGGGCTATTAGCCTAGCCTGTTTTGCCAGTGCCGCTCGCGCTGTGGATGTTTCTTTCAATGGATTCGCCACACTAGCTGCAACCTATGAAGATCATGATGAATTAAAATTTCGTAGTACGCTGATCCACGAGGTTCGTGATGGTTTTACATTGGCCGCAGATTCTATAGTAGGCGGTCAAGTTAACGTTGATTTTAATGAACATTGGGATGCGGTTGGTCAATTGGTTATACAAGATAGAGCTGACTCGACGTTAGAAAACTTTATCGACAAGGCGTTTTTACGTTACAAGTTTGATCGCAATTGGGCGCTAAGAGTCGGCAGGATGGACAGTAATTTCTTTATGTTATCCGACTACCGATCCGTTGGTTATGCTTACCTTTGGGCACGTCCTCCTGTCGATTTTTATTCAGCTTCCTCTATAGCCGCGAGTGTAGATGGCATTGATTTACAATATGCTATCGATATTTGGCAAGGTTATTTAAAAACAGCTTTATTTCTCGGGGAGTCAGAGGCGCGTCTTGATGGTGAAAGTGGCCGCTTGCGAGTTGACTTTGAACAGGCAATAGCACTGAGCATAGAGTTTCAAAAAGGTTCGTGGCAATTTAAAGCGACACATGCCATCGGAGAAACCAATGATTTCGAATATGCTGGTTTTGATAGTTTTGTTGCTTTGATAGAACAAGTACCGGTTGCCCTTTGGCCTGAAATCCCCTCGATTATTGATTCCTTTGAGCCCAATGGTGAACGAGCATCTTTCTCTGCACTGGGCATGAAGTTTGATAACTTTACTTGGCAAGTACAAGGCGAGGTCGCACACTACAATTCGGATTGGGTGTTGTTCCCAAGCGCCACCTTTGGATATCTATCTTTAGGATATTACATTGATAACTGGATCCCTTACGTGATGTATGCGGGTTATGAGCCCAAAGATCCGGCTACTCGCGTTGTCGCCCCAACACTCCCTGCGGGTTTACCACCAGAGGTCACCAGCGGAATAGTCACTTTAGCTGCAGTCGCTGATATATCAATTACCGATTCATACTCTGATCAGAATACGATTAGTGCTGGAGTGAGATGGGATTTCGCCGATGAATGGGCGTTGAAGTTTCAACTAGATCATATCCGTTTGGAGTCACCCGGAACAGGGTTGATGGGAAATGATGATCCAGCCTTAAAGGCAACACCTCATCGCATGAATGTTATACACTTAGGTGTATCGACTGTATTTTAGGCGTTATTTGATTTGCGTAGCAGCCAGAAATTATACCTACGAGTAGCTATTGCAATTGCTATCATTGCCTTGCTGTTATCTTTTGTAACAGCGGGATTTACCTATTGGTACAATTTAAATCAACAAGATGCGCTAAACACCAAACTAGTCAATCAACTAGCTAACAGCACTACTAAAACAGCCGCCATAGCTGCCTATTTAGAGGACGAAGATCTGGCTATGGAAATAGTCAATGGCCTGGTGTCAAACAATCTTGTCAGTGCAGCGTCAATAGTGAATTTTGAGGCGATGGCAGTTAAAGCTGGCGGTCTGGTGCAGTCTGGACGGCGAATATCCATCCCATTGGTCCACCCTTTTTCAAATGATGAAGTGTTGGGTGAGCTTACCGTGTTTGCCAATGAAGAATATATTCAGGAGCAGGCACAGGCATTCAGTTTGCAAAATGCGCTGACCATGATTTTCCTGAGTCTATTGATCGCAGTCTTTGTTTCATTGCTTGTTCATCGCCGCCTAACGCGCCCTATTAAAGACTTAACGCAGGGCTTTTCTCGAGTAGACCCAAATGTACCTGCAACCATGGAGACCATTGATATTGGCTATCGTCGTCGAGACGAGTTAGGTGTTTTGGTTAATGGCATAAATGCTTTGATGATAGCGTTAAAGCAAAACCTCCAGACCGAGCGTATTTTGCGTGAAAGAACCCAAACCCTAGAGCAGCGCTTCAGATTGATCTTCGAACAAGCGAGCGCAGGTATTGGCTTAGTCGATCAGAATAATAATTTTCTAACCTTAAACCCTGCCATGCGTGCATTGTTCAGCACCAACCCTGAAATGGTAGATGTCACTCGCTTGTTTTCGGATAGCCAACATGTCGCGACAACATTAGAGCAGTTGAGGTCAAAAGATCCGCTCGGCCAGATCAGCATGGATTTGGAATACGAGTTTGAAGGTCAACGGCGTTGGTTACATTGCTTGTTTGCAAAGCTGAGCGATCAGCGTGTTAAACGCCGATTGGGGCAGGAGCTATTAATTGAAATCATCGCCTATGACGTAACTGAGCGCATCCATAGGGAACAAGAAACACGGTTTGAAGCCGATCATGATTCTTTGACGCAGCTGCAAAACCGGCGTTCTGGTGAAGCGGCTCTCGCTGGGTTATTGGATTCCGCATTGGCTCAAGACTCGACCTTTATTTTAATGATGATCGACTTAGATAAATTCAAACCGATCAATGATACCTACGGTCATGATGTAGGTGATGAAGTGTTGGTTTTGGTGGCTCGTCGCCTACGTCGACACTTTAATATGAACTTGGATGTTTGTGTGCGCTGGGGCGGTGATGAATTTGTGATTGGCTTTAAGCATAGTAGTTTTGATCGGGATTCTATCGCGTCATTGGCTACATTGGTTTTACAAGACATCAGCTCGCCCATGCTGATCAGCGACACTATTACCTGTAAGGTTGGCGCCAGTATTGGTATTGTCAGTGCGCCGATGCATGCGAAGTCACTGGAAGAGTTGTTGGTTAAAGCTGACGCCACCATGTATCAAGTTAAGCAGCAAGGTAGAAACAATTTCTTGATCGCAAATCCATAGCACTGGGTATTGTATTACTTAACGCAGTTGCATTTTTAGATAAGGCAAAGATCCATGCAATTCAATCCACTTGGCAGTAGTTCGCTTTCGGTCTCAGAGATATGTTTAGGTTCAATGACTTGGGGCATTCAGAACACGCAATCAGACGCCGATGCACAAATCCAAATAGCGTTAGATGCTGGGATCAATTTTATCGATACTGCTGAAATGTATCCCGTTCCGCCAAACCAAGAAACCTATGGCGATACTGAACGCATTATCGGTGATTGGCTCAAACGTCATCCACACCTGCGCAGCCAATTGATTATCATGACTAAAATTGCAGGGCCTGGGCTTACTTACATACGAGATGGAGGCATTATAAACGCCTCATCAATCAAATCGGCAATTGCGGACTCTTTGCAACGTTTGCAGTCAGACTATATCGATGTTTACCAATTGCATTGGCCGAACAGAACTTCACCGCACTTTGGTAAGCATTGGCCGAATAAAGTGCGGGCCAGCAAAACAGATGCAGAGCAAGAGCGCGATCGCATGCGTGAAATCGTTATCGCATTGGGTGAAGCAATAGGCCAAGGCAAAATTCGTCACTGGGGATTATCAGATGATACGCCATGGGGCATTTCAACATTCCTGAAGTTGTGTGAAGAATTGAATGTGCCCAAACCCGTCTCTATTCAAAATGAGTTCAGTTTGCTGCACGCTAAGGATTGGCCTTATTTAATCGAAATGTGTGAGTTTGAAAACATCGCCTATTTACCTTGGTCGCCGCTAGCAGGCGGTGCGTTGTCGGGTAAATATTTACGCGGTGCAAGACCCCAAGGAAGCCGCTGGACAATGGTTCAACGGCAAGGATTATTTAGAGACACTGAGATGTCACAGCGAGCCGTTGAAGAATACGTCGCGCTGGCAAAACAAATCGGCATTACCCCAAGTCAACTGGCACTTGCATGGTGTCGACAAGTCGATGGTGTTAGCTCGACGATAATTGGCGCTACCTCAACGTCGCAACTCCATGAAAATATTGAAGCTTTTTCTATTACCCTCAGCCAAGACAATTTGCAGGCGATAGAGGCAATATTGAAACGCTTCCCGACTCCGTTCTAATTTCTGCATTAGTTCGAAAAATACTGACAGACAGCTTGTAAGATTCGATTTTTAACTGGGTCAAACTATGGCACGATCCGCCCGATTTTTGCCTTAGTAATAAAAGCGTCATTAAATTGTTCTAGCCTTAGCGGATTAAGCGTTACGAATAATGTGGTGCGAGTATCAAATTATGACCCAAACGACAGTCAGCAGCTCTCTGGGCGACGAATTAGCCACAAACTCCCTTCCGGTAATGTCTGGTGGTCAGAAACTCCGGCGTTGGCTGTGGTTGGCATTACTAGTCTTTGTCATGCTGACGGCTGTGAGCATTATTGGTAGCGGATTCAAAAGTGCTACTGCTGATCACGCGAAAGAGCTTTTCGCATTTGCGTCTAACCCGATTATGGGCTTGGTCATTGGTATGGTTGGCACTGCACTTATTCAGTCGTCCAGCACAGTAACGTCCATTATTGTTGCCATGGTTGCTGGCGGTTTACCCATCACGATTGCAATTCCTATGATTATGGGCGCCAATATTGGCACTAGCATTACCAATACCATTGTCAGTTTGGGTCACATCACTAACAAAGACGAGTTTCAACGCGCATTTAATGCTGCAACCATTCACGATCTATTTAATTTCTTTGCTGTGATCATATTTTTGCCGCTCGAAATCATGTTCGGATTCTTAGAGCACGTCAGCGCGGCAACTGTGTCCTTATTCTCTGTGGGTGCTACCGCGGACCTGTCCGGTTTTAATCCAATTAAAGCGCTTACTGGCCCCGTGGTTGATGGTTTGGCCTTTATGCTGAGTGATTTACCGGGGTATTACCCTGGCGTTATTAAGATCCTATTGGGGATCGGGTTGATCATCCTGTCGATTACGTACATGGGGCGCATCATGAAATCGCTTATGGTTGGGCGAGCCCGTGACATTTTGAACAATAGTATTGGCCGAGGTCCGGTTTCGGGGATTGCGTCTGGAACGCTGGTGACAGTGTTAGTACAGAGCTCGTCAACGACGACATCATTAATGGTGCCGCTGGTCGGGAATGGAGTTTTAACCGCAAGGGATGTTTACCCGTTTACCTTGGGCGCCAATATCGGCACTTGTATCACGGCGTTAATTGCAGCTTTATCGATCACCGGAGAGAACGCAGGACTTGCGTTACAGATTGCACTGGTTCATCTAATTTATAATGTCAGTGCGGTATTGGTCATCTTCTGTATTAAGTTTTTACGTGAGTTACCGTTGAATTTAAGCTTCAAATTGTCGACCAAGGTAGCCGAACACAAGCTCTACGGCGTTGGCTATATCGTAGGTTTGTTTTTTGCGTTGCCGCTGTCGATTATCTTTTTAAGCAATTAAAAAAGGCCGAACAAGTCGGCCTTAACGCTTATTTACACATCATTAGAATGCATATTTAGCGGAGAACTGAACGCGGTTCATATCACCTTCTAGACCACCTTCTGTTTCACGTTTCGCGAATGCATATTCAGCGCCTACGGTAATGGCTTTGGTTGGTGAGTAAAGCAAGTTTATACGCGTGCTATAGGTAGACTCTGTTACGGCTGTACCGGTTAAATCAGTCTGATTATCAACATCTAACGCAGCAAATGTGATATTTGTGCGAGTTTTATCATCCCACATATGACGATATGCAATGGTGTAACCGAATGAATCAATGGCTTCTAAATCACCGTTCGCGTTGATTACAGCACCATTGGCTGTATTCAAGCCAATGTAACGGCCTAGGCCAGAACCTGTATTAACCGCGAAACGAAGGTCATCACCACCGCCCAAAGAAACCTTACCTGAAACGCTGATACCAAATGATGTTTCAGAGTCATCGATTGATACGCCGTCATCGTATGCAAGTTGACGCATTAAGCCTGCGACCTTTATATAACCCCAATCCTGTTTGAATGTATAGCGCGCAACGAGATCCGGTGTAATATTGTCATCTGCTACGATACGGCCGCCGCCGCCGAAGGGAGTCACAGTCGTTTCAGGGTTTTCTGCTGCAAATTCCCAGTTACCAGAGCTGTACTTAACCAGCGCTTGACGGTTAAAGATGGTACCGTCGGTAGTACCGATAAAATCTAAGGTTTCAGGCAGTGCACCTACATCTAGGAACGTTGACCATGTTTGACCAATCGTCCAGCCTTTGTAAGAAAAGAATGCATGGCGGATGCGCGGAGTCCATGAACTACTGATACGGTCATTACCATTGGGTGTGGCAAGCATGTCAAATTCAAGTACGCCAGTGATGGTGTCACCTTCATCTGTTGCTGTTGATGTTGTAAAGCGGAAACGTGATTGACGAGCATGGATGTCTAACTGAGATCCTTCATCATTACCCCCAACTGGAATAAGAGCCGGAACGTAGAAGTCTCGGTTTAAGTTGCCTGAAGCTAATGTGCCATCACTGTAGTTACTGGCGATAGCGTCAACTTTTATATAGCCTGAAAATTTAACATCAGTGCCGCCAATGTTGGCAGCATGTGCGGAGGTACCAACACCAGCACATGCGAGCGTGACAATTGCAGCAGTTTTTTTGAGTGTAGCGTTCATAGTAGTGTCCTTTGCGAGTACTTGATAAAGTTAAATCAATGTAAAAATTGCGTTAACATTGAGTCTATTTTGCGCAATTGTTGCAAAAAGCAAATAAGCTGTTCGTCTATTAGACTAAAGTCGTATGTCGCTCAAGACCAGAAACTTAGGTTGAGTTTTTCGGCTCAACTCTTGTATGGTAAGGGCTAAGTAAAAGTTCTCGCTAAGACCAAAGTCTCATTTTGGTTTTGTTAATAAAGACTAGAGTTGAAGCAACCCTAATTTTAAGTCAATCAATGACATTTGGTTGATTGCAACAAACATAATTTTTGCTGGAGGCAAACCCATGGAAGTTAAAACTTACCCGGTTCCGGATTCGATAAAAGCGAATACATTGATGACAAATGAGCAGTACCTAGAAATGTATCAACGTTCAGTATCTGATCCAGAGGCATTTTGGGCTGAGCAAGCTTCGATTTTGGAATGGTATAAAAAGCCGAGCATTATCAAGAACACCTCTTTTGCGTCTGACAATGTTTCGATCAAATGGTTTGAAGACGGTGAATTGAACGCAAGTTACAACTGTATTGACCGCCATTTGGAAAAGAATGCGAAGAAAACGGCGATTTTGTGGGAAGGTGACACGCCGGGGAATGAAGAAGTCATAACTTACCAGCAATTGCATTATGAAGTTTGCAAACTTGCAAATGGATTGAAAAAGCTAGGTGTAGGTAAAGGTGACCGCGTCGCACTCTATATGCCTATGGTGCCACAGGCGGCCTATGCCATGTTGGCTTGTGCGCGTATTGGTGCGGTGCATTCTGTTATTTTTGGCGGCTTCTCGCCCAATGCTATCGCAGACCGCATCAATGACAGCGAAGCAAAAGTAGTCATTACCTGTGATGAAGGTCGCCGCAGTGGCCGCACGGTGCCTCTTAAAGCCAACGTTGATGAAGCACTCGCTAATGGTGCGTGCCCATCGATTTCTTCTGTACTGGTTTACAAGTTGACTGGCGGAGATGTGAGTTGGAACGAGTTGGACGTGTCGTGGGAAGAACTGATTGAGGATTGTTCAGGTCAATGTGAGCCTGAAGTCATGAATGCCGAAGATCCGTTATTTATTCTGTATACGTCAGGTTCAACCGGCAAGCCTAAAGGGGTCTTGCACACCACCGGCGGATATTTATTGTATACGGCACTAACCTTTAAGTACGTGTTTGATTATCACGCTGATGATATCTATTGGTGTACGGCTGATGTGGGCTGGATCACAGGTCACAGCTATATGGTTTACGGCCCATTGGTGAATGCCGTAACTCAAGTTTTCTTTGAAGGTGTCCCGACTTATCCTGATGTTACTCGTATTGCGCAAATTGTAGAGAAATACAAAGTTAATCAGCTCTACACAGCGCCTACCGCGATCCGTGCATTGATGGCACATGGTGATGCGCCGGTAGAGGGATGTGATGTTTCATCACTTAAAATTTTAGGCTCAGTGGGTGAACCTATTAACCCTGAAGCGTGGGAATGGTATCACCGCCTATTTGGTGATGAAGAATGTCCGATAGTGGATACATGGTGGCAAACGGAAACGGGCGGCATCATGATATCACCATTGCCTGGCGCTACGGCACTTAAGCCAGGTTCGGCCAGTCGACCACTATTCGGTATTAAACCCGCAATGTTTGATGCCGAGGGCAATACGCTTGAAGGCGCAGCCGAAGGTAATTTGGTTATTACTGACAGCTGGCCAGCACAAGCGCGCACGGTATATGGCGATCATAAGCGTTTTATCGAAACTTACTTTAGTGCTTATAACGGTGTGTACTTTACCGGTGACGGTGCTCGTAGAGATGAAGATGGGTATTACTGGATTACGGGGCGTGTCGATGACGTATTGAATGTTTCAGGTCACCGTCTAGGTACAGCTGAAATTGAAAGTGCGCTGGTCGCTCATCATGATGTTGCAGAAGCAGCTGTTGTCGGTTATCCGCACGACATTAAAGGGCAGGGTATTTATGTATACGTAACACCTAACGAAGGTGTTGAGGTGACGGATGAGTTAACTCAAGAGTTACGAGCATGGGTGCGTAAAGAGTTAAGCCCAATCGCGACGCCAGATAAAATTCAATGGTCGCATGGATTACCGAAAACCCGCTCAGGCAAAATCATGCGCCGTATTTTGCGCAAGATAGCTGCCAATGAACACGATCAGTTGGGCGACACTTCAACGTTGGCTGATCCGTCGGTTGTTGATACACTCATTGAGGAGCGACTGAATAGATAATAAGGAATTCAAATGACCACGCTGCTTATTGCTGATGATCATCCGTTATATCGTGATGCATTAAAGAGTGCGCTATCGGGTTCCTTATCTGAACTGACGCTGTTAGAAGCGTCAGACCTATCTCAAACAGTCGACGTCTTAGAGAATAATGACGTCGACTTGTTGCTGCTCGATCTGCATATGCCGGGCAGTCAGGATCTGTTCGGTTTACTGCACATTCGTAAGTTATTTCCTGATGTACCCGTTGCTGTAGTATCGGGTACTGAAGATCCAGCCATTATCTCTAAAATTGTCGGTGTCGGGGCGTTAGGTTTTATCCCTAAAACGGCGAGCAGCAATGATATTGCCAATGGGGTAAACGCAATTCTGGATGGGGAAGTATGGCTTCCTGAGAATATCAGTGGCCAAATTGAAGCCGTCGACGAGAGCTTTTCAAAACTTGCTGATCAAGTTGCCAGTCTCACACCATCTCAATATAAAGTGCTGTGTTATATGCGTGATGGACTATTGAACAAGCAAATTGGATACAATTTAGATATTGCAGAAGCGACAGTGAAAGCTCACGTCACCGCTATTTTCAAGAAGCTTGGTATTAATAACCGAACCCAAGCTGTTCTCATTGCGTCTCAATTAGAACTCGAGCCTCCAGCAGGAATCCACTAGGGCCTGAACTCGATAATGTTTGCATCGCGCATTCAATGAACCATTTTGTTATTCTATGCGTATCGTCTACGTAGTATCAGTTATGGATTCTAACTTAATGAAATTAAAGCTTCTTTTAACGAGCGCCAGTGTATTTTTGTGGTCCTGTTTTGCGCATGCAACGAATACATCCGGAGTGCATGGACCGACAGTAAACCCTCAAGACAAGTCCGCCATGTATAGGCTAGGTTATACACCCGGTGAGGATGGCGACGATGATGGATGGGCCCATCGTTTTCACTATCAGCAAGCTTTCAATCAAGATTTCCGTTGGCGCTTAATACTTCAAATGAGAGACGTCAATCAAGAACTAGAATATGATTATTTACGAGCAGAACTGTTATGGCACTTTAAACATGCATCTACTGATAATTGGGACAGTGGGCTTAGGTTTGATATACGTACACGTAAAGGCGATAGACCTGAGAAGTTTGCTATAAATTGGACTAATCAATGGCAACTTTCAGATAAATGGCGTATTCGCGGCATCCTTATTGGAGGATGGGACTTTGGTGGAAATGCGAATGGCGGTACTACTTTAGAAACTCGCGCTAGCGCCATGTATAAATTGACGAGCGGTGACCGGATTGGTATTGAAATGTTTAATGAATTTGGCAAGCTCAGCGATACGGGTTCTTTTAACGAGCAAGAGCACTCTATTGGGCCCGCGTATACAGGAAAGTTTGATAATATTAAGTATCAACTAGGTTATCTCGCTGGAGTATCAGATAGTGCCGATGATCATACGTTTCGTTTATGGCTGAGCACGTCTTTTTAGTTTACTTCTCGAGTACTTCAGCCTCGTCTATAAAGCGCGTCATCGACAGTAATAGCGCACGCAGTTTTGCAGGTTTCACCGGTTTATTCATAAAGTGTACGCCATGCGCTTTACACTGATCAATAAGCGCTTGCTCTCGTACGGCGGTGATCAAGCACGCCGGAAATACAATACCTGATTCGCTGCGCAGGGTTTCAATCAGCTCAAGACCATTCTCATTGTTGCTGAGTTGATAATCCATCAAGACGATTTGTGGGCGGAGTTCTCGGGTACGTTCAATGGCTAATGAACGGTTATTCGCCGTTTCAACCGTTACTCCCCACCGTTCTAATAGCACTTTTAATGCGTCGAGGTTTTCTTGTTGATCATCTACGCACAACACACGCAAACCCGAAAATGACGTGCTGGCTGGCGATGGGCCTTTTTCATCGTTAGCGATACCTTGCGTTAAAGATAGGCGCAGTTCAAATTCACTGCCTTTGTTTACAGTGGAGCGGACGTTGACATTACAGTTCATCTGGGTACTGAGCCTACGCACAACGCCTAGCCCCAGACCGACGCCACTTTCGGTATGATTGTCGGTTCTATAGAAATCACTAAAAATTAAGAACTGCTGGTCTTCTGATATCCCCATACCGGTATCGTATACGCGGATAATAACTTGCTCTTTAAAGGTTTTAACAACTAATAGTACCTTCCCGTGTTGAGTATATTTCACGGCATTTGACAGTAAATTTTGCACGATCCGATATAAATAGGTTTTATCAGCCAGTACCCAACAAGGTCGCAAGTGGTGACGGAATTCCAGCCCCTTTTCCTTAGCACGCATGGCGGTTTGATCGATTAGCGGCGCGAGCAGTTGTTGAATATCAACAGGCTCAATACTGGGTTTAAGATCGCCTTGGTCGAGCCGCGCGATATCGAGCAAAGTACCGATTAAATGTTCGCTTGAGTTAACTGACTGATTGAGTTTTTTAACCAATTCTTGCGCGTTTTCTTCCAGCGAATATTCTTGTAGTGCTGATACATATAGCTTGGCGGCATTCAGTGGCTGTAATACGTCGTGACTGGCTAATGCGAGGAAACGCGTTTTACTGGCATTGGCTTCTTCCGCTGCTTTACGTGCGCGGATCAGTTCTTTTTCAGCGTCTGAGCGGCGTTGAATTTCGAGTCTAAGTTCGGCGTTTATTGAATGCACTTCTTCAGTACGCTTCTTAACCCGGTGTTCCAAATTAATATTAGACTCTTCGAGTGCCTGCTGTATTTCTACGTGTCCGGTGATGTCATTAAAGGTGGTAACGAAACCGCCGCCGGGTAGCGGGTTACCGATCATTTCGATGACTTTTCCATCTTTGCGTTGACGGGTAAATTTGTGCGGAGTACCAGCGCGTAAATGGCGCATGCGTTTTTCGACTTCATCCTCTATTGGGCCTGGGCCACAGTTCCCGTTCTCCGCGTTATAGCGAACCAATGCTGCCACAGAGGCACCGACCTCAAGCATGCCTTCAGGATAGTCAAACATGTCACTGTAGCGCTTATTCCAAGCGACTAACTTGAGTTGTTTGTCGACAACACTAATACCCTGATCGATGTTTTCTAGCGAAGTGATCAATGCCGTCATATTGAATTGCATTGCTTGAGTGGTATCGTCAAAGAAGTTAATGACTTCTGTGAAATCAAGTTTCTTTCCGCGCGTTACACTATCGGTTAATGCTTGTGCACTAGAAGCGCCAATTACACCGCCCAAAGCGCGCTCACAAAACGCCACGAATGCTGGGGTGGGCCTATCGCTTTTTTGCACTCGCTCGCCATGAGTACGATTAAACTCGCCCACTAGTTGTTCACAGCGACCTTGGCCCATAAACGTAGTGAGCAGGGTTAACAGATCTTCTACATGAACATTTGCGGCCTGCTCGCGGCTAATACCATTTCTAACATCTGTCGGGGAAACAAAGGCTTCCGCCTGAATACGATCTAATAAGCGGGCAGGAGCCCATAAACTAAATACAATGTAGGCAACGGTATTGGCGAGTAAACTGACAATCGCACCTTGGCTCAGCAGTTCATTTTGGTGCATGTAGTCGAAATCATTGTTGACGATAGGCATTACCAACCACAACACCCAACACATCAAGCCTAACATTAATCCGGCATACACACCTTGGGCATGACCACGCTTCCAATAAAGGCCACCGACGATTGCAGGCAATAGCTGTATCACCAGAGAAAATGCAATCAAGCCAATTGATGACAGTGAACTGCTACCTGCCATTTGTTGATGATATAAAAAGGCTAACAACAGAATAACGCCAATAATGACTCGCCTGATCAGACGAATGCGTCGACCATAATCTAAATGTTTATTATGTTGATTGACGGCAAATATACGCGGCAAGACAATGTCATTGGTGAGCATTGTGCTCAAGGTGAGTGTCGCCACGATGATCATCGCGGTCGCTGCAGATAATCCGCCAACAAACACTAAGGCTTGTAAAATTATCGAGCCATTGTCCATGGCTATACTCAGTACGTAGGCATCAGGCGCTAAGTTGCTATTCGCAAACATCTGCGTACCTGCGAGTGCTATTACGGGGATCACTATTGCCATTGCGAGTAAATAAACCGGGAACAACCAGCGTGCGGTTTTAAGGTGTTTAAGGCTTAAGTTATCAATAATGGCAACATGAAATTGTCGCGGTAAACAAATAACAGCCGCTGCGGCCATTAGCGTTTGTGCCCAGAAATTAAACGTACCGAAAGTCGAAAGCGCGTCACTGGAGAAAAAGCTGACGGTAGGATGAGAGGCTGCTTCGGTGTTAAGAGCGACGTAAGCAACAATACCAATTAATACTAACGCCAATAGTTTTATGCTCGATTCAAATGCTATCGCCAGCATTAATCCTCGACGGTACTCGGTCACATCGGCGCTCTTAGTGCCGTAGAAAATTGCAAACACCGCGATAAAGACGGTGGAAACCAATACGATCAAATCAGAATCTTGATAATTGGTAAGCAATAAAAACGTAGTGCCTATCGCTTGCAGCTGAAGAGCAATGTAAGGAATAGTGGCTAACAACGCTATCAGCGTCACCATCAAGGCAACGGCTTGACGCTTGCCGTAGCGCGACGCGATAAAGTCAGCAATGGTCGTAATGTGTTGCTTTTTACTGACCAGAACTAACTTATATATGAACCGATATCCAACCGCGTAAACCAATACGGGCCCCAGCAAAATGGGTAAATACATCCAGTTGTCGCGGCTTGCTTGTCCTACTGCCCCAAAAAACGTCCACGCAGTACAATAGATTGCCAGAGCTAATGAATAAATCGCTGGATGGGACGTCAACCAACGTGATGTCGGCGTGTTTCTGTCTCCCCAGCGTGCAATCAAAAACAGCAGGAATATGTAGATTATTGCTAGTGCGGACCAACCGAAAGCCATTTAATTTCCTAACATATTGTTTACAAACGACACTTTATCACAGTGCCATGGGTTTATTTCTACCTACGACCATGGTCGCATTTCTAGTTTGTTAACACACGTCTAAAGTAACTACCAAGGCTTAAATCAAGCATTTTTTATGGGCTTGAACGATAGCTCAGCGACCGGGCCATTGCCTAAGAGTTACTAAATCGTGCCTGGTTAGCAAAATGTAAAAATAAAAACATCTACTTAACCTGATTGAGGATAGGAAAATGGCTTTCAAAAGTGAAGATGACAAGAGTGCGTATTGGCGAGAAAACCTCGCCTTGCTCACAAAGTTACTTGTCGTGTGGTTCGTTGTTTCATTCGGCGCTGGCATTTTGTTTGTAGAGCAACTCAATGCAATTCAGTTCTTTGGTTTTAAATTGGGCTTTTGGTTCGCACAACAAGGTTCAATATACGTATTTGTAGCTTTAATTTTTGTTTACATGGCCAAAATGAATGCCATGGACAAAAAGTATGGCGTAGACGAGGAGTAGGGTGATGGATGTACAAACACTCACATTTATTATCGTAGGCGGCTCTTTTGCGCTGTATATCGCGATTGCGATTTGGGCCCGTGCGGGTTCAACCAACGAGTTCTATGTTGCGGGCGGTGGTGTTCCTCCTGTAATGAACGGTATGGCGACAGCCGCTGACTGGATGTCTGCTGCGTCGTTTATCTCAATGGCAGGTTTGATCTCATTTATGGGATACGACGGTGCGGTTTACCTAATGGGTTGGACCGGCGGCTATGTATTGTTAGCACTTTGCCTTGCCCCCTACTTACGTAAGTTCGGTAAGTTCACGGTACCAGACTTCATCGGTGACCGTTACTACTCGCAAACAGCACGAACCGTTGCGGTATTCTGCGCTATCTTCGTATGTTTCACATACGTAGCGGGTCAGATGCGTGGCGTTGGCGTGGTATTCAGTCGTTTCCTAGAAGTTGACATTGTGACCGGTGTTATCATCGGTATGGGTATCGTATTCTTCTACACCGTTTTGGGTGGCATGAAAGGCATTACCTATACACAGGTAGCGCAGTACTGCGTATTGATTTTCGCTTATATCGTTCCTGCGGTATTTATCTCAATGATGGTGACTGGCCACATTCTTCCACAAACAGGATTTGGTGCGACACTCGCCGATGGGTCCGGAGTGTTCTTGCTCGACAAACTCGATGGTCTCTCCACCGAGCTGGGCTTTAACGAATACACATCCGGCACGAAGAGCATGATTGATGTATTCTTTATTACCTTCGCGCTTATGGTGGGTACAGCTGGTCTACCGCACGTTATTGTACGTTTCTTCACTGTACCTAAGGTACGTGATGCACGTAAGAGTGCTGGTTGGGCATTAGCGTTCATCGCAATTCTATATACTACAGCACCATCTCTAGCTGCGTTTGCTCGCGTTAACATGATTGAAACCATCAATGGTCCACAAGGCACAGGTACGTCCTATGCTGAAGCACCAAGCTGGATCAAAAACTGGGAGCAAACAGGCCTGATCGGTTTTGAAGATAAGAATGGCGATGGCAAAATGTTCTATTCAGGTGATGAGCGCAACGAAATGAAAGTTGACCGCGACATCATGGTTCTTGCCAACCCTGAAATTGCAAACTTGCCAGCATGGGTTATTGCATTGGTTGCTGCGGGTGGTGTAGCGGCTGCACTTTCAACTTCTGCTGGTCTGCTGTTGGTTATTTCAACCTCCGTATCGCATGACTTGCTGAAACGAAACTTTGCGCCAGATATTAGTGACAAATCCGAATTGTTCTATGCACGTCTCGCTGCAGCGGTGGCAATCGGTATTGCTGGTTACTTTGGTATCAACCCGCCCGGCTTCGTGGCGCAGGTGGTGGCATTTGCCTTCGGTTTGGCGGCATCCAGCTTCTTCCCTGCGATCATTATGGGTATCTTCAGCAAGCGTATGAATGACAAAGGTGCAATTGCGGGCATGTTGGCAGGTATTGCCTTTACCGCAGCCTATATCATTTACTTCAAGTTTGTGAATCCAGCGGCGAACGTACCTGCAAACTGGTGGTTTGGAATTTCACCTGAAGGTATCGGTACTTTGGGTATGGCTGTGAACTTTGCAGTAGCATTCGCTGTATTCAAGATGACTGATGAAGCACCACAAGAAATACAAGATTTAGTAGAAAGCATCCGTTTCCCGAAAGGGGCCGGAGAAGCTTCTGCGCACTAAGTCCAGATATTAATGTGATTAAGGTTAAAGGCTCGACGTTTTAGTCGAGCCTTTTTTGATCTAGCACAGCGTATCGTGGAGCAACTGATTTACACTTTACCTTTTAACATTGGCTATTCTGAGAAAATGATATGAGCACAGTTCCCCAGCAGATCAGTGACTTTCTGCGTACCTCAGCGCCTTTTGATGCGTTATGCGACAGTGATATTGAAGCGCTGGCACGTGGCGCCAACTTGATCTATCTCACCCAAGATAACAAAGCTCAGTTACTCAAGGGTAATACACATTGCTTGTACTTGATCCAAAGTGGCCAGTTTTCGGTGAAGGATTCCGATGGCCCAGAGCGGCACCTTAGTGATGGTGATTATTTTGGTGTTAGCGGCATTTTAGATGATGTGGATTACGCCATGGAGGTTACGGTTGATAAACCGGGGCTCATATTTTGTATGCCTCGAAAAGCCGTATTGCAGATCATGGAAACTGCGGCGGTTGCAAACTTTTTCAATAGCGCCAAGTCGGATGCTCTGCAAAATACGGCAGTAGCGGATTCCAATTCAATGTGGTTATACAAGCCGCTTTCAGAGGTGATTGGTAAGGCACCGGTTTCAGCTGACGTTGAGCAATCAATTCATGCTGCAGCGCGGATCATGGCTGATCACAATGTTTCGTCCTTATTGGTAACCAAAGCGAATGATCTTGTTGGCATTGTAACGGATAGAGATTTACGCAATCGCGTTGTAGCGGAGCGAACCGATATCGATGCATCAATTGCGATGGTTATGACTGAGAAGCCAGCCAAGATCACGCAAAATCGCACCTTGTTCGATGCCCTTTCACTGATGAGTGAGCGTAATATTCATCACCTCCCGGTTATCGACCGATTCAGCCAAGAGCCTGTCGGTATGATCACAGCCAGTGATATTGTGCGGCATCAACGGGGCAATGTGTTGTTTGTGATTGGGGAGTTGTCAAAGGCCGAGAACCTATATGAGCTCACTCGCGCTAGCTGGCAAATTCCGCATTACTTTTCGACGCATGCAAAGCGCCCTGGTGATTTTGATATTGCTGGTAAAGTGCTGTCTCAAGCAACCGATATCATGACGCGAAAACTGATCACCTACTTCCAGCAAAAAAATGGACCTGCGCCGATGGGCTATTGTTGGATCGTGTATGGCTCTCAGGCACGAGAAGATCAAACACTCGGATCTGATCAAGACAACGCATTACTGTTAGCGAGTTCACCAGATACGGCTCAGGCTGAGTATTTTGCAGACATGACGACCTATGTTTGTGAGGGCCTTAATAAATGTGGCATTAAACTGTGTCCTGGTAACATTATGGCCTCAAATCCTGAACTGCGTCTTTCACTGGATGAGGCGATTGAAGAAGCGAAACGATGGGTTAAGCAACCCACACCTGATGCCATAATGCATTTTAATATTTTTTTGGACGCGCGAGCGGTTGCAGGTGACTTTGAATTATTTAATCAACTCCAAGCGGCCAGAGCACCGTTACTCAAACAGAAGATGTTTTTAGCGGCCTTGGCGCGTCATACCAACGATATAGATGTACCGCTGTCGATGTTTCAGAAGTTTGTTTATGAGAAAGGACGAGAGGTTAAAGACAGCATTGATCTGAAGAAAAACGCGATTGCGATCATTAACAATCTAGTGCGTTTATATGCGCTTGAGAGTTCACTGACGATGCCGGCAACACTTGGAAGACTGGCTAATTTGCCCTCGACATCAGGGCTTTCACATGGCGATGCAGATAATTTGAGAGATATTTGGTTGTTTATCAACCGCCTGCGTTGGCGGCATCAGTTAACACAAAAAGTTACAGATAACTGTGTATCGGTGAGTGAATTGTCTTCGATAGAAAAACATCAATTAAAAGCCGCGTTTAAAGCGATTGATAGAGCACAGCAGGCAGCTGTTATGAAGTTTTCCGGTGGTATGGGGTAAGCATGTCAGTATTGTCCTGGATTAAAAAGCTCTCAGGCGGAAGTGCACAGCCGTTGCCACAGGCATTTGCGCAATCAAAACTGCAAGACATTCCCTTTTTAGCTATTGATTTAGAGTTAACATCACTCGATGTTCAAAGTGCGAAAGTGCTGTCGATAGGTTGGGTGGCAGGACAGGCACAGCGAGTGGACATGTCTAGCTGTTACTATCAAGTTATACGGACAAAAGAGGACTTACAGCAAAGCCCTGTGATCCACGGCTTAACTGACGAGGAAATACGCAACGGGGAGCACGTTCAAGAAGCGGTTGAACGCTTGAATGCTTATGTTGATAGCCATGTGTGGGTGTTTCATAACACGGGCTTAGATATTGGTGTGCTCAAAACGGTGGCAACGAATCTAGGATTATATATTCCAGCTATTGTCACAATTGATACATTAAAACTAGCTGTTTATGAGTTGCAGAAACGCCACAGTGTTTTGCCGCCCAACAGTGCCACTTTGTCTATTTGTCGTGACCGTTTAGATTTACCTGCGGCGCCAGCGCATAACGCTCTGGATGATGCTTTTGCCACGTTAACCTTGTGGTTTGCACAACAACATAAGCTCGACCCAAAAGGTACACTTACTTTGCAGGATATTGTTCATACTGGGGCGATAGATGTGATCCACTTGGGTAAGCCCCCGAAGCAGTAGAGAAAAACTTGCTATTTTTGTAAGTGAGTACTTACCATGGTTTTGAGCTTTTTACGTACCATGCGTGTAGTGATTTCATCTTCAATAATTCGGGCCACAAATAACCCTATTACCAGTGCAATAATAACCACCCACATCGGGAATGAGAGCCACAATGATAAAGCCGCATATATACTGCCCAATACGCCTACTCGTAACAAAATCGCTAAACAGGTAAAAAACGAGATCGGCCAGCCTTGATTAATACTGTCGCGCACTTTCTCTAAATAAGTGAACTGATCTTCACGGGGAAGGTGGGCTATTTCAGTGAAGTAATCGATGTAGGCTTTAATATCCATATTGTCAGTCCAAATTTCTGTCGTTATTTTGCGACGATCTAACTGTAGATGAATTACACACACTAGACAATAGTCTGGGCCCTTATCGGCCAATTTGTTTATTGCCGGGGGAAAAACAAAGTCCGTATTTTATCTGGGAGCTTTTGCTGAAGCTGTGTGCTAAGACGTTGCTCATGTCGCTGCCAGATTATACCTAGATAGATAATGGCTAGTCCCAGAATGCTGAGTGCGATAGGGAATAACCAACTGTCTTTAAATACCACAGATGCTAAATGCGCGAGATAAATGAAAACGCCAATACCACCGAGTATGACAAACACTTTTCGCGTGAGCGCTATCCCGAACGCTATCATCAATATATTTATGCCGCAGTAGGCTAGTCGACTCCATTGAGAGCCTGAGTCCAGCAATGTTAATCCGCCCCAAAAAGCAAACGCGCCACCTAGGTATAGCCAAAATGCATAGTCATGTGTTTGGCGAGTTCGTAAATCTATCCAAACTGCGAATACGATCATGATAAGACCTGAATACAATGAAACCAACCGACGCAGCTCCCAATCAGATTCACCTGAAGAAAGCATAACGGCAACATCCATACTCATGTACCAGAGCGTTAGGGCAATTGGCAGCATGATGAACGGGAACTTATAACGCCATAACAGTGTAGCGCCGACAGCTAAGGTACCTAACTCCATATATAGCCAATGCCATTGAATATGTCGGTGGTATTCAGTGTAAGTGGTTTCATCAGGCCAGAACCCCAGCCAGTGTTGAATACCGTAAATCAGTAATGGTGTAACGCAAACTGAAAAAGCAGCAGTTATCCCTGCTGGGGTATGTAAGTGTTTACTTACAAAATGTTTGCTGAGCAATATGCCTGCACTCATATAGATTAGCGACAAAATTGAGATGCCTGCACCACCAAACGTTTCCCAACCTAAGTTCATGAAAATACTCATCGCACCGATCGCCACCAAACCGCCGAAGTAGTAAAGAACATGGGTAGTAGAAAACCGTGGCCCTGTTGCGGGGGATTCTTGCCACAAAGTTTCAAGCGCTTGGGCTTGCTCTAAAGAAATAATGCCTTTGTCGACGGCGTTTTGAAGTGACGCTTTATTTACCCGCATAAGGATCTCATAGTGGCGATAGTCCATTGCATTATATATACTCGCGAGGATCATTTGTCATCGTCGATGAATGGTGCGTTATTTAAACAGATCAAGATTGTATTGTAGTCGCAATCGGGTAGGTTATCGTGAACATCGCTCTATGGTTAGTACCAGCCTTTCGTCTTTGTAAAGCAAAGACGGCGTTTTATCGACATATTACGATAGTCGTCGTGGCGTTTTTGTCGATGTTCACAGTCACATTGGCTAATGCGTCAGACGTCATTGAAGTGGGCGCAAATGAAGATGGTCATCAACGCACAGGCATCGATCAGGTATTTTTTGACCCGGATAGAAGCCTTACCGTTTATAACGTACAACAAGCTCTGCTCAACAAAGAATTCCAACCACTTGCTACCAATGGTTCAACTGGATTAATCAAAGGCGATACCTGGACGGCATTTACCTTAGAAAATGTCACTGAACAGCGTTTGTCGTTGCATTTAGAGTATGTTGACCACCAAGTAATTGAGGTGGAAGCATACGCCAGTGTTGGCTCTGCCAATACCTATGTGTTGTTGCAAAAGTTGTCAATGAACGAACCTTTTGCACATCGCCCTGTTACACATAACCGCTTTGTTATTCCAGTTGAAATCCCCGCCAAACAACAGCTTCACATGTTAGTCCGATTTGATGCCACGGATGGTGGGTTTAGCTATCCGAGTATGCGCATATGGTCTCCCAACGCCTTGGTTGCGTCTCATGCCCGTGAAACAGGTTTATTAATGTTTCTGTTTGGCGGTTTCTTTTTGATGGCACTGTTTTCATTTGTGGCAGGTTTTGCCGCTGGGCGAAAATTATTTTTCCTCTATTCGTTGTATTCACTGTCAAAGATAACTTGTTGGGCCACCATTTTGGGCCTGACTCATCAGCATGTATTAACAGACACTTTCCACTGGAGTTTGATGTCGATTAGCGGGGCTGTCACCATTGTGTGTGGACTTGTTTTTGCCCGCGCGTTTTTAAGCACGCGTACCCATACGCCGCGTATGGACTACGTATTATTGTTCATGATCGCTAATGCATTTGTACTACTGACGGCTGCTATTTTCCAAGTCAAACTCTTAGCCATCATTACCATTACACTTGCATTAATACTTTACCCTGTAGTTCTGATCGTGGGTTTCCTGCGCTGGCGACAAGGAGCCAGCGAGGCAGGTGTGTTTACGCTGGCTTGGGCAGCCTTAGTTATCGGTTTGGTGATGCAGGTTTTACGTGATGTTGGTGCAAT
Organism: Neoalteromonas facilis; assembly: GCF_002807665.1. Taxonomy (GTDB): domain Bacteria; phylum Pseudomonadota; class Gammaproteobacteria; order Enterobacterales; family Alteromonadaceae; genus Alteromonas_E; species Alteromonas_E facilis. The sequence continues at coordinate 374,454 of NZ_PEAY01000004.1, forward strand.
CGAACATTCAATGTTTAATTACTATTTACCGCCTGTGGCGTCTTACATTGAAATGCTCACTATCATGTTCGCAATGGGACTGTTAGTGAAACATTTACGTCGCGACAAAGAAGCGACTGAGCGCGAGTATCGTGAACATCTAGAGAAGTCGAAAGAGCGTTTGGAACAAGAAGTTAAAATGCGTACGATTGAACTAGAACGCGCAAAAACAAGAGCAGAAGTCGAAGCGAATACTGACGACTTAACCGGTATTAGAAATCGTCGTAGTTTTCTGATACATGCTGAACAGCGCCTTGAACTAGCGCTTCGTCAACACCAATCTTGTTGCTTGTTAATGATTGATCTTGACCATTTCAAACGCATCAATGACACCCACGGACACAATGTTGGTGATGAGGCATTGAAACAGTTTGCGATAACCGTCGACACCCTGATCAGGGAAACCGATATCTTCGGTCGTTTAGGTGGTGAAGAGTTTGTATTGTTTATCACCGAGCCGTGTGACGCAGCTGTTCAATTGGCAGAGCGCCTACTCCAAAAAACCACAGAGATCCACGTAGACTCGCCTAAGGGACTAGTGAAGTTAACGGCTAGCATAGGTATTGCCTGTGCAATCCCACCAATTAATATCGAAGATCTACTGCACAAAGCTGATGAGGCGATGTACCGCGCCAAAGCTCAAGGTCGAAATTGTGCGGTATTGGCGCAATAGAGAACTAAGCTATCGTGCGTGATTGCGACTCTTAGAGAATTAGCCATCGCAGTAAAGCATCAAGAGGATTACTCCGCCAGTTTCCCGATCAAATCGTCAGAAGGGTTGTTGATTGACAATGGAATTCAATATCGACTACTTGATAACGGAGAAAAAGAGGCTCTTTGAGTTCATACCAACGGAAGTTGCGTTAGAGTGTCTAGACTTTTAATTTCAATTCACGAGATTATTTAGAGCTACTTCTAAATAAGCAAATTTCGAACTCAATTGCTAGGCATTCTAAGGAAATAAGGTGAAAGTACATCTAGTTATAGCACATCCAGAACAAGGTTCTTTCAATTTTGCATTACACAAAATAGCAATGGAAGTTTTGAAAAAAGAAAGCATCAAGTTTGAAGTTTCAGACTTGTATGAGCAAAACTTTAACCCAGTTGCGGGGAAAAGTGATACTAATAATTTTCCAGCTGAAGACTTGTTCCAATTAGCAAAAGCCCAAAGATTAGCGATTTCGAGTAACTCTTTTGTAAATAGCATTAGTCAAGAGCAAGAAAAGTTGGCTTCATCTGATCTACTAATTTTTCAATTTCCTTTGTGGTGGTGGTCTTTTCCGAGCATATTAAAAGGTTGGATCGATCGCGTGCTATCTTCCGGTTTTGCCTACGGTAACAACGCAATACTTGGGCCTAAAAAAGTCATGTATTCAATTACAACAGGTGGTGCCAACTCTGAAGAAGAGTTGGAGTATTACAAAAATAAAATTGACGGTTTATATCAAGATATATTTGGCTTTATGGGATGGGAGATTTTGCCAGCGTTTATAGCTCATGGTGTACAGCAAAAAACGGACGGGGAACGGCAGCTAATACTAGCTAATTATCAAGAGCATTTGCTTGGAAAGGTATTAGCAGATAGTTTAGATAATACAGATAATTTGAGTGTCTAAAAAGGCGTTATGTCATACTCGTAGCAGCTTATTCAGCTCCACTTCTTTTTACATCAAAAAGTTGTTACTCGCAGCTTAAAATAGCATTACCTAAGTCCGCTTCTACCACGAATTAGCAGCTCAAGTTTACAATTTTCGAATGCTGCCCTTTGTCTGTTGAAGAAATGAGACTTATCCAAGGTGACTTATCTCAATTATTCTTTTTATAACGGCTTTGGGGCAGCGCTAGCACTTTGTTTTAGCTGAGTCATGAGACTTATGCTCCACAAGATATGCGCGACACAGATAGTAAATAAGACTCTGATTTTTAGAAAAAACTATTGAGTTTTATTCATCATTTAAACCTTTTCGATTTTTTTCTCGTCACATAATCAGTTTTTGCATACTCACAAAAGGCCCTAATTGATGACAATATTCAGTAAACTCCGCTTATTCCTTTTTCTACTTTTCCCTTTGGTCGTCTTCGCAGAAGACTCTTCAACGGCGCATTACATTGTTACATTTTCTGATAAAGACCCCAGGATTGTTGAAGTCGAAGCTACGTTATCGCTCAAGGGTAACAAAATTAGAATGGCGTCTTGGGGGCACCCCGCATTGCCGCATGGCTGGGGGACGTTTGTTGAAGATCTTGTGGTAAAGGATGATAAAAACAACACCTTGGAAGCGACCCCTAATACCAAAGACGGTTGGGGAGCCTGGGTTGTTAATGGAGAAGATGGCTTACCCTTAACGCTCACTTATAAAGTTTCACTGACTCAGGATGAATATGATTGGAACCCTGCAGGCGGCCAAGACTCAAGACCCGCTGTTACTGAGAATGTCATTTTCTTGGTTACAAAGGCGTTATTTATATACTCACCCGGTTTAGAGCGGGCGACAGTAAAAATCGACGTGCCTGAGAAGTGGGATATTTCGGCTCCTTGGCAAAGTAAGCCAAACGCGCCACACACGTTTGAAGTCAATTCTTGGGCTGGTCTTGTCAACAACGCCCTTGTCGTTGGCGAACATTATGAGCGCATCGTACAAGACGGTGATATGGAAATAGTGATAGCCGTAGACAATGCACTTAAAGACCATGTCGATCTGTTTCAGGATATCTTCCAAAAACAATTGTCCAGTTTTCGTAAGGTGTTCGCAATCACGCCTAAAGTAAAGTACCTCGTTACCATAAGAGGGGCTGATGAAGACGATGGCGAGTCTTTTGCTAACAGTTTTAATCAAGTCATTATTGCTGACAATTTGGATAGACGAAAAATAGTGTGGGCCAACACCATGTCACATGAATTGTTCCACTATTGGAATGGTGATCATGGAAAACATAGAACAGAGACGTTCTGGTTCTCTGAGGGGTTCACTGAATATTACTCCAGCCTAACTTTGTTTAGAACAGGCGTCATAGATGAGAGTTTGTATTTTAAAAAATTGGAAAGGTACTTATCTCGCAACCACATTACTATGAACATGAATCCTGAAGGAGCATTAAGCCTTGTAGAGGCCGGACAAGAAAAGCACAAGAATTGGTTGCAAGTGTATGGGGGAGGAGCAACTCTTGCGCTCGTTTTGGATTTAAATATTCGACATGAAACGCAAGGTGAAAAAAGTCTTAATGATGTAATGCGATTACTCAACGAGCGTTTTGGACAAAAAGAGTTGAAGTTCGAAATTAGCGATATTGCCCAAATCATTTCTGAGGTAAGTGGTAAAGATTACCATTCATTCTTTCAAGATCACGTTTGGGGAACGGATAAAAAGTTGGATGTGGCGGGGGCCCTTTCGTTGGCTGGCCTAGAGTTGGCGCAGTTTACGGATGAATTTTATATAACTAAAACAACATCACCTAACAAAACTCAGGCAAACATTTATCAAGGCTGGATCGGTAAGCTTTAGTTTGAAGCTCACGGGTTACATTCACTTGAATGTAACCCGTGAGCTGCGTTTCATTTTTACGATGTTAGAACCGTAATTTAGGTATAACTTGCGGTTAATGGAGGGCCGACGTTATTGTAATCTTTAGTATGGTTTTACTGATTTATATAACGATTAATCTCGGATGCAAGTAACCATAGTCGGTCTTGCCCCCACAACGCCAATAGTTCGTTTCCTTGTCTATCCAGCGGCGCAAAGGGCTGGGATCCATGGTGGCGATGCCACCTTGCTCACGAAACTCTTGTTTTCCTTGAGTCATTTACTTTGCTGCTCATTTTCCATCTGTGGTCATGCTTCATTTGGGTCAGGTAACTGGCTACCTAATTCGGCTTCTAAATCCGCGATGCGAGAGAGCAATTCTTCCCTTTCGTCTTCTGCTGCAATGGATTCTGCGTTTTGTTTCGAAACACGCTCAACCAAGCCTGCAATGATCTTATCTTTTATTGCTTCCCGAATACTCACAGGTAGTCGCTTGAATGCTTCGTAATCGATTTTCATGACAACCATTTCTTCAACTGCGGAAACGCTCGCCGAGCGATGCTCGCGACAGATAAATCCGACTTCACCGATAAACTGACCAGGGTGTAAATGACCAACTGTATGCTGACGGTGGCTTACCAGCGCTTTGCCTGCCAATATAATGTAAAACCATGGTTCTTGCGCACCCTCACGAATAAAGGTTTCCCCGGCCTTTATGCCAGAAAAGACCGCTTTCATCTCAACCACTTGTTGACGGTCAGAGGCTTGCAAATCTTTAAACAAGGGAATGCGAGATAACACTTCCATGATTTTAAGTTTATTCAAGCGACAGCACTCCATTCACAGTTCATGACTTGTGGTTTTAATAGTAGTCTAAAACTGGCGTAATGTGCTTCCCTTCGAATGTTTGTCACTCAGGCTTTTTTTCTTTGTAGATATCGGGTTGCCATATTTGCATTAAAGTTTCCACACGCTCAATCGGCTTAAACCCGTATTGCTCATAGAGTGAATGTGCATCATAGGTTGCTAGCATCATGCGACGTAACCCTTTTACCTCTGGTTGCGATACGATCGTGTCGACTAACCATTTACTCAGACCTTTACCGCGATAGTCAGGCAAAATGAATACATCGGCTAAATAAGCAAATGTGGCTTTATCGGTGATCAAGCGGGCGAAACCAATAAGCGTATTGTCACTGGTTAGAACAGCAAAGCACCACGAGTTTTTAACGGCTTTTTCCAATAGTGCTCGTGGCATGCCTTCCGCCCAGTAGCTGTTCGATATGAATCGGTGGATCACATCCATATCAAATTTCGCCTGTTCGGTTGTGATGAAAAAACCGTCACGAGATGCATGTACCATATGAGTGCCTTGCCTATGTATGTTGCGCAAATAAAAATTGAAGTGCGTAGTTAAAAGTGAAGTATGTTACGACCCGCTAATCGTCAGCACTAGTCTTTGATACTGGCCGTAGGCTCGAGTACCCAACATCGCTCATTATGGTTAAAGCCAATGTGCTTATAGTAGGTATTTGCAGCGGGCGCAGCGATTAAAATCAATTTGCACTTTGGCCCTAGCGCCTTCTTAGTTAACACTTGTAATTGTTTACCAATGCCTAAGGATTGATACTCTCTGTCAACCGCTAAGTCGGATAGGTAGCAGGCGTAGTGAAAATCCGTCACATTTCGTGCAATGCCAACGAGCTTTTCTCCATCCCACGCGCTTAGGGTTAGATTGCTATTGTTGATCATCCCCTCAATACAAGCGACATCGTCTACAGGACGACGCTCGGCCAAACCACTGCTATGTAAAACACACAAAAACTGTTCTGTGGTTATGGGCGCATTAACGCGATACTCAATGTGCTTTTCATCTGATTTGTTGACGGTCATAAATCCTTTCCCTTGTTATTCTCGAGACTCCCAATCGCGATCTCTTGCAGCTTGTTCAGTTATTGAGACATACCCAGCACCACGATTTGTGCAATGTCTTTAATGCGGATGTGGGTTTGGTAAAAAAACTTGGCGTTAGATTGGCCTTCAGTTGACGCTTGTGTACGTACTTGTCGCGCAAGCCCTCGAACGGCAATAGCCTTGCCAATAAAGAAATCTTCCGCTGGTTGTCCATAGGTGGATTCCAGTAGGGATACTACTGATGGGGGGATCGTGACGGTAATATTCTCTTGATCACGGTAATCTAGCTTGGTGTTGAGGTAAACAAACTCGCCTTGTTTACCTGATGCTTTGATATCGAGCTGATATTCCGCTTCAGTTTGCTTAGTGTTTGGTGCCGCGTGGGTCGTCAGAAGTTCCATCGACGTTGTTTCTGTCCCTATGCGAGGTGTAGCTACACATCCAGTGAGTAGCAGCAATAAAAATGTAAAAACTAATTTCATCGGGAATACAACAACGGGCGTTATCAGAAAAGTAGTACTAAGACGCTGAGCAGTATAGCGCCCCCCAATGGTTATGCAAAGACACCGAATACCCTCAGCCTAGTGATTCGTTGCCTTTGTATTTTCGCAGTAACATTAACGCGAAAAGCAGTTCACAACCTCCACCAATAAAGGCGCCGATAATAAAAGGTGCGTTCAACAATAGACTAGCAACTCCCGAAACGGTGAGGAGAGCCCCCAAAACCCAATACAGCTTTTCGCCATACAGGCTTTGGAAAACGATATATCGAATACCAATGGTAATAAGCATAATAGGATAAAAATATTGATGCGCGATGTTGGCGAAATAAAAGGCTAATAAAAGGCCCGCGAATAATATGGCAAGGGTCTCTATTGCTAAAAAGCGTAGTGGGTTATCACTTGCATGACGGCCTGAACGGCCAAGGATTTTGGCGAGGAGCACGGAAAGAGGAAAGATCAGCATGCCACCAAAGAAAAGTACAAGCATACTGGCGAAAGGGGCTTGTACCAGCCCTGTTATCGCAGCTATTGTCCAAACCATTCCTGATGCTAAAACACCCGTTGAACCGCCGGCGTAGGCTCTTTTCATATCGTCTTGAGCAGCAGTAAATTCCATCTAATATCCTTGTTTATGTGTTAAAACTTAAAGCATGTTTTCTTTTTGCTATTTAGCCTTGTTAACTAAAAATCGTTGCACGATAACGCCTTCGTCATCAATTTCAGAATCTAAAATACCACCACAAGCGATGATTGTGCGTGAGGAAGCGAGGTTCGATTTGTAACAGTGTATGTGTATTGGATCGACGCCCATAGTATGGAGTTTTTGAATGGATAGTTTCATCAGCAAAGCACCAAGATTTTTGCGACGATAGGATGGGCGTATACTCAAACCAATATGACCCCCGCAATGTGCTATCGCGTCATTTAAGTAATGGCGAACATTGGTCACACCAATCAGCTCGTCATTGTCTACCAACCACCATGTCGAGCTCGGAACATAGCCTGGCGGCAAGTTAACTCCATCAGCAAAATCAGCAATTCTCGCGAGCATTTGGGCAAAGTCAGAGTGATCAAAATCCATTGGGAAAGGGTATCGCTCTTCATCACCTAATTCTGCGATGTAGTCGATGTAACTTTGTTGGTAGTTCATTGAGGGGCGGATCAATTCCATTGTGATATCCGAATTAAAATATAACGTTTGTGTCGCCACGGGTGTGATCAGAGTGTATCGACAAAAAACGTTATCGACCAGTGCAAGCTCTCGTATGGCGCGAAGATGTAGATGGTGTACAAAAGAGCAGTGTACCGTTAGTAATTGTACTCTGCGGCTTTGCCTGGATTAAACTTGTAGCCGACACCCCACACTGTTTGCACCAGATCGCCACAGTCACAAATCTTAGTCAATTTCGAGCGTAATCTATTGATTAGGCTGTTCACGGTGTGTTCGTATCCGGAGTAGTTATAACCCCAGACGGAAGCCAGCAACTGTGGCCGTGAGAATACTTGATCCGGGTGACGAGCTAAAAAATACAGCAACTCGAATTCAGTTGCCGTTAACGATAATGAGTGACCATTGTACTCAGCTCTATGGTAAGAATGATCGATGTAAAAACTGCCAATGCGCACAGCGTTTGCCGACTGAGTGTCGATAGCGCTTACAATGCGTGACCGTCGCAATTCAACACGAACTCTAGCTTGTAGTTGAACAGGGTTGGCTGGAAACTCAATGTAGTCTTGGGCGCCAAGTTCGAGGCTCAAAATACGTTCTGCTTCACATCCTTGTTTTGATACAACAACAATAGAGGTCATAGGCAGCGCGCTCTGTAGTCTCTGTATCCATGATATCTGTTCTTGTAGCTTATCTTTTATAGCGATAACAATAACGGGATACTGACGTTGACGACATCGAACTAACGCTGATTCAATACATAAACTCTTATCACACTCAGCACCAACGCGGTTCAGGCATGACATTAAGCTGTTATTGTCTTGTTTATCGTTTTGAATGAGTAAAATCATACCAAATTCCGGTCTGCCAGCGCTGCCCTCGTGAAAGAGTAGTGCTCACATAACAGCTGCAATATCGACAATGGAATATACCATTACATTTATTAAGGTTATCCCACCAATTCGATATGACAGACCGGCAAGTGACGTTTTTTATTCCACTCGGGTGACAATAATTTTTAACCCTGGATTATTGAATCGATGGATAGCAGACAATACTGAATTCGGTAATGAGTCCTGACCCGTTACAACACCGGGGTGGATACTTACGGCATTTGCATCATCTCTGTCAGCATTGAATCCTTCACCCCCATCACTTGGACCCGGAATAGTGCCGGCCATTTCGGTATTAGCTTCTGTTCCCGCATCATAAATATTGGCGAATAAGGTAACAGATTGGTTGACTTCCATGCCCGATAAGGGATGCTGGGTTACACCCGCAAATGCATCATTAGTGTTTACAAGCATAGTAGCAACAGTAAGAAAGAAAGCATCCCCATCTGTGATTGAAACAGTGACCGTCTCTGTTTCACCTGGTGGAAGTATATCTGCGCCTGACGCGGTTGCCAGAAATTCACTGTTAGCCAGAAACTCGGCATTGTCACCCTCTTCAGCAAGTAACTCAAAAGCCTCAGATACTGATTCTCCTATTTGCCACATAGATATATCTTCGTGCAAACCTACTGCTAGAGGTGATAGCGGCTGAGCCTGAGTGAGGTTGGTCACTGTGATATCGTAAGTAAGCGTTACGGGTGCTGGCTCAGGGACCATGACAGTAGGTTCGTCATTGTCATCACTGCAGCCGCTTAAGCTTAAAAAGCCCAGCGCAAGCATTGCCAATGGCAACTTGTTTAATAAAGCCATGACGCCTCCTATTCTGAAACTGTAATCGTGATCTTAGCCACCGGATTCAACCAACGTTGTACGGTGTTAGATATGTCGCTAATACCGGCACTTTCATCATGATCGCCCAAGTTTCCTGGGTGAATGTGTACGACTGTTGCGCCTATTTCTGTAGTAACGCCACTGCCGCCTGTTGCGATTAATGATTCAAGTGGCGGTGGAACGGGCATGCCCGGCATGTTAGGTTGGTCACCACCACGTATTTCATCATTCGCTTCGGTGCCCGCATCGTATGCATTTAGGTAGACAGTGTAGGTGCCTGCTTCAGAAGGGATTGGCCAAGCATTCAAACCTATAAATCCGTCATTGGTAGGTAACATCATGCCGACGATAGATAAAGACGAGTTGCCTTCCTCTGTTGATAAACTCGCCATTGTTTTTTGGGTAGGCCCAAGCAATCCGCCAGCGGGATTGTTCGCCATATCGGCATTGACTGTTGTCAGCACATTTTCAAGGCCAGAGATATCCCCCGCTTCAGCCATGGCCTGAAGCTCGCTACTAGCCATTTCTCCGACAGAGAATAGCGATTGTTCGGCAGGGTGAGCGGCAACAAGAAGCGGCGTAAAGTAGATACCGCGCGTTAAATTTTGGATTTCAATATCGATTTCTGCTGCACTGCTAGTAGCTGCAAATGTGCTCAGTCCAGCCACAAGGCTGCATGGAATTAGCCAATTATTTCTCATTATTTTTCCTTAGTTGTTGATGCGCTTGCATTGCCAGCTTTTGAACAAAGGGGGCATTGCACACTGGATTACGATGTTGGCTTGATAGTAAACGCGTTGGTTGATGTTTTGCGCTAGCCAGCAGATAGCGTGCGTTTTCAATCAAGTAAGGAGATAGTGGAAATAAAAAGTCGCAAAATTATCACAAGAAAATCACAATTTAATCTTTATGCAGGAAAGACAAGGAAGCAACCTATCGTATTAGTCGTTGTTTTATATTTTTCCCCCTGTTGCTGTATTCACTATCGCAGGCTTTACTGCACGTGATAGTGATGAAAAACAGCATTGCCTATCTCAGCAATAACAGCATTTCTCTCAGAGAGACTTAATTGGGTTTGAGTAAGGTAAATACTCAAAATGATTGGGGGGCGTGAACTGTTCCAAATAATTGCGGTTATGCCCCTTGATCCGTTCTCACCGGCTCCTGTTCGATCCGCAATTTGCCAAGCTGAAGGTAGTACTGAACGCAAAAGCGCATCTGAAATGGTGTTGTTTTGCATCCACTGCTTCAGCTGTTGAGCTGACGTTTTACTCAATGTGGTTCCCAATAAAAGTGTTGATAGCGTTTCTGTCATTGCTTTGGGCGTTGTTGTATCTCTTGGATCATGAGCGACAGCTTGATTCAGCTCAGGCTCGTAACGGTCGATGCGTGTGGTTGGATCACCGTAAGTTCGCAAAAATTGCGTTACTGCTGGAGGGCCACCTATCTGCTTTAGCGCAATATTAGCTGCGGTATTGTCACTGGTCAGCATGGTTGCTTCACAGGCATCGAATAACGAAATTGATTGCCCGACTAAGTCCTTAGTAATAGGGGACCAAACGACTAGCTCTGCCTTAATCACTGGATATTCTGTAGCGGAATCAATTAAAGATTTGTCGTGATCATGCAACATTTTTGCGCAAGCAAGGGTTTTGAACGTGCTCATCATGGGAAAGCGTAAATCGCCATTGTAATGCCAAAGATGTTGGCTTTCGGTATCCAATACGGCTACACCTAAAATGCCACCGGTTTCATTTTCAATGGCGCGTAGCTTTTCGCTAAGTATTTCAGCGGCAGCTAACACTGGCACAAGACTTAAGATGGCAAGTAACAGGAAATATTTTATCGTTGGTCGTTTAGGTAGCATGATTGCAAACGGGTATAAGTTAGTAACATTGAACTATTCGAAAGCCATTGATAAGCATTAGCTAATGAACCATGTAATCCACGCGCATAAAGGAAAAAAGGCCTGCATTGTTCCCGCTCGAAGCATAGGTTTACCGCCAGAATATATAAGTACAATACCGGCGCCAACCATATTGGCACAGGCAAATAAAATTAACGTGTGGGATATCAATTCATGCCCGTTTGATAGTTGTATCCCGATGCCAGCGAGTGCCCCAATAGCTAAAAATAAGTTGTAATAGCCCTGATTAAAAGCCCACAAACGTTTGGCCTCAGCATCCTCTTGCGATTTCGCGCCAAAGCGCTTGTATATGCCAGGGCGCATAAACCACAAGCTTTCCATACAAAAAATATAAACATGCAGTAAAGCGGCTAGTAACGCAAAAGTCAGAAACAATGTGGTCATAATTACTCTCGGCGAATTAGGTTAGATTAACCCGTTAGGCAATGTCTAAATAGACTGATGGCTCTACGCTATCTTGTTGCCTCGTGCCTGTATAGCTTTTTCAATTACAAGTATGAATAGAGACAAATACATATGAAATGCTCACGGAATACTTCGATGTATTGTCAAAATTTAATTTTCATTAAATCTGTACAAATATACAGTTGTGTTCTACATTTTATTTTCTACTAACGGAGGGCGTAAGAATGATTGGATACATCACTTTAGGGACAAATGATTTAGCACGTGGAGCAGCTTTTTATGACGCGTTGTTAGCGGAATTAGGGGCAAGTCGTATGATGGAAGAGGAAACCTTTATCGCTTGGGCTGTCGATCAAGGGAAGACCTCATTGGCATTAACCAAACCATTTGATGGTAACCCAGCAACCGCGGGTAACGGCACTATGGTGGCGTTAGAGGTAGATACACCAGAACAGGTAGAGGCTATCTACAATAAGGCGTTAGAACTTGGCGCGACTGATGAAGGGCCAGTAGGGGCCCGTAGCGATTGGTTCTTTGCAGGGTACTTTCGTGACCTTGATGGCAATAAGTTCAATGTGTTTTGTTTAACTAAACCATTACCGAGCGCCTAAACTTAGGCGTTTAATCGATTGATTGGAGCACGGTGTGAACAAATGGGTTCAGAATTGTGCTCTTATTTGTTTGCTCGTTACTCTTTGGCTACTCCATTTCTGAACGAATGACGGTATGATGATACTAATTCTCTGCCTGTGGATAGACGTTCTTAATGGTGCTAACGCTTAACGCCGTCAATTTGATACAAGCTGCAACTATCAGTGTAGCGCTGCTCGGATGCGTCTTGTTTTGGCAACGAAGCGCATTTAGGGGAGTTGTATGGTTACTAGCCTATATCGCGTTTGCATCTGCTGTGAATATTGCGGAAGAATCCGGTATTACAAAAGATATATATTTGCTTAGTCCAGCTCTTTTGCTGATTTCTGGTCCTGCATTTTTTGTCGTTGCGAAATCTCTAACAGGGCGAATGGTTAGTACTTTAGATAGCATTCATTTCGTCCCTGCATTAGTTGCTTTACCTTTCACTGCAAACGTTCAAACCATTATATTACTCGGTACATTTTCACGTGTGTTGTATAGCATTTACACCATAAAAGTGCTGTTTGAGTACAAACGATCACTGGAGCAAGAGCGCTCTGATGCTGATGAGTTTTCATTTACTTGGTTGATATGGGTAGTGGTGACTATCACTGCGTTTACTGCAATTGATCTCGTCCGGCTTAATATTCAACAATTACTCGCAGTTGACCTTAACCTCTTGGGGCAGGGTATCAATAATCTTATTTGGTTGTTGCTAGTGGCTTATGTCATCGTAAAGCTTCACCAGAGGGTATTATCACCTGTTCCGCAAATTGATAGCACCGCTAGCCTCGCTGACGCCGCTGAGTCCAGCGAAGACTACCGGGCAATTTTTGCAGAGGTTGATCAACAAATTAAAGTTAATGCGTGGTTCAGACGGGCTCGTCTTACGCTGAATGAGTTGAGTGAATTGACGGGGTTTCAAGCCCGCGATATTTCTCGTGCGATTAACTTAGTGGGTAAATGCAGCTTTAATGATTATATAAATGGTCTACGAGTAGGTCTTGTGTGTGAGCATATTCGACAATCTACAGACCAAACAATTACGAATACAATGTTAGATTCAGGCTTCAGTTCTAAAGCGACGTTCAATAAAGCTTTTAAACAAGTCATGGGCATGACGCCCAGCGAATACAAAGCCATGCAACAAGGTACAGGATCTTGATCCGATACGTATAACATCTCGTTTCGAGACGATTGCAGTCAATATTCAAGGTAGCCTCCTGTTTGAAAATTAAAGGAGGCCGTCATGAAAGTATTATTGATTAAGTTGTTAATAAAGGTGTTTAGTATTGTATTTGCGTTGCTGCTCCCAATTGATAGTTGGGCATCTGACGTACATAAAACCAATGCATACTGGCTCAACAATGTAAACGTTGTGGATGTCAGTCGTCATCAAATCATTCCAAAGCAAGCCTTGAAAATACAAGCTGGAACGATAGTGCAAATTATTGATTGCACGAGTTTTTCAGATGAAGGTGACGTACCCGTTGTGGATGGGGAAAACGGTTACGTTACACCAGGTTTGATCGACATGCATGTGCACATGTATGAGCAAGGCGCGTTCGCGCTAGCATTGAGCCATGGCGTTACTCATGTCCGAGTTATGAATGGTATACCTGCTCAACTTGAATGGAAAAAACAAATTAATGATGGCGATATTGTAGGCAGCACGGCGAGTATCAGCAGTCCTATTTTATCGGGTTATGAAAATGCATCATTGCATCACACGGTGTTGAACGCAGATGAAGCAATATCAGCCATCCGAAAGTACCATCAACAAGGCTATGATCTCATAAAAGCCTATGGCAACTTATCAGGAGAGGCTTTAAATGCTTTAGTTGCTGAAGGGCAGCGCTTAAATATGCCAATTGCCAAACACGGGCCGCACGGATCTGATGACGTAGGTTTAGACCAGCTAAAAGCAATTCAATCTTTTGAGCATGTGGAGGATATTTATCAAGGCTCTTTGAACCACGAAATTGATAACACAAAATTGCAAGACGTCGCTTCCGAGTTGAAACAGACAGGGGTTCCAATTACGCCTACTCTCAATATTTATCATCAGTTAGTGCGCTTGAGTACCGAAAAGGAGTCGTTCTTAAAGCAAATTCCACAAGAATACACCTCCACGCTTATTGCAACTGAAGCCAAATACAACCAAGTCAAGCGGTGGTTAAATGCGTCAGAAGAAATGGGGGAACACAACATCCGAGTGTTTGACTTTTTATTGCACATAACTCAAGTACTGCATGATAGCGGAGTTGAACTATTGGTTGGCTCAGATTCAGGTGTACTGTTGTCACCACACGGCTTGGCAACTCATCACGAAATGGAGTTGTTCCAGCAGGCTGGCATAGATGCGTTCAGTACTTTGCAAGCAGCGACATTAAACGCGGCAAAAGCATTAGGTTTAGAGGACGAAGTAGGTCAGGTTACAGCTGGCAGGAATGCAGACTTTATATTCACACATGCTAATCCCATTCAGGACCTCAGTGTTTTGAAGACACCTGATGCAGTTGTTAAAAACGGTAAATGGTACTCACAGCAGAAGCTACAGAATATGCGGCAGTCTGCTATTGACGAACGTAGCTTGTGGGATGAATTCCTTGCGCTAGCAGAGGCTCTGTAGAGCTTACTGAAGATTTTGACAACTGAGTTTCGTTCTCGGTAAAGGTTGCCAGCAGATGGTAATCAAGAAGCGTTTACACTCAGTTGTTGGGCTCATTTGGGAATTTAGCATCGTCAGTTTTTGTTGGGATCTTTCACGTGCGCGAACTTAAGCGTGAAGCCCTTGTTGTTTTCACTTTCAACTAAAACTGGAAGTTTGCCCTCAGACGTCAATGTGTAGGTAATGGATTGCGGGAAGTCGTGTTTATTATTCTGAAATTGGACGCGATTGTGGTCACATAATATTAATTTAAACGCGATGGGTAATTCATTTTCTGCAACTTTTGCCAAGTAAAATACTTCACTGGCCATTTCAACAAGCCTAAGCGATTCAAAACTCGTTTGTGTATTATCGTGCGAACCAACTCGGCTAAAACCTTCATAAGTGCTGTCGCTAATTTTTTGCCAATGCTCATGATATGTTCGTTTCGGTGACACCGTTTTCCAGTCACCTATTATCCACTCAACAAGGTCTAATGAAGCGCACGAGCTTTGTGCACTACCCGATGCAGAAAGAGCGACTGATACTGCGAAAATACTTTCTAACAATGCCATATGGATATTCCTGAGCGATAGGCTAGGTAGCCTAGTTAACCAAATAAGCGTTTAAATAAGATACGCAGGATTGCGGTCACGCATGTGACAACCACAAATTGTCCAAGCAAGATCAATGAAACTTTGGGTACTAGCGGCAACTCTTCAGTAAACAGCGGGTGCCAAATATAACTGAGTGTTAGGTTGCCAGGAAATAACAGTATGTTGTAGCCGGGTAGCGGACCGCCCCAGACATCCCACAATGTCCAATGAAGAATAAACGCAATCAAGCCAACACTTGATGCCGCTATGCCGACCCAGATAGAAACAGGAACATGGCTTAAAAGTTTCATTGTGACAATACTCTCGCGGCATACGTTATTGGCATTTACCTAATCCCCTGTAAGACTAAGCGGCGGTGTGTTGTTTGAGTATGTTGCTATTGATCCGTATAACAGTACACATTATTTTCTACCAATTGCCCTGCAAACTCGAAGGTGAGAGTACCAACCTTTTCAAATCCCAAGTGGGTGTAGAAACTGTTGGATTCGTTTTCGATCCATGTATAGAGCCAAAACGGTTTACCAAATCGACGTTCTATTGCATTTAGCAAAGATTTGCCAAGGCCTTTGCCTTTGAAAATACTGTCTATATACAGTTTCTCAACTTCATATCCATTATTGGGTGTTTGATAATGAGAGGTAAGGTTAATCAATATATACCCTTGAATAGTGCCCGAATGTTCACTGATCAAGAGTCTGTAATTGTGATCGTTGATTAATCTTACAAAGTAGGTCTCAGAAAAAGTCGACAGCACGTACTCGGCATGTTGTCCGATAATGCCCTCTTTGGCATAGGTTTCCAGCCAAACTTTTATGGAAAGTGCAGCTAACGATAGACAATCGTCTTTTGTGGCTTCTCTAATCAATTTTCATTTCTTGCGCTTTAGCGTTTACGCGTCTCGCTCTACTGCCGTATGAGCGAGCGCGATCAAGGCGTTTTTGTAATCACTGTGTGGAATAACGGAAAGTGCTTGTATCGCCGCATCTGCTTCTTTTTCAGCAAGCTTGCGTGTGTATTCCAAAGCTCCAGTATTTTTTATCACTGCCAAGATATGATCAAAAGACTGCATACCATCGCCTTTTTCAATGGCGCTTCTAATTAAAGCTGCGTCATCTGTTTGTGCATTCCACATGGCATACAAAAGTGGAAGGGTCGGTTTACCTTCCGCGAGGTCGTCACCGACATTTTTGCCCATAGTAGCGGCGTCTGCGTCGTAATCTAATACATCATCAATTAGCTGAAACGCTGTACCTAAATGTCGCCCATAATTTTGCATGGCTTGCTCAATTGCATCGCTTTGCTCTGTTAAAACCGCAGCTAGTTGCGTTGCAGCCTCGAACAAACGAGCAGTTTTGCTGTAAATGACATCGAGATAGCGTTCTTCTGTTGTATCAGGATCGTTGCAGTTCATTAGCTGCATGACCTCGCCCTGTGCGATACGGTTTGTAGCATCGGAGAGAATGTCCATTACTCGCATACGCTGCAGGCTAACCATCATTTGGAACGCGCGTGAATATAAGAAATCGCCGACTAACACACTCGCTTGATTACCAAACAGTTCGTTTGCTGTTTCTCTGCCGCGGCGCATTGTTGATTCGTCTACCACGTCGTCGTGCAAGAGTGTCGCGGTATGAATAAATTCAATAATTGCGGCCAGTGCAACGTGTGAATCATCCTTGATATTGAGTGCGCGAGCACTGATAACCGTCAATAAAGGGCGTAACCGTTTACCACCACTATTGACGATGTAGAATCCAAGTTGATTAATCAGCGCAACATCGGAAGAAACTTGTTGTTGGATCAACTTATTGACCGCCAACATGTCAGATTCGGCGAGTTGTTGTATTGCGTTTTTATCCATGCGCTCTGTGTAATGAGTGAATCGCTAACATGGGCTGCAATTTTACAGAAATGTACCAACGTATCCAGTCGTCAATCGCGACAAACAGTGCAAATATCGTGATATACTCTTTGCGTTTGCTGTACAGCCAAGAGTTGTAGCGCCTAGTTAAAACATTATTCTTGATTGTACCTGACCACTATAAATGCCGGGTTTTTGTGCAAAAGAAAAAAAGTGACGCAAAAATGACCATTTTTATGTGATTAGGTCTTGCGACGAATTCCCAGATAACGTACAATCCGCGCCCTGTTTTTGTAATCAGCGCAGTAGAGCGCAGAGCGGAGTAATTTATGTACGCGGTTTTCCAAAGTGGTGGTAAACAACACCGTGTGGCCGAAGGCCAGACCGTTCGTCTTGAAAAAATCGAAGTAGCACCAGGTGAAACGGTTGAGTTCGAAGACATCTTAATGGTAAGCAATGGTGATGACGTTAAAATCGGCACACCTTCAGTAGCGGGTGCTAAAGTGACAGCTGAAGTTGTTACTCACGGCCGTGGTGAGAAAGTAAAAATCATCAAGTTCCGTCGCCGTAAGCATTCACGTAAGCAAATGGGTCATCGTCAGTGGTTCACTGAAGTGAAGATCACTGGCATTAGCGCATAATAGGAGCACGAACACATGGCACACAAAAAGGCTGGTGGTAGTACCAAAAACGGTCGTGATTCAGAAAGCAAACGCTTAGGTGTTAAGCGTTTCGGTGGTGAGTCTGTATTAGCGGGTAACATCATTGTTCGTCAACGTGGTACACGTTTCCACGCGGGTGACAACATGGGTATCGGTAAAGACCACACTTTATTCGCTCTAGCTGACGGTAAAGTACAGTTTGAAGTGAAAGGTCCTAAGAATCGTAAATACGTTAGCATTGTTGCTGAGTAATATTTAAGATTTGAAGAAAAACCCCGCTTCAGGCGGGGTTTTTTTATGCATAGACTTATGCACTGACGTAGCGAAGTGAGCTGAGATTAACTACACTGAGTAATCTTATCGTTAAGGTTTAAGTCAACACAGTTTGAGTAACAACAGAGATAATCATGAAGTTTGTAGATGAAGCGGAAATACGCGTAGAAGCAGGAGACGGTGGTAACGGAACCGTCGGCTTTCGCCGTGAAAAATATATCCCACGTGGCGGCCCAGATGGTGGCGATGGTGGTGATGGCGGTAGCGTGTATCTCGTGGCAGACGAGAACCTCAATACGCTGATTGATTATCGTTTTGAACGATTCCATCGGGCAGAGCGCGGACAAAACGGGCAAGGTAGCGATTGCACTGGTCGTGGTGGCGCAGATTTAGAGTTACGTGTACCTGTGGGCACGCGTGCAACTGACGCAGAAACGGCAGAAGTGCTTGGTGATCTAACTAAGCATGGTCAGCGCTTAAAAGTGGCACAAGGCGGCTTTCATGGTTTAGGTAATGCACGCTTTAAAAGCAGTACCAATCGGGCACCTCGTCAGAAAACCAATGGTACGCCAGGGGAGATCAGAAACCTCAAGCTAGAATTGATGCTGCTTGCAGATGTTGGTTTGTTGGGCATGCCAAACGCAGGTAAATCGACCTTCATTCGTGCCGTTTCGGCTGCTAAACCAAAGGTGGCAGATTATCCTTTTACCACGTTGGTGCCAAACTTGGGCGTTGTGCGTATGGATGCGCAGGAAAGTTTTGTTATCGCAGACATTCCTGGCCTTATTGAAGGGGCAGCAGAAGGCGCTGGATTAGGTATTCAATTCCTAAGACACTTAGAACGCTGTCGTGTGTTGCTGCATTTGGTTGACTTGATGCCCGTTGACGGCAGTGATCCGGTCGATAACGCCAAGGCGATTATCAATGAACTAGAGAAATACAGTCCTAAGTTAGCGGCAAAGCCTCGCTGGTTAGTATTTAATAAAATCGACTTATTGCTGCCTGAAGAAGCAGAAGAGTTAACAGCTCGAGTGGCCAGTGAGTTAGGTTGGGAAGGGGATTATTATCAAATCTCAGCGTTCCAAAAATTAGAAACGCAATCATTGTGCCGCGAAATCATGGATTTCCTCCAATCACTTCCAGTAGACGATGAAGAGAGCCAAGAAGAAGAGGTGGAGTTTAAGTGGGATACTTACCACAAAAACACCATGGAACAGGCAGATTGGGATGACGACGAAGATTGGGATGATGACGAAGATGATCACCCTAATGTTTTCTATACCAAAGAGTAATCCCTTCATATAGTTCTTGGATGGACGATAGGGAAATCGTCTATCGCAAATAATGCCGAAGTTGTTTAGACTCATGCCTTCTGACCATTAGTTAAACTGAAACATGCGTATTTCAATGATCGCAGCAATGACGCCAGCACGTGTCATTGGTGCCAATAACACCATGCCGTGGCATTTGCCCGCTGACCTTAAGCACTTCAAGGCCGTTACCCTTGGAAAGCCCGTGGTGATGGGGCGTAAAACCTACGAATCAATTGGGCGCGCACTGCCGGGCCGCGAGAATATCGTGATTACGTCTCAGGTTGATTTCAGCTTACCTGATGCGACGGTAGTAAACAGTTGTGAACAAGCTATTGAACATGCTAAATCGTTGAATACCGATGAAATCATGGTCATTGGTGGAGGTCTTGTTTATCAGACTTTGTTACCGCTAGCCGATCGCTTGTATTTGACGTTTATCGATGCAGACGTGAAAGGTGACACCTTTTTCCCAGAATATTCCGCACATGCTTATTGGCATGAAGTGGAACGTGAACACAGAGAACCTGACGAGAGTAATCAATATGCACTCGATTTTGTGACGCTTGATCGAATTAAGTAAGCCTATTAGCCGTTACTCAATTGATTAATCCTTTTCATTGCATCTGCTGCTTTGCTGAAAGCACTGTTGATTTCCAGTGCTTTTTTAAATGAACCGATAGCCTCAGCTTTTTTACCCAGCTCCTGCTGTATAACTCCCATTATCGCAGTGGCTGACTATCTCACAATGAAATGTTAATGAATTGTTGCATACGTATGTTGTAAGACCTTGTGTAAGCCTTTTGATATGCTCGAAAAATGACACTTGGGCTGAAAACATACAAAGGTTTTAGGATGACATCGTTACGTATACCGCTAATTTGCGCAGCTGGGTTATTGCTGTCAGCGTGTTCGCAGCAAGTACCGGACACTTCAATTAAACAATCCCCAAATAACACGCCGCCGGAATGGGCAAAAAGTGCAGTGTGGTATCAGATCTTTGTAGAGCGTTTTAACAATGGCGATAAAGGCAATGATCCAACTATCGCAGACCTACAAGGTGGCTACCCGGGATATATTCCGGATGATTGGCAAGTGTCGGATTGGACTTCCGATTGGTATGCGCCGGACCCGTATTTTGCATCCGTACATGGACAGTTAGATTCGAGCGGTTATCCAATTGAAAAATTCAGCACTAAAACCAGTTTGCGCCGTTATGGCGGCGACCTTCAAGGGGTTATCAATAAGCTCGATTATTTAGCATCCTTAGGGGTCAATGCTCTGTACTTCAATCCGTTAAACGACTCACCTTCGCTGCATAAATTTGATGCAAGGCATTGGCGCCATATCGATGTGAACTTTGGCCCCGATCCTGAAGGAGACAAAGCACTTATTGCAAAAGAAGATCCTTCTGATCCCAATACCTGGGTCATGACTTCCGCAGACAAGCTTTTTGTTGAGCTTATTCAGCATGCTAAACAACGCGGTATGCGGGTTATCCTCGATTATTCTTGGAATCACACCGGCAATACGTTTTGGGCATGGCAAGATGTAGTTGAAAATCAGCAGCAGTCTAAATACGCTGATTGGTATTGGGTAGACCGTTTTGATGATCCAGAAACCCCAGAAAATGAGTTCGCTTTTCATGGTTGGTTTGGCGTTAAGCAAATGCCTGAAATTCGTGAAACGGTTAAAGTCGATCACAGTAATGGCATCGCTGTATTTGAGGGCGATATAGCAAGCCAGCAAGTAAAAGATCATATTTTCGCTGTCACAAAGCGGTGGCTAGATCCTAACGGTGATGGCGATCCCTCTGATGGTATCGATGGCTATCGTCTGGACGTGGCTGCTGAAGTTCCATTGGGTTTTTGGCGGGAATACCGTGAATTTGTGCGCTCGGTTAATCCGGAAGCTTATTTGATCGGGGAAATTTGGTGGGAGCAGTGGCCCAAAACCTTAATTGACCCAGCCAATGTGCTGCAAGGGGATGTGTTTGATGCCGTAATGAATTATCGCTGGTATCGCAGTGCAAGACGCTATTTTGCCGGTATTGATAACAGTATTTTACCGTCACAGTTAGTCACTGAGCTGGATGAGCTGACAGAAGGTTATGATCGTGCCCACTTACTGGCCATGATGAATATGTCGGCGAGTCATGACACACCTCGCGTATTGACGTCGTTTTACAATAAAAATAACTACAAGTTTAATACCACTGCGGATGCTGACCCAACCTACAAAATCGGTAAGCCTGATGGTGAAACCTATGCACGTGTTAAAGCATTTTTAACGTTCCAGTTTACACAGCCGGGGGCACCTCAAATATACGCAGGGGATGAAATGGGAATGTGGGGCAGTGATGATCCGCACAATCGTAAACCACTGATATGGCCAGAACTTACTTTTGACAATGAAACACTGCATCCGCTGGGTCATGAACGTGCGTCGGATCCCGTTAAGTTCAATACGGATTTGTTCACGGTGTATCAGTCATTAATTGCGCTTAGGGAAACAAACCCGGTGCTCGTGGACGGTGCTATTGAGTATTATGCGACCAAAGATGAACAGAATGTTTTGGCGTATGCGCGCAGTAACGAACAAGGACAGCGTGTGTATGTCGCATTCAACATGTCTGCGGTAGAGCAGGTGTTTCCAATGCCGCAAAATTTATTGACTGACCGCCCAGCTCAGTTATGGCAATCGGATTCTCCAATACTTGAGAAGGCAAATTTGCAGCAACCTGTGATGATCGCGCCTATGTCTGCAGCGGTGATCGTGCTGTAAGAATGTAGAGTTAGTTGGTGATATCGATAGTATCACCTTCTGACTCAGCAATTGATTGTAGCCACAGGCGAGCCTCTTGCTCATCTAAAAAGCCCTTGCGAGTAATCATCAGATACCCTCGTAGTTCAATGGTATATTCCCCGTGAGGATGGAACTTGCGACTGTTCATTATGCGCATCTATCATACGGATTTCCCTAAATGTAGGTCAGAATTGAGGCTTAGTCTAAAAATTAGAGTATTGGAAATATAACAACAGTGGTGATTTAGTCGTGTCGCTTACGAAATAGGGTGAAACTATAGCTGTAGGCATATAGCCCGCTGAATAAAATTGACGGAGTCACCGTTAACCATAGGTTCGGGGTGTTATTGGCTAGGTTTAGCGCTATTACTAATATTGACTGTATACAGAGTGGCAGTAGCGGTGCTAAAACAACCCCCGGTATACATGAACCTTTGGCCCAGGTTGCGGAGTAGTCCAGTGCGTCATTCATGGCTACGCGTATTGCACCGGCTTGCCTTGTGGGGCTATGAACATAACACAAGATCGGTACCATAAATGCCAATGATAAGAATCTGTGTGAAACATGCCGGTTGGTAAATTCAAGCAGTAGTGTAAAAAAGAAAGTTGCCAGCCCACTGTAACCACCTTGTACCAATGCGCTGCGAAGTGTGAGCTCTGCAGGGATTTCGGGGCCACTGTTTACCCAGTAGGCCCACGCAAAATAAAAAACAAAGGCGACTACGCCTGATAGCAGTAGTCGTAATGTCGAGTTCACTAGTGGTTTTGGTTGAATAAAGCCTCTAGATTTAAGCCTTGGTGGCCTAGCATATCGCGCAAGCGGCGCAGCGCCTCTACCTGGATCTGACGCACGCGTTCGCGAGTTAACCCGATTTCCGCCCCCACATCTTCCAATGTTGAAGGCTCATATCCGAGTAAGCCAAAGCGGCGAGCTAACACTTCACGCTGTTTGGGGTTTAATTCTCCCAACCAACGTACAATGCTTTGCTTTATATCACTGTCTTGAAGGTTCTCTTCAGGGCTGTATTCAGCATCATCAGCGATAATATCTAAAAGTGCTTTATCCCCATCACCACCAATGGGCGTATCAACGGACGTGATGCGTTCATTGAGACGAAGCATCTTGCTGACTTCCTCAATTGGGCGGTCAAGTGCAGTTGCGATTTCTTCTGCGGTGGGTTCGTGATCAAGTTGTTGTGACAACTCGCGAGCGGTTCGCAGAAATACATTCAGTTCTTTTACCACATGGATCGGTAAGCGTATTGTACGCGTTTGATTCATGATGGCTCTTTCAATGGTTTGACGGATCCACCATGTGGCATAGGTCGAGAAGCGGAACCCTCTTTCTGGGTCAAACTTTTCGACCGCACGGATCAGGCCTAGGTTGCCTTCTTCGATCAGGTCTAGGAGTGCCAAGCCTCGATTGTTATAACGGCGCGCAATTTTAACGACCAAGCGTAAGTTGCTCACAATCATGCGTTTGCGAGAGGCTTCATCGCCTTTCAAAGCTTTTCGTGCGAAATATACTTCTTCTTCTGCAGAGAGTAACGGAGAGAATCCGATTTCACCCAGATATAACTGAGTTGCATCAAGGGTTTTGGTAAATTCTTCGTTTGTCAGTGAAGTATCTTCACTGGATTTTTCGTTGGTTTCAGAATTTTGATTTTCATTTAAAACGCTTTCGTCAGATTCATCGATTACGATGTCTAAATCAGCGTCAACTGCAGCATCATCAATGTCTTTTTCGACCACAGTATTTTTGGTTTGTCCCACAACTGCACTCCTGAATTTATGTTCGGGTTAATAACTCCTCTGTCTTATTATTATTTATTGTTATTATTGGCGAGGAAGATAGCGCATCGGGTCAAGTGATTTACCACGATAGCGAACCTCAAAATGAAGCATGACCTTGTCGGTACCTGAACTTCCCATAGTGCCTATTTGTTCGCCCGCTTTAACCCATTGCTGTTCAGAAACGAGAATGCGGTCGTTGTGTGCGTATGCACTCAAAAATGTATCGGTATGCTTGATGATGATGAGCCTGCCATAACCGCGCAACGCTTCACCGGTATACACCACTTTACCCTCTGCAGCAGCTACGATGGGGGTACCTTGTTGGTTGGCGATATCGACACCCTTATTGCCCGATTCAACAGCGCTGAAACGACCAATAATGTTACCCTCAGCAGGCCAAACCCACCGGCCAACTTTAGCCGGAAAAGAACGGCTAACTTGCTGCCCTTTAACATCTTTTTCATGATCACCATACGCCTGCTCTTTTGAACGGTCAATAACTGATTGGTGAGAATTCGTACTGGTACGACCATTTGTATCTGCTGCGCTTTTTTGGGGCGTAACAGTGGGTGTAGTATGCTTACGCTGTGGCTTAGATGTTTGTGCAACAGGTGTAGGCGTGAGCCTGATTATGTCTCCAGGCTTGAGTAAATAGGGGGCTTGCAGTTGGTTATAACGCGCGATATCGCGATAGTCGTTGCCACTGTACCAAGCGATGGCAAAGAGCGTATCACCGGGTTGAACTGTATAGGTATCTTGCTCAAATGGGTCGCTCTCTTGTTCGATGCTCATGTCCAAACTAACGACCGGCGCCGGTGTGTGAGGTTGTGATGAACACGCCGACAAGACAATGACCAAACCACTGATACAGCTCAGGCAACTATGCTGCAGAAAGCGATGTTTCCTCACGCTGGCATTGGCCTGTTGTTTCATCTTAATCCTCTATCGAAACACCCAATAAGCGACAACTGCAAGAACAACAACAGCCCACCCTAGCACTTCTACCCAATCGCGTAGCTTTTGCTCCATGGCTGGTCCACCCCACTTCATCAGTCCGGCGACGAGAAAGAAACGCAGCCCTCGACCCACCGCGGAGGCAAGCAGAAAAGGCAGGAACGCCATGTGCAGAAAGCCCGCACTTACAGTGAATATTTTATATGGAATGGGTGAGAAGCCTGCAATGAACACAACCCAAATACCGTACTCACTAAACCATGTAATCGCAGTGTCCATCTTATCTTGATAGCCCAACTGTTCTATCAACGGCGCAATTAGGGAGTCAAACGCGAACCATCCGAGCCAAAAACCCGCAACTCCGCCGAGAATTGACGCGATCGTCGTGATCCAGGCAAAGTGCCAGGCACGCGATGGTTGGCTGAGTGACATGGGCGCAAGCATTACGTCAGGTGGAATGGGGAATATCATACTTTCGGTGAAACTGAGTAACGCTAGCAAACGTTCTGCTTTGGGGTGTTTAGCCCAGCGCAAAGTCATGTCATACAGCGGTTGAAATAGTTTCACGCGATAGAGCCTGCGACTAACGGAACGAAGCGAACGGATTCAACTTCTTGGGTGATCAACTCGCCGTCCTTGCGATCGATACAAAGCAAGGTTTGCGCATCATTCCCGACAGGAATAATTAACCGGCCACCTTCATTCAACTGGCTAGTGAGTGCTTCTGGCAGTGAACTGGCCGCTGCAGTGACAATAATGGCATCAAATGGACCTTTACTGGCCCAACCTTGCCAACCGTCACCGTGTTTCATTGAAATATTATGCAAGTTTAGGTGGTTCATGCGTCGTTTTGCTTGGAACTGCAGAGATTTGATGCGTTCTACCGAGTAAACTTTCGAGAATAGTTGAGCCAGTATGGCGGTTTGATAGCCCGAACCTGTGCCAATTTCTAACACACTCGATGCGCTATTAGGTGCAGCTAATAAAAGTTCGGTCATGCGAGCGACAATATACGGTTGTGAAATCGTTTGCCCCTGACCAATGGGCAGCGCGGTGTTTTGGTACGCCTTATGTTTTAAAGCATCAGGTAGGAAAAGCTCTCTGGGTGTACCTGCAATGGCATTTAATACCTGGTTATTAGTGATCCCCTCTTGGACCAGTAATTGGGCTAATGCCTCACCTTTGCGTGAATTCGATCTCATGTGTGTCGTACTGTGAAGTTGTTATCGTTATTATTCTGCTATTGTCTGGTTTCAGCGCGATTTGTTCAACCATTCTTTCATGCTATCGAGGCTTTGATAGGCGGTCATATCGACACTTAAGGGTGTTATTGAACAATAGCCGTTTGTGGTGGCATGAAAATCCGTACCTGGGCCAGCATCTTGCTCTTTACCCACAGTACCATACCAATAAATCGTGCGACCAAAAGGATCATTATCTTTTACCATTGTTTCAGCGCGGTGGCGTCTTCCTTGTCGCGTGACCTGAGTTCCTTTTAATTGTTCATAGGGTAAATTGGGAACGTTAATATTCAATATTTGGTTGGCCGGTAATGGGTGCTGTTCCAACTGTTTAATTACATCAACCACCACACGTGCTGCCGTTTCAAAATGCTCACCACTTTTACTGGTGAGTGATACCGCTATTGCGGGAAGTCCCATATAGCGTCCTTCCGTAGCGGCAGCAACGGTGCCAGAATAAACGACATCGTCACCTAAGTTTGCACCGTGATTGATGCCAGAGACGACCAGTTCTGGATCATTTTCTAAGAAACAATTCACGCCTAAATGTACGCAGTCAGAGGGCGTACCATTCACGGCATAAAATCCATTTTTCATTTCGGTAATACGCAGTGGAGAATGCAGCGACAGTGCGTTACTCGCACCACTGCAATTGCGGTCGGGCGCAATTACTGTAACCTCATGCTCCTGACAGAGAGCGTCGAAGAGCACCTGTAAACCTTCTGCAAATACACCATCATCGTTACTCAATAGTATCCGCATTATGAATTCTCCTCGGTGTTGACTAATTCCCGTATCACAGCTGTTGCATAACTGCCTGAAGGTAATGTGAGTGTTATATTGAGGTCGTCGCCGCTGACATTCCACTCAAACTCTTCAGGCGTAAGACTTATCGCCCGCCTTTCCTGTTTGAGGTCTAGCTTAGCTAAGGTATTGATGACCGACTCAACGTGCTGCGCGCATGATTGCTCAAATGCTAACGATTCAGATTTTGTTAGCCATTGTCCTTTTCCTGCCATCGGCGCGGTAATGGCGATATCCCCACTGGCTAATCGCTGTGACAGTACTTCATCAACTACTTCAGTGATAAAAAAACTGTTGCTGCCACACAGCTGCATAGCGTCGCCATTCAAAATGGTGTGGTAGCAGGATGATTTAATACGTTCACTGGTCACATGATTGAAAAACCAACTGCGTAACGCTGAAATTGCCATAGAGCGCTTGTTGCGGTTGCGGATCGTCTCCCCGTTAATCATACGTTGAGCCATATCCAAATTGCCACCTAAGTGAAGCTTGCCATCTGCGCCTCGAACAACGCCGAAGCGCTGTTCCGCGAAGTAATTGGGGACGCCTTTTTGTTTTATCAGATTTGCGCGCGTGAGAACCTCTTCCATATCGGTCACGTCGCGTAAGCAAATTTCGAACGTATTGCCTTTTAGTTGGCCAGTTCTGAGCTTCTTATTGTGACGTGTGCTAGACAAAATCTGAGCACCTTCTAGCACAAATTTATTCCAGTCTGGGTCTTTATTGCCAGGAAGGTGTACGCCAATCCATTGCTGTGTGATCGCGAATTTATCCTTGCGCCCGGCATAGCTGACTGCTCGCAATGGAACTCCGCAAAACTTAGCAATCTGTTCTGCCACAAATGCGGTGTTCAGAGCTTCTTTTTGTATCCACAAAAAAACATGTTCACCACTACCGGTCAGTTCATATCCAAGTTGCTCTTTAACAATAAAGTCTTGGCTAAGCGATTTAAATCGCGCATGTGCTTTTGGCTTGCCATGTAAATATTGCCAATCGGTACTCAATGCTAATGTCATTTACACGCGCTTCTCTATCAGTACGACAGCGTGACAGGCAATACCTTCTTTGCGACCGGTATAACCGAGCTTTTCGGTTGTCGTTGCTTTCACGTTAATATCACTGACAGGAACCTGACAATCTTCAGCAATATGGTTGCACATAGTTTGAATATGAGGTGCCATTTTGGGCGCTTGCGCAACTATCGTCATATCAGCATTCACTAGCGCGTAGCCATGGCTGTCTAACAACGCGACAACGTGTCGAAGAAGTTCACGAGAATCCGCATTTTT
This sequence comes from Neoalteromonas facilis, assembly GCF_002807665.1. Lineage (GTDB taxonomy): Bacteria > Pseudomonadota > Gammaproteobacteria > Enterobacterales > Alteromonadaceae > Alteromonas_E > Alteromonas_E facilis. The sequence goes on from NZ_PEAY01000004.1 coordinate 402,547, forward strand.
AAAATCGTCTGAAGTATCGGGAAAGTGTTTGCCAATGTCCCCTAACGCAGCGGCGCCTAACAGCGCATCACACAGCGCGTGTAACAACACGTCTCCGTCTGAATGAGCAAGCAGCCCTTGGTGATAGGGGATACTTACGCCACCTATGATAATAGGCCCTTCATCACCAAATTTATGTACATCAAAACCGTGTCCTATTCGCATTAAACTCTCTTCTTTATCGCTGTTCAGTTGGCATTTGTTGAGATAGATAAAACTCCGCCAGAGCTAGATCGGGTGGATTGGTAACTTTAATATTGCTCGTACAGCCCTCAACAAGCGTAACAGGGTAACCACTCAACTCCATTGCTGATGCTTCGTCGGTAACCGGTAAATTTTCACCTAAGGCTTTTTCTATGGCATCGAGCAATTCATTTTGCAGAAACATTTGTGGTGTTAACGCATGCCACAGATGTTCCCGTGGCTGAGTGGATTCAATCATGTTCGGTGAAGCTTTAGATGATTGCTTCATTGTGTCGCGCACAGGGCAGGCTAATATAGCTCCATTGTCGGTAACAATAACCGTGCTGATCAATCGACTGATATCGGCATGGGTAACACAAGGTCTAGCTGCATCGTGCACCAATACCCAGGAAGTGTTGTTGTTATTGCGTCTAAGTGCCTTTAACCCGTTAAGCACACTGTCTACTCGCTCTTTTCCACCACTTACCCGTGTTATACGAGCGTTTGACAGAGAAGGAATAGTATCGATATAGCCGTCATCATCGCTGACCACTAAATATATATCGCTAACCTGAGGGTGAGTTAGCAGGCGCATTAACGTGTGTTCGAGAATGGGCTTGCCGTTAATTAATAAATACTGCTTGGGGCGGTCCGCTTGCATGCGCTTGCCAACCCCCGCTGCGGGAATGATAACAGGAAACTGCTCGGCCATAATTTACTGCTCTGCCGGAAGTATGCGGTAGAAGGTTTCACCTTGTTTGATTAAACCCAACTCGTTACGAGCCCTTTCTTCTATCGCTTCAAGACCAATTTTAAGGTCATTTATATCAGCCTTCAGAAGTTCATTTCGTTGGGTCAAGTTTGCATTCTGTTGAACTTGTTCGTCTATCTTGCTTTGCATATCCCAGAGATCAGGAATGCTGTGCTTGCCAAACCACAGTCGATATTGCAATGCAGCCAATAATACGATCAATATCATTGGTATGATTTTATCGCGTGACATGTAGCGGCCTCAGGTAAACGAATGTGCCCATTATGCCGCGATTTATTCTGCAAGCAAAGGGCTAGCAAGGCTAGCCACCAAGCTTGCCTTTTAATTTCTCTAACAGCTTGTTTTTATTGGCGTCAACGGCATTGTTAAGTTGTGACTTTAACAAACCGTCTAAACTCTCTGAATGACCACTCACCAAATCTTGCCAATTAACGGCTTGCCCTAATAACTGGGTTGTTTCATTTAGCTGTGGCGATATTTTGGCTTGAAGTTTGTTTTTTAACTCTGCCAATTGGCCATGTTGGTCGGCACCTAAACTTGTCGCTATCGCGCTAACAAGCTGCCTGTCTAAATCCGACTTTAGGCTGAAATGAGGTGCGGTAATATCGCCCGACAATCCAAGCTTCATAGTGAGGGCAGTAATGTCTTCAAGCGCGTCAGCCAAGGCCAATGTAAATTCATCGGTACCGGTAATGGCCAAAGCTAGGTCTGCCAAATTAATGTTACCCGTCCCCTCCAGTTGATTGTTATTGATACTCAGTGAGCCGGTTGTTGCGACCAATGCTTTTAACAGGTTGGCGCTGAGTCGTTCGCTGTCAGATAGTGAAAGATCGTGTAAGTTAACACCTTTTATCGCCCAATTTTGCACAGCGTCAATTCCATCAGGCGTTAATCTGAACTCTCCAGATGTAGTAAACGCTTGCCATAATGCACTCTTGGCTGCATCGATTGAAAATGTAGTGGGAGAATCAATCAAGCCGTGTTGATCGGTAATATTCGCCCATTCACTGACGATCGGCTCATCATCAATGAGCACCGATGCGCGCGCCTGTTTTATCCAAACATTAGGCAGGTCGCCTGGCGCCGGCACTTTGGGCGCCTCTTCTGTTGCCGTATCATTCAACATAGGCGCGATGGTTTGGAGAGCAAGCGTAATATACTGGGTGTATTGCTCTGCTTTTTCGCCAAATAGTCGTTGCGTCACCTGTGACAATGCGGCTTGGTCGCCCGCGATCAAGCCTTGCACTAGTTGATAGTCTGCTTGGCTAGCCTTGCTAAGTGCATCTTTGGCGGCACTTAGGTCAACTTTTGCTTGCTTTGCGTGTTGGCTAAATTCGTCAAAAAGGGCCTTATCTGCTTTAATTTTGGCCTTAAGTTCGTCAAACTTTTCTTTTGCAGTCAATAGTGATTGCGGATCCTTTAGGTCCACAGACTGTAGCTTCTTCACCTCTGCTTTGTAGAAATCCACACGCTCTTTGTTTGGCAGTGCTGCAAAGTCAGACTGAAGCGTTGTTGAATAATGGGAGTAAACTTTTTGTGCATCTTCAATCGCATGGGTAGTTTGCAAAGGTGAATTCGCCAGTAACTCATCGACACTTGGAATGTCGTCTGCTGTTGGGAAACCAAAGAGGGGGGCAGGATCCGGTTGACGGTATACTTCACCTACCGCCTTACGAGGTTGGCCGAAAGTGATGCCGTCTATGGTCAACTCATTGGCGATTAACTTTTTCTTTAGCAGAGGACCAACTTCAACATCTGCAAATGCTTGAGCTATCGCAACTTTATTGGTTGTTGGCGTGCGAGCGTCGGTGAGCTCTATTGCATTGAGCGTAATGGTTGCTGGAAACAAACTGTGACTGACCGAACCAATGTTTACTTCGGCGCCGTATGCCTTACCAAGCTCTTGCTCTGCGACAGTTTTAATTAGCCAATCGGTCAACAAGAAATACGCGGCAATGACAACGATGAAAAGACCAACCAGAGTGTACTTAATAATCTTCATATTATCCCTTTAGCTAAATGACGGCAGATGAGTGTGCGTAAAACTATGATTTTGCGTTTGTTTTTAAACCACAGCAATAGCCCGATGTGCACACTTCATGTGTGCTTGCCAATCAAATTTTAGATAGATTTTTAGGGTTTATAAAACCGCCTTTCAATAAGGGTAATCCTTAATTGACACTTTTGCAGAGCAAGTTTTTAAAATGGCTCTTTTTTTCTTTAGCATTCGGCGGTATCGTGGCGCCAAAATTGAACACATGATGAGGCGACTATGCTGTTTTCTGATGAACTTTGTACCACTACGCCGTTGCGCCAAGTGATCCGTGAATACCACAGAATAGATGAGGATAAAGCCATTGACTTTATTCTTCCTGAGGCGGAGATCAGTATGCGTGCGCGCAGTCGAGCGTGGGACAGGGCCAGAAAGCTAGTACTGCAAATCCGTAAAGAGCAGCAAGGGCATGGTGGCGTTGACGCGTTGTTGAATGAGTACTCATTGTCCAGTGCCGAAGGCGTCGTATTAATGTGTCTTGCAGAGGCTTTGTTGCGTATTCCTGATAAATCCAGCCAAGATTCTCTCATTCGAGACAAATTATCGCGTGGACAGTGGGCGCCGCACTTAGGAAATAGCGACTCTTTGTTTGTAAACGCGTCTTCTTGGGGGCTGCTGCTGACTGGCAACATGGTGAATTACGCCGACAAATCGAAGAGCGATCAGTTTAATTTGCTTAAGAAAACCATGGGGCGTATGGGTGAGCCGGTGATCCGCCGTGCAATGAATATCGCAATGAAGGTTATGGGGCGTCAGTTCGTGATGGGCGAAACCATCGATGATGCAATCAAGCGTGCCGCAGAGAAAGAAAAGAAAGGTTATGCCTATTCGTATGACATGCTCGGTGAGGGGGCGCGCAACAGTAAAGATGCGCAGCGTTATTACGAAGCTTATGAAATGGCTATCCATGCCATCGGAAAGGCGGCAGCCGGTCGGGGCCCGCGTAAAAGTCCGGGAATTTCAGTTAAGTTATCAGCTATCCATCCCCGCTATGAACTTACGCATTATGAGCGTGTTATGGCCGAGTTGCCGGATAAACTATTGTCACTGTGTTTATTAGCAAAGGAATACGATATAGGTCTAACGGTCGATGCAGAAGAGTCAGAACGTTTAGATCTATCACTCGATATCATTGAAAAAGTGTTCTCTGATCCTCGTTTGGAGGAGTGGACTGGGTTTGGTCTTGCGGTTCAGGCCTATCAGAAGCGCGCTATCCATGTGATTGAATGGCTGCGTGAACAGACGTTAACGCATAATCGCTCAATGATGGTGCGTTTGGTTAAAGGTGCGTATTGGGACAGCGAGATTAAGGTTAGCCAACAAGCAGGGGTTGAACACTACCCTGTGTTTACGCGTAAATCATCGACGGATGTGTCTTACCATGCGTGTGCGAACCGATTGCTGGCTTATAGAGACACCATCTATCCTCAATTTGCGACTCACAACGCCTACACTGCCTCGGTCATAATCGAGTTGGCGGGTGGTGATCACAGTGGGTTTGAATTTCAGTGTCTGCATGGCATGGGTGACACACTATACGACAGCGTAGTGCGTGATGAAGGCATTCAATGTCGTATTTACGCACCCGTCGGTGATCATGAAGATTTGTTAGCCTATTTGGTGCGTCGACTATTAGAAAATGGGGCAAACTCATCGTTTGTAAATGCCATCATTGACGATCAAAAGCCGGTGGAGGCACTGCTTGAAGATCCTGTTGAGCGCACGCAACGCCTTGAAGAGCGAGTGAACAATCTGATCACTATGCCTGCAGACCTATACGCTCCAAGCCGCATTAACTCACGCGGTATTGATATCGCCGAATTGAATCAGATGGTTCCGCTTAAACTGGGTGTTGAACGTGCTGCGAAAGACTACCATTACGAAGAGCCCCTACCTGATGGTGCCGTGGCTGTGCGCAATCCGGCCAATCGTGAGCATATTGTGGGTTATCATCATTATGATACGCCGGAGCAAATGCTTGAAAAACTCACCAAGGTTCACGGTGGTTTCACGCAATGGAGTGAGCAACCTGTCGAAGCTAGAGCCGAAATACTTAACCTGATAGCTGATGCATTAGAGCGTCATCGTGATGAACTCATTGCGCTGTGTATTTTGGAAGCGGGTAAGGTTACTCAAGATAGTGTTGACGAGATCCGCGAAGCGGTAGATTTCTGTCGATATTATGCAGTTGAAATTCAACAGGTTAGCAAAGACGAGCGCTTGTTGCCGCGCGGCGTTGTGCTAGCCATTAGCCCTTGGAATTTCCCTCTCGCTATATTCCTCGGTCAAGTAGTGGCAGCATTGGCGGCAGGAAATACCGTTGTTGCAAAACCGGCCGAGCAAACCGCTATCATTGCGCGCAGAGCGGTAGAAATTATGTATAGCGTTGGTTTACCAGAGGACGCGCTGCAATTGATAGTGGCGACGGGTCAACCGGTCGGTGATACGCTGTTGCCAGATGATCGTGTTAGCGCCGTCATGTTTACGGGGTCGACACAAACGGCGACATTAATATCGCGTACTTTGGCGACACGTTCAGGTGCACAGGTGCCGTTGATCGCTGAAACCGGTGGGCAAAACTGTATGATTGTGGATTCCACTGCGCTGCCTGAACAGGTGGTTGATGACGTCGTGCATTCCGGTTTCCAGAGCGCTGGTCAGCGCTGTTCTGCATTGCGAGTATTGCTGGTGCAGGAAGATATTGCAGACAAAGTGATTGAAATGCTCTCTGGCGCGATGCAAGAACTTGAAATGGGTAACCCTGCCTGGCTAAAAACAGATGTGGGACCCGTAATCGATGAGAAGGCTTTAAACAGCTTACAAGCGCACATGGAGAAAATGTCGTCTCAAGCGAAGTTGATCTACCAGTGCCCATTAAATGAAACCCTCGCAGGCCAAGGATATTTCTTCCCTCCAACGTTGTTTGAAATTCCGTCTTTGGATGTGCTTGAAAAAGAAGTGTTTGGGCCGTGCGTGCATGTGGTTCGCTATAAGGCGAAAGATCTTGATCAGGTGTTGGAGCAGATCAACGGTCTTGGATATGGCCTGACTTTAGGCGTTCACTCACGTATCGAAGAAAGAGCCAATTATATCGCCGACCAAGCTAAAGTCGGTAATGTATACATCAACCGCAATATGATTGGCGCTATCGTAGGGGTTCAGCCATTTGGTGGAAGAGGTTTGTCAGGTACTGGCCCTAAAGCGGGTGGCCCAAACTATTTGCCTCGTCTACTGTTAGAGCGCAAGACGCCTGCGGAAATTTGGTATGCATCAGATAGTGGAAAAATCGACTTTGGCAATGAGAATGACCATTACTCCTCCGTTGTAGAGCTGATGCAATCAGCGAAAAAGGCAGAAGATGTATGGCGTTTCACATCGTTAAACGACCGCTTGTCTTTATTACGTCAGATGTTAGCTCAATTAGCCAAAGAAGACGTGAGTAACCGTTATGTCGAAGATCTTGATACGACATTAGCCAGTGCGCGTCGCCAGTTAACCTTAATTGAAAAGATGCTGAAGAAGCATACGCAACTCCCAGGACCAACGGGAGAGTTCAATGAACTGCGTTTGGAGCCTCGTGGCGTTATCTTAGGTTACGGTGATACTAGTGTAACCTTTGAGTACTGGGTTCTATCGTTGGTCACGGCTCTGGCTACCGGCAATACGCTAGTCGCTGTGGTATCAGATGCGTTTTATGCTGAGATTGAAGCTATCAAAGGATATCTGGTTGATGCAGGGGCACCTGAAAGTATTTTGCAAATAGCGCGTACTCAGCACTTAACACAATTACTGGCGCACCCTGAATTGAACGCAGTAGTGGTTGATAGTCAAAACAACCACAATGAGTTCTTCTGCTCTCAACTTGCGAAACGTGAGGGCCCGATTTTGCCGGTAATCACATCAGAATATATGGATAACTTGATTATTCGTCTGATGACTGAGAAAACGGTCAGTATCGATACCACTGCGTCAGGCGGTAACACGTCATTGATGACATTAGTGGATGATGATTAGATCACATCCACTGGTCATTGCGACGACGTTTTTTGGGTATGTATGTAATCAGAATACCTAATACAATACAGGCGGCGGCGATAATGCCGCCGCGGGTAAACCATTCAATCATCGCTGAATTGTCAGCATTATCTAATTGCGCTTGAATATTCGCTTGCTGCTGTAGTGACTCTTCTAATTGCTGTGCCAGCCTCTGATTTTGCTGTGTTAAAGAGCTGTTTTCTCTCTGTAGTCGTTGTTGCTGCTGCTGCACAGACGTGAGTGAGTCGGTTGCCTCAGCGAGTGCTTCGCGTAAGCGTGGTAACTCTTGTCGGATAGAACCTTGAGTGCTGACATAGCGAGCTTCAATCCAGCCAGTGCGACCTTGCGCATCAGTAACTTGAACAAACGCAGGATCACCCTCTCGATCCAAGATTGTAATGGATGAACCAGCAACAAGTTGACCGGTAATGCGATAATCGCGTCCAGGTCCTGTGTGTAAGTATACCGTCAGGTCATCCATAACGTTTGCGTTGCTTTCACTTGATTGTGCCGCAACTTGAGCGGTAGTAATAAAAGCAGTGAAAGTAAGCATTAATACCGAAAAAAATAAGCTCCGCATGTTCCTATGTGCCTTTTGGCTTTTATTGTAATAATCAAATGGTATTCCATGGGGAATCGATTGCCAAGTGAAAGGGGCGAGAGTAAGGTTATGCGATTCCATGCTTAATCATGATTTTAAAGTGAATAACGAAGTAGAGATGAAATTTGTGGTCAACGGTGACGGCCACGATAAGTTGCAAAAAGTCTTGCCCAATTTGTCGCATTTGTTGGGCGAGGACATTGCGGTAAAGGTTGATTATCAGCGCAAAATATTAACCAATCAGTATTACGATACTGAAGATAATTATTTCTCTAAACACCGCTTTGGCTTTCGCATTAGAGGCTGCAATGGGGTTTATGAGCAAACCTTAAAAACACAAGGTTCGACTATTGGCGGCCTGCATCAGCGGGGTGAATACAATGTCGAGTTATCTGACGCCCAGCCGCAACTCTCACTGTTTTCAAACATTACGTGGCCAGAAGAGGCGAGTTCTGCAGACTTGCAAACTCAGTTAGTAAAGCGTTTTGCGACTGACTTTACGCGCGACGAGTATCGCCTATCGATTGGCGACGATTGTGTTGAAGTTGTGTTTGATTGCGGGTTAGTCACCACGGAAAATAATGAACACCCAATCAATGAAGTTGAAATTGAACTCAAGCAAGGCGATGTAAAGCGTGTTTTTCAAGTTGCTCGGATTTTAAATCAGCATCTATCTTTGCGCCTAAGCGATACTACTAAAGCTGCGGTAGGCTACACATTGTTAGGGGAGGCCCGTCAAGGGCGTCGTCTACTGCCGGACTTTTTGCCACTGGAACATCATATCTCCACTGAAGAAGCTTTCTGTAAAGCCGTTGCCTGTGCCCTTGATCATTGGCAATACCATGAGCAGCTGTATATGAATACGCAAGCGCTTAAGTATTTGGAAAACGTTAATGAAGGTTTGTACCTGTTAATGCAGAGTGTTTCGTTGTATTTGCCCGTCTTACAGTGCGGGCCGCTATTAACCTTGCATAAAAGGTTAATTAGTTTTGCACAAAAGTGGACGTGGCTAACGGAATTGCACAACTTGCGTTTTTTACGCTCAAAGAAAGGGCCGTTCACACACTTTTTAACCGAACATGAAGCCTTGATGAGTTATCTTCAAGGCCGCAAAGTGGGTTTATTGCAAGGGCGTTCTCCCGAGCAGCTGTTTTTTAATAGTGAAGCCAACGAAATTAAGATATTAACGAGCGAGATCGTATATCACAAACCATGGCGCCAAGAAGCAACAGGCTATGATAAACCTTTGTTGGAGCATGCCAGAGGGTGGTTATCCCAAGGCTGGCAAAATGTTATGCAAAGCTTGTCTCAACAAGAGCCGTTGTCACAGACACACTACATTGCAACTGAGGCTATTCTTCGTCAGGCGTTGTCGAATGGTTTTTTACTGGCGGATTTGTTCAGTGACCAACGAGGTGAATTTAGAGCACCTTGGCAAGATATTTTGATTGGTGTTGAAGAAATGAAAGCCTTAATAACATTAAAAAAGCTACTTGGTGATGCTGAATTTGAGGACATTCCTGCACTAAAATCTTGGACAGCCGATAAACTTCATAACTTACTTCTCGTTATTGAGCGTACGCGTGCAGTGGCGATTGAACAGGAAGCGTATTGGTAGGCTGAATGATAGAACTGGTAGGCTCATTTACCCCATTCCTATTTGCACTTTGGATGGGCTTGATGGTTATCGCTTGGATGCGTTTTGATACGTTGCCGCATGGCAAGCTTTTGTATGCGTTGAGCTTATGTTGGCCGTTGTTGCTTTTTGAAGATTTGCTGCGTATGGCCGGTGCTAGTGACTATTTCGCGAGCTTCGTCGGCATCTCGTATTTTGTACCGGTTCTGCTAATGGCGGGGTTGGTGAAGATGGTCTTCCCGCTGATTGATGAGAAGCCAATTGCATGGAAGCCGCTTACTTTTATCGCAGTAGGCATCATCGTCTTGTGCCAAATTCCTGTTTTGATATATCCCTTCGAGCAAAAGCTAGCACTATTAAATCAGCAACCAATCGGGAGTCCGTTAGCCAACGCCCCTGTTTATATTGCATATGGATTGAGTGGACTGTTTATCGTGGCAATGGGCATCAAGCTGGCTGATGCCATGCGCAACTACCAAGAGACATTGTCTGAACAAGTGGTGGATATTAGCTACTACCGCGTTCCTGCTATTGCGGGGTTAGTCGCATCACTTGTTGGGGTTGGGTTTGCGGCTACGGTATTAACTGCCTTAGTTGCGTTTGGTTTTTTTCAATTCAACGCCTGGCAAACCTTGTTGCACTACGCCTACGCATTGGTGTTTTTAATGATTTTTTTGGTCATGCTGGAGCGACGACGATATTCGCCACTGCCGCTGGATTTGTCTGCGTTAGCGGCGCGAAGCGGTGATGAGCAACGATTGCGCGAAACATTAGCAAAGGCTGAAAAAACCATGATAAGCCGCAAAGCTTACAAGGTGATCGGGCTGCGTATACGTCAACTTGCGGATGCCGCTGGCGTTCCCCCGACCGAGCTGGCGATTGCGATTCGAACATTGCTCAATCGTAATTTTCGCGCGTTTGTTTACCATTACCGTTTGGAATACGCCAAAAAAGTGCTGATGCAAACGGATGCCAAAGTGTCTGCTGTCGCCAGAAAACTCGGATTTGATTCAGAGAAGTTTTTGTCGGATATGTTTATTCAATATATCCAGAAAATGGGGGCGCGCAGTGGACAAACGTTTGAAGACCCATTAGACACGCCAGAAGACGACATCTTTGCAGACCCTGCTAACGCGATAAAGTCGCCCAGTGAGTCGCAAACAGAGAGCAAGCCCAGCAGTTAATGGCGATGTGAATTTAACTGTGCAAACGCGTATATTTCTCGGCTAGTTCGTCAATACTTTCTTTATACTCAGGATCGGGCTCTATACAGTCTACGGGACAAACCGCCATGCAATTGGGCTCATCGTAATGTCCCACGCACTCTGTGCAACGGTCGGTATCAATCTGATATATTTCACTGCCCATCGTAATGGCTTCATTTGGACATTCAACAGGACATAAATCGCAATTAATGCAGTCTTCGGTAATACGCAAGGCCATTTTGACCCCCTACTATTCATGATTATTTCTGCCGTCACTATATGGTAACGTTGAAATAGTGCTTTGACTTATATCAAGGCTGATGGGCTTTATGCGCCAAACGCGTCAATTAATATCTGGTGAGTAAAATTCTTGCGTAAGTAAAAGCCGCGAGGGCGGGTTTTGATTAAAGTACCTTTAGCACCGATGGCATCGGTTAACTGGCTGCCATCGGCTGCTTTCGGTCTAAGCTGTAAAACTTCACCATGGCGGGCGGTAATGGATTCTATCTCTCCCAAACTGATACGTTCCATAATCTCTTCCCAGTCGGCTCGAAGCGCTGCGAGCTGTTCGTCATTTGGGGTCCATAATATGGGGCTACCTATTACACGTTCACTTGGCGGAATATTGCGCTCTCCATCAATGGGTATCCATAATACAGTCTGTAATTTATTGTAAACATTGCTTTTTTCCCACGATATCGATTCCTGACCCAATAGTGGTGCGTAACACACGTATGTGGTTTCCGCGGGAGTCCCCAGTTTGGACAATGGCAGTGATTTGAGTTCTACACCTAATTGAGGGAAGTCGTGTTCAGGGCGTGATCCGGCTGAAGCGCCCAACCAAAGCTCCAGTAACTGCCCACTCCAACCTTTTTGTCGTTTGAAATCAACTGGAACCTGAATATTGGCTTGTTTGGCAAGGTCTCCGAGGGTGAGTCCAGCGAGCTGGTTGGCGCTTGTCATGAGGTCTTCAATGGATTGCGGGGGATGTTGAGGTAACTGCACTTCAAACCTTATTTAATTGAGAAAACATTTTAATGCTAATGCTATGCAATTCACCTCGTTTATGGAAGAATGAAATCATTGATAATGAATTACGCACATTGGAGTCTACGTGATAGACGCAGACGGATTCCGTGCGAATGTTGGTATTGTTATTTGTAATCGCTTAGGCCAAGTGTTTTGGGCGAGACGATACGGGCAGCATTCTTGGCAATTTCCGCAAGGCGGTATCGATGATGGTGAAACACCTGAACAAGCGATGTACCGCGAGTTGTATGAAGAGGTTGGACTCAAGTCTAAAGACGTCGAAATTCTAACTTCTACCCGTAATTGGGTGCGATACAAGTTGCCAAAACGGCTTATAAGACAAGGCTCAAATCCGGTTTGTATCGGGCAAAAGCAAAAATGGTTTTTGTTGCAGTTACGCTGCGATGAGAAAGACGTTGATGTACTGCAATCAGGCCATCCAGAGTTTGACGATTGGCGTTGGGTTAGTTATTGGTATCCGGTGCGCAACGTTGTTTCGTTTAAACGCGACGTATATCGACGCGTGATGAAAGAATTCTCTCAAATAGCCATGCCGACCAACAATAAACCAGCGTTTGGTCAACAACGGCGAAAAAAGCAGCGGCGTCAACACTCAAACTAAGCATTTGCTTCTTCCTCCATTGCGACAAGTGGGGGGAGAGTTTGTGTCAAGATTGGATTACGGAGCAATATGCTTACTACGCTCAAGCGCATCGTACAAGAAGTTAATCAAATTCCCATTCTGGATGACGCAATTGGGCATCTCGTCTCACGTGTAAAAGAAACAATGTCTGTTGATGCATGCTCAATGTATCTAGCCGACTATCAAACCCAGCAGTTAACGTTAGTGGCAACCGAAGGGCTCGCGCCAGAGGCAGTTGGAGTCGTCAAAATAGGCTTTACCGAAGGTTTGATTGGTCTAGTCGGGCAACGCGAAGAGCCGTTAAATATTGACGATGCCCACCATCACCCGCGTTTTAAGCATTACGATGAAGTAAAAGAAGAAAATTTTAATGCATTTCTAGGTGCGCCCATTATTCATCAACGAAAAGTGCTGGGTGTTATCACGTTACAGCAAAAAGATAAGCGGCGTTTTAGCGAAGATGAAGAAGCATTTCTTGTCACCTTAGCAGCGCAGATTGCGTTGGAAATTACCAATGCGGAAATTCGTGGTGCACTGCGCGCCCAAGCATCGATAAATAAAGCGGCGAGTCAAAAGAATTTGCACGGGGTGGCTGGCTCTCCAGGATTGGCGATGGGCGTGGGGTTTCAGCCCAACGTTAAAATTGACCTCGCACATTGGCAGGTTAGGCACACACAAGACATTTCTGCAGCCATAGATCAGTATCGAAAGGCGGTTGAAATCACGCGCAAAGAAGTGGATTCATTGTCGAATAGTTTAGAAGGGGCCATTCCCGATGATGTCCGTTCTATATTTCAGTTGTACCACCAACTCCTTGACGCCAACAGTCTTGGACGAGAAGTCGAAGCGAAAATAAAACAGCAAGAATGGGATGCCGGCTCCGCGTTGAAGTTGGTCATAGATGCCTATGCTGCGCGGTTTGCCAATATGGAAGACCCCTATATGCAAGAGCGCGCGATAGATATCATTGACCTATCAAACCGCATATTGCGAAATATTGTTGAAGCAACTCAGCGCAGTGAGAAGGAACCTGCTCGTTGCGTAAGCCAACCTTCAATTTTGCTGGCTGAAGAGGTTTCTGCGCCTATGCTGGCGGAGTTCCCTCGAGAATATTTGGTTGGCATTATTTCCATTCGGGGTTCGAATAATAGTCATGCCGCAATACTCGCGAGAGCGATGGGTGTGCCTGCAGTAATGGGATTAGATAAAGTCTCACCGCAATTGCTGGATGGTAAAGATATATTGCTGGACGGTTATTCTGGTGAAGTGATCGTCAACCCTCAGCGTACTATCAAGGCTGAATTTGAACAGCTCATTCAAGAGGAAGTTGAGCTTTCTGAACGTATTGAGGCTCACGCGGATCGTCCTTCAGTAACATTGGATAATCACAAAGTGTCATTGCTGATAAATGCAGGGTTATCGGCAGAAATTGAATTACACAATATGCAGGGCGAGGGTATCGGGCTTTACCGTACTGAAATCCCGTTTATGTTGCGCGAACGCTTTCCTTCAGAATCAGAGCAAATGGGGCTTTATAAGCAAATCTTAGAAAGTGCCCCGGATCAAGAAATTACGCTACGGACATTAGATGTCGGGGGCGATAAACCTCTGCCTTATTTCCCAATCACCGAAGAAAATCCATTTTTGGGCTGGCGTGGTGTGCGATTGACATTGGACCATCCAGAAATTTTCTTAGTTCAAGTTAGGGCGATGTTGCGCGCCAGTGCTGGGATGAAAAACCTGCACATATTGCTGCCTATGATCACCTCTGTGTCAGAGGTTGACGATGCTCTGCGCTTAATTAATCAGGCTTTTCACGAAGTATCTGAAGAGCTAAAAGATAGTGAGCAGACCCTTTACCGCCCCAAAGTCGGGGTTATGCTTGAAGTGCCAGCGGTAATCTATCAAATTTGGCATATCGCCAAAAAAGTTGATTTTTTCTCTGTCGGTAGCAACGACTTAACGCAATATTTATTAGCGGTTGATCGTAATAACGCGCGTGTCGCAAGTCTATATAACAGCTATCATCCAGCAGTGTTGAATGCACTCAATACTATTTCAGAGCAATGTGTAGCCGCACATATACCTGTTACAGTGTGCGGTGAGTTTGCTGGCGAGCCAGGTGGCGCATTGCTGCTAATTGCGATGGGCTATCGTAAGCTCAGCATGAATGCACATAATATACGTAAAATTAATTGGGTTATTCGGCATATTGAAGTCGAAGAACTCCAATCGTTGTTGCCCAAAGCCCTCAATGCCGAGCATCCGCAACAAGTGTTTAAAATCGTTAATGATTACTTGGAAAGCAAACAGCTTGGGGGATTAACACGTGCAGGTCTGTAAAGGCCGGTTTGGGCTAAGGCATTAATCGGAAATTGGAAGTAGTTCATTGGATACCTTAACGTTAGTCATACTGGCCTGTTTAGCTATTGGGGCAGTAGTTGGAGTTATGGCGGGTTTGCTCGGTATTGGTGGAGGGTTGATTATTGTACCTGCATTGACCTATTTACTCGCAGACGTAATGCAGGTTCCCCCAACAGAAACCATCGTTATCGCCATCGCGACATCGCTATCGACGATAATTTTCACTGGCATCTCTTCAGCGCGAGCTCACTATCGACTCGGCAATTTGAATCGTGACATTTTGTTATGGTGCGGTGTTGGTATCGGTGTAGGGGCTATTGTCGGCGCTACGTTAGCCAGTCATCTTCCCGGTAGCGTGCTAAAAGGCATTTTCGCCGGTTTGGTGATGGCGATTGCCAGTTATATGCTATTTGGGCGCCAGGTAACGTCTAATAATGAGATTTCATCACAAAAATTGGGCGTAATAGGGTTTGGAACCGGTACCCTGTCGGCCATTATGGGTATTGGGGGAGGGGCTTTATTAGTACCAGCCTTAGTTTGGTATCGTGTTAATATTCGTCAGGCGATAGGAAGTGCAGCGTTTAGCGGCATCATCATTGCCATTTTTGGCAGTGTTAGCTTTGCTGTATCCGGGTGGCATTATAGTCATTTAAGCGATGGTTACTTAGGCTATGTATATTGGCCTGCGACGTTAAGTATAGCGGCGACGTCGGTGTTTACCGCTCCTTTGGGGGCGCGCCTAGGGCAAAGATTGAATACGCAACGGCTTAAAAAAGTATTTGCCGTTTTCTTAGTTATTGTCAGCATTCGGATGCTGTGGGGATTATAGGTAGTGTCAGAACAGCAATATTGGGTATTTCCATACATTGACCCAGTGATTTTTTCTCTCGGTCCAGTCAGCGTACGTTGGTATGGACTGATGTATTTAGTCGGCTTTGTCGCCGCATTTTTTTTAGCGAAACAACGTATATCACGTGTCGGTTGGACCAAAGAACAACTGAGTGATTTCCTGTTTTGGGGGTTTCTGGGGGTCATTATCGGTGGTCGCGTAGGTTATGTGTTGTTCTACCAGTTTGACCTTTTCCTCAGTGATCCGCTTTATCTGTTTAAAATATGGACCGGTGGCATGTCTTTCCATGGTGGGTTGTTGGGCGTTATTACAGCCATTGCCCTGTACGCGCGCAAAATGAACATGCGTTTCCTCACATTGGGAGACTTTGTTGCACCGCTTGTTCCAATTGGGCTTGGGGCAGGACGTTTAGGCAACTTTGTCAATGCAGAGTTGTGGGGCAGAACGACAGATGTACCTTGGGCGATTGTCTTCCCCGGTGCTGGAGCTGAACCGCGTCACCCATCACAGCTGTATGAGTTTGCCCTAGAAGGCGTGTTGCTGTTTGTTATTCTTTGGTTCTTATCGGCGAAACCTAAACCGCGAGGCGTTATTGGTGGAGCCTTTTTGCTGGGCTACGGTTGCTTCCGCTTTATCGTAGAGTTTTTCCGCGAACCAGACAGCCACTTGGGTCTTTATTCTTTTGGATTATCTCAAGGTCAGCTATTATGTTTGCCAATGATTTTATTAGGCGTTTGGCTAATAGCCAATGGCTATCGCCAAGGCCAAATCGATGATCCATCTCAAACGCAAGGTCGTAAAAAATAAATGCAACAATATCATGAACTAATGCGTCATATCCTCGACAACGGCGTGCGCAAAGAAGACCGCACAGGTACAGGCACAATCAGCGTCTTTGGCTATCAAATGCGCTTTGATTTGGCTGAAGGCTTCCCGTTAGTAACGACTAAAAAGTGCCACATGCGCAGTATCATTCATGAGTTGTTATGGTTTCTAAAGGGTGATACCAACATAAAGTACCTAAATGAACATGGTGTATCGATTTGGGATGAATGGGCTACCGACGACGGTGAGTTAGGCCCCGTATATGGTCACCAGTGGCGCAGCTGGAGTGGTGAAAACGGCGAATCAATAGACCAGATAGCCGAGGTTATCGAGCAAATAAAGCATAACCCAGATTCGCGCCGTTTGATTGTGAGCGCATGGAATCCAGCCGTGTTACCTGACACGAGCTTTTCTCCAAAAGAAAACGCAGCACGCGGTAAACAAGCATTGCCGCCTTGTCACACGCTGTTTCAGTTCTATGTGTTAAACGGCAAGTTGTCATGTCAATTATATCAACGTAGCGGTGACGTATTTTTGGGCGTGCCATTCAACATTGCGAGTTATGCGTTATTGACTATGATGGTAGCTAAGGTGTGTGATTTAGAGCTCGGCGATTTCGTTCATACGCTCGGTGATGCGCACTTGTATGTCAATCATATTGATCAGGCGAATGAGCAGTTATCACGAGAGCCATATCCTTTGCCGACAATGCAAATTAATTCGGATGTTAAGGATATTTTCGGATTTAGCTATGATGACTTTGAGTTGTGCAATTATCAAGCGCACCCTCACATCAAAGCACCGGTAGCAATTTAATCGTACGGACCCGAAAAAGTAGTAGGTACCTTAATGACAACACAAGTGCTTATATGCGATGACTCAGGATTTGCCCGTCGGCAAATGGCGCGCTCCATTCCAGATGGGTGGGAAGTGTCAGTGAGTTTTGCTGAGCACGGTGAAGATGCGATTGCACAGATCAAACAAGGTAAAGGCGATGTTCTTTTCCTTGATCTGAATATGCCGGTCATGGACGGTTACCAAACCATGCAGTACATCCGTGAACATGATCTACCCACATTGGTTATCGTTGTATCGGGTGATGTACAACCAGAAGCACGCAATCGTATGATGGCGATGGGCGCTTTAGATTTCATTCGTAAGCCCATTGATAATGAGAAGCTGACGACTATTTTAAGCCAGTATGGTGTTTACACCGGAGCGCCAGAAGCAACCGGAAAAGTCGCACACACGCAAGATGAGCCCGTATCCACAAAGGTAAAAGCTGCAGATCGCATTGATGCCTATCGAGAACTCGTGAATGTGGCCATGGGGCGAGCCGGGGAAAGCCTTGCCACACTGTTTGGTGAATTTATTCAATTGCCGATCCCCAATGTGAATCTACTGGAAACTAACGAACTTCGTATGGCAATTGCGGAAGTGAAGCGCAATACCATGTTGTCTGCGGTTTCTAAAGGGTTTGTCAGTGCCGGGATCAGCGGAGAAGCGTTGTTACTGTTCAACGACAACAACTTCGCCAGTATGGTTGAGCTATTGGGCTATGACGCAACTGAAATTACCGAACAGCTCGAAATAGAAGCTTTGATGGATGTTTCAAATATTCTAATTGGTGCCTGTTTAAATGCACTGTCTGAACAGTTGAACGTGAAATTTAGCCATAACCACCCGATTATACTGGGGCGCCACTGTAACTTGGATGTTCTGCTTGAAACAACAATATCGCGTTGGAGCAAAGTCATGGCAATTGAAATTGCCTATGCACTGGAAAAACACGATATCCAGTTCGATTTACTGCTGTTGATCCCGGGCTCTGCAATGGAACAAGTGTATACGCGTCTAATCGATGTAAATGAGGGGCGTTTCGAATGAGTCAGACCGCAAACGAAGTCGCAGAGCTCCACTGGCAATACGACCTGATGGGGTCAATTGAAGTGGGTATTGTGGTAATAAACCGAGATTTTAAAGTCGAAATGTGGAACCAGTTTATGGAAAATCACAGCGGTAAATTGCCCAGTGCTGTGGTTGGCAATAACTTGTTTTCTTTGTTTCCAGAAATCGACAAGGCTTGGCTGGAGCGCAAAGCTCAACCCGCATTTGATTTAAAAACGCCTGCTTTCCTCATTTGGGAACAACGCCCCTATTTGTTCAAATTTAGTACCAACAGACCGATTACGTCTGCTTCAGATTATATGTATCAAAACATCACAATATTCCCTTTAGCCTCGCTCAATGAGAAGGTCGAAAAGGTGTGTATTATGGTTTACGACGTAACCGACCAAGCATTGGCTAAATTAAATATTGAGCGACTCAACTCTGAGCTTGAAGCGGTAAGTCGAATAGATGGACTCACGCGCTTGTATAACCGCCGCTTTTGGCAAGAACAGTTTGAGCGTGAGTACAAGCGTTCACTACGCAGTGAAGAGCCTGCAACAGTGATAATGCTTGATATTGACCATTTCAAACGTGTTAACGATACCTACGGTCATCAGGCCGGTGATAAGGTTATTCAATCACTCGCGGATGTGATCAAAACGCTGATCCGAGAAACCGATTACGCCGGGCGTTATGGCGGTGAAGAATTTGCAATATTGCTACCCGACACCCCTGTCGTGCAAGCCAATTATGTCGCTGAACGCTTGCGTAAAGCGTCCGAAAAGGTCGTTGTGGAGCATGATGGTCAACGGATAACATTTACCATTAGTGTAGGCGCTGCTGAGTTCCATTCGAGCTATACAACTGCATTGGCGTGGCTCGAAGATGCAGACCAAGCGTTATACGCGGCCAAAGAGTCTGGCCGTAACCAAGTCAAAATATACGAAGGTAAACCTGGCGGATAAGTTATGTTAACCGCCGCCTACTACCCTCGGCTCTGTTCAAGAGCGGTTATTTTGTGACGCAAACTATATAAAAATAGCAGGCTTGGGGTCACCATTATCGCCGTGAGGATGAAGAACAAGCTCCAGTTGCCATCTAAAGCATCAACAATAAAGCCACTTGTCGATGACAATAACGTGCGACTCAAATTGCTCAATGACGCCATCAGTGCGTACTGAGTTGCTGAAAACGTCTTATTACACAGTAAAGAAATAAACGCGACCATAGCGACAGTACTCCATGCCGCTGTAAATCCATCAACAATAATGGTGGCGATAAACCACGGCTTGCTTGGGCCAATTTCTGCAATAACAGAAAACATTAGGTTACTCGATGCCATGGCAATTCCCGCGATCATTAGTCCGCGATAGATACCGTAGCGCATATTAACCATACCGCCGATAACGGCAAAAATGATGGTTACCCACCAATTCAGTAGTTTTGATAGCGTGCCTATTTCAGTATTGGTAAAGCCTATTTCTTTGTAGAACACAATACTCATTCTACCGAGGAAGGCTTCTCCAACTTTGAAAAGAAAAATAAACAGCAACATGCTGAGTGCGAGCTTAACACCATTGCGGGTAAAGAAATCTTTAAACGGCTCAATGAGGGTTACCGCTAGCCAACCCGCAATTGCTGAAAAGCCTTTATAAGTCTGTTGTGAAAATCGCTGACTGTAGTATTCAGTCGCACTTGCTTGCACAGCATCACGATCAGTAATGGGCTCAGATATCCAGTACACTGTGGTGTGCAAGATGAGCATTACAAACGCGAGTACATAGTACACATCTTGCCATTGCCAACCCGGTAGATCCGCTAAGAAAAAAGGAATTGCTCCCAAGCCTCCGTAGCCTGTCCACCAACCCGCCGTTGCCATGGCTGAGCCTGCGCTGAGCTTTTGTTTTTCGTCAGCACCGATTACATCGATACGAAAAGCATCAATTGCAATGTCTTGTGTTGCACTGGAAATCGCGATTAACAGACCGGACAATGCAATAGCAAATAACTGCTCAGGTAGTTGCAATGACGCCATACTGAGGCAACTTAAAATAACGCCCCACTGAGTGACCACAATCCAGCTACGGCGCTGTCCCATGCGGGTGGTAAGCCATGGAATTCGTACACGATCTAATAATGGAGACCACAAAAAGTTAATGCTGTAGGCGACAAATAACACGCCAAATAATCCGATAGAGCTGCGAGAAAGCTCGCCATCTTTGAGCCAAGCAGACAAGGCTGAACCTATCATCACCCACGGCATGCCACTGGCCATTCCTAAGCAGAAAATGGCAACAATGCGTTTATCTCGGTAATTAGCCAGTGAAGCGATGAAATGACTAGCAGCAGAAGACAACAGCAGTTTCCTTGCAGGCCGTTTGACAATTGAGAAAAGGTATCAGAATTCTACGTTAAGGTCTTGAACAATCTGTGAATTGAATGTGCTCAGGGACGAATGCCGATGCAGTCGAAGGGGCATAGCCCTCGACCTTCAAGGTAGTGAATGCAATTGCTTAGCTCATCGTGCAGTATGGGATCGGACGCAAGTTTAGCATCAGGCCAAAAATGCATTTGATGCAGCACATGCCAAAATACGCGCTCTTTCTGGCTATAGGGTTGTGCCCGATCATTGACTTGTCCCCACTCTTCTAAAGTATCCCAGAAAAAAAGTTCCAACTCAGAATGAGGCAACTCGTTGCGCCAATATGCACTGAGGTAGTAAGTCAACTGTTGAGACTTTTGGTCAATAAACGAAGCTATTTGCACGCCTTATGTATCTGGTTGTTATTCTCTTACCATGAGTATAGACGGGTTTTTGAAATTTACCTGAGATCGCCTAAAACAGTGCAATGTGAAGGATTAAAGCATTTGAAAAATAACTGGTTATTTACCAGCCTAAATAGGTCACCCAGCCATATATTTGTTTTGCTAAAGCCTGATATTGCTGAGTAGTAAAAACAGTGCCGATAATGTCTCGCTGACGATAGTGGAGCTTTAGCTCAGTAATGGCTTTCACTCGTCTTTGTTCAATCGTTTGCAGGCTCCAGCGATTGTCCCATTCACTGGTGATGTCGAGAACGGGAAAAGCCGTTGTTGCGAGTTGAGCAGGTAAAGATTGGTTTAACTGTTGTTCAGGCCAGAAGGGCCCCGCTATCACGAGTCCATCGGGTTCTTGCAAAGACCCTTGTGAGTACAGTTGGACCAGTCCTGCTGCTGATATGCCACGAGCAATCACTAAACGATAGCCTGGCGTCGTCTGTGCCATATTCCCTGCCGCTTCTACACGTTGACTTAATGCCAATACATAGCGCGACATTGCTTCTTGCGAGAATGCACTGTGCGCACTGAGAGCATTGATTTCATCGCCGCTACCAGTATCTTCACTGCTGGTTAAGTTGGGCACAGGAGCTGGCACTATAACAGTGTGCCAGCCCCATTGATTCAATGACTTTTGGATCAGGCTTAACCCTTCGTTACCAAATAACCCGTCTAAATGATCACTAATGATAATGGCGACACCGCGAGTTAACGGGACACTTGCTGGTGTGGACGTGACGGGGACCTGTTCTGTGCCTGCCAGCACCATTTCTATTGTGCCCTTGGCCAGCCTATTCTGTGCGTCAGTTGCAAACAACTCGCTGGTTGGTAGGGATTGCGCGCGCGCGCAAAAACTGCTTGTTAACAATAACAGGCAGTATCCTAGTCTAACTAAAAGCGAACGATTTATGACGTGCATGTCTCCCACAGACTATAGCGCAGCGTAACTTACTTATCGGCCGAGGTGGGTATTTCTTCATGTTGACTGACCTGAATAAATGCTTGGTGCTCGAATTGATTGCTGTCAATGAGTTCATCAGAAAAAGCATGAGGCGACTCAAATCGCATGTTCTGGCCTGTTACAGGGTGAGTAAACTCAATTGACTGTGCGTGAAGCATAAGGCGTGGAGACACCCTTAGTGCCTCTGCATGGGCATATAGGCGGTCCCCTAGGATTGGGTGGCCTAACGCCTGCATATGAACGCGCAATTGATGCGACCGCCCCGTAATAGGAGACAGTTGTACGAGCGTACTGTATTGGTCTCGCTTGACGACTTGGTAGTCTGTTGTTGAAGGCTTTCCGTGTTCATGATCAACCATCTGTTTTGGCCTGTTGGGCCAGTCACAAATCAAGGGTAGCTCTATGCGGCCAGTGTCATTTTGAGGATGACCAAACACTCTGGCAAAGTAAGTTTTGTGTACTTCTCTTTGTTGAAACTGTCTCGACAATTCTCGGTTTGCCGCTTTGTTTAGCGCCATTAACAGAATACCACTGGTCGCCATATCAAGGCGGTGCACTATTGAGGCCGTTGGGTATACCTTCATCACACGAGTCTGAATACTATCGAAGTGGGCCTCTGCTCGTCCTTTTACGCTGAGTAATCCGCTTGGCTTTTCCACTACCAATACGTCGCTATCCCGATACAGGAACTTCAAATAGGGCGATGTAGGTGGATCGTAATGTAGTAATACCATTAGGGGTTGTTCACCAATAGTCGGATGGCGTCAAGCTGTAACTGAGCGCTTTGCATCACGGCATCAAGTTGCTTAACTTGATCGCGGATAAAGTCAATCTCCTCTGCTCGAATAGAGGGGTTATGTTCCGCCAATGACTGCAAACGTGTCGCTTCACCACCAAGTACATTGTGCATTTGTGCAATCGCATCATGCTGGATTTGATTGGCTTGTTGATGCGCGATCCGTTCAGCGGCCTCCAACCCCTGCAATATCGCAGGCTTGAGCGCGGTCAAAAGTTTACTTGCCACTTTCTTACTGACCGGGAAGAAGCGTTCAAATTGCACATCGTTCGTAGCAGCTTTGGCGTCGAGCGTGACCATGATGGGGGTTGCCGGCAAGTAACTTTCCAATTGGAGTTGTCGCGGGGCTTTTGCCGCTAGAACAAAGCTTGCTTGGATAAAATATGCGCCTGTTGGTAGCGATGGGTCTTTGATAAATGCCATGCTACTTTTACCCAATACATCGGTTAAGACTACGTCCATGGCGTTGTGTACTAATGGATGATCCCAACTGATGAATTGCAAGTGTTCCATGCGAGTTGCGGTAGTGCGTCGATAAGTGATTTCCATCCCTTCATGGTCCAGCCCCGGTAAGTGGTTCACCATGGATTCTGTCGGCATTAACACATAACTGTGGGCATCCTTTTCATCTTGTTGAACGCCAAGGGCGTCGAGCAGCCGATTCATAAAATTAGGCAACTCACTGGAAACATCTTGGGTCGCTATGATATCAAGCAAAGGCTCAATCTTACCTTGCCCCGACGCATTGATTTCCAGCAATTTGTCTCGCCCTTGTTCGAGCTGTTGGCTGTACGTTGTGTGCAATGCTTGTGTTTGTTCAATCAAAGCTTGGTGAGACACTGTCTGCTCAGTTGAGGTTAGCGCTGCGTGCAGGTTTTCATACACTTCTTCAAATACTCGAGTGCCGGTTGGGCATGTTTTTTCGAACGCGTTGAGTCCTTCATGATACCAATCAAATAACACCGCTTGGCTGGAGTCTGTAAAATAGGGAACATGAATATCAATGTCTTGCGTTTGCCCTATACGGTCCAATCGACCAATGCGTTGCTCCAACAAATCGGGCACCATCGGTAGATCAAACAACACTAATTGGTTGGCAAACTGGAAGTTACGTCCTTCACTGCCTATTTCGCTGCAAATCAACACTTGTGCGCCATCTTCCTGTTGCGCAAAATAATGGGCTGCTTTGTCGCGTTCTAACAAACTCATGCCTTCGTGGAACACGGTTTGGCGAATGCCGGTTTTAACTCTAACGTGTTCAGCGAGTTGTTGCGCAATCACTGAACTAGCACAAATGACGAGTACTTTTTGCGGTTTAACGTCAGTGAGAAATTGTAGTAACCAAGTGACTCTCGGATCAATCGTTAGCCAAGTATCAAACACTTCTGCTTGTTGTTCAGGGTGTAATAACACATTGATATCATTAGTCTTGTCGGTTAATAGCTGCTGGTATTCTTCAGGCATTGAATGTGCGTGTGGGTGCACATGTCGTTGTGGGAAGCCTTGGATCGCGGCGCGTCGATTGCGGAATAGCAAACGGCCTGTTCCATGCTGGTCAATAAGCCGGTCAACGACCGACTCTCTGACGTCTGATTGGCTAAAGTCTGAATAATCATCTAGCCAGTCACCGGCCACAGCCTTTAAGCGTTGTAGTTGCTCCTGATCGGGGATTTGATGGCTAAGCAGTGGTTCAACAGCACTGGCTAACTCACCATAGTGCTGTTCCTCCTGCAAAAATGTATCGTAGTTGTGAAAACGTGCAGGATCCAACAAGCGTAGACGGGCAAAGTGACTTTCATGACCTAATTGGTCAGGCGTCGCAGTGAGCAACAAAACCCCTTTAGTGGCTTGTGCAAGTTGTTCTACGATGCTGTATGCAAGCGAAGGTTCTTCTGGTTGCCATTGTAAGTGATGGGCTTCATCGACGATAAGCAAATCCCAGGTGGCATTAACCGCATTCTCACAATATTGAGGGTTTTCAGTAAAAAAGCTCAGTGAACAAAGTATTAACTGTTCAGTTTCGAAAGGGTTTGCAGTGTTATCATGCTCTTCTTGGATCGCTTCGTAGCGGCTTTTGTCAAATACTGCAAAACTTAGGTTCACTCGTCTAATCATCTCAACTAGCCATTGGTGTACAAGGCTATCAGGGACGACAATGAGTACGCGTTGAGCGCGTCCTGTTTGAATTTGTTGATGTACGATCAACGCAGCTTCAATGGTTTTACCCAGCCCCACTTCATCCGCTAATAAAACGCGCGGGGCGTAGCGCTTACCCACTTCAGACGCAATATGCAATTGGTGAGGAATTAACTCTAAACGAGCGCCTGATAATCCCAGCGTTGGCGATGTAAAGTGTTTATGCTGGTGATGTAAACAGTCATGGCGTAGATCAAACCACTTTGGATCATCCAGTTGGCCGCTGAACATTCTTTTTTCGGGTTGATAAAGGCGAATATGATGGTCCAACTGAATTTCGTGCAGCTTAGCATCTTGTTTTGTATCTTCGCGAAGACCAAAGTAATTCATTACGCCGCTGTGCTCTTCAACTTGGGTCACGAGCATGTCCCAGCCTTCATGACTCTTGATAGTATCGCCAACAGCAAATACCAGACGAGTTAGCGGCGCATCAACGATAGAGTAAGTTCGCTGTTCTTCTGTGGCTGGAAACAGTATGTCAACAGTACGATTGCTGACCGCAATAATAGCGCCAAGCCCCAGATCCGGCTCAGAATTGCTGATCCAGCGTTGTCCGACTGCATAAGCGTCGTTAATGGCCATGAGTATTACTCCATCTCAATAAAAAGCGGCGTATTGTAGCGATAAGTGTAGCAAAGTCACTGTTAATCGTGGGATCGTCGCACAGAGGCAAAAATTTATCGTAAAAAGGAGGTGCGAAGCAGCACAAACTTTACTATTGTGATGGTACTGCTGTTAGTGTTTTTGCTTCACAACACATCAGCAGACATTGTGGTTAATAACTGGAGTAACGGATGCCGAAAAAAAAAGTGCCCACCACTAAATTATATGTGCTTGATACCAACATTCTTCTGCATGAACCTTTAGCTTTTTTATCCTTTAAAGAAAATGATGTTGTAGTGCCAATGACGGTACTGGAAGAGCTCGATTATATTAAAGACAGCAAAAAAGATGTCGCTCGTGATGCGCGAGTGTCGATCCGAGCGATGGAAGACTTGCTGCATGAGGCATCACCGGAAGATATGCTCAATGGTGTTTCAATGGAGGGGCTTACGGCCGGGGAGTCGGCACCAACAGGTTCTCTCTCTATTTTTGCTGATTTAAACATGCATGAGTCGCAGCAAGTTTTCACCAGTAATGAAAATGACAATCGAATTATCAATGTCGCCTTGCATTTGCAGCGCACCAGCTCACCGCGCCAGGTGGTGCTAGTGACAAAAGACATCAACATGCGTTTAAAAGCGAAAGGTGCAGGCCTTGCACATGTTGAAGATTACCGTACAGACCAATTGATTAGCGATATCAAATATTTGTCCAAGGGTTATCACCGTTTTGAAGGTGATTTTTGGTCGAAAATCAAGTCAGTAGACAGTCGAACAGAAGGCCGAGATACGATCCATACTTTGCCGCGTAAGATATTGCCAGAAGCTTACATAAACGAATTTTTGTTAGATGACACGAACCAGTTTGCGGGCATGGTTGAGTCAATGGACGAAGAAACCATGGACGTTCTTGATCTTGGCTATGAGCGACTAATGGGGCGTCATGCGTGGGGGATAACCCCTAAAAATATTGGTCAGGCCCTCGCTTTTCATGCGTTGCTCGACCCGCATATTGATTTGGTTATCCTTACAGGGCCCGCCGGCTCAGGTAAAACATTGTTGGCGTTGGCTGCAGCGCTAGAAATGACGGTAGAGCGAAATATGTATGACAAGATTATCGTCACACGTAGCACGCCGGAAATTGCGGAGTCGATAGGTTTCTTGCCGGGTACTGAAGAAGAAAAAATGGCGCCATGGTTAGCCGCGATCACTGACTCATTAGAGGTGTTGCACAAGAACGATGAAAACACCAAAGGTTCAATGAGCTATATCATGGAGAAAGCCAATATCCAGTTTAAGTCCGTCAACTTCATGCGTGGGCGAAGCTTACAAAATGCAATTGTGTTACTCGATGAGTCGCAAAACTTAACGGCGTCGCAACTTAAGACGATTATTACGCGTTGTGGTGAAGGGACTAAGCTAATTTGTAGCGGGAACTTAGCGCAGATTGACAGTAACTATCTAAGCGCCGTGACGTCGGGATTGACGTACATTGTTGAAAAATTCAAAAACTTCTCAGGTAGCGCCACCATTAATTTGGATGGGGTTGTTAGAAGTCGCTTAGCGGAGTTTGCTGAGCAGGAGCTGTGAACCTAGGTATTTCGCAGATGCTTTGGTACAGTTAGTCAGGGAATATGATGATATGTTGAGGCGGAAATGCCTGAATTAATGCTGGATAGGCTGCAAAACTATAAAGCGTCGGTGCTGGTTGTAGACGACGAACCCATTAATGCTGAAATATTGAGTCATGCGTTACAGCAAAAATATTGGGTGCATGTGGCTGCCTCGGGTCAGCAGGCGATAGACTTCGTGTCGAGGCGCCCGGTTGACCTTATCCTCCTTGATATTCGTATGCCCGGCATGGATGGGTACGAAGTGCTGCGCCAATTAAAGCGACAGGACAATACCAAATCCATACCTGTGATGTTTGTGACCGGAGAAGGGTCGACGGATGACGAACTTAAAGGCTTACAACTTGGTGCAGTAGACTACGTTAGAAAGCCCTTCCAGTTGCCATTAGCTATGGCTCGCATAGGCATGCAAATCGATCTCAAATTAAAAACCGATATGCTAAAAGCCTATGCCGATGCTGATGGACTAACGCGTATATCGAATCGACGTAGATTCGATCAGGCACTACACGACGCTTTTGTTGAAAGTGTTGAGGAACAGCGCACATTGGGCCTAGTGCTGCTGGATATAGATTTCTTTAAGCAGTACAACGATCATTATGGGCATGGCGCAGGTGATGAGGTGCTTAAAAAAGTTGCACGGGTTATCAACGGGGCTGCAAAGAGAAGTAAGGATTTAGCCGCCAGAGTCGGAGGCGAAGAATTTGCCCTGTTACTTCCCGATGTGTCGATAGAGGCTATACAATCTATCGCTGAACGCATTCACATGACGATTGCGGATCTAAAAATTGAGCATAAAAAATCCCAAGTGTCTGAATTCCTAACCGTGAGTATTGGCGCGGTGTGTATCAAGCCCAATACACAAAATACTGAGTCTGACGTATACAATGCTGCGGATAAACTGCTCTATGATGCCAAGCATAAAGGGCGAGCCTGTACGGTGAGCAGTGTGTATGGTAAAGGCTTTTCAGAGTCTAATTCAGCGTCAGGGCAGGAATAACTTGGGTAGTGTAAGTACCTTGGTTAATAGCCTGCAAGGTATCATCCCCAGCTTGTCCCAGTGGCAAGGTTAGCGGCCCAGTAGGCTCTAATAAAATATAGTGTAAACCCTCAATCTGAATGCTTTCGTCACCACCTTTGAGCGTAAGGTTTATGCCTAACAATGCGTGATTGCGCAAAAATATCAGTCGCATGGGAACGTTAGGGAGAAACGCTCTGATGATCGCAGCAGCGAGTACAGATTTACTATCACAATCACCCTTGTTTTGATTCAGTAAGGTTATGGGTGGTAAAAAACCTGAACCATTGGACTCAACGCGGTCGTTTAAGGGCGAGTAGGGGATGCTTTGCAGCCAGCCTAACAGCAAGTTGATATAATTTCTGGCGTCACTTTGCTGGTCAAGTTTCTCATATAATGCTTGAGAGAGTGGAATAAGTGCTCGCGTGCTTTCTTGAATATAGCGCGTATGGTCAGGCTTAATCGCATTTTCGTTTAAGCGCGTTTGATACTGTTCGTAGTAGTTCTTATACAGATATTCATTGAAGGCTGATTTTTCTCGCGCCCGCATTTGTTCTTCATATTCGGCAATTTTTTCTGGAAAGCGGCTGCTCACGGCGATGTCGATTAAATCGCCATTCGGCTTAATCTCGATGCGTACTTCACGCGGATCATAGGTTCTTGCATGCCTGAAAAGGGACACTACGACGTGCCTTTGGGCAATAGCGGGTTGATAATTGCGCTGAGTGGTCGGTAAATTGGCAATCGTATCTTGATCGAGTGCAAATGACAGAGACTGGCTCTGTCGCTTATCATCTTGCCATTGATAGGTATATTGGATTTCCCGTTCATTAGCGACGCGAGAAAAATTCAATTGATCCGCGAGAGACACAGATGCCCACAACCAATAGCTGGTTGCAAAAATGATTACGACTCTGTACGTGACTCCGCGCATGGTTGATACCAGTTCAGTTGCCCCTGCAACTTAACAACACCTCCTACAATAATCAGCGTTGGTGGCTTAATGTCAACCTGTTCTGCACATTTTTCAATCGATGATAATGTACCAGTCACAACTTTTTGCTGTGGTAGCGTAGCAGATTCAACCAATGCGATCGGTGTATCTTCGCCAAGCCCATTGGCGATCAGCTCTCGAACAATGATGGGTAATCCAGTCAAACCCATATAAAATACAATGGTTTGATTTTTATGCGCTAGCGCCGCCCAATTCAGATCGATACTGTCATCCTTTAGGTGCCCGGTAGCAAACACCACGGATTGTGCATAGTCACGATGCGTCAACGGAATGCCAGCATAACTCGCAGCACCTGTCGCAGCGGTTATACCCGGTACAACTTCAAAGCTAATATCATGTGCTAAGAGCGATTCAATTTCCTCGCCACCACGACCAAATATAAAGGGGTCCCCACCTTTGAGACGCACGACTCTGTTACCTTTGAGTGCCTCGTCGATCAATAATGAGTTGATATCCTGTTGCGGCAATGTATGGCGACTTTTTTCTTTACCGACGTAAATTTTTTCGGCGTCGCGGCGAACCAGTTCGAGAATTTGAGGTGACACTAACCGGTCGTATACAACAACATCAGCCTTTTGCATCAAGCGTAGCGCTCTAAAAGTCAAAAGGTCCGGGTCTCCGGGGCCTGCACCCACCAGATACACCTGCCCTTTGCCGGTTGATTGTTGTTGGTAATGCCGTAACAAGTCTTCTAATTTTTGTTCAGCGCTTTGCAGACGTCCTTGATTAACATCTTCTGCGATATCACCGTCTAACACATCTTCCCAAAAATATCGGCGTTGTGTCACTGAACCCAGAGCCTGTTTTACTTTGTCTCTAAATCGTTCAGAGAAATCCCCTAAAGCAGCAATACTGTGCGGGATAACACTCTCTAGCTTTTGACGTAAGTAGCGTAATAAGACTGGCGCGACACCACCAGAGCTCATCGCAATGATAATCGGCGAGCGATCGACAATAGAGGGTGTAATAAACTTGCACAGTGGCGTGTTGTCGACAACATTCACCAGAATGTCTTGAGCGCTAGCTAAATCATGCACATGCTGGTTTACCGCAGGGTTATCGGTCGCAACAAAGATCAGATTTTTATGCTGAATATCTGCATCCACAAATTCTCGTTCTATAAGCTCTACCTCGTGCTTTTGACACAGTTCTAAAACCGTTTTACAGCACCAAGGTGAGACCAGCGTGATGCTGGCCTCAGTCTTCAAGATTAGTTCGAGTTTGCGGGCGGCCACTTCGCCACCACCGACGATGAGTACTCGGCTGTGTTGGCTATCAACAAAAACAGGGAAATAACGCATTACTTGTCTATTTTGGGTTTACGCCTTTTGTCTTGACCGCCTCTATCGGATTTACCTTTCCCACCTTTACGCGGAGGTTGATCCGACCACTCTCGGATATTCAGTCGTTGTCCAGCAACGCGCGTATTTTTCAGTACTTCGCGGGTTTCTGCTGGCATACCTTTGGGTAAATCAACAGTGCTGTAGGTGTCGTATATATCGATAGCACCAATATGCTTACTGCTAATATTCGCTTCATTGGCGATGGCACCAACGATATTACCGGGCTTGGCTCCATGAGCATGACCACAGTCGATCCGATAACGTTGCTTATCGGCATCGGGTTGGCTATTGCGTTGAGGTTTACGACGTTCTGAGCGATCGTTGCGATCACCACGCTCTCCTCTTTCAGAGCGAGCACCGCGTTTATCATCTCGTGCGGGTTTGCTATGCAAGTCAGGACGATCAGTCTCATTCAATAGCAACGGCTCATCACCTTGCGCTAACTTCGCCAAAGCCGCCATTAGACGTTCCGGTGAGGCTTCGGTCTCGGTTTGAATGCTTTCTATGATTGGAATGAACTGCTCAATGGCATCGTCTTGTAAAGCTTCAACAACACTTTGTTTGAAACGTGACAAACGCGATTGGTTTAACTCGTTGATCGATGGAATATCCATTCTTTCGATCACTTGCTTTGTTGTTTTCTCAATGGAAGTAAGCAAACGCTTTTCGCGATAATTGATAAACAAGATCGCATCACCTTGACGGCCTGCTCGACCAGTGCGGCCTATTCGGTGTACATATGATTCCGAATCGTAAGGTATATCAAAGTTGATAACGTGGCTTACGCGTTCGACATCTAGACCACGCGCAACAACATCGGTAGCTACCAATATGTCGATTTTGCCCTGTTTCAAACGCTCAACCGTGCGTTCACGGGCATTTTGTGGAATGTCGCCATTCAAAGGCTCTACATCGTAGCCGCGTGCAGACAATTTCTCTGCCAATTCAACCGTGGCAGTTTTGGTACGTACGAAAATTATCATGGCATCAAAGGTCTCGACCTCCATGATACGTGTCAATGCTTCCAGTTTATGATGACCGGCTACCTGGCAATAGCGCTGACGGATGGTACTGGCCGTCGTCACTTTCGAGGCAATTTTGACATGCTTCGGCTGATTCAAATAGCGCTTGGTAATTTTACGGATAGGCTCTGGCATCGTGGCAGAAAATAGCGCAGTTTGTCGCTCTTCTGGTGCGTGACTGAGAATAAGCTCTACATCGTCGATAAAACCCATGCGTAGCATTTCGTCAGCTTCATCAAGTACCAAGAAACGTAATTCGTTGAGCTTCAACGTGCCACGATTAATGTGGTCGATGACTCGGCCTGGCGTGCCCACCACGACTTGCACACCACGTTTTAGTTGGCGAATTTGATTATCATAAGATTGGCCGCCGTATATAGGTAATACACGGATCTTTTTAGAGAAGCTTGCGTATACCTGGAAGGCTTCGGCAACCTGAATAGCCAGTTCTCGCGTTGGTGCTAATACCAGTAACTGTGGCAGGGTGGCATCATCGTCAAGCTTTGCCAGCATAGGGAGCGCAAAGGCTGCTGTTTTACCGGTACCTGTTTGAGCTTGGCCAAGAAGGTCATGCCCTTCGAGTATAAGTGGAATACTTTCAGCTTGGATAGGTGATGGCTTTTCATAGCCCACTTTTTCAAGCGCTTGTAAAATTGGTTCGGGGAGGTTGAGGTCGCTAAAATTAATGTCGACAGTCTGAGTCATTGTGGATCCTGAGTTTGGGCGAGGCCATTTCAAGCAGCTATGTCGCGCCCACCAACCCCATATTATGCTGGTAGATAAAAACAAACACCGCTTGCGTGTTGCAAAGCTAATAGTATATTCGATAACCTGTGGCTATACCATGAATACCACGCGTCCTTTTCAAACGAATTCGGCGAGCGCGGACATAAAAGCAACAAGGATTTTGTATGATTCAACGTAAACACGGCGTTACCCATGCGCTAAAAGGCGTAGCAATGGCTGTTTGTATCGGCCTAATGGGCTGTTCACAAAAGACCAGTGAGGAGCACATCGCTGCGGCGCAAGCCTTTGTGCAGCAAGATAACCCCCAAGCCGCGATTGTTGAGTTAAAGAATGCGATTCAACTCGAACCCCAGTCAGCGAAGGCACGTTTCGAGTTGGGCAAGGTTTACATGGCCCAAGATGATTTCGCCAGTGCTGAAAAAGAATTGACCAGAGCAATGGACCTAGGACATCCGGCATCAGAAATTGTGCCGATGCTATCAAGGGCATACCGTCGCACTGGGGCGGTTAACGCATTGTCAGAAGTTGACCATAAGATGGCTAATTTGACCTCGGCAGAACGAGTAGAAGTCGGCTTCTTCAAACTGCAGTCATTGGTTGAGCTTGATCAAATGGAACAAGCTCGTTTATTGATTGAAGAATTAACCCAACTGGACACGAGCTCTACCTACTTAGGCTTGGTCAAGGTGGTTGAAGCGGTGTTAAATGAGGACACTGAACTTGCACTGCAATTAGCCCAAGAAACCCGTGACAAGGCGCCCCTTAACCGTGATGCGCTATTATTTCTTGCCCGTTTGCACTTAGAGCAGCAGCAGGTCGATTTGGCCATTGAGGCATTTGCTGATTATGTCAGCAAATACCCTCGTGACACGGATACAAAGTTCTTACTTGCAACGATGCTGGTTGAGATGGGTAAGACCGACGAAGCCGCTAAGTACGTTGATGACTTACTCGCGATAGCGAATAAAAACCCGATGCTGAATCAACTAAAAGGCATTATTCTGAGTGAGCAAGGCGAATATGCGAAAGCGTATGAGCACCTTAAGGTCGCATTGGAAACCGGTCGAAATGACCCTGTCTTACGTTTGGTGTCAGGGTTTACAGCATTTCAGTTGGGCGATTACGAAGCCGCGCACAATCACCTATCGATGATTGCCTCTCAGTTACCCAATGATCATGCCGGGTTAAAGTTATTGGCTGCCAGTCAATTGCAGTTAGGCCTTTCTGACGACGCAACTGCTTCATTGCAACGTTTGCAAACAGACAGCAGTGATGATGCAACGCTATTCTCTCGAGCTGGCTATGAGTTAGTCAAAGCCGGTAACGTAGAAGACGCTAAAGAAATGCTTAAACGCACACAAGAACTCGGTACTGGCGCGGATGATTTGTTGCGCTTAGGGGTGTTGCAGCTGTCATTGAATCAAGTTGAAGGCATTATCAATCTTGAACAAGCCGTTGAGCAGGCCCCTGAGTCAAGCACTGCACAATCAACTTTGGCGACAGCCTACTTGGCCACGAGTCAACTGGATAAGGCAGCAAAGTTAGCTTCAGATTGGAAAAACATCGCGCCCAATGAACCTCAAGCCTATTTGCTTGCTGCAGAAGTGGCAAAACGCAACGATGATATGGCGACAGCCTTGAGTGAATACGAACAAGCCCTGGCAATAGCGCCTAATGACCCTGTAGTCGTGCTTTCTCATGCCCGTTTTGTTGGGCAACAAGGCGATCTTGACGCCGGTATCGCGGGTGCTAAACAGGTACTCGAGCAAGATCCCAAAAACCTCAATGCCTTGGCGTTGATGTACCTATTGCAACGTGAGCAAGGTGATGCTTCAGAGGCGATGTCATTAGCACAGCAGCAATTGCAGCAAGCGCCTAATGAAGAGAGTGTGCGTATTTTGGTGGCTCGTATGCAGGCAACCGAGGGCAGTGTTGAAGAAGCATTGCAGACGCTATCGCGTATAACACCTTCCGCCTCAACGCAGCGTGATTTCTGGCAGCTAAAAGGGCAAGCCCTTATCCAGCAAAGAAACATCAATGATGCTCAACAGCATTTCAATCAGTGGATTTCGTTGTATCCATATGACAAGAATGCTGCGTTGGGTAATTTGTTGCTATTGGATATGGCAGGCAAAGTGGATGAAGGCATTTTAATCGTTGATAACTTCTTGGAAAAGCGCTCAGATCCGCATATTCGTTTGTTACAAGCTCACTTTTATAGCTTAAAGCCGGATGTACAGAAAAGCCGAGAGGCGTTGTCCAAATTGCAGGGTGATTTAGATGAGAACCCGTTTTATCAAAGCGTTGTAGCGCGCAATTACCTGTTTGAGAAAGAGTTTGCTAAAGCAATAGCGCCAGCCGAGGTTGCGTATAACGCTGATCCTAATTTTAGAAATTTGTTGAGCCTACTGAGTGCATATGAAGGCAATGACCAGCTCGATAGAAGTAATGAAGTACTGGCTGCTCACACAGAAGAACACCCAAGAGATTTGCGCGCTAGAATGATTTTGGCTGAGCGTCACTTGCGGAGTGACAGTGATACGGCAATCCAACAATATTTAGCGTTAGTTGAAGCGGACGGCAAAAATTTCATTGCTCTGAATAACCTAGCGTATTTACTGATGGAGAAAAATGATCTCGACTCTGCGATCACGTACGCGGAGCGTGCAGTTGAATTGCAACCCGATAATGCGGCGACTGCTGACACGTTAGCGCAAATTCACGTTGCGGGCGGAGATTTAGATAAAGCATTGGCACTGTATGATCGTACGGTGAATGCACGTATGGGCAATGAGGAAATTTTCCTCAATTATATTGAGACATTGCTTAAAGCTGATAAGAAGGTGATTGCGGAGCGTCGCCTTCAAGAGCGTAAGTTTGAGCAACCTGAATCACAGCAAACGATTGCGCGTTTGGTTGAAACATACGGTATTAAAGTTGCCGATTGATGCTTGAAATAGTTGTGGTTGGCACCACTTTAACGCGGAGCCAACCATGACTGTAGATGCATCAACATGTACCAACAATTACAAGAACGCTTATTCCACCTAAAAAGCAATCGAGCCTTTGAGCTCTTTGTCGTTGCCGTCATTATTATTTCTGCGTTAGAAATAGGCGCAAAAACCTACGATCTTCCCGCGTTTGCGTATACGCTTTTAAGCGGTCTAGATATTTTCATTACTCTCTTTTTCCTGTTTGAAATTATTGTTCGCTTTATCGCAGAACCGAATAAAAAGGACTTTTTCAAATCGGGGTGGAATATATTTGACACCCTCGTGGTCGTTATCAGCCTAATACCGGTGCAAGACAGTGAGATGGCACTACTGGCCCGTCTTGTTCGTGTGTTCAGGGTATTGCGGATGGTATCCATTATTCCGGAATTACGACTGCTCATTAACTCATTGCTTAAAGCCTTGCCTCAATTAGGCTACGTAGTGTTGTTGCTGTTTATTATTTTTTATATTTACGCCGCCATCGGCAGTTTCTTATTCAAAGATATTAACCCATTCTTATGGGGCAATATTGCGATATCGATGCTGACTCTGTTCAGGGTTATGACGTTTGAAGATTGGACTGACGTGCAATATGAGACCATGGAAGTCTATCCACTTAGCTGGATGTTCTACATGAGTTTTATCTTTTTCACGACATTTGCTTTCCTCAATATGGTCATTGGTATTGTGGTGAACGTGATGGAAGAGGAACACAAAGCAGAGGCAAAGAAGAACAATCCTGAGCCCAGCATGAGTGAACTACACCAAGAGATCAAAGCGTTAAAATCGTTGGTTAAACAATTAGCTGAGACAAAAAGCTCACAGCAACTGGAAGGTGATAAAAATTGACGTATACTAAAAACTATCAATCAAGGAGTTAAATGCGCATGGATAAGCCGGTATCGTCAGTTAAACCTATCTCGGATTCGTTGCAACGTCAGTTGAAAGAAGTATCCGATTCACTCTTAAGTTTTTCTGCCTCTCGCACCGAAGCGGAGAATTTGCGTGTTCAATTAAAAGATTTATTACAGCGCCTTGAAGAAAATCAGTAATACGTAACAACAGATTTTAGATATAAAAAAACCTCGACATCTTCGAGGTTTTTTTGTGGAAGCTAAACCACCAATACTGGGTGGTTCTTGCTGTGTTATCCAGCAGGCATCAGAGCCGCGTTAATCTGCTCTACGTCTTCTCGTGTCAAATTACCCGCCGCTTGCTTAAGACTGACAATTGACTGGATAAAGTCATAACGTGCACCGGCTAAATTACGACGTGCGTCGAACAAATTACGTGTGCTGTTCAGTACGTCGACAATTGTACGTGTACCAACGTCGAAACCTGCTTCAGTGGCTTCTAGCGCGCTTTGCGCAGATACAACGGCTTGTTGTAATGCATTGATGGTTGAAATAGACGCGATGACGTCGTTGTACGAGCTACGGATAGAACGTACAGTTTGGCGATAGGTCAATTCAAGGTTCTCTGAAGCCGCAACATAGCGGAAGCGAGCTTGATCGGTACGAGAAGATACCGCACCACCTTGATAAATTGGCACATTCAAGCGAACACCGATAGATTGGTTATTCAAAGCCGGTACATCAATATCGCCACCTGTCGCGACGACCGTAGTATCAGTACGGCCATATTCGGCGTTAAGTGACAATGTTGGATAGTGACCCGCGTTTGCGATATCAATATCTTCTTTGGCAATGTCTTTTGCGAAACGCTGAACCAATAGATCCAAATTACTTTCTTCAGCAATACCCACCCACTCGCTGGCTGATTCTGGCGCTGGACGTGGTGCGCTGAATTTTTCAGTGTCTAACACGTATAGCTTATCGTGGTATTTACCGGTGATTTCACGCAGTTCCTCTAGGCGAAGCTCTAACTGATTTTCAGCACGGATCTGCTGAGCAATGGTGTTATCGAAGTTGGCCTGCGCTTCATGCACATCTGTGATTGCGGTTAATCCCACTTCAAAACGTTGGCGCGTTTGTTCAAGCTGGCGTTCAATGGCGCGTTTTTCCGCTTTTACAAACTCAACGTTATCTTTAGCGCGCAATACAGCCAAGTAAGCAGATACAGTGCGCGTAATCAAACGCTGAAGTTCAGCTGAGTAACTGGCTTCACTTTGCTGTGCAACTAATTCAGCACGGTCTAGACCCAACCAGCGCGCGTGGTCATACAATGACATCGTGAAGTTAGCACCCATGCTAAGGGTTTCGGTTTCGTTTTCAAAAACGGCAAAACCGGCAAATACTTCATCTGTATTCGGGTCGCCATCGTCATCGATAGTTACTGGGTCAGTGTTATCTCGCGTACTCATGGTATAACCGATGTTGGCCGAAATCTCAGGCAACAAACTTGCGCGGCTAATGCTAATGCCTTCAAATGCAGCGTCGCGGTCAGCTTTGGCTCGATTAACTACAGGGTCGTTGGCAATAGCTTGCTGATAGACCTGCAGCAAGTCGTCTGCAACTGCTCCGGTCGTCACGCTCATTCCAATTAATAAGGAAAGTAAGGTTTTTTTCATGTGTGCGCCTTAGTGTAATGTTCAGTTCTGGTATATGCTTACCAGTCTACGTAATTCAAGCGGTAATCAATAATAAATAGTCGTAACACTTTGGGTTCAAGTGTAACAGAATGTAATCGCAATGCGCGCCTCTTCAGACTAATCAACGATTAAATGAGTTTATGTCAAAAATTCAACGTTTTACTTCAAATGATATTCGTAATTTAACCATCAGCCCTTTATACCAAGGGTATTTTAAGATGGTTCAATACCAATTTCAGCACCGCTTGTTTGAAGGCGGGTGGAGCCAGACGGTTACGCGTGAAATATTTGAACGTGGTCATGCCGTGGCCGTGTTGCCGTATGATCCCGTTAGAGAAGAGTTTGTGTTGATAGAGCAGTTTCGTGTGGGTGCACTCGACACTTCAAACTCACCGTGGCTGATTGAGATCATTGCGGGGATTATTGATGAAGGCGAAACACCTGAAAGTGTGTGTCATCGCGAAGCCATTGAAGAAGCGGGGATTACATTGACGCATCTCACAAAGGCACTGAGTTATCTTGCAAGTCCTGGTGGCACAACCGAGAGATTGGATATATTCATCGCTGCAGTTGATGCCAGTCAAGCTGGAGGCGTGCATGGCCTTGAGCATGAATCAGAGGATATTTTGGTGCACAGAGTACCAGAAGCTGAAGCCGTTGAATGGCTAAATTCGGGACGAATAGACAACGCAGCGGCTATTATTGCGTTACAATGGTTTATGTTGAACAAAACAAAATTGTTGGAGCAATGGCAACACCGTGAAAGCGAATAAGCGTAAGTATGTACCGCATTTACCCTCGATTTTAGCTGTTGGGGAAGCAAACTATGCGCGTATGATGCGTTTATTACCTGACGTCGATACGGAAAGTATGGAGTATACGTTTAATGCGGGAAAAGATTTGTATTATACGATCCAAATTATTGATTCTGCACCATACACAAGCACGTTATCTATCTGTCAGCACAATAGCCAGATGCCAGACTATATGCAGCCGAGTATGCAGGTGCGCTTGTATCACGATGCAAAAGTAGCTGAGGTGATCCAGTCTCAACAAATCAGTGCACTAGCGCCATCTTATCCCTATCCGAATACGCGCATGCACCAGAAAAATGAAAAGCATCAGGTCAATTGTTTTTTGGCTGAATGGTTAGTGTTTTGTTTAAATCATCATAATGAACCCTCTGCCAGTGCGTGATCCCGTTCAGATTATTCAAATTAGCGACTGTCATCTTTTTTCTAATCCGGCCACAACCGGTCCTGAAGGGATTAATCCATTTCAAACACTGGCAGCGGTGTTAAAAAAGATACAGCAATTAAAGCCCGACATGGTGCTACTCACTGGTGATATTTCGGGTGATGATAGTGAAGAAAGTTATCAGCACTTCATGCAACTGTGGCAGCAATATTGTTCTGGTATGTCGTTAGTCAGTATTCCAGGCAATCACGACGTTATTTCGTTTTGGGAAACGCATTTTTCAGCACAACACCGTGTTCAACACGTGCACATTCAAGATAGCCCATGGTATTTGCATTGTTTGCCATCTAACTTTGTTGGTACTCGAGCCCTAATCTCTGAGGACAATGTAGCGCGTGTATGTGATTTTATCAGTGCGCATTCCAACCAGTATCACATGGTTGTGTTACATCACCCGGTTCAAGAAGAAGGCGTTTGGATGGATAAACATTCGTTGATTAATCCGGATGTCCTAACCCCTCTATATTCCCTGTCGGCATTAAAAATCGTGTTGCATGGGCATGTGCATACGCCAAGAACGGTAAATCGAGAACATGTAAAAGTACTGGCATGCCCGAGTACCTGTTGGCAATGGGGCAATACACCTGAATTTAGCGTAGCCAAAGAAGCGCCCGCGTTACGAGTTATTCATCTCAGCGATGACGGTGGGTGGGAAACTCAGATAGTATCAGTACAAAGTTAACGAACAACAGACCAGATGAAGTAGGAGTGACAGTGACGCCCGTCGTTTATTTACATGGATTTTTAAGTTCGCCTCAATCAGAGAAGGCCGTGCTAACTCAGGAGTATGTGCAAAAGCATTTGCCCAACGTTGTCATGCATACACCGCAGATCCCGAACACCATTGATCAGGTGCCAGCCGCAATTCATAATGTAATAAATCCTATTGTCAGTTCTGGAGCACCGCTGCGTCTGATTGGCAGTTCTATGGGGGGCTTTTTATCAACTTGGCTGATTGAGCAATTTGGCGGAAAAGCCGTGCTCATTAACCCCGCTGTTGCACCGTATAGGTTAATGCAAAAATATCAGGGGCCACATGTGAATCCCTATACGAATGAACAATTTGAGGTCACTTCTGCTCATACTGAACAACTAAAGCAGATGGAGCCGTCCACGATACACGCGCCATCTTGCTATAAGGTTTTGTTGCAAACGGGTGATGAAACTTTGGATTACCGCTTAGCACAAGAGCGCTATCAAGGTGCCGATATGGTGATTGAAGAAGGTGGTAATCACAGTTTTGTGGATTTTGCACAGCATCTACCGTCAATATTTGCGTTTTTACTGTCTGACAATGGAGTATAGCAATTGCCCAACTCCGGGCTGCTTGGTAACATCAACTGAGCAATGATGCGCAACTCAATTAACCGCACGCAGTGGTTAATGAAGATGCATACCAATAACAATTTGCGCCGAGAAAACGAGTACTATGTCAAATCAATACAACGCTGATGCCATTGAAGTCTTAAATGGGCTTGAACCGGTGAAACGCCGCCCAGGCATGTATACCGATACCACGCGTCCAAATCACTTGAGTCAGGAAGTAATCGACAACAGTGTTGATGAAGCATTAGCGGGATTTGCCTCTAGCATCAAAGTGATTTTGCACTCTGATCACTCCCTTGAAGTGATTGATGATGGAAGGGGTATGCCAGTCGACATTCATCCGGAAGAAGGGATTTCCGGTGTTGAATTGATCATGACCAAATTGCACGCGGGTGGTAAGTTTTCAAACAAGAACTACGCTTTTTCGGGCGGTCTTCACGGGGTTGGTATCTCGGTTGTTAACGCATTATCGACGCGTGTAGAAGTAACCATTCGACGGGATAGTCAGGTTTACCAAATTGCCTTCGCAAATGGCGATAAAATCGAAGACCTAACCGTGGTGGATACCTGTGGTCGCCGCAATACGGGTACGCGCGTGCATTTTTGGCCAGACCCTCAATATTTTGATAGTGCCAAGTTCTCAGTTACTAAGCTAAAGCATGTCCTTAGAGCTAAGGCGGTTTTATGCCCCGGCTTACGAATTCGTTTTGATGACAAAATCAATAATGAAACACTCGAATGGTACTACGAAGATGGTTTACGAGATTATTTAACCGACGCATTAACGGATGCCATCACATTACCCGAAGAAGGGCCTTTCGTTGGTACTTTTTCGGGCAATACTGAACAAGCTGATTGGGCGGTAATGTGGTTGCCTGAAGGGGGGGAGATGGTAACGGAAAGTTACGTTAACCTTATTCCCACAGCACAAGGCGGTACGCACGTAAATGGTTTGCGCCAGGGCTTGCTGGAGTCAATGCGAGAGTTCTGTGAGTTCAGAAACTTACTACCACGAGGCGTTAAACTGACGCCAGAAGATATCTGGGACCGCTGTAGCTATATTTTGTCGACTAAAATGCAAGATCCGCAGTTTGCAGGTCAAACAAAAGAACGTCTTTCCTCTCGTCAAGCCGCAGCATTTGTGTCCGGTGTAGTAAAAGATGCCTTTAGTTTGTGGCTGAACCAGCATACGAACGTGGCTGAATTACTTGCTGAAATGTGTATCAGTAATGCCCAGCGTCGTTTGCGCCAAACCAAGAAAGTGGCGCGCAAAAAGGTTACGCAAGGCCCAGCGCTGCCGGGTAAACTGACCGATTGCTCTTCACAAGATATTACGCGTTCTGAATTATTCCTTGTGGAAGGTGATTCAGCAGGTGGCTCTGCCAAGCAGGCTCGTGACAGAGAGTTTCAAGCCATCATGCCGTTGCGCGGAAAGATCCTCAACAGTTGGGAAGTCGATTCTTCTCAAGTGCTGGCTTCACAGGAAATCCACGATATTTCTGTGGCGTTGGGTATTGATCCGGATAGTGATGATTTGACCGGTTTGCGTTACGGCAAAGTGTGCATTCTCGCTGATGCTGACTCAGATGGTCTGCATATCGCCACTTTATTGTGTGCATTGTTTGTTCAGCATTTCAGAAAGCTAGTCGATTCAGGGCATGTATACGTAGCGATGCCACCTTTATTCCGTATCGATGTGGGTAAAGAAGTGTTTTACGCATTGGATGAAGGTGAAAAGCAGGGGATTTTGGATCGTATTGAAGCGGAAAATAAGCGGGGTAAGGTGAACGTTCAGCGTTTTAAAGGTCTGGGTGAAATGAACCCTATGCAATTGCGCGAAACGACCATGGACCCTAACACTCGACGCTTGGTGCAGCTAACCATTGAAGACGCGGATGGAATGATGGAATTAATGGATATGTTACTGGCGAAAAAGCGCTCGCCGGATCGTCGACAGTGGCTTGAGTCTAAAGGTAATTTAGCCGAAGTGGTTTAAGTTTCGGGCAATTTCCCCGATTTACAGCGAGCTGTGAAGATTTAATACACGTACCGTCGTGTGGAAAATTTCTTACCTTATGATTTAATTTAACTATGCGAACCGTCTTTCGTACGCTACTGCTTTTGGCTGGCGTCTCACTCATTCTGCTGGTGGTATTAGGCTTCGTTTTAACCGATGCCAAGCCCAGTGTTGCTGATTCTGGTCTACAAGGCTTAGATGACGCTGAATCTGTTACCGAGTTACTGCACCAATTGCAAACCAGTGTGATAGAACGAGATGCTCCGCACACCATTGTGATTACACGAGCGCAGGCCAACAGTTTGGTGGCGTTTCTTGAAAGAGCCAAGCCACAAGTCGTAGGGCGAGTTCAGTTGTCAGAGTCTGAGACCGAGTTGCAATTAAGTTATCAACTGCAAAAGTTTGGATTGACGCGTTACGTGAACCTTCATGTTGCCGCATTGCCGGATAACAAATTGACGTTCAAGTATGTGCGTGTTGGCAGTCTTTCATTACCGGGCGATTGGGCATTGTCGTTGGTCACTTTTGCGGTTGATTATTGGACCAGCAGTGATATCGCAACCTTTGCGACAGAACAGGTGTCTAGCATCAAAATGACAAACGATGCGGTGCAAGTTCAACTACGTCCGCTCGAAGGGTTACTTAAAGAACTAACAGAATTGCAAAATGGGCTAAACATCGATCAAGATGAATGGTTAAGTGAGCGCACGGCATTTTATTTGCGTTTTCTGGCGCGCTTTTCCGTCAATAATGAGGCTATTTACAACGATCCCGAGCCCTCTCTAGCACCCTACCTTCAAGCTGTGATAAGCCATGCGATGAATAATGCAGAACGCAGCGCGGCTGAAGAAAATGAGGCTGCTCTATTAGCATTGACTGTGTTCGCAGGGCATCATCGTTTCGGAAACTTGGTTGGGCAGGTGCAATCAGATCCGGCACGAGCAGTGCGTCCTCCACACCCCACTCGATTGGCGGGGCGATTAGATTTAAGTCAGCATTTTATCATTTCGGCTGGGTTGAAACTGCTCTCTGAACAAGGGATAACGAACGCAATTGGTGAATTCAAAGAATTGATGGACCGTGTCATGGGAGGCAGTGGATATAGCTTTGTTGATCTCGCGGCAGATATCGCCGGAGTTGAGTTTGCAGCCCTTGCAATTGATCCTGAACAGGCCGCTGCCGTGCAACGCTATATCGCCAATGGTGTCAATGAAGAAGACTTCTTTCCATCTATAGAAGGGTTACCAGAAGGACTGGACAAAACGTCTTTTACTGAGCGTTATGAAAGCGTAGAGAGTGAGGTGTATCAGCAGCAGGTTGCTGAGGTTAAAAAACGTGTTGCGTCATTACCGATTTATCAAGCACTTTCGCTCAAAGGGCGCGATTAGCCTCGCTAGCGCCGCCCTACACTTGTCCCGTTTTCTAGCTTTTTAGCGAAGTTTTGAATTCTGCCAAAGTGGCAAACATCAGTTCCATTTGCTTGATGACAACAGGCAATGATTGACCCAGTTCGTTTTCATCCATTTGTTTTAATTGTTCGATGTTGATTGTTAACTCTTCAACATAGGGACCAAACCGTTTGGCGTTTGTTTCAAACCCCGCTTCACTGCTGAAAATTTGCGTGAACTTTCCTTTTCCCTGTTGTTGAAGGCTGTCGATTGCGGCATCGGCATCAATGGCTTTACGGAAAATGAGCTGCAAATTGTCGTTTAATTGTTGATGAAGCGATTGCATAAAAAAACCTAAAGTTATCTAAATCTCGGTCGATACTGAAAGAAGCGGGCAATTGTGCCTGCTTTTAACTTTAGCTACAAGCAAACAGGAAATTGGTATGGATTTACAAGGTGCACAAACCTCTGAAACGTCCGGTGCTTCGCTAGAGCTTGCTTCGCTTAAGTTGGCTAAAAGTCAGCAAGAGCAAGAAGGTCAGGCGTCGCTTCAGTTGCTGGAATCAGCCGCTGACGTACCAAAAGCGACTTCTGCAAACCCTGCGATTGGTCGAAACATCGATACTTTTGCATAACCTGTAGAGTCTAAAGTAACTGGCCGAGAGGCCAGTTCTTTATTTTTGTTACTCGTCGAGCATGTTCAGATCGACGAGACTTTTTGATTGTTCCCCACCCACTTCTCTTACTAACTTTGGCACTAGATAGCCGGGTAGTTCCGCTGCAATATTTTGCATTAATGCGCGTGCTGCATCGGTTGGTATATCAAAATGAGATGCGCCTTCGACTTTATCCAGTAAGTGTATGTAGTAAGGCATTATGCCTGCAGCAAATAATGATTCACTCAATTGCACTAAACATTTGGCATTGTCATTTATACCGCGCAGCAAAACCGCTTGGTTTAATAGGGTAACACCCGCGTCAGCTAATCTTTTTAAACGTAAAATCAGTTGTGGTGATATTTCCTGTGGATGATTGATATGCAATACCATGATGCGCTGTAACGGTAACCCGGAAAACCAAT
Organism: Neoalteromonas facilis; assembly: GCF_002807665.1. Lineage (GTDB taxonomy): Bacteria > Pseudomonadota > Gammaproteobacteria > Enterobacterales > Alteromonadaceae > Alteromonas_E > Alteromonas_E facilis. The sequence continues at coordinate 447,433 of NZ_PEAY01000004.1, forward strand.
TAAAAAACGCATCATCGAGTCGCTCCGGCAACACGACCGGCAATCGTGTGTGGATGCGCAGTCGCTTGATGTGAGGGATGGTCGAAATTTTATGCGCCAATTCTGCCAAATGAGTATCTTTTGCCATCAGTGGGTCGCCCCCAGACAATATCACTTCATTGATATTAGGATCAGCAGCAATAGTACTCAGAATGTTCTGCCAGTCTTGTTTACTCGGTGCGTTATCTGCGTATGGGAAATGGCGACGAAAACAATAACGACAGTTCACCGCACAGCCACCGCGTACGATCAGTAGTACGCGAGAGCGATATTTGTGCAACATGCCAGGGGTTTGGTTATTTTGTTCAGCCAGCGGATCCACACTAAAACCGGGTGCCTGATTGAATTCCTGTCTGTCCGGGAGTACTTGCAATAGCAAGGGGTCATCGGGCGTTGCGGGTTGCATCAAGGAAACAAAATGGCGCGGCACACGCATGGGAAAGAGTCGCCTAGCTGTTATGTCTTGACTGTATTGAGACGGATCCAATTTAAGGTGTAGCAATAACTTTTCAGGATCGGTAAACGCAAAAGATAATTCTTTTTGCCAGTTAGACTCTACAGAACCCAGATTTTTAGGTATTATCTGCGCCAATTCAATTGCCCATTACTAACGGTTAAACATACTATGGCGAATTTTAGCACCAACGAATTCAAAGCGGGCCTTAAGATAATGCTCGACGGCGAACCTTGCAACATTCTTGAGAACGAATACGTAAAACCTGGAAAAGGCCAAGCCTTTAACCGCGTAAGAATTCGTAAACTTATTTCTGGTAAAGTGCTAGAAAAAACCTTCCGCTCCGGTGAAACGGTTGAAGGTGCAGACGTACTCGATACTGAACTTGCATACCTATACACTGACGGTGAATTCTGGCACTTCATGAACAATGAAACTTTTGAGCAGATTGCGGCAGATGAAAAAGCGGTTGGCGACAACGTGAAATGGTTAGTCGAAAATGACATGTGCACAATCACCCTATGGAATGGCACACCTATCACTGTCACGCCACCTAATTTTGTTGAGCTTGAAATCACTGAAACTGATCCTGGCCTTAAAGGCGATACAGCGGGCACAGGTGGTAAGCCTGCAACATTAAGCACTGGCGCTGTCGTTCGAGTACCTTTATTCGTGCAAACCGGTGAAGTGATCAAAGTTGATACTCGCAGCGGTGAATACGCGTCTCGCGCGCAAAAGTAATTCCGGATTTTCCTGCTCTAACACCCTCGTTGGGGCAGGCCTCACCTTCAATTCTATGGCGCGAACTCATGACACATAATGTCACCACGACTTGGCAGCCAACAGCTCAACTCAACGCATTGCAACAACGTGCCACTATGTACGCGGCAATCCGTCATTTCTTTGCACAAAGAGAAGTGCTTGAAGTTGAAACCCCTGTTTTGAGTCATCATGCCAATACCGATGTGCACATTGATTCGATGCAGTGCCATGAATGGTTTTTACAAACGTCGCCTGAATTCGCCATGAAACGGTTGTTGGCAGCGGGTACTGGTTCGATATACCAAATTTGTAAAGCGTTTCGGTATGAGGAAAGTGGCCGTTGGCATAATCCTGAGTTTTCAATGCTTGAGTGGTATCGTGTCGGGTTTACTCACCTTGACCTGATGCAAGAAGTGAGTGAGTTACTGCAGGCAACTCTTGGTTGCGAAGCGGCCGATACGCTGACTTACCAACAAGCATTTTTGCAATATACCGGGCTAGATCCACTTGAGCGTGAAAATGACCAACTCCGTCAGTGGGTTGTGGGACGTGAAATACTCGCGTCATCGCCTGACGATATGAGCGTTGATGATTTATTGAATTTAGTCTTTAGTCATTGCATTGAGCCAGAACTTGGTCGACAGCGCCCTGTGCTGGTGGTGGGATTTCCCGCCTCACAATCAGCCTTAGCTCGCATAAACGAAAGTGATAATCGTGTTGCCGATCGTTTTGAAGCCTATTTTAAAGGTGTTGAACTCGCAAATGGCTTCTTTGAACTGAGTGATAGTCAAGAACAGCGCCGGCGATTTGAAGCCGATAATGCACATCGCTTATGTGCGCAAAAAAACACAATGCCGATTGATGAAAACCTGCTAGCTGCACTTGAAAGTGGGTTGCCCAGTTGTGCTGGCGTTGCACTCGGGCTTGACCGTCTACTGATGTTGGCAACCGGCGCACAACATATCAATGAGGTAATTGCGTTTCCCATTGAGCGCGCGTAGAGCAGTCTCGTCGACGGTTGATTGCCTATACTTCCTCGATAATCCGCTGATTATCAGCGACCAAATGCTATTAATCATGTAGATTAGCCGTTGCAAATTTTCAAAAATGTTATAACATCACATAAAAGTTGATATATTATAACATTATATGAGGTTGATAATGGGGTTTACTAAGACGGCACTAGCAGGTTTTGCCGCCGCAGTTATCGGTACTGGCGTTCCATCTTTAGCATATGCAACCGTGTTGCAAGGTCAGGTTACAGACGTCAATGGCCAACCAGTCAGTGGTGCAACAATAAAAATTGAAGGCACAAGCCGTGTCGTTTTCACTGATGAGCAGGGGAATTATTCCGTTGATCTAACAGAGCGAGAGTTAGCGTCGCATTTACACGTGCATGTATATTCTGCAAACCATCTTCATGGTGACAACGATCTTGGCTATATCAACGCTGATACGACAGTGAATTTCTCCTTGAAGCCGGTTGTGTTTGAAAATGTATTGGTAACAGCCAACCTATTAGAAACTTCTGTACTGGAATCCATAACCCCTGTTACGGTTCTGGGCGAGAAAACATTGCGCAAGCGTCAAAGCGCAACCTTAGGTGAAACCCTCAAATTTACCCCTGGTGTGCACAGTACCTATTATGCAGGTGTCGCGGCTAGCCCTGTGATCCGCGGGAATGATGGTCCTCGGGTTAAAATTGTACAAAATGGATTGGATGTCTCTGATGTCTCACGTATCGGACCGGATCACGCAGTCGCGTCAGATGCTAGCAGCGCAACACAAGTTGAAGTATTGCGTGGCCCCGCAACATTACAGTATGGCAGTGGTGCGATCGGTGGGGTGGTCAATATCGTTGACAATCGCATACCGGATTATGTGCCTGTGGGTGTCGATGGTGAAGCTGAGATGCGCTATGCCACGGTTAATGATGAAAAATTTGCCAAAGTTGATATGACAACAGGATCAGGCAATTGGGCATTTCACCTTGATGCGTTTACCCGTGAAACGGGCGATATTGATATTCCGGGATTCGCCGAGATTGAACCTGAAGAAGACTCTCCTGAAGGGATTATTGAAGGCTCTGCGGTCGATACTGACAATGTTGTAGCTGGTTTTTCGTATGTGGGGGATGCAGGCTTTTTTGGCATGTCTTATCAGCAAATGAACAATTTCTACGGTGTACCTGGTCATGCGCATGAGCATGGCCATGAAGAAGAGCATGAGGAAGATGAACACGCAGAAGAAGAGCATGCGGAAGAAGCCCGCGTCAATATTGATGCTCAACTTGACCGTTACCAATGGGTTGGCAAATGGTTTTCTCCTGTAGCTGGCATAACATCGGTAGAGTTCATGGGCGCCTACAGCGAGTATCAGCATGCTGAAATTGAGGGTGATGAACTCGGCACTCAGTTCGCAAATGATACCTTAGAAGGTCGTATCGATATTCGTCACGCCGATATCGCTGGGTGGCACGGTGTATTTGGTTTGCAATATGCTAACAGTGATTATGCTGCATTTGGTGAAGAGGCCTACACTCCGCCGGTGGAAACGGATGCGTATTCACTGTTTGTGATTGAAGAAAAACGCATTGAAGACTTCACTTTTCAGTTAGGCGCAAGGGTAGAAAGAACTGAGTACAGTGCGAGTGATGTGGATATTGATATCGCGATTGCTGACGTTGATCATGCTGATCATGAACACGAAGATGAGCATGAGGAAGGCCATGACGAACATTTTGTGTTTGCCCCATATTCATTTACCAGCGTATCAGCATCAGCTGGAATGAACTGGCATTACTCAGACAGTAGCGCGCTAGCGGTGTCTATATCACATTCTGAACGTGCGCCGAGTCAACAAGAGATGTTTTCCGGTGGATTGCACTTAGCGTCAAGAACCTATGAATTAGGCCTGGTATTTGACCTTCATGAAGACGGCGATTTATCCACTGAGTTGGAACACCCTGTTGAGGAAGTGAGCCACAATATTGACATTACGTGGCGACAGTTTCACGAAGATTGGGGATTCTCAGCATCGGTATTTTATAGTGATGTGAGTGACTATATTTATCAAGCGGATACCGGACTTTCGTTTGCTGATGCGCACGAAGAAGATATTCACGACGAAGATGTTCATGAAGATGAACTGCACGAAGATGAGCACGATGAACATGATGAGGGATATCCCATCCTAGTGTTTAAGCAAGGTGATGCAACCTTGTATGGTTTTGAATTTGAAGGTCATTTAGACATGACTGACACATTAAGACTCAGTGCGTTTGGTGATTATATTCGCGCCAAATTGGATTCCGACGATTTACCACGTATCCCGCCATTGCGTTTGGGCGCATCGTTGGATTACCAATGGCAAGACGTGAATGCAGATTTTGAAGTGGTTTGGTACGATGCGCAGGACAACACTGCCGCATTTGAAACGGCTACAGATGGCTATACGTTGGTCAATGCGGGCGTGAATTATTCGTTGTATGCGTATGATACGGAGTGGCAAATCTTCGCGCGCGCTGAGAATATAACGGATGAAGAAGCGCGAGTGCATACGTCATTTTTAAAAGACCAAGCGCCGCTTCCGGGACGTAATTTCCAAATCGGTGTACGTACCTATTTTTAATGTTTTAAGGAGGCTACATCAGTAGCGAGCAGCACCATCCTAGTTGGTTAGAAGCCGAGCATTTTATGCTCGGCTATGGCTCGTTGTTAAGCGCTGATAGTCGAGAACGGCACAGTGACCATGCACATGCGGCCTTTGCCGTGAGTGTTAAAGGGTTTTCCAGGGGGTGGGTCACAAGAGCCTATCATGAGAATCAAACCTACGTTGGCGCAGAGCCTGCGTCTGACAGTTACCTCAACGCGCTATGCACGCCTATAGCGCTCAACCCTAAGTTTCAACAACGTGAACGCGACTATCAATTTAAAGCCGTTGGCCTTGAGCAAATCTCATTTCTTGAGGACATTCCATCTGAATACTTGCAAAGAATTAAGCGCCCAGGCGTTACCTTGTGGATTTGTGAATCGTTGGATATTGCACCCGCTTCGGTTGAATATCCGGTTTACCTCAGTTATGTGGATACTTGCCTAGCGGGCTGCCTTAGTCATTTTGCTAATCTTGACGAGGGGTTAGATGCAGCCCGTACTTTTCTGCAAACAACACATGGTTGGCAACATGTGATTGATGACAGAGCTAACCCACAGTATCCTCGACGTGCAAATGTCAGTAGAGAGCATCAGCACATGATTTCATCTTTGTTAAATCAGCATAATATTTCGGTCAGAGATTTTCTGCATGCAAACACCTAATGTTCGCCTGCGACCAGTGCTAGTTGAGGATGCCGAGTTCATTTGTACGCTGGTAACTGATCCTGCCTGGCTTCAATATATTGGTGATCGCGGCGTCAATGATAAGCACACTGCGCAACAATTTATTGTCAACAGTATTCAGCCAGTCTATGCCCAAAAGGGGATGGGGTTGATGGTTGTGGAAGATGCAGAGTCTGAGCAAACCTGGGGGCTGTGCGGGCTCTTGCAACGGGATTTCCTCGATGCGCCAGACTTGGGCTTTGCGCTGCTCCCGGTTGCCCGCGGTAAAGGCATTGCTTTAGCGGCGAGTGAACTTAGTTTACGAGCCGCTGAGAAAATGGGGCACACCCATGTGTATGCTTATACCAGCGCAATCAACGATGCGTCACAAGGGCTAATCAAACGTTTAGATTTTGAATTCGAGCGTCACATATCCCCTCATGGAGAGGAACTCTATTTATTCAAAAAGTCCTTTAGTCCATTAAGTTGAAGCCCTTGAACATGGGCTACGATGGGAGCCAATTTTTCGAATCCTTCAGCATTTACGCCATGTACTTTATAAGTCAAGGTTACTTGAGTCCCTGTCGGGGTTTCAGTCAATTGCCAATCTAACGCGCCATTCATACCCATGCCTTGGAGTGGACCTAGCCCACCACTCATGCGCAGAGTTTGGTTTGGGTCAACAAAAACGATGCGCATATGTTCAGCACTTTTATTGTCTTTGCGTTCGCAGAAGCAACCGCCTGCGTTGGCGTCGATACTAAATGTACCCATCCACCATGAATGGTCTTTGGGCCACCATAAGTCCACATCATCTATGAGCGCATGCCAAACCACATCCGGCGTTTGTGGGGTTTGCATGACATTTTCAACAATGAAACCATGCTGATCCGTGTGCTTAACATCAGCGTGAGCTGCAAAAGGGAGTAGCGCAATCAGTATCAACAAGGTTTTCATAGTGGCCTCAAGTTGCATTATTCAGCAGGTAAAATAGTAACTTTATTGATGATAATAGGCTCTAACGGCACATTTGGGAAACCGGTTGTTTCATCAATACCGGTATCTACCAACTCCATGGCATCCAATACTTCATAGCCAGAAACAACGGTGCCGAATACCGTATATCCCCAGCTTTTGCCCGGATCTAAGCTTTCATTATCATTCATATTAAAGAAAAACTGGCGCATGGCACTGTGAGGATCATTCTGGCGTGCCATTGATATGGTGTATTTTTCGTTTTTGAGGCCGTTGCCGGATTCGTTGAAGATAGGATCAAATTGAGGCTTTTCGTTAAATTCCACATCATATCCGCCGCCTTGAATGACAAAATTCACCACAATGCGGTGGAAAATCGTATTGTTGAACAGTCCTTTGTCGGCATAGCGTAGGAAGTTATTCACGGTAATGGGGGCGCGGCGGCGGTCCATTTCCACAATGAAATCGCCCATAGAGGTAGAGAACTGAACGCGAGGGTAGTAGTTGCGCTTTTGAATATGAGAACCATCTTCAACACGATCGGCTAGGGATGGCATAGATAGCATTAGCCCAATTGAAAGCAGTAGAAGAGAAAATCCACGGTGTAACATACATTAATCCTTATTTTTTAATTGCGCTCAAGATAACGAATTTCCGTTCACTTGCAAGTACACGGAACCCACCAAAAATTCGTTTCAACTCATTACCATAGGGCAGGTGGCGATTGGCGACGACCCTTAGTTCACCACCACGTTTAAGATATTTATGGGCATCTTTGAACATTTGTTTTGCGATATGCTCAGTTACCACATTTTGTTGGTGGAACGGCGGATTGCACACAACAACATCGATTTGATTGCGTTGTGCTTCATCCATCGCTTCTAAACAGTTGCTTGCCACAAATTGGCTGCGCTCAATTGCATCTGGCAGGTTTTCTTCAATACTGGCTTTTGCCGAGGCCAGTGCCATAAACGAATCATCAACGAACGTGACATAAGCATTGTCATGTTGTGCCAGAAGCGCGATACCCAATACGCCGTTACCGCAACCCAAATCGACCACTCGTGTAGGCTCGCTGCTTGTGATATCGGGCAAATGTTGCAGCATCACCCGGGCACCAATATCCAAACTTTGGCGAGAAAACACGTTGGCATGATTGACGAGTGTTAACGCTACGCCAGTTTCAGACGCGTCAGTGGTAAAGGTTGTTGGATAAGCTGAAGCCGCAACCTTGGGTTGAGTATTCTGACAAAATAACAGGCGAGATTTCTTCTTGGCTAAAGAGGTGGTTACGGGCCCCAAGTAACGCTCAAACAGTTTGAAAATACTGGGCGTTAGGGCGGTTACTTTAGCCGCCGCAATGACCTGAGTTTGTGACTCGCAATATTCGCGCACACTGTTGAGTTGCCATTCCAAATAACTTAACGTGCGTGGAATTTTAACAACTACCAGAGTGTTTGGTTGAAGTGAGTGCATACTATCAATGAAATTTATGTCGGCAGTGATGTCGTTGTTGCGTAAATTTTGCTGAGTAGCTTTATGGCTGATCCAAGAGTCACTTTGAGAGTATAAAGTCATATCAGGAAATACATCTGCGAGCACGCAGGCAAGAGCACCGAATTCATCATTGAGAAGCGTGATCGATGGAGGCGGTTCTGCAGGTGGAATGGCCAGTATATGCTCTAGTAGTAATTGGTCAGCAGAGTCCCAAGCCTGTAAACTCTTGTGTTGGAATTTGGCCGGATAGCGATAAAGCGTGTATTCTCGTTCGGCAAGTTGAAACAGCGTCGTCGACATTAATGTACTCAAAGTTATATGCAATCTTCTTTTTTTGACCTCCAATCCAATCAACTAGAGCCGATGATTTTGCCCATGCAAGATGCAACGGTGGCTTATGTGCCTGGATGGATAGCGTCAAGGCGTGCAGATGACTACTACCATCATCTTACACAATCACTTTCATGGTCACAGGATACCATTAAGCTATACGGCAAAGAACATCTTATCCCTCGATTGCAGGCTTGGTATGGCGATCCACAATCGACATACCGTTATTCCGGTATGACATTGGCACCTTTACCGTGGGAGCCGGTATTAGATGAATTGAAGGTACTTTGCAGTGAGTACTGTGAGAACGGTTTTAACGCAGTATTAGCCAATTGGTATCAACATGGTCAGCACAGCATGGGGATGCATAGCGATGATGAGCCTGAGCTTGGTATAAAGCCTATCATTGCATCACTAAGCTTTGGTGCAGATAGGGTGTTTATATTTAAACACAAGAAAACCAAACAGCAGGTTAAAGTGACTTTAACTCACGGTAGCCTCTTGATAATGTCAGGTGAAACCCAACGTTATTGGCAACATGGTATAAACAAGACCGCAAAGCCGATTGGTGGGCGGTTGAATCTAACTTTTCGACGGGTTTCGCATGATCATACAGCAACAAATTACCGATAAACTAACCAATCAACTCTCGCCACTATTCCTTGATGTTGTGAATGAAAGCCATCAGCACAATGTGCCTGAAGGCAGTGAAAGTCATTTCAAAGTAACATTGATCAGTGAAGCGTTTGAAGGTAAGCGTTTGATCCAACGTCATCGAATGGTTAATCAAGTGTTGGCTGATGAACTTGCTAATCATATTCACGCACTGGCATTGCATACGTTTACTCGCGAAGAGTGGCAAAACAAAATGGGCGAAGTGCCTGCATCACCAAAATGTTTAGGTGGTTCAAAACTGGGTTAACCAACTCGTTTACTATTTTCCCCTTCGTCAGGATCCCAAAGGGTAGTCCGTGGGAAGTGCTGTTTCGCAGCAACTTGTTGGGCCCTTGTCTGGTTTTCATAGCCAACCTCACCGCCCTCTAGCCGAGTAATATCACCCATTGGTAACCCAATAAAGTAATAGGAACCGATATGACGGTGGAGAGGGCAACAATATTTGCCGCAAGGTCGGCGTTACCGCCCATTTGTTTGACCATAATAAAACTGACAGCCGCTGTTGGTGCAACAGACATAAACAACATGGTTAACAATTCTGTTTGATCCATTCCAATATAGATGCCGCTCATAATCATTATCAATGGATAAAGTAAGCACTTACTAATTGCGCTAAACAGCAATGCGCTTAGTTGCCCTTTCATATCGCGAAAGCGGATCGATGCACCCGTACAAATGAGTGCTAATGGTAAGGTGAGTTGAGCTAAATAATCGGTACTCGCGGTAACAATTTGAGGGAGCGATAGTTTGAAGTAAGCCACTATCAACGCGCATACAATTGATAGCATGATTGGATTTGTAGCCATCGCCTTGAGTGTTTGTATGGTGTTCGCGCGTTGCGGCAAATAAGCGTTTAACACCCAAACGGACAACACATTATAAAGTAGGATCAGTGCCCCCATATATACTGAGGCTTGTGCAAAGTCTGCAGGTGAAAACGAATTGGCTGCATAGGCAAGCCCAATAACTCCAAGGTTTGCTCGAAAACTACCTTGTACAATGACCCCACGGTCCTCGCGACAGCTAAATGCCCATTGCACAAATAGTAAACATGCTAGGAAAAATGCAAGGGTGACAATGAGGCCTGTACCGATCAGCCTGCTGTTGGCCGCTTGCGCGAAATCTGCTTGGCTTATCGACATAAACAATAACGCAGGAAGCGCAAAGCTAAAAACCAGTCGTGATCCAGCAGAAACAAACTCGCTGCTAATAACGTTTTTAGCAAAAAGTATTTTGCCTAGAGCGAGTAATATGACGACAGGGCCAATGACATGGATACTAAAATCTAAAGTATTGGCTAACATTAGGGTATCAGTACAGCAGTTGAGTGAGTGTATTATATCAGGAAATAAATTCTGAAGGACTGAATTAACAATCTGTTAAAAGATTTCAGGGAATAATCCTGTTAGTATCGCCGGCTAATTTTTCAGCAAGACAATATGGTGGGATAAATCGATGTTTAATCTGATCACCAATCAACAAGGCAATATAAAGAATGATGTGTTGTCTGGGATAACTGTAGCACTGGCACTGGTGCCAGAAGCTGTAGCTTTTGCATTTGTTGCGGGCGTTGAACCTATGGTGGGTTTGTATGCTGCCTTTATGATGGGATTGATTACCAGTGCTATCGGTGGGCGTCCGGGCATGATCTCAGGTGCAACAGGAGCAATGGCCGTTGTTATGGTTGCTTTGGTTGCACAGCATGGCATTCAATATCTGTTTGCCGCGGTGATACTCGCCGGGATACTACAAATACTGGCCGGCGTATTCAAACTCGGGAAGTTTATACGGCTGGTACCGTATCCGGTCATGTTGGGTTTTGTTAACGGTCTTGCGATAGTAATTTTCTTAGCGCAAATGGGCCAGTTTAAGATTCTGGGTAGTGATGGTGTAATGCAGTGGATGCAAGGCGAGATGCTTTACATTATGCTAGGGCTTGTGGCTGTGACGATGACAATCATCTATGTACTGCCTAAAATCACAACGGCAATCCCTGCCTCACTGGCGGCGATCATAACCGTCACGTTGATCGTTCATGGTTTGGACGTTGAGGCGCGCACGGTTATCGATTTTGTTCGCGATATGCTTCCAGCGGATCAAAAAGATTCAGCTACACTAGCCGGTGAACTCCCAAGCTTTGCCATTCCCATGGTGCCTTTTTCAGTTGAGACGTTAATGATCATTTTACCGACGTCTATCATTTTGGCTTTGGTTGGTTTAATTGAGTCGCTTTTAACATTGACTTTGATTGATGAAATGACCGATACGCGCGGACGTGGCAACAAAGAATGTGTTGGTCAGGGCGTAGCTAATACGGTGAATGGTTTCTTTGGTGGTATGGGTGGTTGTGCCATGATTGGCCAGAGTATGATTAACATCAATTCAGGTGGTCGTGGACGACTGTCAGGTATTACGGCTGCAGTAGTACTGCTTGGCTTTATCTTGTTTGCTGCACCACTGATTGAAATGATCCCGTTAGCTGCACTGGTTGGCGTTATGTTTGTTGTTGTTATCGGTACATTTGAATGGGCCTCTTTCCGCATTATTCGAGGCGTAAACAAAGAAGATGCATTCGTTCTATTTTTGGTAACCGCGGTTACGGTGATTGCCGATTTGGCGATTGCAGTGGTGGTTGGTGTTATCGTGTCGGCACTGGTATTTGCCTGGAAACATGCGACACACATTATCGCGAAAACACACACCGATAAGGACGGCTGGAAAGTTTATGAACTTGATGGTCCGCTATTTTTCGGCTCAGTGAGTTATTTTAAAGACTTATTTGACCCTAAAAATGATCCGCAAGATGTGGTTATCGATTTCAATAATTCACGTATTTGGGATTCTTCGGGCATTGATGCGTTAGATGGCTTGGCCGACAAATACGAGCAATACGGTAAGAAACTGCACATTCGTCATATCAGTTCTGAATGTCGTGGACTGTTGGTGAAAGCCAATAAGTACGTTGAAATGAATGTGAATGAAGATCCACGCTATAAAGTGGCGACAGACAAACTAGGTTAGTTGTTCTAACGTCTGATTGGATTAGGTTTAACCCTAACCAAGCGGTTTAAAAAAGAGACCCTTTAGGTCTCTTTTTTTATACCTCGAATACTAGTCGTAACTGGCAAGTTTACTGAATTGGTCGATACTGTAATAAAACATTCATGAAAATGTCACGCTGCTAGTGCAGCGGATTGAGGTTGTTGTTGAGTATTCATCGCTGGATCGAAATGCTGGTGATCTTCCTTGGGCTGCCAGTCATTCTATATTTTACTATTGCGGAACTGTCGCTTTGGCTTATGCCATTACTCGGCATGGTTGGGCTTATTTGTTTGTCGCTGCTACTGGTGGATAAACAGTTCAAGCGCATCAGATTGTGGAAAGTAGAGGGCCTTGGTGAGCACATTATTGCTTCGGTTAAACTATTTCTACCGTGGGCCTGTATTGTCAGCTTATTTATCTACCTAGTATTTCCCCAGTTATTTCTAGCGTTACCGTTAAAAGATCCAGGATTTTGGGCCATGACCCTGCTGATTTATCCCTTGGTGTCGGTAATACCTCAGGAAATTATTTTCAGGACGTATTTTTTCCATCGATACAAACAGATATTGCCCTCCAAACAAGCGCGCTGGTTGCTAAGTACATTTTTCTTCGGTTTAGCGCATGTGGTGTATGGCAACTGGGTTGCAGTAGTGTTGTCTTGGGTGGGTGGAGCCGTATTTGGATATCGTTATATGGCGAGTCGCTCAACTTTGGCGGTTGTAGTGGAACATTCAATTTGGGGGAGCTTCATCTTTACTATTGGTCTAGGCGCTTATTTTCTAATTTAGGCATGCATTTTTTTGATTTAATATATATGATTTTTCATATATGTGATAAATCGAATGTGTGTTGAGGAAATTTTGAGCCCATTACCCTTCTTCAAATCCTTGGCTGATGAGACACGCCTGCTGATCGTACTTTTAATCAACAATGTTGGAGAGGCATGTGTGTGTGAATTAATGCTCGCATTGGCCATGGAACAACCCAAAATTTCCAGACATTTGGCTGAACTGCGCAAGGCCGGTGTTGTTCTAGGTGAACGCCGGGGCAAATGGGTTTATTACTACATCAATCCCAGCCTACCAGATTGGGCGAAAGAGGTTGTACACAACACGGCAGTTAACAATATCGCTTTTTATTCATCCGCTTTGCAAGCGTTAGAAAACGCCAAACAAGCCCAAACCATTTGCCAGTAGAGTCCAATTAGCCATGAAAATTTTATACATATGCACCCACAATCGCTGTCGAAGCATTTTGTCAGAAGCGATTACGAATCAAAAAGCGAATGGCTATATTACGGCTAGGAGTGCCGGTAGTCAGCCGGCGGGCGAGGTGCATCCACTGAGTCTGAAATTTCTCAAGCTTGCGGGGTACGTTACCGATGGCCTAAAAAGCCAGTCTTGGGACGAATTTGAAGACTTTGATCCCGATGTGGTTGTGACCGTGTGTGATTCAGCCGCTGCAGAAACTTGTCCAGTATGGTTTGGGAAGTCAGTGCAAGTTCATTGGGGGTTGAGTGACCCGTCCAAAGTAGAGGGGAGTGAGGATGCCGTAGCGACAGCATTCAAGGCCTGTATTGCTGAAATAGAACTACGGGTAACACAACTGAGTGAGGTAGCTATGCAAGCGCTGCCAGCGAACGAAATGCGCCAAGCGCTATTGAGCTTAGGGGCACAAGTAAAATGAACAACAACGTTTACGGTTTCAAAATCATCAAACTAACGGAAATACACTAATGGGATTGTTTGAACGCTATTTATCACTGTGGGTCGGCATCGCTATTGTTCTCGGGATCGTGGCCGGTAGCTTGTCACCGCATACCTTTCAAAGTATCGCGACCATAGAATATGCGCACGTGAATTTGGTGGTGGCGGTCCTGATCTGGTTAATGATTTACCCCATGATGGTGCAGGTGGATTTCTCATCGATAAAGCACGTGGGGGATAAACCCAAAGGCCTCATCCTGACGCTGATCATTAACTGGGCAGTTAAACCGTTCACCATGGCGCTGTTGGGCTGGTTGTTCTTCAAAGGAATATTCGCCGATTGGGTCGATCCTCAAACCGCCACGGAATATATTGCAGGGATGATATTACTGGGCGTTGCACCCTGCACAGCCATGGTATTTGTGTGGAGCCAACTCACCCAAGGTGATGCGAATTACACCTTGGTACAAGTGTCCATCAATGATGTCATTATGATTTTCGCGTTTGCACCGCTAGCTGGGCTGCTGCTTGGCATTACCGACATTACGGTGCCTTGGGATACGCTACTGATTTCTGTGGTGTTGTATGTGTTGATACCGCTGCTCGCCGGTGCGTTCACACGAAGACAACTGGATAAGCAAAACGATCATTCGCAGTTGGAGCGCTTCCTGGCGAGGATGAAACCGTGGTCGATCATTGGTTTGTTGAGCACGGTAGTTTTGCTTTTTGGTTTCCAGTCAGAAACGATCTTAGCCAAACCACAAGCCATAGTGTTGATTGCAATTCCTTTACTGATCCAAACCTACGGCATATTTGCCATTGCGTATGCCTTGGCGAAGAAATTGAAACTCCCACACAACGTTGCCGCTCCAGCCTGCATGATAGGTACGTCAAACTTCTTTGAGTTAGCTGTCGCCGTAGCAATATCCTTGTTTGGCCTTCACTCAGGTGCGGCTCTGGCCACTGTGGTAGGTGTATTAGTGGAAGTGCCGGTAATGTTGTCGTTAGTGTGGTTTGCTAACCGAACGCGTCATTGGTTTGCCTAGGCATTAGCCGTTTTATCTCGCACAATCTTTATCAACTGTCAGAAAAACAAAAGCCGCTAATGATTAGCGGCTTTTGTGTGTTTACTTGTAGGTTACTGAATTATTTTTGCTTCGATAACCATACAACCAAATCAACGATATCATCAGGTGTCATATCACGCGTGATATTGATTTGGAATTTATCATTGATGATGAAGTTTGGAACACGCGCTAGGTGCTGGCGGAATTTTTCAATTTCTTTGTTGTTTTTTTGCACCATACTATTAACGCCAAAGCTCGATGCTAATTTGTCAAACTCAGCAGCATCCACGTCGTTTATGATGAAAATGTTACGTACATCAGACAAGCCGGTAATTTGTGCGCGCTGTTTGTGGATGTAATCGAAGATTGCATCGTTTAGCTTCTCTTCCTGCTTAACAGCACGAGCAATCATCAAACCGCGCGTGACTTCTTCTTGAATAGCAGGTGTCGTGAAGCCCATAAAGTTCACATGAACTTTTTCGAATTTGGTGTCTTTGTCCAACTTCTTCTTCATTTCTTTTACTAATGGTTCGAAGCGGTAACATCCGGGGCACCAGTAAGAGAAGAATTCTTTGACGATGGGTTTGCTTGAGGCTTTGTCGCTGATCACGTTGTAGTGAGTACCTTCTTGCCACAACTCTTGCGCAAATGCTTGAAGTGGCAATACCGTAGCGAGCAACAATCCTAAAAACAGCTTTTTCATGTTTGGTAGTTTCCTTTGCAAAAATTTCGCGTAAGCCTAGCATAGCTTACCTATTAGCGACTAGAGGTTAACCTAAAGTCGCGCGATAGAATTGGTATATCACGCGACTGAAGGGTATCAAAGTGAGTAGGTCACAGAAGCATTTACTTGGCGCCCTTTTCCAACATACCCAACAATATCTTCATAGTCTTGGTTAAACAGGTTATGGGCACTCAACTGAATCGACGCTGAATCGGACAGTGTGTAGCCAACACTAGCATTGACCAGCCAATAGGCAGAAAGTTTAATTCTTTGTGCCGCTTGAGGGTAAGGCGGGAAATATTGATCAAAGCGCGTTCCCGTATAATCAGCTTTGATGTTTGCAAACCATCGGTCATTGCTGTCTGCTAACGCCAATACGATTGAGGCTGTGTGCTGAGGGCGTCTAAGTTCTATAATTTGAGAGGCACTGTTAGAGTTTTCCTCTGCATCAACATAAGAATAGTAGGCTTTTAACGATCCCGTGCGCCAGGCTTGGGATGCACTCAGTTCTAACCCTTTTCGCTCACTTTCTGCAGTGCTATTTTGTGCGGTGTAGGCATTTTGTTCAGGCGCAAAAACAAACCCGTTAATTTCATCTGTCAGTTTGTTCTTATACCAGTTCAGCGTAACGTCTGTGTGTTGGCTGAGTTGCAATCGTGAACCTATCTCCGCACTTTTAACCGTTTCAGGCGTTAAGTTTGGATTGCCAACGAAACTACCCGGGTAATAGCCAAAGCGCTCAGTGAATGTTGGATTGCGTACGGCTTTACTGTAACTAGCATATAGCTTGAGGCGCGGAGTAAGTTGCCAATGAGGGCCAAAACGGAAACTGCTTTGGTTGTTAAAATCACTGTTTTGGTCCCAACGAGCACTGCCGTTGAGTGTGATATGGCGGGTTGCCTTAACAAACGCATCAGTGAAAACACTTTGCGTATCCATGTGTTGAGTCTGATTCGGATCAGCAAAAACAATCGGACCGTATTGATCAAATTTGTGTTCAACTGTTTCGATTCCGAGGTTCGCTTGATAAGACGCTGAGGGAGAATAGCTGGCAACATAGCTCACACTGAATCGGCGTGCTTCGCTGCCACCTTCATCATTTTTAGCTGCGTAGTTTTGATTTTCATTTACGCTAATGTGCGCTTGCACGTTGTGTTGCCAAATGTTGTCAACAGATTGGAACTGCCAGCCTAACCGGGCCGACAATTGCTTCCCATCCGTGACATTGTCAGAGTCTGACGGTAACCCCGTAATGTAGTAGTCAACGTTATCGTATTCATTACGGTAATCTAATGAGCGTATATTTAGACTGATCGTCTCCTGCTCAGAAGCTTGCCAAACGAGGCCCGCATGCAAAGTCGTATTATCGTAGCCATCGTCTTCATTGCCGACGCGTGACACGTTTTCCCCATCAGTGGTGAGATGAGATAGTGACGCATTCCACGTGATCTCATTAGAGCGCTGATGCGTGCTGAACCCAACACTACGCTGCTGATGATTTCCCAGGCTGGCACTGAACTTGGTTGAAGAATTGTGGTGTTGCGCTGTGGTAATACTCAGTACACCTGCTACGGCACCGCTGCCCCACAGCGCACTTTGCGGCCCCGATAGCAACTCTACGCGGGTTACATTGTCGGTTGTCAGGTGAGCAAAATCGAATAATCCCCCCTGACTTTCATCATTCACTACTACTCCATCTATCATGACCAGTAAATGATTAGTTTCAGCACCGCGCATCCGAATTTCAGTTAAGCCTCCTACACTGCCTGAGCGACTGACACTGATGCCAGGCATACCACGCAGTATGTCGACTAAAAATTGCTGGCCAGACTGGCGAATACTCAGCTCATCTAACACATAGACACTGGAAGACACGGTGGAAAGCGGTCTGGAACTGCGCGAACCAAGAACGGATATATGTTCAATGGATCCTGTAGTGAGTTGAGTTGAGTTTGATTGAGATAGCGCTATGTTAGGGCAAAGCAATGCCCCAAAAGCCACAGCCAAAGTGGCCGGGTTTATTTGTGTTTTCATTATGTAATTCCTAAGACACTCCACCCGAGTGCGAACGGACAATATCGGCAAAGCTTGTGCCGGGCGATCTCAGGCCGGTATCCGGGCTCGTTATTCACGCCAAATGACGTGTCAAAAGTCACCTTCCCATGCGAAGCACAGTGGTATGGAAGAACGTTAGCACGCTGTTCCTGACTTTCTGTTTTACCCAAAGATAAAACAGTACTTACCGTTGCGGGGGCAGCATTGGTTTCACACCAATTTCCCGTTTAACTCGCGTAACGACGCGAAGCACCTGAAGCGTTGCAGTGTATATAAAAAAGCTACTGATTACAGAGTTTTATTGTCTCTAATTATACGATTAAGCTTCATCATGGACGAATAAGGACTATTAAAATCCCGTCATCAGTTTTAGCGGAGGCTCATTCAGTGCAGAAAGCTGCTCTTTAAGGGCAAGGATCTGCTGTTCCCAATACTTTTCACTGGCAAACCAGGGGAAGGCTTTAGGAAAGGCGGCGTCTTCCCAGCGTTTTGCCAGCCACGCCATGTAGTGCACCATCCGCATGGCGCGTAATACTTCCACTTGGCCTAATTGACTGGGAACGAAGGTGTTAAATTCTTCATAGGCTTCAACCAAAACCTCTAATTGCAACTGTTGTTGTTGGCGGTCGCCTGACAACATCATCCATAAGTCTTGGATCGCTGGGCCCATGCGACAATCGTCAAGATCTAGAATACTGGGCCCGTCACGCCATAAAATGTTACTCGGATGACAATCTCCGTGTAAGCGGATAAATCCGTCATCACTGAACCTTTCGGCAGTCGCTGCAATAACTTGCTCTAAAATGGTGAAAAAGGGCGTTTGTAGCGAGTGTGGTACAAAGCCACTGGCAATCAGTTGCTGTTGCGGTTGATAAAGGTATTGGTCTATGTCAAATGCGGGTCTGAATTCAAATGGACTTGCTTGGCCAACTGCATGTATACGGCCAAGGTAACGACCAACCTGCTCGAGTTGGTCAAGATTGTCGACTTCAAATTGCCTCCCTCCAACCGAAGGAAACAGGCTAAATCGATAACCTTGATAGTGGTGTAAAGTGCTACCCTGCATATGAACCGGCGCAACAACAGGAATTTCAGCGTCGGATAATGCTGAGGCGAAAGCATGTTCTTCTAATATTTGCGCATCGGTCCATCGTTGAGGGCGATAAAACTTCACTACCCAACGGGTCCTGTCTTGGTCGATGAACTGATATACCCGATTTTCATAACTGTTAAGTGCCAGTAATCCAGATTCGGCAAAAACGCCAATGCTCTCGATACCATTTAAAATGAGATCAGGTGTTAAGTCAGAAAACTGAAAGCCAGCACTGTTGGTGCTGGCTTCAGGTGTTTGGGATGTATTTATATTCACCGATACAAGAACTTACTGGGCTCTTCAACTTCTATTAGATTACCGTCTAAGTCTTGCGTTTGCACATGAAAATCGATGTCGGTAACTCTGCCTTCGAGATTGTAAGGGTCGGTTGCAACTGAAATCGGTAAGCTGAATACTTCACCACCGGCCACGTTGACGACTTGATCGCCAATATACTCATATTCCTTTAAACCTTTGACCGCAATGGTATACACGCGATCTTCCTGAGACTTATTAAGAATTTTCAGGGTGTAAACATTTTCAATTAAGCCTTCATTGGTCTCCCGATACAGAGAGTTTCGGTCACGAATAATGTCAACTTCAATAGACGAACGGGTCAACATTTCAAACGTCAGTAATCCTGTCATGATCACCAATACAATCGCGTAACCAATCAGCTTAGGGCGCACAATGTGCGTTGTCCCACCTTTTAATTCATGTTCTGAGGTAAAACTGATCAGGCCTTTCGGGTAGTCCATTTTTTCCATAACACCGTTACAGGCATCTACACAGGCACCACAATTAATACATTCGTATTGCAAGCCATTGCGGATATCGATGCCGGTCGGGCACACCTGCACACATAGGTTGCAATCGATACAGTCGCCTAGGCCTTTTTCAGCTAAATCGCTGTGCGCTACTTTGCGAGGTCTTGGGCCACGTTGTTCACCACGTGTTGGGTTGTAAGCGACGGTAAAGGTATCTTTATCGAACATAGCAGACTGGAAACGCGCATAGGGGCACATGTGCGTGCACATAATTTCACGCATCCAACCCGCGTTTCCATAGGTACATACGGTGAAGAAAATCACTGAAAAAGCGGCCCAGAAGCTGGTGTTAAAAGTGAAAAAGTTAACAAACAGTTGGTCAATAGGCGTGAAATAGCCGACAAACGTTAATGCGGTTAACAACGCAACGGCTACCCAAGCCGTATGTTTTAATGTTTTGCGCCAGAACTTATCAAAATCCATTGGCCGTTCATCAAGCTTCATGCGCTTATTGCGGCTGCCTTCGATTTTTTCTTCAAACCAAATGTAGATGAAAGTCCAAGTCGTTTGCGGGCACATAAAACCGCACCAGACGCGACCGGCAAAGGTTGTTACAAAAAACAGGGCGTAGGCTGACACGATCAAGAGCCAAGCCAGCAAAGTGAGATCTTGTGGCCAAAGAGTTAAGCTGAAAATGGTAAATCGCTGCTCTGCGATATCCAACAGTACCGCTTGACTACCGTTATATTGAAACCAAGGGATTATGGCAAACATACCTAAGAAGATAAGTCCGAAAAAGCGGCGAATATTTTCAAAGGTGCCTTCAACCGCACGCACATAGATACGACTGCGCGCAGTATAATTATCACCCTGATTGCTTTTTTTAGGCTTGTGGACTTTCACCGGCGTCACATCTTTTACCGGGATTTGACTGTTCATGAAATGGCCTTTATCGCTCAATGAGTCGAAAAAAAAAAGAAAATTGCGAATATTTATAAGTATACCTAAATGCGCCGACGAAACGTTAACTTAGATCAACTTTTCTGCGTAAACAGATACTTAGTGATTTCCGGCGAATGACAAGGGTCTCAAGAGTTATTGGTTTGTATACCCGAGTATCGTTAGTGTGATTGGCGATTGGTCAATTAGCGCTTATTGTGCAATATATGAACAATCCATTGGCACCGTTATGTTTAAAGCATTTGTCGTTTTTATAGAGGTAGTCTTATTGGTCATGATATTGCGCACGCCATTCATGCAATACTGGTTAAGTGACATGCAGGCGACGGCATCTGACTGGATGACTACAATAGCAGAAATTCCTGATAAACAGGAAATTGGGCAGTTATACAATAGTATACAACCCGCTGTGGGTGGTATGAGTGATCGTCAAAGAGGTTATCTTGATGACGTTATGCAAAATCGCCAATCAGTGGAACAATTTCATCGCAAGTATTGTGTAGATGGTGATATGAACCCCTTTATCTACGGCACGAGTCTGCGCGTAGTGTGCCGTGAAATGACGCAGTCACCACTGCTCGCGATGCAACGCGCTAGCTAAGTGTATTTCGTTAGCATCATTCATTATTCAGACTCTGTTCAGGTGAATACGCTAAACTTTTCGTATTCACCGCTGTCTCAGTGATACTTACTGATCAACGGCAACTGTCTCAAAACGGAACGAGGGAGTCTTATGAACACGTTTAAATCACTTATTACTATTGCGTTAGGGGTTACCTCTGGATTGGCTTTGGCCGACGAACCCCCTATCAACGAACATGTTTCAGTAAGCTGGGAATCGCCTGAAGATTACACTGATGTGAGAGCAGCGAACCAATCTCGCAAGCGATTTATGGAACAAACGTTTCATCGTTTTGACGACTATTTTGCCTCTCTTGCTCAACGGTTTCCTGACGACTATCAGTGGAATATTAAAGTAACCAATGTGGATCTAGCCGGACAAGTATGGCCTAGTTCGTTTGTTGGTTTAGGTCAGGGTGGACAGGACGTGCGTTTAATAAAAGATATCGATATTCCACGTATGTCATTTTCATATAAGCTATTGTCGAATGGTGAATTAGTCAAAGAAGCCGATGTGGATTTGAAGGATATGGGCTTTTTACAACGTTCTTTACATGGCTCAGATACAGACCCTCTGCGGTATGAAAAGCGCATGTTGAAAGAATGGTTTAATCGTGAATTCTCTGACTATTTGATAACGGCTAAACAGTAACGACGTTTTCCCGTTTTAGTTTTTCGCAAATCAATAAGAAGCCGGCATTTTTGCCGGCTTTTTGGACTTTATAAGTAGTCAAACTCTCGGTCTGAAACGGCTGTTAAATCTTCAGCCCCTGATACGAGTCCGGCTTTATGCATGTCTTTTCGCGGCAACAAACGTTTCACATAAAAATCGCGCGTTTTACATTTACCCGCAGCTAACGCCGCATTGTCTGTTTTGACGGCAGCATCAGCCATGCTGTACCAAAGTACGCCAATCAGCACATACGCGGTATAGTTTAAGTAATCACATGCGCCACCGGCGACATCTTCAGGACTATAACTCAATATTGTTTCAGACAACTCACGCCATTCACTTAATAAGGATTGCGCACTTACGCGAGCGCTATCATCTTCAATTGTGTCTGTCAGAGAAATAAATGCGTCGTAGGTGGCTCGCATCATGGTACCGCCACTGCGGGTGAGCTTGCGGCCTATAAGGTCAACGGCTTGAATACCATTGGTACCTTCATATAACTGCGCAATGCGGGCATCACGCATCAATTGTTCCATACCCCATTCACGAATATACCCATGGCCGCCATACACCTGAATACCGTGGCTGGCGACTTCCAGACCCATATCGGTCATAAAGCTTTTGCACACGGGCGTTAAGTATTGCAGCACATGCTCAGCCTGTTGTTTTTCGTCGCCCGACGAGTATTTTTCAATATCCATGTATTTGGCGTAGACCAACGACAACGCTCGACAACCCTCAGCAAAGGCTTTTTGTGTCAGTAGCATACGGCGCACATCCGGTTGATGAATGATCGCATCGGCTTTGTCATTGGGTTGCTGTGCACCTTGTGGAGCTCGAGATTGTAAGCGTTCACGGGCGTATGTCAGAGCACCTTGATAGGAGGCTTCAGCGATACCTAAGCCTTGCAAACCCACTTGGAAGCGAGCGTCGTTCATCATGGTAAACATGCAAGCTAGACCTTGATTGGGTTCACCCACTATCCACCCTTTAGCACCATCATAATTCATCACACAAGTAGGGCTGCCTTTAAGGCCCATTTTCTTTTCGATACTGCCGACTGAAACGGCATTTCGTTCTGCAGGTTGACCATTGTCATCCAATAAGAACTTCGGCACCAAAAATAGACTAATACCTTTCACGCCAGCGGGGGCGTCGGGTAAGCGTGCCAGTACCAAATGGATAATATTAGCACTCCAATCTTGGTCACCACCGGTAATGAATATTTTGTTCCCCGTGATGGAATAGCTGCCATCAGCCTGAGGTTCCGCTTTTGTGCTTAAGAGGGCTAAATCAGTACCTGCTTGAGGCTCGGTTAAATTCATCGTGCCTGTCCATTCACCTGAAATGAGCTGCGGCAGATATAGATTCTTAAGTTCGTCACTGGCATGTTTGTTAACCGCGAGAATGGCGCTTTCGGTTAGCATTGTGGTTAATCGCCAGCTCAGGTTGGCTGAATTGAGCATTTCATGCACGGGTACGGCGGCAGAGTATGGCAGGTCTTGACCGCCAAAATCAGGATTGCCGAGCATCGCGTTCCAACCATTTTCAACATATTCCTGGTAGGCTTGAGCAAAGCCTTCCGGTGTCTTAACATCACCATCAGCAAGGGTGCAGCCTTGTTCGTCACCTTCTCTATTCAAAGGGGCTATCATGTCTTCCGCGAATTTTGCGCCTTGATTAAGCACTTCCATTACCAATTCTGCGTCATAATCTGATGCGCCAATGGTTTGATAGTGTGAATCAATCTTCAGCCAATCTCTGAGTAAAAACTGAAAATCGGCTATTGGTGCCTTATATTGCGGCATAGCGGTCTCCTTAAAATTCAAACGGGCGTTTTAATTATTATACGAGAAATTATGTCGATTAGTACGGGTAATTTTCGTTTTAGGCTTTATTTCTGTATCGATGAGGCCATGACAAAGGCTTCGGCAATTTCAGGCCACTGATCCATGTATCGCCATTCTCTCGGGTTAAGGGTGAAAGGATCGACCCATTTAATTTGTGTCACTTCACCTTTAGACCATTCAGGCAAGGGGAGGGTGGGGTATTTAGGTGGTGTGAAGCCACTTTGATGTGAACAAGCAAACAAGGCCATGCCGCTTGTTGTAGTGGTAATGTAGGCGTCCACACTGACATTTATGCCGGTTTCTTCGAAGGTTTCACGATGTGCTGTGCAGGCAAGAGACTCGCCTGTGACTTGTCCGCCCGCGGGAATATCCCAGCGGCCACTTAATCGATGTTTAATCACCAACAATTGTTGCTCGTTCACAATCAGGCAGCCGGCACTTGTCGCGGGGCTATTCAAAGGTTCAGCGTTAGCGCGACAATGTGGCAGATTAGGCGGCGGTTCAGAGCATCCTAATAGCACGGATAAACAAAAAAGCGTTAAACAACTAATTCTCACCGACAAATGTAATCCTAAGAGCTGTAAAACCAGTACAATACCGCATCTTATAAAAGTATCTCAGCGTTTTTGTATAAATCGCAGTTTAAGCCGATACTCTAACAACACTTATTTATCAGGATCACTATGGCTCGTGCATTTCGTTTTTCTCCTTTAGCTGTTGGTGCGTTGCTGCTGGCAGGATTTCTCGTGTATATCAATTGGCCGTTGGTGCTAGATTGGATGGGAATGACAGAGCAAAAGCAGCAACATCGCCAAGGTGGCGCAGCCCCAGTGGTTGCCGTAACAGTTGAAATGCAACCTTTTGCTATTGTCATTGAGGCCCTTGGAACAGCACAAGCCAATGAATCCGTTGAAATTACTGCGCAACAAGCCGAGGTGGCAACCTCGATAGCGTTTGACGATGGCGACGTTGTTCAAGCGGGGGATTTATTGGTTGAGTTGAATAATCGTGCTGAAAAAGCGCGCGTCAACGAGTTAGAAATCAATTTGGCGGAAGCGAAACGCCAATTAAAACGAATTGAGGGGCTAGCCAAGGAAAGAGCCGCGTCTCAGCAACTATTAGATGAACAGCAAGCGCGTGTAGATGCGCTAGTGGCACAGTTGGATGTTGCCAATGCTGCACTTAATGAGCTTCAAATTGTAGCGCCGTTTTCAGGTAAATTGGGTATACGTCAAGTGAGCGTAGGTGCACTTGTGCGCCCCGGTGATGTGATCACCACTTTGGATGATATTAGTCGCGTGAAAGTTGACTTCAATGTTTCAGAGGCTCATTTAGCGTCTATCGCCAAAGGCCAGACCGTTAGGGCCACTTCCGTCGCTTACCCTGGTCAAACATTTGAAGGCGAGATTTCCAGTATTGATGCGCGCTTAGATCCGGTGACGCGTTCGATAAAGGTGAGAGCCATCATTAATAATAGTGAGCAATTATTACGCCCGGGCATGTTGTTACAGGTGACGGTGCAACGCCAAATGCTTGAAGCTATTGTGGTGCCTGAAAAGGCACTTGTACCCATTCAAGAAAAGCAATTTGTATTTGTCATTGATGGGAACAAAGTCCGTTCAACCGAAGTGAAAGTGGGAGAGCGTAGACCTGGACGTGTGCAAATCCTCTCTGGACTCACACCAGGGCAGCGTATTGTTACAGAGGGTACATTACGCCTGCGCGATAATGCACCTGTTAATGTATTAAACGCAGAGTAGGTGACTATTTATGTGGCTTTCTGATACTTCCGTTAAGCGCCCGGTCTTTGCATCGGTTGTAAACCTACTCCTTATCGTATTCGGGCTGGTTGCGATTTCGCTATTGTCTCTGCGCGAATACCCCGATATCGACCCTCCCATCGTGTCAATTTCCACCAATTATCCTGGGGCTTCAGCCAATATTGTCGAAACCCGTATCACGCAAATATTGGAAGACCGGATCAGTGGTATCGAAGGGATAAAGAATATTACCTCGACCAGCCGCAATGGCCGTTCAAACATTAATATCGAGTTTAAGTTAAGTCGTGATATTGATGCTGCCAGTAACGATGTGCGTGAGCGAGTGAGCCGCGCCCTTAACAACTTACCTGATCAAGCTGATCCACCAGAAGTATCTAAGTCAAATTCGGATGAAAACCCGATCATTTGGTACAACTTACGCAGTACCAACATGAACACTATGGAGCTTACCGATTACGCGCGTCGTTACATCGTTGACCGCCTATCGATTGCAGGTGGAATTGCGCGTGTGCAAGTGGGTGGTGGTCGTGATTATGCGATGAAGGTGTGGCTAGACCGCAATGCTATGGCAGCACGCGGTGTAACGGTCGCCGACGTCGAACGGATTATTCGATCTGAAAACGTTGAGTTACCCGCTGGGCAAGTAGAGTCCGCCGACCGTGATTTGGAAGTGCGCGTAGCGCGAACATTTTTGACACCAGAAGATTTTGCCAACCTAACCGTAGCGGTGGGGCGAGATGGTTACCTAGTGCGTTTAGGTGAAGTCGCCCACGTTGAGTTAACTTCAGTCGATGATGAAACTGACTTCCGGGGTGATGGCGTTAACATGATTGGTTTAGGGATTGTAAAGCAATCTAAAGCCAATACCTTAGACGTTGCCCGTTCAGCTAGAGAAGCGATTGAGCGCATTGAAGAAACGTTGCCGGAGAATATCTTTATCGTACCCAGCTATGACTCGTCAGTGTTTATCGAGGAGTCAATCAATGAGGTGTATAACACGTTAGCGATTGCGATGATCATGGTTATTGTCGTGATCTATGTGTTCTTGGGAAATGTCAGAGCTACCCTTATCCCCGCCGTGACAGTACCGGTGGCGTTAATTTCAGCCTTCACCGTTATGTATGTCATGGGCTTTTCGATCAACCTTCTAACGTTACTTGCGCTAGTGCTCGCGATTGGTTTGGTTGTGGATGACGCAATCGTAGTACTAGAGAATATTTATCGACGCATTGAACTTGGCGAACCGCCTATTCTGGCAGCTTACCGCGGCGCCCGCGAAGTAGGGTTTGCGGTTATTGCCACGACACTGGTGTTGGTCAGTGTGTTCATGCCGCTGGTATTCTTAGAGGGCAACATCGGCCGATTGTTTACTGAGTTTGCCATCGCTATTGCCGCCGCAGTTATTTTTTCCAGTTTTACCGCACTGACATTGTCGCCCATGATGGCGTCGAAACTATTGCAGAAACGAGAGCGCAGTTCAGCCTTCGGCAACTTTGTCGACCGTAATTTTAAGAAATTGGAAAAGGGCTATTTCGACAGTTTAAATAAAACCTTACACCAACCGGTGATGATGACTATCTTGCTTATCTTCTCAGTGGTAGCTGTGTACCAATTGTATAAGCTCATACCTGAGGAGTTCGTGCCGAGAGAAGATAGAGGTAATTTCTTTATCATTATGCAAGCGCAAGAAGGTGCTAGCTATGAAAGTAACTCTGCTAACTTGGCCAAAATTGAAGAAATTTTGCTGGAGTATCGCGAATCTGGTGAAGCACAACGCGTATTGGTTAGAACACCAGGCTTTGGTGGCGGTGCAGGTATTGCCATTGTCGGCGCCGCAAACTGGGAGGATCGCAAGCGTGATACCTTTGCGTTGATGAACGAAATCAGTGGGCGCCTAAGTGCTATTCCAGACATTCGTGCTTTCGCTATTATGCGCAGCTCTATCGCCGGACGCGGATTCGGTCGTCCGGTACAATTTGTACTGCAAGGTAATACATACGAAGAGTTGGTGGAATGGGCTGATATCGTCGTTGAAAAGGCTGGTGAGAATGATGGGCTTGTGCGAATTGATACCGATTACAAGGAGACCTCGCCTCAGCTGTTAGTTAATATCAACAGAGACCGAGCAGCCGATTTAGGGGTATCAATATCGGATATTGGTCGTACGCTGGAAACCATGCTCGGTCAGCGTCGCGTGTCAACCTACCTTGATCGCGGTGAGGAATACGACGTAATCCTCGAAGGTGATGAAGATGACTTCAGAAGCCCGCGCAGTATCGATAACCTGTATGTTCGTTCACAACGCACGGGTGAATTGATCCCGATGGACAACCTGCTGACTTTTGAAGAGCGAGCAACCTCTGCGCAATTAAACCGCTACAACCGTATGCGTTCAATTACCATCAGTGCAAACCTAGCTGACGGTTACACGGTTGGGCAAGCCTTGGCTTACCTTGAAAATGTTGTGGCTACCGAGCTACCCGATTCCGTGTCAATTGACTACAAAGGTGAGTCTCAGCTTTATCATGAATCAGGCAACTCGTTTATATTTATCTTTATTTTAGCCTTGGCTATCACTTACTTGGTACTGGCTGCGCAGTTTGAAAGTTGGGTGCATCCTTGGGTGATCATGTTGACGGTACCATTAGCGCTGCTTGGTGCCTTTATCGGTTTGTATGTTTCAGAGCTAAGCATCAACATTTACAGTCAGATTGGGCTTGTAATGCTGATCGGACTGGCGGCTAAAAATGGTATTTTGATAGTTGAATTCGCCAACCAATTGCGCGACGCGGGAGAAGAATTCGAAATGGCATTGCGTAAGGCGGCCAGTTTACGTCTGCGCCCAATTGTGATGACGGGATTCACTACCGTGTTCAGTGCTCTGCCGCTAGTGTTAGCATCAGGCCCAGGCGCGGAAAGTCGCGAAGTCATTGGTATGGTTATTTTTGCCGGTGTTATTGTTGCTACTTTCATGACCTTATATGTGGTGCCAACCGCATATGCATGGTTTGCACGAAACACAACCTCTCCGCTGGAACGTACGCAAAAGGTTGATAATTTGCAGTCAGATATCCCGTACGACAAAGGCAAGACAGAGGGAACCGGTGTCTAAATTCAATGCAGAGCAACCAACGGTTGCTCTGTTTGATCTGGATTACACATTAATCTCTTCAGATTGCACCGCTCATTGGTTGCGATATATGTTAACGCGCAGCCGATATCGAAAAGCACTCATTTTACTTTTACTGCCGATCATTAAACTGTGTGAGAAATCCAAGGTATCTCTCGCAACTCGCAATTCATTTTATTTGTGGGCGGCAACGGCATTTCTAGGTAAGCAACGCTACGCAACGTTCCGGCAGCAAGCTGCGAACTATATTATTCAGCAAAAAGGTGTGACTGCATATCAGCATGCTTATGAGGCCATTCGTTGGCATCGTCAGCAGGGCCATACCATTATCATAGTTACGGGTGCATTGCGCTGGTTGGCGCGGGATATGTGTAAAGCGCTCAATTTGGAGTTCGATCATCTACTCGGCTCAAGTGATCAATATTTTCTTGGCGGCAGGATCAGCAAAACGTTTTGTTACCATGCGAACAAAGTCACCTTGCTAGAGAATGGCAATCATTTAAACGACGACCAAGTGCGCTATGGCTATTCAGACAGTTCTGCAGATATCCCGATGCTGGCCTTATGCCAGCATCGTTATTTAGTAAACCCTAAAGACAAGTGCTTTGCAAAGATGCAACACGCTTTCGGCGATGACGCCACTATGGTGAGTTGGCATATCGAAAAGGTTTAAGGCTTAGTGGTATACTCGACATTCACATCATCGATAACTCACGTAAACAACGTTAGGCTAAAAGGCAAAGGGAGTAAGTGCATATGCTGGATTCACTGTGGTTTAATCAACTCGTACAGTGGCTCGTAGCTTTTCAATCGCATTTGATTTGGTCTGCGGTTCTGTTAATTGCCTACACAGCGTTAAATCGACTGGCTTTGCCTTTAATAGAGCGCAAAGTCATCAGTTCTAAATTGAAAGGTGAAGCCGCCAAAAAAGCGAATCATATTACGCGCTTGATTGTGGGTATTGTCACGGTTTCAGGTTTGCTGATTGTTTGGGGCATTGATTTCAGTGGATTACTACTGATTTCCACGTCACTGCTGACATTAACGGGCGTCGCGTTGTTCGCCAGTTGGTCTTTATTGAGCAACATTACCGGTTACTTTGTGTTGTTGTTCCAACCGTCTTTTCGCCGCGGCAACTATATCCGCATCATCGATGGTGATAATTACATTGAAGGCTATATTTCAGACGTCACGCTTTTCAGTGCCAAATTGATTACTGAAGATCGTGAGGTGATTGTATATCCGAACAACTTGCTGTTGACGCGACCTACTTTGATTAACCCTCGTGGGCGTCTGTCATCGATGGGTAAGATCGCGGCTCAACCGATCCAGCCAGAGCGCCCGGTTGTGTCGCCCATTGAAGCCAATGAAGAGGCTGAAAAATAGCACTGTGTTTAGTCTTGCTATTTAGCCTTCCACAGCAAGCTTATTATCCAGTAATTACACCAAATAATCAGACACTTACCTATTAATAGGCAGGCTGATGCTAACAGGTTATCGTAGGCTAGCAGTCCCATCTCATTCAGTAAATAATGCCAGTCGTGAAAACCATAGGGAGATGAGTGGCCAAAATTTCCTCCTAACAATGGTAGAACCCCCTCGCGTGCATCAGCCAAATAAGGCGCAATATCTAAAAAGTTTAAGGCAAACCACCACGCGCAAACCGCAGCTGCGAATGTGTCATTGCGTTGCTTGAGAAAGGCGATCAAACACACAATGGGGAGTAACAGTTGTCCAAGTGTTCCGCCAAGGGAGCCAATAAATTGACCGAGAAAGCCAAAAAATAAATGACCTGCTTCATGAAAGGGAAGAAAGATTAAATGGGCCCATTTGAAGTAGGTTGATGCATAGATATGCTCGACATCCAGAGTCAAGAAATGAATCGATAGTAAGGCTACACAGCCAGAGAGTAGCGCGTGCGCCCACCAGTTGTTTACAACTTGTTGAGTTGGGCTCGTTAGTGAATTCCAATAGCGGTTAAAACGTGAAGACATGTGAACTCATATTTTGCATTCTCTTTCACTATACGCGTCAGCAATTCACTATTGAAGTTCAGAATGTTCGGGTATGAGATGAACAATAGAATGGCGGTGAAAAAAAACAGCGTCAGCTAGAATTCAGCAAAAAATCAGCCAAACCTCAATTCTTTTATTTGTCTTGCTTTACCGTACGCCTTCATTCACTGCCTAGTAAAAGCAGTTAACCAGAAAGAGGTATGGTCATGAAAAACAAACGGTTAGTCATTTTCACAGTATTCGCATTGGGCGTTAGTGGTCATAGCTTGGCGAAGGATAAAAAAGCTATTGAGATAGCACCCGCCAATAAAGCGCCGCTGTTAAACGGAAATTGCAATGATGACGTTTGGCGACCTGCTACAACGATAGCATTGCCTGCGAACGTTTATATTTTATTGATGCATGATGATGACTATTTCTACATTTGCGTTAGAAGCAAAGCAGACGATATCAATGTGTTGGATCTATATGTTGAAAGTGACGAAGTGAAAGTGCCCTTTAAATATCATCTGTCAGCGCAAATGGGAGAGAGAAAATTAACCGAAAATGGTTGGGAAAACACATCTCAAAAATGGGAATTGAAGGATTATGCCGGTTTTTGGGTACCGTACAGTGGATTAGAGGACCCTGAGAATAGAAAGAACCCTAAGTTTGCCAGAGGAACGCATAGGCAAGTGCAAATTGCCCGGAAGAAATTTCCAGGGACCATTTGGAATATGATGTTTGGTGTTAGCGGGATCAAGCATGAAGACGAATGGGCGGCATTCGTGCACCCAGAAAGGGCCGCTGAAGATGACAGAACGACATGGGAAAGATTCACGTTCTCGGAGTAAAGTGATTGTACGAAGGCGTTTAATTAATCTTAGCCTCTGAGCAAGCAAGGCTAAGATTAATTGCGTTGTCTCATATCTAATCTAACACTTGTGGTTGAATGTGTTGACTAGTAGTGGCATATGGCATTAGACAATTTCTGGTCGTTTAATCCTGAATGTACTCTGAGTTAACGAATGATCAAAAGTGCGAATTTGGGTTTGAGTACCGGCTGTTTACGCAATTGAAGAATGGCTCCCTCTGACAACAAAAGACACTTTACAGCCAATCAAAGAAATATGTGAGCGTGGCGCAAGCCGTTACCCCTTAGTAACTAGATGAGTAAAAACAAATTAAATTAAGATGTTTTTAGCAAAATCAAACGAAACAGACATTATATCCCTCGGCCTTAAACTCATAATAAAATTAAAAGCCTAATGTACATCTCTGGGTAAACTACCTTCTAATCATCTGGCTTTATTTTGATGTCCACGGCGAATCAACCTTAAGCTTAATAATGCAATGAACATAAGTGCCACAGTTTTAGGCTCATACACGCTCACAGTGGGCGTAATTTGTTTCACGTCTTGTACATTAGCAGTGGGAATATTACTAGCGAGAATTCGAACATCCTCCAAGACCATACCATCACCCAATAACCAACTAAAACCGGCACTCGAAATATAGTTGCCAGCCATACTTCCGGCATTATTACCATTGATGCTAGCGTTTCCGATTTTGCTTTCAAAGTTGAAAATAACGTTCTCAGCAAGAACACCGTCAAGTAATATACTGGCATCACAATTCACATATGTGTGACGACACAAGCCAAAATTCCCTGAGACGTTGATAACAAACTGATCCGTCGCAGAACCCCGGATCGTTAGCGACTCACCGTTCATTAACTCCAAGTCACCGTTAATATTAATGACATTAAAGTTTGACGACGTATTAAATATTGTGGAACTTAAAATAGATCCGTAATTTACCGCACTCGCATTGTCGCGCATAGCAGATGCTGCAAGCGAAGCAGAAGTAAGATCAGTAAAAATTTCGTTCCATTGAGGCTCAGACAAGCCAACTATATTCCCAAATACGTTTGCAGACGAAACATTGGCTGTTCCGAAAACAAGGTCGCCATGAATGTTAACTGAGGCATCTGCTACAATCGATGTTCTTGCACCTATATTCCCAAAAATCTGAGCTTGAGAGCCTAGGATCATACGACCTTCATCTCTCATAACGGAATTCTTAGCGTCCCAACCAGAAATGCCAGCACTTAACAGAGTGAAATCTCCCGCCCTTCCAAGTTCGATTGGAACAGCT
The DNA here is from genome assembly GCF_002807665.1 of Neoalteromonas facilis. Lineage (GTDB taxonomy): Bacteria > Pseudomonadota > Gammaproteobacteria > Enterobacterales > Alteromonadaceae > Alteromonas_E > Alteromonas_E facilis. Next base: position 480,101 of record NZ_PEAY01000004.1, read on the forward strand.
TTAGAAACACCCGAAAATAACATCAGAACCACAAGTACGAACGCGCAAGATAAAATTTTCATAGGTACCTCAAAATCCTCAAAACATATTTCAAACGGCAGCGATAAAGCAAAAATAGAGCCAAAAATAAATTAACCAATATAAACATGAACTCAAAGATCCCATTTGAAGTTTTAGTTACTTTTTATGAAAATTTATATTCAAGTTGTAAAATTTATTGACAGCGTTGTCATGTTGGCGTGTTACTGAAAAATAGAAAATTATTTGAAGAGCAGAAAGCACCGACATTGGGTGTACTTCTGACTTTCGGATGCACGCAAAACTCCTTTCTATCGTTCATTTATGCGTACATACGAAAGGTCTTATGAGTGGTTTATGTTCGCGCTCTGTTGTAAACGAAAGCCATTCGTAAGCTATACTCGTTTTACACTGTAACCAGAGTTAATGATTCCGCGTATTTAATGAAATTAATCAGTTTTTTAGCAGCACTATGCAGTGGGGTAATGTCAGTATGTAGCCATGCTGAGATGGCTACCGATGAATTGTTCGACCTGAGTTTGGAAGAGCTCAGAAATGTGACTCTGGTGTCTGCGGCCAGTGGTTTTGAACAAAGCATTAAGTCTGCGCCTGCTTCTGTTTATGTTATCCATCGCGAACAATGGCAAGAGGCCGGTGCGCGTTTGCTCGCAGATGTATTGCCTATGATACCGGGCATGCATGTTGATCAGCCTTTTGTTCAGGGCAAAGACAGGTTCACGTTGCGGGGCTTGGGCGGTTCCTTTTCGCAGCAAATCAAAATATTGTTTGATGGTGAGGCGATTAGTTACGTCCAATCTAGTGGCGTTTTCAATGCGTTTGATTATCCACTACACGCTATCGCTCGCATTGAAGTGGTGAGAGGGCCTGGCTCCTCTGTTTATGGTGCAGATGCTTTTGCAGGCACTATCAATTTAATCCCGATTACTCACTCTCAATCACAACAGGCTGGTGCTCGCGTTGGTAACTTTTCTACTCAAGATGCATTTGCAAATACAAGCTTTAGTTACAAAGAACTTGATTTCACCCTTAGTGCTGAATACGTTCACTCCAATGGCGATAGCGGTAGGATCGTAGATAGTGATTTACAGTCGACTTTCGACAGTATTTTCGGTTCATCTGCGTCTAACGCCCCCGCAGGGATGCAGGAACGATACAAAGTCACGTCCATTTACAGCCAGATCAAGTGGCAGGATATTACGTTTGATTATCAGGGTTATCGTAACAACAATGCAGGTACAGGTGCTGGTATTGCGCAAGCGATAGATCCCGAAGGCATATACGATGTTCATTTTGATAATTATAGGCTTCGGTATAGCTTAGACGACGTCTTAGGTGGACAAGCGACATTAACTTTTGCTCATCATTACCAAGATGTTTTTTCGTATTTACATGTGTTTCCAGCCAATACCATTCTGCCAATTGGGGCTGACGGAAATCTGGACTTTGTATCGCCGGTTGGGATCGTAAAGTTTACCGATGGGTATATTGGTACTCCTACCAGCGAGGCAACCCGCACCTCAGCTCATCTAACACAAATAGTGGATATAAGTGAACACCACAAGATACGTTGGCAGGTGGGATATGAGCATCAAGATTATAATTCGACAGAAAGAAAAAACTTTGGACCAGGGGTTATTAATGGTACTGAAGGGGAAGTGGGAGGACAGTTAACTGATGTTTCAGATACCCCTCTCATCTTTTTACCTGACGTATCAAGACACCTGTATTACATATCTTTGCAAGATGAATGGAAAGTTTCACCTACCGTTCAACTGAATATAGGTGCCCGATATGACCATTATAGTGATTTTGGTTCAACCTCTAATCCACGAGTATCGCTGATTTGGCAGGCACGCCCTGACATCACCGTTAAAATATTTGGAGGCTCCGCTTTTCGTGCTCCATCTATTACCGATCTCTAATCTCAGAATAATCCGGTTGGACTTGGCAATGATCAACTGGGTCCGGAATCTGTTGATAGTCTAGAACTAGGCGTGGCGTTTGAATATTTTGCAAACGAGAATCTTCAGATAAGTGCCGGACTGTTTGATTATTCAGCAGATGATTTGATCCAATTTCAGTTCGATCCTGTTCGCCAGGGAAGTGTCGCGGTTAACATAGGTCGCCAGGAAGCAAAAGGCGGCGAGTTTGGAGTTAAATGGAAACCTCTATCAAATTGGACGCTTACCAGCCATTACTCATTTGTGGATGCGATAGATAAGAACGGTGAAGATGTCGGCAGCATCCCGAGACAAATGCTATTCGTCAGTAGTTATTGGAAATTAAATGATCATTGGCGGATCTACTTCGACGGAAAATGGATTGGAGATAGAAAGCGCGCGATAGGGGATAACAGACCGGCGCTTGATAATCATGTACTTGTGAATAGTAAAATCAGTTACCGAGAATTGACATCCAATATGGACATTGCATTGATTTTTAAGAACTTATTTGACGAAGAAGCATATGATCCAAGTAATGGAAGTATTCGCGGCGATTATCCGCTTCCTGGACGTCACGGAATGTTAGAAGTGACCTACCATTTCTGATTTCGTTCTACTTTAGCCGCTATAGATATTTTATTTAGCGCACAAAAAAGCCCGCAGTAGCGGGCTCTTTATTATAAGTAAGTCGCTTACTCGTCTAAGAAGCTCTTTAATTGCTCAGAACGACTTGGGTGACGTAATTTACGTAACGCTTTCGCTTCGATCTGACGAATACGTTCACGCGTAACATCAAACTGTTTACCCACTTCTTCTAACGTGTGGTCAGTATTCATGTCGATCCCGAAACGCATACGCAATACTTTGGCTTCACGCGCTGTAAGACCGGCGAGTACTTCTTGCGTTGCATCTTTCAAGCTGCCGCCGGTCGCTGAATCGAGTGGCTGGATAATCGTATTATCCTCGATAAAGTCACCTAAATGTGAATCTTCATCATCACCGATTGGCGTCTCCATTGAGATTGGCTCTTTGGCAATTTTCAGTACTTTACGGATTTTGTCTTCAGGCATCATCATGCGTTCAGACAATTCTTCTGGCGTCGGTTCACGACCCATTTCTTGTAACATTTGGCGAGAGATACGATTCAACTTGTTGATCGTTTCAATCATGTGTACCGGAATACGTATAGTGCGGGCTTGGTCCGCAATTGAACGCGTAATTGCCTGACGGATCCACCATGTTGCATAAGTTGAGAACTTATAACCACGGCGATATTCAAACTTATCAACGGCTTTCATCAGACCGATATTACCTTCCTGAATAAGGTCAAGGAACTGAAGGCCTCGATTGGTGTATTTCTTAGCGATAGAGATAACCAAACGTAAGTTCGCTTCCACCATTTCCTTTTTCGCGCGTCGTGCTTTGGCTTCACCAATCGACATACGGCGGTTGATGTCTTTGATATCAGCAATCACCAAACCGGTTTCAGATTCAACCTGATTCATTTTGCTGACGCTACGTTCGATCTCTTCTTTTTGTTCGAGTAACGAAGGAACATAATCTTTGTCTGTTGCCAGCAATGTTTCCAACCAATCGGTTGTTGTTTCATTACCTGCGAAAGCCTTGATGAAATCTTTCTTCGGCATTTTGGCGTTAACAACACAATACTTCATCACTAAGCGTTCTTGGATACGCACGCGATCCATCATATCGCGCATGTTTTTAACCATGCGGTCAAATTGCTTAGGCACCAAACGGAATTCTTTGAACACATCGCTTAATGCATTGATCTGTGTACGCGAATCCTTGTGAGCTCGACCTTTTTTCTCGATGACTTCACGTGTTTTGATGTACTGATCGCGAAGTAAGGCAAACTTTTCGCGTGCCACTTCAGGATCTACGCTGTTGTCATCTTCTTCATCATCGTCATCGTCATCGCTGTCATCATCTTCATCATCAAGATCTTCTTGTGATAATTCTGAACCAACGTGAGTTGCGGTCGGAGCAACATCTTCTTCATTCGGGTCAACAAAGCCCAAAATGATATCGCTTAAGCGAATCTCTTCTGCTTCGTATAAGTCCCACTGGTCGAGAAGATAGGTAATAGCTTCAGGATATTCGGCAACGGAACATTGAACTTGGTTGATACCGTCTTCGATACGTTTAGCGATTTCAATTTCGCCTTCACGCGTTAATAGCTCCACTGTACCCATTTCACGCATGTACATACGTACGGGGTCAGTTGTACGACCTATTTCACTCTCTACGGTAGCCAATGCCTGAGCTGCAGCTTCTGCGACTTCTTCGTCTGCAGTTGTCTCTTGCATGAGTAGTTCGTCTGAATCTGGTGCGGATTCAGAAACTTGAATACCCATGTCATTGATCATTCGAATGATATCTTCAATCTGATCTGAGTCGATGATATCTTGCGGTAGATGGTCATTAACTTCTGCGAAAGTTAAGTACCCTTGTTCTTTTCCTTTGGCAATCAGAAGTTTGATCTGAGACTGCTTGTTTTGCGGCATAAATTTTACACTTCTCTCATTTGAATAGCGCTATTCAACGTCATCATACCCATTTAGCCAGAACGCTTGATGCTAAATGGTTTTAGCCTATGTCAGACAGCCTTGGCCCGACAATCTTTGGCCATATGTGAAAGCAAGTATAGACTACTTTCACAGGGTCTCTGGCGAATTCACCAGTATAGCAGATAAAACAACTTTCTTTCCAGCTAATATGGTTATGAATTGCTCAATTTCAACCTTGGTTTACTGGCTTTTTGGCTTGCATGAGCAGATTAAGCTCCTGCTTTTCTGCGGCACTCAATCCATGCACCCGATCTTTAGTCATCAGAGCATCCATACGTTGTTCAAAGTGCCAGTGAATAAGCTTTCTAAAACTGTCTGTGAACACACGTTTGGCAGCATTTTCATCAATCAGATGCTCTTGTTGTAGCAATTTTGCTAAATGGGCTGACTCTGGTTTACCCCGGAAAAATTCCAATACCATGCCCGTGTGGGCACGTGGATTTTGCGCGCAGAAAGCGTGAACAGCGTGCAATAACGGCATGCCCGGTATTGCACTGTCTGCCAGAATGGCAAAGTCTATATCGGGTAATTCAGTTGCCAGTGAAGGCATATCCAATAGCAGCCGTATCATGGTTCGCACCGGAGAAATGCTCGACTTCGGTGCCGCATAGCTTGAGGATTGCGACGGTGCTGAGCGTTGGTTGGCAATCTGTATGTCTCGTTCACGCTGGTAACGATCGCGTTCACCACATAGCCGGCTGAGCTCTTGGTTTAAGATATCACGTTGATTATCGCCCAGTATTTTATCAATCAGAGGTTGGGCTTGCGCCTTCAACGCCGCTTTACCTTCGGCTGTATTGGTCGAGTGCTGTTGCATTAAACGGTCAAATAAAAACTTGGATAGAGGCTGCGCGTCTTTTAATTTGTCTTCGAACGCGTCTTTACCGATTTTTTGCACCAAACTATCCGGATCTTCGCCTTCAGGTAAGAACAAAAAGCGCATGGTGATGCCATCTTTTAGGTAAGCAAGCGCATTTTCCATGGCACGCCAAGCGGCCTCGCGTCCAGCGCGATCACCGTCATAACAGCAAACAATGTCATCTGTTGCACGCACTAACATTTGAATATGTTCAGGGGTTGTTGCCGTGCCTAGTGCGGCCACTGCGTAATCAATGCCATACTGTGATAAAGCGACGACATCCATATAGCCTTCAACCACAAGCACTTTGTCTAAGTGACGGTTAGCCTGCCGTGCTTGGTAGAAGCCATACAGTTCACTGCCTTTATGAAAAATGCGTGTCTCTGGCGAGTTCAAATATTTTGGACCGTCTTGACCAAACACTCGACCACCAAAACCGACAACTCGACCACGTTTGTCGCGAATGGGGAACATGAGCCGGTCGCGGAAAAAGTCGAAGCGTTTGCGATTGTCGTTTTCGCTAACTAATTTTAAATCGACCAATTGTTGCTGGCGTTGGTTATCGCTACCAAATTGCTTTAGTACACCATCCCACTCGGGCGGCGCATAACCGATCTCCCAGTGTTTCACTGTTTCGCCATTTAGACCACGCTGTTTTAAGTAGTCAATAACGCTCGGTGATTGAGGATGCTGTTTTAGTTGGTGTTGAAAAAAGCGTGTTGCCTTTTCCATCAAGGCATAATCATTGTCGAGCTGTGCTCTGCCCACTGAAGGTTTTTGCGTACCGCTGCTTTTTTCGCGGGGCACTTCAACACCGTGATAGCGTGCTAATTCTTCAATGGCTTCTGGAAATTCTAGACGGTCAAATTCCATCAGAAAGGAAACAGCATTGCCGTGTGCACCACAACCGAAGCAATGATAAAACTGCTTGTCTTGGCTGACCGTAAAAGACGGTGATTTTTCGTTATGGAATGGACAGCACGCTTGGTAGTTTTTACCGGCCTTCTTGAGCTTTACCCTGCTATCGACGATTTCTACGATATCGGTACGGGCAATCATGTCCTCGATAAAGTCTCTTGGGATAAGGCCTGCCATGCGGGGATAGGATTCCTAACGTAAAGGGGCAACTAATGTAGCAATAGTACAAGAACCTGCCAAGCGGCGTTTAACAGCTTGGCAGGGAATAGCATTTACATTAAGCCAGCTTGGCTTTGATTTTACCGCTTAAAGCACCCATATCAGCGCGCCCTTGAACCTTAGGTTTCAGCCATCCCATGACCTTACCCATATCTTGCATGCCGCTGGCACCTGTTTCTGCCATTGCTGCATCGATAAGATCAGACAGCTCCTGTTCGCTGAGCGGTTGCGGTAAAAATGTTTCTAAAATGACAATCTCAGCACGTTCGTTATCCGCCAAATCAGCGCGATTTGCATCATCAAACTGTTGCGCCGCGTCTTTGCGTTGTTTAACCATTTTGGTTAACACAGCCAACACGTCACTGTCTTCCAGTGTGATGCGTTCATCGATTTCACGTTGTTTGATCGCGGCTAATGCCATACGGATAGTGCCTAGGCGCAATTTATCTTTTGCACGCATTGCATCTTTTTGCGCTTCTTTCAGATCATCGGTTAACGACATGCGGATTTCCTTTTATCAACACAAACAAAAACGCGCCCTGTAGGCGCGTTTGATCGTAAAAACTTTCTATCTTAGTAGAGTTTTACGCGACGCGCGTTTTCACGAGCCAATTTTTTCATATGACGCTTTTTAGCTGCAGCTTTTTTGCGCTTGCGTTCCCAAGTCGGCTTTTCGAAAAACTCACGACGACGTACTTCTGAAAGTACACCGGCTTTTTCACATGAACGCTTAAAACGACGAAGAGCTACGTCAAACGGCTCGTTCTCTCTAACTTTAACGATAGGCATCTAAAATTTCACCTCAAAATTTACTAGTTCTACCGGGCAATTATTTGAGGAGAAAACTCCACCCGGGTTAAAAATGGTGCGAAATTCTAATCATATCCAGCGCAGAAGTAAAGTCGTATTTGCTAAAAACTGGTAAACACGTACACTACGCGCGAAACTTTGCTGTAGGTAGTGTGATTATGCGTGTATTGGGAATAGAAACTTCTTGTGATGAAACCGGCGTTGCGATTTACGATACCGACGCAGGCTTGCTTTCACATTGTTTGTATAGCCAAGTAAAATTGCATGCGGATTACGGTGGTGTCGTCCCTGAACTCGCCTCGCGCGATCACGTGCGCAAGATCTTGCCCCTCATTCAACAAACGATGGATGACGCAGGATTATCCCCCTCTGAAATAGATGGCATTGCTTTTACGCAGGGGCCCGGCCTAGTAGGTGCATTATTAGTTGGGGCATCAGTCGCTAAGAGCATTGGGTACGCATGGGGCGTGCCGATTGTCGGCGTGCACCATATGGAAGGGCATTTACTGGCTCCGATGCTTGAAGAGGAAAAGCCTCAATATCCTTTTGTCGCGCTACTGGTGTCAGGTGGCCACAGCATGTTGGTGAATGTGAAATCGCTGGGCGATTACGAGGTGTTGGGAGAGTCGATTGATGATGCGGCAGGTGAAGCCTTTGATAAAACGGCAAAGTTGCTGGGTTTAGATTATCCTGGAGGCCCCTTATTGGCTAAGTTGGCGGAAAAAGGAGAAGCGGGTCATTATCAATTTCCACGCCCTATGACCGATCGTCCTGGTCTCGATTTTAGCTTCAGTGGCCTAAAAACCTTTGCCGCCAATACCATTAGGTCGTCTGATGGCAGTGAACAAACCAAAGCTAACATCGCGTATGCGTTTCAAGAAGCGGTTGTGGATACCTTAATCATTAAGTGTAAACGCGCACTTAAACAGGTGAACGGGAAGAGGCTGGTGATCGCCGGTGGTGTCAGCGCGAATATTTATTTACGTGAACAAATGGCGCTTATGATGCAACAACTCAACGGCCAAGTGTTCTATCCTAATTTAGCGTTTTGTACCGATAACGGCGCTATGATTGCGTATGCGGGCGCGCAGCGTTTGCTGGCGGGTGAGCGAACCAGTGTCGATTGTAAAGCCAAACCGCGTTGGCCACTTGATAGTCTGTCGCCCATAACGACCGTGTAATAAAAAAACGCGTTATTCTCGGGCTTTCCCTTTTTGCCATATTTTACTTTCTTTGCGGTGCCATAAACGATGAATGTTTTCGTGATGGCGGATAATGATTAAAATACTCAACATGGCAACAGGCAGTGTGTAGAGCGGCTTGATCAAGAAAGTAAACATAGGCGCTAAGCTTACAGCAACAATCGCACCTAACGATGAATAGCCACTGATGGCAACCACGATAACCCAACTGGCAATCAGTAGTCCGGCCAAATCAAGACCAATCGGCAGCATGGCGCCAAATGCGGTTGCTACAGCCTTCCCGCCTTTAAATCCAAAAAACAGTGGGAAGATATGACCAACGCAGGCGGCAATCGCAATGAAACCGAGGTAAATGGGCTCTATTCCCAGAAAGTAGCTACCGTATGTCGGTATGGTGCCTTTTAGTATGTCGCTGACAAGCACTAAGCTTGCAGGAATGGGGCCGCCAATACGGTAAACGTTGGTCGCGCCAGGATTACCTGAGCCGGTAAAGCGAGGGTCAGGTAAGCGAAATATTCGACAGATCATGACAGCACTGGAGATCGAACCACACAAATACGCCAGACCCACCATTAAAATTATCAATGCAACCATGTCATCGTTCAAAAGATCACGTTAAACTACCGGCACATTACAAGAAAGGCACTATCAAGACTAGTCTGAACAGTCAGCTAATTGTCGATATACAACAACTTACGTGCGCGCGGCGGTATATGGAACAGATCATTATTCAAGGGCTTCAACTACCCACCTTAATCGGTGTTTACGATTGGGAGCGTACTCAGAAAACTATTTTGTTGGTCGACTTAGTGCTCGATGCCGATTTAAGCCGTGCATGCGAAACGGATGATGTTGCCGACACCATCGACTATGCCAAAGTTGCTGAAGCGTTAGCGGAAGTTGCTGGCAAGGCCAAGTTTGAATTACTTGAAGCACTGGGTCAGGCATTGTGTGACTGTGTATTGACTCGCTTCCCGGTGACACGAGTGGATTTATCCATTATTAAGCCCGATATTTTACCCAACGCGGCAAAGGTTGCGGTTCGTCTTGTGCGAGAATCTCGTTGATGAATATGCACCATATCCTGATAAGCTTGGGGACCAACATTCAGCGTGAGAAACACACACGTTCTGGGGTTGAAGCGCTGAAACAACATTTTGAAGATGTTCAGTTATCCTCTGTATACGAGAGTGAGTCAGTCGGCTTTGATGGCGATGCCTTTTATAATTTGGTTGCCAGCGCCTACACTGATTTGCCTGTTGCTAAAGTGTGCCAAATTTTAAAACAAATTGAGCAAGACAATGGACGCAAACGCGGTGAGAAGAAATTTGCATCACGTACATTAGATCTTGACCTACTCACCTACGACCAATTGGTGACGAAAGAGCCGGTAACGCTGCCTCGCGATGAAATTACTTATAATGCATTTGTGCTGCAACCGTTGGCTGAGTTAGTGCCAACGCACAAACATCCCGTAAAGAATGCCAGTTATTTGGATTTGTGGCAGTCTTTTGACAGCAGCAAGCAAAAGTTGTGGCCCATAACCTTTAATTGGAGAGAAGGTACGCATGACGCTATTTGAGATCATTATTCTGGCGATTATTCAAGGGATCACTGAGTTTTTGCCAATTTCCAGTTCGGCTCACCTATTGTTGCCTGCAGAGTTATTAGATTGGCGTGCACAGGGTTTGGCCTTTGATGTGGCTGTTCATGTCGGCAGTTTACTCGCAGTTTTGATTTATCTTCGTCAAGATGTCACACGTTTAACGATTGATTTCTTTCAGCATGGTTTTACCACTAAACAGACCGATGACAGTCGTTTAGCTTGGTCAATCGTCATTGCGACCCTACCTATTATTGTCATCGGATTCCTACTTAAAGACTGGATCGAACTCAATGCGCGCACCGCATTAGTCATGGCGGTGACAACTATCGCGTTCGGCTTACTCCTGTGGTACGCCGACGCAACGGCTCGTCTAACACGAAAAATGTCGGAAATGCGTTGGGGGCAGGCCATTGTTATTGGCTTAGCGCAAATTTTAGCCTTGATCCCGGGAACATCACGTTCAGGTATTACTATGACGGCAAGCTTGATGCTCGGATTTGATCGAGAAAGTGCAGCAAGGTTTTCTTTTCTGTTGTCTATTCCGGCTATTTTAGGGGCTGGATTGCTATCCACGCTTGATCTGTTGAAGCAAGGGGATGGGGTTGATTGGACAGCGCTGTTTTATGGAGCTGGCTTTTCTTTTATCAGCGCTTATCTTTGTATATATCTATTTTTGCATTGGATTTCACGCATTGGCATGCTGCCATTTGTCATTTACCGATTGGCATTGGGTGTTATCCTGTTGTGGTTTGTGTTTGGTTAACAGCGAAAAGGAAACCCGATGAGCGAAACCATTTTTGACAAGATTATTGACCGTAGTATTCCGGCCGACATTATTTATGAAGACGAGTTAGCGCTTGCCTTCAATGATATCAATCCGCAAGCTCCTTACCACTTTTTAGTGATCCCAAAGAAACGTATTGCAACGGTAAATGACATTGCCAAGGAAGATCGAGAACTGGTGGGGCATTTGTATTGGGTGGCTGCGCATATCGCAAACCAGAAAGGCTTTGCAGAAGAAGGTTATCGGACGGTTATGAATTGTAACGACTTCGGTGGCCAAACGGTCTATCACATTCACTTGCATGTATTGGCTGGGAAGTTAATGGGATGGCCGCCCTACACAGAACGGCCAAAAAAGTTAGAGTGATTTAGAGGCCGAGTACCTGTTTTCCCTGTTCAAAGTGAATATCGACCGGGATATTCGCTTTTGACAAGCGTTCTAAATCAGCGGCTAACTGCTCTTTGATAACCCCTTTGTCTGCTACTAGGTCAGCGACGCCTTGGTAATTTCCATCGCCCTGTAAAGTTAATATGGTGTTTGATAAGGCTGTAATGGCATCGTCCATTTTAGCCATATCGACACGATATTGACCTTCTTCATTGCGCGTAAATGCACCGTGTTCAGCAAAGAAATTAAACCGGATCATATTGGCTCTACCGTGGGCTGATGAGGCTCCAAATCGAACTGAACGGAAAATGCCAGCCATAAAGGTTGTGTAGTAGTCTTCCAACGTACCTTCAGTAATTTCCCCACGCTCTAATAATTGTTGCACCATGTACAAACCCAGAATATCAGCCTTGCCTTCTTCTAGTGCTGAAGCATGCTCTTTCAAAGCGCCACGCACTGTGCCTTGGCCGTCTAGTGTATTTTTAATACCCAGGCCGTGAGCCACTTCATGGAACATGGTGTTGGCAAAGAAAGCATCAAATGTGATGTGCTTGCGCTGTTCAGGCACAATCAGCTCATCTGCTATAGGTACTAAAATATGATCAAACTTCGCACGCATAGCATTCTTAAGTTGCAAACGACGCGTTCCTTTCGCTAACTGCACTTCTTCGTCGTTTGGCAGGTTGATCGCAATTGTTTTGCTACCTGCATTGCTGTGACCTGCGTAATACACCACATCGTAAGCATTCAAGTCAGCGTTGGCACCTGGCATTTCCGCTTTGTATTCATCAGGTACTGGTAGCCCGGTTTGTAATGCAGGTAAGAAAGCGGCGAATTTAGCGAGGCGTTCGCTCCACGCGAGATCTTTAATCAACACGTAGGATTCAAATGCAGTTCGGTAACCGTAGAGCTGGTCTTCATAGGTTTCAATTGGACCTAATACCAGCTCAATAGGGTTGTTCTTCATGTCCATCCAAGCCATATCAGATGCTTGATATTGGTCCGTTAACAATGCATCAGCCCTTAGTTTCAGGTAGTTTGCAAATTCTGCATCATCAGCTAATTCTGATGCTTGCAAAAGGAGGTCGGCAGTCGCCTTTAATTCAGGGGCGAAGGCTTCAGAGTAGGGGACGGAGATCAATGCGCCTAAGTCGTTGCGCACTACCATACTGTATAAGCCAGCTTTGTCAGCAAAGTCAGCAGATTCGAATTCTTCTTTGCTCATGTCGCTGGGGTAAAATTGTGCGCCAGCAGGCTTACTATCAAAACCACTTAAGAATACTTCATCACCGGCTAGTCTATCCCATGGACCGTAGTTTATGGTTGCGAAATGGCGAACTTCGGCATCGCTGATTGAGTCTAAAAATGCTTGTTTGTTGGTACCAAAAGCTTGTTTCCAGAATAAATCATCCATGATCACAGACGCGTCAATTAACAAACCAAGCATTTGTTTTTGATTATCGCTTAAGTGAGACAAGTCTGATGTCAGTGACACGGGGTAGTAAATAGACAAGCGTTCACGCTGACCTAAATAGGCCACCTCTGATTGTGTTTCTGTTGGTGTTTGGGCCTGCGGAGCGCTTTCATTTTTTGTGGCTGGTGAGCAAGCAGCAATCGTCAAGCACGCAAGTGCGATACCTGTGCTGAGTAAAGGGTGTTTAAATGCAAATTTCACGGTTAGTTCTCTGGTTGTCGTTATCGTTATAAGTAGGCCTTACAGCATAACCTATTTGCTAATTTGATGTGAATCTCGCGAGTTATGTTTTTAAAACATCAAAAACACATGATCTTGTTAGCTGTGGCTTTTGTATTGAGTTTTTAAACCTCTGAAATGTAAACGAGAAGTAGCGGCTGACAGATAAAAATATGCAAAGTGTCAGATACTTGATAAAGATCATAATTCTGTATGACTTAGCGATTGACTGTCGGAGTAGATCGTTTACGCTATAAACAGTATAGATCAGTCATCTTCGCCCTTGTGCGGTTAATTAAGGCAAAATCATGTCAACACAAAATGCGCTGTTAACAATCCTTACCGAAAAAATTAATAACGATACCTTGGTACTTCCAACACTTCCTGCGATTGCATTGAAAGTGAGGAAAGCTGCTGACGATCCGGAAATAAACCTAAATGCGATGTCTGATGTGATATCTCAAGATCCGTCACTGAGTGCTCGCATGATTAAGATCTCGAACAGTGCGTATATGGGTCGTACCGTTAAGGTCAGTTCGGTAAGCCAGGCCGTTACGCGAATTGGTCTGCGCCAAATTAAAAATATCGCGACCGCATTGGCAATGGAGCAGCTTTTTGTCTCTAAGAATGAAGTCGTTGCAGAGTACCTCAAGCGCGAATGGGACAAGACAGTCGATATCACCGCTAATAGTATGGCGGCATTGCAAATGTATATTCAGCGTACCAAGAAGCGCGAACTTACTCTTGATTCAGCAACGTTGGCTGCACTGGTATCGAAGATTGGCGTATTGCCTATCTTGACTGAAGCTGAACGCCACGCAGAGGTCTTTGCGAACCCTACCTTCCTTGAAGATGCGATTGACAAAATGTCAGGGAAAATTGGTTCAGCCATCATGAATGCATGGGGCTTTTCGCAAGAATTTGTTGAAGTGGCAGCTTCTTGGAAGGATTTGTCGGTCTTACCTGAGAAACTGACGTATCTTGATTTCGTGCGTGTTGGTGCAGCGGTTAGTGGTCATATGGAAGGTCAAAAAGACGCGGTATTTAATTTGGCGCTTCAACGCGATGTTCTTGCAGACTTGAAAGAATTAGATTCAGATGAGTTCCAAGAAATGCGTAACAACGCAAAAGTTATATTTTCTTGATGAAATCGCAAGCTGCTGTGCTTAGCCATAGCGGCTTTATACGATTTCAGTAATAGTGATCGAGATTGCATTTAACCTCATAAATATTGATTATATATTGACGGCGGTTTGTTCGCATTGAGGTTGAAAATGCCCAGAGCTAGTAGTTTTTTAGCGTTTGTCGGGTTAATTGGGTTGGTTTTGCTACCAGCCAATGCCACTGCGAACGCATCGCAAAAGCCCCTACGGTTCTATTCAGAGCTCGTTGCACCCTACTATTGGCTTGATGAATCAGGCACACCACAAGGCGCTGCTATTGATCTCGCTGAAGCATTATTAAACGCCACACATCTACCCGGGACGGTTTCACATTTACCTTGGGCAAGAGCATTTCATGAAGCGCAAAACCGCCCGGATATCGTGTTACTAACCGCATTGAAAACAACAGCCAGAGTGCCTGAATTGCAATGGATTGGCAAAGTCGGTGTTGCCGAAGCTTATTTAATTGGTGTCAACGATGGTATTGACAGCATTAGCGACTTAGAGCAAGCCAAATCGCTGAGGATTGCCACTATTCGAGGTTATGGCTCTGCGAGATATTTGCAGGAGCATGGCTTTGTTGAAGGTGAAAACCTGGATCTGTTTGTGCGGATTGATCAACTTTGGTCGATGTTATATCGCCACCGGGTTGATGCGGTGTTGATGAACCTAACAACCAGTCCATTTGAAATTGCTGAAGCGGGATTGGATCCAAATAAAATCAAACCATTGTTGGCGATAGATGCGCTAACGGTCGATTTGGAAATGGCCACGGGGCATCAAACACCAACCGCAACAGTGGAGGTGTTACGCAAAGGGCTAGAAACACTGAAACAGTCAGGCGAATATCAGGCGATTATGGCAAGGTGGGGGTTAAAGTATGATCACCCGCCGCTAAACGACGGGGAATCTACATCTTCATCGAGCCCTGGGCGTTAGGCCTCGGTATCGTTTAATTCGAACATTTCTATCATAGCATCGATAAACGCAATAATTTCGCCAGACATCAAGGCAAAGTCAGCATCTAACTTGGCAGCTAACTCATCCTTGGGTATATCGGCATTCTGCTCTTTGACCACATCCGTGAACTTAAGGCGTTTTACCGCGCCATCTTCTTGAATAACACATTGTAAACGCTCGTCCCATTCAATCGCGACCTTCTGCATTAACTTACCGGCGTCAATGTGTTGCTTGATTTCATCACTGAACAAATCCTGATTTTTACAACGAATGATGGCGCCATCGTCACTGACAGACTTGAATTCAGCTTCTTCTTGCAGAATGACTTTTAATGGCGGTTTATCACTGACCCAATCAGTTAGTTGGCTTTGCAGGCTTTGGCGCACCAATGGCACTACAGGCAATGACTCCAACGCCTTTCTGACGTGTGCCAAAAATGCTTCAGCGGCACCGTCACCGCTCGCATTGACGACAACTAGATTATCCTGAGTGGCGATAAACCCGTGGGTATAAGTATTTTTAGTGAACGCTTGTGGCAGCAAGCGAGTGATTATTTCCTGACGCAAATCCGATTGCGCTTTTTTACCCACCGGGCTGCCCGTTTGTGCTTCAATATCGGCGACTTTTTCAGCTAACTCCGCATTGACGACAGCAGCAGGCAATAAGCGCTCTTGCTTCTTCAAACAAATCCAGTAGCGGCCTTCAACTGCATGACACAGCATGGTCGCATTACGCATGCCTGATGCAGCGAATGGCGGTTCGAAACCCATTGTTGCAGTTTCTTGTTTACCACAGGGTCTAAATGCGAACTCAGCAAGCGCGGATTCAACCGATTCTTGGTCGAGGGATAAAGGAGATGTTAGGCGATAAGCCTTGAGATTTTTAAACCACATTAATCTTTATTCTTAGGGGAATTAACAGGGCGAGCATCCTATCACAGGCGCCCGTGTTTTGTCGTTGAAGAGCAGAGTTTTTGCTGAAGGATTATCGTTGTGGGAAACGAATCACATATTCTAGGCCTTTGCCAGGCTCTGAATGGGCTTCAATTTGGCCATTAAGTGTTTGGGTAACCAAGTTATAAATAATATGCGTACCCAAGCCACTGCCACCTTTCGCTCGCTTTGTGGTGAAAAAGGCATCAAACAAAGCGTCTAAATGTTCAGCCTTTAAACCAATACCATCATCGGAATAGCGTAATTCAATATCATCATCGACTTGGCTGACCTTTATATTAATCGTTCCTTTGACCTGATGCTCAAAGCCATGCGTAACTGAGTTCATGACTAAGTTGGTGACAATTTGCGCAATGGCGCCTGGTGCACAAAATATCGTCAAATTCGGATCGCACTCGACGTTAATAATATGCTTTGCATGCTTAAAGCTGGGTTTGAGTGATTGGATGATTTCGTTCAAGTAGTCGAGCAAGTTAATATTGCGCTCTGCTTCACTGGTTTGATCCACTGCAACTTGTTTAAAACTGGCAATCAATTCGGAAGCACGATTGAGATTGTTCATCAACAATACAGAGGTCTGTCGAGCTTCCTCAATGAAACTGTTGAGTTGTGACTGAGTGATAGATTTCTCTTCAAAAGCTTCCTGCAGTTTGTCTATGCGCTCCTGCAGGAAACTGGCCGCTGTTACACCGACGCCAAGCGGCGTATTCACATCATGGGCAATACCGGCGACAAGACCTCCAAGCGATGCCATGCGTTCAGATTCTATCAGTTGCGTTTGTGCCGCTTGCAGGGTATCCATTGAACTGGCTAACTCATCATTACGTTTACGCAGCTCTTGTTCTACATATTGTCTGTTATCAATTTCTTGGCGCAAATCTAATTGTTTACTGAGCAGTTCGTCTTTTTGAGCTTCTAAGTCCAACATGATTTGGCTCATAGCGGCTGTTTTCTTTGCCACTTCCTGTTCTAAAAGCAGATTCTGATCATCTAATTTTCGATTCGCTCGCTGCAATTCAGCTTGTGTTTGATGTAGTTTTTCCTGAGATGTGATCAAGTCATCAATAACGTGGTTATACGATAACTGAAGTTGCTTTAATTCGTTGTCATCTTCCAGTGATAAATCGAGTTTACTTTCCTCTAAATTGTTCTGGTCGAAATTCTGCATCTGCTCAGTCACGCTATTAAGCGGTACAGACAGCATTTTTCTAAAGGCGGTAACAAAGAGGAATATCAAGAACGCGGTTTTTACCATGGCATTACCGATCAAGAAGAAAATACCGACTTCAATCCGATCTAAGACAATTTCAAAACTAGAGTAGAGCGTTACATCACCGACTTGTGATTGACGCCCTGAAAACTCAAAAACGAGCGGGAAACTGTAGCCAAACAAACCGCCTTGGTGGTTACGTAACCCTTCAAGGCCAATGGCAGCGGCTATTTGTGGGGCTGTTCGGCCTAAATCGACCACGTAAGTGCCGGCTTCATCACGGATTTGCACACCCTCTACAATTGGTAGTTCCATGAGGCCTTGTGCTATTGATATCGCTTGAGGTGTGTTCAATTCCCATATTGCGCGGGTTAAACTGTCACTGAAAGTACTGCGCAAGGTTTGCAGTTCGTCTTCGATTTGGCCCTTAGTACTGGCGTACTCGGCAATAATCTGGGTCACGGTTACGACTAACGTTAAAACGAAGTATACTGAAAATACCCGTGTTAATAGCTTTCGAGAAAGGCTAGGGGACCCCAACGACATAGCTTCCTTATCATCTCGATGTTTTGATATGTTAATTTGAAGAATATGCGCAAATGTTTCAATTAACAAGGTTTGCTGTTGAAAGTTTAAACAAAGTTGAAAAATCAACCAATGTGAAGCCTTGACTTAGGAATTGTTTCATTTTAATAAAACTGTCATACAGTATCTCAATAATAGCGGCGTTTTTATGAACAGAGCGACAAGAATGTCTAGAACAGTGTTACTGGTTGAAGATGAAGCGCCGATCCGCGAAATGCTAAAATTGGTGCTAGAACAAGCGGGTTTCAGAACTGAAGAAGCCGAAGACTTTGATATAGCCCAAGAGAAAATCAAAGAGCCTTATCCTGATCTAATCCTTTTGGATTGGATGTTACCGGGAGGCAGCGGTGTGCAATTAGCGAAAAGTCTAAAACAGCATGATTTTACTCGAGAAATCCCGGTGATCATGTTGACTGCACGCGGTGAAGAGGATGATAAGATCAGAGGTCTTGATGCTGGTGCTGATGATTACATTACCAAACCGTTTTCGCCAAAAGAGTTAGTTGCACGCATCAAAGCGGTTATGCGCAGAGTAACGCCTACCAGTAAAGAAGAACCCATCGAATTTAATAGCTTGATATTAGAGCCAGTGTCACACCGTGTAACAGCCAATGGCGATGCCGTTGACATGGGACCGACGGAATTTAAATTGCTGCATTTCTTTATGACGCACCCTGAACGCGTCTACAGTCGTGAACAGCTATTGGATAATGTGTGGGGCACCAACGTGTATGTAGAAGATCGAACTGTCGATGTGCATATTCGCCGTTTACGCAAAGCGATTGGTGGGCATGGGCATGATGATATGATCCAAACAGTCCGCGGCGCAGGTTATCGTTTTTCAGCTAAAATTTGATCACTGGCTTGCTAGGAACTTAGTTCTGAGGTTGATGTGTACTACCCATTTTCATGGTTGAAAAGCCTGGCTATTGTGGCCGTTTACGTTGTTATTGTTGCCATCCTTGGATGGTATTTCGATGCAATGATAAAGGCCATAGCCATTGGCGCAACAGGTTTGTTGCTGTGGCACTACGGGCAACTGTATAAGCTCAACAAGTGGCTGTGGCACAGTAAAAAGATGTCGCCCCCCACCGCCATCGGTGTGTGGGAGCATATCTATGAAGGTATCTACCACCTCTCCCGTAAAAATCGTAAAAAGCGGAAAGAATTGGGGCAGTTGGTAAAGCGATTCAGAGAAGGTTCTGAGGCATTACCCGATGCTGCTGTGGTGGTAGATGAACAAGCTAAAATTGTGTGGTGTAACCGCCTAGCGCGAATCGATTTGGGGTTACGTTGGCCGGATGATGCAGGGCGACGAATCGATAATCTGATCCGCCACCCCAAGTTCATCGAGTATTTCCATGCCGGCAATTACCGCTACCCGATTGAAGTACCGTCTCCCGCCAATATTCGCAAGATTTTTGAATACCGTATTATGCGTTACGGTGAAGATCACCTGCTACTGATTGCACGTGATGTTACCCGAGTCTCGCAATTGGAAGACATGCGACGTGATTTTGTTGCCAATGTATCGCATGAGCTTCGTACACCTTTGACGGTTATCAACGGTTACTTGGAATTATTACCCAGCGATCCTGAGAGCGACCCTCTTACGGCAAAGGCACTCAGTGAAATGAGTGCACAAACGCTTCGTATGCGTAATTTGATCGAAGATTTATTGATATTGTCGCGCATTGAATCCAGCGCAGAACGGATTTACGAAAATACGGTGAATATGAGCCAATTGTTAAGTGTGATCAGTCAAGAAGCCAATACGCTAAATCAAGAGCGAGGCCACACAATCAACTACCACGTTGATGACGATATCGAAGTGTTTGGTGTTGAAACGGAATTACGCAGCGCTTGCTCAAATTTACTCTTCAATGCGATCAACTACACACCCGATCATGGCATTATTGATGTCTATTGGCGACGCCATAAAGAGGGCGTTCGCTTTTCTGTTAGGGATAACGGTGAGGGTATCGAAGATAAACACTTGTCACGCTTGACCGAACGCTTTTATCGCGTTGATAAAGCGCGTTCGCGCAAGACGGGAGGTTCAGGGCTTGGTCTGTCTATCGTTAAACATGTATTGAACCATCACAATAGCCAATTGGAAGTCAGCAGTGTAGTCGGAGAGGGAAGTGAATTTGGTTTTACTCTGTCCGCGGAGTTGATTAAAACTCCTGATGTTGAGAACGTATGAAGGCAGCATTAATCTGTTTATGTTGGGTATTAATATCCGCTTCTGTAAATGCGGATAATAGTGATGCGAAGCCTAAGCCATACGAAAGGTTCCCAGGCGTTGACGGCAGTTTAACGTCAGTGGGCTCAGACACCTTAGCGAACCTGATTTCACTGTGGTCACAGCAATTTAAAACATATTACCCGCACGTAAAAATTCAGATCCAAGCCTCCGGTTCTTCAACCGCACCGCCTGCATTAACTGAAGGCACCGCAACAATAGGCCCCATGAGCCGGCAATTAAAAACCAGTGAAAGCAGTGCATTTCAACGTCGTTATGGCTATGAGCCTACGATGTTGCTGGTGGCTGTCGATGCCATCGCGTTGTTTGTTGATCGTGCCAACCCATTGAATGCGATGAGCTTAAAGCAGGTTGATGCGATCTTCTCCCGAACACGATTTTGTGGTGCCCCTACTTCAATTCACACGTGGGGAGAGTTGAATGTAGGGTATTGGGGTAATGAACATCCAATCCGTTTATTCGGGCGAAACTCTGTCTCCGGTACCTATGGATTGTTTAAATCCATGGCGCTGTGTGATGGTGATTTTAAAGCCACGGTAAACGAACAGCCAGGCTCATCCTCTGTCGTCCTGTCTGTAGCCAGTTCTCGTGGTGCTTTGGGGTATGCCGCATATGGTTATAAAACCGCTGGAGTGAAAGCACTTTCACTCGGAGAAACCATAGAAACTGCTGTACCATTAAACGAAGAAACTGTGAGAAATGGACGATATCCGTTTACTCGTTTCCTTTACATCATGATAAACAAAGCCCCCAACCAACCATTGCCAACAATGGAACGTGAATTTCTGCGTCTAGTGTTATCAAAAGAGGGGCAAGACTTGGTTCGGCAAGACGGCTATTTCCCTGTTCCAGATGGCGTTCGCGAGAGACAGTTACGCTTATTGGCAAATCAAGATGATGCAGCCAGTGAATTTATTCTTGAGCCAATTGAAAATCGCTAACCCATCCGACGCGATACTTTTCACATCTGAAGTGCATTTCGATTTATGAAACTTTTGTGACATTTCTTTGATGTAACAAATGTGTCATTTACCTCCATTACTCTGCTTGCGTTTTTATAATTAATGTAGCCCTGAATTGGAGTTAATAATGCAAGTCAAGCACTTATTTAAAGCGTCAGCGATTGCGACAGCCTTGGTTTTAGCCGGCTGTGGTGGTGATATCAATATCAGCGAAGGTGATATCGATAACAGCGTAGTAAACAACGTTACCAACAATAGTGGCGGTGGCGAAACCCCTACACCACCGGTAACTGACACTGCTCCTGGTGAAGCCAGCACGTTTTTGAGCAACGAAGTTTCAGCAGCATTCGGTCGTGACGTAAGTGTACGTGTATTAACAGGGCGTTTGACTGATGAAGATGCCACAAACGGCAAAGTAACATTAACTAACGACACAGTTTGGGCGCTTGAAGGTCCGGTTTTCGTTGGTGGTGATAATGCTGACAGCACAGTACTAGAAATCGAAGAAGGTACTGTCGTATTTGGCCGTACAGGTAACGACTACCTTGTTGTTAGCCGTGGCTCTCAAATCGAAGCGATGGGTACTGCATCTGCACCCGTTATCATGACGTCATTTGCTGATGTGCTTGGTGATGAAGTTGGCGCAGGTCAATGGGGTGGTCTTGTTATCTTAGGTAACGCACCATCTAACAAGTGTCCAACGACTGGCGAGTGTTCACTTCAGGTTGAAGGTGTTCAGGAAGGTGCCGTATTCGGTGGTACTGATGACGCTGACAACTCAGGTATCCTTAACTACTTCGTTGTTAAATATGCTGGTTTCGAAATTGCGCCAGACAACGAATTGAACGGTATTACTTTCGGTGGTGTTGGTTCTGGTACTACTGTTGATTATTTACAAGTTCACGCAAATGCGGATGACGGTGTAGAGTTCTTCGGTGGTTCAGTAAGCCTTAAACACGTAGTGCTAACGGGTATTCAAGACGACAGCATCGACTGGGACAACGGTTTCCAAGGTAAGATGCAGTATGTTTATGTAGAGCAAGATCGCGCATCAGGTGATGCGAACCGTGGTATTGAAGCGGACAACGACGGTTCTACTCCAGACATCGAGCCACAATCTAACCCAATGATCTCTAACCTGACCATCATTGGTAACAACTTTGACGGTGAAGACGATTCAGAAGGTGTATACCTTCGTGAAGGTACTGGCGCACAGATTTACAACATGGTTGTAACAGGTCCTGCGGGTATGGGCGAGTGTTTCGAAGTAGAAAACTCAACTGAATCTCAAGCTAACTTGGGTGATGGCACTATCACTATCAGCAACTCTGTTATCGCGTGTAACAACGGCGAGAACTTCAAAGCTGATACTGCAAACGGTGCAGTTGACCTGGAAGATTGGTTCCTTAATGTGCAGGCAAACAACTTCGTTTCTGAGTCAGTTGGCTTAAACAACGACGGTTCTCCAACATCTGAAAGCGTATTATTAGGCGCAGGCGCTGACGCATCTCAAGTTGATGGCTTCTTTGATGCTACAGACTTTATCGGTGCCGTAGGTGCTGGTGATGACTGGCGTCAAGGTTGGGCGTTTGGTTTCGGCGGTGGTGAAGTTGGTGTTGTTGAATCTCAGTCTGGTTGCCCAGCTGGCACAACAGCGATTTCTCCAGTAGACGGTTCTACCACGACTTGTCAGGTATCAGGTCGCATTACTTCAGACCTAACATTGACTGAAGGTAACCTATACGCGCTCTCTGGTGCGGTATTCGTAGGTGGTGACAACACAGACAGCGCAACCCTTACTATTGAGCCAGGCGTAACTGTTTTCGGTGCATCGGGTAACGATTACCTAGTTGTTAGCCGTGGTTCTGAAATCAACGCAAATGGTTCAGCATCAGCACCTATTACCTTCACTTCACGTGATGACTTAGTTGACGACGCAGGTACTGCTGGTCAGTGGGGCGGTCTAGTATTGCTAGGTAACGCACCATCTAACAAGTGTCCTACAACCGGTGATTGTTCACTACAGGTTGAAGGTGTTCAGGAAGGTGCTGTATTCGGTGGCTCTGACGAAACTGATAGCTCAGGTACACTTCGTTACGTACGCGTAATGCACGGTGGATTTGAAATTGCACCTGATAACGAATTGAATGGTATTACTTTCGGCGGTGTTGGTTCAGGTACTACAGTTGAATATTTACAAGTTCACAAAAATGCGGATGACGGTGTTGAGTTCTTCGGCGGCAACGTAGACGTGAAGTACCTTGTATTGACTGACATCCAAGATGACAGCATTGATTGGGACAATGGCTTTAAAGGTCGTATGCAGTATGTAGTTGTTAAGCAGGCTGCTGATGACTCAGATGCTAACCGTGCAATCGAAGCTGATAACGATGGTTCTAACCCTGCAATTGAGCCACAGTCTAATCCAACTATTGCTAACGTGACTATCATTGGTAACAACTTCGATGGTGAAGATGATTCAGAAGGTGTATACCTACGTGAAGGTACTGGCGCTCAGCTAGCTAACTTCATCATTACTGGTCCAGCGGGTATGGGCGAGTGTTTTGAAATTGAAGGTTCAACGGAATCTCAAACTAACTTGGGTGACGGCACAACGACATTCACTAACTCAGTAATTGCGTGTGAAAACGGCGAAAACTTCAAGTTTGGTGGCAGTGATGTTGACCTAGAAGACTGGTTCTTGAATGTTCAAGCAGGCAACTCTGTTGAAGCAAATGCGGCAGCGGTTCTTGATGGTATATTCACAACTAGCGGTGCAACGCCAAAAGATTTCTCGGGCGACACTTTTTTCGATAATGCTGACTTCATCGGTGGCGTTAAAGCAGACGCAGACTGGACAGCCGGTTGGACTGTAGGTCTTGAGTAAGATTTGTTATTAACAACTCCTAGTGAAAATACAGCGCATGCATTGCATGCGCTGTATGCATAACAACGCTTTTATATGAGGTTAATAATGAGCAAGCCAGCAGAACGCTTTCCGTTTAATCGCTTAACAATGGCGATTGCAACGGGTCTGTTGTTGCAATCCACCGCCCCTGTTGCATTGGCGCAATCAGCGGATCAAGACGAAGAGCAAGTGATTGAAGAGGTTGTTTCGACCGGCACTCGTCTTAAAGGTACAGCAACAGCAGTACTGGAAGAGCGTAAAAATCAAGCTTTCGTAGCGGATATCCTAGGCGCAGAACAAATTTCGCGTACAGGTGACGGCGACGCAGCATCAGCACTTCGACGTGTAACCGGTCTTACCCTTGTTGACGGCAAATTTATCTACGTCCGAGGTTTAGGTGAACGGTATTCAAGTACGCAGTTAAACGGCGCGTCGGTACCATCTCCGGACCCTACGCGGAACGTTATTCCATTAGACTTATTCCCATCAGATATTATTGAATCGTTGTCTGTACAAAAGGCGTTTTCGCCTTCAATGCCAGCTTCATTCGGTGGTGGTAACGTTGATATTCGTTTGAAGACTATCCCAAGCCAATTTATTTTTAATATGTCGGGAAGTATTGGTGGTAATTCTGAAAACTTCGATGACGCCTATCAGTACTCGGGTGGCAGCAACGACTGGGAAGGTCAAGATGACGGTTTCAGAGCCGCGCCACGCGCTATTCTAGAGCGTTGGGAAAGCCGAAATTTCCTGGATAATTTAGATCCTGCAGACGCATTGAATTTGTTCAAAGGCGTGCAGCGCAACTACGATCCAGTATTGGATAGCGTTAACCCTGATACAAGTTTCAATTTGGCGGTTGGTAACAGTTTCGATTACAACGATGATATTCGCTATGGCTTTTTGTTTACCGCAGGCTATGACAATGAAACCAATGTTTCAGAGCAATTCTTGGGTGAGCAACAAAGTCGTGATGGCGAAAATATTCGCTTTTTACGTTTCTTTGATGAAGTAGATTCAACTGAGAAATCTATCAAGTGGTCAAGCCTTTTAAATTTGGGCATCGACTACAAGCGTAATCATCGCATTGATTACAGCTTGGTTGCGCTTAACGATACTCGTGACGAACTACGTGAAAAGATTGGTAACACCAATAACATTCAGTTGGTAGATGATCAGCGCGTACGTGACGTTGAAGTGATCTACGAAGAACGTCAGATGTACACCAATCAGTTGCGCGGTATCCATACGTTCCCAGAGCTTGGTTTCTTAGGCTTTGATTGGAAATATTCTTTGGGCCGCTCAAACCGTGATGCGCCGGGTAACTTCCAATCTCGCTTTATCCTTGAAGATGCAAACCAAGACGGCGTGTTTGACCGTGAACTCGAGAGCAGCTTGAGCAATGCGCCTACTGCCGCTCGTTATTCATTCCAAACATTGCATGACCGCGTTGAAAACTACGGATATAACTTCAACTTGCCTTACTACGTAGACAAGTGGGAAATGGAATTCAAGGCTGGCGCTGATTTCATCACGAAAACACGTACTGCTGAAAACCGTCGTTTCGACATTAATACGCGTGCATTTGCCGATTCTAGTATCTTAGATGGTTATGTGTTCTCAGATATTCTGAGCGATGCAGCATTGAGCAATGCGTCTTTCAGTAATATTCCGATTATTCGTGATACCACAATCGCGGGTGATGATTACGCGGCAGGTCAGAAAATTGATGCTTACTATTTCGAAGCTGACTTGTTCTTTGACAACACGTGGCGTATCAGTGGTGGTGTGCGTTATGAGGACTTCCGTCAGGCGGTTGTTCCATTTGATCCTCGCACTAACCAAATTGATATCATTGATGGCGCAGACCGCAGCCAGTTGGCTTTCTTGGAAGATGATTTCTACCCAGCGTTGGCTGTGACATATTTCATTGACCAAGACATGCAATTGCGTGCGAGCTATAGCCAAACGGTTGTACGCCCAGACCTTAGGGAAGTATCACCGGCAACCTATCTTGATCCATTAACAGATAATCCAATTGCGGGTACACCGGGTGTACGTACAACATCTGTTAAGAATTATGATATTCGTTGGGAATGGTACCGAGAAGCGGGTAACAACTTATCAATTGGTTTGTTCTACAAAGATATGACTGACCCAATTGAATCGGTGCAATCGCCTGCGCAGGATGGTCCCCCGTTGATCCGTATCGCAAACGCCGAAACTGGTGAGTTGTACGGTGTGGAAGTTGAGTTTTTACAAGGTCTTGAGGTTATTGGTGACGGGATTTGGGATAACCTATTCCTAAGCGGTAACGTGACGCTGAGTGATTCAGAGATCAAGCTTGACCCTGTAGCAATTGAACAGCAAACCGGTGTATCTGCAGCGATTACCAATACGACGCGACGTTTAACCGGTCACTCAGAGTATGTTGTGAACATGCAATTGGGCTATGACTCGGATAATGGTGAACACTCTGCGTCGCTGGTTTATAACGTGTTTGGTGAGCGTATCATCATTCCGGGTATTGATTTCTTCGATGATAACTTTGAACAACCGTTCCATTCATTGGACATGGTTTACAAGTATTATCCTGACTTCAATACGACCGTAACGTTCAAGCTACAGAACATCTTAGATGAATCGAAAGAGTTAGAGTTTGAAGGGGTAACCTTCCAGTCTGAAACCAAAGGGATTGGTTTTAGCCTGTCTTACAAATACGATTTCTAAGATAGATATTGTGTCCCGTAAAAAGGCCGAAGCGTAACTGCTTCGGCTTTTTTGTTGCAGCGTTAAAGAGCACGACTTCTGCCCTATTATCAGTTGTCATGTTGCGGGTTTGATGATCAGAAATTGTAACTTAGCGACAATGTTGCTTTTGTTTCCTCCAGCCACGAATTCTTGATGTATTTAACACCTGTGTTGATCGCAACACTATTTGAGACAAAGACAATATGTTGGCCGCTGACATGATGCTCAACTTTGTCCCTTGTGTCAGAATAGAATTTTGCATCGTAGGTTATTACGGTTTTGGAGTTGTCCGTCAAATAGGCGTATATGCCCAGCTCAGGCTGCAAAGCAACATATTGATTGTCAGGGCTACCGCCTGCTTCCAGATTCAAAAACATAAACGAGCCAAATTGAGTACTGACCACATTGGCCAAGCCAATCCCCCCTTTAACTTGCAAATGTAGCTTCCTTCTGCCGTTTTGATCGAATTCCCTACGAAACCCCACCTCAAATAGTGACGATATACCACCAAGCTGTTCATCGTAATCAACCACTGTGCGCATTTGATACAACATCATTTGATCGAGCTTTACTGAGCCGGTATCGCTAATTCTTAGGATGGTATCAGCGAGTAAAAGTACGTTTTCACCATAAAATTCACGGTTGTCATCAGTGAGTGAATTCGCCACAGGAAAATAACGAAGGGTCGTTGAAAATTGTTCGTCAGTGGATTCAAACCCTACAGTCAGTTGCGAGTCATTGGGAGTATTTAAGGGGTTCTTATATCCGCCGATTTCTAAATGAGTGTCTTCGAATTGTGAGTACTTAGTGGCGGTTTCTTGGAGAAGAGTAAGTCCCGATCCGGAAGACAGCTTTCCCTCATTAATGAGGAAATTAACCGATTGCTTATAGTAGTGATATCCAAGCGCTGCTAATTTTGTGTCCTTGTCGTTAAATTCTGGCAGTTGCTGGTTCTTAATTGCCTGATCTATAGGGGCGATATACTGGTGCGATAACACTCGCTTGAGAAATCTGAGTTTCCACTCGTTGGTTGTAGAAATGGATGCAGACTGAATTAAATTGCTATCTGCAGCAGCTTTAACAACGTCGATTGGCGTTAGCCATTCGTCCAAGTGTAACGTCAATTCGGGGGCCACCGAAGCGAGGAGAACTTTGGTCACAGTCGCACAGTTATAGGTGTGAAAGAAGTAGTCAAAATTATTCTCGCCTAGTTCCCAAACTCTCGCGGCCAATAGGCTTCGTTGCCAATGTGACAACGTTAGAGGGTACTCATAAATACTTCTGGCTTCGGTGCCTAAATAATGGTTTAAAAACGGTTCGTAAGGCGCGACTTGGAAAAATCCGGGTTTACCCGTTACTAAACTTTGCCAGAGTATCTTGGGAATATTGAAACCCTCCAGCTCGGTGAAAAACGTCACACCGTGCTCAACATGGAGTCCTGAGCTGTTTACACCTGATATTTTCAGCATAATGTGACCCATCATAGAGCTGGCTTGTGTCACGTTTTCGGAAGCATAAACCAGTGATACCGAGTCGATGGGCGCTTTGTTTAGAAATTCGGCATATCCTTTACATTGTTGTTTAGGATCTATTTCAGTGAATCTATTTAAATGTGTTTGCAGCAGTAGTAGTCGAGCCGGAAAACGGCATATCTCGCCGGGGCTTTCCTCAAACAGTCTAATCGTAGCCTGCAGCTCATCCTCAGCGGTAGCTTGCTCTGGGGTTAAATAGAATTTATCTGAATATGAGACAGGACCTTCGGCGGTCCACTGAATGTTGTTTAACCACTCGTTACTTTGGGCCAAATTTGATATTTCATTTGCATGTACTGGAACTGCGAAAATGGAGTTCCAAAAACACAAAAGGGAAGCCAGTAAGCCTCCCTTCAATAGGATGTTTTGCATCTAGATTATTGTTGACAGCTAATTGTCACAGAATCTTGATATTTCCACATCTTTTCTGAGCCATAATCAGTTGATGAACCGAATACGCCACCAGAAAGTAGGTTAATGAAGAATGCAGGCTCGACTTCTTTATTTAAAGCTGTCTCTGATGTACACCCTTCAGCATCAGTAACGATCACTTTGTTTTGGTTTTGTTTTTGAACGTTAACGATTCCAGGCACTTCATGTGATTGTCCATCAACAGTCACTTGAATTTTTTGGCCAGTAGATGTTGCAACGTTAATACTAGAAGTTTTTTCAGTAAGAATTGTTGCGCAACCAGATGAGAATAGAACGCTTGCAGTCATTGCAGACAAAATCAATTTTTTCATTATATATTCCTTTAAAGTGTGCTTACCAACATGCGTAAGCGCGGCGCAGTGTACGCGAGTAAACGCAATAATGGAATATTTTTACTCCGGGGGTGACAAATAATTATGACAATTATGTAATAAAACTGTCATAGATTTTCTGCATACTTCCCGCCAGTTTGGATAGTCGGATCTTGCCGACTTTTTAATTATCTGGGATACGCGCATATGACGTTTAAGAATTCACTACCATTAGCACTGATTGCCAGTGTTTGGGTAATGCTACCTGTGCACGCGCAGGAAGATAAATATTTAGAACCTGTGGTTGAAGTGGCTAAGGAAACAAATGAATCCGCAGCAAACTCTCAACAACGCATCAATCAAATCACCGATCAGATTGATGACAAGCTTCAACAGTTCAAAACGCTGAACAAAGAGATTGAAGGCTTAGACGTATACAACGAACAGCTTCGTCGTCAAATTGCAAACCAAGAGCAAGAAATGGCTGACTTGAATTCTGCAATTGATGAAGTGAGCGTTATCGAGCGTCAAATCACCCCATTAATGTTGCGCATGATTGAAGGCCTTGCACAGTTTGTTGAGCTGGATATGCCTTTCCTTCCTGAAGAACGTCGCAAGCGTATTGCTGATCTTCAAGCGATGATGGATCGCGCTGATGTTGCACCATCTGAAAAATTCCGCCGCGTTATGGAAGCGTATCAAGTTGAAATGGATTATGGCCGCACTCTAGAAGCCTACAACGGCATTCATATGATTGATGGCGAAGAGCGTGATGTGGAATTCCTTCGTCTTGGTCGTACAGCGTTGATCTGGCAAACACGTGATGCGAGCCGTCAAGGTGTTTGGAACAAGCAAACACGTCAGTGGGAAGAGTTAGATTCTAGCTACCGTACTCAAGTCACCAAAGGCTTACGTATGGCTAAAAAGCAATTGGCACCAGATCTTCTGATGTTGCCTGTAGCGTTGACGGATTAAGAGGTTAGCAATGAAACAGTTAGTTAAAATTACACTTGCAGCGGTAACCTTTGGCCTTATGTCTGGTCAGGCGCTAGCTCAAGACCGCGCACTAGATCTAGACGCGTTGTTGAAACAATTAGAAGAAGGCAAGTTTGCTCAGACGCAACAAAACTCTCAGCGTGAGCAAGAGTTTATGGCGAAGCGTGCGGAGCAAGACCAAATCTTGCGCAATACCGAAAGTTTACGTGACCAAAAGTTGCAAACGTCAGAGCGTTTGGAAACGAATTTTGAAGAGAACGAAATTCAACTAGCCAACCTAAACGAAACGCTAAACAACCGTTTAGGTTCATTAAAAGAGTTATTTGGTGTGTTACAGCAAGTGGCTGGCGATACCAAGAATAAATTTTATAACTCGGTTATTTCAGCTCAAATTCCTGGCCGTGCAGATTTCTTAGATGAAATGGCGCAGTCTATGGGGTCTAGCTCTAAATTGGCGTCAATTGAAGAAATTGAGCGTGTATGGTTTGAAATCCAGCGTGAAATGACAGAATCAGGCAAAGTCACCAAGTTCACTACAGATGTAGTAGAAGCGGGTGGTAAGAAAGTGTCTAAAGAAGTTGTGCGTGTTGGACCATTCGCGCTAGTTGCTGATGGCATGTACTTAGACTACAACAGTGCCACAGGCACAGTTGCTGAGCTAGTGCGTCAACCGGCAGATCGGTATAACGACAGCGCTGCTGAATTACAAAATTCAAACGGCGACCTAGTTCAATTTGGTGTAGACCCAACAGGTGGTTCAATTCTTGGTTTATTGGTTCAAGCACCTAATTTACGTGAACGTGTAGAACAAGGTGGATTGGTTGGTTACATCATTCTTATCGTGGGTGCGATTGGTTTGTTGCTAGCTCTTGAACGTTTGGTGTCGTTGACATTGATTCGTGCCAAGGTCAACCGTCAGCTGAAATCGGATACCTTCAAAAATGACAACCCGCTAGGCCGTGTTATGCAAGTGAAAGATAAGTATCCAGAAGCGGATACTGAGTCGCTTGAACTGCACCTGACTGAGGCGATCTTAGGTGAAGTGCCTAAATTAGGTCGTAACCTTACTATCATTAAGATTATCTCTGTCGTAGCACCTTTGATGGGTCTATTGGGTACGGTAACCGGTATGATCAATACCTTCCAAGCGATTACTTTGTTTGGTACGGGTGACCCTAAATTGATGGCAGGTGGTATTTCGACAGCCTTGGTTACAACCGTATTGGGCTTGGTTGTTGCGATTCCTACTACGTTGCTATACGCAATGTTGAATACACGCAGTAAGAACATTGTGTATATCCTGCAAGAACAAGCGTCTGGTGTTATAGCGGAACGTGCTGAACGGAGCTAACCCATGATCGAGATTTTCGAAGCAATACGCGATTTTACAGAGACAGGTGGTCAGGTTCTCCTGGTCATCGGTCTGCTGATCTTCGTGATGTGGCTATTGATACTCGAACGCGCTTTTTACTTGTTCTTTACATACAAACAGGACAAACGAGCGGCTATTACTGCATGGAAAGCACGCCAAGACCGCTCTTCATGGTTTGCAGAACAGATTCGTCAAAAAGCAATTTCGAGTTTGAGTATTCAGCTCAACGGCAGTATTCCAATTATTCAAGCGTTGGTGGCGTTGTGCCCACTGTTAGGCTTGATGGGTACAGTGACAGGCATGATTGAAGTGTTTGATGTTATGGCCATTTCTGGCTCGGGTAATGCCCGCTCAATGGCATCAGGCGTATCTAAGGCGACTATTCCTACTATGGCAGGAATGGTGGGTGCTCTGTCAGGCGTTTTCGCCGCGACTTGGTTAACACGCACAGTGAAGTCTGAGCGTATGCATCTAGAAGATGCGATGGAAATACAGCGTTAATGATTTTCTGATGCAAAACGCATCGGGAATGAGGAATTAGATTATGAAGCAGCACTTTCAGAACTTAGTAGATGAAGAAGAAGCAACAATTGATATGACGCCAATGCTGGACGTTGTATTTATCATGTTGATTTTCTTCATTGTAACCGCCTCTTTCGTTAAAGAAGCCGGTATTGATGTGAATCGTCCAGATGCTGCAACTGCGGTACAGAAAGATCGCGCTAATATTTTGGTGGCAATCTCTGATACGGGTGAAATTTGGATCAACAAACGTCGCATTGATGTTCGAGCAGTTCAAGCCAATATTGAACGCTTACATGCAGAAAACCCTCAAGGTACGGTTGTTATCCAGGCCGATCGTAAATCGACTACAGAAACGTTGATTAAAGTCATGGATGCTGCGCGAGCGGCTGGGGTTTATGACGTTTCAATAGCAACGCAAGAGAAGTAAACAATGCTCCGATTTATCAGTGCAATTGTTCTATCGCTTGTCATCACACTGGGACTGTTTTTCCTGATGCAGTCACTGATCCAGTCGGGTGGCAGTGCGCTCACTGAACCTCCTGAAGGCAGTGTGCTGGACTTTGTTCGCGTGAAGCAAGATGAACAAGTAGAGGCAAAGGAACGTAAACCACGTAAACCGCCTCCGCCGAAAGAGCCTCCGCCGCAAATGGAACAGCCGCAATTGGATTCACCTTCACCAGATGGCGAAGGTGCGGGGTTGGATTTTGCTGCAGACGTGTCGGGTGATGTCGCTTTAGACGGTGGTTTGGCGTTGGAGTCGGGAGATGGTGAATATCTACCGATCGTGAAGGTTGCTGCGGTTTATCCACGCAGAGCTTTGCAGCGTGGTATCGAGGGCTTTGTAATTGTAGAGTTTACCGTTACCAAACAAGGCTCGGTTCGCGATCCCATTGTTGTTGAAGCGAATCCGCAAGGTATTTTTGAACAAGCCGCGATGGATGCGGCATTGAAATTCAAATATAAGCCACGTGTTGTGAACGGTGAGGCAACAGAAGTGTCTGGTGTTCAAAACCGCATAACCTTTAAGATTGATGGGTAATCCTGATGGTATTCACTAAGCACATTATGAAATTAGCGGTGAGTAGTAGCTTAATGGCCCTAACCCTAGTGGTTGGGTTAGCGACTAGCGCACCGGTAACTGCACAAGATACCCCCGCCAGCCAAAAACAAACGAGAAAAGTACCGGCATTACGCTCCCGCGTATATGACCAGTTATCTCGTGCTCAGAGTCTAGCGGATGAAGGCAATGTCAATGGCGCTATTGAGGTTCTTGATGAAGTTGAATCCAAATCAAGCTCGATGAATAGCTATGAGTTGGCGATGTTGTACAACTTTTATGGCTTTATTTACTACAACGCTGAAGATTATGACAAAGCGATAGAGTCATTCGAAAGCGTAGTGGCGCAGACACCTATTCCAGAAACGTTTGAACAAACGACGTTATTCAGTTTGGCGCAGCTACATTTGATGCGTGGCAACTATGCAGAGAGCATTACCGCACTCGAGCGTTGGGAATCGCTTGCAAAAGGTGAAATTCCGCCGAAGAACTTAGTCATCAAAGCGCAAGCTTATTATCAGAATAAGCAATATGCTGAAGCAGAGCGTTATATCACTAAGGCTATCCAAGATCATGAAGCAGAAGGCATGATCCCTGACGAAGGTTGGTTGATCCTGCAACGTGCGGTGTTTTATGAGCTTAAGCAACCTGAAAAGGTTAAAGATGTACTCGTCAAAATGGTGCGTTTGTTCGATGAACCTAAATATTGGGTGCAGTTAGCGGCCATGTACGGTGAGCTTGAACGTGAACAAGAGCAATATGCGCTAATGGAAGCGGCTTATCAGCAAGGTTATGTTACCTCTGCATCAGATACCTTTAACATGGCGCAGCTGTATTACTTCCATCAGGCCCCTTATAAATGTGCTCGTTTAATGGAACAAGCGTTAGCGTCAGGTGTTTTAGAGCGCAATCTACGTAACCTTAAGTTCTTATCGCAGTGCTGGTCACAAGCGAAAGAAAATGAGAAAGCCGTGCCGGTTATGCAAGCGGCGGCAGAATTGTCGGAAGATGGCGATTTAGACGCTCAGTTAGGTCAAATTTATCTCAACATGGAACAGTGGGATAACGCTGTTGCCGCGTCTCAAAAAGCGATTGAAAAGGGCGGTTTGTCTAACCCTGGAACGGTTCATTTGGTGTTAGGTATGGCCTACTACAATCAAAGACGCTTTGTGGATGCATTGAATGAGCTCGCGGAAGCAGAGAAATTCTCAGGAAGTCGCGGTATGGCGCAACAATGGGCTAAATACGTTGAAGGTGAAAAGCGTACATTTGAGCGTAATCAGGCTGAATTAGGCGCAAGCGAGTAATTAGTTTAGGTAGTGAGCAGAAAAACGTCGCATTAGCGGCGTTTTTTTTTGTATATTGGTTCTACAATAATAATAAAACCTATATTCCCCCTATGAAAATCAATTGCGTAAAGCGTCATATCACGCTTGCTTTAGCTGTTTGTATTATGACAGCGTGTTCTCCAGCGAAACAAAACACTATCTCCGAAGGATCCAACGTGACAGAAACCTTTCCTCGCCTTAAACAATTGGATACACCTGCTCCTATAGTTGAAGCCAGAACCAGTTCACGTACTTATCATGGGATCCAGCTTGATGACCCCTACTTTTGGCTAAAAGATCCGAACTATCCCAATACCCAAGATCCTGATGTGCTGGCTTATCTAAAAGCTGAAAATGAATATTTTGATCAGTTTTTAACGCCACATAAAGCGTTGGTGGAGAAGTTGTTTGAGGAGTTTAAAGGGCGAGTGGACGAGACTGACCGTTCTGTTCCCTATGTTAAAAACGGCTATGAATATCGATATGAATATAGACAAGGGGATAACTACCCAACGTATTTGCGCAAACGTCTGGGCAGTGATGAGGAAATGGTCATCATTGATGTCCCTGCTTTAGCGAAAGACTATGACTATTTCGTGCTCGGGGATTGGACCGTTTCACCAGACAACCGTTTGCTTGCTTATACTGTAGATACCAGTGGTGATGAGCGTTACACCACAGTGGTAAAAGATTTAACCACCAATGAGATTTTGCCGGTTGATTTAAATGATATGGGGGGAACGGTTGAGTTTACTCCCGACAGCAAAGGGATTGTGTACGACAAGTTGAGCGCCGATCGCTGGTTTACTGAATCCATTAATCTAAGACGTTTGAACCCCAGCGCTGATGAAGACATTGATAGCGTTTTGTTTACTGAATCCGATCCTAAATATTTCCTCAGTTACTATTTTACATCCGATGATCGTTGGTTGGTTAAAACCTCAGAGACAGGTGGAACTAACGAGGTTGCTATTATCCCCGCAGATGATTTATCTGCTGAGCCTATCGTCTTGGTCAGTAAAGCGGATGGCATTCGAGCAGAACTAGACGCCGCCCATGAACAGCTGTTTATGTTGGTGAATGATGAACACGTTAATTCGCGATTAGTGCGTATTGATGCACAGAGCTTATCCCAAAAAGCGAGTGACCGTAGCCAGTGGTTATCGCTTATTGCGGGTAGCGATCGTCAGTATTTGACAGGATTCCAAACGTTTAACGACTTTATCGCCATAGCCTTATCGATTGACGGTGTTGAGCACGTGCAATTGCATAATTTTGATGGGGAATTGATCCAGCAGTTGTCTTTCCCAGAAGCGGCCCGCTCTGTTGGTTTGGGGGCTAACCCAGAGTTTGAACAGCATCATTTGCGCGTCAACTATGAATCGATGATAACGCCAGATACAGTGTTTGATTATCAAGTCGATACGCAAGACCTGATCACACGAAAAGTGAAGCAAATTCCATCAGGTTATAACCCGGAGGATTACATCACTGAGCGTTTAATGGCGCCCGCGCGCGATGGTGCGAGCATTCCTATATCGATTGTGTATCACAAAGACTTCAAGCGAGACGGTCAAGCGCCAATGTCCTTGTACGCCTACGGCGCGTATGGCTCAGGCATCAGCCCGAACTTTTCCATTGATCGCATCAGTTTGCTAGATCGAGGTTTCTCATTCGCGTATGCACACGTTAGAGGGGGCGACGAAATGGGATATCAATGGTATCTAGATGGCAAACTCGACAAGCGTATGAATGCGTTTACCGATTTCATTGATGTGGCTGAGTTTTTGATTGATCAACAATACGTCAGTAAAGGCAATATCTCGATCGCTGGACGCAGTGCGGGCGGCGAGATGATGGGCGCGATGACTGTTCAAGCCCCTGAATTATGGCGTTCGGTTTCACTGGTCGTGCCGTTTGTGGATGTACTGAATACCATGCTAGATGAAACCTTGCCGTTAACGCCACCAGAGTGGCAAGAGTGGGGAAATCCGATTAAAGATAAGCAAGCGTTTGAATTCATTCAATCCTACTCGCCTTATGACAACATTGTTGCGCGTGAATATCCGCCTATGCTGGTCACCGGAGGTCTGAATGACCCTCGAGTAACCTATTGGGAGCCAGCTAAATGGAATGCCAAAATGCGTGCGACTAAGACCGACCAAAACTTGTTGGTTATGCGCATGAATATGGGCGCGGGGCATTTTGCTAATAGTGGTCGTTATGGTCGACTGAAAGACCGAGCAGAAGAATACGCCTTTCAGTTGTTAGCACACGGCATTACGCAATAGGGAACGAGATAGAATGCGACAAAAGAAACTCATTGCGGCATCGATAATTGGCATTGCTATCGTACTGGTGGCAGTTTATGCCAGTAGTATTAAACGTTTGTATACGGCGATAACGCTATATGATGAAGATAAGATAGCGCAGAACTTTGTCTCTATGGCGCAGTCCTTCAATGTTACCACGTTGTCAGCCAGCAGTGAGCCCATTGAGTTTCCATACCAAAAAGCAGATGCTTCAGACGCAGTAACGATTGAGGACAGTCCTTATAAAGAAAGTGTGAAAGATTTCGTTCTGGCCAGTCGCACCACCGGTTTAATGGTCATTCAGGATGGGAATATCGTGTATGAATACTACGGTGAGACAGGGGGGCAAGATGTTCAACATATGTCGTTCTCGGTGGCGAAGTCTTTTGTCTCAGCGCTTTTCGGTATCGCTTTGTCACAAGGTCACGTCAAGTCGATTGATGAGCCTGTGGTTAACTATGTGCCTGAGTTAAGTGAAAGTGGTTATCGCAATGTGACCATTAAAGACGCGCTGCAAATGTCCTCAGGGGTTAAATTCAATGAGAATTACGCGGATTTCAACTCGGATATTAACCGCTTTTCCCGCGCCATTGCTTTTGGTACGTCTTTAGATGACTTTACTGCATCTTTGCAATCAGAGCGGCCTCCCGGTCGAGTACATCATTATGTCAGCATCGACACTCAAGTATTGGGTATGGTGCTGGTGCGAGCAACGGGGATGAGTTTGACCGAATACGCGCAACAGTATTTGTGGGAGCCCTTGGGCATGCAAGACGATGCGTACTGGATGCAAGATGACGATGGCATGGAGCTGGCGTTGGGCGGGCTCAATATCACGGTGCGTGACTATGCTAAGTTTGGTTGGTTATATGCCAATGCGGGGCATTTAAACGGTCAACAAATTGTGCCGGCGGATTGGGTTGATGCCTCTACCCATGCGCAAGATGAGCATGTGAAAGGATCGAATGACATAGAGAATACCGTTGACTATGGCTACGGTTACCAATGGTGGCTTCCCCCAGGACGCCAAGATGAATTTATGGCCCGTGGTATTTATGACCAATATATTTATGTGGATCCAGATGCTAAGGTAGTCATAGTCAAAACCTCAGCGAATCACCGATTTAACGATAAGTCATTGCAGTGGTCATCGCGTCATTTAGCCTTGTTTAGACAGCTAGCTAAATTTTATTCAACTCATAATAATTAACGATCAGGAAGGAAAATGAATTTACGTATCACAAAAGTAGCGTTGGCATTGAGTGCAGTGCTAGCGCTAGGTGCATGCTCAAAAGCACCTGAATCACAAACCAATTCAGCCAGCACTGCCGCTGCGACGGAAGCAACAGCCGCAGCGACTCAAACGGAGTCTGAGCGTTTAAATCAATGGTTTGAGACGAAGTATGAAGAGCAACTGATGCAATCGCCATTGACCCTAACATCATTAGGGCGAAAAGAGCGCTATGGTGAGATTGATGATATGTCTGAGGCGGCTGATGAAGAGCGCTATAACTGGTTAAAGACCAGTGTTGAAGAGCTTAAATCTCAGTTTGATTATGATGCGTTAAGTGCCGATGCGAAAATCTCTTACGACATTTGGGTATATGGCTATGACGTTGCTACGGCAATGCGTCCATTCCAACGTCGAGCCTATATTTTCTCACAAATGTCTGGCCCGCAGAGTTCATTGCCAAATTTATTGATTAATTTCCACAATGTCACCAGTGCGCAGGATATGAGTGATTACATCTCACGTATCAGTGGACTTGCGACAGGTGTTGCTCAACTCTTAACGCGAGCGCAACTACATGCCAGCGAAGGTGTACGCCCGCCTTATTTCGCTTATGACGGCGTAATCGAGCAAGCGACGAATTTGATCACGGGCTTACCCTTTACCGAAGACAGTGACGAAGACTCCGCTATTTTTGCTGATGCTAAGCGCAAAATTGCGGGCTTAGTGGAAGCTGGCACTATTCAACAAGCCGAGGCGGATGCATTCGAACAACAAGTGCGCGAAGCATTGTTGACGGACTTCTATGCCAGCTATAAAGCATTGATTGATTGGCATAAAGCTGACCGTGAAAATGTGTCTGAAGAAGCGCAAGGGATGAGTGCCTTACCTGATGGGATAGCGGCTTACAACGCAGCTTTATACAATTCGACGACGACGCAAATGACCGCAGATGAAATTCATAATGTGGGTTTAGCGGAAGTTGCGCGTTTACGTCAAGAAATGGAATCTATCAAGGATAAGGTTGAGTTTGACGGTGATCTGCCTGCCTTCTTTGAGTTTATTAAAACCGCAACAGATGACGAGCGCTTCTTTTACCCCAATACTGACGAAGGTCGTCAGGGGTATATTGATGATTCCACCGCTTATCTCGATTATATACACAGTAAGTTACCAGAATACTTTGGTATTTTGCCGAAAGCTGATTTGATCGTTAAACGGGTTGAAGCTTTCCGTGAACAACCAGGGGCTGCGCAACATTATTACCCTGGCACGCCAGATGGTTCACGTCCGGGTGTGTATTATGCCCACCTGATTGATATGACATCGATGCCAAAGAATGAGATGGAAGCGATTGCTTATCACGAAGGAAACCCTGGCCATCACATGCAAATATCCATTGCTCAAGAGTTAGAGGGCGTGCCGACATTCAGAACACAGCAGTTCTTCAATGCTTATGTAGAAGGTTGGGCATTGTATTCTGAGTTATTGGCGAAAGAGATGGGTGCCTATGAAAACCCCTATTCAGATTTTGGTCGTATGGTAACCGAAATGTGGCGTGCTATTCGTCTAGTTGTGGATACAGGTATTCATGCTAAGGGCTGGACTGAGCAACAGGCGATTGAGTACTTCCAGCAGAATTCACCTGTACCCATTGGTCAAATACAGTCAGAAGTTAGACGTTACTTTGTTTGGCCGGGACAAGCCACGGGTTACAAAATCGGTATGATCAAGATATTGGAGCTGCGTGAAAAAGCACAGCAGGCATTGGGGGATAAGTTTGATATCCGCCAATTCCACGACATAGTGCTTGGCGGCGGTGCTGTTCCGTTACCGATCCTAGAGCGTTTGATTGACGAGTGGATTGCGTCGAAGCAAGCCGCTTAATCTGCGGAGGCGCTTTTTTGAATGAGCGCCTTCACACGCAAAATAATGTTATTCCGGCTGTTTAACGCACTGTAAATATGCACGGCGTTTTCAGCCGGAAAGATTGCTGATTTCAATAATTGTTGGCAATCATCACTTAACTTGTCGGCCACAAGTTCAATCGATACCGCCATCGTATTGGGATAAAGCATTTTCTTTGTGCAATTCGAAATGAGCTCAAATGGGATGCTTAAGAATTCTGATTTAGCAGGATCATAAACCACATACAGATAGTCATTGTCATGTAATATGTTTGGCCAGCCTCGTTTGAGCCGACCACTGATAATTAACGCTAGAATCGCGATAGCAAAAAGACTCGAACTTATCACCTTTATCACAAATGGCACTTCTGGTTTAGCGATAACAAGCCAATACAATAATGCGCCAAAAGAGAGGGTGAAGCCCCCCACAAGCCACCTCACTGCTCGACCCGATGTGCCGCTGATCAACTCTAATTGCGCGAGTTGCTCATGGGTTAGGATAACCTTGTTGATAGTGTTATTCGTTGTCATGGGGTTCAAATTGCCTGTTTACTATTGGCGCGAAGTGTATATGAGCGGTGGTTAAAATGCACTGTTATCGACGACGTCATGGGCGACGTTTTCGACAAAGTATTCTACATGTTCGATGGATATCGTTATCGAAGCGAGAGAGGTGTTAGGGCTGTGCATAGCGGCCCCGCACAGAATGGCGCGGGGCACCGTTTACACTATTTGCGTAGTTCCCTGCGCAGTATCTTGCCTACCGTCGACTTAGGCAATTCATCCAATACGTGAAGTTCTTTCGGCACTTTATAGGCCGTCAATTGCTCGCGGCAAAACGCGATAACCTCAGCTTCATCAATGGGCTGAGATACCGTGACATAAGCGCACACGCGTTCACCCGTTTTGTCATCTGGAGCGCCCACTACAGCCGCTTCAACGATAGCGGGGTGTGAGGTGAGTATATTTTCTACTTCATTGGGGTAGACATTAAATCCAGACACCAAAATCATGTCTTTCAGACGATCGACGATTTTAATTGCTCCGCTGGGGAGTCTTACACCGATGTCGCCTGTTTTAAAGAACCCATCGGCCGTCATCACCTCAGCAGTTGCATCATCACGCTGCCAATAACCAAGCATTACCTGAGGACCTCGAGCGGCAATTTGTCCTTCTTTACCATCTTCCACAGGCTTATCGTTTTCATCCAACAGTCGTATTTCAGTGCCTAAAAGAGGCGTGCCAATAGTGCCTATTTCTTCCGCGCCCGGTTGGTTAAAGGTAAGTACTGGCGCTGTCTCTGACAAGCCGTAACCTTCGGTAATGCTGCAACCCGTTACGGCTTTCCATATATCAACCGCAGCACTGGTCAAGGCTGTGCCGCCTGACAGTGTTAGCTTCAATGCCGAAAAGTCCAACGCTTTGAAATCAGGGTGTTGGCCAAGACCGACGAACAGAGTATTGATACCAGCAAACGTGGTAAATTTATAGGGTTTGATCGCACTGATAAACGCATCGGGATCACGCGGGTTAGGAATAAGAATGGTGAGGCAACCTTTGGCGAAGAACGTCATCATACAAACTGTAAATGCGTATATATGATATAGCGGTAGCGGACAAACAACGATTTCCTCTCCGCTGCGGAAACTTTCACCTAGCCTATCCAAAGTTTGTACGCTATTACTTAATACGTTGCCGTGGGATAACGCAGCGCCTTTTGAAAGACCCGTTGTACCACCTGTGTATTGCAACATGCACAGTGTGTCCATGGTCACTGCTGGGCGCGAAAACGCAGGCAGTTCAGACCCCTTGGATATTGCTGATGTAAGCGAAACATACTCT
This sequence comes from Neoalteromonas facilis, assembly GCF_002807665.1. GTDB lineage: Bacteria > Pseudomonadota > Gammaproteobacteria > Enterobacterales > Alteromonadaceae > Alteromonas_E > Alteromonas_E facilis. The sequence continues at coordinate 521,752 of NZ_PEAY01000004.1, forward strand.
GCGTGCTGAGGTTCTGTAGCAGGATTTAATAATTCCGTTGCTGATGTAATGATGACCGTTTCAATACCGGTATCAGCTTTGATTTTTTCAAAATTAGGCAGAAGATCCGCAAGAATAATCAGGGCTTTAGCGCCCGAATCACTAAACTGATGTTGCATTTCTCTTGGTGTATACAAAGGGTTTGTATTGACCACAACCAAACCGGCTCTTAAAGCCGCATACACCGCAATCGGATTTTGTAATAAATTGGGTAACTGGATCGCGATTCGATCGCCAGGTTGGAGTCCAGCGCCATGTTGGAGGTAATTGGCCAACGCGGCTGAACGCTGCTCTATTTCAGCAAATGATAGCGTCTGTCCTAGTGCAGTATACGCTGGCGCATCACCATAGGTGGCAAATACGTGCTCAACATAATCAGGGAGAGAGTGGACATTTTCTGGCAATAAATCTTGGAACATAGCGACTCGCTTTTATTATTAATGTGACAGAAGTTCAGCATATACGGATTGATTTAACAATTCGATTACATTTATGCACAAATATAGCGTGGCTGAATCTGAAAATGTATATGACGAAAGTCGCAATGGGGCGTTAACGCGATGATAGACGAGCGAATGTCCAGCCACCGACCAAGCCTGCACAGCATTGAGATAAAAATCCCAACGTCGAGCGGGCACCTGCTATTAAGGTGACGTTGAGAATGGGCTGCATCGCTAGCAGCATAATGGCTATAGCCAAAGCGCCGCCTACGACGAATACCCAGTTAGGAGTGCGCAGTATGTATTTGCTAACGGCGGTTAGCGATAAAAATGCGATCAATAGACTGAGCATGATCACGGGGCCGTAGGTGAGACCTAGTCCAGCAAGATCGCTGGCTGTCATTGATACCCACTGACTTGCAGAGACATCAATATCAATTTTGAGCAGTTCGAGGAGAACAAATTGTGAATGTGCGATGCTGGCAAGCAAATAAGTCACAACACTGGCAATCAACCACGCTTTTATCCACCTAACGGCATTTTTCATTGAATAACATCTCCTCTAAATCGCAATCACCATAGCGGTAGTGAATTTGCATTACAATCTAATTAGGCTAGATTACAGCCATACACTATAGCCATAAGATCTCTATGTTCCAGCCCTTTGTGATGTCGAATATTCGCCTATTGTCTTTTGCCTTTCTCATCAATGCTGTGATTTCCATTGGTATTCAAGCCCATGCTAATACTGCCAATGAAATGTTTCCTGAAGTCTCGATAACGCCGTTTCATTCGTCTTTGATAAACCCTTGGGCGATCAAACAGTTACCGACTGAAGAATGGCTCATTACATTGAAGCAAGGGCAAATTCGATTGGTGTCTAAAGATGGTGAGCCGTTAGCCGAGTTTACCCATATGCCCGATGATTTATATGTGGCCGGTCAAGGGGGCTTAATGGATGTCGCACTGCATCCAGACTTTAACCAAAAGCCCTTTGTGTATATCACCTATGCAGAAGGCACTGCAGATGCTAATCATCTTGCGGTCGCTAGAGCAACATATACACAAAAAACATTAGGTGATTGGGAAGTGATTTTCCGTGCTGAACCAGATAGAGCTACGCCGGTGCACTATGCCGGTAGGATGGCATTTTTAGCGGACAGTTCATTGCTAGTGACAAGCGGTGATGGCTTTGACTATCGAGAGCAAGCGCAGGTTAAATCATCCCACTTAGGAAAAGTGCTGCGTATGAGCGATTCGGGCACACCGCTGGCTGATAACCCCTACTATAAAGGCAATGGCTCTCCGATAGATTATGTGTACACATTGGGCCATCGTAACGCACAGGGATTGGAGGTCGATTCAACCAGCAATCTAATTTATTTAAACGAACATGGCCCTGCGGGTGGAGATGAGATAAACATACTACGAGCAGGCCAAAATTACGGTTGGCCGGTGGTTACCCAAGGCAAAGATTACAGTGGTGCGAATATCACGCCGTTTGATGATTATCCAGGCATGCGGGCCCCCATCGTCAATTGGACACCATCCATTGCGCCCTCATCCATGACCGTTGTGCACGGCGATTTATATTCTGCTCTGGAAGGCGACTTGCTGGTTACCTCACTGGCGGCGAAGCGCTTGTACTGGGTCAGAATTGTCAACCAGAAGAGTGTATTTGCTATGCCCGTTGTTGATGATTTACAACAAAGGTTACGTGATATTCACATGGGGTTGGATGGGGCGGTCTATATACTGACTGACGGGCCCGAGGCATCAATTCTGAAAATGTTACCGAAGTAAGTAATTCTGGCGATGAATGGCGGCTATAACTAAACAAAAGCTCCATCAAGATTTAATTTGTACCGTCAAAGCGCTATACTTCGCCTGTTAAATTATCCATTTATTTTAAGTACGCGTCGTTCGCGTATTTATTGAACCAACCACGAGGAATCGAATAGTGTTAGAACAGTATCGCAAACACGTTGACGAGCGCGCTGCCGAAGGCATTCCACCAAAGCCACTCAGTGCTGAGCAAGTCGCCGAATTGGTTGAACTGATGAAAAATCCACCTGCAGGTGAAGGTGAATTTTTACTCGAACTACTATCAGAACGCGTACCTCCAGGCGTAGATGAAGCCGCGTATGTAAAAGCGGGCTTTTTAAGCGCGATTGTAAAAGGTGAAGCTGAGTGCCCACTGATTGATAAAGATGCGGCTGTGCAGTTGTTAGGTAACATGCACGGTGGTTACAACATCGAAACGTTGGTGTCATTGCTTGATGATTCGGATTTGGCAGAGCTTGCAGCGGAAGAGTTGAAGCACACGCTATTGATGTTTGATGCCTTCCACGATGTTGAAGAAAAACACAAAGCGGGTAACAAGTACGCGACTGAAGTTATGCAGTCATGGGCAGAAGGTGAGTGGTTTACCTCTCGTGCCGATTTACCTGAGAAAATCACTGCGACGGTATTTAAAGTAACCGGCGAGACCAATACAGATGATTTATCACCGGCGCCTGATGCGTGGTCACGTCCAGATATTCCTTTGCACGCACGTGCAATGTACAAAATGACGCGCGATGGTCTTGAGCCTGAAAAGCATGGTGAAGTAGGCCCGCTTGCGCAAATCGAAGAGATCAAAGCGAAAGGTAACCCAGTTGCATTCGTAGGTGACGTTGTCGGTACTGGTTCTTCAAGAAAATCAGCGACCAACAGTGTACTTTGGTTCTTCGGTGAAGACTTGCCAGGCGTTCCAAACAAGCGCGGTGGCGGTATCTGTATTGGCGGTAAAGTTGCACCTATTTTCTTCAATACCATGGAAGATGCTGGCGCATTAGTGTTTGAAGCTGATGTTGACAACATGAACATGGGTGATGTGATCGACATCTATCCACTAGACGGCAAAATCTTGAATGCCGACAGTGGCGAAGTACTTGCTGAATACAGCTACAAGTCAAAGGTATTGCTAGACGAAGTACGTGCCGGTGGTCGTATCAATTTGATCATCGGTCGTGGCTTGACTGAGAAAGCGCGTGAGTCATTGGGCATGGGTGAAACAGACTTGTTCCGTCGTCCAGAGCAACCAGTTGATACGGGTAAAGGCTTTACACTGGCACAGAAAATGGTGGGTAAAGCATGTGGCGTAGACGGTATTCGCCCAGGTACTTATTGCGAACCTAAAATGACAACAGTTGGTAGCCAAGACACTACGGGTCCTATGACGCGTGATGAATTGAAAGACCTAGCATGTTTAGGTTTTACAGCCGATTTAACAATGCAGTCATTCTGTCACACGGCAGCCTATCCGAAGCCTGTTGATATTGATACGCAACACACATTGCCTGATTTCATCATGAACCGCGGTGGTGTTTCATTGCGTCCTGGCGACGGTATCATCCACTCTTGGTTGAACCGTATGCTATTGCCTGACACTGTGGGTACTGGTGGTGATTCTCACACTCGTTTCCCAATGGGTATTTCTTTCCCTGCAGGTTCTGGCTTGGTAGCGTTCGCAGCCGCGACAGGCGTTATGCCACTTGATATGCCTGAATCAGTACTAGTCCGTTTCAGTGGTAAAATGCAGCCTGGCATCACATTACGTGACCTTGTTCACGCAATCCCACTTTATGGTATTAAGCAAGGCCTATTAACCGTTGCTAAGAAAGGCAAAATTAACGCCTTCTCTGGTCGTATCTTAGAAATTGAAGGCCTTGAAAACCTAACGGTAGAACAGGCATTTGAATTGTCAGATGCGTCAGCTGAGCGTTCTGCTGCAGGTTGTACCATCAAGCTATCTGAAGATTCAGTTGCTGAGTACTTGCGTTCTAACATCACCATGTTGCGTTGGATGATTAACGAAGGTTACGGCGATCCACGTACGCTTGAGCGCCGTGCTCGCAAGATGGAAGAATGGTTGGCTAACCCAGAACTGATGGAAGCTGACAAAGACGCAGAATACGCAGAAGTTATCGAAATTAACCTTGATGACATTAAAGAGCCTATCTTATGTTGTCCGAATGATCCTGATGATGCGAAAACGTTGTCAGATGTTGCGGGTGACAGTGTTGATGAAGTATTCATCGGCTCGTGTATGACGAACATCGGTCACTTCCGTGCGGCTGGTAAGTTACTTGAACAGTACAACGGTACTTTGCCTACTCGCTTGTGGATCTCACCACCAACGAAAATGGACCAAGCGCAGTTGATGGAAGAAGGTTATTACAACATTTATGGCCGTGCCGGCGTTCGTACAGAAATGCCAGGATGTTCATTGTGTATGGGTAACCAGGCACGTGTTCTTGCCGGTACCACGGTACTGTCAACGTCTACACGTAACTTCCCGAACCGTTTAGGTGACGGTGCTAACGTTTACTTGTGTTCAGCAGAACTTGCTGCTGTTGGTGCAATCGTGGGTCGCGTTCCAACGACTGAAGAGTATATGCAGTACGCAAGCAAGATTGACTCTATGAGTTCTGAAGTGTTCAAATATTTGAACTTCGATCAAATGGATGTCTTTAAGAAAGCTGAAGAAGCGGCGAAAGCCAAGATTATCCCAACGCTAAACGTTGCATAATCGGTCTACGTAAAACAAAAAACCGGGCAACGTGATACGTCGCCCGGTTTTTTTTTGAATGAATATGAGTAAGTCCTACATGTTATATCACTTTCGATGGCTAATCGTTTTGGTGTCGCTTAGTATCGCTACACTTATTGTGTTCGCAGATGAATACGATCCCGTGTCCTTTGGACAGGCGGTTGTCGAAATTAATCAGCAACGATTGACGGTTGAATACGCCACTACGTTTGAACAACGATCGCGAGGTCTGATGTTCCGTAAGGAGTTGTGTGACTCATGTGGCATGCTGTTCAAGTTGGAGTATCCAAGGTTTGCCGGATTCTGGATGAGAAACACCTACGTGCCTTTGGATATTGCGTATATAGATAAGCAAGGGGTCATTGCTGATATTAAGCCAATGTTTCCGCTCAACGAAGAGCCCGTGCCTTCGTCGCGCAAAGTACTGTATGCCCTTGAGATGAACCAGGGGTGGTTTGCAAAAAATAATATTGAAGTCGGTGACAAGGTCACCTTTGTTAGCCAGTAAGTGAGTTATTTTAAGAGGAGATGTTAGCCGTGAGTAATGCTATCAATGTAGCTAAGTTTGGGGGCACCAGCGTTGCTAATTTCGGCGCTATTAGCCATTGTGCTAACGTTGTTAAGCGCAATCCCGAAACGCGCGTCGTGGTGGTGAGTGCCGCAGCTGGCGTAACGAATTTCTTGGTCCAACTGGCGTTCTCTCCGCTTTCTCAGGCTCAGATCGCTGAAGTGTGCGAGCAGATAAAATCCATTGAGTACGCCATTCTTGAGCAACTCGATAACAAAGCATCTGTGCAGCCCAAGCTAGATGATTTGTTGACGGAGATTGAGCAACTCGCGCATCACGAAGAAATTTTACATCGACATGACTTAAAAGACGCTTTGATGTCGATGGGTGAACGGATGTCGTCTCTGTTATGCAGTGAAGTGTTTAAACAAAACGGCATTGAGGCGCTCAACTTTGATGTACGTAAGGTGCTTATTACCGATGACACTTACGGCGAAGCCGTGCCGAATGTAGAACTTATAAAGGTGCGTTCAGATGAAGTGTTGGCGCCCGATATCAAGCGTCATGTGATCGTCACGCAAGGTTTCGTCGGGGCTGATGAAAGCGGCAATACCACAACGCTAGGACGCGGTGGTTCAGACTTCACTGCCGCATTATTAGCGGAGGCACTGAATGCCAAGAGCTGCGAAATTTGGACCGATGTTATAGGTGTATACACCACGGATCCAAGACTCACCCCGGCAGCGCGCCCATTACCAGAATTGAGCTTTGAAGAAGCTGCAGAAATGGCAACATTCGGTGCTAAAGTGTTACACCCGGCAACGATGGAACCAGCTCTGCGCAGAGATATACCGGTTTTTGTAGGGTCAAGTCGCGAGCCCGAAAAAGGTGGTACGTGGATTGTGCGCGACTGTGAGCATGAACCACCTTACAGGGCAATTACCCGTCGTCGTGAACAGGTTATGGTCACGGTGAAAACACCGAAAATGTTGTATGCGCAAGGTTATTTGGAGAAGGTGTTTAGCATCATTGCCAAGCATAAACTCTCGGTAGATTTGGTGACAACATCAGAGATAGCGATTTCGTTTACCTTGGATAATCCACCGAATTCTGTTGCGGAGAGACTTAACCAACGTACGATTGAAGAGCTTGAGACGATGAGCGAAGTAACGGTAGAGCAGGGCTTTGACCTTGTCACCGTTGTTGGAAATCATATGCAATCACAAAAAGGTGTGCCGAGTCGCATCTTTGCTGCAATTGCAGACTATAATCTACGTATGATTTGTTTTGGTGCTAACCCACACAATATGTCGTTTTTAGTGAAAGCTGAAGACAGTGCAGAAATTGTGTCGGTTTTACACAACGCATTATTTGAATGAGTAAACGCAATCTAAATATTCTCGCTGTGGATGACGACCGTGTCACCCTTGAACTATTAACTCTGATGTTGGATGAATATACATCGGGGCAGATTGTGGCGTTTGAAAATAGCCGAGAGGCCTTACTTGATTTGACTGAGGGCGAAACTAAGTTTGATCTAGTGATCAGCGATTTGATGATGCCTGACGTGACGGGTCTGGAACTTCTCGGTGCATTTCGTCTGCGAGATGTTCAAACGCCATTTATTATGTTGACCGCAAATGCGACACGCGAAAGCGTGCTAGAAGCGAGAAATTTAGGCGCAACAGCGTTTATTGCAAAACCTTTCACTGCCCACGATTTACTCGACAAACTCGATAGTATTTTTACTGAATAAATGTTGGCATACACCTTCGCGTTATGTCATTAGTCTACAAGGAACTTACATGAATTTTGATCAGCCATCACCCAGAGTCGGCACTGATGCATTTAAATGGAAAAAATATGCAGGCAAAGATATTTTGCCCATGTGGGTCGCCGATACTGAATTTCGTTGTGCAGATCCAATATTGGAAGCGGTTCAGCAAGAAGTAAACTCTGGGATTTTAGGTTACACATTGCCCTCGCAGCATACAGGGGCGAACAATGCGGTGATGCGTTGGCTTAAGGATAAGCACGGCTGGGCAATAGAGCCTGAATGGATTGTCTGGATGCCGGGTGTCGTGCCCGCTTTTAATGTTGCTTGTAAAGCACTGGCCACCAGTACGCATAAAGTTATTGTGCAGACACCGAATTACCCGCCACTGCTAGCAGCACCGCAATTACATAATGCAGAGCGTCTTGATGTTCCTACCGTACTGGTGAACGGTAGATGGACGCTGGATTTCAATATCCTCGAGCAGCATGCCTCAGATCCTGATTGTCATTTGTTTATTATGTGCAACCCAATGAACCCTGTGGGCAGCGCTATGACACAGGAAGAGCTCAGTCGAGTTGCAGACATTTGTACGCGACATCAAGTTACGCTGTGCTCTGATGAGATCCATTGCGACCTTATTCTAACGCCTGGCATTGCACATATACCGGCGGGGAAAATGCCTGCTCTGACAGACAATAGCATTACGCTAATGGCTGCAAGTAAGACCTTTAATGTAGCAGGGCTCGGTGCAGCCTTTGCGATCATTCCAAATGCCACATTACGTCGTCGATTTACTCAAGCGGCACAAGGTATGGTGCCTTGGGTCAATATTTTAGGGTTGGTAGCAACTGAAGCTGCGTTCACCTTGTGCGATGAATGGCACCAATCGCTACTACACTATTTACGCGGGAATCGAGAGTATTTAGTGGATGCAGTCAGTCGTATTGATGGGCTGACCGCACAAACCCCTGATGCCACCTTTTTACTGTGGGTAGACGCGAGTGGACTCGGCGTAGACGATACACAGAAGTGGTGTGAGTCCAGAGGGGTTGGTCCGTCACCGGGCGCAGACTTTGGCAACCGTGATTTCTTTAGATTAAATTTCGGCTGCGCGAGGGATGATCTGAAGCTTGCAATAAAAAGATTGAGTACGGGCGTTTAAAATACGCCCATCAGTTTCCGCAAACCTAAGAATAGGGTCATACAAACGATACCCGCTCCCAGTATATTCATGCCGATTGAATTTCGATAGTCACCCAAATGTGACTTGTTGTTCATGACGATCAGTAAAAAGACCGCGATAAAGGGTAGCAGCAAGCCATTGGTTGCTTGAGCAAATAACATGACGACCAATGGTTTTATCCCAAATGTTGCTGTGATCGCGCCTAAACACAACACACTCAACCAGACTCCCCTAAAGGCGGCAGAGTTTCTTTCGGTAGACAACTTCAGGGCTCCACATACTGCGTAGCCTGCAGCAAGTGGGGCGGTTATTGCACTGGTTAATCCGGCAGCAAACAGGCCTACAGCAAATACGCTGCCAGCAGCCTCACCGAGCAAAGGTGTTAATTGCGATGCTATATTGCCAGCATCAAGAGATTTTCCCGTTTGATAAAAAGCGGCAGTCGCAGTGGTCATAATGGCCAATGTGATAACGCCACCGGTCAACACTGCAAACAATGTAGTTCGGCGTTGAGCGTGAAGTTCAATATCGGTTGGGCGATCGTATTGTCTGACTAAACTGGCATGCAGGAATAAATTGTAGGGTACAATGGTTGTACCGATTAAGGCTAATACAATAGTAAAGGTGGAAGCGTCAAAGCGAGGTGCTGCTGCCGCAGCCAATAGTGCAGACCAATCCGGTTTAGCGGCGACAACAGTAATGATGAATATCACACTCATTAGGCCAACCAAGGCAACCAGCACTTTCTCGATGAGGCCGGCGTGACCAAACCACAAAATCGCGGCAGATATTACACCCAATATCATGACCCACGTTTGCAACTCTACGTTACTTAGCTGACTAAGACCCAATGCCGCGCCAGTTAAGTTTCCTCCTTCATAGGCTGCGTTACCAATACCGATGGCAGCGATAATCAAACCACAGGTTACGTATCGAAATGCCTTTTGGGTAAAAATAGCATGAATAGCATCGGCGAGTCCGAGTCTTGTAACCACGCCTAACCTGACCGTCATATCTTGTAGAACAAGCGTTGCGAATACAGAAAAGAGCAATGCCCAAAGTACATGAAAACCAAATTCAGCCCCGGCAATACTGGCGGTAGTAACGGTTCCAGGGCCGATAAATGCGGCTGCTACCAACCACGCTGCATAGCGATTAGATGGAGGCGAAGATGAAGTAGAGTTATGCACAGTGGCCTTTACGATGTTGGAAACATAAAACCTTCACTCTACGGTGATTCCTGTTAAGCTGCAAATGTGAAGTAGCATAGGGAGTCAAGCCAGTGTCTGCACTCGAGGAACTGTATAACCATCCTAATTGTAAGACTAAGTTGCGCAGCAAAGCCTTTGTAGAAGGCGTTATCGGGGCTGTCTCCTGTGCGCCGGAGATCCCAATGCCACCGCAGTGGATGCCTTGGGCTTTTAATCCATCTCAACCACCAACGGATGGTAATGACGACTTAAGTACCTTTGAACAAATTACGGACGCACTGATTAACCAGTTAAGAGACACTTTGGCTATATTACGCAGTGATGGATCGCTTTTACCCGGGGCTTATCAGTTTGATGGGTCAGCAGGAATAGATTCAGAACAAGCGCAATGGTTGACCGGTTTTTTATTTGCCCATCAGCAGCTACAGCCCGTTTGGCAAAATGCGTGGGATAATATGCAGACATGCAAACCGAATGAGGCAGAGGATGCTGCGAAAACGCTACGTCATTGCCTTAAGGTTTTTTCGGTATTGGCTGACCCAGAGGCAATCATGGCAAAAGATACGGATTCTGATTTGATTGAACAGTTACCGAGTATCGCAAGAACATTGCCGCGCGCTATCCTACAATACAGCACTTTGGCCAATACACTGGCCAGCCATTTACCCAATCAGTTTGAGTCTTTCACTCAGCAACAATCAAACTAGCGCTGTTGTTCGATATCGCTGCGTTCTCTAATCGATACTAGATAACGTTCGAGTTGATGTTTGGCATCTTCGTAGGCGCAGTTCAGTTCGTCAGACGCTGGGTCTTTGATGAGTTGCTTGAAGGCTTCATCGGTTTGATCGATAAGCTGTTTTAAGTACGAGTTATTGACATCCATTTCAACTCCTAGATTGAATTAACGTTGAGCGTTAAATATTACATTCCGTTATGCACATCACATCGGCTTGACTACAGCTAACAGAACAATAGCCAGAATTGCTAGCACCGGCAATTCATTCAGCATGCGATAAAATACGGGTTTGCGCATCGGTTTTTCGGCTGCAAAATCCCGCAGCACCTTTAATAAATAGAAGTGATACGCATAAATCGCAAGTAATATTGTTAATTTTATGTGAAGCCACCAAGAAGCAATAAACCAATCTCGACCATAGGTATAAATCAGAGCAATACCAAACACAGCGGTTAGCACAGCAAATGGGGTGACAAACCACCACAAACGACGCTCCATGATACAAAACTGCGCTTTCACTTCGGCACTTGCTGTTTCAGCGTGATAAACAAACAAGCGTGGCAAATAAAACAAACCCGCCATCCACGCCAACATAAAAAAGATATGTAAACCTTTAAGCCATAAAATCGACATAAGTCCTCTAGTATTGCTCTCTCATTAAATAGCTTCGCAGCATATTCCAGGTAATAACCCCAATTAATTGCTCATGGGAGTCTTGGTAAATATAAACTGCACCACTGCGCGCTGACTGCAGTGCCTCGTATACTTCTGAAAGCGTTGCCTGAAAGCTCAACCCCTCCATGCTGACATAGTGCAAAGCTGAACCGTCATGCTCCAAAGAAACGTTATACTCGACCAACTTATACTGAACGTCTATTTCGAAGTTAGAACGCTGCACAACTGGGTGAGTCGGCGCTTTGTCCAAAAACGCTAAGATTGCTTTGTCAGGTGCGTCATAGAACATTTTATATTCAGTATCCATCACCGCTAATACCCCAGTTTTCTGCAAGGCTTCTCGTACTGAAGAAGTTGCATAGGGCAATTTCTGGTAATCTAATTGCTGTATAAAAATGGAGCGATTTTTTAGGAACTGTGTCGAGGTTACATAGGCAGGTACTATCACTAACATCGCCGGTAAAATAATTTGCGGGCTGTAAGACAATTCCATGACAGCTGACAATGCCGCCAATGGAGCATGCAGTACAGCGGTTAACATACCGGCGACGCCAAGTAGTGCGAAACTGCTAGTCAATTCGCTGGTATCAAAAAAGTAATTCATGGGGACCAGCAATAAGGCGCCAGCAATCATTCCCATTACCATGACAGGCCCCATTATTCCGCCCGGTATACCAAGACCAATAGCCGTGATAGTCAATAAAAACTTCACCGCTAGCACCACGGCTAATAGCAACAGCCCCGGTTGTTGCGTGAAAAGGCGGTCGACGGTCTCAAAATGCGCCCCCATGGCATCAGGAACTGCTGCACCTGCAATGGCGGTGATTGACGCCGCTAGGACAAGACGCCAATGCATGGCAACAGGCCTAAAGAAACGCATGACCATCATCAAATTGCGGTTAAATAAGGACGCTAAGCCACCGAGTAGAATACCGAACAATACAAGGTAAGCGTAGAGCCAAGCATTGAAGTCACCAAAGGCCAGAAAAGCAAGTTCGTTGAATTCACCGAATACTGCTCGCGTCAGTAATGAGCCACAAGCTGCGGCTAACATGACGGGCACAAAAATATGGATCTTGTATTCTCGCAGTACCACTTCCATGACAAAAATAACCGCGGCAAATGGTGTATTGAATGAAGCGGAAATCCCTGCGGCGATGCCACATCCCGCCAGAATGCGGATGCTGTTGTAGGGTAATTTTAACCATTGGCCAATAAAACTGCTGCCTGCAGCGCCCAAATGAACCGAGGGGCCTTCGCGTCCAACAGAGAAACCACTGGAGAGGGCCATCATGCCACCAAAAAACTGATTAATCGTGGTGCGAAACGGAATATGACCAAAATGATACTTAACCCGGTGGATAACAAACGGAATACCTAAACGGTAATGCTTAAAGCCTGTTAAGTAGGCAACGATTAATATTCCGATAACGGCCATGAACGGCATGATAAGGCGAGTGGTTATGCTGGTGCCATCATAGTCACCCAAGGTCGACAAGGCTTGCAATTGTATCCATTCGTAGCACAATCTAAATATAATAATCAGTGAAGCTGCCATAACGCCGGCAATAATTCCCAATACGCAGAGCTGAAAGCTGGTGCGTGGATGAGCAAGCTCGTAGCGAAGTCCTTGTAACGTCATGGTTGTGCAATGCTTGAAAGCGTTACCACAGGATACCACAAGTGCTTGTATTTCAAAGCGTATGCATATCTTTTTAGTCTAATGGAGTAGTATGAACCTACATCAATTGCGCACACAGCTGAGTCAAACGCGCTACACATTGCTGATAGCGGCAGTCATGTTGCTGATGATTTATTTTGGTTATCAGTTGGCGATGGTCAATGAGTATTTACTTGAACGTTCACTGGAGCAATCGCAGACGACATTACAAAACTTGTCGAATGAGAATGAGCGGGTGGTCAAACAAAAAAATGAACTCGCAGCGCAGCTCGAAATAGCGGAAATAACAAAAGAAAACCTAGAGCGTAAACTACAAGAAGGGCTTGAGAGGGAATCTCGCTTGAAGGAGCAAATGGCGTTCTACCAGAAGGTCATTTCACCTGAGATTTCTAAAGATGGCTTTACCATAGACAGCATTCAAATTGCCCCTACCGCCAGTGACGATGTGTTGCAGTTGTCGATGATCCTGGTACAACAAATTCGTCTAAAAGCGGTGATCAATGGAGAGCTCATTGTGAGTATTCACGGTAGTCTTGCAGGAGAGCCCTATACGTTGCACTTGAATAACCAGTACGAAAAAGCCAACAGTCCTCTGTTATACCGATTTAAGTACTTTCAAATCGTGGATACTACATTTTCAGTGCCCAACGGTTTTATTCCTGAGAAGATGTTTGTTGAGACCGGCATTCGTCAGTACAAACGCTTTAAGGGAACCTACAAACAAGAGTTTGATATCTTTCTAGCCGATGAAAACGAGTGGCAAATAGAGCCCTTAGGCTTTACTCAAGTGAACTAGTGTTACGCGTTAAGGTAGAGGATGAAGCAGAGTAGTTTTGCTCTTGGTTGCGTAGCGTTTTTTGAATGACGTGTTTAATTTCTTGCTGGGCATCTTGCGGTAGATAACGCATGTGAGTCTGGATAAATGACTCAGATTGATACAGTGTTTGTATCGCTTGATTCAGTGTCGCTATTGCTTTTCTTCCTGCGTTAGAATCTGAACATAAAAAGTGTCCAGTAACATATTTGGGGGCATTGGCGATTGCATATGAGCGGTAATCAACCGGAAGATCGCCATCAAATTGCAGAAATGCAGATGCTGGAAAAATCAGCGCGAACTGAATGCGTTTATTGGCAAAAATTGAAATGGCTCTTTCGTAGTAGGCGTCATTCGATAACACGACGCGCTGGTTATCAGCCAATTCCGCTATTTGCTGATCAACCAGATTACCGTATGAATAATGTTGGGCGATAACCATGGCCGAATCTGCGTAAGCATCCAGTACTTGTTTTAAATTTTTAATTTCGCCTTGAGGTGTTAACAGTGTGGACTCTATTGGAGGTAACTCTGCTAGTTGATAAACACGCTGGGTTTGGAAAAAGTTGAGGGGTAATGAAAACAAATACTGTGCGTTTCTCTGCGGCGTTTTTATTCGATTTACTATACATATCGAATCATTTTTTTCCATAGCAAGTAACGAACGAGGCAAGGGCACAAAATCAACAGGAGCGTCATACTCTAGGTTATCCAACAACATTTGAACGGTATCTACGCCAATAGAGAATGGCGACGAATCAAGATTGACGCGTGAGGTCAGAAATTGGTTGTCAGAGTGAAGTCTTAATTTATCTATTGCCGTGTCAGTTTCTGCTGAAGCGCCAGAGGCTATAACAAACGCTATTGGCAACACTTTGAAGACTGACCATAAGCTGCCAGCGCGTTTGCTAAATGTGCACGTTAAAAAGGTAGCGATGGTTTTTTTTATATTCATGTTTCACTTACCTAAAATAATCTCACTGGTGTAATCCCAAACAATCTTTTAGGCGCAAATAGTTAGGACTATTGCGAGCTAATGCAAGATATACCGGCCGAATACTAACACCTTTGTATTCAACGACGTGTTCAGCACCTAATTGTTCAATTTCGTAGTCTAAGACTTCTTTCACGCCGAAAATAAAATCCACACGTCTCTTCTCCAGCATGCCAATCGCTTGCTTAAAATCGGCAACCTCATAGACTTTGGCGTCATCCAATTCGGTAGTGGAGTACTCAAACGAACGTAATGTAGCGACCGAAGATCGAGCCAGCTCGGGCGCTTGTTGTGTGAGCGCATGCTGATACAAACTGACTTTAACGTTGCTCACGGGCTCTAACGAATAATCTAAATAGGCTTCTCTCTCTTTGGAGTAGAGTGAAGGAAATAATGCGTCTACTACACCTGTTTCAGCCATATGCAGTGCTCTTGCCCAGTTGATAATGAGCCATGATGGTGCCAGTCCATGATCCGCTAAAAACGTTTCAGTGCTACTTTGCAATACGCCAGTGAGTGTATTTTCTTTGTCCAAAACTAAAGGGGGAACCGGAGCAGAGGCTATCGACACTTTTTCATTGCAAGGGACGTTAGCATGCGCAGTCGAAACTATGATGAACGCAGACATAATCGTCGATAGTGGCTTTAAAATCATGTTGTGTAGTGTAGGTGCATCCATATGTCGTGCAGACTGTTCCTTTACAGTGGCTATAATAGCCCTTTTAGCTCGTATTAATTGGTCGATAAGTATACAACGAATTGCGCTTAATGAAGAATTAAAATACGCGGAACGTGTAGAATACTTGATTAGATTAGTAGGTTATTAGATAATTCAGCGCATAACGTCAATGTCTTCGACAAGCGTATTTAAGAGGTAAAAAGTGTCAGTTGAAAGTGCAATGCCAATCGAGTTTTCAGACGCCGCAGCGGCAAAAGTAAAGAGCCTAATAGAGGAAGAAGAGAACCCGAGTCTAAAGCTTCGCGTTTATATTACTGGCGGTGGTTGCTCAGGTTTTCAATACGGCTTTACGTTTGATGAAAATGTGAATGACGACGATATGACGATTGAAAAAGACACTGTAACCTTAGTCGTCGATCCGATGAGTCTGCAGTACCTTGTTGGGGGTGTGGTTGACTATACTGAAGGGTTAGATGGCTCTCGGTTTATTGTGAATAACCCGAATGCAACAACAACCTGCGGTTGCGGGGCAAGTTTCAGCGTATAAACATTGTATTCGGTTGCCGTAACTGAATAGCAACTGCTAAGCTTGTAGGCATGTGTTTATACCTACATTTTTGATATGAAGCTATACGGTTCAACGACATCTCCTTTCGTCCGCAGATTACGCATGTGGCTAGCCAACACAGAGCATGAATTTATCAACATGCAGATCTTTGACGGCCCTGACCGGCAGCTATTAGCACAGCGCAATCCAGCCATGAAAATTCCTATGCTGGAAGATAATGGCAATATTATTTTTGATTCTAGAGTTATCTTTCGTTATCTCACTGATAAATTTGATTACCCAGCGCCCAGTTGGGAGCAAGAAAACCAGCTCACCGTTATTGATGCAGTAAACGATTCTCTCGTACAAATTTTGCTACTAAAACGTTCAGATTTTGATACTGACGCTGATCACATGTATTTTAGGATCCAGCGAGAACGCATTGATACCAGCCTGCAACATCTTGATGATTTGGTTGCAAAGGGCGTGTTCAGTGATTGGAATTATCCAGCCATCTGCTTATTCTGCTTGATTGACTGGATAGAGTTTCGAACCTTGCACGACTTGTCCAATGTTGCGAATTTACGCGCGTTTCATCAACAAAATGAGGATCGCATTGAAGTTACAGCAACCGATCCTCGTAGAGACTAATTATTGGTCGGCTCCCCATGGAGCAGGCGGAGCTTCAATCGGTTGAGTCAGATCAAAGTCAACTTTGAACTCTCTTGCAGGACGGTACATGCGATAAGTGAATTGTTCTGGGTATAGAAATATTTGCCAGACGTTATCCATGGATTGCGGGATCTTCTGATCGGCAAATAGCTGTTTCGTATATTCGTCAGCCGGAAAAGATTGAACGCTGTCGTAACCGATTGATGTCGTTGTACCGCCGTATTGAGTTAGCGTGTCTTCAGAACCATCTTTGTGACGATGGTCATGTTTCAGTGACAAACCATATTGGTCGTAACGGATTACCCAAGTCCGTGATCGATCCTCCCCTACGTGAAAAGGAATGCGAATTTCTTCTTCATTACACTCACGCACGTGCATCACAAGCTCCTGTCCTTGAAACGCATCTCCTTGTGGAGTATCGACACTTATTTTGCCTGCGTATGCCTTGCCGCAATGTGTTTTTAACTGATTAAAAAAATCGTGTGCAGGAGATTTAGCCTGCGATGGTAGCGCTATCACAAGCGCACTGATACCTAAATAGATAGCCGAAATTGAATGAAAGTAAGTCAAACGCTTCAAAGTTAATATCCTTTTTTGAAATCAATACTGTATTGCAATGTCGTATTCGCGCGCCATCGTTGATAATTCTCGATAAACACACGAAAGACATCTTTGGGGTTAGAAATCGCAGCGGTATGCTGCGTTATCCAGACATATGGGTTTTCCCAATATGGATGGGCTTCGGGCAGTGGTTCTTGCTCAAATACATCCAGTACGGCAGCTTTCAGCTGCCGTGCGTTTAATGCTGACAGGAGCGCCTGTTCAACGACGGTGTTACCTCGTCCCGCATTGATCAGAACACAATGCGGCGGTAATTGTGCCAAGAAAGCTTTATCAATTAAGCCTTGTGTTTGCGGTGTATCGGGCAACAGCGAAATGACAAAGTCGAGCCCGTTGGCAAAGTTTAATAAATCAGAAATAGGGTAGAGCTCATCATAAGCGTCCGAGCTGGTACCTGAACGGTTTAATCCCACCACGGTCGCACCAAACATCTTGAGTGCAGGCAATAGGGAGGATGCCATGCTACCCGCCCCCAAAATTCCAATACGCTTGTGCATTAACGTATCCACTTTTGGCTGCGACCAGTTACGCGGTTTTTCGCTTTGAAGTCCGCCTAGTCGAGGGTGAAATATATCGATTGAACGGATGAAATAGAGCAAATAGGCCATTACATATTCGCGGATAGCCGTGCCAAAGATGCCCCTAGCAGCGGTCAGCAGATAATCCTGTTTAGCTAACTTAACCAGTGGCGCATTGCCCGCCCAAGTAGACTGTAACCAAACCAAGTTGTCGCAATGAGGAACAATTTGCAGTGCCAAGTCGGGTTCACTGAGTAAGATCTCCACACGTGAACAATCAATATCTTCTGGTTTTTTCTCGATCTGGACAAGCTCAGGTAATGGCCCACGGGTAGACTTTAATAACTGTTCATAATGAGCGGCATCACGGCTCAATATCGTAAGCGTAGTCATTGGTAATTACCTTGTGGGTCTGCTTGCGTCGCTAAAATAGTGAAACGTAGTGTGCCTGAGTAAAGATTAGTTGCCTAGTAGTCGCTGATTATTTCGTGCCGGCAGAATAAAATTCGTTCACAAAAGATTAAAAACGAAATATATTCAACGAATGTGAATCTGAGAGAATAATTATGACAAACAATCCGCAGGAACTAGATAAAACGCTCATGCAGGCTAAGACCCTGTCGCCAAAACGAAATACGACACAGGCTACATCGATCAAATCGTTGGTGGATGAGCAATTGACACATTTTGGTATTTCTCGAGACAGTGATTATGGTAAAGCGCTAGCGGATGCTGCCGAACATTTGTATCAGAGCCAAGCGAGTGTTATGCAGTTGTGGGACATTACTCAGCAAACACTCAGTCAAATTGGCCAGCAAGAAAAGGTTGCTTACTTCAATGCAAAGAAGTTCTTATCGTTTCAAATTACTAAGATCTTAGATTCACTACAGAACCCGTTTAGAGCAACGTATCAAGCTTTGTCCTCTAGTGATACTACCGCTGGTAAGTCGCATTACCCTCTATTCGATAATGTGACCGCGTTGTTCTCCGCAACACCGGTTGTGGTTAGAACGGCAACGTATGTCTATGCCTGTACAGAATGGGTTGATGATGCATTCCAAGGTAAAGAGTCTACCCACCAGATTTATTCACGCTTGTTAAACCCGACTAACATTTCATTAGCCAACGCGATTGTTGACATGGAAGCAGGTCCACATGCCGCTGAATATCTGGCGTGGAACTTCAACTCGGGTATGGCTGCAATAGATGCGTTGTTGTCAAACGTATTAACCCACGGTGATGTGCTGGTGGTTTCGCGCAATGTATATGGTGGTGTATATCAACTACTACATGATTATTTTGCGCGAGAAAATCGTATGGATATTCAGTTGGTGTGGTTTGATGGCTACACAGCAGAAGAGTTTGAAGCGTGTTTCAAACAAGCGCAAAAAACGCATGCAGACCGATTAAAAGACGGTAAATCATTGCATGTTTATTTGGAATCTCCTTGTAACCCACATGGATACGTACTGGATATCCCTGGTATTACCCGAATCTCGCATCAACACGATGCCTTGGTGATGTTGGACAGCACATTGGCGACGCCGGTGTTATCACAGCCGTTACAGCATGAAGACAAAGACGCTCGACCAGACTATGTGGTTCACAGTTATACAAAAGATATCTGTGGTACAGGTGCGACAACGGCGGGTGTGGTTATTGGCGAAGCCTATCGTATGTTCCAGTCTAAAGGAGACTGCGTAAACGGTTGGGACTGGTCACGCACCATGTTCTGGGATGTTTATTATATCAAAGGTGCATTCTTAGATTCTGAGAAAGCATTTGATGTGCTAACAGGCATGAAAACATTGCCGCAACGTATTATGACTAAAGTCATCAATACGAAAGTGTTTACTCAATTTTTGAATGCGCACCCAGCGTTTAACGTCAATTCAAATGCATTGGACGGTCATAAGAATGCTGGACTAAGAAAAGACACCATGAACCATGGCTGGCCATGCAGTTTGTTTACGGTTGATATGGAGTCAGCGGCAATGGATCGTGATACGTTTGTGCGCTTCTTCGATGCCTTAGAGCCAGCATTTGGTCATCAGGTAAGCATTGGCCAAACCAATACTATCATTCTATGCCCAGCATTAACGTCTCATAGTGAGCTAAGTGAAGCAGAGCAGCACAAAGCGCAAATTTTCATGACAACAATGCGTATTGCAATGGGGACTGACAACGTGAAGGCGCTGATCGCTCACTTTATCAATGCCGCTAAATTGCATATCGATCCAAGTGTAGAAGGCTTCTCTTCTCAATTTATGTCTGCTGATGAAATTGAGGCCCTATTTAGCAAAACGGCTATGGAAGTGAGTCAGCAGTATTTTGATTCGATGCCACGTATCGAAACATTAATGCAGTAATAACGCACTACTTAAAATAAGAAGAGCACTTTTAGTGCTCTTTTTTTTGTCTAACCGATCTTGTACACAAGCAGACAGCCGATATAGTAATAGTTTGATTATTTCTATGTAGGACCCGCTATGAGTCAGTTGTCTTTAACTATCACTTTGCATGCACCTGTCGAAAAAGTGTTTGCCGCCTTTTCACAGCCGGAACAACTTGTGCAATGGTTTGCGCCAGGTGATGCTGTGGTAGTTCAAGTAATGTCTAGTTTCACTGAAGGCGGCAAATATACCTTAACGATGCAAGAGTCATCGGGTCAGCAGTTCCAGCTCATTGGGCAATATATGCAAATAGAAGAAAACGCTCACTTGCGTTATTCATGGGCGTGGGCTGATACATTGGAAGATACGCTGATCACCGAAGTAGACGTGGTATTTGTTGAAGCCGATCCAAATACCACCTCGCTTACATTAACCCACAGTGGATTTGTTAATGACGCGGAGCGCGACCAGCATCAACATGGCTGGATAGATTGCCTCGAGAAGCTGTCGCGCTTAATGCTATCAAGTGATTAACTTATTCACTCGCTTGATTGCGGATGAGCTGATCCATGAATCGAACGCCCCAGCCAGCGGCACCTTTAGGCGTGAGGTCGGTGTCTGCTGACAAGTAGTCAACGCCTGCGATGTCAAGGTGCACCCAAGGTAAAGACTCATCCACGAAGGTGCCTACAACCGCAGCGCCGACGCTTGCACCGGGGTCTCCCGCACCAGAGTTTTTAATGTCAGCAATGTCTGATTTGATTTGGTCAAAGTGATTCGGGTGCAACGGCAAAGGCCATACCGCTTCACCTGATTGTTCTCCAATGGCCATCATTTGCTTGGATAATTCAAAGTCACGTGTAATAACGGCAGCGTATTCATCACTCAGTGCACGTGCGGCAGAGCCCGTTAATGTTGCAATATTAACGAGCATACGAGGAGAAAACTCCTTCTGCGCGTATGTCACTGCATCAGCTAATACCAAACGTCCTTCCGCATCGGTAGAGATGATCTCAATGCTGGTACCGTGCATGGTTTCTAATACGTCACCTGGACGGATAGCATCCTGCGATGGCATGTTTTCAGCTAATGGCATGAGTCCAACCACGTTTACGTTAGCTTCACGACTTGCGATTGCCAACAATGTTCCAGCAACAGCGGCAGCACCGGATAAGTCAGACTTCATTGCCCACATACCCGAATTTGATTTTAAACTAATGCCACCGGTATCAAAGGTGATCCCTTTACCTACGAGGGCAATAGGTGCCTCATCTTTATTTGCACCTTTGTATTCAATGACGAGCAGTTTAGGATCATTAATCGAGCCTTTACCGACTCCCATGAGTGCGCCCATACCGAGCTTTTTCATGTCTTTAACGTCTAGTACGTCAATATCGACATTGTCGACACCTTTAAACAAGCCTTTAACGTGGTCAACGAAGCTGGCGGGATAAATGGACTTCCCTGGCTCACTGGCCATGTCTCTAGCAAGGTAAACGCCTTTGGCTAAATAGGCTAAATCACCGTCAAATTTCGCTTTAGTTTCCTGCGATTTTTCGTGCACTAGGGTTAAAGCCAGAGAAGTCGGTTTGTTCTCTGTTCGCTTGTAGCGGTCAAAATGGTAGCCGCGTAACGTCGCGCCGAAGGCGAACTGTGCCAGCTGCTCTGCTGTTGCACTTGGCATGTCTAGCACTACAGGTAAAGCGGCACGGTCAGAAGCTTGGCTTAACCATCCGACGGTTTTACCGCCCCAATTTTGCCAATCGGTTTGCGTCAGCGCTTCTGTCGCATTTTTAACATGAACATAAACTTTGTTGTACTTCCCTATACCATATAGCGTCGCACTGACAGCTTTACCCTCGGTAAATTCAATGTTGCTTAGCTGTCTAGCTAATTCACCTTGAGATTGAGTATTTATCGCTTTGGCGAGCTCGCCTTGTGGTTCAGATGTAGGCATGACTAATGCGATACTCGTGTCATCATCTTTAAGTGACGATGAAAAATCCAACGCAATAGAGGCGTGTGAAGCGAAACTACTAATACACAATAAAGATACGCTAAAACGTAACCATTTTTTCATTACAAACTCCAATGAAGTATGGGGAAATAAAACCCTTATTTGTACCCTATTTAGTTCAAGTAAGGATTGATAATGCGACAAATTCTATGGATTTTTAGATAAAGTGAAACCTGATTAATAGTGATCATTAATCAGGTTTTCCTTGTTAACGAATATACTTATTGCGGAGGGAAGTTATTCAACATCGCCGCGACAACACTATTGACTCGTTCTTCACGCTCTTGTGGCGAAGAGTATTTAGACACCGTGTTGGCCGCGGAGCTGCTCCATACAACGGCTTTTGCCTTGTTATCAATAATATCGACTATCAATGTGCCCACGGTGTATTCCCTAACATGAGTGGTTGGCACATGGGCTCTGTTGTAAGGGCCGTACCACCAAAAAGGTCTAATACCCCATGCTGTGTAGTAGGTATCGATATCGATGCGCTTCTCATAGCTGGTGTGGAAAGCGACGAGAAAGTCGGCAGATTCCGCGGCTACTTGCGTATGTCCTTTAGCTTTAAGTGATGAGGCCAGTGAATCTTTGATTCGCTTGTTTAGCAGCGTCGTAACTTCCTCCGTAGATTCATGCTCAGGTGCAAAGGCAAAGCTTTTAAGATGAGTGAAACTTGCGGTTGTATCAAAGTCGGTGTTTACGCGGGGAGATAGGCTGCAGGCCGAGAGCGCAAGTATGGCAACAAACATCAGAGAAAAACGCACTAATTGCATATTAAAAAACCTCGTTCTAATTTTGCTTAACATTGAGACTGTTTAAGGAAGCGCTAAGTTCAGACTCTTGTTAAATTACTCGTAGTGGGGCAGCTTTTGACTTAACTGTACATTATAGACAAGAGCCGTTTCCACATGATTAACTTCGGCACGCGCAGTGACTTTGTCAAATACAAAATCACGTAAGTGCAACGCGTTAGGTACACATACATGTAAAAGGAAGTCGTTTTCGCCACCGGTATGATAGAGACTTACCACTTCTGTTGTTTTGATTAAACTGTCTTGAAACCCTGCTATGGTATCTCTATCGTGCGAAGACAATCGAACGGCAACCATTGCTTGTATGTGCCCACCCAACGCTTCAACGTCGACCACCAATTGATTGCCTTTAATAATATTGTGCGCGTGTAAGCGTTTCACTCGTTCGTGACAAGAAGAGGGGGCCAAGCCAACAGCCTCAGCCAAGGTTTTATTGTTGATGGCCGGTTCGGCATATAGCGCAGCTAATATTTTAATATCTATGCCATCCAGTGCGTTCTTATTCGTCATAATTTTCCTTTAATCGGGGAGATAAAGGGCCCCTAATACGGCCGCTCGTTTCGCACCTGTTACGGCAGGAATGTTTCCGGGCAATTTGTACCAATATTGTTTAGCCAACCAGGCAAAGGCCAACGCTTCAACATGCATAGGGTGTATACCATGAGCAAGCGTTGAATCTATTTGGATACCCGCTAAACGACGTTTTAGTGAGGTCAAAAAGTGAGTATTGAAAGCACCGCCGCCGCAAACAAATATTTCTTCAATGTCGCCTATGCTCTCGACTTCTCGAGCCACCGTTTCTACCGTTAATGCGCATAACGTAGCTTGAACGTCTTCAGGCGGAATGTCCATAGTGCCAAGGTATGAACTTAACCAAGCAAGATTGAAATACTCTATGCCTGTACTTTTCGGTGCATTGCGAGAAAAGTACTCATCATCTAGCATTCGTTGTAAGAGTTGCACTACAACCTTGCCGCTGCAGGCCCATGTGCCTTGATCATCATAGGGTTTGTTTAGATGTTGTTGGATCCAGCCATCCATTAATACATTTGCAGGACCTGTGTCGTATCCGCCGGGTATTGCTGAGGAGGTTGATGAGGGTAACAATGTAATGTTGGCGATACCGCCCAGATTCAGCACGATCTGTTGTTTATTCGATTGATTAAAAAACTCATTATGAAAAGCGGGTGCCAGCGGTGCGCCTTGGCCGCCTAACGCAATATCTTTGCGTCGAAAATCTGCCACCACGGGTATCTGGGTCTTAACAGCAATTCGATTGGCATCGCCAACTTGCAAAGTAAACTCACTGGAGGGTAATCCGAGCACGCCTTCTGGGCGATGTCGAATAGTTTGCCCATGGGAGCCAATGGCGACGATATCGGCTGCTCGCAAACCGCTTTTTTCCAAGCATGCGTTTACGGCTTTCGAAAAATGGTCCGCGACTTGATTGTCAGCAGCCCCTAACTTATCAATCTCATTCGTACCAGGCACCGATAATTCGCGCAGTAGGCTTAGTGTTTCATTGCTATAGGGCACATGGCAATGTGCCAGCAGAGATAAGTTGTGATTTTCGATATTAGCAATGACAGCATCAACACCATCCATGCTGGTGCCTGACATTAGGCCGATAAAGTATTGCGGCGTTTCAGGCATGCTAGCGCCTTAGTTCATGGCTAACATAATGCGTTTATTATGGCTGAGTTGTTCTAATCGCAACGATGCCAATTGCTCGAAAGCATCTCGTTCTTTTGGATTGATTGGGTTGGCCTTAGGAAGCTCGACCGTTCGTGGATTGCGATGAACACCGTCAACCAGAAACTCGTAGTGTAAGTGTGCACCGGTAACCATTCCTGAACTGCCTAAATAGCCGATGACTTGGCCTTGTTTAACCGTTTCACCGACTTTCACAGCACGCTTCTTGAAATGAAGATACTTGGTTGTGTATTTTTCACCGTGTTGTACAAACACGTGGTGACCGTTGTATTTATCATAACCCGAGCGAACGACTTTACCATCGCCTGCCGACATCACCGGCGTGCCGACCGGGGCAACGTAATCAGTACCTCTATGGGCTTTCCAACGTTTTTGCACGGGATGGAAACGACGCGGATTGAAGTTTGAGCTTACACGTGTGAAATGGACGGGAGCGCGCAAGAAGCTTTTGCGCATGCTGCGGCCTTCGGCCGTGTAATAGTTGCCATCGGTATAGCGAATAGCATTGAATTCTTCGTCTTGGTTAACAAATTCGGCTGCGACAATATCGCCATGGCCAACAAACTCGCCATCGATAAACTTCTCTTCAAATACGATATTGAATGTATCGCCTTGGCGGATCTCAGACGCGAAGTCGATATCCCAACCAAATATGCCTGCAAGCTGCATGATTTGGTTATCAGTCAAGCCGGCATCAACGCCGGCGTTCCAGAAGTTACTGTGAATTTCACCTTGGGCAAAATTGTGTCTAATATCGACAGATTTCTCATCAACAGAAATACTAAGCGTGCGCTTGTTGTCTTGTGCTTCATCATACGAGGCTAACAGTTGCAATGTTTCAGTCGGGGAAAATACATACTCAACGCCGATCAAACGTCCGAAACCATCACGCTTTATGCTGATTTCCTCGCCAGGTTTCAGCGATACTAATTTCTTCGCAAGCTCACCCGCTTGCGTAACGTCGTAGGTGTCGCGAGGCGTTAATCCTGCTCGTTTAAATATTTTGGCTAGTGTGTCGCCAGAACGCACCCGGTATTTTACCCATTCGCTGGACTCTATTTCCGTAAGGGGGGGAAGCGATGAATTTAATTCGGGCAGAGATAACGGATAACGTTTGCCTGCCTCTAACGTGTGAGCTTCGGCGTGTCTAGAAGCTTCAACCGGTTCAGAAGGGATCAACAGTGCGAGTACACAAATACCAGCGATGCCTGCGACGGCAGACTTATGTGCTTTTGGCAAAGATTGAAAGGACCTTACTAAGGTTGTTTTTAATGACATACGAACCACAACTAAATTACTACAGGTGCAGAATATAACGAATAGGCTTTGATCGCCAGTTGTTCGATATGCAATCCATCGAATGCGTATTGACTAATTGAGCTTAAAAGGCATTTTTTTACCAATGTTTGCTTTCAATGCCTGCTAGCTAAAAGTAAACTATGCGGTTTGAATAATAGCAGTATACGGTTGGTGAACATGGCAGATTGGCAGGCTGCGCTGGAAGAAATTAAACGCGGCGCAGATGATATTTTGGTTGAGTCAGAGTTAGTTGAGAAGCTTAAAACAGGCAAGCCCCTGAAAATTAAAGCTGGATTCGACCCCACTGCACCGGATTTGCACCTCGGACACACCGTACTGATCAATAAATTGCGTACGTTTCAGCAATTAGGACATGAGGTTATCTTCCTCATCGGTGATTTTACCGGCCTGATTGGCGACCCAACTGGTAAGAACGTCACACGTAAGCCGCTATCAAAAGAACAGGTGTTAGCTAACGCTGAAACCTATAAAGAGCAAGTGTTCAAAATCCTTGATCCGGCCAAAACCCAAATTCGCTTTAACTCAGAGTGGATGGACCAACTTGGCGCAGCCGGCATGATCAAACTGGCGGCTAGCCAAACCGTAGCCCGTATGCTTGAACGTGATGATTTTAAAAAACGTTACGCCAATGGCCAACCTATCGCTATACATGAGTTTTTATACCCGCTAGTGCAAGGCTGGGATTCAGTTGCGCTTGAAAGTGATGTTGAATTGGGGGGGACCGATCAACGCTTTAACTTGTTGATGGGGCGAGAGTTACAAAAAGAGCAGGGGCAATCACAACAAACCGTGTTGATGATGCCGTTGCTTGAAGGGCTTGATGGCGTTCAAAAAATGTCTAAGTCATTGAATAACTACATCGGAATCACCGATGCACCGAACGATATGTTTGGTAAAGTGATGTCAATTTCGGACGACTTAATGTGGCGTTATTTTGACCTGTTGAGCTTTAGGCCGGTGAGTGAAATAGACGCATTAAGAGAAAGCGTGAGCAATGGCGCGAATCCTCGTGATGCGAAAATCAACCTCGCGAAAGAGATTATTGCTCGATTCCATTCTGAAGAGGCTGCGGAAGCCGCACATCAGGACTTTATTCAACGATTCAGTAAGAACGCGATCCCAGATGAAATGCCTGAACTTACGTTGTCGATGGACAGTGATGGTATCGCGATTGGCAACTTGCTAAAAGAGGCTTCTTTGGTAGCCTCAACTTCAGAAGCAATGCGAATGATTAAGCAGGGCGCTGTAAAGATTGACGGTGAACGTGTTGAAGACACTAAATTGGTGCTGACCGAAGCCGGTGAGGCCGTATACCAAGTGGGTAAACGCAAATTTGCCCGTATTACATTGGCCCGTTAAACGTACCTACAAGACAATTTTTACTGCTTGCCAATACTGTTGAGGTGCAAATCCAGCGCCTCAACCGATATTCTTATTTCACGCACTGATAACAACAATGAGTAAAGCAAGCACACTAAGCTTACTGCAAACAACCAACTGCCAATTAGTTGGTAATCTAGATAGATAGCTAGCATAGACAAAACACACACAAAAAAGCTTACTGCGCCAGCCTCTTGCATCGATTTTATCAATTGAATTCGTTTGCGCAAATTGATGATTTGTTTACTGACACTGCTGTCATCCTCCTCAGTGAAGTTGCGAATGACGGTGGCTAACGTGAGAAAACGATTGGTATAGGCAAGCAACAACAGTGAAATTGCAGGAAATAACATGGCAGGAGTAGCGAGTGTGATGTCCAATGCTTATTTCCTATCTTTGGCCTTTTGCACCATTTTTTGGACAAAGGCAACGCCTTCTTCTCGTTGCTTAAACAGCCTTACTGAAAGTGGCATATCGATATCTGCCAAGTCATTAATACGCTGCATTTGAGACTTTACTAATGGTGTACATATGGTTGCTGCATCAATGACGCAGCCCAGTGCAAGGCAGGATTTGTACGCCTCAACAAAGTGTTGTTCTGAGGCGTCAGTGTACCCCTCATAACGGGATAGGTCGGCATAGATACCAAATGGTTGGCCAGCAAAACCGCGCGCTAGTTCGAGCACATCTTTTTTGTAGCGACTGGTAATGTTGTCACCAATCGCACCGATGATGGTGACATCAATATAGTCGTCATGGGCGACAATATGATAGCTGCCATACTTATCTTGCCATCGTCGTTCTAACATCAGTAGGCTAGTCCATGCCCGGCTTCGCGCCAGCCCAACATATCGCCTTCTAGATGACGTAAATCGCTGAAGTTTGCCTCTAGCAATACCTCAGCGGCTTTTCCTGCACGCTTGCCTGAACGGCAGTACAATACGACAGTTTTATCTTTGAACTCACCGATTTTGGCTAATTCATCAGCGAGATCACTGTGAGCGATATTGATCGCGCCAGGAACGTGCCCTTCGGC
The DNA here is from genome assembly GCF_002807665.1 of Neoalteromonas facilis. Lineage (GTDB taxonomy): Bacteria > Pseudomonadota > Gammaproteobacteria > Enterobacterales > Alteromonadaceae > Alteromonas_E > Alteromonas_E facilis. Next base: position 550,112 of record NZ_PEAY01000004.1, read on the forward strand.
GTATTCTTCAGCGCTTCTAACATCTAAAATCAACCATTCGGTAGTATCGGAACTTAGCAGCGTTTCTGCCGTAATCCCGGGTATTTCCGCCGCTGAGATAGAAAAACTCAGTGTACTAATAAAAGTAACGAGCCATTTAATCATAACGAGTCCTCAATAACGGTAGTGGTCGGTTTTAAAGGGGCCTTCTACATTCACTTGAATATAGTCTGCTTGTTGAGGCGTCAGTTTAGTGATCACTCCCCCGAAACCTTCAACCATATAGCGTGCAACTTCTTCATCTAACTGTTTGGGTAATACTTCAACAGCGAGTAGGCCTTGTTTTTGTTCCGGTGATAGTGCGGCATAACCTTGCTTGTACAAGTGAATTTGCGCCAGCACCTGGTTGGCAAAGCTTCCATCCATGATACGAGATGGGTGACCCGTTGCGTTACCTAAATTAACCAAACGCCCTTCAGACAATAAGATCAGATGATCAGATACGTCGTCGCTGCGGTAAATTTTGTGTACTTGTGGCTTTATTTCTTCCCAGCGCCAATTCTCACGTGTGTAAGCCGTATCAATCTCATTGTCAAAATGACCGATGTTACTGACAACCGCGCCTAACTTGAGTGCTGCCAGCATATAACGATCGCAAACATTGACGTTTCCTGTTGTGGTTACAACAAGATCAGTATTTCCCAATAAAACGTGGTTTATATTACTACCGTCACCTTTGTTATCTCCATTTAAATAGGGAGATACAACTTCGAACCCGTCCATACACGCTTGCATAGCACAAATCGGATCGATTTCACTGACTTTAACGATCATTCCTTCCTGACGTAAAGATAATGCCGATCCTTTGCCAACATCGCCATAGCCAATAACCAGCGCCTTTTTACCCATAAGTAAATGGTCCGTAGCCCGTTTAATAGCATCACTTAAACTGTGACGGCATCCGTACTTGTTGTCATTTTTCGATTTGGTTACGGAGTCATTAACGTTAATCGCAGGAACTTTTAATGTGCCTTGCTTGAGCATATCTAACAGGCGGTGAACACCGGTCGTTGTTTCTTCAGTAATACCGTGCACATTGTCGAGTACTTGTGGGTATTTATCATGTAACATCAGAGTAAGATCACCACCATCATCTAATACCATGTTGGCGTCCCATGGTTTTCCATCTTTGAGAATGGTTTGCTCTAAACACCACTCATACTCTTCTTCGGTCTCGCCCTTCCATGCATACACCGGAACACCCGCTGCAACAATGGCTGCTGCTGCGTGATCTTGCGTAGAGAAAATATTGCATGAAGACCAGCGCACTTCTGCACCAAGCGCTACCAAGGTTTCAATTAATACCCCAGTTTGAATAGTCATATGAATACAGCCAAGGATCTTGGCGCCTTTTAGAGGCTGTTCATGCAAGTATTTATCACGGATTTTCATTAGTGCTGGCATTTCGCTTTCGGCGATTGTCAGTTCTTTTCTGCCCCAATCGGCAAGAGAAATGTCGGCTACTTTGTAATCCCCAGTTGCCATTACATGATTTTCTTGATTCATATGCTTCACATTGCTCAATTTATAGTTTGGTTGTTTACGTAGTATATCCGTATAAGTTCAAAAACCAAGCAAACTACAAGATTGTGTGAAATACCAAGAAGCTCGCGTTTATTGTCCGTGGGACAGTGAGCAAAGTCGTTGAATTTCTGTCAAAATTCTGGGAGAAAAACGATGTGCTATGTCTGGGTCTAACTCTATTAATGTCGCATCAAGCAACGTCTTATGAGTTTGCCAGAAAGGGATATGGGAGCTTTGAGCACCTACAACCGATGTGATTAAAATGTCTGGCTGGCGGCTGATAACTTCTGCCATTCTGACTTCTGGGTAATCTACTGGCGCATCAGCGAAAATATTGTCGATATTACATACGTTGAGTATTTGATTTGCCCAAGCATTGGCACCGATGGTCATTAGCGGTTTGTGCCAAAGATAGTAAAACCCTTTCACCTTTGCTCGACGTTGGAATTGTTGGCGCAGCTTCTGGAGTTGCGTGCGATAGTTACCGACGATGACGTCTGCCTGATTTGAACGCTTGATGAGCTTACCGAGAGCCAGCAATTCTTCAGCAATATCTTCAAGTGTTTTGGGGGAAGAGTTAAATATTGGAATGTTCATTAAGCGCAGGCGGCTAATATCCTGCGGTTTGTTACCGCCCTCCCAAGCCAATATCAAAGTGGGTTTAAGTGCTAACAATTGAGTGAAATTTATGCCATTTACATCGACAATAACTGGTAGAGTTTCTGCCGCCTCGGGGTAGTTACTAAAAGCACTTACACCTACCAGTGAACGTTCTGCTTTCAATAGGTACACCCACTCAGTTAAGTGCGGAGAAAGCGTCACTATGCGCATGTTTGTTTCATTGCTCGCGATTGCGACATTTTGAAGTGCAAACAGGGATATAACTAAGGCGGTACGTACTAGATTACGCAATGTGAAAGATCCCAAATAGGATAGAGGCAATCATCACATAAGTGACGGCGGAAATCGCTTTCGCGCCTTGAATATACTGCAACATGATTGCCATATGGCCTACCTTAGTCGGGCAATTGCTATTCCAACGGGGAAAGCGGACTTTCTTGCCTTCATAAATTGCAGGGCCGCCGAGTTCAGCTTTTATCGCACTGGATGTGATTCGCAAAATGGCATGGCGTGATGGGTTGAATAGCCCCTTAAACCATTGAGGTAGCGTACTGAAAGGGCGATAGAAAGCGCCCAGAATGAAACTCGACAATAAAATAGGAATACTCGCTAGCCATTTGAACGCAAAAGCCGCTGATCGGCCAAAATAGCGAAAGCGTGAATGTTTACGCGGCCATGTTTGCTGACATTCAAATAAAAGCCGAACGCCCAATGCAGCGACAGGACCCGCCACAAAAAACCAGAAAAGTGGTACTGTGACTTGATAATAAAAACGCAGTGCAACACTTTCCATAGCCGCTTTGCCAATACCCAGCGGGGAAAGCTGTTGGGTTTCTCTTAGCACCAGAGGCTGCAATAGGTCTCGACTGACATGTTTATGTGCTTGCTGAATATAATGATGAACACGCTTAAAGCGTATCAACGTTGGTTTGAAATGGATCGCCACAACGAGGATAAGAAAATCGAAAAACCAACGGAAGTGAACAAATTCCATAAATAACCAAACGCAGATCAATACGGGTCCAACAAGCAGTATTGGGGCCATTGTTCCGGCTATAAGGTTTTGCTGATGAGAGCGCTCTGTATGGCGATTGACCTTTGCCTGCATACGAGCAGCAACAAGCCTAAAAAATGTGAGAGGGTGGAATTTCTCCGGCCAAAGCCACAGAGATTCCACAATAATCGCTGCTACTATGATCCATGCGGATTGAAGTAACGGAGATTCCCACAAAAAGTGCCAGTTCATTGGGTTAACTGTCTAATTTTTCCATGCGTTTGATCATGCCCATGACCAATTCCGCCGAATGTTTAGCTGCTTTATCGATATAAGAATTAAAAGATTCGGTAGAACTTTTTCCAGCGATATCTGACAGCGAACGAATAACCACAAAGGGCGTGTCAAACATAAAGCAGGTTTGACCGATGGCCGCTCCTTCCATTTCGACGGCACACATATCAGGTAATATACTACGAAGACGCTCAGCCGCTTCATCACAACCGATGAATGAATCTCCTGTGCAAATAAGACCACGTTTACTTGTGATGTGCACAACTTCTTCAGCAGCTCGCTCTGCAGCTTCAATTAAACGAATATCACACGGATAGATATCAGGCATGCCAAACACCTGCCCACGAGCATAGCCAAAGTGAGTTACATCCACATCGTGGTGTTGAACACCACTGCCAATAACCAAATCACCGATATCCAATGTGGGATCGAAGCCGCCAGCCGAACCGGTATTCACGACAAAGTCAGGTGCGTATTGATCAATAAGAATTGTGGTTGCGACAGCTGCGGCTACTTTACCAATACCACATTTCGCGACCACAACGTCAACGCCATGTAATGTGCCAGAGTAAAATTGCAAGTGTGCATACTCTTCAACACGTACGTTTTCCAAAGAACTTTTAAGCAGCGCAACTTCTTGATCCATTGCGCCTAAGATAGCTACTTTCATATTAAATTGGGTGTTTCGTTAAATTGCGCGCAGTGTAATCGAAATGCGCGCAAACTAACACCTTTAGAGCGAATTATGCGGTAACGGGGCGACTTGAGCGCAGCGGACGAGTGGGGCGCTTGGTACCGTCAGGAAGTCGTCCGTTGCCGTTTATTAATGGCTCTCTTGCTAATGCCTTACGGTATGGGATCAGCTTCAGTTCAATGCTTTCACGCACTTCTGTGACGCTATATCCAGATTTAACCTTAATCCTCATATGAGGTACTTTCGCGGCTTCCAGTGCACCACTCACGAACCAGTCCTTTTGTAATTTATAACCTTCTTTTCCTTGCTGATAAACTAAGTCTATAGCAAGGACTGGATCCATACTGTTTTTGCTGCACAAGACAAAATCAAGTTGCTTAGTTACGGCTTTAGATAATGCTGATTTGCATTGCTTTTCGCTTGAACCTTGCTTAACGCTGATAAGGTCAGCTAAGCGTACACGGCACATAATACGAAACTCGTGACCAACCGCTTTATCCAGCAACTCCAAGAAATTGCGTTCGATCGGCGTATACATTTGTGGGCGCCGACGAAAGGGAAAACTTAACTGTGTCGCGGTGGATTGCGCACTCAACTTCACCGCGCCGACACCAACAAATACCAAAAGCATCAACAAAATAATGGCGAGCTCCATAGAACAACCTCATTACGATAGGTAGGCAAGTCAAAAATTTGACGATTGCAAAACTAAAATTAAACGTAATGAAGCTATTGCAAAGCCAGTGCCAAAATAAGGAAAGGCTTCAGGTGTCTTACTATAAAATCAGGATATCGATTTGAGAGCCAAGATTATCAGTGGATACCGCAACTCGAATGTTATTGTCATTCATGGTCAGTAATACACGACCATTGAAAGAAGAATGCAGTGTTAGCTCATTATGTTGCTGTTGATAAAAAGCAATCGCTTCTTGTGTAGACAGTGGAAGGTAGTAACTCAAAGACTGATGACTGCTATGTTCGTCAGCGTTGAATTGTTGACACATCTTAGCCTGTTCGTGAACTGCAATACCGCCTAACGAGGTTGGGCATAGGTCATGTTCAGCTTGTTGCGCAAATACTGAAAACGGAAGGCCGAGTAGTAGGAGTAAACTTAATTTTACTTTATTCATCACTAAGTCGCAGTTCTATTGGTGTCAAAGGTAACTATAGTCGCTGATCCGGGCAGGGGCAACGGCATAAATCATACATAAGTATAGGAACAAAAAAACGCGGCTAAAGCCGCGTTTTCTATGTGTCAATATTTTAGACTTTAAACTGCTTGATAGATTGCTGCAGTTCTTCAGCCAGCTTAGCCACTTCTTGACTGGATTGTGACGTTTGCTGAGCGCCAACAGTCGTTTCTTCTGCGATACCGACTATGTTTTCGAGTCGCTCACTGATTTCTTGTGAAACAACATTCTGCTCACGCGCAGACTGTTCAATTTGAGAGCTGACATCATGTGCTTTGTGCACAGCGTCAGTTATCAAATCAAGTGCAGCGGTTGCTTTCTCGGTTTGTTCTACACAAACAGTAGTCTGTTCTTTCCCTTGATTCATTACCGCTACGGCTTTTTCTGCGCCCGCCTGCAACACTTCAATCATATTATTGATTTCTTGTGTGCTTTCTTGAGTGCGGCTTGCAAGTGTTCTTACTTCGTCAGCAACAACCGCAAAGCCTCGACCTTGCTCACCTGCACGAGCTGCCTCGATAGCGGCATTTAATGCAAGAAGGTTAGTTTGGTCGGCTACGCCACGGATAACATCCAAGATACCGCCAATACTTGCGCTGTCTTGATGAAGTTTATTGATAACTTCAGCCGCTTCTTGTACATCGGTAGCCAGTACTTCAATAGTACGTTTGTTCTCCATTGAAATAGCACGCACTTTTTGTGCTTCACTGTCGGCATGTTTAATTTGTGACAGCGTATCTTCGGCGTTTTGTGTAACCAATTGTGATGTGCTGTGCATTTCCGTTGTGGCTGTTGCCACTTGTGCAATTTGTGATTTTTGATCTTGGATAGATGTGGTGGTCTGTGCCGTAACTGCCGATGTTTCCTCGGACGCTGCCGCCAATTGCTCTGCACGAGAACGAATGCCTGAAATAAGCGCGGTTAAACTACTGATTAAATTATTGCAGTTTCTAGCTAACTCACCGAACTCATCTTGACTGCGTTCCTGAATGGTTTGTGTTAAGTCACCAGAGGCTAGTACGTTAAGGATACGGTTGACTTTATCCAACGGTTTGGTGATTGCATTCACGGTTAAGTACGCAATACCACCGGCAATTGCCAGTGAAATAATAACAATAATAATGATACTGGTAGTCGCACCGCCTACAGCGCCATTAACACGAGCTTCAGTATCTTTTACTTTTTCATCAGCAAGGCCTAATAAGCTATTTAGTTCAGTAATGGCCTGCTCAATATTACCTTCAGATGCGCGCAGTGCTTCTTCAGCAGCGATGTCTTTTTCTAGTCGATCGACATGCAAAGCAAGCACACCGTCATTAGCAGAGATGGCTCCTGTAGCCCCACTGATCAATTCTGCAATGTCAGCCATTGAACCTGAACTGTCACGGCCACCTTCGGCTTGTTGCATGTCAGATAAACGTTGAGCAACTTTGGTGACGATCAATTCAACTTCATTGCCGATTGTTTGAGCGCGTTGCAGCGTTTGTGTTTTTGCATATTCTATCGTGACGGTAACGAGCGACAGCAAGTCGCCTTCAATTTCGGCGCCGATTTCAGCTGCTCGGGATAAGTTGGAATTACGCTGTACGGCGTCAAGGTCACTGAAGTCGAGAATGGCCGAAGATGCATCGTCTGCATTGTCTTCTAAATCACCAATGCGGTCCTGAACTTCATTTCTGAGCTCTAATTCACGTTGTCGATTGGCATATGTCATTTCGACATTACCATCGTACTCTTTAAACGTCTCGACTACATTAGCAAGTGCCACTCGTAGCTCGTCATCGCCTGCGACAACGCCTTCAAGCCCTTTCAACTCAGCATTAAAATTACTGCGGCTAGTGTCAAAGCTTTCCTTCTTACTGGCTAACCCGTCTAGGGTTTCTTCGTAATAAGCTTCGAATGTAAGCCGTCCCATGTTCAGGAATGCTGCCTTGAGGCCATTGCTGCCAGCAACCGCTGGAATAGCAACTTTGTTCACTCGTTCGGTCTGATCTTGAATTTCGTTTAAGTTACTAAGCGACGAATAACTGATCACTAAAAGTAAGAGGATAATGATGGCAAATCCACCGTAGATCCGTCTTGCGACTGTGATTCTCATGTGAGCTCCTGAGCGTGTGCTTTTATTACAACTTGGGTGTTGCACGACTTCCGAATGTCATGAGTGTGACAAAATCCATAGAAAATTACACCCCCCGAGACTAAAAATTTAGCTCAATCTTTAGCCTCTTTCAGCTTTTCGCACTAATTTCTGCTGAAAAACTTCGATAAATCATATATCGACACCAGTGTCGTTCACTTTAAGTTTGTTTTTTATAGGAAAAATACTCAGCATCATCTAATCGAAATGCTGTTAGCTTTCCTCCCCAAACGTAACCGGTGTCTAAGCCAATAAACTGAGAGTTGTTCTTCAACCCATTTAACGCCGCCCAGTGACCGAAAATAACCCGTTGTTTCTTCTTCAGATTAGGGTTTTTAAATTGGAACCAGGGCTTAAAACCGTCGGGGCACTGGCTAGGTGAATCTTTTAAAGAGAAATTTAAACGCTGGCGTTTATCTAAAAAACGCATGCGAGTCATGGCGTTCACGATAAAGCGCAGTTTCTTGTCGTCGCTTAACTCTTCGCTCCATGCCTCAGGGGTATTACCGTACATACTCACTAAGAAACGTTCAAAATCATCACTTTGCAAACGTTCGCTTACGCAATCACTGAGCGCCAGGCTCTGCTTTAAAGACCATTGTGGAAACAATCCAGCATGTACTATCAGGGTGTTTTTATCTATTTTTGTTGCGAGAGGCTTGTGTCGGAGCCAATCAATAAAATCAGGTAATTGTGAGGATGCGAGCAAAGCCCCTAAATTATCTTGCCGTTTAGCTTGGCGTATACCACTGCAAACCGCTAGAAGGTGTAAATCGTGATTACCTAAAACGGTATGGAATGAATCGCCCAGTTCGTACAGTAATTGCAGCGTGGATAGGGAGTCTTCACCACGGGCAACCAGATCGCCCACAGCCCAGAGAGTATCCTTCTTGGCATCAAATTGAATTTTCTTTAACAGTCCCACTAGGCCTTTGTAACAGCCTTGAATGTCACCTACGACGTACTGCGCCATGATCAATTCACAGCATTTGGAACACGTAAACTGAAAATATCGATAGCGGCTTTAAAGCGCTGACCATCCTCATTTTGCATTTCATAAAACCCTTGCATACTGCCTACAGGGGTATCTATGACGGCGCCGCTGGTGTAAATAAAAGATTCACCGGGCTGAATGGTCGGCTGCTTACCAACGACACCATCTCCGCGAACTTCAGCCGTTTTGCCATTGCCATCTGTTATCAGCCAATAGCGCGTGAGCAGTTGCGAAGGCTGGCTACCTAAATTACGAATGTCTACTTGATAAGCAAATGCAAACTTACCCTCATCAACTTTAGCATGATTGTCCAGATATCGTGTTTTAACGCTTACATGAATATCATTGGCTGTTGACATGATGCCTCTTAAGTCGAGCTATTTTCGACAAAATTAGCTAACTCTGCATAGTCGGTCAATGAAAGATTTTCAGCGCGTAAATCAGGTGATACCGACACCTGTTCCCATTGCTCACCGCTAATCACTTCCTTAAGGCTGTTGCGAATAGTTTTACGGCGTTGGTTAAAGGCCATTGCACAGACTTGATTGAGGCGCTCAATGCTGGTGACATCGACGGGAGGCTTTTCATATGGAATAAGCCTTACGATTGCTGAATCTACTTTGGGAGGCGGCTTGAAGGCGGTTGGTGGAACCGGCAAAACAGGCATTACCTGGCAATAATATTGCGCCATAACCGACAAACGTCCGTAATTCTTATGATTGGGTCCTGCAGCAAGCCGATTCACGACCTCCTGCTGCAACATAAAGTGCATATCCTGAATGCAGCCGGTAAAGCTGAAAAGATGAAACATTAGCGGCGTTGAGATGTTGTACGGCAAGTTTCCGAACACTCTAATCTTCTGATTGTTCTCACACAAAGAAGCGAAATCAAAATTAAGTGCATCTTGTTCAATAACCGTCAGTTTGGACTGCATAAACGGATGCTGGCGTAAGCGTTTTGCTAGGTCTCTATCTAGCTCAACTACCGTTAGGTGGTCAATAATCTCACACACTGGCTCTGTTAGGGCACCCAGTCCCGGACCTATTTCAACCATGATTTGGTTATTCTGTGGCGCAATCGCAGACACGATCTTATCGATAATATATTCATCGTGAAGAAAGTTCTGACCGAATCGTTTTCGCGCCGTGTGGCCTAGGTGTTTTTTACTGCTCATAATTTTTTGTTTGCCATATCAATCGCAGTTGCCAATGCCAGATGCATACTACCTGCATCGACATTACTGGTACCCGCGAGATCACAGGCTGTACCGTGATCCACTGATGTGCGGATGAACGGTAAGCCTAACGTAATATTTACAGAGGCTCCGAACCCTTTATATTTTAGCACTGGTAACCCTTGGTCGTGGTACATCGCAAGGACAACATCGGCATCTTCTAAATATTTGGGTTGGAAAATCGTATCCGCCGGCAAAGGCCCTATTACATTCAAACCTTCTTGCCTTAATTGTTCTAGCGCGGGTGATATGGTGGTGATTTCCTCTTTGCCTAAATGACCGTTTTCACCCGCATGCGGATTCAAACCACATACATAGATACGAGGGGACTCAATACCAAATTTAAGCCGCATATCGGTATTAATAATATGGATAACTTTGTGCAACCGTTCTGGTGTTATGGCGCGAGATACGTAGGCTAATGGAATATGTGTTGTTGCTAACGCGACGCGCAGCCCTTCAGTCGCCAGCATCATAACAACATCCATGGTGTTGGATTGTGCGGCGAAATATTCGGTGTGGCCACTAAATGAAATACCAGCCTGATTAATAATACCTTTATGAACAGGACCCGTGACGACAGCATCAAACTCACCTTGCATGTTGGCTTCACAGGCTGCACGAAGTGTTTCGACAACATAGTGGCCATTCTCACTGTCTAGCTGACCGGTAATAACGGGCTTATCACACTGTATGTGCTGAACAAATATTTCGCCAGCACGTTGTATTGCTTCGTCGCCAGGAGTGAAAGTACGGATCGTCAAAGGTAAGTCTAGCTCTTTAGCCCTTTGCTCAAGTAAAGCCTGATCAGCAAACACAACCAACTGAGCATCCCATTGCTGTTGTGCAATTTTGACAACTAGATCGGGGCCTATCCCTGCCGGTTCACCTGGCGTGATGGCAATGCGAAGCGTCATCGTTAGGCTTCTCCATCATTGAGCACTTCGATGTAAGCAGCATCACGCATTTCGCGTAACCAACTATCAGTCTCTTCGGCGAATTTACGGTTGAAAATTAACTGATAGGCCTTGTCTTCTTTGCGTCTTTCAGTTGCGTCATCTAGACGGCGATCAATCAACTGAATTAAGTGCCATCCGTGGGTAGAGCGTACAGGCTCACTAAACTCACCAGGCTGCAGAGTGGCAAGCGTATCGCGGAACACGGGAACATAAATATTCGGATCAGTAAAGCCGAGCTCACCTCCTCGAAGGGCTGAACCTGGATCTTCAGAGTGCTCTTTTGCCAACTCTTCAAAAGTGGCTTCACCGTCGATAATCTGTTGCTTGAAATTCTTCAACATTTGTTCAGCTTTCTCTTCACTGAGAATGATCGACGGTGTAATGAGAATATGACGGGCGTTAACTTCTTCAATTTCTACCGTCTCGATGCCGCGCGTGTCTAATACTTTTAGAATGTGAAAACCTGCGCCACTACGAATGGGGCCAACAATCGCATCTTTGCGCTTGGATTGAACGGCTTCGGCAAATAAGGTCGGCATTGAGTTAATATTCATCCATCCCATGTTGCCGCCTTCTAGCGCTTCGGCACCTGAAGAGGATGCGATGGCGATTTTGGCAAAATCAGAGCCACTATTGAGTAGTTCTAAAACACGCTCAGCACGATCTTTAGCTGCGTCAATATCATCATCCGTCGCTTGCGCTGGAAAGCCAATTAATATATGACCCAACTGATATTCAGCTTGCTCAGCCCCTTGTTGGTCAATAAGGTCGACTAACGAGGTGATTTCCTGCGGAGTGATGTATATCCGACGGCGAACATTTGCTCGAGTCACTTCACCGGTGATTAACTCTTGGCGTACTGTCTCTCTGTATTTTTCGTATGTAAGCCCTTCTTGCGCAATCTGTGCGCGAAGTTGTTCTATGGTCATACCTTCATTTTGCGCAATGTTGCGAATGGTTTGATCTAGTTGTGGGTCGCTAATACGAATGCCCATTCTCTCAGCCATTTGCATTTGTAGGTTAGTCAGGATTAATCGCTCAATTGCTTGCGTTCTCAATGCGCGATCCGAAGGCAGAGATTGATTATTGGTGATTGCGCTACGCTTTACATTCGTAATCAATTCCTGAATTTCACTCTCAAGGATGACGCCCTGATCGACAATCACTGCAACACTGTCGAGTTTTACTTCTTGCGCACTTAGTTGGCTCGTTGACAGTACAAATACCAATGCGGTTAATACTTTTTTAATCATAGGTGTAGCAAGTCTCTAATTTTTATTAATTTAATACGTAGGGCTGACGGTACCCAAACATGCCTTCTTCTAACATTTCGCGGTTACTACGCGTAGAACCAATGCCCTTAAAAATAAACTGTAAGGCTATGCCAGAGTCGAACTCATTGGTGCTTTGAACACCTCCGCCATCAAATCGGTTGCTCAAATGGCGCTGGGCGACGAATCTTACAGCCCAACAACAAGATTCATATTGTAACCCGAAGTATGATTCGATACTTCGATTTAAGTTCAGATCGCGATAATAGCGTCCTACCCAATGCCAAGTATCACTGATTGGCCAACTGGCAGATAGGCCTATTTGGTCTATCTGTTCACCGGACAGGTTTCTTACATAACGATGGCTCAATTGGATAAGGCTGTCTTCGCTTTGTCGATATTCTAGCGCCAAACTGCTGCGATCGATCTTCTCTGATTCACTGGTTACTTGCACGTCAGTATGCAACAACCAGCGCTCACTCATACGCCAATCGACTTCAGCGGCTATAGCTGAACGATCTTGATCTTTTGCCGCCGCTACAACTTTGTTGTTATCTAGGTAAAAAATCTGCCCTAAGCTAACCACAAGTTGCTCGCGATTGTTTTTATCTAGTAGGCGGCTGGTTACACCTAGGGTGATTTGATTATTGTCACTGATCCTATCTAGCCCAGTGAACTCCTGTCCGCGGAATAAACCATCAACATCATTGAGGAGTAAGGTGGTATCGTATAAACCAATGTTAGATTGGTCTTCGTAACTGGTATAAAGGTATTGAAACTGAGGCTCTAATGTCAGCGTAGAAAGTTGGTCATTCCATTCTTGTTGGCGTTCGAAGATAACATTTCCGTATAGCCTGACTTGCCCCAAGGTCCTGGAGACTTCCTCTTCAAGAGCAGTGCCTTCTATGTCGTCCTGCTTGTAATAGGTATTTAACAAGCTGGCTTCGGCTAAAAGCTCACCCCATTGACGCTGATAAGGCACCGATAACGTTGGCGCAATATGAAAACGCAATGCTTTGGGTTGCTCATCTAGCGCATTATCGAAATAAGCGAGTTCTGAGTTAATCCTGATATTGAGTAAATCATGTAAAGACTGACGATATTCTAATTTAGTTTCAGGCAGGGCTCTATACGTACTGGGGTGATCACCAATGACTTCGAAGTCACGCAGTTGAGCTGTGAAGTCTAGTTGTTGCGTATAGTAGGAAACCCCAATCGTACGATACAAGTGAGTATCGGCGCGGTTATAAAAGTCAGAACCTAAGTCAACGAAATAGTTATCATCGCTCAATCCATTGAAATCAATATTCAGCTGCCAATTTTTTGCCAGTTGCCCTTGGTGGAATATACGATAAAAATAGCGATCGGTATCATCCCCTGTTAGCTCATCATCGTTGGGCAAATATTCAATATTTATGTCGCCGTAACCGCTTTTAAGCAGATAACGAAACTCATTTTTTATTTGTAGCCCACGGTCCGTCATAATGCGGGGGGAGATTGTTAAATCGTAATTGGGCGCTATGTTCCAATAGAAAGGTTGCTCATAATCGATACCGGTTGCGCTGGAACTTGTGATATTGGGAAACAACAGTCCGGTTTGACGTTGAGTACTCACAGGGAACGCAAAATAGGGCAAATAAAATACAGGAACCCCGCGTACATAAAACCGCGTGTTCTTTGCCTCGCCTAAGACCGACCCTTTTTCAATGCTGATTTCACTGGCCTTAATTTGCCAGTCTTCGCTGCCGATAGGGCAGGTAGTAAATGAAACATCCCGCAGTGAAATTCCACTGTTAGCATCAACCGAAATTTGATCGGCTGCACCATGACCGACGAAGCCGGTTAATTGGTAACGAGTCGAGATAAGATTAAGTTTCTGAGAGTTTGAGTCGACATTGACGGATTCACTTTCTACCCGCAACTGTTCACTTTGATAGGTGACATCACCTTCGGCAAATACACTTTTCCCATCATCTTCAATAATGGCTTTTTCAGCACTGATAACGGCTCTTTCGCTGAAGATGTCTACATTTCCCTCGAAAAGCGCCGTCTGGTCCTCTATGATTTCTGCTTGGTTGGCGCGCACAATAACTTCACCGTCAGTGGTTAGCTGCTGGCTATTAAATGTCACAGGGGGAACCGCACAAAGCGCCAGAGGCTCTTGTGCTACAGCTTTGTGCGTGAATGCGCAAATCGCGCTGGTCAATATAATTTTAGACGAAAACTTCAATACTTTTTGGCTCTATTCATGAGCGACTTTGGGGAAACTTACCCAGACTCACCGGTGTCATATGTTACGCTGGCGCTGATTTTATGCTGTTATCTCACATTTACCAAGCCAACATCAGTAAATAGTCGGTTTTTCTGCGAATTTCTTTTGTTGTAATGGTTGATCAGTTAGGATTTTTACAAGAATAAAAAGGGTATCGTTTTTCATGGCATATTGGGGAAAATTAGTAGGTTTTGTCTTGGGCTACATGGCTGGCAGGATCCCGGGGGCGATTCTTGGTCTCATTGTGGGCCATATGTTTGACAAAGGCTACAGCCAAGATTTCAGCCAAATGGGTGGTTTTGGTCGCTTCTTCACTGATAAATCGAATTTCAAACAACAAGCTATATTCTTTCATACGTTGTTCGCAGCGCTAGGGCATCTTGCCAAGGCTGATGGCGCCGTGACTAGAGAAGAAATTGCGGTTGCTACACGGTTGATGGATGAAATGGGATTGGAAGGGGAGACGCGAGAGGCGGCTCAAAACGCATTTCGAGAAGGCAAGGCCGCAGATTACCCAATTCAAAGCACGATCAAAGCATTTGTGGATTCATGCCATGGCCGACGAGACATCATTCAGATCCTACTTGAGATCTTGATCCAAGCCAGCTTTTCGGATGGGCGTTTGTCACCATCAGAGTATAAGGTGCTTGAAAAAGTCGCTCGTTCAGCGGGATTCAGACGCCAAGAGCTGGATTACTTAGTTAGCATGTATGAAGCGGAAATTCGCTTTCGAAGTGGTAGCCAGCAGCGCAGTCAGCAAAAAAGCTATGGCGAAGCGCAAAAGACGGCTGATGCCTATCAAATTCTGGGAGTATCCTCCAAGGCAGATAACGCTGCGATTAAAAAGGCCTATCGCAAGTTAATGTCTGAACATCACCCTGATAAGTTAATGTCAAAAGGCTTGCCAGAGCAGGCTATGCAAGTCGCTAAACAAAAAGCCCAAGATATTCAATTGGCCTACGAGCATATTAAATCAATCAGAGGCCTATAGGGTGAATGTTGCGGCTGAAAACTTACAATTGCTGGAAGAGTTCCTTCAAGTATTGTGGTTAGAGAAAGGGCTAAGCGAAAATACGATTAGTGCGTACCGCTCAGACATACAGAAGTTTTTACAATACCTGGATGATGTCGGCCAACCAAAATCACTCAACACCATTGAGCAAGACGATATTCAAGGCTTTATACATTGTCGCAATGACCAAGGAATGAGTCATCGCAGTAATAGTCGGGCGATGAGTGCACTGCGGGCATTCTTCAGTTTTCAAGTCAATATGCATCGGCGTAAGTCTAACCCATTGCGTCAGTTGACAAACCCCAAAGTGCAGGCTGCTTTGCCGAAAACGCTCACTGAATCTCAAGTCGAAGCCTTGCTAGCAGAGCCAAAAGAAGATGACCCTATTGAAATGCGTGATAAAGCAATGTTGGAAGTTCTGTATGCGACGGGCTTGCGTGTGTCTGAATTGATTGGTCTGGATATGTCGGCAGTGTCTTTGGTGCAAGGCGTAGTACGAGTGACGGGAAAGGGGGGCAAAGAGCGTCTCGTTCCACTTGGTGAGACTGCGGTTGATTGTCTACAGTCATACTTGCGCATGGCTCGACCAGAATTAATGGTCAACAAAAGCGACGTGTTATTTCCCAGTCGGCGCGGACGTCAAATGACTCGTCAAACGTTTTGGCATCGCATTAAGCATTATGCGGTGAGGGCGAATATTAATGTTGACCTGTCACCACATACCTTGCGCCACGCCTTTGCCACTCATTTATTGAACCATGGTGCTGACTTACGCGTTGTGCAAATGTTGTTAGGCCATAGTGATCTATCGACTACTCAAATTTACACGCATGTGGCCAAAGAAAGATTACAAACAATCGTCAGTCAACATCATCCAAGAGGCTAAATGGTAGAGTGACGTATGCGACTTAGGTATTCGATTAACTACCTAACTATCGCGGCAAGACATTTCTGACGAGGGATTATTCTGCTAGTATGCGAGGCAATTATTGAGCGCTGATGTTTTTAAATGAAACTTAAGCGTTTAAATACCGGTCTATAGCATGAAAGAAGTTAATGAGAAGGTTATTAGTGAAATCTATAGTTAAAGCGTTGTGTTTAGGTGTTGTTGTCCTTACCAGTACGTCGTTGAGTGCAGAAACATTCGACGCAGTGAAAAATAAAATCGAAACTAAAATTTCGATTCCTATCAATGCGATTGCTGAATCTCCAGTACCTGGTTTATTGCAGTTGAATACCGAGAAGGGCTTATTTTATTCGAGTATGGACGGTACCTATTTATTGCGCGCTAACATTTATAACCTTGATGAAGGGATGCGCAATGAAACTGAAATGGCAATGCTGGGTATCCGGGTCGAAGGGCTAAAGCAATTTGAAGGTCAAACCATTGACTTTAAAGCGGAAAATGAAAAGTATGTGCTCAATGTTTTCACTGATATTACATGCGGATATTGCCGTAAATTGCACCGTGAAATTGACGAGTTGAACGACCTTGGTATCACAGTTCGATACTTGGCATTTCCTCGTTCAGGCCTAAACAGTCAAGGGTATCAAAACATGGTATCGGTTTGGTGTTCAGACAATCCACAAGAAGCCATGACTGAGGCTAAACTGGATGATAGTGTTGAACCGAAAACGTGCGAGAATAGTGTTGCTGAGCAGTATATGTTTGGGCAAAAAATTGGTGTGACTGGTACGCCGAATATGGTCATGTCTAATGGAACAATTATTCCGGGCTATCAGCCTGCAAAAGTACTTGAGCAGGTGTTAAAGGATAATTCATAATCCATCATCCACTTGTTGGCGTGGCTCTGGCCACGCTATTAGCGTTTTCAATTAAAACTTAATGTCACTGAATATTCTGCGAAAACATGCGTCGAGTCTCGATGCCCTTCCAGACTGGATGAATGAAGTTGATGTTCATCCTGTCCTAAAACGTATATTTCTTGATCGTGGTATCAGCGCGCCAGAGCAACTTGTTACTCATGCACAAGCCTTAGCCAGTTATCATCAATTGCTCGGGGTTGATACAGCCATTGAACGCCTCGTTACTGCACTAAAAAAACAGCAACGCATTGTTATTGTGGGAGATTTTGACGCGGACGGTGCCACTAGTACTGCCCTGTGCTTATTGGCTTTGACTGATATGGGGGCTAAAAACCTCGATCATGTTGTCCCCAATCGTTTCGAATATGGCTATGGCCTGACGCCCCAGATTGTTGATGTTACACACCAACTAGGAGCTCAGCTTATCATTACCGTTGACAACGGCATTTCGTGTCACGCTGGCGTTCAGCACGCCAAATCATTGGGTATTGATGTTATTGTCACCGATCATCATTTACCTGCCGAAACATTGCCTCCAGCTGATGCCATAGTGAATCCGAATCAGCCAGGATGCGGATTTCCGTCCAAATCTTTGGCCGGCGTTGGCGTTGCATTTTATTTAATGGCAGCGCTACGCGCTCGATTAAATGACATTGGCTGGTTCAATGACCTTGGTATAGCCCCGCCTAAAATGGCTCAGTATTTAGATTTAGTCGCGGTCGGCACCGTTGCTGATGTGGTGACACTGGACCATAATAACCGTGTTTTGGTTTATCAAGGTTTGCAACGCATTCGCGCAGGTCAATGTCGGCCGGGAATATTAGCGTTGTTAGAGGTAGCGCAGCGTACCCCCGATTTACTGACATCAACGGACTTGGGTTTTGTTATTGGTCCGCGATTAAATGCAGCGGGTAGATTAGATGATATGTCATTAGGTATTGCCTGTTTACTAACGGGGGACAAACAGCACGCGCGTTCAATTGCCATGGAGCTTGATCGGTTAAATCAAGAGCGCAAGCAGATTGAGCATTCGATGCAACAAGATGTATTAGCCTCATTACCTGATATTGACACTTCATCGGAGTCGCTGACCAATGGCGTCGTGCTTTTTCAGGAAGGCTTTCATGCCGGTGTGATTGGTATTGTGGCGGGGCGTATAAAGGATAAAGTTGGGCGTCCGACGATTATATTTGCGCAAGAAAATGAGACCGAGCTAAAAGGATCGGCGCGCTCAATTTCGGGAGTGCACATACGAGACGCGTTAGCGTTAGTCGATAGCCAACATCCAGGGTTAATCAGCAAATTCGGTGGCCATGCGATGGCCGCTGGACTCAGTATTAAAAAAGCGGATCTAGATACATTTAGCCAAGCGTTCAATCAAGCGTTAGCGCAGTGGCAGGAACAAATTCAACAGGTTAAAGCGGTGTACTCTGATGGTGAGTTACCTTCAGACTGCTTTTCTTTACAGTTTGCCCAGCAACTAAAATATGCCTGCCCATGGGGGCAAGGGTTCCCTGAACCGTTATTTGACGGTCATTTTACCCTTGTTCAACAACGTATTGTGGGTGAAAAGCATTTGAAGCTGCTCGTCGCAACACCAGAGGGGGAATTGGTAGATGCCATTGCATTTAATGTGGATACCAGTGAATGGCCCAATAACAGCAAGCAGTCTGCACACTTAGCTTATAAACTCGACGTCAACGAATTTCGAGGCAAGCGCAGTTTACAGTTACTTGTCGAGGCGTTGCTCTAATGAATCGCAAAGCGCGCAACAAACAGGTTGACAGTATGCTCAACAAGCATCCTCAGCTAACGCATTCCGAGCAGTGTAAAGTCGTTTCACATGTGCAGCGGATGGAAGATGATTGGTACATCAATACGCTGATGCTTGAAGGCTATGAAATCCCGTTTATCTATAAACGTAAGCAACCTTACCAATCGTTGAAAGGGGCGCGCGTGAATCTCACTTACTATCCTCACAGCCAAATAATTGCTGGGATTGAGTTTGAAACCATGAAAGTGGTGCGATTAAAGCGTAGCTAGCCATGATCAAAGACAGTTGCCAAGGCTATGTATTACACCGCTTACCTTATCGCGAAACCAGTTTATTGGTGGACTTGATAACGCGTGAGCAGGGTAAGGTTAGAGTGGTGGCAAAAGGTGTACGCGGCAGCAAGTCGGACCGCAAAAGCCTACTTCAGCCATTCCAGCTTCTGGAATGTCGAGTGACGGGTCGAAATGAATTAAAGAATCTTGGTCACGTCGAGGCTATGGCTTCACGCATTGAGCTCCAGCACCAGTCATTATTCTGTGGGCTTTACTTAAATGAGCTGGTGTCACGCGCTTTGCCGATAGATTTACCCAGTGAAGAAATATTCGACGCCTATCAAGACGTATTGCGGCAACTTTGTGCACTGAGCGTAGAGTCTTATTCCGCACATATTGAGGTCTTGTTGCGAGAATTTGAACTGCATCTTCTATTGAGATTAGGTTACCTGCCTGACTTTAATCATTGTGGCGCAACAGGTCTGCCGCTGTACGATAATGATCACTATGAATTTATTCCGGATACAGGATTTGTGGCAGTAGCAAATACGTCTGTGTCGACAGGCAATAAAATTGTATTCAAAGGCTGTGATATTCTGTCTATTGCCAACCACGATTGGCATGCAGATAGCCTGCGTGCGGCCAAACATTTAATGCGATTAGCCTTGCCTGTCGTGATTGGTGATAAACCACTGCGCAGTCGAGCACTATTTGCACAAGTTAAGTAAGCTTGTCCTAAACTCAACGGATACTCCGTGGTAACATTGCGTCCAATCCCCGCACAAAACCTTATTCGACTATGAGGCTTAGCTTTGAAAGATATCTATTTAGGTGTAAACATCGATCATATCGCCACGTTACGAAATGCTCGCGGCACTCAATACCCCGATCCTGTGCATGCAGCGCAAGTTGCTGAAGCAGCAGGCGCTGATGGCATCACCGTACACCTGAGAGAGG
Source organism: Neoalteromonas facilis (assembly GCF_002807665.1). Classification (GTDB taxonomy): domain Bacteria; phylum Pseudomonadota; class Gammaproteobacteria; order Enterobacterales; family Alteromonadaceae; genus Alteromonas_E; species Alteromonas_E facilis. The sequence continues at coordinate 570,177 of NZ_PEAY01000004.1, forward strand.
ACCGTCGCCACATTCGTGATCGTGACGTTGAGCTTCTAAGTGAAACAATACAAACACGCATGAATTTAGAAATGGCAGTAACGCCTGAGATGCTCGCTATCGCACAGCGTATAAAGCCAACGTTTTGCTGCTTAGTGCCTGAAAAAAGAGAAGAGCTGACGACTGAAGGCGGTTTAGATGTATTGGGCAATTTTGCTGCGATTAAAGACGCCTGCCAGCAATTAGCAGAAGCCAATATTTTAGTCTCGCTTTTTATTGATGCTGATGAGAAACAAATTGATGCGGCGAAAGATTGCGGCGCACCCTTCATTGAAATTCACACTGGGCAATACGCAGATGCAAAAACTTTGAGTGAGCAAACGAAGCAGTTAGCGCAACTTAAAAAGGGCATAGTGTATGCTGATAGCATTGGACTCGAAGTGAATGCCGGGCATGGATTGCATTATCACAATGTGAAGCCCATCGCAGCAATCCCACAGGTTGTTGAATTAAACATTGGCCATGCCATTATCGCCAGAGCAGCTTTTGATGGTTTACATAAGGCGGTTGTTGATATGCGTGCGTTGATGCAAGAGGCGCGGTTGCAAGCATCGCATACAGTATACAGCGAGAAATAGACGATGATTGTAGGACTGGGCACCGATATTGTTGAGATTGATCGCATTGAAGCACATTGTAAAAAGTCTTCGCGTTTAGCTGAGCGTGTATTGACCGATGCCGAAATGCTTGTGTATACCAATCATCTGCATCCTGCACGTTATTTAGCTAAGCGCTTTGCTGCCAAAGAGGCAGCAGTTAAAGCATTAGGTACTGGTATTGGCAATGGTATCAGTTGGCATCACGTGGAAATTAAGAATAATGATTTGGGCCAACCACAGCTTCATTTTTCTGGCGAGTTTGCGCGCTTGTGCGAAGAACGAGGCGTTTGTTCTAGTGCAATCTCTATTTCAGATGAAAAACATTACGCTGTTGCAACAGTGATCCTCGAGTCAGCAGGCTAGGGCGATGGTTCAAATATTCAAAGCGGGTAAAGCCAATAAGCGCCAGCCTTCTAAAAGCCTTGTTAAAGGTATCAAAATTGAGCAGCTGGATCATACTGGTGTGGGAATTGTGAAGCAGCATGCGCCATTAATCTTTGTTCAAGACGCATTACCCGGTGAAGTTGTTGACGCTCAGGTAAGCGTGCGCAAGAAACATTATTGGCACGCAAAAACGACACGTATCTTGACAAAAAACAGTGCTCGACAAGCACCTTTTTGTCCGCATTCTGAAATATGCGGTGGGTGTCAGATGGATTTTGTTGAGCCTGAATATCTGCGCACCGAGCGAAAACAAGCGATTGCTCAACTATTACAAAAGATCGCAGGTATCGAAGAGGTGAATTGGCAAGGCGATCTGTTTGCTCCACCCTTAGGATACAGGCGAAAAGCTCGATTGGCGGTGGACGCCAGAGACGCTAAAAACAAACGCTTGGGCTATCGTAAACACAATAGCAACGCGGTCTTTTCAGTTGAGAGTTGTAAGGTGTTAACACCAAAACTGGCGAGCATTTTGCCCAACCTAAGAAAGTGGTTTGAAGGGGTCAAACAACCCCAAGCAATTGGGCATATCAACCTCTATGATGGTGATCACTCAGTGTTAGTGCACATACGAGCAACTAAGGCGCTATCACCGCAGACTGTTCAGTCGCTTGAAGCGTTGGGCAAATCGATTGAAGGTGTGATTACAGTTGCTGTTGGCGACAATGACATTGAAACCATTTGGGGAGACCCCGTACACATAACCTACAGTCCCATCGAAGGCGTGTCTATTCGTGTAAATGCCAATGATTTTGTGCAAGTTAACGATCAAGTTAATCGTCAAATGGTTGCCCAAACAATTGATTGGTTGAAGTCGGCAGGTGCACATTCGGTGCTGGATTTGTTTAGTGGTACCGGCAACTTTAGTCTGGCTTTGGGTCATCAAGGTTTTCACGTTCAAGGTATTGAAGGTGTCGCAGACATGGTCGAGCGTGCGCAACAAAACGCACAACAACTTGCACTAAAGGAGTGCAAGTTTGCTTGTGCTGACTTGCTCGATGCGAATGTCGTTGAGACTATATTGCAGCCGTCCTACGACGCAGTTTTACTTGATCCATCTCGAGAAGGCGCGCCAGAAGTCTGTCAACGGTTAAATCCTGCAACTCACCCGGTTGTTGTGTATGTTTCTTGCAACCCTGCTAGTTTTGCTCGTGATACTCAGTACTTGATCAATAGCGGGTACACATTGGAAAAAATACGATTGATAGAAATGTTTGCGTATACCAAACATACCGAATTAATGGCTTGTTTCTCAGCGTAGTTTGAAAGAATAGATCATGGTTTCTACACGAAAAGTACACAGTGAACAGCGACCGCCATTCGAACAATGGATGGCGCAGTTACATTTGCCAGAAGAAACGCAACAGGCTCTGCGCAATATATCGGAAAAGCCCGAGATTTTGCTGGTTGGGCAAGAGATGGTTGAAATTCTTGTTCAGCTAAACATGGATGACACCACCCTTCAGGCCGCATTAGTGTTTCCATATTGTCAGCAACATGCGCTGAGTGCAGACGATGTGCTGGAAACATTTGGCGAGGAAATTGCCCATCTGATTGAAGGTGTGCGCAAAATGGAAGCCATTCGGGCGTTGCACGGTAGAGGTACTAAAAAGGCAGCCTTTCAAGAACAGCAAATAGACAGCATACGCCGAATGCTTTTGGCGATGGTTGAAGATGTGCGAGCGGTGGTTATTAAAATGGCCGAACGTATTTGCGCGTTGCAGTCGGTAAAAGATGCGGACGAAGAAACGCGTGTAATGGTCGCAACTGAATGCTCATCGATTTATGCGCCATTGGCGAATAGATTGGGTATTGGTCAATTAAAGTGGGAATTGGAAGATCTCGCATTTCGCTATTTGCACCCTAATACCTATAAGCAAATTGCTAGCATGCTGGATGAAAAGCGCGCTGATCGGACCGAATATATTGAAACCATGGTTGACCGATTGCAGAGCTTACTCAATGAGCAAGGGATACAGGCTACGGTTTACGGTCGCCCCAAACACATCTTTAGCATTTGGAAGAAAATGCAGAAGAAGCGTCTGTCTTTCGAACAGCTATTTGATATCCGCGCCATGCGGATCATCGCCGATCGCCTGCAGGATTGTTACGCTGCGTTGGGGATAGTGCATGCTCACTTTAAGCATATCCCTAACGAATTCGATGACTACATTGCAACGCCAAAACCCAATGGCTATCAGTCTATCCATACTGTGATAATAGGGCCTCAAGGTAAATCGATTGAGATCCAAATTCGTACTCAACAGATGCATCAGGATGCTGAGCTGGGTATCGCTGCACATTGGAAGTATAAAGAAGGTGCGCATAGCAAAGCGTCGGGACATGAAGAACGGTTAAATTGGCTGCGGAAGATCCTGCAGTGGCAAGAAGAAGTGGCGGAATCCGGCGATATTGTTGAAGAGCTGCGCAGTCAGGTTTTCGACGATCGAGTATATGTATTCACCCCGCGAGGTGATGTGCTTGACCTACCCCAAGGGTCTACGCCGTTAGACTTTGCTTATTATGTGCATACAAACATTGGTCATCGGTGCATCGGCGCAAAGGTGAACAAGCGCATTGTGCCATTTACCTACCATTTAAAAAGCGGTGACCAAGTTGAGGTGCTAACCGGAAAGGAACCAAACCCTAGCCGAGATTGGATGCATCCGGGGTTGGGGTATGTTCATTCGTCTAGAGCTCGCGCGACAATCCACAGTTTCTTTAAAAAGCAGGACAGGGTTAAAAACTTGGAAGCTGGTAAAGAAATTGTTGAGCGGGAGCTTAATAAAGCACACCTGCCTATCAAAGCACTGGCTGATATATGTGAGCGATTTAACCAACCTTCGGTGGAAGATCTGTACACAGCCATAGGTGCAGGTGATGTGCGAGTGATGTCGGTGGTTCGTCAGTTACAACAGCAATTAGAGCCGCCAAAACCAGAGCCAGAGGCCATTGTTAGAGCGCCCGTTAAACCTTCGCACTCGAAAAAGCGCGATGACAGCATTGTGGTTGAGGGCGTTGGTTATCTCATGAGCCATTTGGCCAATTGCTGTCAACCCGTTCCGGGCGAACCTATTGTCGGCTACATCACGCAGGGTAGAGGTGTCAGTGTACATCGACAAAACTGCGAACAATTATCTCATTTACTTGATCAGCACCCTGAACGAGAAGTGGAAGTGAATTGGTCGGGTGATGTTTCTGTCGGTTTTGAAGCGCAGTTATTAGTCATGTGTACTGACCGTACTGGCATTTTACGAGACATTACTACGGTACTTGCCAACCAACGTGTGGCGCTCTTGGGCGTAAACAGTATTAGTAATAAGGCGGCGGGCTCTGCGGATATTGTATTGACGATAGAAGTGCAAGACGTTAAGTCATTACGCAAAGTGATGTTGAGTTTGAAGCAGATCCATGATGTGGTCGATGTGGTTAGAAAAGACGCATGAGCGAACCGAGTACACCACATTTACAACAATTGTTAACGGTAATGCAGCAACTTAGGGATCCCGATAAGGGGTGTCCGTGGGATGTTAAGCAAACTATGGCAAGTTTGGTTAAATACACCCTTGAAGAAGCACATGAAGTTGCCGATGCGATACACCGAGGCGACGCAATTGAAATACGAGATGAGCTAGGCGATCTGCTGTTTCAAGTTATGTTTTATGCGCAAATTGCGCAGGAAGATGGTTTATTTGGTTTTGATGATGTGGCCAAAGCGATCACGGATAAGTTGGTTCGCCGACACCCGCATGTGTTTACTGAGTCAGCAAACGACTTGTCAGACGACGCGCTACAACAACAGTGGGAAGCGATAAAGCTTGAAGAAAAGAGACAGAAAAAGCCGAGTTTTAAGAGTGTATTCGATAGTTTGAAACGTGGCGTGCCTGCTTTTACACGAGCCTATGAAATGCAACAGGCTTGTGCAAAGGTCGGCTTTGACTGGCCAGAGCCTCTCGGTGTTTTAGATAAAATAGCCGAAGAAGTGGAAGAGGTTAGGCATGAATTACAACAACCCACACATTGCAAAGCCGCAATTGAGGAAGAGTTAGGTGATTTGTTGTTTGCCTGTGTGAATCTTGCACGCCATTTATCCGTTGATCCGGAACAAGCACTCACGAAAGCCAATTTGAAATTTGAAACTCGGTTTAACCACATTGAGAACACCTTGCTCGCTAGAGGAAGTCAGTTCGAAGAGATGTCGCTGGCTCAACTTGAAGAACTGTGGAAAGAAGCAAAACAGACCCTAAAAACACGAGACTAGTTGGGTCAATCTGTAGCGGTTAAGTAAAGGGGTAAGCAAATTTGTGCCCTGAATTGGTTATTTTTTGATTAATTTTCAAATTGCCCTTCGCTTTTGCCTTAAAACCTGTATAATTCGCGCCCTGCCCAGTTACGCCCACTTTGGGAAAGTGGAAGAATCAACAGGCTCGAAGGGGTCTAAGCGTTGATTTTCGGGAGATTACTTCGGTAATCAGTAACAGTTATATTTTCGGGTGACGAATAATGAAAACTTTTGTTGCAAAGCCAGAAACAGTAAAAAGAGACTGGTTCGTGGTTGATGCCACTGATAAAACACTTGGACGTTTAGCGTCTGAAATTGCACACCGTTTACGCGGTAAGCACAAGCCAGAGTACACACCGCACGTTGACACTGGTGACTACATTGTTGTTGTTAATGCTGAGAAAATTGCCGTAACAGGTAACAAAGCTAAAGACAAAGTGTACTATGCACACTCTGGTTATCCAGGTGGCTTGAAAGACATCACTTTTGAAAAGCTTATCGCTAAGAAGCCAGAAATGGTTCTTGAGAAAGCTGTTAAGGGTATGTTGCCTAAAGGCCCTCTAGGCCGTGCAATGTTCCGCAAAATGAAAGTGTACGCTGGTCCTGAGCATAATCATGCTGCCCAGCAACCACAGGTTTTGGATATTTAAGGAGCGACACACATGGCAGATACTCAATATTACGGCACTGGTCGTCGCAAAAGCTCAACTGCTCGCGTTTTCTTGCGTCCAGGCACAGGTACTATCACTGTAAACCAACGTCCTCTTGATGAGTTCTTTGGTCGTGAAACTGCACGTATGGTCGTTCGTCAACCGCTTGAGTTGGTTGAAATGACTGAAAAGTTTGACCTTTACATCACTGTTCGCGGTGGTGGTATCAGTGGTCAAGCTGGTGCTATCCGTCACGGTATTACTCGTGCATTGATGGAATTTGATGAGACTCTTCGTCCAGCACTACGTAAAGCTGGCTTCGTTACTCGTGACGCGCGTCGCGTTGAACGTAAGAAAGTGGGTCTACATAAAGCACGTAAGAAACCACAGTTCTCAAAACGTTAAGTTTTGGATATGTTTCAAAAAGCCCGGTTTTTACCGGGCTTTTTTTTGCACTGTAATAACTCACAGTACAAATGTTCGCCATTGATAAGCGTATTTAACGTCCGTATGTTGGTTTTAACGGGGCTATGATTTGACTGAAGCCGACTAAAACATAGCTTTGTAACTAAATCCTTGTTTTTTGCCTGTATTTCCTTGTTTTTAGCAGGGCTTTTTCTTATCATTTCCGATCGAAAATAATCATTCGAATCGTCATGACGACTCGCTTTCGGCTTTCTCGACAAGAGAAGCCTTTTGTCCAAATCTGGAGAACCGTGGATGAGTAATGTATCTGTTGATGCTAGCGAATCATCGCAAGCACAAGGTCAACCACAAACCAACAACCGTCGACGCTTTTTGACCGTTGCTACATCTGTAGTAGGGGGCCTAGGTGTTGCTGGTGCTGCTGTACCCTTTATTGCTTCTTGGAATCCTAGTGCTAAGGCAAAAGCCGCTGGTGCTGATGTTGAAGTGGATATCTCAGGGATCGAGCCGGGTCAGTTGGTGCGTGTGATGTGGCGTAGTAAGCCCGTGTGGATTGTTCGTCGTACACCTGAAATTTTGTCGGCGTTAGCTACTCACGAAGACCAACTCAAAGATCCGAATTCTGAAGTTGAACAACAACCTGTGTTCGCGCAGAATCAGTGGCGCTCATTGAAAGAGGAATACTTGATCCTCGTTGGTATTTGTACTCACCTAGGCTGTTCGCCACAACACCTTAAAGACGGTGCAATGGAAGAATATGCTGAAGGCGTTACGGACGGTTTCTTCTGTCCTTGTCACGGTTCAAAATTTGATATGGCTGGACGTGTTTTCCAGAACGTTCCAGCACCATCTAACCTAGTTGTACCGCCTTATCAGTTCGTAGACGATACTACTATCATCATCGGCTCAGAAGCAGAGGTTGCATAACATGTCAGCATTCTTAAATTGGATTGAAGAGCGCATCCCAATGATGCGGGTAGCGAATATGCATGCTATCCAATATCCAGCGCCACGCAACATGAACTTCTGGTACGTGTTTGGTTTCTTAGCCACTATCGTATTAGTAAACCAAATCGTGACGGGTATTTGGTTAACAATGAACTTTGAGCCAAGCTCAGCACGCGCATTTGCTTCAGTAGAATACATTATGCGTGAAGTCGACTACGGTTGGTTAATACGCTACATGCACTCAACCGGTGCATCGGCTTTCTTTATCGTTGTATACATGCACATGTTCCGTGGCATGATTTACGGCTCCTACCAGAAGCCAAGAGAACTTCTGTGGGTGTTCGGTATGTTGATTTACCTAGCACTTATGGCTGAAGCCTTCATGGGTTACGTATTGCCATGGGGACAAATGTCATACTGGGGTGCCCAAGTAATTGTATCGTTATTTGGTGCAATACCGGTTATTGGTCCTGATTTGGTTATCTGGATCCAAGGTGATTACGTTATTTCCGGTGCTACATTGAACCGTTTCTTCGCGCTACACGTCATTGCGTTGCCACTGGTTATCGTGATTCTTGTGTTCCTACACATCATTGCGCTACACGAAGTAGGCTCTAACAACCCAGACGGCGTTGCGATAAAACACAAAAAAGGCTCTTTGTCAGAAGACGAAAAGACCAAGTTCAAGATCCATGAGTACTATACAGCGAAATACGATATTGCTGATGATGTAGTGCCGTTCTTCCCACATATTGTGCTGAAAGACTTGGTGGCATTTACCATCTTCCTATTTGGTTTCTGTTACATCATGTTCTTTGCACCAGAAATGGGTGGTAAGTTCCTTGAGCATCCTAACTTCGAAATTGCGAACCCACTGAAAACCCCAGAGCATATTTTCCCTGTGTGGTACTTCACGCCGTTTTACGCGATTTTAAAAGCGGTACCGGATAAATTATTCGGCGTTATTACGATGTTCGCGGCGATTGCAGCTTTATTTGCGTTGCCTTGGGTTGATCGCAGCACTGTTCGTTCATGGCGCTACCGCAGTGGTTTACACAAAGTAAACCTAATTGTGTTTGCCATTGTGTTTATCTTCTTAGGCTACCTAGGTGGTACACCGCAAGAAAACTGGAAAATCGTAGCATCGCAAATTTGTACCATTATGTACTTTGGTTTCTTTGCTTTGCTATGGATGTACAGCAAGAATGAACAAACTAAGCCTGTGCCTGCGAGGATCCCACGATGAGAAAAATAATTATTGCAGCCTTGTTGGCGTTCCCTTCATTAGTTTGGGCGGCAGGCAGTACCTATCCACTTGATCACGCTGACTATGATTTGACTGATAAAGCGTCGCTGCAAAATGGTGCGCGCGTTTTCATGAACTACTGTTTGGGTTGTCACCAAATGCAGTACCAACGTTATCAGCGTACTTTCAGTGATTTGGGTATTCCTGATGAACTAGGACAAAAGTATTTGCAGTTCACAGGCGAAAAAGTATCTGATTACATCACAACACCAATGCCTGCGGATTACGCAGCCACTTGGTTCGGTGCTCCACCTCCTGATTTGACGTTGGTGGCGCGCGTACGTGGTGCTGATTGGTTGTATACCTATTTGCGCACGTTTTATGTCGATGAAAACAAGACGTTTGGCGTAAACAACAAAGTATTCCCTGATGTGGGCATGCCACACGTATTACAAGAGCTTCAAGGTACTCCACGCGAGCACTACGAGACTGTTATGGTAGATGGTGAAATGGTTCAGCGCTATGCAGGCTTAAAGTCAGACGGCGACGGCATGCTATCAGCCGAGGAATATGACAAAGCTATCTTAGACTTAGTCAACTTCCTTGAATACAGTGGCGAGCCTTCACGTTTGCAGTCTGAAGCTATCGGTAAATGGGTGTTAGTATTTATCGTTGTATTCTTTGTATTTGCATTACTGCTGAAGAAAGAATACTGGCGTGACGTGCATTAAACGTACAACTTAAGGTATAATATCCTGATTGAGGGCGCGCTCGCGCCCTTTTTTGATGAAAAAATAATCACTGAGCAGAAATGCTCAATGAAATACTGCGTAATGCGGAGGAACGTGAATGGCAGTTGCCACAAATAAACGGTCTATTATGACTTTGTTTTCAGACACTTTGGACATCTATAGTCATCAAGTCAGAATCGTTTTAGCTGAGAAAGGAGTAGGTGTAGAGATCAGTTATACCGATCCAACTAACCTACCTGAAGACCTACTCGATTTGAATCCATACGGCACAGTGCCTACCTTGGTTGATCGTGAGTTGGTTTTATACAAGTCTCACATCATTATGGAATATCTCGATGAGCGTTTCCCACATCCACCTTTGATGCCGGTTTACCCTGTTTCGCGTGGCCAAAGCCGTTTGATGATGCACCGAATTGAACAAGACTGGTATTCATTAGCAGAAAAAATCATGACCGGTGAAGGTGATGTTGAAACAGCACGCAACGAGTTGCGAGAAGCTATTCTAAGCATTGCCCCATTATTTGCTGAAACACCTTACTTTATGTCTGAAGAGTTCAGTCTGGTCGATTGTTATCTAGCGCCTCTATTGTGGCGTCTTCCGGCATTAAAAATTGAATTGGCGGGTGCGGGTAGCAAAGACATTTTGGCCTATATGGGCCGAATTTTTGGTCGTAGCTCATTCAAAGCTTCCTTGACTGATCAAGAACGTGAAATTCACAACCCACTGTAAGAGACTATGACAGATCAAATCAAAATGACGTCAAACCAACCGTACTTGCTGAAAGGCTTTTACGATTGGATTGTTGATAATGACCTCACACCTTATATCGTGGTTAACGCCAATATGAGGGGAGTCGAGGTTCCGCAACAGTTTGTTAAAGATGGTCAAATTGTTTTGAATGTCTCCCCTAGTGCATGTGTACACTTTTCACTGGATTATGAGAGCCTGAGTTTTCAGGCTCGTTTCAGTGGCCAACCCCATCGTATATTTATTCCGTGTCAGGCCGTAATTGCGATATACGCGCGTGAAAATGGCGCTGGGACGGTGTTTACGCCGGAAGCTGAGATTGAGTCAGACGCAACGACGGCAACACCTGAAGCGACATCAGAACCACTTGCCAAGCCCGCTAAGAAGGCTAAGCCCTCGTTAAGAGTGGTTAAATAGCTCAACGAAGAAACATTACCCTACTGTTTTAAGCGCGTTTATTATTGAAGGCTTAAGTTGGGTAATTTTCTCGTTTTCGCTACCTTCCACCAGTGCTAATAGCTGCATAAGATACTGACGAACATTATGTAATTGGGATAGTCCCGTTTGGCTTTGATACGCCTGCCGCCAAGAGTCTAAAGGGGCTGGGTGGACGATTTCATCAAGCCACGTTTGCCATTCTTGTAGCTCATGTAAGCCAGCTAACCACACATATAATGAGGGTAAAGCTAATCTTCTAGGCTCCCCATATATATAAAAATGATTGTTGTCAGGCACAACTTGACTGGCGATGGCGAGCAGTAAGGCATCGGCTTGTGACTTATTCAATCGACTATTCAGTGCTAGTTGCAGAAGTATATCCGCGCCATGTGCGACACCATGACGCCAACCTTCTTTTTCATCGAAGCCGCGATAATCGCTAACGCTTTTAACATACTCAGTTGCAATGAGTACACTAACATTGAATTGCTCATCTGAAAGAAAAGGTGATATGCGATCTACGCGCACTATTTCAGCAAATATAAGCGCGTTAAAGGGCATTAAAAAACCTTCACTATCATTCTTTCCAGAGGCAAGTTGATCAGCGACACGTGAGTGCAACACAGCGATGGTATCGTCAGCTAGACTCTCGCTTCGCAACCATTGAGTTAACGCTTCATATGCGACGCCATCACGGATAGCCGGGTCTTCCTCTGCTAAACATGCGAGCAACTGAAGCGCTAATTCATCTCTGGCTTCCTGTTCACTTATTTCAAAGGCCTGACTTTTAAGATCAAGAAGTGCTTTTTTATCCCACTCAGATGAGAAACAACCCGATGGTGTTTCATCAGCGACTAGTGGGGAAGAACTTAATAGCAGAAAGATAGTAGCAAGAACAAAGCGCATCACGATTTCCTAATCAATTGAATTTACAGACTAGCAAAACGGTGAAGGAATACCACTGAGTAGCGCTTAAACAACAAGGTGCTCAGTATTAAAACGATCATGGAAACGCGACATTAGATTAAGAACAGCGTTGCTGTTCCTAAAAATGCAAAGATGCCAACTACATCGGTAATAGTCGTCAGTATTACGCCGCCAGCCAATGCGGGATCGATTTTAAGGCGTTTCATCAGGATGGGAATTGTTGCGCCTGAGAGTGCTGCGGCAATCATATTCGCCATCATGGCAAATGCGATGATGACCCCTAACTGATAATCTTGTTTCCATAACGCAATAACCGCAGCAATAAGAACCGCCCAAATTAAGCCATTCAGAAAACCAATCGCGAGTTCTTTGGTTATTAAAGAGCGGCTATTGCCCGAGTTTACGTGCCCAAGCGCCATACCGCGAATAACCAACGTCAGGGTTTGGTTTCCAGCGACTCCACCCATGCTCGGCACGATAGTGTTTAATATAGCGAGTACTGCTAGCTGGCTAAGCGTTGCTTCAAACAAATCACTTACCGCCGCAGCCATCAATGCGGTTAATAGGTTTACGCCTAACCAAATAGAGCGGCGGCGTGTACTTTGCAGGACGGGTGCAAAAGTATCCTCTTCGTCATCTAAACCCGCCATACTCATCATCGAGTGTTCAGCGTCTTCACGAATGATATCGACCACGTCATCAATGGTAATACGCCCAACTAAGCGATGTTTATTGTCGACGACGGGGGCTGAAAGCCAATTATAGCGCTCAAACAAGCTGGCAACTTCACCATCATGCATATCAACAGGGATGGCTTCTGGCTCATCATCCATGACCTCGGCAACGAGTGCTTCAGCAGGCTCTATGAGTAAGCGTGTGACAGGGAGGCTACCAATCAAAGTGTCATTGCGATCCACAACATAAAACGTGTCCGTGTCTTCTGGTACTTTAGAACGCAAGCGTAAGTAACGCAGAACAACATCGATGGTCACGTCAGACCGCAGGGTTATGGTGTCTGTATTCATGATGAAACCAGCGGTTTCTTCACCATAAGACAACGCTTGCTCAGCACGTTGACGATCTTGCTCGTCCATTGACTTTAGCAATGAGGCGAGGACTTCCTCAGGAAGTGAGCTTAGTGTTTCAGCTAAGTCATCGGTATCCATTTGGCCCAACACGTCAACAGCGTTGGTCGTGGTCATCTGTGTGATGATACCGTTACGCACATCTTCCGACAGTTCTTCAATAACGTCAGAATGGAAATCGCTGTCGATTAGCTGCCAAAGTTCATCACGCGATTTTTTGGGGCTTGATTCAAGGATTAATGCGACGTCGGAAGCTGGCAATGTGTGCAGTGTGCGTCTGACAGAAACGAAGCGACCAGACGCAAGGGCACGCATGATGTCTTTCATCTGGGCGCGTGTGCGATTGGATTCGAGTGCTTCAGCCATCAGTTTCACTATGCAGGAATCTTAATTCTTGCATAGAGTAACTTATAATAGCTTGTTATGACTACGAATTTTCTTTAACTCAGTAAGTCTAATTCTTTTAATTTTCGCGTAAGCGTATTGCGCCCCCAACCGAGACGTTTCGCTGCGTCTTGTTTGTGGCCGTGAGTGAAATGTAAAGCGCGCTGTAAAAGCGTTTTCTCAAACACATACTGCGCATCGTTAAGAATGTTCTCGCGCCCACTTTTTAATTGTTGATCAGCCCATTGAGCCAACAAGTTTTCCCAGCTCGCATCTGTCGCAACACTTTGTGGAGCTGAATCTTCATGAATTTCAGGTGGCAGGTCAGCGGGCAGTATTTCTTGGCCAGATGCCATTACGGTTAACCAGCGACATACATTTTCAAGTTGTCGTACATTGCCTGGCCACGCTAATTCACTCATAACACGTGCGGCTTCCTTACTGAGTTGCTTGCTCTCGACATCCAACTCTTTAGCCGCTCTCACTAGGAAGTGTTTCGCCAACAAGGGGATATCTTCACGGCGCTCTTTAAGCGAAGGAATATGCACACGAATAACGTTTAGGCGGTGAAATAAGTCTTCCCGAAATTTCCCTTCAGTAACACGTTTCTCTAGGTTTTGATGGGTTGCAGCTATTATCCTCACATCGACCTTGATGGGCTCTCGTCCGCCAACGCGATAAAACTGCCCATCAGCCAATACGCGCAGTAAGCGGGTCTGTACATCAAGGGGCATATCACCAATTTCATCTAAAAACAGGGTGCCACCATTGGCTTGTTCAAACCGTCCCTGTCGCTGATTTTGTGCACCGGTAAAGGCGCCTTTTTCATGGCCAAACAATTCAGATTCAACCAAATCGGCAGGGATAGCAGCCATATTTAACGCGATAAAGGGGTTCATTGCGCGTGGAGAGTGCCTATGTAAAGCGTGCGCAACGAGTTCCTTACCCGTACCCGACTGCCCATTGATTAGGACGCTAATTGAAGAGCGCGATAGACGTCCTATCGCCCTAAAAACTTCCTGCATCGCTGGCGCTTCACCAATGATCTCAGATGCGGGCGTTTCTTCTTGAGCGTTTTCAGCGCGGCTATTTTCCTTTGCATGAATAAGTGCTCTTTGTACGAGCGTAATAGCCTCGTCAATATCGAAAGGTTTAGGCAGGTATTCGAATGCGCCACTTTGATAGGCATTCACCGCACTGTCTAGGTCTGAATGCGCCGTCATAATAATGACCGGCAACAATGGGTACACTTCATGGACTCTACTGAGCAATGTCATCCCGTCCATTTCAGGCATTTTGATGTCAGATATAATCACCTGTGGGGGCTGAGCAACATCCAGTTGTAGTAATAAATCTTGTGGATTAGCAAATGATACGCAAGGAATTTGGGCCGCTTGCAACGCCTTTTGCAATACCCAGCGTATTGAACTGTCATCATCTACTATCCATACGGGTTCAGAATTCATAATTATGTACCTTGCTCAACATAATATTAATCTCCATTTTCTAACGGCTCATCTGCCGAAATAATGGGCAAATAAATAGAAAATTCGGTATGTCCGCGATGGCTATCGCATTCTATTTTGCCTTTGTGATGATCAATCAACGTTTGTGAAATGGATAAACCAAGACCACTACCATCGGCTTTGCTGGTTACCATGGGGTAAAACAAAGTATCACGCAGTTGTTCTGGAATACCGGGGCCGTTATCAATCACTTTGATCACGGCACATAATGGGTAACGGATACCATGGATCGTCATTTGTCTTTCAACGCGGGTAATCAACTGGATTTGAGGGTGTTCGGTATTTGACTCATGTAAAGCCTGCTGAGCATTGCGAACAATATTTAATATAGCTTGTTCAATCATATGCGGATCTATGGTCAGGTCTGGAATACTGGGGTCATAGTCACGTATAACTTCAATGGCATACACCTCATCTGCATTGACCAGAGTGCGAACGCGCTCTAACGATTGATGTAAATTACAGTGCTGAAAACGCGGCAATGTGTTCGGCCCAAGCAATCTATCTACAAGGCTTCGTAGACGATCGGCTTGTTCGATGATCATTTCCGTGAATTCAGAGTATTCTGGATTATTTAATGAGCGACTCAGCAGTTGAGCTGCGCCTCGAATGCCACCTAATGGGTTTTTGATTTCGTGTGCAAGCCCACGAATGAGCTCTCGTGCAGCATGTTGTTGCGCATGTTGCATGTTTTCCTGAGAAATGCGCTTCTGTTTATCAATTTGACGTGTTTCAAACATCAAGAAGGGCTGCCCATCAACGCTAATACTGGTGACGGTGATATCAGCTAAAACGTAACGTTGATCTCGAAAGCATAGTTGGAACTCATTTTCGGTAAACTCATCACCGTCATGCAATGCCCGCAGTAAACGCTCTTCATCGAGTGCACGATTATAGAAATAATCGCGTAAGTCACTCCCTTGCAATTGATTAAGACTACGCTCGAATAACTTTTGTGCGGCGAAATTGCAAAACTGAATAACAAATTCGCCATCGATTATTACAATCGCGGTATTTAAGTTATCCAATAGTTTGTTTGCTTCAAATTTCACAAGGCCTCACAATGCGTTGCACAAAAATGGTGCATCAAAAGTTTAGCCTGCAATCCTTGGGTGCACAACTGAAACTGAATAGCTTCGAAAGCGTTGTATTTACTGCTTAGGATTGATCAGTGCAGATGCCTGATGCATGAACAGTGTTTGTGAGGGAGACGATGCAAGGACCTTGCCTTTATTGTCAGTATATTCAACTTTAAAACGATGCTGCCCGCGAACGACATTACTGAGTTCGAAGTTGCCTGTATCGCTCTCGCCGACGTTCTGACCGTCGAATATAAGTTGATAGCGACCGCCCGGGGCGGCAGGCGTCAATTGAGCATTAATATTAAATTTACCGTTATTGTCACGAATGGTTGCCTCGTCTTGAGGCGATGTGATGGTTAATGTGTAATCGATTGGCTTTTCAGTTTTTGCCGCGGTGTTTGGCGCAGTAGCACTGTTCACGCGGGCTAACGGTTGGCTGGTATTTACTTTATTTAAATGCACAGGCGTACTGCCAGGTACTGGCTGGTCTGTGTAGGTTACTGTACCGTCAGCGGCAACCACCTTATAAACCGTACGTGCATATACGGTGGCGCATAGCCCAACAGTTAGCAAGAGAGTCATTACATATTTCATGTTGTTAAGTGTAGAGCGAATTGGACAAATAAAAAAGCCCGCAAAAAGCGGGCTAGGTATATCGAATTATAAGTATTAGCAGCTGTAGTACATATCAAACTCAACTGGGTGAGTTGTCATATTAAGCGTTTCAACCTCTTCAGCTTTAAGACCAATGTATGCATCAATCATGTCATCAGTCATAACGCCGCCGGCTTTAAGGAAATCACGGTCGCTATCAAGTGCAGCTAGCGCTTGCTCTAGTGAACTTGCAACGGTTGGGATTTCTGCTGCTTCTTCTGGTGGAAGATCGTATAGATCTTTGTCCATAGAATCGCCTGGGTGGATTTTGTTTTTGATACCGTCAAGACCAGCCATCAACATTGCAGTGAATGCTAAGTATGGGTTTGCTGTTGGGTCAGGGAAGCGAACTTCAATACGACGAGCCTTATCGCTGGTTACGTAAGGAATACGAATTGAAGCAGAGCGGTTACGTGCAGAGTATGCAAGCATAACAGGCGCTTCGAATCCTGGCACTAGACGCTTGTATGAGTTAGTTGAAGCGTTAGTAAATGCATTAATTGCACGCGCGTGCTTGATAATACCGCCAATGTAGTAAAGTGCTTCTTCTGAAAGCCCTGCGTATTTATCACCCGCAAAGATATTCACGCCACCTTTACTGATCGATTGGTGACAGTGCATGCCTGATCCATTATCACCAACCAATGGCTTCGGCATGAAGGTCGCAGTTTGACCGTATGCGTTCGCTACATTGTGAATAACATACTTATAAATTTGGATTTCATCCGCTTTGGTTACTAGCGTGTTGAATTGGCATGCAATTTCATTCTGGCCTGCAGTTGCAACTTCATGGTGATGAGCTTCTACTACAAGACCCATTTCTTCCATTACTAGACACATGGCAGCACGAGTATCGTGCGCTGAATCTACTGGAGGAACTGGGAAGTAACCGCCTTTCACGCCTGGACGGTGAGCTAGGTTTCCACCTTCAAAATCAGCGCCAGAATTCCATTTAGCTTCTTCTGAATCGATTTTATAGAAAGAGCCCGCCATATCGGTATGGAACTTCACGTCATCGAACAAGAAGAACTCTGGTTCAGGACCAAAGAATGCAGCATCACCGATACCGGTCGATTTCAAATACTCTTCTGCACGACGCGCAACTGAACGTGGGTCACGCTCATAACCTTGCATAGTCGAAGGTTCAAGAATGTCACAACGGATATTAACTTGTGTTTCCTCTGCGAAGGGGTCTAGTACGCATGATTCTGGATCAGGCATAAGGATCATGTCTGATTCATTGATGCCCTTCCAACCAGCAATTGAAGAGCCGTCGAACATTTTACCTTCTTCAAAGAAGTCTTCATCTACTTGATGAGTAGGAATAGAAACGTGTTGCTCTTTTCCTTTTGTGTCTGTAAAGCGTAGGTCAACAAATTTAGCTTCGCTTTCTTTAATAAGTTCCAAGGCCTTTTCTACTGACATGGTGTCCTCCAGGTTTATAGGCGTTAATACTAAGTTGGGTAAAAATCCAGTGGTAAAACCCTGTGCGATTATCATGCCATGAATTAATACCGCAGAATTGCTACAGTTATATGCGATAAGGCAATTAATTCGGCAATATCATGCACCATAATGGTGCTTTGGTGCTTCATTGTGGTGCGCAAGGTGTAATGGGTTGCACATGCTAATTAGCATAGACGCTAAATAGCGCATGTGAAGTAAATTTTTTTTAAGTCGCTGATTAAATCTTCATCGCAATATGCGGTATTAATCTGTACAATCCGCGCTCTTTAACTTACCGACGTTGTGCTTTTCTATGTAGAAGCATTTGGGTAAGGTGTTTTTAAGCCCTTTTTTCTGGCATTTAGGTAATGAACAAGACTGATATTAGTAAATTACGCAATATTGCGATTATTGCACACGTTGACCACGGCAAAACGACCTTGGTTGATAAACTGCTTCAACAATCAGGCACACTGGAAGGTCGTGGTGAAGCGCAAGAACGCGTAATGGACTCTAACGATATTGAAAAGGAACGCGGCATTACAATTTTGGCTAAAAATACAGCCATCAATTGGAATGACTACCGCATCAATATTGTTGATACCCCGGGACACGCAGATTTCGGTGGTGAAGTAGAACGCGTTATGTCTATGGCTGACAGTGTTTTGCTATTGGTCGATGCACAAGAAGGCCCAATGCCACAAACGCGTTTCGTAACGCAAAAAGCTTTTGCTCAAGGCCTTAAGCCAATTGTTGTTATCAACAAAATCGACAAGCCTGGTGCTCGCCCAGATTGGGTTATGGATCAAGTATTCGATTTGTTCGACAACCTTGGTGCGACTGACGAACAGCTTGATTTCCAAGTGGTTTATGCGTCAGCGTTAAATGGATGGGCGTCGTTAGACGCAGATGAACCTGCCACCGATATGACAGCGTTATTTGAAACCATTGTTGAAAAAGTAGAAGCGCCAGCAGCCGATCCTGAAGGTGCATTGCAGATGCAGATTTCACAGTTGGACTACAACAGCTATGTTGGCGTTATCGGTGTTGGCCGCGTTACACGTGGTACAGTTAAATCGAATCAACAAGTCACTATCGTGGGTGCAGACGGTAAGAAGCGAAACGGTAAAGTAGGGCAAGTATTAGGCTACTTAGGCTTGGAACGCCACGAAGTCGATTCCGCTTCAGCCGGCGATATCATCGCTATTACGGGCCTTGGTGAGCTAAAAATCTCCGATACAGTATGTGACATTAATACGGTTGAAGCATTACCACCATTGTCAGTTGACGAACCGACGGTAACCATGACTTTCCAGGTCAATACGTCACCGTTTGCGGGCAAAGAAGGTAAGTACGTGACTTCGCGTAACATCCTAGAACGTTTGCATGCTGAACTGGTTCACAACGTAGCGCTTCGTGTTGAAGAAACAACAGACCCTGATAAATTCCGCGTATCTGGTCGTGGTGAATTACACCTCGGTATTTTGATTGAAAATATGCGTCGTGAAGGCTATGAATTAGCGGTATCGCGTCCAGAAGTAATTCTGCGTGATGTAGACGGCGAAGTTCATGAACCTTACGAAACACTGACCATTGACTGTGAAGAACAACACCAAGGTTCGATCATGGAGCAATTGGGTATACGTAAAGCTGAACTGAAAGACATGTCGCCAGATGGCAAAGGTCGTGTACGCTTAGATTTCGTAATCCCTAGCCGTGGTTTGATTGGTTTCCAAACAGAATTCATGACCCTGACTTCAGGTTCAGGTTTGCTTTACCATACATTTGATCATTATGGTCCACACAAAGGTGGCAACATTGGTCAGCGTAAGAATGGTGTTCTAATTGCCAATGCACCGGGTAAAGCACTGACAAATGCGCTATTCAACCTACAAGAGCGTGGCCGTTTGTTTATTGGTCATGGTGTCGAAGTTTACGAAGGTATGATCATTGGTATTCATAGCCGTGATAACGACTTAACGGTTAATGCGCTAAAAGGTAAGCAGTTAACTAACGTTCGTGCTGCCGGTACTGATGAAGCGCAAACACTCGTACCGCCTATTCGTATGACGCTAGAGCAAGCGCTAGAATTCATTGATGACGATGAACTAGTAGAAGTGACGCCTGAAAGCATTCGCATTCGTAAGAAATTATTGACTGAGAATGACCGTAAGCGCGCGAGTCGCTCTAAAGAAAAGTAGACTTTTTAAATGCTCGTTTTCATGCGAGCATATAATTTGTAGATTAGTTAAACGCCGTTATCGCACTTGCGACCAACGGCGTTTTTTGTCTGGGAGGTTTTATGGAAGTACAATATTTTGGTTATATGGCCGCTTTTTGTACCAGCATTTCTTTCTTGCCGCAGGCATTGAAAGTTATCCGTACTAAAGACACAGCGTCGCTTTCATTGTCCATGTACTCTATATTTTCATTTGGTCTGCTGATGTGGCTGACTTACGGCATATTGTTACAAGACTTACCGATGATTATAGCGAACACCATAACCTTGTTTTTCGCCGCCATTATTCTGGGGTTAAAAATACGCCATACGCTACAAACGCGTGCAAAAACACGCGCTTGACCGCGTTTTCTATATACTGGCAGCCAGCTCGGCGCCTTGACGTATTGCTCGTTTAGCGTCGAGTTCAGCGGCCACATCAGCGCCACCAATCACATGCACATGCATGCCCTCGGCTTCTAAGCTGCTTTGTAATTCACGCAGTGGCTCCTGCCCAGCGCACACAATAACATTGTCGACTTCAAGCAGGCGTGGTTTGTCTGCAATGTTGATATGCAGTCCGGCATCATCGACCTTTTCGTAGCTAACACTGTTGATCATTTGCACCTTGTGATTGGCCAGTGAGGCGCGGTGGACCCAGCCAGAGGTTTTGCCTAATCCTTTACCAACTTTACTGGTCTTACGTTGTAGCAAATACACTTCATGCGTCGGCTCGCCATGCTCGGCTGGCATTAACGCGCCAGGTTGCGTGTAATCTTTATCAACGCCCCAATGTGCCATCCATTTGTCCAAATCTTTGGTTAGATGCTCGTTTTCAACTAGATACTCTGCGACGTCAAAACCAATGCCACCCGCGCCAATAATGGCAACCCG
The DNA here is from genome assembly GCF_002807665.1 of Neoalteromonas facilis. Classification (GTDB taxonomy): domain Bacteria; phylum Pseudomonadota; class Gammaproteobacteria; order Enterobacterales; family Alteromonadaceae; genus Alteromonas_E; species Alteromonas_E facilis. Next base: position 590,962 of record NZ_PEAY01000004.1, read on the forward strand.
CTTGCCTACCGGTTTATGATCGCGTAATACATCGAGGTAGCTCATCACTGATGGGTGATCCATGCCTGGAATGTCGAGTTGTCGTGGTTTTATACCGGTCGCCATTACCACGTGATGAAAGCCTTTCTCTTTCAACAATGCAGCATCAACACGTGTGTTTAAATGTAACTGAACCCCGGTCACCTCAATGCGTTTCTGGAAGTATCGTAGGGTCTCGTAAAACTCCTCTTTACCGGGTATTTGTTTGGCGTAATTAAATTGGCCGCCAATTTCCGCCGCTTGGTCAAACAGGTGAACATGATGGCCTCTCTCAGCTGCATAGGTTGCAAACGCTAGACCTGCAGGACCAGCTCCGACAACTGCTATTTGCTTAGGCTCAACAACTGACTTAAAGACTAACTCAGTTTCATAACACGCTTGTGGATTGACCAAACAACTGGCACGTTTTTGTTCAAACGCATGATCAAGACAGGCCTGATTACAGGCTATACACGTATTAATATAATCAGATTGATTGTGTTCGGCCTTAACCACAAAGTCGGGGTCCGCAAGAAATGGACGTGCCATAGAGACCATGTCGGCATGCCCTTCCGCTAACACGGCTTCAGCAACTTCCGGCATATTGATGCGATTGGTTGTGATTAGGGGAATTGAGACTTCTTGCTTCATTCGCTTGGTGATCCAAGTGAACGCTGCGCGTGGCACAGAGGTAACAATTGTCGGTACTCTAGCTTCGTGCCAGCCGATACCGGTATTGATCAAGGTGGCGCCAGCGTCTTCAATTGCTTTAGCTAAGTACACCACCTCTTCCCATGGGGCGCCGCCTTCAACTAAGTCAAGCATCGACAAACGGTAGATAATGATGAAGTTGGAACCAACCTTTTCACGTGTTTGGCGCACGATCTCAACGGCTAAGCGAGCCCGGTTTTCAACACTTCCGCCCCATTCATCGTCTCGATGATTGGTACGCTGACAGAAAAATTGGTTGATCAGGTATCCTTCTGAACCCATGATTTCAACACCGTCATATCCCGCCATTTGCGCGTAGTGTGCGCAGTTAACGTAATCTTTAATGGTGCTTTTAACACCGCGGCTAGATAGCGCTCGTGGTTTAAAAGGCGAAATGGGGGCTTTAATCGGGCTGGCTGAGACAGCAAATGGGTGATAGCCATAACGTCCGGAGTGCAATATTTGCATACAGATTTTGCCACCCTCGGCATGCACCGCTTCAGTGATAACTCTATGTTTTTTAGCGTGTCGACGGCTACTCATTCTGCCCGCAAAAGGCGCAACCCAACCGGCAATATTAGGGCTAATGCCACCGGTCACAATTAAACCTGCACCACCTTTTGCTCTCGCGGCATAAAACGCGGCGAGTTTGTCAAAGCCACCTTTCTCCTCTTCAAGCCCTAAGTGCATTGATCCCATTAATGTTCGGTTTTTCAACGTGGTAAAACCTAAATCTAATGGTGCTAATAAGTGTGGAAATGCAGTTTGTGTTGTCATATGGTTGCCCTTCATCCTGATTACTGAAGAGTATTAATCAGTCACGCATTATGCAAGTTATTGTCAAGCAACCTGTTGAATAACCACACTCGGCTGTCATTTTTATGAATTACAATGCTATTCAAACGGCGTTAAAAAGCACCTATCCTGATCAGCACTTTGTGAAAGTAGAAGTCTTGCAGTCATTGTGGAGTGGCTATGGTGAAATCGCACGCTTTCGTAGTGAAGAAACAGGGACAACGGTTATTGCAAAACTGATCAGCCCGCCCGGATCCGCAGTACATCCGCGAGGCTGGAATACTACAACTTCACATCAACGAAAATTAACCTCATACCAAAATGAGCGTCACTTTTACGCTCACTATACACAGTGCCTTACTGATGAAAGTCTTGTTGCTCGGCCTATCGCGATTTCGGGTGACATGGCAGCAGGTTGGATTTTAATGCAGGATTTAGATGCGAGTGGATTCTATAAGCGCAGTTTAGGCGACAATCTATCGGCATTGCACAGCGCGCTGCAATGGTTGGCCAACTTCCATTCGACGTTCTTAAACGTAAAAGGTGTAGGTTTGTCACCGAGAGGGACATACTGGTATTTAGCCACGCGTCAGGATGAGTGGAATGCAATGCCTGATGGGCCGCTTAAGACTCATGCTGCAGATATTGATAAACGCCTCGCTCACTGCCGCTTGAAAACGCTTTTGCATGGTGACGCTAAGGTGGCTAATTTTTGTTTCAGTGCTGATTGGAACACTTGTGCCGCAGTCGATTTCCAATACACAGGGCTAGGGTGTGGCATCCAAGATGTGGTGTATTTGCTCGGCAGTGTGCTAGACAATCAATCACTTGCTGTACGCGCCAATGACCTAATTGATGAATACTTTGCTTGTTTATTGCCTCGTATTGCGAAATTACATGGCGAAGCTGTTGCGACAGAGGTTGAAAAGGAATGGCGCCATTTAGTGCCTTTTGCTTGGGCGGATTTCGAACGCTTTTTGTTGGGCTGGTCACCGTCGCACAAAAAGTTAACTGCATATTCGCAAGAGCAAGTTAAGCAGGCGTTAGCGCTACTGGATTAGTTTGGAATGGCGAGTTCGCCTACGACCACTTGAATATTCAGCCGCTCGTTATCCCTAACCACTTCCAATTGCATGATAGTACCCGGCGCTGTTTCAGCGATCCGATCCAGCACTTTTGATGCGCTTTCCACTTCAATACCATCAACAGCCACGATAATATCGTTCACCTGTAATCCGCCGGATTCGGCTGGGCTGCCGGGTCTAATACCGTTAACTACTATTCCAGGGCGGTTAGGGACTTCATTACCAGCAAAGCCGAGTTCACCGCGTGTGACTTTGCCATTATCTACGATCTCGTTCATCACACGTTTGGCAAGTTCATAGGGAACCGCGAAATTGACGCCATCAACACTGCGAATACGACGACGATTGTCACGCACAAGGAAGCTCGCATTGGTAATGCCGACTAAAAAGCCATTGCTATCAACCAGCGCACCACCAGAATTGCCTTGATTCAGTACCGCATCGGTTTGGATAAAGTCAACGTAATTTGCAAGCCCATATCGGCCCGTTCTACTGACAATCCCTTGCGTTATGGTTTGGCCAAGATCATAAGGATTACCAATCGCCATTACGACGTCACCAACGCGGGTTTTGGGATCTTCCAATTGAGGGATCACATGGAGATTGTCAGCATTGACTTTTAGTACTGCAAGGTCGGTATAAATATCAAAACCGATCATTTCCGCCTCTAACAAACGACTGTCTTGTAGGCGTACTTGAATGGTGTCAGCGTTCTCGACAACATGGTAGCAAGTAAGGATATATCCATTGCCACTCATGATGACGCCGGAACCAAGACTGGTGCGCTCTCGGGTTCTCGGCTGGCTAAAGGGGTTGTTAGATATTTCGATGCTTTCGCTGTAAATATTGACCACAGCGGGGGCTGAAACACTTAAGGCATCATAATAGGTTGCCCGTTGTACTGTGTCAGTTTTGCCTGAGAGCCAACCGGAAGAAAAGCCTGAGCCTATTCTGAGATCAGGGATCAGCAATAACATCAGTGCTGCGACGATAAGACCTAAGAATACTGATCGACTAATAAATATAAGAAACGCTTTCAACGATGGCATTAGGGGCAGGTTACTCTCTTTTATTTAATTATTACGTGCTGCCGCGTAAGACACAAAAGTGTAGCAATACTATGCTTGAAATAACAGCTAAAGCCGAAGGTTATCTGTGCATAAAAAAGGGCAACACGATGGTTGCCCCTTTTTCTGCGATTTTATTCAGGTGTCTATCGGATAACTAGATAGAGGGTTGAGTTGCCACGTCGCACGTTCAGTGCAATTACGCCACTGGCACTTTCAATCGCTGAAGAAAACTCAACGATTGTTGTTACGCGTTGGCGATTGACACCGATGATCACGTCATCTTGTTGTAAGCCAATACGAGCAGCCGGGCTGCGCGCTTCTAGCTCACTGACTTCGACACCGCGATTACCGCTGTTGTCTTGTCCATTGGCAAGTGTTGCACCTTCCAGAGCAGGATGAATATCTCTTGCACTGGCCACGCTTGCACCAGCATCACCAAGCACTACTTTCTTAATCATTTCTTCGCCTTGACGAATAATGGTTAAGTCAATTTCAGTACCTGCGCCTAAGCTGGCAACTTTAGCACGCAGCTCTTCAAACGAGTGCAGTGCTCGACCATTCAAACCAACAATGATGTCCCCAGGCTGCAAGCCTGCTTTTTCGGCTGCGGAGTCAGGTGTTACTTCATTAACAAAGGCACCTTTGTTGACTTTTGATTCCATCGCTTCGGCTAGACCAGCGTCAATATTGCTGCCTAAAATACCCAGAAGACCGCGGCGGACTTCACCAAATTCGATGATTTGGTCAACCAAGCTTTTCATCATATTGCTCGGAATAGCGAAGCCGATACCGACGTTACCACCGCCTGGACCAAAAATAGCCGTATTGATACCAATCAGCTCACCACGCAGATTAACCAACGCGCCGCCTGAGTTCCCGCGGTTTATCGCTGCGTCAGTCTGAATAAAGTCTTCGTACCCACCGATGTTGAGACCAGAGCGGCCCAATGCACTGATGATACCCGACGTTACTGTTTGACTAAGACCAAATGGGTTACCTATTGCAACGGCGAAGTCACCTACTCGCAATTTGTCAGAATCAGCAAGTGGGATCGCGACCAAATCTTTACTTTCAATCTGTAATAATGCGATATCACTTTGTGGATCAGCACCCAGCTTTTTCGCCTCTAATTCGCGCCCATCGGTCAACATTACCGTAATGTTATCGGCATTTTCGACCACGTGGTTGTTTGTGACCACATAACCTTTTTCAGCATCAATAATGACCCCTGAACCAAGGCCTCTGAAAGGACGCTCTTGCACCTGTTCATTCGGACCACCAAAAAAGTATCGGAACATTTCCGGCACCTGTTGACGAGCCGTTTGAGTGCCCTCGACTGCAATACTTACAACCCCCGGGGTTACGCCTTCCAACATCGGAGCTAACGAAGGTACTTCGTCCTTGTCACTACTGAAAAAAGGTAATGCTGACAGTGCGGGACTACTCGCAAACACTGACACTGCTGCAATACTAAAAATAACTACCAACGACCGTAATTGTTTGCTCATTAAGGTTGATACTCCTATTTTTGTTATTCGCTACAATGACTATTGAGTTAAAGATAAGTTCAGTGAAACTTAATCTGGCGCGTTTGTTTGTCGCTTATTGTCGACGAATAGCCCAGATGAGCCTGTACTGGCAAAATCACGAGGTTGCTCATCAGAGCTCGCTTTGGCTGCATTTTTGCGCTGACGTTGAGAGTTTCTCAACATAGCGGTTGCCTGTTCGCCAAAGAATGTCATTTTGGGCATACCCTCAGTACTTTCTTCGGGTTGAATTTGCGTTTCATAATCACCAATTTGTTCTTCTAACACATCAATTTGGTGCTTTAAGCCCTGCAAGGTTTGTCGCGCTTGAAAAACGTGGTGTTCGGCCTGCTGGACCATGACTGCTTTTACGCTTTTTTCTGCCGCTTTGGCTGCTTGTTCGCTACCTTGTTGGGCGTACATAAAGCGCGCAACAAAAAAGCCAACGACAGCGCCGACTAAAACCAATCCAATTGAAATTGCAATTTCCATGGGTACTCCACTAGTGCTATGGGCAAACTGTTTTAATGTTCTTTCTTAAACTATACCAAAGCATCATCGCATTTGCGCAGATTCATTAGTATCATTTATCCTTTATCGGTTATTTCCCATATTGGGGAGTGAGTAACAAGTTTCAAGCGGAAGCGACGCCAAAAGGTAGTATTCAATACGATGACGCCAATCGAAAAATATAAACAGGACTTAGAAAAGCCCGATTTTCATTACGATCCCGCTCAGGAAATGGCGGTTAATGAGCTGCAGCGTTTGTATGACGAGCTGACCCAACCAAAGAAAAAACTGACGTGGCGAGTTAAAATCAAAGCAACTTTCGGTAAAGGGATGACCAAACCGTCTATCCAAGGCTTGTATTTTTGGGGTGGTGTAGGGCGCGGTAAAACGTATTTGGTTGATACGTTTTACGATTGTTTACCATTCGAGAAGAAATTGCGCATTCACTTTCACCGGTTCATGCACCGTGTGCATCAGGCGTTAAAACCATTGGCAGGGCAAAGTGATCCGTTGAAAATCATTGCCGCCGACTTGGCTAAAGAAGCGAAGGTCATTTGTTTTGACGAGTTTTTTGTATCTGATATTACCGATGCCATGATTTTGGGTAAGTTATTTGAATACCTGTTTGGCCATGGCATTGTGTTGGTGGCTACCTCAAATATTATCCCGGACGAGTTGTATCGCAATGGTTTGCAACGTGCGCGCTTCCTGCCAGCCATAGATTTGATTAATCAGAATACGCGGGTGATTAACGTCGATAGTGGTGTTGACTATCGATTGCGCACCCTCGAACAGGCTGAAATCTATCATTATCCGTTGGATAAAAAAGCGACGGAGAATTTGCATCATTATTTTACTCAACTTGCACCCGATGTAGGGCAGGAAAACTGTCAAATAGCGATTGAAGGACGCAAGATTTCGGTGTTGAGAGACGCAGATGGCGTGGTAATGGTTGAATTTGAAGCATTGTGTGATGGCCCGCGTAGTCAAACCGATTACATTGAAATAAGCCGTATTTACCACACGGTGCTATTGGCTAATGTCACCCAAATGGGACAAGACAATGATGATGTCGCTCGTCGATTTATTGCCATGGTAGATGAGTTTTACGAGCGCCACGTGAAGTTGATTATTTCAGCGTCAGTACCCATGGAAGAGTTGTACAGTGAGGGCCGCTTAAACTTCGAATTTAAACGTTGTTTGAGCCGATTACAGGAAATGCAGTCACACGAATATCTGAGTAAACAACATTTACCCTAATAGGTGGGTGTTATCTGGGCGTGAAAATAGGTAAAATCCACGGCACAAAATTGCCCGTCAGTTAAGATTTAAGAGAGCACAATGGGAAGAGCATTCGAAGTTAGAAAAAATGCCATGGCAAAAACAGCCGGGGCAAAGACCAAGGTCTATTCAAAATACGGTAAAGAAATTTATGTTTGCGCCAAGAATGGCGGAACCGATCCAGACGCTAACCTAGCGTTACGTCGTTTAATGGATAAAGCCAAAAAAGACCAAGTCCCCAGCCACGTTATTGAAAAAGCGATTGATAAAGCGGCAGGTGGTGCAGGTGAAGATTTCGTACCGATGCGTTATGAAGGTTTTGGGCCGGGTAACTGTATGGTGATTGTGGATTGTTTAAGTGACAATGCAAACCGCACAATTACCGATGTACGTAACTGTTTTACTAAGACTAAATCAAACCTTGGCGCACAAAACTCTGTGGCGCATATGTTTGATCATCAAGCTATTTTCCAGTTTGATGGTGACGACGAAGACGCCATCTTAGAGGTTTTGATGGAAGCTGATGTTGATGTCACAGACGTAGAACAGGAAGAAGGCAAAATTACTGTATTTGCGCCGCATACTGAGTTCTACAAAGTGAAAACTGCACTAACAGAAGCAAATCCAGATATTACGTTTGACACTGAAGAAATCACATTCGTACCTCAAACCAATGTTGATATCAGTGAAGAAGATGTGCCTGTATTTGAGAAGTTTATGGGCATGCTAAATGATTGCGATGATGTTCAGGATGTATATCACAACGCGGTATTGCCTGAATAAGCCTTTACGGTAATTGGATTGTTTAACGACTTTCACTGAGTTTTATTAGAATTAAGTTGTTTAACACAGCGTGCGAGCATAATTTGCAATGCAAGCATGAAAGACATAAGCCTTGTGGGAAACCTCAAGGCTTTTTTATTTCCAATCGAATAACACTGAACACGCTGATTGAGCTCTCTGCACACAACAGTGCGATGGGGACTTTGCGCTTCCCCATCTTTAACATCAGTGAGAGATGATTACATGACGAGTTAGTTAAATTGGATATAACCATTTTCCATATCAATTGATACAGGATGATTTTTAATAATTTCTGCCCCAATGTTTACCCAGCGCAGCGGCGCTAAAAATTTAACCACGGGATTTTCAAAGACGATACTCCCTAACTCGACACTTCCCGCTATTCTTCCTTCCCAAATATCAATCTCATGTCCTGGGATACGAGCTTTGCCAATCACTTTAGGTTCTTCAACATAGTCAAATGATGACTTCAAGTTGAGCGGTAAAGATAGACCGATAGGAGAACCTGTATCGATATGTGCGTCATATTCCTGCTCATTAATTAGGATTTTAAATGACGGTAAAGAGTCCTGAGTATTCAGTTCTAAGGTATTTTCTGAACCGTCTTTCAACTCATGTTCTTTGTCGATTGAGATAACTTGTCGCATCAGATCCACTGTGATCACACCGGGAGACAGTGCCCAGGCACTTAATACACCCTCTGGCGCATCGGGCGATGTGAACATCGTCATAATGTGGCTACTGATCCGGTTGAAATTGAACGTTGCATCGCCAACCATCACTTGTTCAGCAGCGTGCTGAGTGATTTCCAAGGTTTGTCCACCACCTAGATTGTTCATTTCATTAACACCTGTCTCGGGGAGCTTTAACTGTTTTGCTTTGTCACTGGATAACATAAGTTCAGCTCCACCAAGCCCAGTATCTATGATGACGCTGAACGGCTCTGAGTTATTGAGGCTGATGTCGATGGTCGGTCGACCACCAAAGCTACCTATGGGCAGTTCAATCCTCGAAGTGTTATCAGCAAACAAAGTTTGACTGGTGACTAACAGTAAAAATGCAAAGATAATTAACTTCATTTATTTTTCCTTATTTTTTGCAGTAGATTTTTATTTTTAAGGTGAGGAAATCCTTAGTTCACCTTTTCATATTCAACGATAAAGGCAGGAAACCAACTGGCGCCGTGATCATCACTGGCATCAATTATCATTTTTCGATGTTGGGCTTTTAGTTCTATGCTAAGTCGGAATGCTCTCCATACTCCTTTCGAGATAGGAAAAAAGGTTCCACTGTTGAGGTTTGTCATGACCAATGTGTCTTCTACAATCCGCCCTTCGTAAAGGTCCATGACGCCCCAAATGTCATCTATTGCCGCTTTCCGGAATACATCGCGATATTGGTCATAACTGAGGTATGACAACATATTAAAACTATCAGTAGCTGTTTCAGTGGGTTGCTCAGTAAGCAGCAGTTCTTTGTGTTGGCGAGCGACAGTAACGGGAAGCGTTGAGATTATCTGCCACGTCTTTCCTTTGTCACTTGACATTTTTGTGGTCATATTCCAGTTGCCTTCAAGTACACTCAGTTGCGCCATCATCGTATGAGGTTTGACTGAAGCCGCAGGTCGTTTAGGCTCAGGGAGTTGGATAAGCTGTTTCGCTTTGTCTAATGCGAGGTCGCTCGCGACCTCATGATCGGGAATAAGTCCGTTCCCTTCTATTTGCCCTTTATTGAGCGAAATGTAATTGGCAATTGGCAAAGACACTTGAATACCCGGTGCAATATCAAACATCTTTTGTGATAAGAGCTCTCCAGCCGTCTTTTCACCAATGATCTCGGCGTTATTAATCATGGCTAGTCCAGCCACAGATAGTTCAGCAGCACTTTTGGTATTGCTATCAACCAGGATATATACACTACCCGAATATAAGCTGCCTGAAGGTTCTATGGTTAAGTTGATAATTGGATGGGAATCTAGTGCCGCCCAAAACTCAAGTAGAGTGTCGCCACGAAAAGGTGTCGCATTCATGATGTCCGTGTGAGTGGGTTCTGCATCATGCTCTTGGTACCAAGCGCGAGTGGCAAAGCCTCCAATAACGGTAGCTTTATCGACAAAATACGATAAGAGTGATTTCACCACCATGGCACCCCCTTCATTACCACGTAAGTCAATGACTAGATTGGTAACGTCGCGCGCAATGATGTCTTCCATAAATTGGGCGACCTGTTGTTCGTTATCACGCCCCATCATTGTTTTTATGTTTAACCTAGCGAAGTCATCATCGAATGTTAGCTGACTTGCACTGGCCCCGACGTTCATTTGATTTACATGTTGGTATATTTGTTGGGCACTGCGATGTGACTGATTAAATGCGATATGAGAAATACCGGATGATGACCAAAGCGAATTTAATGCCTTTAACGTAACGCTAATGTCGTTATGCTCTGTTACGATCTGATGCTGCTTTTTTAAGACCGAATTTAATTGCCCATTTTGTAAAATGCTTGGCTTGAAAAAATAGTTATTGAATATACTCTCGATGCGTTTAGTCTCAATATTTGATGCTGTGTTATGGTGTTTATCATCAGCAAAAATAGTGGCAGAGAGCAAAACAAAGAGCGCACAAAACGCAGCCTTGAAGCCGTATTTTTCACGTGGGTTCATGCTTGGTCCAGTTAATAGAAGCTAAGTGGTAACCAAGTGTATCTGGAGCCCTATGGGCATGAGACCTAAATGCTTATTTAGGACGTACTAAATCACGATTTTGGACCTGGAGAATGAATGTCTGATATCACCGCTGGCATACAGCTGACTATCATCTTACAAAATATCGTTTTTTGTATTTTTCTAATGAGATTCTCGGAGGTTATCACTAACTCAACACGTATCTTTTTATTTCTTTTGGCCGTGTTTACGCTTCACATGGTGGCTAATTTGGCTCTAGCCTATGAACCTTTCAGTTTTGTTTTGTCGATAACTAAAGGGATTAGTTTGTTGTATGGGCCTTTGGTATACCTTTACGTTAGAACATCTGTATTCGATGAAAAGCGTTTGGCTCTAAAAGATGCGATCCACCTGCTACCAGCGCCACTCATTACAGTTTTAGATGGTTTCACCTCCGTTCATTTTCTTGTTGCGGCGGGGTTAACTTTTCTGAGCATGGCTATCTATCTCATCGCAGCTGCAGCTATTTACAAGAAATATATCGCCACCATAGACCTTACCCAATCGCTGGATGATGCTATCGCACTGACAGGGATCAAAGTGGCGTTATTTATAAATGCTGTCATTTTGCTGAGTAATATGGGCACGGTTGCACTTTATGTGATCACACAAAATGAATTCTTAATTGGTTTATCTCAAGTGTCCCTGTTCTTATTGTTATCAGCATCTATTGTAACGCTGGCGCTCACCGAACTGACGAAAGACAAACGTTTCCACGGTATCACTGCGTCGGATTTGGAAGTGCTAACAGACGGTAAGAAATCGAATAATGAATACCAAATAGACCCTGCTGTGACGGCGCTACTAGAAAACGAACTAGAGCGGCTGATGAGTAACGATAAGCCTTACTTACAACCATTATTTAATTTGCAGAGTCTCGCCAAAAAACTGGGTGTTTCCCCAAGAAATGTCTCGGCGTTCATCAATCAACGATATCAGAAAAGTTTTTCTGAATATGTGAATCAATTTCGCATTGAGGAAGTTAAGCAATTACTTATTTCTGATACCGAGCAAACTATTTTAGACATCGCCTACCAATGTGGATTTTCAACCAAATCAAACTTTAACCGAGCATTTAAATTACAAGAAGGGATGACACCAAGTGAATTCAAGGAGTCCAATACCTAGCTTGATTGTGAATTCCGTCATTCACCTCCCAGTATATTGACCACTACATTCACCCATATTAAATAACGATTGCAGTTTGTTCACAGGAGCCTACTACGCGCTCTTAACCCCCTCTACAGGAGCTTTTTGTGGGTTTTGTTCTGTTGCAACAAAATGTCGCGACTCAGTTATCCGATAAACTAACCTCAGGTACAGCTGTAACAGCACCGCAAGACACGTAATCTGATGACGCCAATGAAGGCAAATCTTAAAAAGGACCTTAATGATGAATACGTTATCAAATGAAGAATTGGAAAGTGTTTCTGGTGGTTGTGCCGAGCATTGCTGGGGTGATTTCAGTGCGGCAGGTTTTGGCGCGTCAGTTGTTGCCGGCGCGATTGGCGGCATGAGAGGTGGCTTTGTGTCAATGGCTCTTGGTGCCGTAGCTGGTGGACTTGGTTATGCCGGAAGTAAAGTGGGTGACAAGATGTCTGAGAGAACGACGGGGTCATCTGATGAATGAGGTTTAGGGGCTTAGGCCCCTCTCATACTCGGCTGGGAGTTGATATGTTACGAAATTTAAAAGCAAGCGTGCTGTTGCTGATATACGTCTTGGTTATGATATGTGTCATTGTGGTAGTTTCGCGCGTGACTCTATCAATATTTACAGACATCGGTGAAGGTACTGAAATAGCTATTATTGGCGTTGTTATTTTGCTGGTGGTTGCATTGTTCACCGAGGTGGGCAAAAGGCTAGCGGTATTTTCTCGAATGAAGAAAGATTAATTTTTGTTTTCCTTGGGCTCAATATGCACAACAGCATCAGTAATACCAAACTCTTTAGCGAGAACTGCTTCAATTTGATCGGCTAATTCATGAGTTTGTGTCAGCGATAACGAGCTAGGCGTTGCGACCGTAATGTCACCAATGTGTTGTTGACCATCAAAACGAGTACGTACTTTTCGAATTTCCTTTACGCCTTCAAGGTCGCCGATTGTTTTGCGTACTAGATTGTGATCAATATGAGTACCATCAACTAGGATTGGAATGGACTTTTTAAACAGGCGATAGGCCAAAAATAAGATAATAACGGCCATACAAATCGCAAACAACGTATCTAACCAATACCATCCCATTGCAGCAAGTTGCCAGCCGGCAATAATGGTAATAGAGGACAATACATCGCTTAGCGTATGACTGGCATCGGCATGCAGTAGATCGGAATTTAATCGCTTGGCCCAATGATGTTCCCAAGTGGTTAACAAGATGTTGGCAACAAGCGCCCCGATTAGAATCACCAACCCTGTGGAACTATTATTGACAGGCTCTCCAAAACGCTCGACTGCCGTGATTACAATTTCAACTGCAACCACAGACAATAGTGTGGCGAGAAAAAAAATCGCCAATGGCACAAATTTTTGATGTCCGTAGGGGTGTGATTTATCAGCAGGTTGTTCACTTTGCTGTTGGGCAAACCAAGCGACGATATTATTACCAACGTCGGTCAATGAATGGAACGCATCCGCCAAAATTGCGGTGGAGTGCGTCATCAAGCCCACTACCAACTTGAGCGCCATAATCAGTAAATTGATACTGCCCTCGATGATCAGGACATGTTTAACCTGCATATTTTCAACGCCTTAAGCAATTATTGTCCACTGTTCTACCGCTAACCACTATAGGACTAAACTCGACGATAACACAACCTGCATTTTTGCATTAGGTGTTCCCTCTATTCGACGGTATACTAGCGCCCGAGCCAGCCAGACAATCGCTGTTTTACTTCGGTAAAAGGGAGGAAAGTCCGGGCTCCAAAGGGCAGGGTGCCAGATAACGTCTGGGCGGCGAAAGCCGACGACAAGTGCAGCAGAGAGAAGACCGCCTAAGCATATTCGTATGCCGGTAAGGGTGAAAGGGTGCGGTAAGAGCGCACCGCGCGACTGGTAACAGTTTGTGGCGAGGTAAACTCCACCCGGAGCAAGACCAAATAGGATCCCAATTTGTGGCCCGCAAAGGGATCGGGTAGGTTGCTTGAGCCAACGAGCGATTGTTGGCCTAGATGAATGATTGTCACGTTAGCAATAACGAACAGAACCCGGCTTATCGGCTGGCTCACATTTTCTACTTTGACATATCCTGTAACGGACTAGTCCTAAATACCTATTTATTAATTTGATTACCAGGGCTATGCTGAGTGAATAAAAATTCGTTTCGGTTGCTCAGTGCCTTCCATCATTGATATTGAAGCCAGTGGTTTTGGCCCCGACAGTTACCCCATAGAAATCGGCATAGTGCGCGAGGATGGCGCGCGTTTTTGTCGTCTAATCAAACCATTTCCTGAGTGGCAACATTGGAGCGAAACTGCGGCGGAATTGCATGGCATCAATCGAGATGAATTACTGCACTTCGGTAAAAATGGCCTGGATGTCTGTTTGCAAATCAATGCTTTTGTTGGGCAACGCACGCTGTTTAGTGACGGGTGGGTTGTTGATAATCCATGGCTAATAAAACTATACGCAGCTGCTCGCTGCGAGATGACATTCAGGTTAAGTCCACTTGAGTCTCTGCTTAAGGAGTCACACATTTTACGATGGGATAGCGTGAAATCTGATGTCAGTTCCGAGTTAGGTGGCTCTCGGCATCGGGCAAGTGTTGATGCAATGATTATCCAACAAACAATTACTCGCGTTTTGGCATCCGACCTAGCACAGTGATTGGGTGAGACGGCTATCAGCTAGCGCTCAAATGTCGTATTGATTGCCTTACTGCAATTGTTTTTCGCAGGCGAGCCATGAGGCTAGCCATAACGCGAGCCATAACAAGAGATTGTTAATCGCTTTGCGCTTCTTTCATTTTTAATGTTTTTTTAATGTTTGGCTAAAGTCTTTTTAAGACTTCATTCCTATCATCTCTTCGTTTTACAAATCTCAAACAGGCCACAGCGTTTTGGCTGTGAAGTTCGCAGAGTATTTTTGCACTAATTCTTGGGTACGTGACCCTGACCTGTTTGTTCTGATTTCACTTGATTGAAGAGCATAGGCTCGATCAATATAACGAGGGCTTTATAGAATGAATGTTTCGTCTCGGACTAGTTGTACTGCACTTGCACTCATTGTTGCTGGCGGATTAGCTGGCACAGTAAATGCGAAAGACGTAGCTGATAATGTGATTGAACAACAACGCGCAGCATTAGCAAAAAATACACAAGGAAAAGGCTTTGGACCTCAATCACCGCGTGATATTGACCAAGCGTATGGTACTAACTTGCGTGCATTTGGTTTTGCGCCAAACCGCAGTGAAATGAACTTATGTAACATCCACTTCCATAAAAATGCTGAACACAAAGGCGGTGAATTCACCACATATGCCGGGAATGGTGATGGCAAAGGAAAAAATACTGGATTCGTTTACAACGGCACATTAACTGATGCACAAATGAAGCCTGTTTCGGTAAACGTGTGTGGAGCCAAAGGTGACCCATTGCAATCGGGTGATACCATCGAAGTTCACTGGGTGTTCAGTTCGGCACAAGTATCTCCTGGACCTACGCTGGGTTCATGTTTAGCAGACAATACGATGAACCCTGGGTTACGTGTTGAAGGGCAAGTGTTTGTATTGGCAAATGATGCATCTGCGCTTGATTTTAAACAGCTCGCCAAGGTGGCGAGTGTCAATGGGTACGCACAGGCTCCTAATATTCCAAGCAACACCGGTAAACCTATAGAATACTTGGGCTCGACTACAGGACCTTCATACAATGAGCAAGGTTCACCGTTACAAGTTAGTTGGAGTATGCGCCCAGAAGTCGCCGTTTTGGATATCAATTCAGTAGACGCATGGTGTAAAGACAATGAGTTTAACGAAGACCATGCTCATGGCGTACGTAATCTCGTGGTGAATCCAGACTTATTGTCTCCAATCAACTGATCCTAACCATGGCTGTCGAAATTCAACCGATAGCCATTCCCACGTAAAGTTTGGATAGTGATATTGTTTTCACTATCCAGCTTTTTTCTTAACTTACTGATATACACATCAATGATGTTCGTTTGAGGATCGGAATACGCTTGCCACACACGTGTGAGTATTCTCTCCCTGGACAGTACTTTACCGGTGTTTTGTACAAGGTAATAAAGTAAATCAAACTCAAGTTTTGTGAGGTGAAGCTCTATACCTTTCAGGTGAGCCAGACGTTCATTTAGATTGATTGTCAGTGTACCCAGCGCCACCACGTTGGCGTCAGCCCCTGAGTCGATGTTTGATCGCCGGTACAAGGCTTCAATACGCGCTAGCAGTTCATCAAAATCGAAGGGTTTGCACAGGTAGTCATCAGCCCCTTCTTGCAGCCCTTTAACTCTCTCACTGACTTCATCCAATGCCGTCAACATCAAAACCATAGGTGCCGGTGAAAGCGCTTTAATATCGGTGAGTAATTCAACGCTATCGCGGTTTCCAAACAGTCTATCCAGTACCACAACCGTGGGATGCGTGTTAGCAATCTGCTCTAATATTTCATCGTATTCATTCACCGTTACGCATTCATAGCCTTCCGCTCGAAGTCCCTTGGCAATGAAGCGCAAAAGCGGTTGTTCATCATCTGCGACTAGAATACTCATGACAAATCCTGCGTTAAGGTAATGGTGAAAGACGAGCCCTCACCTTTTTCTGAAGTTACGTGAATATGTCCACCGTGTGCCTCAATGATCGCTTTCGCGATAGGTAGCCCTAAACCAAGCCCATCATCATGCTTCGAAAAGCGCACAAATCGTTCAAAAATATTCTCTATTTCGGCTGCCGAAATACCTTCGCCCTGATCATTTACGCTAATGGATACATCGTGTTGTTGCTGTGAAACGACAACATCTATCGCAGACTGTGACGATGAATATTTAATGGCATTATCTAGTAGAATCGACAATGCCTGTGTTATACGCGGTTTATCAACGGCCACTTGAACGTCTTTTGTTTCAAGTTGATTGGTCATGGTGATATTTCTATCGGGGTGTAGCCGTTGCCACTTGTCGACTTCTACTTGGACCAGATCTTCAACATCCGCGTTTTCTTTATTCAGATTCAGTTGATTCATTTCAGCGCGAGTGAGCAATAGTAAATCGTCAACTAACCGGCTCAAGTTGACGGCTTGCTCCAAAATGGCGCTTAACGTTTCCTTGTAATCGGCTTCAGATGCAGAGGTTAAACGCAATGTAACCTGGGCCTCACCCCTGATTATGGTAAGGGGCGTGCGCAACTCATGCGAAACATCGGCGATAAACTGGCGGCGACGTGAATCTATTTTGGTCAGTTGTTGGTTTGCGGATGTGAGCTCTCGCGTGCGTTGTTCAACCTCAAACTCCAATTGTTTTTTGGCTTGTGATACTTCAGATTGATGTTTGTGTAGACGTTCAGCCAAATCGTTGATGGCATTTGCTAAGGTTTCAAATTCATCATCTAGCTTCACTGAAATAGGGCGTTTATATAACCCTGAAGCAATGTTATTCGTTGCTTCACGAAATATGATCAACGGTTGATAAAGCTGATTAAACAACCAATAGCAGCCATAGATGATTAACGGAATAGCCAGAGCGCCTAATCCAATAGTGAACCACACCATGGCGGTGTTAAGCGTATCAATACGAGAGTTAATAGCGGCGACCACGCGACTTTGGCGTGAAACTGCCGCGTTAATCGCTTCTCTAAATTCATTATCAATGGTGACTTCTAGCAGTGAGCGTAACTGCTCTTGCTGGCTCAAAGGCGCGAGATCTTCGGAGCTGACAATTTGACCAAACTGAAAGATGATGTCGTCAATGATTTGTGCCAATTCATCGGTATCTTCAACGCTACCTTGCGTGACCTCAACACCGAGTGCTTGGCGCTGCTGTAATTCCAAGCGCCGTATATTGGTCAGTGATTGCTCAATCAAAGAGCGCTTTTTTCGAACGTTTGCCTGATTTGCTTGCTGGCCGAAAATCACGCCATCGGTTAATTGTTTAAATAACCGATAAGAAATACTCGACAACTGTTGGTGTTCAGTTAGCAATGTTTGCGCAGTAGTACTCTGTTTGAGGTTTTCTCGCGTCAGGTGGGCAGACACCGCTGTGCAAGTCAGTGCGACTAATAAAATGAAAGCCGTGGTAAGGCCGAAATAAAACAGTTTTCGTTTATACACAATGCCACTTTCTGGATTGAAAAATCAGTCGCAGTATACGGTTTTTATAGTGGAAAAGACCATAGAAAGTCACTTTGCACATCGTCGCATCACATCAAATGATGCCGAGCTCTATACTCTTTAGTACTGCGCGGGTGCGATCGCGGACACCTAATTTGGCTAAAATGCTCGACACTTGGTTCTTAACCGTACCCTCCGATTTGTGAATGCTGTGTGCGATTTCTCGATTGCTGCATCCCGCGGCCATCAAGCGTAATATTTCGCGTTCTTTCTCACTTAACGCTTCAACCAGAGTAGTTGTTTCTTGTGAAGGTGTTGTAGACGGCAGACCCGACAGTAAACGTTCGGTTATGGCTGGCTGAATGTAGGTTTTGCCATCAACAACATCCTTTATGGCCTGGATCAGTGTTTCTAGCGAAACGTCTTTTAACAGATAGCCTTTAGCGCCGGCTTGGACCGCATTGAGGATGAGGGCATGATCATCAAATGTGGTTAACATCAAAACCGGAAGCGTAATATTCTTTGCATTCATTTCATGCAAAGTGGCAATGCCATCGAGACGAGGCATGCGAATATCCATTAATACAATGTCGACGTTGATATCGGGTGACTCTGCTATCCATGCCAAAGCCTCCTCGCCATCGGCACATTCACCGACTACACAAACACAATCCGATAGGCTAAGTAGACTGCAAATGCCGCTCCTAACTAGAGCTTGATCATCAACTAGCAGAACGTTGTATTGCACTGTCGCCACCCCAGGTTAAAACGGTTTTAAAGCCTTTGTCAGTTTGTTCAAACATCACGTCAGCCCCAATCTGTGCTGCTCGCTCTCGAATTCCTGTCAAGCCGTTGCCTTCATGTATAGCATCTGAGCGTTTATGTGATGACGCGCCATCATCGATTATGGATAGCATAATGTTACGTCCGTCGGAGGTTAAATTAATATCGATTCGTCGAGCCCCCGCATGTTTGAGAGTATTGGTTATCGTCTCTTGAATCGTTCTGATAATAACCTCAGCCTGATTAACGTCATCGATTTGAACGTCGGAATCGATGTGACTGTGCACTTTTAACTCGGGCGTGCTGTGCTGCATTGTCGTAATGGCATCGCGAATATCCAAAGCTGACTTTTCCCTGATTTCACTGACGGCTTCGCGCACGTCACTTAACAATAATTTGGCTAGTCCATAACATTCATCAATTTGCTGTTTGGCTTCCCCTTCGCTTAACCGACTGGCGACTTGTAGCTTAATCGTCATGGCCGTAAGGTGATGCCCGAGAAGATCATGTATATCTCTAGCGATGCGCGTACGCTCAGATTGTTTAGTCGCTTCTGTTAATAGTGACTGGGTTGCCAGCAATTCGCGGTTCTTATGCCCGAGCGCTTCTTGCGTGCGAGTGGCGTTAAGCATTGCATTGATAATAACGATTGCAAAGAGGTTAAAAGTCCAAAATAGGGCAGCGGTGATCAGCATGCCATCTTGCTGCCAATACCACTGGTAGATCAGCCACAGGGGAGTTGATAACAACAAAGAAATGAAAAGCGAGCGATGCAAGGTCGTTAGGTGAGGCAATATGGAACTAGCCAGCACCATCAAAATGGCGTTGTAGGTGAAAGGTACAATAAAATAAAGCGTGCAGACTACGATGACCTGTAGCAGCAAAAACATAAAGCGGGTGTTAGGCTCATGCTGGTAGGGTTTATCTCGTACAGCACACGCCCACAGGATAAAAAATGTTAGGTAAAGCAATGCAGCAAATCCAGTATCTGGCAGAGAAAAGCGATCACTTTGATACATGAAGTACAGGCTTGTACATGCCACAAGTAACCAGGTAAAAAAGGCCGCAAGCCATTCATAGCTTTTAGAAAGGAGTAACGCTTTAGCCATTTATCCGCATTGGTTTTTTCAGGAATTCAACAGAGTATGCCTGCTTTATAGCGATAACCCAATAGGCCAAAAGTCACGATTGCTGTTGTGACTTTTGGCACTATGGCTGTAAACAAGGCACTTGTAGACTGCTGCTCAATATCACAGAGAGGGCATCAATATGTCGAGTTTACATTCTATTCTTTTCGTTATTCATATTCTGTCTGGAGCCGGCGCATTAGTGCTGTTTTGGATCCCAATGCTGAGTAAAAAGGGACAGCTGAATCACACTACCTATGGTCGTTACTATGCAAGTGCTATGTACGCGGTAGCGGGGTCGGGAGCATTGATGGCAATTATGGTAATCGCGCTGCCAATGGCTATCAAAGGTAACATGATCGTGGCGAGCAATAACCCTGCTCAGGTCATTGAAAATATTCGGATCTTTTGGGCATTTTTATTGTATTTAAGTTTGCTTTCCTTTGTGACGACACGTCATGGACTAGCAGTATTGCGAGTAAAACAAGCACGTCAACCATTGCGTCATTGGTCTTATATTTTTCCTTTGTGGGCTTTATTGTTGGGAGGCATTGCCTGCCTTGCTACTGGCGTAGCCTTGGGGCGTCACTTGCATACCGTGTTTGGCGTGTTAGGGGTGTTTCTTTCGATTAGTTTAATTCGCTACAGTACCCGTGATGAGGTTAAAAAGCATCAATGGGTGTTGGAACATATCGGCGCAATGATAGGCTCGGGTATTGGTGCTTATACTGCGTTTATTGCTTTCGGTGGTCGCGTATTTTTTGCTGAAATGGGGCAATGGCAAATAGCATTTTGGATTGCGCCTGGCGTTATCGGTGGTATAGCAGCAAATGTGATCACTCGACGTTACGCCAAACGATTGGGCATTTGTAAAACACTGGACGCGGCATAGTCGAACAGCTCTTTGGTACAGGTTTATCCAAAGGGTTTTTGCACTACGCTTGTTAGTGAATATCTTTACCATACTCATCAGGGACAATAAGCGTGCGTTCAATTCATCTGGTCAATAAGATAAAGGGCATTGAGCACTTCAGTGAACGCTTCCAACGCAATGCTATTCAAGTCGGGCGCTTGTATATGTTTCGCTTGTTCGGAAAGCTTGGGTATTTGTGGCGCTTTATGGCATTACCGCAAATAGTAGCTCTAATTGTCGGTGGTTTAGTGTTGTGGCTCAGTAGCGGAAATGTATTGTTGTTCTGTGCACTATTTCCTCTTTATATCGCAGCAGGATGCTACGTTGAGCAGCGGCTGTATTATCGAATGGTTCGTCAAGGTGTGCTTGTATATATGAATTATGCGGATAAGGCCTTCTACAAAGAGCCTAAAATTTAATATGCTGCGGCTGCCACACATGAGAGCCACAGCATATAATGCACTCAACTTACGCTAATTTAGACGCAGCAGCCTTTAACGCGTCAGCTTTATCCGTCTTTTCCCAAGGGAACGCATCACGGCCAAAGTGACCGTAAGCAGCTGTCGGTTGGTAGATAGGACGTTCTAGGTCGAGCATCTTGATCAAGCCATATGGGCGTAAATCAAAATATTCACGCACGAGTTGAGTTAGGGCTAAATCTGAAATCACACCAGTGCCGAATGTATCAATATTAATTGAAGTAGGCTCGGCGACGCCAATTGCGTACGAGACCTGGATTTCACAACGTTTGGCTAACCCTGCAGCAACGATATTCTTCGCCACATAACGCCCAGCATAAGCTGCACTGCGATCGACTTTTGATGGATCTTTTCCAGAAAATGCGCCGCCGCCATGTCGCGCCATACCACCATAGGTATCCACGATAATCTTACGTCCGGTTAAACCACAATCTCCCATAGGGCCACCGATCACAAAACGTCCGGTTGGATTAATGTGGAACTGTGTATCTTTATTCAACCACTGTTCTGGTAATACTGGCTTAATAATGCGCTCTAAAACCGCTTCACGTAGCTCTTCAGTGGAAACAGAGTCGCAATGCTGTGTTGATAACACCACGGCGTCAATGCCTACAGGCTTATCATCTTCATACACAAAAGTGACCTGAGACTTAGCGTCCGGGCGAAGCCATGGTAACTCGCCTGATTTACGCAGCTCAGCTTGTTTTTGTACTAAGCGATGAGAGTAAGTGATGGGAGCTGGCATCAATACATCAGTTTCGTCACTGGCGTAGCCAAACATCAAACCTTGGTCGCCTGCGCCTTGGTCTTCAGGGCGTGCACGGTCAACACCTTGATTGATGTCGGGTGACTGTTTACCAATGGCGTTGAGCACAGCACATGAGTCGGCATCAAACCCCATGTCAGAATGGGTGTAACCAATATTGCGTACGGTTTCACGCGTGAGTTCTTCAATATCGACCCATGCTGACGTTGTTACTTCACCGCCAACAAGCACCATGCCGGTTTTGACGAAAGTCTCACAGGCAACACGCGCGTGTGGATCTTGTTTTAAGATTGCATCTAACACGGCATCAGAAATTTGATCCGCAATTTTGTCTGGATGTCCTTCAGACACCGACTCAGACGTGAATAAATGTTTTGCCATCTCGGCTTCCCCTAATACAGACTCATAGGTCGTTGAGATTAATGTGCATAGTCTAGCGTTATTTCGTAAAATTACCAGTCTTTACTTCTAGACGTCTAAATGTCTATTTGTTAACTTAACTTGACAGTTTCTTGCAAAATTTTGCGTAAGGCTTTGTTAACGGTCACATGCGCCAAAATTGAATGCGAAAGCCGTTGAACTGAACCCCGCTCTGAGTGAGAATACCCGACCTCAATACGCGACACTGCAAGCAATCCAGAACGCATAAATGCTGGAAAAAGATCAATCAGGAGATGACATGTCAAATACCCCTTCTAGACGCGAACTCGCAAATGCTATCCGAGCGCTTAGTATGGATGCGGTACAAAAAGCTAAATCAGGCCACCCTGGCGCACCAATGGGAATGGCTGATATAGCACAAGTTTTATGGGGAGACGTGCTATCTCATAATCCAGCAAACCCAGATTGGGCGAATCGCGATCGCTTTGTATTGTCCAATGGCCACGGTTCAATGCTGTTATATTCATTGTTGCACCTAAGCGGTTATGACCTGTCTATCGATGATCTGAAGCAGTTCCGTCAATTACACAGCAAAACGCCAGGACATCCAGAGTATGGATACGCTCCGGGCGTTGAAACGACAACCGGACCTTTAGGTCAGGGCATCACCAATGCTGTCGGTATGGCTATTGCTGAAAAGGCTCTAGCTGCTCAGTTCAATAAACCTGATTTTGACATTGTTGACCATTTCACATACGTGTTTATGGGTGACGGTTGTTTGATGGAAGGTATTTCTCATGAGGCATGTTCTCTTGCCGGTACGCTTGGCTTAAACAAATTAATCGCGTTTTGGGATGACAACGGCATTTCCATCGATGGCGAAGTTGAAGGTTGGTTTACTGACGACACACCTGGACGTTTCCGTTCTTATGGCTGGCAGGTGATTGAGAATGTTGATGGTCACGATCCAGCGCAAGTTGCCGATGCGATTGCACAGGCACAAGCCAACACGTCTCAACCAACGTTAATCTGTTGTAAGACAGTGATTGGATTTGGTTCACCGAATAAGCAAGGTACCGAATCATGTCACGGTGCACCACTCGGTGATGATGAAATTGCGTTAACGCGAGAAGCGTTAGGTTGGCAATACGGGCCATTTGAAGTGCCCGAAGCTATTTACGCGGGTTGGAGTGCGCTTGAGAAAGGTCAGGTGGCAGAAGCAGAATGGAATGCGTTGTTTGATGCTTACACGCAACAATATCCCGAGTTAGCCGCAGAGTTTGCTCGTCGACAAGCAGGTGAATTGCCGTCAGATTGGGCAGATAAGGCCAATACTTATATTGCTGAATTACAAGCAAACCCTACCAACGACGCAACACGTAAGTCATCGCAAAATTGTTTAAACGCATTTGGTCCGATATTACCTGAATTTATGGGTGGCTCTGCTGACTTAGCGGGATCAAATCTGACGATTTGGAAAGGTAGCCAGCCTCTCACTTCGGATGACGCATCGGGCAACTACATTTATTACGGCGTACGCGAGTTCGCGATGTCTGCCATTATGAATGGTATTGCATTGCATGGAGGCTTTAAGCCTTATGGCGCAACATTCTTGATGTTTATGGAATATGCGCGTAACGCAGTGCGCATGGCGGCCATTATGAAACAGCCGGCAATCTTCGTTTATACCCACGACTCGATTGGTCTGGGGGAAGATGGACCTACGCACCAACCTGTAGAGCAACTCGTTGCACTACGTTCAACGCCAAATTTAAACAACTGGCGCCCCTGTGATCAGGTCGAATCTGCAGTTGCGTGGAAATCTGCAATTGAACGTACAGATGGCCCAACAAGTTTGATCTTTAGCCGTCAAGGCATGCTTCAACAAGATAGAACTGCACAGCAGGTGGAGGCAATAAGCCGCGGTGGATATATCTTGCAAGATACAAATGGCACACCGGATATTATTCTGATTGCGACGGGCTCTGAAGTGCAACTTGCCGTGGATGCTGCTGCAGCATTAAGCGAAAAAGGTCATGCGGTGCGCGTAGTATCGATGCCTTCTACGGATGTTTTCGATCAGCAGAGCAGCGAATACCGCGAAAGCGTGTTGCCTGCGTCAGTGACGCGTCGCGTTGCGGTTGAAGCGTTGAGTAAAGATAGCTGGTATAAATATGTTGGTTTTAACGGTGCCATCATTGGTATGGAATCCTTTGGTGAATCAGCCCCAGCAGCTGATCTATACCAACACTTCAATATTACCGTAGAGGCAATAGTTGCTGCGGCAATGGCATTAGATGCCTAATAGCGTAGCTTCGCCAATGCCTCTGTTGCGCATAGCCATTAACGGATTCGGTCGTATAGGCCGAAACGTATTGCGTGCGCTATATGAGGCAGGGCTAACCGACCAAGTGAAGGTGGTTGCCATCAATGAGTTGGCAGCCCCTGAAGGCATCGCACATTTACTCAAATATGATACTTCGCATGGTCGTTTCGCCTTTAACGTCGAACGTGACAATGGTGATTTATTGGTCGCGAATGATCGCATTCGATTGTTTCATCAAGCCGATCCGAGTCAACTGCCTTGGGGGGATTTGGGTGTTGATATCGTGCTTGAATGTTCTGGTGAATTTAACTCCCGCGAACAAATAGCGCTTCACTTAGAAGCTGGCGCGAAAAAGGTGTTATTGTCACAGCCTGGTACACCGGATCTCGATGCGACCATTATTTATGGGGTTAATCATGATGAACTGCGTGCCGAGCATAAGCTGGTTTCAAACGGTAGCTGCACCACGAATTGTATAGTGCCTGTTATCCAAACGCTGGATAACGCGTTTGGGGTAGAAAGCGGCACGATCACCACCATACATTCTTCGATGCATGATCAACAAGTGATAGATGCTTATCATCCTGATCTGCGCAGAACTCGTGCGGCGTCCCAATCAATTATTCCTGTCGACACCCGATTAGCTGCGGGCATAGAGCGTATTTTGCCTGCATTTGCTGGCAAATTCGAAGCGATTGCTGTGCGTGTGCCCACAATTAACGTAACCGCTATGGATTTGAGCGTTACCGTTGCCAATGATGTCGATATTCAGCGAGTCAATGCTGCTATACAAGCCGCATGCAGTGGTGCGCTTGAAAATATTCTTAGTTATACCGAGGAACCGTTGGTTTCTTGTGATTTTAACCATGATGCACATTCGTGCATTGTGGATGGCACTCAAACACGAGTAAGCCACAAACACCTCATTAAAACCTTAGTCTGGTGTGACAATGAGTGGGGATTTGCGAATCGTATGCTCGATACCGCCCTCGCCATGCACGCTGCAGACGATTAAATCGTAGGAGCCTAACCGTGACTCAAGCATTCAGCACAATTAAAACAATGGATGATTTTGATTTGTCCGCTAAACGAGTATTGATCAGACAAGATCTTAATGTGCCGGTTAAAAATGGCGAAGTAACCTCTGATGCACGTATTCGTGCTTCATTGCCGACAATCCAAAAGGCACTGGATGCAGGGGCGGCAGTAATGGTGATGTCTCACTTAGGGCGCCCAACGGAAGGTGAAGCCGATGACGCTTTTTCGTTAGCACCGGTAGTGAACTATTTAAATAACGCATTATCCGTCAATGTACGTTTAGCCAAAGACTATTTGTCAGGTGTAGAGGTATCGCCGGGTGAAGTGGTTGTGCTTGAAAATGTTCGCTTTAATCCAGGTGAAAAGAAGGATGACGATGCATTGGCACAACAATATGCCGCATTGTGTGATGTGTTTGTAATGGATGCTTTTGGCACTGCACATAGAGCACAAGCTTCTACTCATGGCGTTGCTAAATTTGCTAAAGATGCTTGTGCTGGCCCACTGTTGTCAGCAGAGCTAGATGCTTTGGGTAAAGCGCTTGAAAATCCTAAGCGTCCGCTGGTGGCTATTGTAGGTGGCTCTAAGGTTTCAACGAAGCTTACGGTATTAGAATCTTTGGCGGATAAAGTCGATCAATTGATTGTGGGTGGCGGCATTGCGAATACATTTATCGCGGCACAAGGCCACGCCATTGGTAAGTCGTTAGTTGAAATGGATTTAGTCGACGAAGCCAACCGTTTGATGCAGCAAGCAGAACAGCGCGGCGGATACATTCCTGTGCCGGTAGACGTTGTGACGGGAACAGAGTTTTCAGAAAGCGCAGAAGCAACCACAAAATCTGTTGATGAAATTGGTGCAGATGACATGGTATTCGATATTGGACCAAAATCAGCAGAAGCGTTAGCTGAAATCCTCAAAAACGCCGGCACTATTGTTTGGAATGGCCCGGTTGGCGTCTTCGAATTTGATCAATTTGGAGACGGCACAAAAGCGCTAGCGCACGCTATAGCAAACAGTTCAGCATTTTCGATTGCGGGGGGCGGCGATACCCTTGCAGCAGTTGATAAGTATGGCATTGCTGACGATGTGTCTTACATTTCCACTGGCGGTGGCGCATTTTTAGAATTTTTAGAAGGTAAAACTCTGCCTGCGGTAGCAGTTTTAGCGGAAAAATACTGATAAACTACACAACATAATAAAAATAATAAGGTTGTAATCTTTTACCCTACACGCCCAAAGGGCAATACAAAAGGAGTAGTCATATGGCATCTGAAGCACAATTGGCAATGCTGGAAAAAGTGAAGAGTCAATCAGGCTTTATTGCTGCATTGGATCAAAGCGGTGGTAGTACCCCAAAAGCACTTAAACTTTATGGCGTTGATGAAGATGCATACAGTAACGACGACGAAATGTTTGCAGCTGTGCACGCCATGCGCACACGCATAGTCACCAGTCCAGCATTCAACGGCGAGCGCGTGCTAGGCGCCATCTTGTTTGAAAACACACTTGATCGCAGTATCGAAGGTAAACCTTCATCGCATTATTTGTGGCAAGACAAACAGGTTGTTCCTTTCTTAAAAGTAGACAAAGGTTTAGCTGACGAAGAGAACGGCGTACAAGTTATGAAACCTATGCCGGGACTCGATGAGTTACTTGCTAAAGCGAATGCGCAGGATATTTTCGGTACTAAGATGCGCTCAGTGATTAAGATGGCAAATGCCGAAGGTGTTAAGGCTGTGGTTGAGCAACAATTTGAGATTGGTAAGCAAATCATTGCGGCTGGCTTAGTACCTATCATCGAGCCTGAGGTGGATATTAACAGTCCACAAAAGGCACGCGCAGAAGCTTTGCTCAAAACCGAATTGATGGCTCAATTGAATGCACTAACGGCTGATCAATTGGTTATGCTGAAGCTGACTTTGCCAGAAGAGCCTAACTTCTATCGAGAGTTGGTTGAACATCCGAATGTATTGAAAGTGGTTGCCTTGTCTGGTGGTTATTCACGTGAAGAAGCTAATCTACGCTTGAGTGAAAACAATGGCATGATCGCATCGTTTTCAAGAGCGTTGACTGAAGGAGTGTCTTTCGGTCAGTCTGATGATGAATTCAATGCGACTTTAGATGCAACAATTGAAAGTATTTACCAAGCCTCTAAGAGCTAAGCGCTGAATGCACAAACTTATAAAGAGGAGCCTTCAGGCTCCTTTTTTTATTGATGCTACACGGCAAAGCTCATTGCAATGCGGAGGGTTCCTCAGAGTCGTTAAGTTTGTATATTACAACGCTAAGCGAGCGAGCGGTTGTCTTGCTGATAGTTAAGCTAACTGTCGATGATGAGTTCAAGATCAAGAGTGGAGAAATAAGTTTGTTCTTGTTCAAGGTCAGCTTTAAATATGGGCTTTTCGTTTAGCCAACCTTCAGGAAAGCGCAACGCCAGTGCTTTCCCCTCACAACCGATACTAAACTCAGGAAGGAAGTCTGCCTGCCGCTTGATATTAAGTAACACTGCAAGGCGGATTAAGGCAATTAGTCTTCGTACTTTTTTAGCGTCAAATAAGTCAAATTCAGGGATATCTTCTGTGCGGATTTTCTTGCGCTGGAATCGAACCAATGTCGCTAATAGTAATTGCTCTTCTTGGTTGAATCCTGGCATGTCTACATTCTGTAAAATGTAAGCGCCGTGCCGTTGGATCCCGCGAGAATTGATTTGTAAGCCTATTTCATGCAGCAAACTGGCCCAACCCAACATGCTACGTAGATTTTCATCAAAGAGCTTCCAATGGGCGGCGCTTGCATCAAATAGTGCGATTGCCATTGCATGTACTAGCGAGGCCTGCTCTGTGTCTACATCATAGCGGGTCGCTAAACTCTGTGCTGTTCGGCTTCGCACATCGTCATGTTCTAACGTTTCACTCATTTGATAGAGTACACCTTCACGCAAAGCTGCAGGTGAAAACTCCATACTTTCAATGTGGAGACTTTGAAATGCGGCAATCAATATAGCTAATCCTGCGGCGAATACTGGGCGCCGTTCTTCAGGAAGATTTTCAATCTCTAATAAGTCTACATGTTGCGCTTGAATGCATGCTTGCTTGAGTTTTTTGAGTTGCTTGAGGGTAATTGGAGATGCTTTATCTGGGCTCTCTTGGCACAGCGTGAAAATGGTTTTTATGGTGCCAGATGTGCCAATGCACTGCTGCCATCCTAATCGGCGGTATTTAACGTCAATCAGTTCCAAAGATTGCTGTGCGGCCGTTATTGCACGACTAAACGACTTTTCGTTCAGCTCGCCGTGGTTAAAAAATCGTGTGGTGAAACTGACGCATCCCATTTGTAAACTTCTGCACAGGCGAGCGTCAAACCCCTCTCCAATGACAAACTCGGTTGAGCCGCCGCCAATATCAACCACCAACCGTTGTCCTTCAGAATGCTGCGTATGCGCAACGCCACTGTATATAAGACGGGCTTCTTCGGGCCCCGAAATTATAGCTATGGGGTAGGGGAATATCGCTCTGGCCCTTGCAAGAAAGGTATGTGCATTCCTCGCTTTGCGTAAGGTATGGGTAGCCACAACTTTCACTGAGTCGGGTTCGAAGCCTTGCAAACTCTCGGCAATAACGGTTAGCGTATCTAGGCCTCGCTGAATGGCCTCTTCAGTGAGTTTGCCATCAACCAGTCCTTCCGCTAGTCGAACCTTTTGCTTAACGCGGTGAACAATTTGCACAGATCCAGCGACGATACGAGCAACGACTAAGTGAAAGCTATTAGAACCTATGTCGAGCGCGGCGACCTTTTGGCTGTCGCGTACTTCGATGTCATTTAGCACGTTATCCATTGGTGGCATACTTGTCTTCTTGCTTTAATAGGTAGTTATAAATCTCTACTTGAGAGCGAAGATTCCGCCTGTTACCACGTTTTACATACTGATTCGTTTGAAATTCATCGATAACCCTCGCTTTTAGCGTATCTTTAAATTGCAGCTCTAAAATATCGAGGATTTGTTTGATCATGGCAGGATCATAAATTGGGCAACCCACTTCAATACGATTATCCATATTGCGTGTCATCCAATCGGCGGACGAAATAAAGACTTTTTTATCACCCGCATTCTCAAATACCATCACACGCGGGTGTTCCAAAAAGCGATCGACAATACTGATGATTTGAATATTCTCACTCAGTCCTTTTTTACCGGGAATAAGAGCACACATGCCGCGCACGATCCCGCGGATTTTTACACCCGCTTGGCTGGCACGATATAGATCGTCGATTAACTCTTTGTCTACTAAGTTATTAATTTTAAACGTGATTGAACCTTTTGCACCTTGATTCACGTGTTGGATTTCGGAACGGATCAACGATTGGATCTTGGTTCTAGCATTGAGTGGTGAAATTTGCAGGTGCTGAAACTTATAACGACGGTATGGGTAATTGATAAGGTCGAATACGTTTACGGCTTCTTCCGCTATTTCTTGATTCCGCGTAAACAGTGAGAAATCAGTATAGATTTTGGCGGTCTTTTCGTTAAAGTTCCCGGTACCGATGTGGGCGTAGTGCACCATAGTGCCCTTTTCTTCTCGGCTAATCACACACAACTTGCTGTGAATTTTTAACGTGGGGATACCCAACACAACGCGAATACCGGCATCCGTCATGCGTTTGGACCATTCGATATTGGCC
Organism: Neoalteromonas facilis; assembly: GCF_002807665.1. Taxonomy (GTDB): domain Bacteria; phylum Pseudomonadota; class Gammaproteobacteria; order Enterobacterales; family Alteromonadaceae; genus Alteromonas_E; species Alteromonas_E facilis. Next base: position 621,259 of record NZ_PEAY01000004.1, read on the forward strand.
TCTTCATCAAAGCGTGCACGCAGCTCGACGACAACCGTTACCTTTTTACCATTATCTACCGCATCAATTAGAGAATTGATAATACGAGAGTGGCTCGCCACTCGGTATATGTTTATGCGAATCGCCTTTACACTAGGGTCGAACGCGGCCTGACGCACAAATTCGGTAAAATGTAGGAAACGGTGATAAGGGTAGTGTAGCAAAATGTCATTTGCGCTAATGGCGTCGAATACTGTGTCATGAGCGGCGAATGCACGTGTATTAATTGCCGGCATGGGCGGGTTTTCAAGATAGTCTCGCCCCACATTGGGGAAACCAATAAAATCTTTAAAATTACGGTAATGTCCGGCCGCAAGCACAGTATCCAATCGACTGATTTTTAGGCGCTTACGCAGATCCTTTGACATGTCTTCCGGCATATCTCTGTCATGAATGACGCGCACAGGCTCTGCAATCATGCGCTGCTTCATACTTTCAGACATTTTCTCTACATAGCTTTCATCAATTTCATCATTGATGGAATATTCAGCATCGCGGGTCAATTTAAATGAAAACGCTTCCAGCGAGTCGTATTTGATAAAACCTTTAAAAATTTCATCCAAGCATAACTGAATGATGTCATCGACAAGAATAATATGTTTCTTTTTTCGACTCTTTTGCGGGGGGATCACAACAAATCGCGACATTTCGCCGGTAGGTATCTGAATTACAGCGTACTTTGTATTGCGGTTTTCTCGTCTAATGGCGACGTACAAATAGACGGATGTGCCATTTAAGCGATCGAGTAGCTGTGTTTTGTTGTCGATTAATATCGGTGCAATGTGTCGCAATATCTTGTTGGTAAAAAGGTTTCGAAGCCACTCACTTTGATATTCATTCAATTCTGACTTACGAATTATGTGAATGTTGTAGCGGGCAAGCGTCTTTTCTACATCTCGGTGAATTTCGTTGAACTTACCCGATAATTCAACAACTTTGGCTTGAATGTCGGCCATTAGCTGCGTTTGTCGCGCTGCTTCTTCCTCATTATCTTCGTTTAATGCAATGGTGATTTGACGCTTCACATCTGCTGCGCGTACCCGATAAAACTCATCTAGATTGTTTGAGTAAATGCCAAGAAAGCGAATGCGCTCAACAATAGGGTTATTTTTATCGGCAGCTTCTTGCAGTACGCGTTCGTTAAAGGATAACCAGCTGAGTTCTTTCGGGTAGTATATTTCTTCGTCTGTCATAGTAATCTGATAAAGTAAGTAGGTGTAATAGCCTGCTTAATGTTAGAAAAATCACTCATTATTACTGAGCTTTACGACATATTTGTGTCAACAATCCAGTTTCTAACTTAATTGAAACTAATATCAACCACTAAGTCATTGGCGATATCTTCTAGCGCTTGTTGGATTGCATCCAAATCCACATCATCTGGCAGTGCTACGGTAAATTCAGCTTGGAACATAAGGTTGCCCCAATTAGGAGCGCTTACGCACTCTGAACTGAATTTTTGAATATTCACTGCAAATTGCTGCAAGATAGAGGTTATTTCGCTGACGATACCGGTTTTGTCATTACCCATAACAGAAAAGTGAACAATCCGGCTAGGCTTACTTTCTGGTGCTTTTACGTTCACCATTTGAATCGATAAATTCGGCAGTGCATTTAATGCAGATACGAGCTCATCAGCACTGGATTCAGCTATGGTGACTTCAACAAACCCCGCAAATTGGCCCGCCATATGAGCAAAGCGGCTGGCTTGCCAGTTACCACCATGATTGCGCACAGCTTTGGCAAGTGTGTCAACTAAACCCGGTTTATCTTCACCAATTAACGTAATGACCAACGATTTCATAAATTCTCCATAATTGACTAGGGCAGCACTGATTCATATATTCTTAATTAATTAGTGCTTGCTATTAACATAGCACGTCTTACACTGCTGCAAGACGTTAAATAGTACCGATGTTTCAATTCATCAATGCAACAGCCCATGATTTCGCGCCAGCGCCGCCGCGACAGAATAGACTATTTTGCACAGCGAGTGGTGGTGTTTTTTGGCTGGGCAGTATTATTAACACTTGGTGTGTTAATCTGGCATTTGCTAAGCCAAGCGTTACCGCTATTTAATTCACCGAGTATTAAACCGAAAAGTGAGTTTCATATTCCCGTTCGTGAAGAAGCGCTTTACGTAGGGGATGTTAAGCAAGGTGGCCTTCTTGTCACGCGAACTCAGGCATGCGCTTTACATTTTTATATCCTATCAGTGAACAGTACACTGAAATTAGTTAAATCCACTCCCTACTCATGTAACTCCGGTTTATCTGTATCACGCCAAGGCGAAGATTTGTTTGTGGTTGAGGTTTCCAATCAGAATCTCGTTCGGATACAGCAAGTCGTTAACGCAGGTAGCGATATTTCGATAGTATCAATCCTATCTCGGGCGATCCCTGAATCATTTGAGAATGTTCAAATTCATCGGGTTGAATTGACTGGACGTTGGGCTGTCATCCAGTTCTACAGCGATCGGCATGATGTCATGTTGTGGATTGATAGATTGTCACCTGAACGTGCCTTTGAGCAGATATATAATAAAGGGGATTGGAGTGTTGCAATGCCCTCTGCTGATGCGTCCGCCTATGTGCATGAAGACAAATTGTTGCTCTGGCCGGTTGGCGCTGACAAATCTTTAGATTCGGTAGCGTCATTGCAAGCGGACGGACTTTTACTTGCCACAAATGACCCACGCGCTCTATATCTGAGTAAATCTTTCGGTAAAGTGAGTAAATGGACAATACTCAATAATAATGGCGTCTTTGAGTTGAGAGAATTGTTTTCCATGCCTCTCAACGATTCTGAATCGCCTTTGAATGTGTCAATTGATCCCAGTGTAAACCTTGGCATGGTGTTAACTAATCAGGCCCGCCTTTTATTGTTTAACCGAGTCAGCGGAGAAATACTGTTTCGCTATCAGTTAGCGGAGCAACCGTCATCGATTGCTTGGTTTGGCGATAACCTGTATTTACACGTTAACGATAAATTATCGGTGTGGTCGGTTGATGATCGAGATAGTACAACGACACTTTCAACCTTGTTTGAACCCCAACGTTATGCGGGTTATCAAGAGCCCGATTACGTATGGCAAACAACCAATGCCACAGATTATCAACTTGCGAAATACAGCCTGGTGCCATTGATGATAGGGTCTATCAAAGCGTCGATGGTTGCTTTGTTGATAGCAATTCCACTTGCACTAGGAGCCGCTGTTTATACGGCTTTTTTTGTCCATCCAAGATTGCGTGCCAAAATTAAGCCGGCGATTGAAATGCTAGAAGCTATACCGTCGGTAGTCATTGGTTTTATTGCGGCAGTCTGGGTTGCGCCCCTAGCTGAACAATTTTTACTGGCATTGTGCTTATTCATTATCCTACTGCCAGTCGTATTGATTGCTGTTGCTTCAACGCATTCGGCAATCTCAAGTAGAATTCCTGAACAAATGCGCAAATACTGGGAATTACCATTGATCAGTATTTTGGTCGTCATTACAGCTTGTCTATGTCTGTTGTTTGCTGTCGATTTATTGGTTGGTGTTGTGTCAGTATTTCAAGTGGCAGATGAAGATTTGCAATTCGGCACGCACGTGAATAAAACGACTTTAGTTGTAGCTATCGCGTTGGGTTTGGCAATTGCACCTACAATATATTCACTTGCTGAAGACGCAATTGAGGGTGTTCCGTACAGCCTGAAACAGGCTTCGTTTGCACTGGGAGCTACTCGCCTGCAAACGCTTCGAAATGTTGTGTTAAAGGTAGCGTTGCCGGGGATTGTGGCTGCACTGATGCTGGGGTTTGGAAGGGCGTTTGGTGAGACCATGATCGTATTAATGGTGACAGGCAATACACCAATAGTCGATTGGGATCTATTTACCAGTTTACGTGCAATGACGGCTAATTTGGCTATTGAGTTACCCGAAGCTGAGGTTGGCAGTGCTCACTATCGAGTTTTATTCCTGACGGCCTGCTTACTGTTTTTGTTTACCTTTGTGATTAATACGCTGGCAGAGCTACTAAGAATGCGTTCACGTAAAGTGAGTCAAGTCTGATGTTTATAGCCCAAGTACGTGATTTATGGAGTCATAACAATCGCCAGTCATTGGCGATGATTATGGCCGCCTCGATGACGTCAATTCTATTATTAGCACTTGTCACTCTTTTACTGTTTATTTTGCTGCGCGGTAGTGCATTCTTTTGGCCTACACAGGTGAAAACAATCGAATACCAAATTGACTCACATGATCAAATTCACACGGTGCTAGCGAAGGTTCAACAGATAGAAGGTCAATCGAGTTCAGCACTGACACAGGGAAAACACCTAGCAGAAACACATTTAGAAGTGAGTACTATCGATTCACTTGGTATTCAGTCACATTCTATCATTCTAAATAGTGAGAATATTATTAAACAGCACGTTGAAAGCCGCGTGGCAGAAATGCAGATGGACGATGGGCAATACTTTTTCTTTTATCTCGACGCCTTACAGTCTCCGTCTAAAACGTTTCTCAGTGTTGATGGTCTGCCAGAACTGCTTCAGCAAGTGTCTGATTTGGAAAAACAAATTTCGTTGATACGAGATGGACATTTGTCTTCTATTCACAGGCAAATTGCACAGTTGGACCGCAGTGGCGTTGCGCTGGATGCTCCTGCAAGAGTAAAGTTAGAGCAGCAATTCTTTCATTTCCAACAGGCGATAAACCGCTTACAACAATCACTCTCGCAATATTTGCTCTTCGTTTCTGATGCGGAAGGAAATAAAACCAGCATAATGTTATCGGATGTAAGCCAGGTTCACTTTCCAAACCAGTTAACTACGTTGGGAAAGTTGGGACTTAGCGTGACCAAGATTTTTGCGTTTTTGCTGGAGTCGCCCAAACAAGCGAATACAGCAGGCGGTATTTTTCCTGCTTTGTTTGGCACTATTCTTATGGTTTTGCTGATGACCGTTATCGTCACACCTTTTGGTGTGTTGGCAGCTATTTATTTGAGCGAATATGCACCGGCTAATGCATTGACCTCGGCTGTACGTATAGGTGTTAGCAACATGGCCGGCGTGCCATCGATTGTCTATGGTGTCTTTGGCTTGGGTTTCTTTGTGTATGGTATAGGCGGTGGTATAGATGAGTTGTTTTATTCAGACCACTTACCCTCGCCAACATTTGGCACTCCCGGTTTATTTTGGGCCTCGTTAACGATGGCACTATTAACGTTACCTGTCGTTGTCGTCGCGACTGAAGAGGGGCTTAAACGCGTTCCGCGCGGAATTCGGAACAGCAGTTATGCTCTGGGAGCGACAAAGATTGAGACAATTTGGTATACCGTCTTGCCTATTGCAAGTCCCGGCATCATGACAGGGGTGATCCTAGCCATCGCGCGAGCCGCCGGCGAGGTTGCACCTTTAATGCTGGTAGGCGCAGTTAAATTTGCGCCAACCTTACCTGTCGACAGTGACTTTCCATTTTTACATTTGGATCGTCAGTTCATGCATTTAGGTGTATTGATTTATGATGGTGCATTTCATAGTCAAACCAGTATTCAGGGGTCATCGATGATGTTTGCTGCCTGTTTATTGCTTTTATTGTGTGTGTTTGGCTTGAATCTCATTGCGATCAATCTACGTTCTCGCTTGAGAAAGCGATATTCACAGGACTAAAGGGTACATGCTAAATCTATTTGACCGAGAAAAGCTTAACATCAGTCAGTTATCTGATGAGGAAACTGCAATAAAGGTGAGCGAGCTCAATTTGTGGTTTCACAAAAAACAGGTGTTAACTGATGTCAGTATGCGGATCCCGAAAAATCAAATAACAGCCCTGATTGGGCAGAGTGGTTGCGGCAAATCTACGCTGATCAGTAGCTTTAATCGCATGAATGACCTAGTGGATGGATGTCGCTACCAAGGTGAGATAGAAATTGATGGGCGTAATATCAATCATCCACGTGAGAACGTTGCGCGATTAAGAGCCCGAGTCGGCATGGTATTCCAGCGGCCCAATCCTTTCCCCATGAGCATATATGAAAATGTATGCTACGGCCTTAAGTTGCAAGGGGTGTCGCAGCGAAGAAGTCTCGATGATGCTGTAGAACAAGCGCTGCGTGATGCAGCCTTATGGGATGAGGTTAAAGATCGTTTGTTTGATTCTGCCAATATTTTATCGGGCGGACAGCAACAGCGCTTGGTATTTGCACGAGCCTTGGCGTTACAGCCTGAAATTTTGTTATTAGATGAGCCAACTTCTGCGCTAGATCCCCTCACGACGTTGTATATCGAAGAGCTTATGATCACGCTTAAAAAACGTTGTACGGTAGTGATCGTGACTCACAATATGCAACAGGCAGCGCGTGTTTCGGATTACACCGCGTTTATCCATCAAGGCGAAGTCGTTGAGTATTCAGACAGCGATACCTTATTTACCATGCCCAAAAAGAAGCAAACTGAAGATTACATTACTGGCCGTTATGGCTAGACGTTAGGTGAACGATGAGACAGGTTAAATTCAACACACATATATCCGGTCGATTCAATATTGAACTGGAAAACTTAAGAAATTCAGTCTTGACCATGGGCGGTGAAGTCGAGCAACAAATGGTTGACACTCTGCGCGCGATAAAAGAAAACAATGCCGGGTTAGCTGAGAAAGTGGTGCTTAATGATCTCAAAGTGAATTCGATGGAAGTACAGATCGATGAAGAGTGCATGCGGATTATTGCCAAACGTCATCCTACTGCCAGTGATTTGCGCCTGGTACTCACCATTTCAAAAGCCACTACGGATATTGAGCGTATCGGGGACGAAATTGAGCGTATCGCTAAATTGGTGACCAAAGACAAACTTCCTGCCTCTGAAACCATCAAAAGCAGCATGTTAGCCATCGGTGAACATGTTGTTGCGATGATGAGAGGTACATTCAACGCATTTGCACGCCAAGATGAACATGCTGCGTTAGACGTTTACGAACAGGATGATCGCATAGATAAACAGTATAAACTTTTGTTGTCCTACACTTCCCAAGAAATGCAACAGCACTCGGAAATGATGGAGGACTGGCTGGAGGTATTGTGGGCTTTAAGGGCGTTAGAAAGAATAGGCGATCGTTGTAAGAACATCTGTGAGTACGTTGTGTACTTAGCTGGGGGAGCCGATGTTAGACATGCATCATTAGAAACCATGCAAAAGAAGATTGGAGAGCTCTCAGATTAAAGTTTTCGATAAATAAACTATGGCTTCTCGCTTCATTACGGTATTATGCGCGGCGGATTGTATAGAGTGAATCTAATTCAACGGCAATTTTATGATTTTAAATTTTAAACAAAAAAGCTTGAGTGCTTCCTGTTTTAATCGGTAATAAGGATTAGGTAAAGTGGATATTATACAGAGCTACGGCCTTATTCTTATTATTTTGGCTGCGGTATTCGGTTTCATCATGGCATGGGGTATAGGTGCAAATGATGTTGCTAATGCTATGGGAACGTCGGTAGGTTCGAAAGCTTTGACGATCAAGCAAGCTATCTTGATTGCAATGGTATTTGAATTCGCTGGGGCGTATTTAGCCGGAGGGGAAGTAACATCAACGATTCGTAAAGGCATTATTGATGCTGACTACTTTATTCCAACTCCGGAATACCTTGTTCTAGGTATGATTGCTTCATTACTGGCAGCTGGGATCTGGCTGGCAGTCGCTTCATTCAAAGGTTGGCCAGTATCGACTACACACTCCATCATTGGCGCTATTGTTGGCTTTACGGCCGTAGGTGTAAGTGCTGAAGCCGTAGCGTGGAGTAAAGTTGGTGGGATTGTAGGCAGTTGGATTATTACACCAGCGATATCTGGAATCATCGCTTATGCGATATTTGTTAGTGCTGATAAGCTGATTTTTCAAGCTAAAACGCCTTTTCAAAATGCCAAACGGTACGTTCCAATGTATATGGGACTTGCCGGCTTTGTGATGTCTTTGGTGACAATCAAAAAGGGCTTGAAGCATGTTGGCCTGGGTCTTCCAGACGCTCAAGGCTACATGTTAGCAGTCGTTATCGCTATTGGGATAGCTTTCTTAGGGGTTTGGTTAATAAATCGTATTAAATTCGAAGCGAATGATACGAGGGAACATCAACAGGCTAATATTGAGAAAATTTTCGCGATTTTAATGGTCGTGACAGCTTGTTGTATGGCTTTTGCTCATGGTTCGAATGACGTTGCTAACGCAATCGGTCCTCTTGCTGCAGTTGTCAGCGTTGTAAGCAATGAAGGACAGATTAGTTCTAAAGCTGCTCTCGCATGGTGGGTGTTACCACTCGGCGGGATTGGTATTGTTGCCGGCTTGGCTTTATTTGGTCAGCGCGTGATTAAAACCATAGGTCAAGGGATTACCCATTTAACACCTAGCCGTGGCTTTGCTGCTGAAATGGCCGCTGCTACAACAGTGGTTATAGCCTCTGGTACAGGGTTACCTATTTCAACAACGCAAACGCTTGTTGGTGCTGTGCTAGGTGTAGGTTTAGCGCGAGGTGTTTCGGCGCTTAACTTTGGCGTTATTCGCACGATATTAGTGTCATGGGTGGTTACTCTGCCTGCTGGTGCTGGCCTTGCGATTGTATTCTTCTTTGCGCTTAAATTTGCCTTTGGTGTTGTTTAAAACAACACCAAAGTCCTCATTTAGTTGGATTTTCTATTTAGGTTCGTTAATCTATTAACATTTAACTGTTTAATAGATTGCATCAATGAAATGGCCTAACCTTAAACATCTGCATTATCTCGTAGTGCTGCATCAAGAGCAGCACTTTCACAGAGCTGCTGAACGTTGTCATGTAACCCAATCGACACTCAGCACTGCTATTCAAAACCTTGAAGAGCATTTTGGTGCTCAATTGCTTGAACGCGAACATAAGTCATTTGTGTTTTCGGCGTATGGCCTTGAAATAGTTGAGCGCAGTAAACGGATCATCAATGAAGCTCGTGAGCTCATGGAGTACGCTACACATGCCGGTGATTGGAGACGCGGAAGCTTAAAGTTAGGTGTGATCCCAACCATCGCGCCCTTCTTGTTTGAAGGCGTGATCAAATCAATTAGAAGGATCTATCCAGAACTCGCCCTGCATTTACAAGAAGACACTACTGATAATTTGCTCGAACAGCTTAATGAAGGTGTTCTCGACTTACTGATCTTAGCGCTGCCGTTTGAGACGCCGGGATGCAAACAATTAGTGATTGGGCATGATCCATTCCATTTAGTTATGCACCGTTCAGCCTATACTGGTGACAACCAAAAAATAGAGGTACAAAATCTGCCTAAAAACAGCATCTTTTTGCTGCAGCAGGAACATTGTATGACTGGACACGCGGTAAGCGCATGCGGGCTCAAATATAGCGAGCAGGTTAATAGCTTGGCAGCATCATCACTACATACGCTGGTTCAATTAGCTAACGCAAAATTAGGCTATACCTTTATTCCTGAAATGGCGCTGCAGCAAGATATTCTAGAAAAGTCAGAATTAATCGCGCTGCCTGCAGAAGATAATGCGTTTAGAGAAATTGGCCTGGTGTGGCGAAATGGCACCACACGGGTACAGCTTTTCCGTTCACTGGCAGAGTGCCTCGCACCTTTGATGCCAGTGGATACACTCACTCAATAGCAATACGCAAAAATAGGCTAAAAAAAATGAAAAAATTTCAAACTTTTTTAGCCTACCTTTCGACTTTACTACTACACAATCAACAACAGGACGATTTGGGTGTTCACCACAACCGATGAACAACTAATTAAAAAGGCGTTAGGTGGTAGCAAGAAAGCGTGGTTTTCGCTCATTAGCCGCTACGAGAAATCGCTGTTTAATTACGGTATCAGAATGACTGGTAGTCGTGATGACAGTCTCGATTTAATGCAGGACATTTTCGTATCAGTGTTTCGCAACCTCGCCAGCTATCAAGGAACGGGCTCATTTAAGAGTTGGTTATTTAGAATAGCGCATTATCGCTGTATCGAGTTTTATCGTCGGCGCAAACCGCATGTCAGTTTGGATGATACGCCAGAGCCTGAGGCAGACTTTCACTCGCAATCGCCAGAATGCGAAATGCAGAGTAATCAAAGTCAGGCCCAAGTATTAATGGCTATGCAACTGTTACCGGTAAACCAGCGTGCCGTAGTGGAACTTAAATTTTTTGGTCAATTTACGTTTGAGGAAATTGCTGATCAGTTGGGGATCTCACCTAACACTGTAAAGTCGCGTCTTTACACGGCATTAGACAAACTTAAGGGTCATTTGGAGGTTGAATATGTCTAAGGATTATCAATCAGAATTATTTTCAGCTTGGTTGGATGACCGGTTGAGTCATGAACAGCGCCAAGAGTTTGAAGCGCTGTGTATCAGTGATGCTGCATTTTCAGCACGCGTCGCAAACGCAAATCATATCAAGATAGTCAGTGATGCGTATCATCCTGAAGAGGTGCCTGCATGGAATCGTGAAGCCACCTTTGATATGCCGCAATCGTTGCCTTGGTGGCAGTCACCTAAATTAGCGTTGTCATCCTTTGCATGTTCCGCTTTTGCAATTGTTTTGGCCTTGAGCAACGTGCAAGTGTCGGTCACTGATGATGGTGTGAATGTTGGCTTTGCTGAACGGGTAACCAACGCCCAGATCGACGCATTGGTAGCCCAACGCATTCAAGATTATCAAGATAATAATCAAGCCATGTTTGCCCAATATGTTGACGCATTAAACCGTCAACAACAGGAAAGCAGTGTGCAGCTTACAGAATATTTGCTGTCATCGAGTCGACAGGAGCGGCGCGAAGATTTCGCAGAACTGGTTAAGTTTCTGAACGAGCAGCGTAGCGATGATCAACTGTTTTACGCACGTCAATTGAACAACTTACAACAAGAAATCTATGCGCAAAATGGTATCCGCGCAAACGTACCGACTATCAACGCTGATCAAAGTCAGCTACCGAATGAATAATGTGGAGTTTATGATGAAATTTAAATTAATTACGACAGGCCTTTTGGCGCTTTCTGCAACCTTTACCTCGGTAGCAGCAACCAACTATGCCAATCTAAGCAAAGAGCTGGAAATTATGGATAGTGTTTTAGTGACGTCTCTACGGCAGTCTTCAAACGAATCTATGGTTCGGTTTAGAAGCATAGAAACGAGCTACCTAGCTGGCCAAGGTGTTGTTTTTGAAGTTAACACCAGCCGCAGAGGGTGGGGGATAGAGTTAGATATTCGACAATTTATTCCCAGTGTGCCGGTGGCGCCCGCTGCACCCGTAATGAGAAGTTCGGACGAAGATGGAATGAGCTTTGAAGTATCAGAAGAATGGGAAGAGTACATTGAAAACACCGTACAGTCTTTTGAAGACGCATTTCGAGCTAACAATGAACAAATGCGAGATGTTAGAGATAATGTACGTGATCTTGAGTGGGAAACACGTGAATTAGAGCGCAGACAACGTGATCTTAATTTCGAATTGCGAACAGCCGTAAATGAGCGCAAAGCTGAAGTTGAAGAAGAGCTGAAACAAATCCGCAAAGAAGCGGCAAAGCTTGAGGAGAAAAAACAAGAGCTGAACAAATATGCGGAAACTATTGAAGCAGAGCAAAAAGAGCAGGTTGAAAAGCAGCGCCTAGCCAAAGAACAAGCCAATAAGGCCTTTTTATCATCTTTCGAAGACATGATTGGTGACACACTATGCCGCTTTGGAGCAGGACTACGCGCGCTGCCAAAAGATGAGCATATTAGTTTTGTGCTGAAAGAGTTTGATACCGATGAGCGTCGTAAGGCTCAAGATAGAGTATATGTGTTCGCGCAGTCCCAAATTAGAGCGTGCGTACAAGAGAAAATCGATGCAAAAGAACTGTTAGCACAAGCCGTTGTGTATAACTTCTAGTCTCAACGCTAAAGACCGCCTAACGCCAGTTAGGCGGTGCCCTCGCAACAACATCTCTTCATCAATAAAACAAATTTACTCGAAATGAGACCTAATTCCCCATTTTTGCGTATAGTCTTTTAAAGCCCAAAATGATGAAACACTATGACTGAGCAAACTAACAAGCAAGTTCTTAAGGCCGACAATATCCCGCAAGAAGCGTTTGATTGGTATGACGATTATGCACACGGCGACATGTCACGCAGACGATTTGTGCAGTTGTTGGCAACCCTGCCTGTAGCAGGTATTACGCTCGGTACGATAACCAGTGCGCTCACCCCAAATTATGCCTTGGCTGAACAAGTAAGTTTCAATCACCCTGGCATCAGAGCTCGATATGAAACATTCGAATCACCTTCATCACATAAACAAGGAAAAGGTTACTGGGTTGCCCCTAAAGATGTAACAGAGCCTCTGCCTGCTGTGTTAGTTGTGCATGAGAATAGAGGTTTGAATCCTTACATCAAGGACGTAGCACGACGGTTAGCCCTTCATGGTTATGTAGCATTCGCGCCCGATGCACTGCATCCATTGGGCGGATATCCCGGCAATGATGATGAGGGGCGAGCCATGCAAAGAAGTCTTGAGCGTAGCGATATTGAAATGGATTTTATGGCTGCTGCTGATTGGCTAAAGGCGTCAAGTAAAACGACAAGCAAAGTTGGAGTCGTTGGGTTTTGCTTTGGCGGGTACATCAGTAATTTGCTCGCGGCGACTAAGGCCGATGTTATCAGTGCAGCCGTTCCTTATTATGGCACGCCAGCATCACCTGAACTCCAAGCACGGGTCAAAGGCCCTCTGCTGCTACATTTCGCTGAAATGGACAAACGAGTCAATGCGACATGGCCAGACTATCAAGCCATTTTAGACAAACATGACGTGCCCTATGACGCTCATGTATATGCTGGCGCGCAACATGGGTTTCACAATGACTCAACTAGTCGCTATAGCGCGAATGATGCAGAACTATCATGGCAACGCACGCTAGCCTTTTTTGATTCTCAGCTTAAAAGTTAATACCTACCGTAAGGTCGCGTTCCGACATTACTACAGAGGTTCCTTTAGTAGCAGTATAAGCATGCTCCCAGCCAATTCAGTTGGGCGGCACCAATAAGGCGCATAAGCGAATAATGGTTCGGACGCTCTGTTAATGCTTTTTGCTTAAATGGCAGTCCTGTTCAGGACTGCTTGGCGGCTGCTGAGGGGTAAATGCCCTTTAATCCAAAAGTACTCGCTTTTTTCTTTTTTCGTCTATTGTAAATACATATCCCTTGATGTTTATCGGCAGTAGGAAACATTGAAACAAGCAAACCTGAGTCAGCGATTGTCCCAAAGTGATGTGGCAACTTTAATGCGTCAAATGATGTGGCGCATTGAAGATGGTATTTGCATTATCGATGAGAATTTCAATATTGTTGAGTCAAATCAGACGTTTGCAGATATGTTAGGGTATTCCTATGAAGAACTAATGACACTGCATATATGGGATTGGGAAGCAAACTTTACGGAGCAAGATATTCGACAGATGTTTCCTGATTTTGCCGAGCTGCAAACAACCTTTCAGACTTTGCATAGACGAAAAGACGGTTCTGAATATATTGCCAATATCACCGCAGGTGGCACTGCTTTTAAAGGCGAGTCATATGCATTTTGCATCGTAAAAGATGTCACTAAACATGCCATAGTAGAACGTGAGTTAATAGAACTTAGGCAAGCGGTCGATCAAGCCAATGACTGCGTGTTTATGTTCGATCCTGAAACTTTGCTGTTTACCTATACCAATCAAGGTGCAGAGAAACAAGTCGGGTATTCATCGGAAGAGCTATCGCGAATGACCCCCGTCGATATCAAGCCTAACTTTACGGAACCCCAATTCAGAGAGCTTGTGCAATATATGTTTGAACACCAGATGTATGTTCACAGATTCGAGACCGTGCATAGACATAAAGATGGCCATGATGTTGATGTTAGTATCAATTTGCAATTGATCCGTTCCCAGCAAGGTAGGGATAAATTTATTGCTATCGTGCGAGATATAACCGAAGAGAAGCGTTTGCAACGTGAGCTAGTTGAGCATAGAGATAACTTGGCAAAGTTAGTCGATGAAAAAACCTATGATTTAAAATTAGCCAAAGAAAAAGCAGAAGCTGCAAACTTAGCGAAAACTCTGTTCTTGGCCAATATGTCACATGAAATACGTACACCTATAAATGCTATTAATGGCTACGCCACCCTGCTGAATGAGGGCAAAATAGATCAATCAGAACGTCACTATGTCGACAAAATAAAAATCGCGAGTATGCATTTGCTCGACATGTTGAGCTCAGTATTAGATCTTTCCAAAATTGAATCAAATGCATTCGAACTCAAACACGAGCCACTTTCGGTTCGAGAACTATTGTCAGGCACATCGGCGATAATTGGCGATTCAGCAGCGCAAAAAGGGATAGAAGTTGAAATTGATGTTGGATTTGAAGAAGACCGCTTTATAGGTGACAAAGCCAGTCTTCAGCAAGCGTTGCTGAACTACGCGTCAAACGCAGTTAAATTTACAGAGCAAGGGAAAATCATTATTCGCGCAAGTATGCTGGAGAGATCTACAAAAACTACGCTACTGCAGTTTGAAGTAATAGATACGGGTATCGGAATAGAACAACCTCAATTGGAAACACTGTTCGAGGCGTTTGAACAATTAGATAATAGCTTTACCCGAGCTCACAGTGGAGCTGGATTAGGTTTAGCCATTTCCAGAAAGTTAGCCCGCTTAAATGGTGGCGATGCAGGCGCATCTTCAATACCCGGCGAAGGGAGTACTTTTTGGTTTACGTGCAGATTAGAGCTTGATACAACCAGCCTGCATTCTGAACAATCATTATCGCCTTCGGATATTTTGGCAGCGTTGAATTCTGAATTGCGAGGGCACAACATTCTGATCGTGGATGATGAGCCTGCAAATGCCGAGATTTTGGCCACATTTTTAGCTGATATGGCAGGCCAGAATGTCACTACAGTGAACAATGGAGAGTTAGCCGTTAATGCGGCACAGAACCAATCCTTTGACTTGATTTTGATGGACATTCAGATGCCGGTAATGGATGGGGTGACTGCCGCAAGACACATAAGGAATATTCAGAGTTCGAGCTCACCGCCTATTGTGGCCTTAACCGGAAACGCTTTTTTTGAATCCGAATTGGGCGATGACGACGTTCTCTTTACCTCTGTTATTACCAAGCCGTTTCACGCTGATGACATTTTTGCTGTCACTCACAAGGTATTATTACAATTGGAAGCGATTTAGCTTAAGTAGAGCTTTATAACACTGCTGTATCTTAGAGAAAAAATCAATACACCTTGCGAGCAATACAGACCAAATCGCGGGAAATGCTTTCAATGACTTATTTCTTAATGTCATGCCTGCATCGAGATGTTGCCCTTACCAAAGTCTCTAAAACGAGAAATCCCATTGGATTTGATAGCGAGTCCTATCTACCTGTTCATTCTGATTGATTGATGCCGATAGCTCACTAACTTGAAATGTCACTTTGTTCTTATGCTTATTAAGAAATAAATTCAACGCTAGAGAAGCTTCATCAAAAACATTATTTACATTATTCAGGTCCGTTTCATATTCAGCATAGCGAGTTGCCAGTTCTAGGTTATCAGGCCACCATTCAAATATACTATGAAGGAAATAACCGGCTTGAACATAAAACCCCTCATAATTGACTTCAGCATTGTTATTAAACGTATCTTTAATGACTTTCTCATGATATTCCGCTTGTCCACTAAAGCCTTTATACATAAGTGCAGCGTCTAATGTATGTTGTGATATTTTAAATTGCCCAGCGTCACCAACGTTAAACCCTTCCAAACTGCCACCACCAGAGGAAGAAAAACGAGTGTAACGACTTTGGTGATCTGCTATAGCAAGCCCGAGTGATAGCACTGGTTCCTCGGAGTAAGTCAGGTCACTGGACTTAAAGCCAACAGCCTTACCAAAGGGATTCCATTCAACTCGACCAGAATACATAAAGTGATTGTCATCATTTGAACTTCCACCTCTCCCAGACCCATTGAATACCCCTGTCCAATAATTGAAATTTGCTGCGCCACCAGCATCGACTTGCCCGTATAAACTGATCCCTTGTTGTCTATCGATTGTGAAAACTCTGTTTATGATGGACCTGTCCATCATCTGCTGCCCACCACTGCTAATGGAGC
The DNA here is from genome assembly GCF_002807665.1 of Neoalteromonas facilis. GTDB lineage: Bacteria > Pseudomonadota > Gammaproteobacteria > Enterobacterales > Alteromonadaceae > Alteromonas_E > Alteromonas_E facilis. The sequence continues at coordinate 637,442 of NZ_PEAY01000004.1, forward strand.
GTTCTCTAGAATATTCAGCCTTCCATTGTCCTAGTTTTAGACTTAGCTCTTTACTGCGTTCTATGCGAACATCAAAATCGATAAGTCGATTACTCGCGAGCTCATATTGAATATTGTATTTCAACCATGAATAGTAAGTATGTCCAGTTAACTTCAACCGAGCTCTATTGATTTCTAATGAGTTTTTGCTCGGTTGTTCGAATCCCTCTAGACTTGTTGGTTCACTATCGAATGGAGATGAGCCTCTAAACTGAATACGTAACTGCGGCTTAAGGGAGTATGTACCGTCATCACTGACCCAGTTTATGCTTGTCGACGAAGTTGCGCCGCCAACTTGAGCGAAAACTTGGGGGGCGAAAATTACTAAGAATGCAAAGCAGACTTTGAAAGTAATGGAAGAGGTTTTATTTAACATTTATGCGCACCGGCTTTAGCTATTAAGCTGAAGTCTAAGTAAAGATCTAATTGATGCAACCGATTTGTCACATTTCTGTCATAAAACTGTCATATTTATTTGCTATCTTTTTCTGGCTTGAGGGATTATTGATACCATCAGATACAAAAAAGCCCCCTTATAAAGGAGGCTCATTGTCTTTCAAGCGCTTATCCGTTTTGCTCGTCGAGTAGTTTTGATTTCTTCTCGATTTTACAGTCTAAAATACGTTGTGTATTTTTTCTGCCGATGTAAAAGGCCACAGCGAATGGATGTTTTGGCTTGAAAAATTTTGCAAATGCATTAGCCATAAATTTCTCCTAAACCTTTTGGGCTTTCGCACTATACCACTATTCGCTTTTTGTTGGCAAGGTTTAAATCTTCTAGGTTTTCAACCAATTAAAGTGGCTATGACTTAAGATTGCTGATTAACAAATCAATAGCGACCCTTAAATAGAAGAAAATGGTCGTCATTTCTCGTTTCTCTGCGTACCACATTACTGAATAGGCTTATACCACGCCGGTTGATAGCCATTGACCACGATTTTCTTTTCGCCCGAGCCATCCTTATTCATGATGTACATATCCCAAGTCTCGCCTCTATTGGATGTGAATATAATTTGCGAGCCATCTGGTGACCAAGTCGGCATGCTGTCATAATATGCATTGTTGGTGAGACGAGTTTGATTCGAACCATCAATATCCATTATGTAGATTTCAAAGTTACCCTCTCGTTTAGAGATAAACGCAATTTCATTTCCATCGGGTGACACTTCTGGCTGCCACTCTTCAGCTTCAGTTTGGGTTAGCTGGATTAAGTTACTACCATCGGCGTTGGCGATACTGATTTCACTTTTTTTATCATTGAATTGGGCGTGAAACACTATTTTGCCATCTGCCGTAAAATAGGGCGCTCCACCACTCAATGGCTTGATTTGAGTCTTCTTACTGCCATCAGCGTTCATGCTCCAAATTTCGTTTTGGACAATATCATTGTGATCTCTGTAGGTACGTGCAAATGCGATTTTATTTCCATCCGGGGACCAAGCCGGAGAGCTATCCCAGACATTTTGCTTTTGCGTTAAACGCTGCCAATTTGTCCCGTCTTTATTTATCGTATGAATAGACCAGGTTTTTCCATCATCGTACTTCTTATAAAAAGCAATATGCTGCCCGTTTGGAGACCAAGCCAAATAACCACCACCACTGAGTGGTGGATGGGTAATCTGGACTTTTGACTTTCCGGTCGGATCGGTCAAATAGATCTCAATATCGCCTGAGTCATTTGATGAAAATGCAATGACATTGTCCTTTGCTTCCATGCTGTTCACTTTGCTACACCAACCAAAGCCAATCAGTAGCAAGACAATGAAAATCTTTATGTGTTTCATATCGGTTTCTCTCAATAAGCCAGGCCTTAAGATTAACAATTCACGATTAGGTGCATTTAACTGAGCGTTCAATGTTTCAGTCTGTCAGTACAAATATGCATGAACACACTAAATGTTATCAGCGATATTAGGCCGCGTATTTTATACTGCTATACCCGACTAAACAGCAAGGTTTAATACTTGACTAAATTAGTAGGTTATGAAAAGATCCGCGCCAATCATGAGGTAGGTAAAAAAGACCATGAAATTAACTTCAAAAGGGCGATACGCCGTCACTGCGATGTTAGATCTTGCCTTGCATTCAACCAAAGGTCCCGTGCCGTTGGCTGATATTTCAGAGCGCCAAGAAATATCGTTGTCTTATTTGGAGCAATTGTTCTCAAAATTGAGAAAAGAACAGTTGGTTGACAGTGTCAGAGGACCTGGCGGTGGTTATTTGTTGGGGCGTGAAGCACAAGCGATTTCAATAGGCGAAGTGATCCGTGCCGTACATGAAACTGTCGATGCCACGCGTTGTCAGGGACAGGCTGATTGCCAAGCGGGCGAGCGCTGTCTTACACATAGCCTATGGCAAGACCTCAGTGATCGCATTAATCATTTTCTTGATGCTATTTCACTTAGTGAGTTGATGGCAAAACGGGATGTGAAAAAGGTAGCTGGTCGCCAAGATAAGTGTCAGTCGTTACAACTGGGTGACGATATCGAAGTCAGTATTCAGCTGTAGGGCATAATCAGTCCGCTGAATATCAACGAATCAGCCTCATCCGCAGGCGTTTTTATTTTTGAGTAAATTACTCAGGTATTATAAAATTGCGGATTAATTTTTGTTGGCGTGAATGTGGTGCAAGACGAGGCGCTACAGGGTGTGTATTCCTGTTATGAGGCAATCACAGAGACCTTTTTATCACGTCAACATAGACAGGCAAACAAGCGAGTTCAAAAGATGAGTGAACAAATTGAACAGGCGTTAGAACGGAAATACGAGGCAGGATTTTATTCTGAGATCGAATCCGAAACGTTTGAAAGCGGTCTAGATGAGTCGGTGATCCGTCGTATCTCGGCTATTAAGGGTGAACCCGAATGGATGCTTGAATGGCGACTGAAGGCTTATGAAGCCTGGTTGAAAATGGATGAGCCTGACTGGGCACACGTCGATTATCCGAAGATCGATTATCAAGCAATTTCATACTATTCAGCACCGAAAAGTATGAAAGATAAACCCAAGTCACTGGAAGAAGTCGACCCGGAATTATTACGCACATACGAAAAATTAGGTATTCCACTGCATGAGCAAGAAATGCTGGCAGGTGTAGCCGTTGACGCAGTATTCGATTCTGTTTCGGTCGTGACAACGTTCCGCGAAAAGCTAGAGGAAGCCGGCGTTATATTTTGTCCAATTTCCGAAGCAATCCAGAAATACCCTGATTTAGTCAAAAAGTACCTAGGCTCGGTTGTACCCCGCACGGATAACTTTTTTGCTGCACTGAACTGTGCCGTGTTTACTGACGGCTCCTTTGTTTATATACCAAAAGGCGTACGTTGCCCGATGGAATTGTCTACGTATTTCAGGATCAATGAAATGAATACCGGGCAGTTTGAGCGCACGCTCATTGTTGCCGACGAAGGCAGTTATGTCAGCTATTTGGAAGGTTGTACTGCACCACAACGTGACGAAAATCAGTTACATGCAGCTGTAGTAGAGTTGGTCGCGCTAGACAATGCTAAAATCAAATACTCAACAGTACAAAACTGGTATCCGGGTGATGAAGATGGCAAAGGCGGTATATACAACTTTGTGACGAAGAGAGGCGTGTGTCATACCAATGCGCATATTTCTTGGACACAAGTCGAGACGGGTTCTGCGGTTACCTGGAAATATCCTAGCTGTATCTTAAAGGGTGATAACAGCGTGGGTGAGTTCTATTCGGTTGCTTTGACGCGCGGTCGTCAACAAGCTGATACCGGCACTAAGATGATCCACCTTGGCAAAAACACGCGTTCCACCATTATTTCAAAAGGGATCTCAGCCGGTAAGAGCAATAATGCTTATCGTGGTCTTGTGCAAATGGGGCCTAAAGCTGACGGTGCGCGTAATTTCACCGAATGTGATTCGTTATTGATAGGCGATCAGTGTGGCGCTCATACCTTTCCGTATATTGAGAGTCGTAATCCCTCAGCCATAGTTGAGCATGAGGCGACTACATCTAAAGTCAGTGATGAACAATTGTTTTTATGTCAACAGCGCGGTCTTGATCCAGAAAAAGCGGTATCAATGATTGTTAATGGTTTCTGTAAAGAAGTATTCAAAGAGTTACCGATGGAGTTCGCTGTCGAAGCCGGTAAATTGCTAGAAATTAGTCTTGAAGGGTCAGTGGGGTAGTAATGCTTAAAATTAACAACTTACATGCTAGCGTCGAAGATAAGGTCATTTTGAAAGGCCTGAATCTGGAAATTAATCCAGGTGAAGTTCACGCAATCATGGGCCCTAATGGCGCAGGTAAAAGTACACTTGGATATGTTTTGTCTGGTCGTGACGGATATGAAGTAACGCAAGGCTCAGTATCGCTTGATGATAAAGATTTGTTGGACATGGAAGTGGAAGAGCGTGCTTGCAATGGCTTGTTCTTAGCGTTCCAGTATCCGGTTGAAATTCCAGGCGTGAGCAATATGGAATTCATGAAAGAGTCGGTTAATGCCGTGCGTGAGAGCCGTGGAGAAGATGCTCTATCAGCCGCTGAGTTCTTGAAGTTAGCTAAAGAAGCGTGCAAACAAGTGCAGCTACCTTTGGACTTTTTAAAACGTGGCGTCAATGAAGGTTTCTCTGGCGGTGAGAAAAAGCGTAATGAAATCATGCAGATGATCTTGTTGCAGCCAAGCTTGTGCATTCTAGATGAATCAGATTCTGGTTTAGACGTAGATGCGCTTCAAGTGGTTGCAAATGGGGTTAATAGCCAACGTGATGGAAAGCGTAGCTTTATCGTTGTCACTCACTACCAGCGTTTGTTGGATTACATCAAGCCTGATTTTGTCCACATTTTGGCTGACGGTGAAATTGTGAAAAGCGGTGATGCATCATTAGCGCTACAAGTTGAAAAAGAAGGCTACGCGTTCTTAGGTAAGGCCTATGCGGAGGCAGAGGCATGAGTCAATGGCTTGAACAGGTCATTGATGCGGCAAAAGGCGTAAATGACTACTTAGCACCTGTTCGTCAACAGGCGTTAGCCAAGCTTGAACAGGATGGTTGGCCTCGTGGGCGTAACGAAGCTTGGCGCTTTACGCCGTTGACTGCGGTTAAAGATCGAGCTGCAGTGACCGAAACCACGCTACGTCAAACAGACGCTCCGGTGATTGAAGGTTTGGGTGCCATAGATTTAGTCTTTGTAGATGGGCGCCTTGCAACAGATCTGAGTGCAATTTCATTGCCCGATGGCTTAGACATTGTTGCGTTGGACAATGCGAATGATGCAATACAAGCGCGTATATCAGCAGTATTTGGACAAATTAAGCCACAGCGACACCTATTTGGCTTGGTCAACGATGTATTGTGTCAACAAGGCGTCTTTATCAATGTTAAGGCCGGATGTGTTGTTGAAGCACCCGTGCGTATCGTTAACATCGCCTCACAGAACGTTGATGCGCATACACGCGTATTGGTAAATCTTGAAGCTCAAAGTCGTTTAACTGTAGTTGAGCATGGCTGTGGTGATGTTGACAGTTTAACCACTGCATTTGCTGAATATGTGATTGGTGAAAAGGCTCGTTTAGAGCATTACCGTCTGGCAATGTTCACAGGCAAAGCAAAACACGTCGGCGGTAGCCACTTTTCTTTGCAAGATGAATCGCGCTTAAACAGTACGCTGGTAGGGTACGGCAGCGAGTTATCTCGCTTAGACGTGGATATTATTCATGCCGGTGAACATGCCAAAGCGAAGATGAATGCTATTTACTTATTGGCTGAAGGCGAACTTTTTGATCTGCATTCAACCATTGAACACGCTGTACCGAATGGCACGACTGAAGAGAATGCGCGCGGGATCATCGGTGATCGTGCACGCGCAGTATTCAATGGCAGAATTCATATTCATCGTGACGCGCAAAAGACACTAGCAGAGTTGAATAATCGCAATCTCTTGTTGTCGCGCAGAGGCATTATCAACACCAAACCTGAGCTAGAAATTTATGCAGATGATGTGCAGTGCGCTCACGGTGCAACGGTTGCCGAGATTGAAGAAAAGGCATTGTATTATCTTCTCAGTCGAGGGATTGAGCGTTCTAAGGCGCTCGTGATGTTGAACTTTGGCTTTATTCAAGAGCTGGTTAATGCAATGCCTAACGAAGCACTTCGCGATTGGTTGTCACCACAACTCAGCGAGCGCTTTGTGACAATGGAGGTCAAATGAGCTTCGACGTAGCTGCGATCCGAGCCCAGTTTCCGTTATTGCAAAAAGAAATTGACGGAAAGCCGTTGGTTTACTTTGATAACGCGGCGACTACGCAAAAGCCTCAAGCTGTGATCGACGCCTTGGTGGATTACTACACCCAATGCAATGCAAATGTGCATCGTGGTGCGCACCATCTATCGGACGAAGCCACTCGGCGTTATGAAAAGGCTCGTGATGTTGTAGCCCAGTTTATCAACGCGCAACATCGTGAAGAAGTGATTTGGACCAGTGGTACTACAGAAGCCATCAACCTTGTCGCGAACGGGGCTGGACAATTGTTGAAGCCAGGCGATGAAGTACTCGTCACCGAGTTGGAGCACCATGCCAATTTGGTTACATGGCAACAAGCGTGTAAGCGCAGTGGTGCAACGCTAAAAGTTGTGCCTATTTTTGATTCGGGCGAATTAGATATTGGCGCGTTTGATTCATTGTTATCCAGCAATACGCGTTTGGTGGCAATGCCACACGTGTCAAATGCATTAGGTACGGTAAACCCCATTGTTGAGTTAACCGCTAAAGCCAAACAGTTTGGTGCTTGGGTGTTGATTGATGGTGCTCAAGGTATTGCGCATGGTGGCGTTGACGTGCAAGCGATAGGTTGCGATTTTTATGCATTTTCAGGGCATAAATTATTTGCCCCAACCGGTATTGGTGCCCTTTGGGGGCGAAAATCAGTACTGGAGAGCTGGCCTGTTTGGCAGACGGGCGGTGAAATGATCCACGACGTGACATATCAAACGGCTACATGGGGCTCGTTGCCTAATCGGTTAGAAGCCGGTACGCCTAACATTGCGGGGGCTATTGGTATGGGCGCGGCCATTGAATGGTTCTCTGCGCTAGATACTGCTGCCGTGCAGGCGCATGAACAAGCACTATTACGTTATGCGACTGAAAAAGCCAGTGAGTTTGAGGGCATCCGTTTGATTGGTACTGCTCCTCACAAAGTGGGCGTGCTTAGCTTTTTGCTAGAGGGCGCGCACCCTGCTGATGTAGGCTTTATTTTAGACAAGCAAGGCGTTGCCATCCGTACCGGTGACAACTGTGCCCAGCCACTGATGAAAAGATTGGGCATTCCGGGGACGGCGAGAGCATCGTTCTCTATTTACAACACCTTTGAAGAGATAGACCGCTTCTTTGCAGCGCTTGAAAAAGCCAAAATGATGTTGGCGTAGGAGATGTTATGAGTGTTGAAACATTTGTACCGAATAAACAGATTATTTCATTGACCGACAGTGCAATTCGCCATTTTCAGGGCAAGCTAAAAAATCATCCTGATCAGATCATTCGCTTGTCGACAAAAGCCAGTGGTTGCACAGGTTATGCCTATGTACTGGATTTTGCTGATGCGCCAGAAAGTACTGACGAAGTGGTTAACATTAATGACCAACTTACCGTTGCTGTTGCGGCTGATGCCATAGGATTGATCCGTAATACTGAAATTGATTACGTCAAAGAAGGCATAAACGGTGTGATCAAATACAACAATCCGAATGTCGTGGACGAATGCGGTTGCGGTGAAAGTTTTAACGTTGGGTAATTAACAGTACTATGCAGCAAAAAATGGTAGTGACCGAGCGTGAATGTAAAGCACGCTTAGTGCCGGTTGGCAAACCAGTTGTTATCCCTGAAGGGGAATTCGTCAACATTACGCAAGATCTCGGCGGAAACTACACCATTACTTGGCGTGGGAATATGTATCGTATCGACGGCACTGACGCCGACGCGATAGGGCGAAAGGTAACGGTGTTGTCTTTCGATCCTCCTGCTGATGGCAAAATCGACGAGAAGCAGGTTTGGCAGGCATTAGAATCAGTTTATGATCCGGAAATCCCGATCAATCTAGTGTCGTTGGGCTTGATCTATAACGTCGATATTCAGCAACAATCTCATGCAGTTGTGATCAATATGACCCTCACTGCCCCAGGCTGTGGCATGGGTCCTGTGTTGGTCGGCGATGTAGAGTATCGCGTTAAAATGGTGCCTTTCGTTGAGGACGTCAAAGTTGACTTGGTGTTTGATCCGCCTTGGTCTAGAGACATGATGAGCGAAGAGGCTCAGTTAGAAGCGGGTGTTTTTTTCTAAATCCACGAGGTTATTCAATGGCATTGCCAAGCAGTGAAGAGATAGTTGACGATTTAGCTTTTTTTGATGATTGGGAGCAGCGCTATCAGTACATCATTGATCTGGGTAAGCATTTGCCCGGTTTGCCTGAAAGCGAGCGTACTCCTGAAAAGCTGGTAAAAGGTTGCCAAAGCAATGTATGGCTCAAAGCAACGGAAAAAGACGGTGTATTTGAGTTTGACGTTGATAGTGATGCGGTGATTGTGCAAGGTTTGTTGGCGTTAGTATTGGCTGCCTACAACCATCAATCAGCTAAGGCGATTGTGGATTTTGATATCGATGGCTATTTTGCTGCGTTGGATCTTGAACGTCACATCACGCCAACCAGAGGCAACGGTTTACGTGCGATTGTCGGTAAAATCCGCGAATTGGCGACCAACGCTTTGTAGACATACTTTATTCAGCACACGTGGCGTTAAATAATGTGTTTTGACGCCCATTCAAACATCAGCTCTGTTTCACATCATTATCTCATCTAACCCGCATGATCAGAGGTCGTATTAGCGCTTTCGCACGGTCTTGTATTTAGCTTTCTTACGGCTTAGTGGCTGGCTTTAATCTGCCTAAATATGATCTCGGTCAAGTCGCAATGGGCAAACATTGCGTAACCTTGCGCGCTTTTCAAATTGTCGACGAACGATTATGCCTGAATTACTTTCTCCTGCCGGCAGCCTAAAGAACATGCGCTACGCTTTTGCCTATGGTGCTGATGCCGTATATGCCGGTCAGCCGCGCTATTCACTGCGCGTGCGTAACAATGAGTTTTCCTTAGAAAAATTAGCCATTGGTATTGATGAAGCCAAAGCGCAAGGAAAACACTTTTATGTGGTTAGCAATGTGGCGCCACACAACAACAAGTTAAAAACCTATATTCAAGATTTAACGCCTGTCATTGCACTGAAACCCGATGCATTGATCATGTCTGATCCAGGCTTGATCATGATGGTGAGAGAAGCATTTCCGCAGCAAACCATTCACTTGTCAGTGCAGGCGAATGCAGTTAACTATGCGAGCGTAAAATTTTGGGCGGCGCAAGGTATTAAGCGTGTGATCTTATCGCGTGAACTAGGCTTGCAAGAAATAGAAGAGATACGCCACGAATGCCCTGACACTGAATTGGAAGTATTTGTGCATGGCGCGTTATGCATGGCCTATTCAGGACGTTGTTTATTGTCGGGTTATATGAACAAGCGCGACCCGAATCAAGGTGCGTGCACCAACGCCTGTCGCTGGCAATATAACGCTGAACCAGCGCAGCGAGATGATGTGGGCAATGTTGTGGGTAAGTGGGATCCGCAAGGCCAGCCGATCGAGCCGACGTTAGGGCTTGGGGCTTCAGCGACCGAGGATTATTTGATCACAGAACGACAACGGCCTGATGAGCCGATGACGGCTTTTGAAGATGAACACGGCACTTACATTATGAATTCTCGCGATCTACGAGCTGTTCAGCATGTGCACGCGCTAACCCAGATGGGAGTCGACTCTTTAAAAATAGAGGGTAGAACCAAGTCTTTTTACTATTGTGCGCGTACCGCTCAGGTCTATCGGCAAGTTATCAATGATGCGCTTAGTGGCGTACCTTTTAATAATGAATATTTATACGAGCTAGACAAGCTTGCCAATCGTGGTTACACCGAGGGATTCTTGAGACGGCATACTCACGATATGTATCAAAACTATGAAACCGGTGCGTCTATCTCTGATAAACAACAGCTGGTTGGTGAAGTTGTCGCGATTGAAGAGGGCAATGTGATCACCGTTGAGGTGAAAAACCGATTTGGGCTAGGCGATAGCCTTGAGCTGATGACACCCAAAGGCAATTACATATTTACGTTGCAGCAACTTGAACAGTTGTCGGGCAATACAATTGACGTTGCCCCCGGCTCTGGGCATGTGGTCAAGGTTCGGCTACCGGAGGGCATAACAGCCTCACCGATGAGTATCTTGTTACGCAACCTTGTTGAAGGGGAAACGACCAGAGGCAAAGTTGCCTAGTGCGTTGTTTTAATTGCTGGCGTGGTGCCAAATCACGGCACCCGTCTCAGCGCCATAACTGGGCTCCACGATTTGAGCTTGTACTTCTTCACATAACCAATGGCGCATCGAACTTCCCATACCGCCAGTAATAACGATGTTGCCGCCACTGAACACTAATGCCTGTTTTGCAATATCTGAAAGGTAGCCTGCACCCTCAATGATGATCCCTCTTGCGGTTTCGCAACCTTGGTTAGCAAGTGACATTACCACGGGTGCCAATTTGGCAAATGTTGCCGGTGAAGCTTGGCATAATTTTTCGATGATTTCGGTATTCCCTTGGGTACCCAGATAGGTCGTAATGGTCTCAATAAATGACGGAGTTACTTGATTGTCGACGTTGTCTAGGGCTAACAAAACCTTACGTACGGCTTGCTGTCCGATCCATGCGCCACTGCCTTTGTCACCCAATAAGAAACCTTGTCCACCCCATTGTTTGACCGTGCGCTGTTTTAATCCGGCCGCACAAGATCCAGTACCGATGATCAACACACTACCATCGGCGCCAGCATGAGCGCCAAACAATGACGTTTCCAGATCACTGGTGGCATGAAACGAAGGAAACTGTGACGCCCATAGTGCTAGTTTCTGTTTTGCACTTTGAACATTGTACCCCGCCAAGCCGGCCACAATCGGCGGCATTTGAGTTGGCGCACCAATAGGCATTTTCGCATCATTGAGAGCAGCGTGAATGGCAGTTTCAATGGATAATGTCGCGTTATCGAAATCTCGTGCGATATTGGCTGAGCCTGCTAGTCCTTTGCCAATAATGTGTAAGTTTTTATCCATCACGTAGGCACTGCATTTTGTGCCACCGCCATCGATGCCGATGCTAATCGGTGCTGGTACTGCTAACAATGGTAATCCCTGAGGTAAAACGTTTAGCGGAAATTACGCAATATTTAACCGCAAAGCGACGGTGATTGCGACAGTTAATTGCCGTTTGCTCATGCATTGGATTGAATCAGACCGAGCTACAACTGAATTAACACTGAAATGCAAACAGATGCTGCCAAAATCCACAGCGGATGCAATCGCCAGTATATGAGTCCAGCTGTAGCTAATATGACGACGATAATATCGCTGATATTGAGCATGGTTTGGCTGATAAGCGGGTCGATTAAGACAGCAAGCAGGATACCGACGACCGCGGTATTGATGCCAATCAGCGCTTGCTTTACCCCCCAATGATGTTGAAGCTGTGCCCAAATTGGCATTACTGCAAACAGTAACAGCATCCCAGGGAGAAATATTGCGACAATGCTTACAGTGGCGCCCAACAGTGGCACAGTCGGTTCAGCAGAGGCACCAATGTAAGCTGCTATGGTAAACAGCGGGCCAGGTACCGCTTGAGCCGCACCGTAGCCCATAAGAAATTGCTCTTGCTGTATTAGACCTGTTTGCACAAATTCGCTGTGCATAAGCGGAAGCACGACATGCCCACCACCAAAGACAAGCGCGCCGCTACGATAGAGCTTGTCAAATAACGCTATCAAAGGCGAATGATCAGTGAGCCCAACGAATACGAATAATCCAATAACACATAATACGCCGCATATGATGCTACTGATGGGTATCCGCCAACGAATCTCACTTTGTTGTTCAGTTTCCGAACGTTTGGCAAAGGCGAAAGTGGTAACACCGGCGACAATAATTGCGCCCATTTGCCCTTCTATGCTGGGAAATAGCACAAGCAGTACCGCGATGGCTATCGCAAAAGTCTTTCTTAAAAAGGTTGTGCATAACTGCTTTTGCATCCCCCAAACGGCTTGGGTCACTACTGCAACAGCCACCAATTTGAGACCATGTAAAGCATGCAGCGTCATTGCGTTATCAAGGTTTACGATAGATAGCGCGAATGCGGTCAATATAACCGCTGAGGGTAAAGTGAATCCGATCCAAGCTGCAACAGCCCCTGCATATCCTGCTCTGTTGTAGCCAATGGCTGCACCAACTTGGCTACTCGCGGGGCCTGGAATAAACTGACAAAGCGCTACAAGGTTGCTGTATTGTTCATCGGTTAACCAATGTCGCCTGTTAACAAATGCGTCGCGAAAATACCCAAGGTGGGCGACAGGTCCACCAAAACTGGTGCAACCCAAGCGAAAAAACACCCAAAAAATGTCTAACATTCGCATTCTAGTTGTGATGTGGATGTGTATAGGTGCAAGCCTACAAGGGTTGAGCGCAAAGATCGATACTCGCACCAATAAATCATTTTGATGCCATCATTAAGGTCGCATCAAAATGATTGCATAGTTTGGGGGAGCAGCTTATAGTGAGGTGTATGCAAACAAAACAGGTTGTCATCTAATGGCTCTCGATACGATTCCTCATGCGCAGCGCGAACGGTTAGCGTTTATAGATTTTTCATTACAGTACTTTGGTCAGGTCGCGAGAACAGACCTTATTCAACGATTTCAAACGGGGCTAGCGGCAAGCACACGTGATTTCTCACTGTATAAATCTTTAGCGCCTGATAACTTACGTCTTGTCCATCAAGACAAGCATTACCATCGTTGCGCAGGTTTTGTGCCGGTTTTTAATCATGATCCCGAAATTGTGCTGCAAAACTTAAGTCGCGGTTTCGGCGATGGCATGTCCTCGCCAGTGCAACCCTCTGCCCAATGTTTTGATGCTGTTAGACTGGTACACCCCAACGCCAGCATTATTGCGGCACTTATGCGGGCAATCCATCAACAGAAAGCAATTAGTTGCGATTATGTATCAGCTAGTTCAGGTGAACATGAACGTGAATTAGTGCCCCATGCATTGGTTAATAATGGGCATCGTTGGCACGTAAGGGCTTATGATCGCACACATCGTACATTCAGAGATTATGTGTGTACTCGTTTCACCCGCGTTGCAATCCTCGACGAAGCGCTAACCGATGCTGAACGCTCGACGTCCGATACCCAGTTTAATACCACTGTTAAGTTAATATTGGTTCCTCATCCGAGCCTTAAATACCCTCAAGCGGTTGAGCTTGATTTTGATATGCAAGATGGGCGTTATGAACTTCATGTGAAAGCGGCACTTGCTGCGTATGTTTTACGCCAATGGCAAGTGGATTGTTCGGCAGGATATCGATTCACTGGGCAAGGTTGTCAGTTAGCGCTTGCTAACCTTGATGTGCTTAAAAACGTTGAAAATCCAACACTTGCACCGGGCTACTCGGCGGCAGGATAAATTTATTCAAAAAGCAGGTTGCAACAGGCCTTGCGGTCAGTATAGTTAAGCCTTTGCAGTGGTTATAATCCTGCCCGATACGCGCCTCGCGTCATGATAATAATTACAGGACATTTATGCCCGGTTTACATCGAATCATCCTTATCGACACCCACTTGCCGGGCGTCGTTGAACTTAAATTGAATGGCCATACCAATATTTGTGGCACCAATGCGTCTGGTAAAACAACACTTCAACGTCTTATACCGGTTTTTTATGGTGAATACCCTAGCCGGGTAGTACCGGCTACGCGCGATAGTTTCGAACGTTGGTATTTGCCGCGCGAATCCAGCTACATCATCTACGAGTATCTAAATCATGATGAGGATTTATGTCAGGGGGTGCTGACTTCAAATGGCACAGGCGTTACCTACCGTTTGATTGGTAAACCCTTTGAGCTGGATGATTACGTCTTCAAAAACAAGGCGGGCGATCACGTACCGACCAGTCCGCAAGACGTTGTGCGCAGTTTGAAGCGCAATAATGTCATGGTGACTAATCAATTGAGCACCAAAGACTATAGAGCCGTTGTTCAGAATGACATCACGACCATGCAGTCATCCAGCAGCGCGCGTGAGCTGATGGGATACGCGCGCATTTTTAGTATGTGCGAGAGTAAGAAGCACCTGCGCCATATTGAGAAACTTGCGAAAGCGGTGCATTCGAAAGAAGGCAAGATGGAAACCATCAAAGCCATGATTGCAGCAATTCTTGAAGAAGATGGGGTTCAACCTCCTACTTCTAATTTAAGCCGTAAACATGTTGATGATTGGCTACGAGAATGTCAGTTAATTCAAGAGTTTGACGTAATACGTCCTGAGTTCAGCCAGTTAGAAACCGCAGATGTGCAGTTAACAGACACCGAGCAGCGCTTGGCGGCTCTGAGTGATGTATTCAGCTATGATCATTCTTTCCTCGCGGCACATATCATTGAGCAACAATCGTTAGTTGATGACACCATTCATGCCATCAAGCAACTAGAAAATGATTGGCAGCATGAGCGTGAAGAGTTAAATCAGACGCTGTCAGCGGCGAAAGGCGATATTACCAAATACGAACAAGAGCTCGACAATGTCGAGGACGAATATCAGCGTTGGCAGGATCAGGATATTGACCAGTTGCAGAGCAATGTGAAACAGCTCGACCAATGGCAAGAAGATTTACAAACAGCCCAATCGCGCTACCAGTTGGTAACTGATAAGCATCAGGATATCCAATCAACGTTTGATAAGCGCGTTGCTGAATTAACCGATAAATTCAACCGCCAACTGGAAACACTCAATAGCAAACAGCGGGATTTGCTTGAGCAACGTGCGATTAAACAGCGTGAAGGGCAACAGCAACGAGAAACACTGAAAGATGACTTTCAACAGCAACGCGATCAACTTAAAGAAGCGCATCAAGCACAGAATTCAGAATCTGTAGAGCAACGTGCGTTGCTAAGTGCCCGTTTGCAAAACGTAGGATTCTCGGAATTTGAGCAGAGCCAATTGGATATTCTCGATGCCACCATTGATGAAGCCGTGTCAGCGGAGGATATCGCTCGTGATCAACTGCGCAAGCAGCAAAAGCAGCTTACAACAGAGCTTCAAGCTCGCTCAACCGCGAATGAGTCTCTACAGAAATGCAGCCGAGAGGTCATGGAATGTCAGAGCAAACTAGATAAAGCAGAATCGTTGTTGCATCCCAAAGACAACACGCTATTGGCATTTTTACGTGAAGCTAATATTGAATGGGAAAACACGATTGGCAAAGTGTTAACGCCGGAATTGTTAGAGCGTAAAGATCTCAAACCTTCGTTGAACAAAAAGCATGATGCAACATTGTTTGGTTTAAAACTGGACCTGAGTCATTTGGACTTGCCGGAATATGCTCAGACAGAACAAGCTTTGAAGCTTAAGCTGGCAGAATTCCAGGAAGCTTTAAGTACAGCCGTTGAGTGCCAAAGCGAAGCTGAGCAGCAATTGACCAGTGCTAGCGAACGTGTTCGTCAGGCTGAATTGGCCGTTAGCAAGGCAGAAAGTCAGCTAAAAAGCGCAGAAGCGAATCGCAAACGCAGTCAACAGGACCGCCATGCGCTGCACCGCGAATATCAAGCCGCGCTAGCTGAACGTAAACAACAAAGTAAAAAGCAGCTACAGCAAATTGAGGCTCAGCAAACTAAATTGAAAGCACAGTTTAGTCAGGCGTTGGCAGATATTGATGAGCAGATGCGAGAAGCATTATCAGAACTGGATTTCCATTGGCAGCAGGTGGTTGATGATATTGTTGCTGACGAGCAACAAGTTTCAGAACAGTTGGCTCAAGCCAAGGCTAACGCTAAGCGAGATCGTCAGGATACCGAAAAGTGGTTAGCGGATGAGTTGGCCAACCGCGGAGTTGACGTCGATGAGATCGGCAGCCTTAAAAAGCTGATTGAGCAATTGAAAAAAGATATCGATTACACCGAACGACACCGTCACCTCGTCGTAGACTACCAGCGCTGGTACAAGCATGTCTTCAGTGAACAAAAGGTCACGTGGCAGAAGTTGTTAACTGCAGCAAAGAAAACCGCGAGTAAAGCTGAACGCACGTTAACAGAGCATGCGCAACAGGTTAAAAGCAAGCGTGAGCAATTGGTTGAAACGCAAACTCAAGCAGAGACCCTATTACGTCAAGCGAATGAAGCGAATGTCAGTGTTGAGCAGCTCACCAAGAGTTTAGCCAAGCTATCGCTGAAGGTTGAAAGTGAGTCAGGAAAACAGCCGCCGGCAAGTGACCTAACTGCTATTTCTCAACGTGTCACAGAAGCCAATGAGTTACTGCAGCAACGAGAACGCTTATTAACCGATATTCGCGCCTATGTAGAGCGGTTTGATCAATTAATTGCTGCTCAGGCAGGCACTGGTTTGTCCGACACGTGGGAGCGTTCGCGAGAGGAATGTACGACAATAGATAAAGAAGGCACACGCCACATTGTCCATCGTCGTTTGGTTAGTCATTTGGCCAGGTTGCTGAATGAAATTGTACCGCAGAAAATGCAAGGTTTACGTGAGCAAGGCCGTATATTCGGTGCCGACTTAACACAATATTATTATGTGTTAGATGACATTGATAAGCGTATATCCACCCAGAGTCGTCGGATCAGCAAAGAAGTTGATGAAGAACTCTACTTAGATGGTGTATCTGATTCAGCGGTTAAAATCCGCTCCAAAATCAGCGAACTTGAGTTTTGGCCTGAGTTAGAGGCGTTCCAGAAACAATATCAGCAGTGGATGTCATCCGGTGCAACCGAGCTACCGGATGAAGAATATGGCCTGTCTATGCGCCGTGTGCTCGATATCCTTGGGCGGGCAGCACTGAGTGGTGGGATCAGCAAGTTGCTCGATATTGAACTGCACTTGAAGGAAGGCAATTCAAATCTGGTTATCCGTACCGATAGGCAGCTGAATGAGAGTTCAAGTCACGGCATGGCCTATTTGATTTTATGTAAGTTTTTGCTGGCCTTTACGCGCTTGCTCAGGGATCAAGCTGATGTGGTTATCCATTGGCCTATCGACGAGTTAGGCACACTACACCAAAGCAATGTGAAAAAGATATTTGATGCTTGCCAAAATAACGATATTTCGGTGGTAGGGGCATTTCCAAACCCTGAATCTGAAGTGTTGAAATTATTCCAAAACCGCTACTTGATCGATAAGGCCACTCGCCGTTTGCAAGTGGTACAACCCAAGGTAAGTCAATTGAGTGAGCGACTGAAAGCACGTATGGCAGAGGAGGCTAGCGCATGATGACTGAACAAGGCCGTGTCTTATCGAGTCTGCTTGAAGGACATTTTGTCTGTCAGGTTAGCAATGAAGAAGCGTGGCGCTACCTTAAACAAGCGGCTAACCGCGAAGCGTTAGAACCGCATTTAAATCTTTTGAATCGTACACTGGCCTCAACAGTGGATGGCGATGTGTTTTATGCCGCGTACCAAGCGCTAGGCGAGGGGGAACGAAAAGCGATTGGCAGTCAATTCCAAGAGGTGGCATCAAGTTTACGCCCCTTAGTGGATTGGTTGTTATTAGTTCAACAAGCCAATGGCAGTGATGTGCCGGTGACTATGGGCACCCCGATTCGATTAGCTGAGTTACAAACTATTATTGAAGATACGCCGGCTTTTGCTGAGCAACTAGAGAAATTGTCTCGTTATCGTTTATTTGGGTCAACCAGTACGCAAACCGATGGGCAATTAAAACAAGTGTTCAAACGCTTGTGCGATTTAGGTTATTTGATCAAGCCAAATCCAGATAAACAGATTTTTATCGCGACAGGTAAGGTCGATTACCTGTACGAAGTGCTGCGGTTTATTGATGAAACTGAATCGTTGTCGTTGGCAGAACAAGCTGAATCTGCATCGCAGCAGGGTAGCTTGCTGTGAATCAGAATTTATATCAATCAGGGGTAAAGCTCCTTAATGCATTGAGTCGTCACAGTGATGTGATCATGCGAGCTTACTTGTCTGGCAGTGTTAACGAGCGAGATGTTAGCTCTAAAGTGCTAGAGGCGTTGATCCAGCAGGGCATTTTATGGCGCCCTGAACCTGATGCGGATATTCGCTTGAAAAGTAGCGTGCGGAATCTACTTGAAGGTAGCTTGCAAGACGAACGCAATCGCCAAATTGATACGAATATGGCGAGTGCGTTAGCAGCCATTAAAACCCTAGCACAGCATTACAAAGAAGCGCTGCAGTATGGTCGGTTCGTTGAATCACAAGGGCATTTAAGCGACTTACGGGAGCATGTTTATAGCCTCACAGAGTCATTGGCGAACCATGTGCGCGTTTTGTTTAGCCGCATCAACAATGAATTTGGTTATGTGGCATCGGTTGACGCCAAAATTAGAGAGAACGAGCTGGCTCAATCTCAAGTCAGTGATTTGTTGAATCAAATAGAGCTGATCCGATTTGATGAATTGGGGCAAATAGCAGGTAACAATCGTGATCTACGTCACTTGCTGGTGGTTGCATTGCAACAAAGTTTCACGCGAGTCACCAAAGAGTTATCAGCCGCGCAAGCCCGATTGATTGAACTAATTGGGCGTTTTAGAGAGTTTCGTGGCAAAACGCGTTTGTTGAAAGGTTTCGTGTTGCATTGTGAACAGCATCCAGATTTTGCTCCTCACGATTACACACGTCAAACGCATGTCCCCATGCTGTTTAATCAGGCGCCAGCTTTATTAGCTGACGCATTCCCTGACGTGAATAACGTTGAGCAAGAGTTGGAATTACAGCAACTGGTGGGGCAGATCCGTCATGTTAATCGAGTGCGCCAGAGCGACAACCGCAGTAAGGCTTCAGTGCGCATCGACATTGAACAGCTCGCGGCAGTAGAGATTGACGATTCACAACTACGAGATGCGGTAGAACATTATTTTTGCCATGTTATCGATACGGGTGAAGTGATAACAGCATTGCAATATTTACATTGGAAGTCGTTGGATTTTGACCAAGAAGCGTGGTTGTATCAGGTCATCGGCGGCTATCAATCTTTAGATTCAGAAGAGCAACAATATTTTGCAATAGAGGCTAGCGGAGAAGTGCACCCCGAATATTCAGGGAATTATCTTATTCACGATGTCAGTTTAGGTTTGCGATAAATTTTCATAGATTGTTAAAAAATTGTGAAACTAAAAAGTGAGAGGTTTGTCTAAATCGCATAAATCTGCAATCAGTCGATCTTAGGATAGGGATCAGAAGTAGTTAGGAGTGATTATGCAGCTAACAGAAGAACAAGGTTTCAACGAAGCGCTAATTAAATTATCCGTGTTGCTGTATCAAGTTGACGGTAAGGTCACATTGACCGAACAGGATTATCTTGATGAGGTATTGGGCACATTGGAGTGGGGCAGCACTATTTGCCAAGAAGCATTTTTAAACGATGCAATTCATAAAGCCCGCTTAGCGGTCGACAACAACGACTGTAAAGCTTTTATGCAGTCTCTCAGCGACGATTTAAACCAAGACGCGAACAAAGCCTTAGAGGTGGCTATGGAGCTGACAGGTATAGACGGTGAACGCAGCGAGCAGGAAACGGAATTATTGGCTTATCTTACTAATCGAATTCTAGGCAAAGCGCTTACTGCGCAGATCGTGTAAACGTATTTGCGTAAGCTTTAGAGGTAAAAAAAACGCCGTTGATTTTAACAACGGCGTTTTTGTTTGTGCTATTTGCTTAAACGTGTCGCGGCTTAGCTAGCACTTTTATGGAAAGCACGGCTAATACGATCGTTTAGGTAGAACCTATGAACTTTCGTTGCTTGATCACCACGTGAACTATCCACTAGCTTTTTAACTCGATTAAGTTCATATACTGCCGCCGCTTTGGCGAAGTTATCGTACTTACTTGCGGCTTCTAAACCACTAATCGCAATTAAACGTTCAACATATTCCGTCTGTAGGTTACGACGGTAGCTATTCACGTCGCGCTTAATGTCAGCATCAAATATAGCGGCAGTGAGATCAGCCAAAAGTGCTTCAACACTGTATTCATTGCCATAAAGTGCTGTATCACTTAGTCGCAGTGTTACTGCTGGGTGAAGCAAATGGTTCAGCACGTTCTTTTGTGCTCCGAGTAACATATCGTGCAGTTTCGGGTCTTCATTATTGCCGAAATGATCAAAGCCGCGGCGTTGACGTTGCAAATATGCAAATAAGGGTTCCATTTCGCTGATGGCGTTTGGTGCAAACACGAAATCACGCAATGTCTTCATTGCACGTTCTTGATCAGCTTTTGCTACTGGCGTAAATGGTTGCTGATAGCCTTCTTGACCAACATAGCTTCTATCCACATAAACACCCCCAACATACCGAGAGACAACGCTGGCTTGACGCGCGAATTCACCAAATACGACATTCACACCGACGACAAGATCATTGTGTGAACGACCTTCAGTTAGGGTTTTGTCTTTCAACTTAGTCGCGGTCGATTTGATCAAACCAAAGCGGTCTTGAGCATAGGCAATAGCATCGCTCGACATATCAAAAATGTTCACGCGAGGATCTAAGTGGCGCCCCGGCGCGCGCATATCATCAGCATCATTACCAAACGCTAGCGCCGGTTCTGTGCTGCGAGCGAGAATTGATGAGAGACGTTCTTCCTCAGCATTGGGGTCTGCTAATGCAGTTGAGTAGCCATATTCAATCGCCCAATCATCATAAGGACCTGGCTTTTCACTGTAGAAATCGCCTTGTTCCATACCTTCTGGCGCGTAGTTCACTGAAGGGTAGTCCATTACTGAGCCGGCTAATATGCCCTGCGTAATAGATGCATCATGGGCTTCTTTAGGACCATGTAACTGTGTGGCTTTCATGTTGTGGTTTAGACCTAATGTATGACCTACTTCATGCAAAATCAGATAATACATAGACTGCTTGAGCAGTTTGTCTTTGTTGATGTCATCCATGCCTTGGGCAAGTGATGCGTATTGCCCGAACATTAAGCCTGCATTTAGTTGATGACCCAGCGAGCAATAGTTTACCGCTTCTTCGCTAAGACCTTCTGGGAGAGGATTCTCTAGTGCGTTTACGCCGTCTGTAAACATTTTACCTGTTATCCAACGCCCTTTCATAAAGGTGTATTCCAACATGATATCAGCGGCGATGATTTGTCCGGTCAATGGATTTGCGACGCTAGGGCCATAACCACCAAATGGAGGAGTGGGAGATGATGTCCAGCGTAGTACGTTATATCGTACGTCATCAGCTTTCCAGTCGGCATCATCCGGTTGGACTTTAACTACGATAGCATTGCTGAAACCAGCCTTTTCAAAAGCGGAATTCCACGCCAATGTTGCGTCACGAATAGTATCGCGCCATTCAACTGGTGTGGTGTTTTCAATCCACCAAACGATCGGCTCAACCGGATCTGATACCGCAGCATTTGGGTCTTTCTTTTTCAAGTGCCAACGATTGATGACATCACGGCCAATAAAGGTTTGGTCTGACGTGAGATCATCAAATTGTTGACCAAAATACCCGATACGAGGGTCATCTCGACGTGGTTGGAAGTCGCTTTCAGGCAACTCAATAAAGGCATGCTGCAAACTGATAGTTGTGAATCTTGGATCGGTGATTTCATTGCCGCCACTGACTTTGGGTGTGTCGTTTTCAAACACGTAATCCACTACGACATGAGTATTCTGAGCAAAATTGTCTATCGACGCGATTTTGGTTTTATCGCCGCTTAATTTACCCAGTTTGTAGCGTGTTTTATCAACCTTTGGGTCATCAGCGGGCATTGGCGCAATGCGATGCAAATTTTCATTGGTTACAACATCATCCAATTTAATTGCAATTTTACCGTCGTCCTCATGTTCAATTTTTGCAGAGACTAGAACGGCTTCGCTGATGTTGGCATCGGCTGCTTTGCTAATAGCATTTTCAGGGTCAAAATAGTAACGCGGTGTTTTAGCAACAAATTCAATGCGATCAAAATCACGGCGCATCTCGATTAGACGGTAATCACGGAAACCACCACGAAAGTGTCCAGCTGCAACCGGACCGTCGACAGTAGACGCAAAGTATAAAAACGGCTTGTCTAATTGTGATGGGTCGATAACCAATAGGCTTGAGCCGTCTTTTTCATCTTGATAAATCGGCAGAAAACCGTCAAATGCGGATTTAGTCTCTAATATCTGTGTTAGTGTTTTTTCTTCTTTTGCCTCATCTTTTTTCTCTTCTGCAAACGCAGTTGATGAACAAATCGCGAGGCTAATCGCTGCGGCGATAGTGGTCGCCTTGATTGGATAACGTTTCATATATACTGTCCTTGATGGTATTGGCGTCAACAAAATGGAGCACCAACGATAGTCGGTATTTATTGTTGAAGATAACGTCCATGCGTGGCTGTAGATCGTCGTAAAAATTGAGCCATTCGTCGCGGAGTAATTGCTTGCTTGGGTTACTCTATCAACTGAAGTTGGGCATGCTCACGGTAGATGTCACTGTTTTGCATTAGCGCTTGGTGAGTACCTTCCGCCACTATTTTCCCATTTTGCATGACGATTAATCGATCAGCGTTAACAACGGTGGCTAGGCGGTGGGCAATGATCAATGTGGTTCTGTTGCGCATTAAGTTGTCCAGGCCCTGCTTAACATGATGCTCGCTTTTCGCGTCTAGCGCACTAGTGGCTTCATCAAGTAACAGAATGGGGCGATCGGCTAAGATAGCGCGGGCGATGGATATCCGTTGTTTTTGGCCACCCGAGAGTTTTACGCCTCGCTCGCCCAAATTGGTATGATAACCCTCGGGCAGTTGCGTAATAAATTCATCAGCCATAGCCGTTTTAGCAGCCTCGACTACTTCGCTATCACTCGCTTCAGGTCGACCATAACGGATATTATCGTAAACATTGGAAGCAAAAATCACAGATTCTTGCGGTACCAATGCAAAATGAGCGCGCAACGAATGAATATCAATGTGTTTTATCGGGTGCTCAAAGATTTCAATGCTACCCTGATTGGCATCGTAAAAGCGCAATAACAATTGATATAAGGTAGATTTTCCTGCACCGCTTGGGCCCACTAAAGCAATGCGCTCGCCCTTTCTTACGCTTAACGAAATGGCATTGAGTACCTGTTTTTGTGGTGCACTGGGGTATGCGAAGGTGACATCGTTAAACGTTAACGCGTTCTCGGCATTCAGATTAAGACTCTTTTGCTCACCGATTTCATCGCCGTGTAATAGCGTATTTTTCTCGTTAAGTAGCTCCATCAAACGTTCAGATGCGCCGGCGGCCTTTTGTATTTCGCCAATGACCTCACTGATCGTCGCGACACTTCCGCCAGCGAGTACGGCGTAAAACATAAACGCGGTTAATTCACCAGCGGTCATTTTCCCTTGGATAACATCCATCGCACCCAGCCACGCCACCACCACAATTGCCAACATACTGATTGCCATAATGCTGACAATGAGTAGTGAGCGGTAGTGGATCCGTTGCTGCGCAATCGACATTACTTTATTGATGCGTTTGGAAAATGCTTGCTGATCGCTGGATTCATGATTGTAGGCTTGCACGGTCTGTATTTCGTGAAGCGTTTCATCTACATAAGCGCCAATATCGGCAACGCTATCTTGACTCAACCTAGAGTAGTGACGCACTTGTTTACCCAGCACTTTTATTGGCAGTAAAACAATCGGAACGGCGATCAATACATAGAGGGTGAGTACGGGACTACTGAACAACATCAGCAATAAGGCACCAATAAACGTAACGCTTGAACGCAAAGCCATGGATATGCCCATGCCGATTACGCTTTGGAGAACTGTGGTGTCAGCGGTAAAGCGGGAAATAACTTCACCGGTGCGCGTTTTGACGAAGAATTCAGGGGGTAAACTGAGTAAATGATTGTAAACCGACACGCGAATGTCCGCACTGACACGTTCGCCTAGCCATGTCATTAAAGAGAAACGAAAGTACGTTGCTATGGTCGCTAATAGAGATATTGCTATAACGCCTATTAATAATTGATTAAGGCGAGAAGTGTCATTAGCGACAAAACCTTGGTCAACCGCTAGGCGGATCCCTTGCCCGAGCAAAAGCCATGACAACGAGCCAATAAACAACGCAACAATAGCCCCGACAACTTTTGTTTTGTAGGGGCTAAGATATTGCAGTAACCACTTAACTATTGATGTGGTTGTCATGTGTCTTTAATCAACTAAAGTCACCACATTGTTCTCACTTTTGACCAGCGTACACTTGAGTGTGCGTTTCGGTATGCTAGCTAATAATTGGCGAAGTAAAGCCGTGTGGCTTAAGTGCTAATACGCAGCAATTCACTTGAGTCAATATCGATTCAGCTGTGTTGCCCATAAAGAAGCCTGGGATACCAACCCTTGCGACAGTGCCCATGACTAGCAGATCGGCGTCTAAATCTTTCACTGCCCGAGGAATATCTTGGCGCGCGTTACCGGTTAAAATGCTGGTTTGAATATGTAAGTTATCGATAAGTTCATCTGGATTTGCTGACTTTATCAATGAAACCAGTTCGTCCACCGCTGATTGACGCTCCGCCTCGGTCTCCTCTTGATTGTTGATAAAGGCATTTGCGCCGATATCGACGATGCCGTCATACACCACCATATCAATGTGATTATCAATAACGTGCACAATGTGAAGTTCAGCGTTTTCTTGCACTGCGACTTGTGCTGCCTGAATGACAACACTTTCATTCAGTTGCTTACGCACAGCAAGCTCTTGTTCAGGGTAGTGATAATTTACATCTACGGCCGCAACTATGCGCTTGTATTGACGCGTATCGCCACGATGAACTAGCCATACGGGAATCGGACACTTGGAAAGTAGGCGCATGTCTTCATGACCGAATAGGCGGTCGAGTAAATCGGTCTTAGCTTCTTTCACCACTAGATCAACATTTAGCTCATTGGCTGCTTTGGCTATTTCAACAAAGCTGTGGCCAATACGTAGCTGTGTATCAAGCTGCATTTTGCGACGCCATTCTTCAGCCTTCTTATCGAGTCGGATTTGAGCTGCATTTTGCATGCTTTCAAATGTATCAATATAGGCAAATGACTCCATCACCATATTCGCATTGGGTGGCAGAGGCTCTAACGTTAATAGTACCGTCAGTTTTGCGTTGTGTTTTGCGCAGACATGCATAGCATGCGCTACGATTTCATCTGGCTCTTGTAGTTTTGTTAATACACACAACACGTGTTTGAAAGCGCTCATATTGGCTCCGTTTTTATGGCGAATTGAGGTGCGTTTTCTCATCGATACACCTTGGTATTGAACTACTCTAGCACATCAAATTGGGATGTGTTTGACCCGAATCAAATTATTGGTGATGTTCATATACTGTTCCAAGCACGCTAGACAAATGGAAAATTCACATTGCAAAGAACGAGTAATGCAGAGGCTCTATTGTTAGAAAAATTGTGCGTATCTCATCGGCATTCTCGTGGCGTTATTCGTTCAATCAAAAAGTTGTTAAATTCACGCCCTATAAACTTGCAAATAATAATAATTCGCATTAAGGTTCGCGTCATGATTTTTATTGATTACATTCGTCACGTTGACTGTGTTGCGTGTTTGACACTATTTAACTCAGGTACTGACGAAGAACCATTCGAGGATTAAGGTTTGAAGTTTAAGCTAACGTGTATTGCCGCCGCTCTAGCACTCAGCCAAAGTGCGCTTGCTGATATGGAAGAGTTTGAAAGGATCATTGTTGAAGGTCGCTACTTATCGATTAATGAGTCCAACTCGGTCAAAACCCCAACACCGATAATTGATGTGCCGCAAAGCTTGTCAATTATGACGGCAGATGAGATCACCGAACGTGGTATCACCAGCATTGGTCAAATCATTGATTACACTCCTGGTGTTAATACCTCTCAAGGTGAAGGCCACAGAGATGCAATCGTGTTTCGCGGGATCCGTTCAACTGCCGACTTTTATCTCGATGGTAATCGCGATGATGTGCAGTATTACCGGGCGCTATACAACGTTGAGCAAGTAGAGATTTTACGTGGTCCCAATGCATTGTTGTTCGGGCGTGGCGGCACTGGCGGTATATTGAATCGTGTTTCCAAGAAAGCTAAGTTTGATGAGCAATTTACCGGTTACAAATCATCGCTAAACACCTTTGGCGGGTTTAGCGGTGAGATCGATACTAATGTTGCCATGAGTGATACGTCGGCGCTGCGAGTCAATGCCATGTACGAGCAACTTGAAAACCATCGAGACTTCTACGAGGGCGAGCGCTTCGGTATTAATCCAACTGTTAGAGTGGAACTGGATAAGGATACGTTGCTAGATCTCTCATACGAGTACATCAACCACGACCGGTTTGTTGATCGTGGCGTGCCTACCGGTACCGATGGTCGACCTGTCGAAGCGCTGGAAGATATCGTTTTCGCTGATCCTGAGAACAATTATCACACACTAGAAGCACACATTTTCAGGGCAAATATAGAACATCAGTTCACCGATTTCGTAAAAGGTAATTTCAATGCCTTTTATGGTGATTACGATAAAGTTTACGCAAACTTCTACGCAAGCAATTACGACCAAACCAATAATGTCGTTCAACTTGATGGATACATAGATAGTGGCGTACGTGACAACCTGATCCTCTCAGGTAACCTGATCAGCGAATTGAGCACAGGTAGTATTGGTCACACCATCATCTTTGGCACTGAGTGGATTTCCACAAATTCAGATCAAAACCGCTTTAACCCAGTGTTTAGCACCACAAACGGTGATAGAGAGTATTTTTCAGTCGAACGCCCGTTAAGTTTCAGTGGTTTAGCAGGCTTTAATGCTGATGGTGTAGCATTTACGGCAGACTTCTCCGATCTGAATGACGATACTCGCGTTAACCTTGATGTGTTCTCTCTTTACATTCAGGACGAAATTGAGTTATCAGAGCATCTTGATTTGGTGCTTGGGGCACGTTTCGATCGTTTTGATATTGAAGTTTTTAATGCAAACCCTGCTGTATTAGAAACGCGTAGTCGCACAGATGAAGAAGTGTCTCCGCGAGCGGGGCTTATATACAAGCCAGCGGAAAATATTTCTCTCTACGCTAGCTACAGTGAGTCATTCTTGCCTCGCAGTGGTGAGCAATTCACCGATATCAATGGTGACAAAAATCAATTAGATCCGGATTCCTATTCAAATCAGGAAATCGGCTTGAAATGGGACTTTGAGCAAGGCCTTAGTTTCACTGCTGCTATTTTCGAAAATGAACAAAGCTCACCGCAGGTGGCAGACAATGATCCAGCAACATTGGATGTGATTGATTCAGAAATCAATGGCTTTGAATTACAACTGACCGGTTATTTGTCTGAGGATTGGACGTTGGCTGTGAATTACAGCAATTTAGACGGTGAAATTGTTGACCGCAGTGGCCCAACGGGCAATGTGCCGCGTGAGCTACCTGAAAATACGTTCTCTGTGTGGACAACCTATCAAGTCAATGACGCCTTTGGCTTTGGTGTCGGCGCGACTTATCAAGATGAGAGCTTTATCGATAACGGTAACAATGCAGTACTTCCGAGTTACACACGTATTGATGTAGCTGCTTATTACGATGTGTCTGACGATTTGCGCGTTCAGTTAAACATCGAAAACTTAACCGATGAATTGTATTTCCCGAATGCACATTCAACTCACCAAGCGACGGTTGGTGAACCCGTTAATGCGATGTTTACCTTGGTTGGTTCATTCTAGTTCTATTCTGGGGGGCTCCTTTTCTGGGACCCCCTTCTTTGTCCACTCACAAGATGGCTCTACTTTAAGTAGACTACAAAGCTATAAACTCTCCTCCACTTAAAATAGAAATGGACTGATGGGTTCTTCACCATTCGATGAGTTTGTTTAACGTTGCTCCTGCACTCGAATGTTGAGGCTTGCACACATGGTGGAAAAGTCATCTGCGGAAGATATCGGTAGTTCGGTATTCAATATAACGTCATTGGTATAGCGGCATTCACCAACAGTTCCGCCATGTTGATCAACCCAATGCCGGATGTATTGTTCATGTTTGAATTCGCTGGTTACCTGAAACTTCGCTTTGGGCACAAGTGTCGTTGTTGGCAAAGTATCCAGCACTTGTTTTGCGGCACCTGAATACGCGCGCACTAAACCGCCAGCGCCCAACTTAACCCCACCAAAATAGCGACTCACAATAATAACAACATCGCCAATATCATTGTGTTGAAGAACGTTTAAGATGGGTTTTCCGGCAGTGCCACTGGGCTCGCCATCATCAGACATCGCAACACTGCGAGGCATCTTAGGAGATCCCAGCAAATAGGCCCAGCAATGGTGCCGTGCATCGGGGTATTTTGTCCGAGCACTATCAAGCCATTGCATGGCAGCCTCGCGCGAGTCGGCAAAACCGGCGAAGGCATGGAACTGGCTTTTTTTAACTTCCAGTAGGGCGTTGTGTGGCTGGGACGGAATTTCATAACTCATTAGCGCAGTATACTTGCTTTGGCCATCTACATATACGTTTTTGACTGCAGAGCTTGCGCTGCTATTGCGTTGATTCCAAATTACTTTTAGTGTGAATAAAAAGTCTACAAAGGAGTTTGTATGGGAACCCATCAATACCATGAAGATCCGCGAAATGCTGAGATCCTGATCAATATAAATGGCGAATTGTTCAAACGAGAAGACGCCAAGATATCGGTGTTTGACAGCGGTTTTATTCTGGGGGATGGCGTTTGGGAAGGGCTTCGCATGCATCATGGTCGGTTGGTGTTTATTCGCGAACACATGCAACGTTTATATGATGGAGCGAAAGCACTCGATTTCGATATTGGTATTGATAAGTCCGCGCTGGTGGAGCGAATTTTGGCAACTTGCAAGGCGAATAATATGCACGATGATGTTCACATTCGTTTGATGGTAACGCGGGGTATTAAATCGACCCCTTATCAGGATCCTAGAGTAACCATATCACCGGCAACCATCGTTATAATTCCAGAGTATAAAGCACCTGTGGCACCCAAGGAGGGAGGTATTCGTTTATTTACGACGCATGTGAGACGAGGGTACTCAGATGTGCAGGATCCCAAGCTTAATACCCATTCTAAACTCAACTGTATTTTTGCCTGTATTCAGGC
Source organism: Neoalteromonas facilis (assembly GCF_002807665.1). GTDB lineage: Bacteria > Pseudomonadota > Gammaproteobacteria > Enterobacterales > Alteromonadaceae > Alteromonas_E > Alteromonas_E facilis. The sequence continues at coordinate 666,717 of NZ_PEAY01000004.1, forward strand.
GGCTAAAGCGGGGGTTGATGAGGCCTTAATGCTCGATCCGCAGGGATTTGTCGCGACCTGTAATTCCACGCACTTTTTCATTGTACGACAAGGCGAAGTTTGGACATCAACAGGCGATTACTGTTTGGATGGGATTACGCGCAGTAAAATCGTCCAGTTATGCAGAGAAAACGATATTCCAGTGTTTGAGAAGAATTTCACATTGTCTGAAGTATACGCCGCCGACGAGGCTTTTATCACGGGCACTTTTGCAGGATTAACCCCAGTAGGAGAGGTCGATGGAAGGACCATTGGTGATGGCAAGACGCCAATGATTAGCCGCTTACAAGGGCTGTATAAAAATGCAATCTTAGCGCAGGATGGTGAACTGTGACAAAACGAATCGCGATGTGGTCAGGCCCTCGAAATATCTCAACGGCAATGATGCGTAGTTTTGAGAACCGCACAGATTGTGAAGTGGTAGATGAGCCATTTTATGCGTATTACTTGCACGAGACACAAAGCCCCCACCCAATGTTTGATGAGGTCATTGCGAGTCAACCCAAAGCTTACAATGACGTTGTGCTGGAACTAACGCAGGCACCTTGTAAAACCGCCTATCAGTATCAAAAGTTAATGACCCACCATATGCTACCCAATGTGGAGCTTGATTGGGTAGCTAACTTAACCCATTGCTTTTTGATACGTGATCCTGCACAAATCATTGATTCTTATACACGTAGCCGAGGGGTTTGCAGTGCCGAGGATATAGGCATTATTCGTCAGTGGGACTTGTACCAAGCGGTCAGTCAAATAAGCCAACAAGATATACCGGTCATTGACTCTAATTGGGTGTTGCGAGACCCGGAACATGCCCTCAGCGTACTTTGTAGTGCGATTGATATTCCGTTTTCAACTCATATGCTGGCGTGGCCTGCCGGACGCCGAGAAAGCGACGGTGTTTGGGCGGAGCATTGGTATCATAATGTTGAAAAATCGACGGGCTTTGGCGTTTATGAGAGTCGAGACGTGGTGCTGAATCGCGAGCAACAACAAGTATTAGAGCAGGTTATGCCGGCATACAACTCGTTGTGTGAGCACTTATTAGTATAGAGACTATCTAGGAAAAAAAATGGTGGCCCGACCCTGACTTGAACAGGGGACCTGCCGATTATGAGTCGGATGCTCTAACCAACTGAGCTATCGGGCCTTTGTAATGCATGCTTGAATAAGCGGTGCGCAGTATAAGCAGTTTTATATCGCTTGTCATCCCTTCTGTGCGGGAGCGTTAACCAGCTGCACAGAAAATGACCAAGTGGTCGATATCGTTAGACTTTTACGCGCTGTTGGCGTCTTGTCACTAAAACACTGAGCAGCATAAGGACTAACCAATTTAAGCTACCACCGCCTGAACCATTAGACGTAGTGACTGTGCTGGTTACGGCATTGACTGTAACGGTGATACTGTCAGTGGTGGTCACACCAAAATCATCTTCTACCGTCAGTTCAAAGGTCAGTGATGTTGCGCTATTTGGTGCTGAGAAACGCGGTGTTAACGTATCTGCGTCGAGTAAATTAACTGAAGCGCCAGCATTTTGCTGCCAACTGATAGTAAGTGGCTCACCTTCTGGGTCAGAGGCTGTGGCTGCTAAGTTAACTGTTTGGCGAGCATTGACTTGAAAGTCTCCACTCGCATCAGCAGTAGGGGCCTGGTTAGATTCGTCATCGCGAATACTGACGACCGTCGTTATTGCGTCGCTCAAGATAGCGGAGTCTTCTGCACTTAAAGTGATACTAAGCTGTTCTATGTTTTCACTCTCGCTATCATCAATAAGTGCCAGTGATATGGTCTTGGTCGCAGTATCGCCGTCTGCCCATGTAAGCGCACCATTAGAACCTTGTACGTCGGCGTCTAAGGTGGCACTGATCCCTTCTATGGCGTAGTTAACGCTGATGGCCTGATCAGAGCCGGCATTTCTAAATACGTCGATATTGATACTGCCATCGATTTCTTTAACGATATATTCTGATTTATCAAAACCTACGATACCTCTGATAACCGCTGAGCCATTAATGGTTGCAAACGCGAGGTTATTCTCAGATAGGTCGGCGCCAGAAACATTCATCAATCGAACGAAAAAGAGCTCGTCACCTTCTTCACGTGAGTCTTGCTCTACAGGTATCTCAATGATTTTACTGTTGGTATCGTTCATTGCCCACGTGAGTGTGCCGTTACTGGCTTGAATGTCTGAGCTAGCCGCAGATCCGGTAATCACGTGATAGTCAACACTGGCGGCTGCATTGCCAACCTTATCAACAGTGAGCGCTAGGTTTTCTCCTTCATTGGCATTTACCTGTGTATTGTTGAAACCTATTCTGGTTGTTTCTTCTCTGATGGTTTCATCGCGCAGAATATAAAGCCCGCCTTGTATATCACTGGCAAGAATTATCCCGCTCGGTAAATAGGGGTATACGCCCCAAGTACCATTGAAAGATGCGTTGTCAGAAGAACCGAATGTATCGAAAAAGCCGACTTGTTCTGGCGCAGTTGGATCACTTATGTCGAGTATCGTTACGCCGCGTTCATAATTTGACATATAGTAGCGATTGCCACGCACAAAACCATTGTGATCAATAGCGCGAGTTGGGCCTACCCAGGAGGCGACCAATGTTGGTGAATTGAGGTCGCTGATATCAAAAAAGTGGACCGTCGTGTTAAGGCCTCTTTGTTGCTCATCAAGCTCATCATGCAAGATCACGTATTGTTTATCTTCGCTCCACCAACCTGAATGTACATATGAGGCGTTCGGGTATGTTTCGCGGCCTAATTCAGTTGCGCTGCTGGATTGCGAATGATCCCAAAGGATCAAGTTGTCTTCATTGAAGTCCAAAATAACGTTACATGGGCCGGTACCTGCATCAACACAATCTCGCTGCGCTCGCTCGTCAGTGATCAAAAGGCTTGATGCATCATGTGTGTAGTCAGAAGAGCGGACAGCACCTACTTTTGCATACTCTGCTGTGGGTAATGTGGGATCTTTAAAACTAAATGAACGCCATGCACCGCCAAAATTCTCACTTCCTGTAACATGGAGCAACGGCGTTCTGCCCGACAATGCGGTATTGGTGGTGTAATCGATATTGCTGATGTACACGTTATGCGCACGTTCATCCTCGTTAGAACGTGCAGCAAGACTGACGCTATCAGGGAGTTGATTTAGGTCGATAATGGTGAGCCCTTCATTAACACTATCAGCTCCGGCATAGGCATATGCACGCCAGCGTTGTTCACTCGTTGAGTAATATTGATAGACTTTTATATCGCGCCAAACGGTAGATTGACCAACGACTGACCCAATCACTTCAGGGTTTTCTGGTGAAGTAACATCGACGACAGCAATTCCTCGACGCAAGCCAATAATCGCGTATTCACGCATGGTGTTTAAATCAACGTGGCCCCAAATATCGTTGGCTGAGCTACTGTTGGTCGGCAAATCGCTCAAAGGCACATGCGCTAGCAAGCTGATGTTGTCGCAGGCAAAACCGGCAGATTGGCCGTCGGTACAAGGGCTACTCGATTGTGACGATAACATTTGATTCACCGACTCTAGACTGATATCAAGCTCTTCGGTGGTTATTCCTTTGCTGTCGACAATGACATCAAACCCTTTTTGGTAAAGCGCGTCGACATATTGCGGGGGAACGCCAACGAGTACCGTAGAGAATTGTTCCGGTTGCTGTACCTGGTAATTGTCGATAGTGCTATACCCGCCTAAAACCGGCTGCAAGTCTGATACTAAATACAGCAGCTCTTGTTCGCTGGTAATGTTGTAGGTGCCAGCAGACACCAAAATCGCGTCGCCTTTGTTGGCTTGTTGAACCGCATAGCTAATACTGGCACAGGGGCGAAAGCGATTATTGCAGGTGCCGCTGTCGCGCCCATTTTGCGCAACAAAACGTGCTTTCTCTTTTTCGCTGTGGGCATTCACGCCTTGACTCGCAATGCTCAGGCCGAGCATGATTAGAACAATGGAGCTTTTAACATAAGCATATCGAGACATGAATGATTCCTTTTCGCGCAGGGTGCCTTTTAAAGGTGATGTATATCACATGAAAAGACGCAATATCTATGGCTTAATCATAGTCTTGTTGGGAGCGATAAGCCAGCAAGCGTGTTACTCAGAGCGGGAATTAAGTGACGAATCTGGGCCTGTAACTGAGTTGTCGTTTCAACTTGCCTACGATGCTGAAGATATCACCTGCACAGGCGCATTTACGCATGCTCAACAACGCTGGGAGATTCAGCGCTTAGCTTTTTTTGTGTCTGAATTGCAGGTTCAATCGAGCGATTCTCAAGCATGGCAACCGGTGTCGTTGTCTCCATCGGCTTGGCAAACTGACGACGTGAGCTTGATTTGGTTTTCAGACAAGTGTGAGCAGGCCACTGATAGCGTGTCTAACACGTTGCTAAGTTTGGCTATTTCACCTGAGAAATTTTCTGAAGTCACAGCATTACGGTTTAGTTTGGCCGTACCGAATCACTTAAATCATCTGGATCCATTGCGCCAGCCTTCGCCGTTAAATTTACCGGATATGTTTTGGTCATGGCGAATGGGGTACAAATTCATACGCTTCGACATTAAATCGACAGATCCTCAAGCGGCAATCAAACAGTGGTCGTATCATTTGGGGAGTTTGGGATGTGAGAGTCCGTCGGTTGTTCGAGCCCCTACACAAGAGTGCACTTACCCCAACCGCTATTCGATAACACTACCAGTTGCTGACGTACAACAAGGATTGGTCGTCGATCTCGCACAGCTATTGAGCGGTGTGTCACCCGCAGCATCTGATAGTTGTATGTTTAAGTCGAAAGGTGAAGAAAGCTGCGAGCGTTTAGCTGAAAACCTGAAGACACAAAATGTGATTTCGTGGCAGCAAAATGATTAAACGCTTGGTATTGCTCATGCTACTGAGCACCGGACTGGCAATTCTCTATTGGACTGATTGGGGAAATAGCCCCACGGAAGTCTATCAATGGCAGATCCCTGATGGCTTTCCTGCGCCCAACGTGCCTGAAGATAACCCGATGAGTGAAGCAAAAGTCACGTTGGGAAAGGCGTTATTTTTTGAACCCGCACTGAGTGCTAATCGCGCCATGAGCTGTAGCACTTGTCATATACCAGAACATGCATTTGCAGAGCCGCGTCAAACGTCTTCAGGCTCTACTGGGCAAATGGTGCGCAGGAATGCGTTAGCGTTGGTGAATGTCGGTTACAACGGCAGTTTAACTTGGGCACACAATGGACTTAAAACAATTGAGCAGCAATTGCTGATCCCACTATTTTCGGAACACCCGATTGAAATGGGGATCACGGGTCATACAGAAGAGGTTCTAAACAGGTTTCAAACCGAGGATTACCTCGCCCTATTCGAACAGGCATTTGGGACGCGAGAGGTTTTGTTTGACCATATCGTTAAAGCATTGGCGAGCTATGTACGAAGCTTAGTATCGTTCAATTCACGTTTTGATGATTATGCATATCGCGGTATTGATGAGGCACTAAGCCCTTCAGAATTGCGTGGCATGGAACTGTTTTTTTCCGAACGGCTTGAGTGTTTCCACTGCCATGGTGGTTTTAATTTTACTCAATCCAGCCAACACGCTTTTCAACAACTCGATTTAAAACCTTTTCACAATACTGGCTTATACAATGTCGATGGAAGGGGCGCATACCCCGAAATTGATCAGGGACTGATTGAAATTACGCTGGACTCCAAAGACATGGGGCGCTTTAGGGCACCAACATTACGTAACATAGCGCAAAGTGCGCCTTACATGCATGATGGCTCATTGGCGAGTTTAGATGATGTGATTGCATTTTATGCTGCTGGTGGGCTTGGCAATGGCATCAAAAGCCCGCTTAAAAGCCCCTTTGTTGCTGGGTTTACCTTGACGCCACAAGAACATGAAGACTTGAAATCCTTTTTACACAGTCTAACCGACGATACATTTTTACGTGATCCAAATCATCAAGCACCGATAAACCCGCCTAAAGTCAATGATTAAGCCTATTTTTCATAGTGCATCGAGCTATATTCTTTGCTATCTTCGTGAGATAACAAGTCATAATTGCGCGTGGAGATAATAATAATGACAGATAAGCCTTTTTTGGTGAGTGGGCGAAATACTCTCATTCATAAAATTAGAAAGCTCGATCTACTGATATTGAACGGTGAAGACTTTCCACCAGTGTTGGTAACTCATAGAGGTATCAAACTCTATGAAGGCAAGGTGCCAGACAATAAGCGCGAAGCCAAAATGATGGATATGGAATTGGTTGATGTAACCGTAGGTGAAGTCTTTGGTGACGAGAAAACGTTGATATTCGTACAAACCTTAAATGGTAAAGAGTACAAAATCGATTATTCAAAAGTAGGCACGCCACTTTTCATTAAGATCCACTTAGATAGCGCTCTGTAATCGGGTGAAACTCAAGGTTTATGGCGGCGAGTACACGTCGCTTTGACATTCTGGGGCTGTAGCGAGACGTTGCGCAGCCTCATTGAATTCTTTAATACCTCTACAATTTTTCTGCTGGCTTTGTCCTTCTACCCTTCCATTGTTAAACCTCAAAGTTTCCGTGCATAGTTACAAAATGTGTCGCTCAGACGCCTAAAATAGCCGAATCATGGATGATTTACCGCCGCTTTTGGTCAGTTAATCGCAATGTCGCAAATAAGGGGCTTTAAGCGCAAATATGCAGCTGAGTTGATTTTCCTCGTCTAGTGTTCGTCCTGCACGTATCCCATTGTGCCAATAAGAGGAAAACAAAATGAGAATTAATTTACGAAAAGCTATTGCCGTTCCTGTTTTAATGATGACTTTTGGGTTGACGACTTTGTCAGTGTCAGCTGCACCAATGGACACCACGCTGGAAAAAGATTTAGTGCGCATATGTGAAGCACTAAAGAGTGACAGCAAACTGCAATTACATCGAGCGGTTAAACGTAGCCGCCTTAGTTTTAAACAAATAAATCAAGGTTTGGTATGCAACGGTGACTCTGCGCAAGATTTCGCACTTAGTCACGATGCGCAACAGACTGCAGACCTGCTTGCTCGCAAGTCAAAATTGAATACAGAAGTGTTAACCGCACGCCGTTTTGAATAGGAGATTGGATAAAATAGACACATTCTGTCGTAATTTCGACAATTTGTCCCTCAACCTAGTGGTCTAATCACAGTCGAGTGGAGAGTTTGATTAGGTCTACTATAGTTAATGTGTCGGCGTAGTGAACCGACCAATACATATAGCAGTAACTGTGTATTAATTCCTGGTAAGTTGGGCTGTATGGAAACATTCAGCCCTTTTTTTTAACAGCAGGCAAAGGGATTTATGTACTCATTTTTGATCCTAGATGATGAACCTTTGGCAAGGCAGGGACTTTCTCTCCACCTGAATAGTTGCACTGATGCCGTTAAGACCGTGTGTTGTGAAGATGCGGAAGAGGCTCTCGTGCTTGCAGAGCAGAACCATTTCCACGCTATTTTTTTGGATATCGATTTACCTGGTATTAGTGGTTTTGGATTCTTGGACGAGTTACAGCAACGACTCGAGAATATTCCACCTGTTGTATTTACAACCGGGCATGCTCAATTTGCGTTAAAGGCCTTTGAATACCCGGTACTGGATTATCTGGTAAAACCAATTTGCCAATCACAAATACAGCGCGCACTCGCAAAACTGAATACATTGCACGGCACACATCTTACCGAGCAGCCGGCACGATTTACCGCATCAATGACACAGCCCGCGCCGAGCAAAGTCAGTTTCCGTAATGGCGCTTCGTGGCTTCATCTTTTAGTCAACGATATTTTTTGGATTGAAGCGGCGGGTGATTACATGTGTATTCATGCGAAAGAGCAAGATCACATCATTCGCTCGACATTGCGTTCACTTGAACAACAATTGGGGCAGTGGCAGTTTGTTCGAATTAATCGTTCATCGTTGGTCAATATGCAGCACGTGGAAAGCTGTCGCCCTTGCAACAATGGTTGCTACCAGATTTTCTTGTCAGATAAGCGAACATTACGTGTCAGTAGAAAATACAAAATGTTAATGGATGAGGCGAGTCACGAGTTTTTGATGGTGAACTAAGGTCGCATTGTTTTCATTCCACGGACTCAGCTAGTATGTCATTACTATGCGTATTCCGTGGAACTTGGTATGTCCAAATTATTGCGCACCGCACTTTTTCAAATAGTTGGGCTGTTTGTCATTGTCGGTTGCTTTGAAGCTGGAAAGTGGCTTTCTTTTCATATCCCACTTAATCTACCCGCTCCCTTGTTGGGGCTTCTTCTACTGTTTATTGGGCTTGTTGTATTCAAGCGTGTCCCTGAGCCAGTGCAGGTTGCTGGATCTCCGTTATTAAATCATATGTCACTGTTTTTCGTTCCCGCGATCATGGGCGTATGGCACTTTAGAGAGATACTAATGACTGAATGGCCAAGCTTTGTTGCCAGCATCGTAGTGTCTACCATTTTAGCCTTTGCATTGGTCAGCAAATTAGCGGACAGATTTACGCGTCCTAAGGAATAATTGAGTCAATGTTAGTGCAAACTTTTCAGTGGGGCCTGATTACCCTAATCAGTTATGGCGTTGCATTGCTTTTATTCAGGCGATGTCATAAAAACCCTCTGGCCCACCCGATTATTACGACAGTAGTGCTGGTGGCAATAGTATTGGCTTTACTGAAGGTCAATGTGGAGACTTATCAATCCGCCGTCGCCTTTTTGCATTGGTTGTTAGGCCCGGCAACAGTGGCATTGGCAATTCCCTTGTTCCGTCAAGTTCAGGTAATTCGTAACTTCGGTTGGCGGGTTATTGTGCCCATTTTGTTAGGCGGAATTGTTGCGCCACTGCTGGCTTGGTTAAGCGTGCTCCTGTTCTCTGATTCGCTAAGTTTACAAATGACCATGTTGGCAAAATCTATCACAACACCGTTGGCGATGGACGTAGCCGGAGCAATTGGTGGTATACCCGGTATGGCTGCGGTTATTGTGATTACGACTGGAATTGTCGGTGCTATTGCCTCTTCATGGTTGTTTAGGGTAATGAAGGTGAATAATCCCATTGCGCAGGGGATTGCGCTGGGAACAGTGGCCCATGCAGTGGGGACATCGCGGGCACTGCAAATGAACGAAACAACAGCAGCATTAGCGTCGCTGTCGCTTTGTTTAAACGGTATTTTTACCGCACTGGTATTGCCCATCATGTTTGGATCGTAATTCAGAGGTTAAAGAAGTTAGTTAAATCGCCGCTACATAATGAATCTATTGGCAATTTGTTTGCTATCGACTAATACTTAACCCATCAACCACCGGCTTTAATTTGCGGTAAAGGGTGTAATCAAAGATGTACTCAGTATTAATTTGTGATGACTCACTAGTGGCTCGTAAGCAAGTCGCTAAATGCCTGCCGCAAGATTGGGAAGTCGCTGTTCATTTTGCCAAACACGGCCGTGAAGCCATCGAGGCGCTTGAATCTGGCAAAGGACAATTGTTGCTGTTGGATCTGAATATGCCGGTAATGGACGGCTACCAAACGCTCAAAGCGATTCAAGCAAAAGGGCTTAAAACCAAAGTCATTGTCATTTCGGGTGATATTCAACCTGAAGCTCATGAAAGAGTTAAAAACTTAGGTGCAGTGGATTTCATTAAAAAGCCTGTTAATGCGGCTGTATTACAGCAAGTGCTTCGCGGCAACCACATTCTAAAGTCGCAAGATGAAGTGGAAGAAACTCCTGAGTTAGATCCTGAAATTCGCGATTGTTACCAAGAAATCACTAATATTGCGATGGGGCAAGCGGGTGACCATCTCGCACGCATAATGAATGTGTTTGTTGAGTTGCCGATTCCGAATGTGAATCTGATTGAAGTATCTGAATTGCATATGATGCTGTCAGATATTGAAACGCATGAACAAGTCTCAGCGGTATGTCAGGGGTTTTTAGGTCCAGGGGTTAGCGGAGAAGCATTATGCATCTTAAGTGATTCATCGTTCGGTGACGTAGCGCGGATCTTAAATATTGATGGTGAGGTGGACGACCAATTGCAATTAGAGGTTTTAATGGACGCGGCCAGCATTCTGATTGGCGCCTGCCTATCTGGGCTTGCTAATCAAATGGATCTGGCTTTCAGCCAAGGGCATCCAGTGGTGCTTGGGCAACATCAAAGTGTAAGTGACATCATTCGCACAAACAAAATGAAGTGGAAGCGTACTTTGGCTATCGAACTGAGCTATGGTCTGGAAGGATACAATGTGCAATGTGATCTGGTGTTGTTATTTACTGAAGATTCGATGGCCACTATGAACGCCAAACTTGCACATCTACTAGAGGATTGACCATGACCGACGAGAATTTGAAGGAGTTACTCGAATTTCATTGGATGATGGATATGCTGCAGACGGTGGATGTGGGTATTGTCGTTTTGGACCGTGAATACTGCGTCAAAGTTTGGAATGGGTTTATGGAAAGCCACAGTGGACTGTTACCCAGTGAAGTGCGGAATAAGTCCATTTTTGACCTCTATCCCAAGATTAGCAAAGAGTGGTTCATGCAAAAATGTAAGCCGGTGTTTGAATTAAGAACGCGGGCATTTATGACATGGGAGCAACGACCATTTTTACTGCAATTCCCCAATTACCGCCCGATTACTGGTAGCGAAGACTTCATGTATCAGAACATTACGCTGGCGCCTTTGGTTTCGGCCACAGGGCAGGTTGAGAATATCAGTATGATGATCTACGACGTTACCGATATTGCTGCGGGCAAAAAGCAGTTGGAGTCTCTGCAAGTGAGTGTTTCTGAAGATTCCGAGCGTCGCCAAGGACTTCGTCAAAGTTAGACAATGTGGCAAGTGATTTGCTGTATAAATCCTAATTGTATTGTGTGATCAGGTTTCATGACGTCCATATTCCAGTGCTTAGCTTCGGTGCGCGTTTGCCGAATAAAATATGCAGTGCTTATCATTCTCTCATCATGCTTGCTGGCCTGCGGCGGTGGAAGCGAGGGTGAGCGTCCAACGCTATTTATTAACGCTGGTGTTGATAGAGAGGCGACTGAGCTTTCTGCGGTTTCATTAAGCGCTCAAGTACAATCCGACAGCGATAGCTTAGCTTATAGCTGGACCTCATCACCCAGTGTGTTGATCAATCATCCCGACCGTTCTGTCGCAGATGCTAGCTTTGTCGCCCCTGAAGTTACACAAACCACCGCATATACATTTACCGTGCAAGTCTCAGATGGCGCTGGAAATACAGCAACAGATCAAGTGGTCATCAATATTACACCGCTTAATGAAGCGCCTGTTGCTAATATTCAGGTTGAGCCTTGGCCTGGATTAGATGCGAATGTATACCCTGCTGGTGAGACTCTTGTGTTTGACGCCAGCGGAAGCAGTGATCCTGACAACAGTGCTAGTGATGCAATCATTGCCTATGAGTGGCAACAACTTGCCGGAGAAGATGTTTTAACCGACGTTGTAACCGATGCTGCATTGCTGACGATTGCGACGCCTATCAGTGCAGAGTCACAACAATTGCAGTTCAGGTTAACTGTTACCGATGTTGATCAAGCTGAAGCCAGCGCTGAAATCAGCATATTCATTCAAAGCCAATCAGATACATTGCCTTTGGTTGATGCGGGATTGTCACATGATGTATTCAGTGGAGAAATAATCCTCTTAAACGGCGTTGCATCCACTTCAGTACCCAGTGCAGAACCCTTGAGTGTTGTGTGGCAGGTGGATACTGGTGACGCGGTATTTATTGACCAATCATCCAGTAGTCAAACCTATGCAATTGCGCCATCGGTCGCTACGGCTAAAACTATAACGTTTAGTTTTAACGCAACAGATGCCTACGGAAATGTTGTAGCGGATACGATTGATGTAAACGTTGAGCAACAACCGCTCACCGCGCTAAACGATACCGGTGTTACTCAGCAAGCCACTACCGATACATTAGAAACACAATATGTACTCACGTATCCAGGGCAAGATGGTCAGCGAGGGCAAGATGTCATTGCGCAAAATGGTATGTTGGAAAAGGCAGGGCGTGGTCAGCACGGTTTTGATTTTACTCGTCTCAATCAAAATGGAGATGAAGTGGATGATGTCACGCAACCATGGCGCTGTGTTCGTGACAACATCACAGGATTGGTTTGGGAAATCAAAAGCGAGAATGCAGGCCTTCATTCCACTGACAATACGTATAGCTGGTACCAAGAAGATGCCAGTGGCGGTTTTGATGGTGAGCTAAATGGTGCTGATACGCAATGCACCTTGGCAGAATGCAATACCACCGCATACGCAGCTGCGGTGAATGCTGAAGGCTTATGCGGCTTCTTTGATTGGCGCTTACCGAATCATAATGAACTGCTGTCAATTGTGCATTTTGGAGCAGAGTCGGGCGCTGTTGTTGATACCGATTATTTTCCGGCAACGGGAGATGTCGCTAACGCACCAATATGGTATTGGACAGTTCAACCGAATGCTGATGGGGTTCAAGATGAAGAATCGCGCAGTGCATGGGCAATAGATTTCGCTAGTGGTGTTGATAATTTCCTCAATAAAGAAGCCGCAGCATATGTGCGGTTAGTGCGTGCAGGGAGGACACAAGATGACTGAAGCAATGCGAAAACTTATGTTGGGGATGGTTATGGCGCTTGGCGTTTTGAGTACGCATGTATTGGCGCAGGAATGTTTGCCCGATAGCCCTCAAACAACGCCAAGTGCCGAATTTTTAGAATTAACCCCTGAACAAATTATTCATTCTCGCACCGGGCTTGTATGGATGCGTTGCGCCCTCGGACAAACATGGGATGGAAACAGTTGTGAAGGCGATGCGTCACAGTTGACCTGGCAAGAGGCGCTGCAACTCGCTCATGGCTATCAGCTTGGAGATTCGCTAGGATGGCGACTTCCTAACCTGAAGGAATTATCGACCCTTGTGGAACGTCGATGTGTGCGCCCGTCGATCAATACACAATTCTTCCCTAATACACCACAAGATGACTTCTGGACATCCACCCCCTCAGTGCGTGATCCACACCGAGCCTGGGTGGTTGCATTCTTCAATAGCAGTAACTCACTGAAAGATAAAGATCGTTATGTATTTGTGCGTTTAGTACGCAGTGCATTGCCTTCTGAGTAAAGGGTGTGCAATATAGCAATATCAGTTGGTATTGATTGGCTTTAGGCATTTACACCATGATCAAAGATACATTGAGCAAACTGCTTTTCGCCTGCATTTTGTTGCTGCTGTTACAAGTCCCGATTTTAGCGGCGCATTATGTGCAGTATTTGTCAGGGTATATTGCTGCCAATCAATCACAAATTGAGAAGTGGGAAACACTGTCATCAGATCATGCAGTAGAAAACATTGAAGCATTGATCGAACGCCTTTTGAGTAATTCCGATGCCGTCGTTCGTCAAGATGCCGAAAATAAAAAAGATTTAATTCTCGAAACGAAAACCATGCGTGATGATATGGCATATTTGTCTTCGGCGAACTATCCGCAACAGTTAATTTTTATGTTGAGTCCTGATCGCGTAGGTCGACTTAAAGACGTTTTACAACAATTTAAGCCGGGAATACCACTGACCATCCAAGATATTATTTGGAGTACAGGCATTGCAGTGTTACTGAATGCACTGCTAATGTTCGTTTATCGTGGGATAAAGCATCTCATCGAGTAACAGTCTGTCTGAACTGTCAATTAGCGATAATTATGCATTTCTTATCTTAACCTCCTTGAAATTTTTGCCTCTCAAGCCAAACTAGCAGCATAGATGTGTGGTAATGACTTTATGAACAAAACGATTGTTTTATTAACATTGACGTTAGCGACGTTGTTTTTCTCGCCTGTCGTTGAGGCGGGAATGAAGTGTCGAATCGATTTTAATTACGGGGTAGTGGTTAACAATAGTCACATTCGCGTGTTGGAGGAGTCGCGTACGGTGTTGCAGATCAATAATCGTCAGCAACTGTTTATTGGCGGTGATTGGGTGACGCTGGATAACAATCAAGAGCAGCTCGTTTCACAATACGCTGAAGGCTTGCATTACGTTGTGCCGAAAATGATTATCCTGGCTACGGAAGGTGTAGATTTGGCAATTGATACGATTGACCAAGTGTATCAAGGCATTGTGGGTGTGGATCATGGCAGTTATAAGCGTTTGCACAGGGCTATGGAGCGTGCGAAAGACAAGATCCAAGGCAAGTTTCGTCATGCAAGCAACCATTACTTCATCGGCCCGGGATCATTGGAACAGGTTGATGACTTCGTCGATGAGCAAATCGAAGCGCAGCTGGGTGAGGCCATCAGCACGTCATTAGGCGGTATATTGTCTGCCATCAGCGGACTCAACAGCGGTGATGGACCCACAGAAGAGCGCATGCAAGCGTTGTCAGAGCGCTTGGAGCAGATGTCGGTAGAGCTTGGCGAAGATGTGGGCTCGCGTGCGGAAAACCTACGTGACAAAGCAAAGTGGTTTTGCAAAAAAATCGAGCAGTTGAATAAGGTTGAAGAGCGAATGCGAGAGACCATTCCCGAATTTGCTGCTTACGATATTATTATCGAAGCAAATTAAGCAATCTGGTTGCTCTGAAACAAATCTTCTATCAGATGATTATCGGCTAGAATCAACTCCCTGCTTTGAGTTGATTCCCATCATTCCCAAAGCCGAGCGGGCACCTATGCTTTAGACAACTTCCCACCCGTCATCCTCGAGAAATCGAGGCTCTCCTGAAGACAAAGAGCTGACATTTCACTGGGCAATTATCAAAGGCCGCTTTGCCGTTGTAGCGGCCTCTACTTAAACAATTTCCGACTTAAACTGTGTCTTTTACCTTTCCGTTAGCACAGACTTAGATTTCGGCTATAGGTTATCTAACATCGGCGCTTTATAAGTACTCAGAACGAAAAACGCACACCTATGTTAAACGTCGTGATTTTTCCATACTCATAGCCTGCATTTAGTGTGATGTTCGGAAGGAAATGCCAGCGTCCGTTCACACCTAACAGTACGTCAGATTCGAAGGGGTCTGAACCGCTGGATGCAATACCACCGACCGCTGTGTAACGTGCATGGCCCTGC
>NZ_PEAY01000005.1 GCF_002807665.1 Neoalteromonas facilis
GCTAATAACTCTATGACCTGATTAAGCGGATCATCAGGAGTATCTTCGGCTTCTTCAAGCAGACTTTCAATAAGTTCCAAGGCTTCTCTGTAATGTTGCTCATCGACGATAAACAAATAAGGAGCCGCTGACTCCGCAAAATTGTGGCAGGCATCTTTAATAGCGAGAGCGGTCATAATTAACTTCCTCTGGCATAGCGTTTACAAATTTTATCGTACCGAGCATGTGAAACGATATGTTTAACATAGATACGGTTTTGCACAAATTGGATAAAGGCGATAAGACGCAAGTGATTTCCGCCTATGTCGATTACCCACCATTTATCTTCATATTTAAAATTGTCCAACGATGGAAACAATTTCCTCATTTCGTCTGGAGAGGAGAATTTCGCTTTACGTAGCACATTATAAACATCCTCTATAGCCTGTTTCTGATTTGGGTACTCCTTTGCCGCGTCATTAAAGGGACGTTTAGAGATAATGTGCATGCGAACTCCAATTGACAATATGGCAACACTAACTCATGGTTGACAAAATGTCAACTTCAGGAATAGACAAGCAGCCGACATTCACATTTTGGAATTTTTAATAGTGGATGATTGCGGATCTTAGGTCTAGCTACTTGAGAATTGAGTGATCACTTTGCTTTGTAAGCGGACAGTTGAGAACGCCCAGCGCAGGCGGAGCCAGAGCGTAGAATCAAAATACCAGAATTTTGAACCCGATCATAATAAGTATTGTACCGCCCAATAGCTCTGCCTTACTTTCAAGCCATGTTCCGCTCTTGGCACCTACAAAAACACCAGCCAGGCTAAATATAAAAGTGGTAACACCAATAATTCCGCAAGCTAATAGTGGATTGACTTCAATTAGATTTAGTGTAAACCCAGCAGCCATAGCATCTACACTTGTAGCAATAGCCAAAATAAGCATTACTTTATGAGTAATTTGCGCAATATCTTCTTCTATGCCCTCACTTATAGCTTCATAAATCATTTTTCCACCAATAAGTAAAAGAAGAAAAAAAGCCACCCAATGTGCATAGTCCTCAACCCAACCAAGCACCCCTTTTCCGCCTAAGAAACCTATAAGGGGCATTATTGCTTGAAATAGCCCAAAATATATTCCGGAGATCATTGCCAGAGAGCTAGTTTTCTTGAATCGCTTTGAACCAAGCCCTACAGAAACCGCAAATGCATCCATGCTCAGTGCTACGGCCAGAATGAAAACTTCAATCATTAGAAAATCCCACAAATATTCTCGGAACCTGAACTCTAGTAACGCCGCGCTCAGGCGCGAAACTTTGCTGCGTCGCTTGAAGTGTAATGTTAGACATGCAGTGTGTAATTATTCATAGCTCCGAAGGGCTCTCCTGATTACGCGTGGTGCGTAGTGTGTAGTGCCTGATTGCGCCGACGAAATGCAGCACAAGCAACGCCGGCAGCACATAAAGGCCGGCGTTTACGTGCAGCCATTCCATTGGCTCATGAATAATCGACAAACTTTCTAAAGGTAGGCAAACAGAGAACCAATTGAAAACATTGATGCATTCGTTTTCTGTAAAAAGGTACATAGGGCCGGTAACGACCATGAGCACTAACAGAAGTAATATTACTCTGTGAGTTACATACGCGATCCAGCGTTCCAATGCAGTCTTCCCGACATTTTCAGGAAATCCTTCATATAATCTGAATATTACGCGCCATGTGACGAAAAGAAACACAAAAAATCCCAAGGATACATGAATACCCAGAATATAATCCTCGATCACTTGTGATGGCGCGGCCGCCACTGCATAGCCCAGAACCAGCATCACAACGACAAGAAGAGCAGTTACCCAGTGGTTAACCGTAGAGACTGCAGAGTAGCGATTGTGATTCGTCATTTTTCCTTCCTAAGTGTTGTCTAACGAATGATATGGACTCGCCACCTTTTCGGCATTGATGTGCCATAGTGAAATTGCGAGATTTCAAAATACGGTGGAGAGTCCATATGTCCTTAATTAGAGTCGTTGGCATTGATTTAGCCAAACTAGTTTTTAGTATTCATGGAAGAAATCAGCATGGCAAGACAAAACTGCGAAAAACCATCAAAGGAAGCAAGTTGCTGGCAGAAGTGGCTAGACAGATAGACTGACTAACGTCAGCTTTGCCTTTGATAGCAGTCGTTGAAACTTAAACACTCAGCGACTGCCGATTTGAGTGCAATTTTGGATTGATTGTAGAATTTGCCAATGTCGGCAATACGTACACAGCTGAAGAATGCCCTTGTATCGCAACAACAGACAAAGAGCGGACACTGAGCTTTGTTGGTTGGCATGGTTTAGAGCCATTCAACCACTTCTTGCCCCCCAGTATTGCCATCATCTCAACTTCAACACCATTGAAGCGATAATAAACACTGTCTGAACCGTGAGCGCAGCGTCTGTAACCCTGCCGAATATGCTCAACTTATTGATATGTAGTTGGATTACTCGCAATTTTTTCAAATGTCTGAAGAAAGCCTTCGAAATACTTATCTGCTTGGAATTCGCCAAATTTTACAAATCCATATGCATAAATTCTTTTGAGATCCTCTTTGGCATTCAACGATAACTTGTAGCTTTCCATTTATCGTTTTAACTCAGCCTTGAATTCTTTCAGCATGTCTTCAGGCGATTGGTCGATAAATCCACTTCTTTCTGCACTGACGAGCTTTTGATTTATTTCCTCAGCGCGTCTGGCCCGACGAATCAAATCATTCACTAGCTCACTTTTGTTAGCATATTCTTGCGTATCTTCTACATGGCTTTTAAGCCACCCAGCATTTTTTTCAGTCAGAGTAATACTTTGACGAGGCATGATGTTAACTCCAATAGATACCACCTGGTGCAATGTTGCACCAGGCCTCTGTAAATGTCAGCATTTTGTAATAGGGAGATAACAAAAGCGGAAATAATCACCAGTTGAACTCAAGGTACACAGCAGTCTGTCAGATTCAGTTCCGCCTTGTTATCGAATATGTCAGTTTAAGTCGAGATTAATTCACATTATTTTAATTCACATTATTTAACCGCTGATTTAGGCGGTGTTGTAATTTACAACAAGTCGTACAACTCCATGACTTTAGTATGGATTTCCCGACTCGCCCCCTCAAACTTTACCAAGATACTGATATATGGGGATAATTTTTATTTCACCCTTGGTGATTCATGCACACTTTGTGCAAAGAACCTTTAGACCACAGTACTATTTCCCTGTGGTTTCAATCTTCGTTGCGATTATTCTTAAAGGCCATTTCTTCAGGACTTTTGGATAATATAGACTCGTCACTTAAACCCTCTCCGCTGTATAATTCCTTCATTTTCTCGGCTCTTCTTCTCATTTCATTCACCAAAAAAATCGGCTCAATAACTTTTAAAGAATCACCGAATGACGATAAATAATTGGCAATATAGAAAACATCAGGACGGCCGTCGTTGAAGTGCTTGGGGATAGTGACTTGATCTTTCACCTTCCAAACATCTTTCGCAACTTCATGACAGTTCACAGCTTCACTGAAGCTACTACGAATAAGTAAATCCTTTACCCAGCTATGGCACTTAATAATAAGTTCATGAGTAGTCTCGAACTCACTTTTGTCAAGCTCGCGAAAGTGTTTGTCGTTTTCATAGGCAACATCCATCATCTTATCTATGCTGAAGTACTTTAGCGCGTCTTTAGTGTGCTCATATCCAAGTAATCGAGTTTGCCCAGATAAATAAAGAAGCTTTTGTGGTGATACAACGTTCATGCCTTCGAACTTAGCGTGAATAGATTCATATTTGAACTTGATAACTCGTCTGTTCACAAGCGCATCAAACACTATATTGATCACCTTATGGAGACCCTCATCGAACTCTCTATGTGACATCGCTAGTCCAGTTGGAGAGTAATCTATTATGTCTGATAACTTCACTCCTTCTGTGTTTAGCTTCTCTTCGGCTAGCCTGAAGTCTTCTTCCAAACCACCTAGCAGCGATGATGGCAAAAGCGTCGATAAATGTTTTTTGCTAAATTGTAACGCCAGAGCTCTTGGTGTCGTGATGATGAACTTTTCAATATAGATAGACTTGTCGACTTCGTCTGACCAGTAATACTGTGTGGCCTTTCCCGTTGACGATACTTTCACTAACCCTGTTGCATCTTCAGGGTCGTAAGTCTCTTCGACCATCTTTTTGCATAGCCTTTCTATTTCCTTTTTAAAAGCACTGTCAGATTTTCCTTCCTGATGTTGAGGCGCTAAATAACTCACAATGTCAGGAAAATTAGTCTTGTTTGACTCTCCAACCGCAATTACAGACGCAATGTCAGCATTAATCTCAAACCGTTCAACTGAATTTCGAAATACCTTTGTCATGCGATCCTCACTGCGACACATTTTGTCCATGAACCATGGTTAACTAAATATATTCATAACTGGAGTTAAAACTATGCAATATATTCGAGACAATCAAGGGATAGCGATTGGCAAGCTTTGGGTTCTGAATAACGGTAACAAACGCATATACTCTGCCAATGGGATATTACTAGGTTGGTATGATGCATCTAGTGACAGAACAATAGACGCAAAGACTGGCAGTTGGATGGGATTTGGCGATCAAACCATGCTTCTTTTAGCGCGCTGTTAAAATTGAGGTGAGTATGGAGAAACTAACCAGTGATTACTTTTGCTTTTCGATCCCTCAATCTGTTCAAAGTGATGCAGCCTTACTTCTGGGCATGGCGGGGGTTTTAAACTCGGTTTCAGGACGATTTAAGCTCTTTATTAAGTCAATATATATTGAACCAGGCGATCTACCTATGTTTGAGAACATTCAGCAGGTAGAAATGGTTGCCAAAGTGCTCGTTGATAATGCTGATTCATTAGTTGAATTCGCTGCAATTGGCTCGCTCAGTCAATGCTATAACTACCTTGTGGTTCAGTTTTCTAGCTTCCTAAGCGAATATGAAGATTCGATTTACCTAATTACACACAAAATTCCCGTTCTGGAGGACCTTATGCAAAGTCAAACTACGAAATCAAATGAAAACATTAAAGTTGATTTGTCAGCACTTCAACATCAGGTAGATAAATGGATTAAGAGTGTGGGTGTTGACTATTTTAATGAACTCACCAATATGTCCAACCTAGTTGAAGAGGTAGGTGAGGTTGCACGATTAATTGGCAGAGAGTTCGGTCAACAGAGTTTTAAACCGAATGAAAGGCCTGTCGATGTAAAAGGCGCGATTGCCGATGAACTGGCCGATGTATTGTTTGTCCTTACCTGTTTGGCCAACCAAATGGATATCAACCTAAGTGAAGCATTCATCCGAAATATGGAGAAGAAGACCAACAGGGACGCTAACAGACACAAAAGCAATCCAGCTTTAAATGCTAAGGGTGATTGATATGAAGTATGAACTTGCAATGTCAGTTATTAAACAGTGGGATACGCCTGAAATGTTTGATGATAAGTCTCTATTTGTGGAAATTAGCACCGCAATAGGCGTTGTGACGGGCAGCGAGGAGGGTCATAAGCATCTATCAGTTGACCAGAGCATTCTTATGGCACAGATTTGCAACGGCGCATTACAGGCAGTTACAAACGCGGTTGAGAACGCCAGCGATAGCGACAAACCGCTGCTCATTGATACGCTCGGAGAGCTTATTGAATTTTCAGCTCTTTTTTCAAGCAAGAAAGAACAGCACTAAAATGTAGTTAAAAGGACGCTCCCAAGTGCTTGTCGATGTTAAACATTCACAAGCACACGTCATAACCATTTCAAGCGCCTTATCTCCACTTTCCTCATAAGAACCATCAGCGTACGACACTCTATGTCCAGCGGATGTGCATAATCTTACTTGCCTCAACAGCACAATAGTTCTTTAACAATTTGGTCTCAATCAAAAAATTAGTATCCCCCAGCAACTGCTGGCTAAACATTAATTCAATTATGAGGGGTGAACTATATGAGTAAAACAAAATACGATATTTCCTGGTGGTACCCATCACTAGAAAGCTGGATTATTTCTAGTCTTGAAATGGTTTCCTTGTTCAATAACAGGTTAACTACTCAAGACTTTGAATCCAAGGAAAAAGCAAATGAGGCTCGCAATGTGTTTCACTCACTGCCCGAGATCAAAGATGGATATCAATTATCAGAAGGAGATTTAAAGCTGGTTAGAAAGTGTTGCGACATGATTTATGAGAAAACATCCTTCCTCACCGTCCCAAAGGAAAAATGGAAATGCAAAGAAGATGGGCTAAATGGTTGGCGAACCCTCTTGTTAAAAGAACAGCTTACTAGGTTTAAAAAGCAACTGCCTTACTCGGTCGGCTTTATGCCCAAACCAATAGGTATTAGACCAACTCCAAGATTGGATAGGCCGGTTAATGATTATCCAATCAACGACGACTTTATGCATGGAGTACTCAACACCTATGTGTACCCCAAAATGCAAAATGATAAAAAGCATTTAGTTAGACCTGAAGGGCGCTATGAGTTGTTTGAACTGCTGAGTTTTTACTTTTTGTATTTCGAAAAAGCATCGAACGTGACGGGCTGGGAAAAGCAGAACCCAGCTGCAAATAAGTACATTACGAACCAAATGCAAAAAATAAAGCTGATGTTGAATTCAGAGGCAACGAAGTCAACAAAACTTAACTAACAAAAATTTTCTTTAAAGGAGTCTTACATGAATATACAAGAATATACACTTCCAGCTCATAAACACATCCTTGCTGCCTGGGCTGCGAGCACAGCCGCTAATAACAGCACCAAATTCAGATTCAGTGTTGAGCTTGGAAAAAGACTTTTGATGCAATGCAACTTGAGTGAGACAGAATTTTTAGAGCGCATTAATCTCGTCCAAGAATTTACATCGCAAGAGGAATTTGACGCTTGGCACAACAGTTTCATTTTAGAAATGCTAGATGAGTCAAGAGTAAATGAAGTAATCACTAGGTTTAATCTTGAAAGCAAAAAATCGCTGGATTGTCGCAACTTCACTTATGGTATTGCAGCAAAGATGCTAAACGTTTACTTGAAGGTCTTCTTTTTGGGAGAGCTAGGAGCGAAAAAGTTCGCAGACTTTATTCATCCGCCAATTGATCGACTGCTATTAGAGCAGTTGCGAAAAATAGACAAAGAACACTTCTCTTTTAAAAAGCATGACTTTCCGAATCACAAACTAAACTCTGGTGTGCCTGCATGGACGCAACTCGACAATAAGCAATACAGTCTAATTATTCAAAAAATTAAACAATATCTTGCTAACCAATCGGTAGAGGGAATGTGGCAAATCGAGTTTGCATGGCGGGGGCACCAATAACCACTCTTGCCGTTTCCAACGTAAACTAAACATTGTTGTAATTTTTTACAACAACTTGAGGTTGTCATGCTACCTTGACGGGAGCAGTAGTCTTGTTTGAACATCTACTACCGTTGAGCAGCCTAACTACAAAAGGGCGCTTTGATTAGTCAAGAGTGGTTGCGCGCGTTGCACTAACCAGTTTACGTGCGCAACCCTTGATTCTCAACAAATCGATCCACTTGATTAACCTTATTTAACAGGAAGCACTTTCTCTTAACGACCATTATTCGGATTGATGTTTTCGATGTTTCAAAATCATTAGGATATTTTTCACAAAATAAAGTTATTCAAAACTTACACAGACTGTATTTTCGTAATTCTTACCCATTTGAAATATCTGATCCAATCATAAATAATGCAGCTTCAACGCTTCTCATTAGTTCTGAACGGTTCTCTTCTTCCCAAAGTTCGTAGAGTGAAGGCTCTATTAATTCTGCTTGTAAAACCGACTCTTGAATAAGCCAATTAGCCATAATGTTGTGATGCGCTTGATTGGCAGGCTTTAACACACGGCTAAAAACTTTCTTATTATTTATCGTTCGTCGCTTTTTATCGGATGTCGTAGATGTACCACAAGCAAAAATTTGGAGGGTTGATAACTCCTGCTTTTCCTCTCGATTAAATAGTCTTTCAGCAATCAATGTCATGGCAGCTGCCACACGAGAGTCCATTATCACGGACGCATTACAGATCAGTGAATAAACTTTGGTCATACCTGAATCCATTCTTAAATGACCATTTTCAAACTGTTCAATAGCATACTCATTCCCATCTAATATTCTTCGCGCAGTCTTTAATTTTTCTACAATGCATTTGTTGTCAAATGAATCTAATAAAAATTTCACTGCCCCCCTATAGACTTCCCCCCATTCCAATGTTCTAAGGCTGAAATATAGTGCTTTAACTTCATCCTCTGAATCGATGCTTTCCTTCAGGCCTTGCGATAATGCATGCAACTGCGCTTTATTAGTTTCATAGTCACCATTCCACCAATATTCTTTCTTTGCGTGCAAAAGAGAACCGCAACTCCACTTAGTTCCTTTTGCTCTACCCCAAGCCTTATCTTTTATATCAAATGAGTGCTCAAAACGTTTTTTATCCGCAATAAGAAGTGCCATTTCTCTCACAAACTGAGATATCAGAGGGGATGTAATCAAAGTATCTTTATTCGACACTAGAGTATTTGACCGAGCAATAGAGCTAACCGTATTGCTCCTTCCCGGTCGAAGATTAAAACATTCACTGCCCTTTTCATCATCAATCAAAATGGTATAAGTACCTCTTTCTTCACCCTTTATGAATAATGCAGTGCTACCTCTTTTTACTGATTCTCCAACCCTGTCTCCAGGTCCAATTGAATTATTTGAGAAAATTGTTTTGACCGTATTCGCGTCATACTTCTTACCATCAATAAGCCAAAACTCGTCATGACCGAATTTTTCTGCTAGTTCCTTGAGAGTAAAAGTTGTATCCATTTTTCCGGCTTCGACTTCCGCTAATAAGTGCTGTCTGATATTACTCATTTGTATATCCTTTCATAAATTAACCCACAGAGATTGGCTTGTTAATGTTATGAGCATCGCTTCTGAATAAAAGCAAATGTCGATGAACTAAACGATTTAGATAAACTCAGTTACAACCCGCTTGTCCATCAAATACTCTCTTTGAATTAATAGTTTTGTAATGGTCATAGTTAACTTGATTTACCCGATTGTCCCAATTCCTCAAATTTTGCCGCCATTGTGGGGTTCTTACGAGTCAGTTTTTTGATCGTCACGTCTTGGGCCTTATCATTAGCCCAACGCAGGTTTCTGTCAGTACCTAGCAATGCATCTTTTGTCTTTTGAAGATGGTCAATCGACTTATCAATTTCATCAATAGCCGTTTTGAATTTTCTAGACGCTAAATCATAGTTTTTGGCAAACGCCGTCTTAAATTGCTCTAAGTCGTTTTCGAAGTTGGTAATATCGATGTTTTGCGCACGCACCGCCTCTAACTCATTCTTATACCTCAGCGAGTTCATTGCTGCGTTCCTCAGCAAGGTAATGATAGGAATGAAAAATTGTGGGCGGATAACATACATCTTGGGATAGCGATGGAAAACATCGACAATCCCCCCGTTGTACAGCTCGCTTTCAGGTTCCAGCATTGAAACCAATACCGCATACTCACATCCTTTTTCATTCCTATCTTTATCTAATTTCTTGAAAAAATCTTCGTTCTTCTTTTTGTGGGCCGTTTCATCATTCTCGTTTTTCATTTCAAACATGATAGAAACAATCTCTGTGCCATTCTCATCGCTGTCACGAAAGATATAATCCCCCTTACTTCCACCGCTAGCATCGTTGTCTTTTTCGAAGTAGGCTCGAGGGAATGCCATAGCTCTTATTCTTGAAAACTCTATTTCACAGTGTTGTTCAAGCGATTCCCCAACCATTTTTGTCGATAACCGCGCCTTCATATCTCTTAGTCGCTCAATCGCGTCATCGCGATCTTTTAACTGGGTCTCGTATTTTTCTTTTAATGAGGTTTCTGCCAGCTTTTTCTCAATCTCAGTTTTTTCAAGTTGGATCTTATAGTTGTCTCGCTCTTTTTCTAGTTGTGAAACAGCGGTATGAATCGCTAACTGCTGCTCAGTTTGACTAGACTCAAGCTTGGACTTGAGCTTCTGAATTTCTAAATCTTTATCTTGCTCGATTTGGCGCAATGCCTCTGTCAGTTGCAACTTTTGATTTGTAGTCAAATTTTCAAGCTTGTTCTTTAATTCCTGCAGTTCAGCATCCTTTTCCGCAGCTTTCCTTTCCAGCTGAGTCGTAACCTGTTGTTTTGCAAGTTCGACGGCTGAATGCTTTTCCTTCTCTGCAAAAGACAAACGTTCTGCAAGCTGCTTATCAAAATCGTCATCGCGAACTTGTTTTAAAATATCCGCGTATCCCGCTTCATCAATTTTGAATGCTTTCCCGCAGTTCGGACATTTGATTTCTTGCATGTTTCATCCTTATCTCTTGTTCCAATATTGCTTACGTGCCTTTGCAAACAATAAGAAATTGATTGAATAATGGCTCTATCGTAGGGAGTGATGAACTTAGCGAATGGTCACCATCAATTAGATGCAGTGTCGTTTTATTTTTCTCACCAAACTGGATGGAATGTTCAATGGGTATGACGGTATCAGACCAACCATGAACAATCTCCGTGTGACAGGTCTGCTTATAGTGCTGCACAGCGTAATTAGGCATGAAAAGGGCTGGAGCCAATAAAAACAAGCCTTTTGGATGCAATTCCATTGCATTCACTAAGCTCACATAGCCGCCCATACTGGAGCCGACTAAAACAAAATCATCTGTTTCTTTTGCTAGGTAACTTGAGAGTATGTCTACTCGTTCGTCAGGGTTGTAAGTCAATGTGTAATCAATACTATCCACTTCAAACCCAGCAGATTTAGCAATCTCAGCCAAGCTTTTTATTTTGCTGCCCCATGGGCCGCTTTCCTTCCCGTGAGAAAAAATTACTTTCACGATAGTGCTCTCATCTTAGTCTCCGTTTGTAAAAGTATTCTGCACACAGTAAACAAGCAGCCTTTGCTTTAGTGTCTTTCGCTTATATTCACTCGATTTGGCTTTAGCAAAGAACATAATATACAACGCTCGCTTTCTAGATGGACAACCATCGCTTCAAAGCTTTGTACCAATCTGGCTGATTAGCTAAGTTTCGCTCTTGTAGTAACTTGTCCATTTGCAAATCTAGAGATTTGTACCAACTATCTTCGTATATTTGCTCATCTGTTCTCAGAAGCTTCAATCTATTTAGCCTCGATTGCTCTGTTATGTGCTCATCTGTAAAACCAGCCCTTTTCATATTCCTCGGTACTATTTTAAGCAGCTGAATTCGTTGCTCATTGCTCAGGTGACGCATCTAAATTCTCTCTTTAACAGCATTAATCTGAGTATAGTTCTGCAAAAATATTAATTTACAACTTCGAACCTTAAAATTGCGTGACTTAACTGTATAGGCCTCATATTTACTTTTCATCACTTAACTTTAGTTAAGCGCGAACAGGCTCTATTGTTGCAACACGCCTAAATATCATTTTCGTTTCGTCACTGACACTGAGATCGGGTGTAAAAGTGCCAACATAGCGTAACAAGTTAAACCCTAAAGCATCCTTTGCTTTGGCAAAAACTATAGCTTTCCCGTTAGGTCTATCTTCTAGAGTTTTCTTTTGTTGCTCTATTGATTTAATTCCCTCTTCGTTTATTGCAACCTCTTCGATCACTTGGCCTTGTTCGGTTAAATTATTGTGCCACATACCGTGCTCGTAAAGTCGGGGAAACCACACCCAGTCTTCACTCCCATCAGGGATCTTCCAAGCGCCACGTTGATAGCCCCTACCTTTAAACCCGAAGCACTTCAATGCTTCTACTTGAGTCCTAAATGTTACATTGTCCTTAATCGAAACATAGCCTCGCTTGATGACGTTGGACGATAAATGCCTAGATTCAAAATCCCATCGAGCAAAAGAATTGCTTTTAACCGCTTTTGTTTTTAATTCTCTAAGATGGCGAACGAACTCGTCTATTTCAAAGCACAAACTTTCCATAGATTTTGTTTGCTCATCAGCCCCTAAGACTTTTATTCTGACAACCTCATGCCCAGTTATGTCTACGATATCTTGAGAACGTTTTTGGTCATTATCAATTTGATTCAGATGGAACGGCTCATCTATTTCTAAATGCAAATCAAACTGAGGGAAGAACAAGTCAGTTAGTGCTCGCTTCCCATTTGGACGGCGAACAAATTGTTGCGTCACAAATTCTATGTCTAGATCATTTAATGAATGAAATATTCTAGAGATGATAAATAATTCCCATTTTTTACTGGAAACTTTCTGCAAGCTTCTAAGGATGTATTCTTGTTTATCCATTCTTCTATTTAACGCTTTTAGCAATGTTTATGACGAGGCTCACCTTAACCGCTCTTGTGTTAATACACATATCTGAACGTACCTTCTCGAGCGAGATAAAGAAAAGGCCTCATTTTGTAATCGTTAATTTTATGGTGTGCATCTACTCAAGTGGCAATGGAAGTAAACTTAAGGAGCCCTTTCTTATCCAATTGACACCAATACCAATCACAGGTTTTGATTCATCTAGCATCTGCACATAGCTAAACAACTGAGAAAGATGCTTATCAATATCAGTAGTCTTATCCGTTTTGTGGTCAATAATCCAATATCCGCTATCAGTTTTGATCAACAGATCAATGGTTCCAGATACGGTTTGACCATCACCATTTTTTGATAATACAGGCACCTCACAGAATGTTTCTAATGGTGATAGCGAATCTAACCAAGTTTTAAAATGATGAACCTGTGCAACTGATAGATCTTGGATATCTGTCTCTCTAATATCCTGAGGTAAAAGGCCTACACATCGAGCCATCAAATTGGGATTTTTAATGCTCACTTCTAGACACTTGTGAAACCAATTACCTATTCGATTGGCTTCCCACCGTTCATCAAGACGACTCAAGTCTATGGAAACACCATATGTAATGCATTTTGCAGCTATTTCACTTGTACTTGTTGAATGGTTCATTGATGGTGATACAACTGCAGGTTTGACTGATAGTTTAAGGTGCTGCTTTGACAGGACTCTATTTGCAACCGATACATCTCGCAAGCTATCCGGTTTATCAACATAAATAGCTTCTACCTCATGGCACTCAAAAGTAGGCTTCTCAAAGACGCCTTTAATTAATGCCAAAATAGACAGGTCACAATCATTATCATAGTAAGGGAGGATGAGAGATTCTCTTGCCCTTGTAAGTGCTACATACGCCAGATTTCTCGTTGTAGATAAACTTCTAACTCTTAGCGAGCTTTTAAAATTTTCTTTTGTGGCTGAGTTTGCAAAGTCCATGAAGAAACTAATGTAACTACTTTCCAACATCGTGTTTATATCGGAAGACTTATAGTCAAAGTTAATGTCCGGAAGCCGCGGAGCCCTATCTTTATGTAGATTTAAAACCATAACAATAGGCCACTCGAGCCCCTTCGATTTGTGCCAAGTGCTCAAAACGATTGCATCTTCAGGTGAAGCTTCAACAGCCGGTAAATTCTTTATAGTGTCATCGTCAGAAGATTCACTTAACCACAAGATAAATGTGTTCAGATTCTTTCCATAAATTCCCATCGCTTCTAAAGATTCGGGCTGCAATGATTGAAAGCGCTCTGCTAAGCCTATAAACTTAATCATGTTGGCTCGCTGCTGTAAGTAATCAGATCGACTTTTCAGTTTCGTCCAAATATCTAGTCCTTCGATCGTAGCTTGAACAACTGATGGAATATCTGAATAGCGACAGCCCTTTGAAATTTGTCGAAGTTTATGAGTGACGTCTAAATCAAAGAATCGCTTCTCAAAAAATCCTGATAACAATTCATTTAATGAACCATTGGCATAATCAGATGTAACCAAATCGAGTATTGCAAAATGGTCCTGAGGGTTTGCTACATACTTCAATGCATTGGTAATCCAGTGCACTACCGTTTCTTCCATGAAACCGTCTTTGCCTAGTTTGGTCTCTAGTCCAAATTCATTTAAGACCTGAGAGAACTCCGATAGAACTTGATGAGTATCACCTAGTACCGCTATATCTGAAGGTCTAATTTTCCTCTTTTCTTTAGTATGCCGATCAGTAACAGGCTTTCCCGAATCAATAATCTCTTTTATGTGTTTAGCTAAGACATAATGGGCATCACTGCTCATTGAATATTTGTTCGTAGAGCGGTTGTCTGGGGCCCAATGTTCAGGATCAAAGACTAGCTTTTGTACTGCAGGGAAGTCTGACTTATAAGATGCCTCTTTTTTAACAAACAAATGATGATACTCTTCACCGTATAATTCATTGCCGATCTCATTAATGAATTCCATAAGCTCCGGCGTGCTTCGCCAATTATTGGAGAGCTCTCTTACTACAACCTCTTCAGTCTCATTCCCTTTTGTTAAGATGCTTTGAAATAGTCTAGAGTCGGCACCTTGGAATCCCATGATCGATTGCTTCAAATCGCCTACTATAAGTGTCGGTATGCCTGCTTTTTCGAACTGATGAAGCAACGCAAACTGGAGAGGATTAGTATCCTGAAATTCATCAATTATAAGGAAATCAAATTTCCTTATAATTTCATTCTTCAACTCTTCGGAACCTAGGATACTGTGCGCCAAAGCAACCATATCGTTAAAATCTATTAGGCCTGCATACTCCTTATCACAGTTGTAGATATCCAAAACTTCTAGAGCACCTTTCAATAGAGCTTCAATATGTGACAAAGCCTCCAATAGTGGGCCAGGATGTGCAGACAGTCTATCAGCCGCATCCCAGATGGCTTCGGCTAGATGCCTATCTGGCGATTTCTCAATTTTAGGGGCTCCTCCCATTTGAAGAGAAGTCCATACGCTCCAATCGGATTGAATATCAGATAAGTCTGTTGAGTACGCAGTTTCAATGAATTTTCTAGCGTAGCGGTTTGACCCCCACTCTTTCATAATGATATCCACGTCCGGCTTGTTATGTCTTAAGACCTGAATAGCGTTCCAGAGTGATAAATTTAAAGCGTCGGCGTCAGAAATTATTGGTCCATAGATCATGGATAGATGATCTTTTGCGTCTTTGACCAAATTTTCTAATTCATTTTCACATCCTTTCCCAATTAAGCGCAGTTTATCTGTAACACTCAAAAGCTTTGTCCGAAATTTGTCTACAGCCCCCTCTGACTGGCTGCCTTTATAGCCATATTTTCTTAAATCGTTTACGACGGTTTCAATTACTTCAACTTGTTCCAAAGCAGAACGTATCAATTGCTTCTGTTCTGCTTCTATTAACTGTCTTGGATTTGGAGAAATGCCTTTTTCAAAGGCAAACCGCTTGATCAACTCCAATCCAAACCCATGTATTGTTGAAATCGTCGATTCTTGTATTTTATTTGCCTGTTCAATAAGCCCTAGTTCAAGTAAGTCTCTTCTGATCCTTTCTTTCATCTCATTTGCAGCAGCATTGGTGAAAGTAACGGCTAGTATTTTATCTGCCCCTATCTCGCCGTTCTGTATGAGCTGTGTAACGCGTTGCATAATGCTGAAAGTTTTACCTGCGCCGGCACCAGCCTTTATATATTCACCTTTCAATAGTTTCGAAGGATTTACGCTACTCATTTGCTATCTCCTTCGCGTAAAAAGCGTTGAATCAAACTATTTTCTTCGATGGCAATTGGGTTAACACCTCGTTTTTTCCAAAGTTCTAAATCATCATGACTATTCAATTTAACCAAGCCATTTGACAACTCTGATAAAGACTGTTCAACACACCTCCTCGCGTTGATAGATTGCTCATCTAGAGAACAATCTGGCGACAATAACTTGGCTATTCCGTTTGCAGCCTCTGAAATGTCAAGCACAAATGTCTGATCCTTCAGAATGTAGTAACCACTTTGAATGACGCAATTTCCAAACATTTGAGAATAAAGCTTTCTATAAATGAATGTTTGCAAATCATACCCTTTCGATAGTCGGCGAAAGCGCTCGTCTGACTTCGATCTTTTGTAGTCTAAAATTAAAACCTTGTTGTCTTTTGCTAAAACCGCATCACTAAACCCTTTTACTGGGATCCCCCATAATTCTCCGTGGAGCATAAGTTCTGCTTGATCAATCGACCATTTAGTTTCTGCTAACCATTTGCTGAAAACATCTAGAGCTTTCTTTATGTCTCGACTTAAGTTGATTCTATCCAAACGCCACTCCGGCCCCTTCAAGAATGGAGCTTCTATCTCAATAGCGTTAAAGAATAATTCTTCGTAGTAACTCTCAATATCCCTATTGCTCTGATACTCTTCAAACAACTCAAACACTTTGTGAGCAACTTTACCTTCCAAATTAGGATCTAACTTCTGAACCTTCCATGATCTATCTACAATTCCTTGCCGTTCCAGTAGCCAATATAGAGGTGAAATCACAAGTTTTTCGAGGCTACTGGGAGATTCAGGCCTTGGGTTACCATCTTTGTCGACGTTTAGATGCAGTAGATTGCGCGAAAAGTTTAAGTCAGCATTAAGTCTATTTTCGCTTGCGATAATAGGTATCGTTTCCCAAGTGAAAAAGCTATCTTCAAGATCTGAAATTCCGTCAAATAGTGCTTTTGGATTGGCTTCTTTGGGCTCATAAAAACATAGTGTTAAGTCTAGGGTAATATCTCCTAATTGGATCACTGAACCATCTAAATCGAATTCACATGCAGTAGCGGTAATTGATTTCTTCGCTCTACTGATACTTCGTTTTAAAATGGACTTTCTCTTATCGAGCTCAGCTCCCAAATGAGCACCCAATCCTAAATCATGGTATTGCTGAAGATCAAAAACCGTACCTTTTATCAAGGCATTTTGGCTAAGTTGATAGTGACCATCATTCATGTGCATCCAAAATAGGTGGTCTACAGGAAAAGGCAAATCCTCCTCAGAATTAACCGCTAGCACCGCATCCAGATAAAAGCCTTTTTCGTCAGAGAGCGTTAAACTTTTAGCTTGTATTTTATTCAGCAATTTCGCACGTAGTTCATCAAATGAATGTTCAAAAGGCTCTTGATTGAGCTCCAAAATCGAATCGACTAACCGTTCCCAACGCGCATTAGTCATACCCGACTGATTATTATTACTCAAAAATGAACCAACATCGTTTAGCCAACTTTTCAGTAAAGAAAGATCTTGGAAAGATTTAGTCAGACTATCGTAGAGTCCCGGTGCTATCTCATCTGCAATTTCTTTTGAGGCGCTATCTAGATTGAGAATACGTTCGAGTTTATTTGATGATGACCAAGGCATAAGAGGGTTACTTATCACAGATTTCAATGCCATTGGAGGTGCATTGTCATCTTGCAAACTTATTAGGTCTCTTAAGAGTTGACTCTGCCAATCATAAACTTCCTCTCCCATCGGGAAATTGCTTATACAAACGCCTCTCTTTTGAAGAGCCATCACAAGAAAGTGCAAGTGTTTCATTTCTTTCGGATAAATAATGGCTATCTGCGATGCGTCTGTACCGGTACTGATTAACGAGGCAATTCGATTTGCTAAAACTTCAGCTTCTTCTTGCTGGTCTCTGCATGAAATGGCATAAAATTGCTCAGGTTTTGTAACAGTGCAATCTTGTACAAACAAACTATTTGCAACCTCATTGAATTGAGGTCCGCCTATCTCACTCATTTTCAAAAAAGCATCTTGAATTTCCTGTGAAGGGACTTGGCCCCCATCTGTAAGTCTATGCACTACATCCTTTTGCCATGGATAAAGATGGACATTTTGATGTGTATGCAGAATAAGGTTTGCCAAAGACTCATTAAGAGGAATTGAAAACCAATCAAGAGAAATTTGATAGCTTCTGGGTTTGCTGGACAACGAGTTTATTAATCTAACAATATCGTTGAAATATCTCTGAGTTCGGTCATCGATATTCATAATTGGATTAACGGTTTGAGCGAGTGGTAACCCATTAAGGACTAAAGAAATAGTCTCAGATAATGTCCGAATTACACTCTCTTCATCGACTCGTATGGACTTTGACCAGAATGCATCCGTAAGCATAACGGCCTTTCTACGTAATTCTTCATCAAACTCATCTAAAGGCTCATCAAGGATCCAAAGCTCCTTTAGTACTTCTAGCAATGCATTGTAATTACCGACCTTAACATTAAATACTTTTGAGTTAGCGAGTTCTCTTCTGACAAAATTGGCAGCAACAGGATCTGATACTAAAACAAATTCCATACTAGATATGACTCCTTAAATAAGCCGCATATTCTTTCCTTGAACATACTGTTGTAGAGGAATAACGCCTCACAATCAACATATAGCGTCCCCATTGACAGGCTCGGCAACGATAACTAACGCTTTAATTGATGGCTTTATCTTATATTCAATAACCCTAAATGGATGTCCATCAAACATAATCTCTGATATGAATTTGTTGTCCGATACTAGCGCTAATATCTCCTTGGACTGCATAAATCTGGGTGCTATAGAGCCGCCAAATTTTTTAAATTCAACATGAACTTTAATATCTCCAGAGTTAGAGAACATTTCTAAGTATTCTTTAAACTTAAGCATGTTAATCCTATCGTTTCAGCAATCCGCTCTTCATGATGAGACTAAGATTAAACTCTAAAAGCGTCACATTGTGACGCAATTGAAAATAAAACTCGCTGCCAAAGAGTTTGGAAGTAATGACGCCAAATTTCTTGAAGGAGATTAGGAATAACTCTCTAGTCCAATGACTAGTAAACGTTTGACCTCATCTTTCAACATTTTAGGAGACAAGACTTTAATCATGTTTGCCCGACCAACTAGCCACCACAGCATCTCATCGGTGATCAATGCTTTGGCTCGTACCATGTAAGTACCATCTTGATCGCTCAAAATATGTTGATCTTCTCCTATCTTCGTTTCATTAAAGTAAAAAATGAACTCGTCTTTAACCGCTAACTCTATGGTTTCTAAATTGGTACTTCTTGGATAATCAAACATTCCTTGCTGCTCTGCGTAATGGGCCAAAGAAAAATCCTTATTTATCGCGGCAGACTCGCTTAGTAATTCAATAGAAATAAATCTATTTACGAAGTATTGCTTAACATCTCCCTTCTCATTCATCGCAACTAAGTAGATCCTAGCCCCCTTTACAGCTATCCCTAGGGGAGACAACACATAGCACTTGGGATTTCCGTTTCTGCGGTTGTATACAGCTTTGAATTTGTGCTGCTGGAAAACAGCTTGATATATAGACGCTAAGATATCTGGTTCGGCTGTAACATGATGAAAAAACGGCCCCGAATTGATATGAAGAATTTTGTCTCTCCAACCGTTTGCTTTAGAAGCCTGTGAATCGAGGATCCTCTCTGCACTATCAAAATACGGCTGTAGATCATTCAACAAGTGAGGAGGCAATAGAGGTGACAAATATTTTTGAGCTAAATGGAAAGTCAGTGCTACATTGCTCGACATAGCTGGCAACGTTAAAAAAGCACATGATGTTGGCCAAAACCATGCGTGTTTTTTACCTATAGATTCATGTGTTATAGGGAAAAGTGACATCGAAGAAAGAAAGTTAAGATCGCGTTGTATCATTCTCAGACTTGCATAAATACCGTCGTCTTCAAGTGATGCTTTTAACTCCTTCACCGTGACCGTCTGAGGGAAACGAGGAATCTTGCTCAAGATAAACCAAAATCGATTCATAGCTTCATGCGAACTAGACATGTTAACTCCCTCTAATATTTTTCTTCATTGTTTGCCGCTTCCTGCACGTCCGATTAAAGTTCACTTAATTAGTCTTTAAGGTCCGCACATTAAGAAACCTGGCTTAATGACCATTTAAATAGACTTAATTAGAATACACCTGTTCCACATGACTACGTTATGGGCATCCCATAATAGACAGCAATAAGTCCATTAAGATTGACCTAATGGCCATTCTTCGCTACCTTCAACACAAAATACCAATTTAATATACTTTTATGAAGCGCAGAGGCGGAAAAGCAGTCAAACCAAATCCTATGCCTGATTTGACAGGCATGTTTTCCACAGGGCTTCTTGGCAAAGCGATTGCTGCTAAACGAACTGGCATGAAGCTACGCTTGATTGATGTCGCAACGACGCTTTCTATATCAAAACAAACATTAGTTAAAATTGAGAAAGGCGACGATAAGGTTAATTTTGCGATTTTACTAAAAGTCATGGAGTACTTAGGGCTCTCATTTCAAATAATTTCTGATGACTTAACTGACTCGCAAGAAAAAGTAAGTGACGAGGCTATACAAGATGACTGGTTCTAATTCATTAGATGTATTCATTGGCACTCGACTAAACAAAATAGCTACCCTGACTTTAGAATCTGCAACAGAATCTGAAATGTCACTGGTATATGAGCCGGGCTGGGTGAAAGAAGGCTTTGCATTTTCTCCTCATCTCCCCTTAGATGGAAAGTTCGACAGCAGAGCTGTTCGTAACTTTATTCAAAACCTTCTACCTGAAGGTCGCGGATTAGAGGAAATTACGTCCAATACAACTGTTTCAAAAAACAACGCCTTTGGTCTCATTAGAGTTATTGGTGCCGATACATCAGGGGCCATCTCATTTCGCCCTTTTAAATCTCCCCCTGTGGAAACGTCATTTCGAGCCGTATCAAAAGAAGAGCTGTCAGACAGGCTCAAGAAATTCAAATCAAGTGCAGCTTCGCTATCACAATGGGATGGAACGACTCGATTATCGGTTGCAGGCGTGCAAGATAAACTCAACTTTCTTGAGAGAAATGGTGAACTTGGGTTCGGAGAAGGTAACTTATGTTCAAATCGCATTTTTAAATTCGAAACCGGAAAGGTCCCTTTTATAGCCGTTAATGAGTTTTTCACCATGGCGTTGGCAAAAGAAGCAGGATTAGAGATTCCCCATATCGAACTCCGTGATTACGGTGGTGTAAGGACATTCGTGATAGATCGCTTTGACCGCCAATGGACGCCTGACAAAGATGTAGTATTGCGACGACACGTAATTGATGGGTGTCAAGCGATAAACTTACCACCTTCTTATAAGTATGAGAGACAACATGGTGATAGCGGAGATGGTGCATTCATTAGAGATGGCGCCTCATTTCCAAAGCTTTTCGGCATCAAAACATCGAATCAAGCAGCATACAAAACATCACTCATCAGATGGCTGATATTCAATGTGTTAAATCGAAACTATGATGCACACGGAAAAAACATTAGCTTTTTTATCAACCGTGCGGGAATGAAACTAACGCCATTTTATGATTTAGTTAACATAGAAGCTCTGCTATGCGAGGTTGAAAAACAAAGTGGGGGAAATGCTAGTGAAGAAGCTGCACTTCGCAGCTATGCCATGTCCATCGGAGAGTATGAGCAGGGTGAGAAAGGTAATTTCACAAACCCTATTACCGCCTATGCATTAGCTGATTTTGCATCTTCCTTTGCTATAAGCCCTGAACGCCTTCACCTGCTCATTACTCAACTAATAAGCAAAGTAGAGCTGGGGATCGAAAAAGCCAAGAGCCTAACCTTAAAATATGACCTTTCAGATCAAGAAAGCAAACATGTCGAACTCTGTGTCAGCATCGTTCAAAAGGCCATTGAGGAGTTAAAAGAAGAATCAAAGCAGATCACAGAAATGTTTCAATTAATCTAATTTAATACCTCTCAACTACGCTCAACAAGTCCGCATAAAGTGAAGTTGATGGACAAATTTATAGAGAGACAAGCTACTGACTTTTGTCTGCGTTAGGAGTGAATCGGAAATATCGTCGGCCTGTTTCCTTATCAACAGGACATATAACCTCTGTTAATAGAGCCAACACTAAAGGTCCAAGCAACATTACGACTAGCCCGTAAACTTTCCATGCAGCAACATGCTCAACCCACATGCCGATAAACTCCTAGGTTTAAGGTCAATAGCCCAAAACCCGAATTGACTCTCCATCGCCTAACGTCTCATAGGTCCAATTATTCTTTTCACAGCGCAGAGTAAAACGCTCAGCATCCAGCTGTTGGTCTTCTGTTAATACACCCCTCATTAACAAGGTGCTCAAAGATGTCCATAAATTCGATGATTTAATTGTGAATATTTCATTCATTTTCTTCACCTCTGAGATTAAGGATAACCCAAAGATCACAGTAAAAAAGATGAAATTTCGCTTGATTTTCGAACTCGCCATTAAAGCATTGAGTAATAAAGAATTAAATTTTTCACTCAGGCTTGGCAGCGAAGTTAACTCGTAACGTCATCCCTACGAATGACCAAATTAAACATATCCAATTGATAATTATAGCTTTATCAGGCTTTCAATGCCGACTCGAATAATTAGCAAACTCTCTACTTCCATCGGTTTTTCTCTTGATTGCGAAAAAATTTCGGTTTCACCGCCAGTAAAGTGAAAAAAGTTCGCATTACTAATCTAAGGCCGCCAATGAAAGCAAATTGATGTTCAAAGAAAAAGCGTGGGGCCGGGAAAAAACCTGCGTCTACCAAAAATATTGACGTTTATTTGAGGTAACGTTGAAAAAAGCACTAAGCGAAGCCCAACTAGAAAATTATTTAACAAGCTAATGGTAAAAGAGAGTTTATTCGGAAAGCAATGCGATGAGGACGACGAAAAGCAATCAGTCAGATTTAGTGGGGTACTCAAAGTACTCGATTTGCCGGGGGGTTTATGACCAACTTTCGTGATCGGCTGATCCTGCCTTTGTCGCATTATGCAGCCCCGGAATATAAAAAAGTGTTAGATAAACTAGAAGATACGCTAGGAATTGATCATCATTTTAAAGGTCGTTTTATTCTGGCTGAGCGACTAATTGAGTTGTTCAGCTTTGACTTAAACCATTCTGAATCGCTTCAATCGATAAAAAAAGAGACGCTTTGTGCATTAAAAAGTGTGTTAGAAGATGATCAGTATAGTACGCCCCCGACGCACTCCTACAATAAACAAAATCTAATTAGTGGTACTAAAATACGCTATCCAGTTCCGGCCTTAATTTTCGCGAAACTCGAACTAATAGGGGACTCTAAACATAAATATGAGTTGGGACTGACGAAATTACTCTGTGACTTACTTTGCGCCTCAATATTTCGACACAACTTAGAACTTGTGAACTTCGCATACGATATACGCTCGTTTATCAGTGACAGAGCATGCTCGCCTCTCCCCCTCGCGTGGTATGCCCAAATAGGCTGCGATAGGGAAGATTTAAATAAAGCTATTGATAAAGCGAATAGAGCAACAGAAAACGGCAACCTTAATAGCAAGGAAAAAAGGTTCATCAAAGTTCTTATAAGGCTATTTGACGTTCATCTCGAAATTCTGTCACAAAGCGATGCCCCCCAAAATGGCCTCCTCGACAATTCAAAAGGAAGCGAAATTGATCACGAAAAAAGTTCTAAGCATTGGATACAGAAGTGTCAATTTCTAACGCCGAATGACTATAGAAGATTAACTGCCATTGAAAGAAAACACTTTGTAAGTGCATTAGTCTCGGCGTTAAAGGGCGACTGTGATTCTGAACGAAATTCAGCCGGCTTATTATTTATCTCGTATTTAACAGGTCAATATCTTGAGGATGTATTTAACTTTAAAAAAAGCACTACGGGTGAAATCACAGAGCATGGTCTTTATAGAAGAAAAATTAGTAGGCCTGTTGATGGTTACACACCAGATTTTAAGACACCTTCCCAACTCGCAGTTGCAGATGAAGTGTTATTACCTTTCCCTGAGTTTCTGCAAGAATGGCTTGCTCACATTCCCGTTCGAAAACAATGCATTCTAAATAGCTTATTCAAAGGCAAAGAGGACGCAACCGAAGGTATTAAAAGGTTACTCCGAAAGATTCGCAAATTTCCTCAATGTCAGCGGATCAAAATGGACAAAGTACCAGCTGCCCTGCATCTAGAACTTCAGCTACTTTATAGGGATGAGAGTCTAAGCTTTTTGCTGGCAAGTAAACCTTCGCAGGCACACGCATATCTTGGTTACTATGTTTCTCATGAAATACAAAGACTTAAAGAGGCATATAATAAGGCCACGCAGAACCTTTTAACTGAAGATTTCTATGTACCGTCAGATCCAAACCCACTTAGCGAAAGTTGCGACGCCAAAATAGTCACGCTTCCTCACCCGTCGAGAAACGACATCGATTGTCTAAGAAAGTCAATTCTTAATGAAATCTCGTTGGCCAAAGACTGCAAAAATATCATCGAGATACATAATCGATATACTGACTATTGTCTGTCCTTGTTGTTTTTGGCCACAGGGCATCGCCCCGTCGAAGATCCGTTTGGCAGCCTAGAGCAAATCGATTTAGAGAATGGCCTAATCGCCATTTCAGACAAATCAACTTCTGCTTCTTCGATTTGGCGCATTGCGGCGCTTAGCAATTCAGCTGTTAAACAAGTCGAGTATTATCTTTCGTATCTAAAAGCGCTTCCGAGCAAGTTGTTTGAAAATCAAGCTCTCAGAAATCTGGCCCATAAACTTGAAGCAGCTTTAAGCGAGAAGAGCTCAAATTTCCCACTTTTCTTTTACTTAGATGATGCTAACCCACATCAATTTATCTCAATTACACAAAAAATATTAAAGGAACAATTTAAGAATTACTGGCGATGGCCTGTTAATTTCACTAGGCATATTCTAGCCACAGAGCTCATGAAATTATTACCCAGCGGTGATCTGGTTAAAATTCAACTGGGTCACATATACGGCCCCCAGCACCCTTTTGGCGTTCGCTCAACTATCTCTTGTCTTGATGCACTTAATATTATTAGGCCTTGTATAGAATCATTCTTACTCGAACACGATTGGAGGCCAATTGTAAGTCCTATACGTAAAACGACATCTTTACCTAAGCTCGCGCAGCCAATCCAAGATCCCAAACGGAAACTCGGCTATGAAAAGCGACAAAAAGTAAGCGAGATGAACAAGGCAGCCGCCAGACATCACTTAAAGCAAACAATAGTCGAGCATTTTCACAAACGAAAAATCAGTCAACTTAACGTTGATGAATTGACGTTTTTAGAAGAGCTTTATGTAACAAAAAGGGACAAACAGAAATTAACACAACGCTGCTTAGCGAAGATCCGCAAAGAGTTGGCGCTAAGACTTTCAAAAACACGCGAATTTGCCAGCGCTCGTTCTGAGGCAACTCCATTTTCTGCCTTAACACTTAAATATTACGCCGACGCCCAAAGCTTAAGATCTCAATTTTTGTCCTATCTCAACAAACAATCTCTGAGTGATATTGAACTTTACACTCGTCTCGCTGAGATAACAGTTTCTGCAGCCTTGTTGGGGGGGATGTCTTATGAACCTTTTATACAAAGGCTCCCTTCGATGTTAAACACGTCTCTATTTAAGATAGATGACAGTATCATCATCGATTTTACGCAATGCTCTGATGACCCGGAATATCGTTATCAGTGGAGCGCTGACGCCATAACTTCCGGCCTAATCCTCGCATATCTAAAAATAACTAACGGAAAGTCCTATCGATTCTCAACGTCAAAATTTACTAAAGCGTTATCTCAACTTTTATTGTCTCTACACGTAAAGGCTAATTATCCCAGTTCTTACCTCGCTCATTCAGCGAACTGCCTTGCCATCATAGAGCTGCCAGGATGCTTACGAGGCTATACGAATCGAACGTACCTAACAGCGAGTTTACCGCTCAAAGTAGTAACACGTTTATCAAGTGACCAATCACTGGCACATGAAAATATTAAAGAAGAATTAGCACGCAAACGAAACTTCACAAAGTTGCCATTAATACTTTCTGGGAAAAACACTGGCAAAAACTTGCTCTGCCTAAAAAAGGATTTAAGAAAGATAAACAAAGATATTAGCTCTCTAGCATTTGCGGGAAACGAAAAACGCGACGTAAAGCAAAAGAATCACCTCCTTAATGCGATTAATGAACTTTTTACCTCTGAAAATAATTGGTCACTTCAAGCAGGTTTGGTAGCCGACTACGCACTATCGATGATTAAAAATGGTACCAAAGCTACTTCAGACCCTGCATATTCAACGGTGAGACAATATTTAGGTACCATCATTAAAGTCCTTTTACCGCTAGACGAAAGGCCAATTGGCGTCGATCTCTTTCAACAAAATGCCGTGTTCTGGGAAGAAGTTTATTGTGATGCATTAAGTCGAACTAGCGGTAAAAGTAAGGACGTCATGTGCACCGTGATTAAAGCCTTCCATGGTCTATTGTGCGAGAGCTACGGTTTCGAAGATATTGAGTGGAGCATTATCTTTGCTGCTGCGCAGAGCTCAAGTATTCCATTCAATATCGACGCGAATTTTATTTCTGAGAGCGAATATCTAGATCTAATTGCCACTTTAAGTACTCTTGACTTTATTGACGAGCACGAGCGCTTACAACTGATAGCGCTTGTCGTTTTAGGCTATCGCGCTGCACTTCGCTATTTTGAAGCCTTTGGCCTATTGGCACGAGATGTCATCGACAATGAATGTCTCGAAATACTTATTCAGCAAAACATCATTCGCGGACTCAAAAGCGAAAACGGAAAGCGGGCATTTGTCAGCAATGAGTCTCTTCACGATGTCGAAAAACAAGCGTTAGAAGCGTTAATTATCTCAAAGATTGCAGAAAGAGAACGAGATGAATTAACGCCACTCTTCAACAGCCAAAATGCTGTTGGCAGACAGTTAATATCGCCATCACGAACCATAGACATAATTCATAAGTGCCTACGCGGTATAACCGGCGACGGATCGCTAAGGTTTCACCACTTCAGGCATAGCTATGTTGGTCGACAATTTTCGCAGAAATTTGAGTCACTACGAGAAGCATACGGCAAACAAGATATTGAAAATTTCAATACAAACATTTATCCGCTTAGACACATAGCGACCGCAGTTGGCCACTCAGACGAGTTAACGACACTCACTTCTTACACGCATTGTCATAGCGAACTTTTAAGAAATACTCTTACCGATTTTTCAAGTCATTTAACTGACGCTGGGCGAGACTATTGCCTTGCCAATAAAAGTGGCGCTGCGCTTAAACGAAGAAGTCGAGGAAACAAAAGCGAGTCATTTTCCGCATTGACAATAAACAAAAGGGTTTCGAAGCTTATCTCAACGCCACCATTTGAGACTCAAAAAAAAAGAGAAGTAACACAGGCTGGCCTTGATTTGAACGTTGCACATACTGAAGTGACGCTGATAGGCATCGCAAACAAGCTGCTTTGGTACTCACAATCTGCCATCAACGCGAGCGCTATCGAAAACTGTAGCATGAATCGTTTCTTTGACAGCCATTCGGTCTTTGATGCTGCTGCTCAAGTAGAAATCAACTCCGGTTTTTCTATCTATAACCTCTTTCAAAAACAAAATGATGCTCTTAGCTATTCAGAAGCACATGATGTCGTTTCACATTTTAATAGAGAAGCTGAAACTCGCTTTTATAAAGCACTAGAAAATCTTCAAAATTGCGATTGCCTTGACAAAAAGTTAAAGGACTTAAATCACGCATTAAACTTGTGGGTAGATACTTTTGATTTTGATAGTCAAACCAATTTGGTATTAAACGCAGCGGACGCAACAAGCCTGAAAGTGCTATTTGAATTCATCAAGAGCAATGTCGAACTAAGCGTCAAATTTAGCCAACCAACCATCAAAGACACCTGGCCAGCTGCTTTCCTAAGCGATGTTGTGACGACTGTTGGAAAACTACCTGCTCGGACGGCAAAAATTAAAGCCCTACAGCAAATGATGGCGTCACTCAAAATCAACGCACTGTCAGACCGGCGACTTATCCACCGCGTCATCTTCATTCTAAACATTTACTTAAAGCTCATAACGTCAAGTGAGTCGATGATGAGTGAGCAAATTTCAAACAACTATATACAACTAAGGATTAAAAAATGAATCACCGAATGCATCATCTGATCAGCATACACGAATGCAATATTTCTGAATTAAACGGCAATCTAAGTTGGTCCCCAGTCGACGAAAGAACCCAGAAGGCTGCACGCGAACATCTAGAAAATATCAGAGCAGCTTTGTTCTCAAAATTTTCAACTAAGATAAACGACAACATGGTTATTTTCACAATCATCAAGGAGATAAAGAAAGACAGCAACTCACTTCAATTATCGCTCATCGCACAGACACGAAATATGAACATGCCGCAGAAGACCTGGTTAAACATAATGCAAGAGTGTGAAAGCATGATCCAATCTAGTTTAGATGCGGTGGCTGATTTGGCTGATAGCCCAAATATTGATTCCATCGAAGTAAAAATAAAAAACCTTGCTCAACAGAACCTACTCGATACTGACAGCAGCATCAAAACAAAAGAATTAGCGGTCTCAAATAACACCGAAGCTAGAATATTAAAGTCGTTCCTCAAATTCAGCCGAAACCTACCCGAACGAGCGACTCAATGCGATCTCAACGGAGTGACATTGACAATCCCGCGCCTTGCCAACAGCACGCCAGAAATCGTAAGCGCAGAAACTATTACTCATATAGCCTACGTTAATGGCATGATC
This sequence comes from Neoalteromonas facilis, assembly GCF_002807665.1. Lineage (GTDB taxonomy): Bacteria > Pseudomonadota > Gammaproteobacteria > Enterobacterales > Alteromonadaceae > Alteromonas_E > Alteromonas_E facilis. The sequence goes on from NZ_PEAY01000005.1 coordinate 28,489, forward strand.
TGGAGTGACACGCACGTTAAATTGTCAAAAGCGACATGTAACGATTTTCTGATTCCGAGGGACCGAACAGTTACCTATGAAGAATCTATTAAATGTGAACTATTGGATTTAGAACGAAATAACAGCGGAAAGCCAGTTAAACTCAAATTAGTCGTCGAAACTGACAACTTAAATAATAGGAGAATTAGTCATGTAGCGGACATAGTAGAAGTCATCGAAAATAACTTAAGCTCTGATAAGTTTGATGATCTTTTTATTGATGACGAATGACTACAGTGTGGGACGCCTTGTAGGCAAATTGAACGTGAGTGAGACTCTAGATTTAAAGGCTACTGTCAAAAAAGATCTAATAAAGAATAAAAAAGAGAGTGATCAGCAAACAGCAAGCTAGGTTTGCTGATGATGCAACATTTCTAAAGCATTTATTCGTTTAAAGACTTCATACAGATTAGCCATCGAGCCTTCGACCATCAGCGACAAGGGCGTGCGGCCATTGAAAAATGGATTGTGGTTTTCCATGTTAACAAATCCGTAAATATTTTTCGGATTTTCAAACACCGTCCTGAGTGAAGCATGAATATTCAGAACATAGCTCGCGCGATCGGCCTGGTCTCTACTCAACCTCACGATTTCTTTACGCTTGACTCGATTGATAGTCGCAGTCGATACACCCAATATGCTTGACATCTGCGCCGGCGTTGCATTCCATTTTCTTAAGACATTTATTGCGACATGAAGCCCTTTTGATAACTGTTCGGGAGAGGCAGCTTCTTCGGTTTGTGTATTAGCTATTATTGTATTCATATAACCCTGTTACGACGCGCGCTAACGCTCACTAAAGAGTTAGTGAGTTTGTGATTTTCGTATTTTTAAATTTAGTACCTATTCGCTAAAAGTTAAACTCAAATGTAAGCAAAAGAAAAACAGGAATAACCAGTATGGACATCTAGACGTCCACATGTTAACTTAATATCTGATCAATCAAACATTAAGAGTAAGTCGCCAGACTTCACCAACCTGTTCTCGTCGAATAAGGTGGTTTCCATCAAACATGATGGGATGTGTCCTAAATATAGGAAAATGGAAAAGGCGATGTGCTCATGCAAAAGGAAACACTAAGCATGAATCTATATCTAGTCATTTTTCAACGCGGTAATGATAAAGTTACTCAGTTCGTTGTATCAGAGAAAGAGAGTTATATCCGTCGATATGTAGAACAGCATAAACCCGACGTGTCGATACTTGGAATATTGTCAGGTATTAAACACGCGCGAGGAATAAGCACAATTCAAAAGTCAATGCTCAAGCCTGTAGAGAAAAAGGAAGTTTCAAAAGATAAAGCCTTTGTGATTGTTGGCGGGCTGAATACGTTGCGTCCGAAACCAAGGAGCCATAATGAGTAATCAAATGAAAAGGAAACTAACAGTTTATGTCGACATGGACAATGTACTAGTCGACTTCCCGTCAGCCTTTCCTAAGCTACCTCCCGAGATACTGAAGAAGTATGACAATCGACTTGATGAAGTAGAAGGGATCTTCAGTTTAATGGAGCCTATTGAGGGTGCGATTGATTCTTTCAATGAATTATCGACAATCTGCGATACCTATATCCTGTCCACATCCCCATGGGAGAACCCATCAGCATGGTCAGATAAATTATTATGGGTTAAGAAACACTTAGGTAAAGCAGCATATAAAAGACTCATTTTGAGTCACAACAAGCATCTAAATGAGGGCGACTATTTAATCGATGATAGAACCGCCAACGGAGCAGATCGATTCAAAGGCACTCACATTCACTTTGGTAAAGAAGAATTCCCAAATTGGCATTCAGTTATGAAACATATGCGACATGTTGCAAATGGAGGGCTGAATATTAATGACGCTCAATGCCTTTTAACGAGAAAACCTGAGGATTAGAAGCCATCGCTATTTTTATGCTGAGGTTTAGTTGTAAGTGAGGCCGCTAATTTTCGTCTAGCTTCAGCACACTCTTCCTTCGTAACGCCGCTAGCCCATACTGATCCCCAAAATTCCTCCTGTGTTGGTCTACGTTTTTTATCGATGAGGTCCTGAGGCATATCATAAATCGGAGCATTTGAGGCAGATTGTCGAGATGTTTTGATGAACTGATACATTGACATTCACTCTCTTCCCAAGATTAAAGTCAGGGCAAATCGTCTAAGTGACTTCTTTAGAAAGCCTTTTTTGACTTGAACCTTCACTCTTCACAACTGTGCTAGGGTGTTCGGCGAGTCCTGAGATACACATTCCATCGGATGACATAATACAAAAGAAGTCTCTGTAGTAGATATCATAATCCTCGTTTGAAGATTTTGGCTTAGGCAGCGCTTTCTCCATTGTGTGTAATCCATCAAAAATTAAATTCAGGAACAGTGTAAATATAGCACTAGTCTTCTTTTAATAATTTTTAATACCAATATCATAATGGTAACTTTGCTTTATCATGTAAACTTAAACAATATATGATGAATTGCGGAACGATTTTCCTTGCCATTTATCTACCTAGGCGAAAAATTACTCGGCCCAAAATTGAAACACCAGAAAGGATTCTGCTTCATGAAACGCCCACGGATCATCATTCTACTATCAATCCTCATTTCATTAGTCGCACATTCAAATGAAATAAGAGGTGAAAGCCTCATCAATAAGTCGGCGCCATGTTTCAAAGGTGTTTTTGCAGATCATGAAAGCTGGAAAGAACAACTAATGAAGGGGCGCGAAGGTGAAGATAGAGCCAAGCGAGAGGCCGCATTTGATGCCGCATTCCCTAAAAGTACATTTGAATACTATCGAGACAATCTCGACTGCAAGACGATCATATACAAAGTGGATGGCTTTGACATAAACGGCTACTACATGTTTAGCAAAACAGGGCAAGAGAAAAAGCCGGTGCTCATTGTTAACCGAGGTGGTAACGGATTTTTTGGCTCCTGGAACTTTGGTAGTGTGATGATGCTGCTAATGCCTTTTGCCGATGCAGGTTATGCTGTTATCGCTAGCAACTATCGGGGCAACCTTAGAGGCGAGATGAATCTAAAATTCAATAAAGGAGTTGATGAGTTCGGCGGCTCTGATATTCGCGACGTTTTAAGTCTGATATCCATCATTGATGAAATGCCCAACACCAATAAGCAGGACATATCTATGTTAGGTATCAGCCGAGGTGGCATGCAATCATTGGTAGCTGCTAGTCAGACAGAGCGGGTAAAGGCAGTAGTCACACTCGCCGGCATTTCTGATCTTTGGCTAATGGAAGAGAGAGACGATAATTTTGCAACCATGTTGAAAAAGCGTATCCAATATACCGACGAAACAAAAGACAACGAATTTCACAAACGGTCACCCGCTCGATGGTATGGCGAAGTCGGACACGCACCACCTGTGTTAATTATTCACGGCGATAAAGATGAGCGCGTGGATATTAGAAACGCGTATCGTTTAGCAGAGCAGTTAAAGAAATCAGATGTGCCATATGAATTCATGATCATTGATGGAGCGAAGCACAACCTGCCTTCTTATTGGCCAAGCTTGTTGCCCAAAATTGATGAATACCTAAAGGCCATCAGTTTTAGCGAATGAGAAGCACCACTTGCCACTGGCTTTCAAACTCGTCATCAAAACACGTATTCGCGCGATGCAATTGACCTACAAGCTCAATTCTATGTAGTATGAAACTAGAAATGCAGAGGATTTAATATGCCAGAACAAGCACAGAAGGTATTGGCTAGAGCCAGCGCACTTGCATCTGCAGCCAGAGCCAAAGCTTTGATAAAAGAAAGTAGAGAGCGTAATCAGCGTAAACAAAAAGCGAACGAGCAAAGCTAACAACGTTTTTGCATACCGTTGAAAAAGAGCAACCCAGCTAAAAATCAATAGCGATGTTGCAAGCCTTCATCATCCGGCCCACTACGCGCCTTTCAGATGAATGATAAGACAGACCGTATTTATTCATTATTAGTTGATAACGCTTTAGGTAATCACATCGATATGAGTGATTGGGCGGCATCCAGTCTGCAGGTCCTTTTGCTCCCTTCTCCTGATTAGTATTGTCTTCGACAGGTATAAGATTCAGAGGATCATTGGCAAATTGTTCTTTTAAACTAGGAGACCACGCATAAGCGCCACGCGAGTGAGCAGCGGCTAAAGGAACAATGTGGTCAATATCAACATCGGAAGCTTTCGTCCACGTTTTGTCTGTATAAGGGTCATACCATTTACCCGTTTTTACAGTACATGCCTTTGCGTTCGTAAATGTCACCTCTACCTGAGAGGTCGAAATGAGAATTTCCTGACGAGTATTCTGGCAATCTCCATCAAAATCTGACCAATGCTTGTAATCATTCCGGTCATAGAGAGTAACAAAATCTCGTCCTTCGATGATAGCGTCATTGGTTGCATCCTCTACCATATCAGCGGCTGACTTTGACGGGACATACCCCTTCGGTAATCGTCCTCCTGCTTCTATGCAGGCTTCTACGCTTTTAAATGTAACCTTGTTACTCGTCTTTGCATACCATGGTGAATCGGGAGGGTGACATATTCCAGAGCGAGATTGCTTTACCACTCCAAATGTACTTGAAGAAAAGCAAATCAACATTAAAGCAATCAGTAATGCTTGTGTATTCATGTGTGCTCCATGAGCCTAAATAAGATGCTATCTATTTATCAGGTATGCTTGCATCATAGTATGGGATCCGAAAGTACAAAGCTTAGGAATCTATTCCTTCACCACTGGGTAACTAGCCTCTCCCCATACCACGTCAGTACTATCTAGCATTATTTCTATAGTGTAAGGCACAAACTTAGCTAGGAAATTAACAGCATCTCTCTTTTGGTCGATGTTTACTTTACTATCCCAAGTTGCACCCCCGTGTATCATTTGATTTCTAAGGGTGTATAGCCGTGAGAAAATGATGCCTAGGACTGCAGCAGTATCTTTGTTACCTAGAGCCTTACTAGCGGAGGATTTCGAAGCATCAAATTCTTCTTGCCACTTTTCTTTAGTTTTTTCACCGCGCTGAAAGTCCCAAAATCCGGCATGCACAAATTTGTTGTTCAACAACATTCGAATCGAAGATGTGAACTCCCTCCAAACCAGATCCGATAATCGGCTTTGATTGTCCAGCTCACACAACCGAGACAAAAAATTTCGAAAGGTCTCTTGCTCAGAAAACAATTTATTGTCATGGATCTGATGCGCATATGCTGAGTTAAAAGCGATCCATAAAAAAATGAACTTAGCATCTAAATCATCCACTTCCGCCTCTGCTCTCTTCAGCCAACTGAGTGCTCGATGGACTCTTAACGCGAGATTCTCACTATGCCCATCTCGCTCTGCTCGTTGTCGAGCTTTAAGTTTACTATGGCTTATTATCATGCGAACTTCCCAACAGTTTAATTAAGAACTAGAGCGACTCGATTTTGTAATCAGCTGAAATTCAAGACCTGAATTTTTTGTGTTACGCGTTTTATATCTATCGGGATGCAACTCAAAAAAGTCCGACAACTTCTTTAGGCCATAGCTTCTAGTATCAAAATCAGATTTCAAGCGTTTGAGGTACTTTCCAACTTCACCTAATTTCGCCCAACCAGCTTCATCACGATAATTTTGCCAAGCTTGATGCATCAGTTGCCACAACTCTTTATCCGCTTCGATATTTTCGCTGATATTGCTTTCTGGTGACTCATTTAAACCTAAGTTTTCTAAAGCAATAAAGTCCCCACATGCATTCTTAAATGAACTAGGAGTTGATGATTTGCCTACACCAATAACGTAAATCTCAGACTCTCTTAAGCGCGTCGCTAAACTAGTGAAATCACTATCACTTGAGATGATTGCGAATGAATCAAACCGCTCACTGTACAGCAAATCCATCGCATCAATAATCATAAGTGCATCTGTGGAATTTTTACCCACGGTATAAGAAAACTGTTGCTTTGCCTGTATGGCAAGCTCATTTAATGGCTTCTTCCAGTTCTTAAGGTGATCGGAAGAAAAATCTCCATATGCACGTTTGACTATTATTTGGCCAAAGGACGAAAGTTCTTCGATGATAAGAGAGAGTTTGGAATGTGGGGTGTTCTCAGAGTCTATAAGTACCGCTAACTTCCTGTTTGCCATGTCGATTCCTTTCAAAGTAACCCTTTGATACTAGCTCCTAACGTTGAGTTTGGTCAAACTAGTCCATTGTCTTTTATTGACTGCCTATCCTTAAACAGATTCTGTTACATTTCTTCGCTATCCTCGAACCACAAATCATATATGATATACGAATAATAAACTACGGATTAAATATAAAATTTTATGGTCATTGATAAGTCTCTTCGAGACAAAGTGAAAGACTCACTGATGAATGAGTTGTTTACAGGCGAACTAAAGCCTGGTCAAAAGATAAATATTGCGGCATTGGCAAGGCATTTAGGAGTTAGTCCAACGCCCGTCAGAGAGTCATTGTTTGGTTTGTCTGAGCGCGGGATTTTAAAATTTGCCAATAATGTGGGGTTTAGTTTAAATGAATATTCTTTTGAAACCGCTGCAGAGTGTTATCAGCTGTTAAGTAGCCTTGAAGGAATGGCTTTAAAAATGTCTGAGGAGTTCTCTTCGCGAGAGGTTTTCAAATTAAACGAACTGCTGATGCGCCTTGAATTTGAGGCATCTACAAAATCAGTTTCTTTCGAGACCTTATCCTCATTTGAAAACGCTCTAATAAGCAAATGTAGAAATAAGCTATTAAAGCGTACTTGCAATGAGCTTAGATATATTGCTTTTCCTTATGAGCACTTAGTCTTGTCTTCCGTTGATGATTTGAAGGTGGCGTTCGACGCTCACAAAGAAATTGTCAGGCTGATTGAAAATGGCAAGTTTCTTATGGCTTCAAGTCTTTTGGCAAACTCTTGGCAGTCTTGCTTACCGTATTTAAAAGGTCTTTTAGAGAAGGATGTTTAATGAAAACATTAGTACTTTTTACCTTTACCGCATTGCTTTTTCAGACCGCCTATTCAAGAGACGTTGTCTCTGAAATTCACTGGGTTGAGGATGTTAACACTCTTTATGCTCATCTCGAGAAGGAGCATGCTAATTTCTATCATTCCGCAAATGAAGTCGAATTGAGAAAAGCATTTGACGTGGCCAAGGAAGCTAAAGATCCTGAACTACGACGTATAATGCTAGCACAAGCGCTAGCTAAGGTTGGTGACGGCCATACTCTGCTGCCCTTGATTGACCTTCCAATAGATACAGGGATGAATTTTCAATATCTCCCTGTCCAATTTAAGCAGTTTGACGATGGACTTTATATTGTCTCTGCGTCCACATCTCACTCTGCTCTCATTGGCCAAAAGGTCGTAAAATTCGGTGGGGACTCAGTTTCAGCAGTACTTTCTAGAATTAAGCAGTTGATTTCAAAAGACAACCCATTTTGGGAAGCAGACATAGCGAATTACTATCTAAGCAATGTATCCCTCGTGAATTGGGCATTAGGTGGCAAAACAGACGCGACAACTAGTTTGACGCTGCTCAATGATAAAGGGCAGGAATTCATTGTCTTGTTTGAAAAGGAAGAGTACCTGCATTCTATTCAATGGATTAAGTCTTATTTTGTAAAAGATTCAGATGATCCTGAGTGGGTCAATACAAAAATTGAGAAGCCTGTGGCGAGCTGTAGTGACAACTATTGTAAAGTTATTATTCCCCATACAAAAATCATGTATATAGAAATTAAAGCGCTTCGTGATGATGACCTGGTATTTTCCGAGTTCGTCGATGGCATATTTCAAGACATTGAGAGTCAACGAATTGAAAAAATGATCGTTGATATCAGGCTGAATAGAGGTGGAAATGGGAGCAAAAGATGGCCACTTATCTACAAGCTCGCTACACACGAAATTAACAACCCAAAAGATCTGGTCGTTTTGACGTCGTCAAGAGTATTCTCCGCGGGAATGATGCTGGCTACAGATCTTGAACAGCATACTAAGGCGACTTTTATTGGCGAAAATACTGGCAGCAGCCCTAATCATTACGGCGAAACAAATGTGTTTCAATTGCCTCATAGCAAAATATCCGTTCTATATTCGAGTCTCTATTGGCAGAACTCTCGTCCGAACGACGATAGAATATCGATAGAGCCTGATATCCATATCGATAATTCAAGTAAGTTGTTTTTTTCAGGGATAGATGAAGCTATCAATATTGCAATCAATTATCTGAGCGCGGATAAAGCAGAATATAATGACCAATTGTCAATGGTCGGCAGTATGTTGCTTTACGAGAAATCAAATCTTGACGGAAGTAACTCAGGGAATATCGCGGTGTACCATCACGATAACTATAATATTGAATCTTTTAAGTGGCGCGTAGGTAGTGCGCATGCAACGATTGTGCGAGCAAAAATGAATCCATCCACTTTAATCGTTGACAAGTTTGACGCTTCCCGGATGGACAATTTAGGTAAAGAAACGCATTCGCTGAGCTTGACAACCAGTGCTAGTAATACACTCGACGTTACTATCGGAGAAAACCACCAATACTTAAAGACTTATGGCTTACCCTGGCACAGTTATGATTTTGATTTTGCTAGCCTAGGATATATATACCCCCATTTAAAATCTAAAGAAACCTATTCTTTCGAGATAAATGATTTCGATCTGACTGCTAGGCCTATAGCATTGAAAAAGTTTGGGCGCGTTGATATGAAGTTTCTGGGAATAGAAGAATATAAATCATTTGAAACGCGAAAATACTCGATTGATGGACTCGGATTAAATAATAAAGGAGGAGAAATTTGGTTTGAAGAGAAAACGGGGACACTGGTTGCATTTGCAATAGCCAAACCGGACGAACCAGGTTACGTCTCAGGGAAACTTGAATTGAAATCGATTACTCAAATGTCGCCTTCAGAGTGGAGTAACTTTAAGGTGAACTCATTGAATCAGTGAGTTACCTATATTATTAGATGGATTAGGAATGCGTATAGTTATAGGCGTGAGTTTGCTTTTACTAATATTTACGAGTGTAGCGGCAAACCACAAGAATCATAATCATATTCACGGTTATGATTGTGGGCATAGTACTGAGTGCGGGCACGATTCATTTATACTATAGAAAGGTTGAATATAACCATGACGGTCACTACCATAACCAAGGCGATTCACGCTTTCACGAAACACACAGTTAAATGATTTGCGTGGCCTGCTAATTTCATACCGGTTGCAAAGATATATAGAAAGACAACTAAAGACCAGAACACCAGTTATTCTCACCTTGAACGAGTCGATAGGCAATCTGATAGCGCTCCGCCTTTTCAATCAACCAATTCTTCAAAATGATAGCGCTCTGAGACAAGTTTTCCTGACGCACATCTCCTGTGTGATAGAGCAGAATTGGACGATAATTTCCCGTTTCTGAGTTCAATTCAAAGGCATAATAAAAAAAATGTCCCGAATCGAAACATTCGAATGATTCCTCAGAAAGTTCACCCAACTTTGCATCATTAACAAGAGCAAGCTGGTAATCAAATAACGTTGTGTCTATGGTTTCTTCATAAACCGGCAGCACTTCGAAATAGTCGCGTAGTTGTTGCTGTGTTAATTCCTCTTTATAGAGAATGCTATCCAATCCAATGTTACTGATGTTATAGGTGAACAGCTCCCCTTCACCGTTGATATAAAAGCCTTTTTTTTGTTCAGACCAACCATAATTTTCAAATATGACCGCAAAGGTATATTCCCCAAAAGTGATTTCAGGATCATTATGTTCACTATCACATCCACTTAGCGCGGCGACCAAGCACATTATACATAGCAATTTCTTAAACATTGATTTCTCCATTTTGTTTGTTAAAAACGAGGATTTATCGGGCTTTTAGATGTTTTTCTGATTGGCTAAACACATTCAATTATGGCGCTGATAGAAGAATTTGATTGTACTCATACGAAGTGGTCAGCTTATCGAATCAGAAATGACATTTTGTTAATAACCTCGATAGGACTCGCTTATTTGAAGCATGAAGACACTCACTGGCAACCGCAAATAGGTGCCTGCAGAGAGTTATTCTTGTAGAAAATACATAACAAGCGATAACTGCTGATGTCTTCAAAATGATCTAGGTGCGGCTCATGAACAATCTTTAGACAAATCAGTTAAGCATGGTTGGTCAATGTGACGAACTTTACGAATGCCGTGACGAATCCGTAATTTGCCCATTTATTTGAATATATGAAATACCTAAACTAAAGCAGAGTAAAGACAGCGTTGACCGTTCTTTATCTCTACACAAATTTGGGGCGCTCGCCTTAGTCACGTAAATCATATTCATAAGGTGAAAAATGCTTCGAGATAAATTAAACATTGTAATTCTCGGTGGTGGAACTGCAGGGTGGATGACTGCTAATTTAATGGCGGCCAGATGGAAGGATAAAAATATCCAACTTATCTTGGTTGAATCTCCTGATGTTAGTGTTGTTGGAGTTGGAGAGGGCTCCACTCCGTCAATGCAAAACTTTTTCCAAGAAATTGGCGTAGCAGAATCAGAGTGGATGTCAGAATGCAATGCCACCTATAAAAACGGCATTACCTTTGAAAGTTGGTCTTCAATGCCTGGCTTTGAAAAATATTGCCACCCGTTTCCATCTCAAATGGATAAATTTACCTTTCCTCAGTTTGACTTGAACTGCCAAATGAGACGTCACAACTTTGATGTGGATGCCCATCCAGACCGATTTTTTCTAGGGTCTTACCTTTCCCAAAATTGTAAAAGTCCAAAAGCAAACTATGCCTTTCCGTTTGACCACCCCCATGGCTATCATTTTGACGCAGGTTTACTGGGCAACTTTCTTAGAAAGAAGGCGGTACAACGCAAGGTTACTCATTTAAAAAAACATGTTGAGCGCGTCAATCTGAAGGAAAATGGCGATATTGCAAGTCTAGACTTTAGAGGAGGGGGCACACTTAAAGGGGATTTTTTTGTTGATTGCTCCGGTTTTTCAGGACTTTTAATGCAAAAGACCTTAAAGGTGCCCTATGTCACTTTGGATAAAGTACTTTTCAATGATACCGCCATCGTAATGACGACTCCCGTTGACCTGCAAAATTTGCCGTCACAGACAAAAAGCACGGCGTTGAAATATGGCTGGGCATGGAATATTCCGTTAACTAGCAGGATCGGCAACGGTTATGTGTTCAGTTCTCGCTATTGCACGCAAGACGAAGCAGAAATCGAATTCAGACAACATTTGGGACTGCTAGATGCTAATGTTGAGTTTCGCAGCGTAAAATGGAAGCAAGGACGGTTAAAGCACAACTGGAGTCACAACTGTTTGGCCGTTGGTCTATCCCAAGGATTCCTAGAGCCAATTGAGGCCATGGCTTTACATCTGGTTTACCACAGTGTTGGGCATTTCATTACTGAGTTTGAAAGGGGCAACTTTACCAATCAACATCAGACGCAGTACAACCGATTAATTGAAAGCGCGTTTGATGGCGTGGCCGATTATATCGTAGCCCATTATCGCTTAAACTCGCGCCGCGATACCGACTATTGGCGAGACAATGCTGCCAATCCAAATATCAGCGATTCATATAGAGCTATAGTACAAAGCTGGTTTGGAGCTTCGCAAAATAGTCTAGCTGATGAAGTAGCACGTTATGACACAAGCCGATATTTTCCTTTGGAATCATGGCTGATCCTCTTTGCCGGCTATGGTGTATTTCCGCCCCAAGAGCAAGTCAAGCCCTTGTATAAGGGGATGCAATCTACAGATATGCGAGCACTTGATGACTTCATCAAGCGATGTGCTTCGAATTTTGATACGCATCTAACTGCTGTTTCAACCCTAAACTTGCAGTAAGTTTTTAGCCTTTCATATAAAGCCAGCAATCACTTTGGATTAGTATCCATTGGTCATGCATAGTCCTCTCGGCGGCTTTTACACGCGTTTGCATTGATCTAGCTCGCTAATCTTAGTTAAAAGTTAAAATGTTGGCTTAATCGAAATAATGCGTTAGCAGATTACTTAACTGCTTGTTATATCCCACAAATTGCTTGTTATACCCCATAACCTGATTGCTTTATCCCATAACCCCCGTAGCAGTAATTAGCCCTGATAGTGTCGCAAAATCGGCACTTGTACCCGCCGATAAAGAAAATCACAAAAATACTTTCAGGGAGTTTTTCAAATGAGAGAAACCACATTTAAGCGCAGCATGGCTGCATTGGCAGTGGCTACGTCCTTTGGGCTATCCATGCCTTCAGCACTGCACGCTCAAGAGCAAGAACAAGAAGAAAACTTAGAATTAGAAAAAATTACTGTCACTGGTAGTCGTGTTCGTCGTGATGAATTTGCCTCACCTTCACCGATTCAGGTGATTAGTGTTGTCGATGCAAAGCGCGCAGGTATCACTAATGTGGCTGACATGCTTCAGCGAATCTCGCTAGTCAATGGTACCCAAATTGACAACACCATTAATACCAACTCAGGCAACTCAAATGCGACAGAAGCACCTCCTGCCGGTGGGGTTGGCTCTGTAAATGTGGGTTTGCGCGGTCTGGGGGCAGAGAGAACCTTGGTATTACTCAACGGCACTCGCCTTGGCGCATCAGGAGTACGCGGAGCTCCCTCTCAGCCTGATATGAGTCTGATTCCTTTGGATATGGTTGATAGGGTCGAAGTACTATCAGATTCAGCATCGGCAGTTTATGGTGCAGATGCGGTAGCGGGTGTTATTAATATTATCTTAAAGCAATCGTTTGATGGTTTTCAGATAAGTGCTGATGTGTCGACACCGTCCGATGATGGGGGTGAAGAAAGGCAACTGTCATTTGTAACCGGTGGAGAAGGTGAGCGATTCAAATTTATCTTTGGAGGTGAATTTTATGAACGTGAACGTATTACGCTAGGCTCTAGAATTGACTGTATCAAGCGAAGAGAGATAAATGCAGAAACCGGTGAGGTGTACGAATACTGTTACAATGGCTTCCCCGATAATGCCGTTCTTTCAACCACTGCTGATAGCGGTAGCATTTGGAATTTTTATACACCAGGTCAATCCAACCTAATTAATCCATTGACAGGTCAACCTGTTGATAACTTTAGTACATCGGAGAACATTCCTGATGTGTGGAGTGACCGTTATTCGTTCTTAGGTGAGCAAAGCGGTCTTGATCGGTTTAGACTCAATCCTGATTACAACGACAATAACGACCGTCTGGCAAGTGACTTAGTATCCCCGACAACACGATTTTCACTGATGTCCAGTGGTACTTATTTCCCTGAGTGGGGTGAAGCCAACAACATTGCCATCTCGTTCGACACTTCCTATTTTCATCGTCACTTGACCAATCGAGCTTCAACGGAACAGATTTATCCAGGGGTGCCAGCACTTATTCCTCAAGAAAATGAGCAGGGTAATATTATGCTCAACGATGATGGTTCTAGAGTGATGGTGGCCAACCCACTAAATCCGTTCGGTACAGATGCGCTACCGATTTATACAATCGACAATAAAAAACAAACGCGCGACGTAGAATTGGATCATTTCCGCTTTAGCACAGGAATTTCAGGTGACCTACCTGGCGAGTGGGCTAAAGATAATTTTTGGAATTTCAATGTTAATTTAAGCTATGACAGAGGAGACGGCGCTGCAAGTCAGCCGCTCATAGATGAGCGCAACTTCATTTTTGCATTAGAAACTTTACGCTTAGATTCTGATGGAAATCTAAAGTGTGGCGTGCCCATTATAGCCAACAACCCTTGGGGTGGCATCATTAGCGCGCAGGATTGTGTTGTCGTAGACTTCTTAAATCAAAGCTTGTTTGGCAACAGTAACGGCAGCACAGGTGCTCTATCTGACGAAGCCGCAGCATACTTAATCGGTGAGCGTGTCAATAGAACCGTGGTAACACAATCCCTGCTGTCAGGTTATGTATCAGGCGATTTATTTTCCTTTGAAAATGGCGGTGCGGCAAGTTTAGTACTCGGTGTTGAATCACGTCGTGATGCAATTGATTCTCAAGTAGATTTCCTTGGTGCTAATGGTCTTTTAGTCGCCGAGGACCCAGGTACTGAAGGCGTTACAGCAGGCGCAAGAACAATAAATGAGATTTTTGGTGAAATTAGTCTTCCAGTTCTCCGTGAAGTGGAAGGAGCCCACGAATTGACAGTGGACTTAGCGATGCGTTACACCGATGAGTCTAACTTCGGTTCAGAAAGTACAGAACGTGTACGTATCACCTATTCTCCATTAGATTGGATTTCACTAAGTGCTGCTTATGGTACTTCATTCAGAACGCCAAACTTACGTGAGCAATACTTGGGGGATCAATTCGGCGGAGAAAGCGGCGGTATTGATCCTTGTAATGCCTCACCTTATTTGTCTGGTGAACCGGCTGTATATGACCCTTCTTTGGATACACGCAGCCAAGTGACTTTGGACAACTGTGTGCTAAGTGGGGCTAACCCGTTTGTTCTAGGTACAACAGGTTCAACCAATATCCCAATTAGAGTGGGTGGTTCAGTAGACTCGCTACTTCCTGAGACATCAGACCAAACTACGCTTACCTTAAAAGCAACGCCAATTAGTAATGAAGATTTGAGTTTTGATTTCTCTGTGACCTATTTTGATATTCAAATAGAAAACACAATTCAGCAACAATCTGCTGCATTTATTATGACCCGTTGTTTTGAGGACCTGCCGGGTTTGGCCAGCCCGTTCTGTAATAATGTTGGCCCCAGAAATCCAAACCTTGGAGAGTCTACTCGTTTTATTAGTAGTGTTGACGCTTCTTTTGTGAACATTGGGGAAGAAACCTCTAAGGGGTACGACATCAACACTCGTTTGGGCTTAAATTTCGACGACTATGACATTGTATGGACAGTGCAAGCCACTATTCAGGATGAGAGAAGCCAAACAATCATTAAAGATGAAGCTTTACCTAATGGTGGTAAAGATGACTTTGTTGGCACTTTTGGTACACCTGAACTTCGATTAGTTACTCAACTGAGCGTCAACATGGGAGACTTCACTTTGGCCTATAGTGGTCGCTTTATCGATGAAACCAGCGTCTTTATTCGTGATCTGGCCGGTTCCAGCAGCAATTGCTTAGCTAGGAACGCAGGACAAAGTGCAGCGACGATTATAGGTGACCCAACTGTATACCGAGACTGTGTAGCAGAATCGGCATATTATTCGGATATATCTCTGACGTGGACACCTAATGAAAGCTTTAGCACGACAGCAGGTATTAGAAACTTTACCGATGAGCAACCAGCACAAGTTTCGTCTGGTTTAGGCAATGATCGTGGTGGCAGAATGACAGGCTCGGGCTATGATCAAGTTGGCAGAACTATGTTTTTGTCGGCTAAATATAAGTTTTAAGTGGCATAGATACAGGACTAGCTTTATTTAACACTTAATCTAAAGACCCATAGCTATTTAGTCGTGGGTCTTTTATTTTCAGTCTTTAACCCCCCTCCTATGGCGGTGAGGGTCGTTTGTCCAGCACTAAGCCCATATGGTGTCTATGCTAAATACTCACTCAGGTTATCTTTTTGAGCGGCTGACAACGTATTGAGCCCAATGACTCGAATTTAATTCGCCCCAAAATATGCTTTACTCGTCCCTACTGATGTGCAGTCTGACACATAATTGTGCATTCTCAGAGTTGCTGAATATGATGAACATCTTATTTCTGAAACTAGTGTATCGATTAATATATGTCAGGTAATTACGCATGATCCGTTGTGTTATCGTAGAAGACGAAGAAATGGCGATTGACCGATTGCATCGAGAGATTAAAAAGCGACCGGGATGGGAAGTCGTCGCTATTTGTCAGGACTACAATCATGCGGAACAAACATTGTTCTCTGTAGAACCAGATGTATGTTTTATGGACATCAGTATTATTGCCGGCAGTGGCATGGCGCTAGCGAAAAAATTACGCCATTCCCTGACCACTAAGTGGATATTTTCCACTGCTTATGACGAATATGCAATAGATGCTTTCGAAATCGATGCACTGGGTTATCTACTCAAACCTTATGAAAACTCTAAGCTCATACATTTATTGAAGAAGGCAGAGGCCCAGTTAGCTGACGCCGAAAATAGAGAGCAGTCACATTCTTCGTTTCTTGCAGTTAAGTCAATTGGTGAAGTATGCCTAGTAGACTTTCAGGACATTATGTGGATTAAGGGCGCATCAAATTACGTAGAGTTGCACTGTGAAAATAAAGTCCATCTGCATCGAGCAACCTTTTCAGCTATTGAGCAACGGCTACCGACAAAAAAATTTGTTCGAGTGCACCGATCGTCAATGGTCAATTTAGATTATGTGCAGAAAATTGGCAGTGAACTGGGACGTTACTCGCTGGTGATAATGAAAAATGGCGACGAAGTGCGGATAAGTCATGCACACAAAAGCGAATTGTTTCAGTTATTAAATATCGAGTGACCCTATGGTTAATTATCTTGTTTTCTCAAATATGCAACGTCGACAGCTGTACTGGATGCTACAAGGTTTAGGGTGGCTTTGTTATGCGTTGATATTTGTCTGGGACAATATTTTCTTTAATTACCAAAGTAATACTCCATGCATGACGACTATTATGGTCTTTACGCTATTTAGTATTAGTGGACTGATGTGTACTATCTTCATGCGTTACATATATAAGCGTCTTGATACATCTCATCGATACCGTTTTCTGCTCATATGTTTTCTATTGACCCTTATTATTTCATTGTTGTGGACCGGCGCAAAAAATGCATTCATGTGGTATACATTGTTTCCTGCTCATGCAGTTAAATGGGAAACTGGGGAATTACCTTTCTATGCTATCTTCTTTAATTATTCCAATTCGTTTTTCATTTTGCTGGTTTGGACAGCTGGTTATTTTAGTATCAAAACTCATTTTTACATGTTGGAGCAAACTAAAAGGCACGCAGCGATTGAAACCGACAGTCAGCGTTCAAAGTTCCAGTTGTTACGTTATCAACTCAATCCTCATTTCTTATTTAACTCTTTAAACGCGGCTTCAAATCTCGCATTGCGCGGTGATGGGGAGAAGACAAGTCAAGTTTTGGCTAGTTTAGCCAGTTTCTTACGTTTCACTTTGGATATTTCGACTGATGATAAGATGCCTTTGAAACAAGATTTTGCAGTAATGCAAAAATACCTTGAAGTAGAAAAGCTTCGTTTTGGCGAGCGTTTAGTCGTCAATTGGAATGTTAGTTACGATGCTGAATCGTGTTTGGTCCCTAGCTTTCTAATTCAGCCTCTAATCGAGAATGCAATTAAACATGCAGTATCCAATAAGTTGAATCCCACTATTTTAAATATATCGGCTAGCGTAGTGCAGCAAAATTTGCAGATCCGTCTCGCAGACGATGGACTACTCACATCATTACAATATATCAATGACAGTAGTGGCGTCGGAGTAGTGAATATTAGAAAGCGTCTCGCACTATATTATGGTGATAAGGCGTCACTCGACTTCGAGATCAATGATCCGCACGGCCTTATCTGCACAATAATCATTCCTATTGATGATCAATAATTCGAAGGTTTGAAGGAAAATTGCAATAGTTGCAAGCACCGATGTTTGTTTTCCTTGACGAACAATTCATCCCTTAAAATGTAAGATTCGAATCATTATATCCTGTTTGTAAATGCTTTTATTTAAGATAAGTCCATAGTCTAGAAATTCCTCCCTGGATCTTTAGACTTTGCGGCAGGTGTATTGTGTGTGGTACACCTGCCTTTTTTTTTGCTTTAACAAAGTTTAAGCCTGAACTGTATTAATCGGTCAGTTCTTTGCACAAATATCGTTTGCAGACATTCCTTATCGCATGAAAAGAGACGTTTACATACTGGTATGCTGCATTGGTCACACAGATTCTAAATGCCACTCTAGCACCTCTACAATCGATGTCACCTAATAAAAGGGGTATCGACTATGAAGGCATTAATTAAACCAACACTAATAGGAATATCAATGGCAGCAAGCGTCGTAAGCGCACCTGCTTGGGCTGAAATGGATAAACAGAGCGAAAAGGTAGCTGTCAGGCTATGTGAAAACATAAAATATAGTTCGAAATTTGAATTGCGCAGGATACTTAAGAGATACAGACTCAGCGTCAGAACGATTAATGAAAAACTAGTTTGCAATGGTTTGACGCCAATTGAATTTGCGAGCCTGAATAGCAACAATGAAACACTAGCCCTGCTGAACAAAGATAAAACTAATTCTAGCCTTGCAATGGTAAAGAAGCAGTAAACAGACGAATGGTGGGTGGTGACCATAGCTAAAAATGAGCGAGGTCACCAGTCTATTTATAGTATTTTGGCTTCAACGACACATTACATGAAAGCCATACAGAATGAGTTGGACATGAGGTTTTGCCTTTTTGACAGATCTGTCTAAGTTAGAACTGCCTCTGGATCGGCCGACATTTTCCAATCTTAATGAAGCTCGACTTAAATCTCTAGCCTTGAACGCGACTTGTAAGGAGCGGATTTTAAAAGGATAGCTACATGCTTAATAAGCTAAAAAAAATGGCTTGGATAACGACTTGCCTATTCGTGCATAGTGCTAACGCTTTCTCACAAATTTCAGGTCTTGATGAGATATATGCCGCATATTCCAATCACGATTTATTCGAAGGGCAGGTACTTGTCGCGCAAAATAATCAAATCCTTTTTACCAATTCAAGGATCCAAGATACTCCTGCCGTGTTTGAAATAGGCTCTCTTGCCAAGCAATTTACTGCTGTTCTGATATTAAAGTTAAAAAATAAACAAAAGTTGTCACTTTCAGATACCGTTGAAATGCATGTAAAAGATTTTAAAAACACAGCGGTTGGAAAAGTCACAATAGAACAGTTGCTCAAGCATGAAAGTGGTTTACCAAGAGATTTCGTTTCTATTGATGAACGAAAGTGCTTTCAAAGCATGAACTCGGAAACGCGTGGCCGACTCCTTTCAGTACTAGAGGTTAGCGACTCAACAAGGCGTAATTATTCAAACGCTGGGTATGCGTTACTCGCTCATATGATTGAAATAATAACAAAAAGGCGTTTTCAGGAAGTCATGCGTACTGAACTTTTAAAACCTGCAAAACTTGAATATACCGGAGTGTTAACTCCTCAAAAGCCTGCTGGGTACCATAATGCCCATATCCAACTGCACAATAAAATACTTTTACAACCATATCAGCAACAAGCATATGCGATAGGCCACGGAGCTATGTATTCGTCTGTGAATGACCTCTATCATTGGATTCAACAATTGCTGCGCTTCGAGGTCGTACCTAAGGACGACATCGAATATATGATGAGCCATAATATTGGCCTTTTTAAGTACACTTATGATTGGCCTCAAAATAAAGGTGAAAAAGGCCAAGCATTTACGCACAGTGGCAGCAATGAAGCGTTTGCGGCCAATTTATCTGTATATCTTAATCATGACTTAGTTGTTATATCTCTTGCGAATCAACAGCCGGCTGAAATCAATTCTCTATACAATCAACTTGCGAATCACGTATTGGGCATGACCGAATCATTGCCTTATGAAAATTTTCAAATGAATCTCTACAAGATACTTTTTGAAGAAGGAAAGGCTGCCGCAAAAGAACATTTCAAAAGAGCCGAGAACGCTCAAAGGTGGGATATCCCAAGTCCAGGGGAAATAAACAAAATGGGTTACTTATATTTGCAAAACGACTTCTACCAATCCGCTGTTGATATTTTTCAATTCTTAGTAGAAATTTATCCACAATATAAAAATGGCGAAGATAGTTTAAAGGAAGCGTTAGCAATCAAGCAAAAAGGCCCAGCGAAAACTCATCCATACATTTCAAGAAAGTAATTTGTTTTTGCGAGTTTTAATAAGCTTCACATCATAGTTATCATTCTTCCCAATAGCTTAAAATGATCTCAAGATAAATCTTTGGATCTGAGGGAGCTTCTATAAATTCACGGCCGCCAGCGACTGCTATCTTAAACTAGCGGTTTAAAAGGTAAAAAACTGGCAGGTAACTATATGGCAAGTTCAAATTGCATGAACGAGAATTCTACTACTCAAAATGTCAATGACCGCTGCACATATGAAGTAATTGTTTAGAGGCTATTCCTGCTTCTACATATGCGTAATAATGCTTTTGATATGCTTTCTTTTTGGAATGCCCAAATACTTTGCTAGTATTTTCTAATGAACTGTAATGAGTATTCTTATGACTGAAGGAACGTTCGTTTTTTTGGTTTTGATGGGCTTTTTGACCTTGATGTTCTCTGGTGCGGCGCTATATGCCCACTTTAAAATTAAACTTAAACCCAGAAAAAAATAATCACAATTCTATTTCTGTGCATTCGTTTTTGTCTGCGGTTTACTATCAATTGCTGAAAAGACCGAAAGGCGGCCCTTCAATTCTGCATTCTCCACTAATAACTTGGCATTTTGCTCTGCTAGCACCCGTAACTCATTTTGAAGTTCGTCCACATCTTGCTCTAGCGCATTGATAGATTTGTCAGCATCTAATTCAGCTTCCGTGTATTTCTCTATTTTGTCGCGATAAGACTTTTCAATCGCCAAAGCGCGCTTTTCTTGAATAGCCTGACTATGCATGTACGCTTCAATAGTGAGTTGCTCAATTGCGTCTGTCACTCTTTCCATCAAGTGTGATGCATTCTTTGCATAATCATCTGGAAGTGAATCAAAAGTCAGTTCTTGTGTTTTAGTTGGCAGTAACTGTTGATGGCGCTTCGAGTCAAATGTTTCCCAAACAGATTTGATCCTTAATAGACCACCTCTATAGCCTAAATGCGCCCTGATAGCACCGGGATTTGGTCGCTTACCAATCGCCTCTAGTTCCATACCCGCTTGGATAATAGACTTTTCAGACACTTCTGCGTGGCGAGCCATAGGTTAATTCCTTTAATTTAATTAATTTGTTGCCTAAAAATAGATAACCGCTTTCTTACCGTTGCAATACTAACGTTTGAGAAAGATGTTGTGCAGACTGAGTGAAAGGTCTCGTGCATAAACGACTTTTCAAATGACTATCTCCAAGCATTACTGCCAATGTTCTAGCCTCTTGCGGATTTGTTTTCTCTAGCTCGACCAAGGCAGGGGCACAAATACGCATGGTTAACTCTCTGCAGGATAATAAGAAGCCCAAACTTGCTAGTCGTGCATCGTGTGTAAACATAAGGCATTTACCTATGTCATACAGCAAGCCAACGGCAATTGCGATATCGCCGCTGATACAAATCATATGCCGGCTATCTAATAATGATTGAGCTAGAGTTACTATGTCAGAGAGCAAACTCTTCGCATTATTATCATTTAAACAAACATCTGTTGGGCATTTTAAAAGTTTAATCCCCACATCTTCTGACAATACAATGCCAATTACGAATCGCTTTAGAGATTCGCACCTAATCAATGACAACAGCGTGACCATTTTAATGAGTGAATGCTGATCTCTACAAACTCGCATAGGCAGTTGCTGGATATCATTAAAACCACTTTGTTTCGAAGACACTGATTGAATGTACTTGCAGCATAGAAATGAACCTTTTAACCCTCGCTCAAATCTAGCTTCAATATGTACTAATGAGTTAGGAGATAATTTACCGTGAATACAAGACGCATCTCTGCAATATACAACTTGAGAGCCTGTTAAATCATCAATTTGCATTCTTGCGTAGGCATTTCCCTGCCTATCAAGCTTGGTCACAAAACTTGTTAAAAAATAAACACCTTTAAATCGACTCATCAACCCAATGCTTTTGAGAGGGGCATATTTGATTTGCTTAGTTATCATCGCCAGTATTTCCTAATACACGAGAAAACAATACGTTGGCTGCGGAGCCATCTTTTCTGGTTAAATTGGGTACGTAGCGCGAATACACTCGAAATAGCATCTCTGTATTGGTGTGACCCATTTGCTTCGCTATCCACTCTGGAGACTCGCCAGCCGCCAACCACAGCGTCGCCGCAGTGTGCCTCATCTGATAAGGATTGCGTTTTGGAATACCTAGACTGCGCAATAACGGATACCAGACTCTCTTAGTGACGGCATTGTGATCTAATGGCTTTCCTGCTTTGTTGACAAAAACAAACTGATACTGACCTGTCCTGGACTTCATTGATATGAAAGCGTTATATACAGCTTCGCTCATATCAATCTCGCGTTGACTGGAGTCTGTTTTAGTGTATCCAATTTGACCTTGAACGATGGTCTGGCGAATCAAAATCTGTTTTTTGGCCAAATCAACAAACTTCCACTGCAGACCATCTATTTCACTTGTTCTCATTCCCGTAAAAAAGCGGATGAGGAAGTATTCGTAGAAATCAGACCGACATACAGTTAGGACTTTGTTAATTTCGTCTGGGGTAAATGGACTTATGTCAGATTTTGGGACTTTTAAAGGTTTGATTTGGCGATGAGGGTTCTTAAAGTTGAACCTTTCTGCCGCCTCGGCAAATATAGCTTTTGCAATTTTCATATGACGGTTTATATGAGAAGGCGATAGAGAACTACCATCCTTCTTTTTAATGCCACATAAATGTTGCCTGAAATCGAGCAATTGCTCTTTAGATATTTCGTTTATCGGTAATCCTCTGAAGTAAACCGATAACCGGCCAAACACTATATTAGAAACGGTTGAAGTATAAGTATTGCTCCATTGAACACATTGCTCTTCGAACCATTTATTTGCAAAGCGGTCGAAACTAGGCACTTCAATGATATCTCTGGCGATTACTTTTGCCGTGCGCTCGAGCTTCTTAAGTTGCTTACTATAAGGGAAGGTCGTCGCATAATCGAATTGCCCAAGTAAAATCTCTGCTTGGATTTTATCAAGTAACGCTTGTAAGCGTTTTCTATTTGCTGGCGTATCTGTTAGGTCAGTTTGTTCTCGACAGCGCAAATTCCTGAAACGAAAGTCCAAGTACAGCTTACCGGTCTCTTTTCTGACGTTTATGCTAGGCATGCCCGACTCCACCGTTGGCCATTGGGATTGCCATCGCCTGCTTTGAAAACTTGCACATATCACGCTTGATCGCATCCCAGTCATATAGAATTTTCCGGCCGCCAAATGGACGAATGTAGTGAATACCTTCAATCAAAACTGAATCCTTTAACTGCTCGCGAATGGTGCGACAGTCGTACTTGATCATATTTGACAGTTCTGCTGTCGTTAAGAAATTTGACGTTAATTGCATCGCATTTACCTCTGCTAAGTGATATTGTAAACAGCAAATAGATATTCAAAAATTCAATTTGCCATCCTGAATAACATTATGCATCGCAAAATGCATCTGTCAATGGCTTTTTGCTATTCTGGATGACATTAAGTCATTTACGAGGTTAAACGGTGTGATTAGGTGTCATTTAGCTCGCTTAATGGGCGAAAAAAAGATGAAGATCATGGATGTGGCTAGAGAAACTGGCTTAAATCGGAATACAGTCACCTTGCTCTACAAAGAGACAGCCCAGCGGATAGAGCTGGATGCAATCGATAGATTATGCACATTATTTGATTGTGAAATAT
This sequence comes from Neoalteromonas facilis, assembly GCF_002807665.1. GTDB lineage: Bacteria > Pseudomonadota > Gammaproteobacteria > Enterobacterales > Alteromonadaceae > Alteromonas_E > Alteromonas_E facilis. Next base: position 52,058 of record NZ_PEAY01000005.1, read on the forward strand.
CTGACTTACTAGAGAAGGTTAAAGATTAAGCCAGTCAAAGATGTTTTGCTCAAAGCTGGTTCACTTAAACGTAAAAATACAGTGTTAGAATGCAATCTATAGACATATATTCTGCACTTGCAGATTCATTTGCTCAGCAATATGAGTTAGTTAGCTTTGAATCTGTTCACAAAGATTGGTTGCACTTAATACCTGCAGTAGGTATTGCATTGGATGTTGGGGCTGGCTCTGGCAGAGATGCAGCATATTTGGTGAAGCAGGGGTTAAAGGTGGTTGCCGTTGAGCCCGCCAAGAAATTGAGACACCTAGCGCAAAAGCTCCATCAAGGACAAGATATCCAATGGATGGATGATAGATTACCAGACTTGAAGTCCGTAAGAGAGCTTTCGTTTAATTTTGACATCATATTGCTTAGTGCTGTTTGGATGCATTTAAGACAAGATGAACGCGACATAGCACTGAAAAGCCTTAATGAGCTGCTTGATTCAAATGGCTTGATAGTTATCACTTTGCGTCATGGCAGTTCTCCCGATGAGAGAGTAATGTACCCCGTATCAAGAATCGAAATCTTTGAAATTATTGAGAGACTAAACTTACCCCTTTGTGAATTGACCTTTGAGACAAGTACAAGTGATGCCCTTGGTAGAGATAATGTTAAATGGGAAACCGTTGTATTAAAGAGAAATTGCATGGATTGCTAGAATGACAGTAACTCACAAGCGACAAATAGAATTCATTTCTTACATTCAAAGGCTTCTTAAGGAGGGTGATTTCACATCTACGTACAAGTTTGCATTTTTACACGCTTTAGCTGACATTTGTATTGAACAAAAATTGGGGCTAAATGACGCCCGATTGAAAGTTTCCCTTAGCGATATTGCAGAAAGGATCATTAGTCTATATTGGCAGCATTCTCAACCATTTTTTGCTAAGAAAGTTGGAAATGAATTTGTGCTGCTTCAGAACCACGGCAAGCAAGCAAAACTGGTTTCAGAGCTTCAAACCTTAAGGCAGCTTGGTATTAAAAACTTTTCTCAGGCAAAATCATCCAGCCATTGGCATCAATTGTATCTCACGACAATAAAGACTCTGAAGGACGGTCCATTATGGAGACTTCAGATATTATCTAAAGAAGAAGATTGTTTTCTTTACCCCCACATAAAGAATCGTAACTACATAGAACTAAACAGTGGCATTGCCCATTGCTTCAGATTGTTTCATGACATAGTGATAACTCTTGCTAGATTAGGATGGATTAACAAAATATCTAACATTGCCAGCAACCAAAAAGTAATTGGCCGAAGTGGAGAACTAAATGACTTTTTATTTGGCTCCAGCAGGAACTCTCTATTGCCTGCAAAAAATGTTCTTATGGAAATTCAAAAGAATCTGTGCTTTTACTGTAAAAAGCCTTTAAGAGAGTCGCCAGAGGTCGACCACTTCATTCCTTTCTCACAGTACAGCAATGATCTAGGTCACAATTTCGTATTGACTCATAAAATTTGCAACCACAATAAGCGAGATTATCTAGCAGCTCCAGAGCATCGTTCAAACTGGGAAGAACAGAATTTAGTTAAACACGAGAAAACCATAGTAACGTCTTTATCAAGCTTTTATGAATGTAACGCAGAACGCTCTATTCTTATTGCTGACTGGGCTTACAATATGGCGTATCGTAATGGCAATAAATTTTGGCTTAAGGCAACGGATATTTTTGTTTCTTGATACACTAAAATGAGCCTCGAACGGATTCCAACCCGTAATTCGCTTAGTATAGGCACTAACTTCTTTGGTTATCCGAAAAATTTAGAAGTATTAAAGCTTGATGTCTAGACGAACAAGCGCCGATTTGAGAGCGTTTCTTTCAGCTTTACTCAAATTAATATTGCCAACCTCTAACTTTCTTAGTGCAGACATGTTTTTTGGAGAAGCGATTCCCTTTGACTCAATTGATGCCTTTATTGCTCTTGCCTGTGGCACAAGTTCTGCGAGTTTAACCTCGACGTCTAAATCTTTATTCCGTTTTTCTTCTCTTCTACCCGACTTTAAATCGTAGTTAAATTGAGTAATCGATACTCCAAAATCTTTTTGAATCTTGTCACTTGGTTTCCCAGCATTGTCTCTCACCGAATTTTCCCAACACCAAAGCTTTTTAGCAAACTCACCTATATTCCTGACTTCCGGTGGTGGTTTTTTTAGAATCTCTGCTACTTTAATCGCGACACATTGCATCCAAAGCAAAAGCTCATGTGGTACGGCTTGCTCTTCCCAAATCATATCCAAATTTATTTGATGACCTGACTTTCTAAATCCGTCTGCACAAGCAGCAATAGTGTATGTGACAATTTGAGCTTTGTATCCTCGATCGGCTTTATACCAATCAGATTTATTTATACTCTTATCTAATTCAATGAACAAAATTGCTTTAGCAATAACTCTTTTATACCAAGTTTCATTTAAAGCTAAGCTATTCCCTGAAGCCATTTTCTTTAGCTCATCCGCATATTTAAGGAAGCATTTTTGCGCGCCCATTGAAACGATATGAGGAAGGCCATCGAATGAAAACTCATACTTAGCTAAATCAGTCTTCACGATTAAGTGATCTTTGGGATATTCAAGCTCTTTCTTTTTCCTTTCCGATGCACTTTTGTACGCAAACATGCTCCTATACTGACCTCTTGATCTCTCGTAGAACCACTTAACCACATGTAAATGTCCGGCTTTCTGTGGTGGAGTGACGCTTTCAGAAAGTCTCTGGATCTGTATTTGAACAGGACTATTAGAAGCTAGATCTGCAAGAGAAACCTTATTCTGAGTATTAGCGTACTCAGAGATTTTTGGGACTACGGTTTCAATTCTACCTTCATCAATTACACTCAACTTAACTTGCACGTAAACTTTAGATAAATCCTTATTCATGCTGTCTCGAGCGTATAGTAGGGATGCTGTTGTTTGACCGCCGTTTACTATTTGAAAGTTTTTTATTGAGTTAATAACAAGCTTTCCGCTCATTTGACTATCTATCGAAACCTCGGAAGCCGTAGCAGTAACTCCATTATTGTATGCTAGAAACATCTCTGGCTCATTGGATATAGTCTTTAAAATGCCTTTATTAACGTTGGTTCGGGCTTGTAAATATGTACGCACATTCTGCTCTAACAATCGGTTCCCATACACAGCGAAAACTTCAGCTAAAACAGAGCCCGGTATAGTAAAGAGGTATGAGGAATATTTATTCTCCCCTATTTCCGGAGACAAGCAGTCAACTCCTCCACCAAAGTCACCGGCAAAATCAACTTCAATTGGTTCCGATCCAGTTGAAGAAATGACATGGAATCTCTCCAGATCGATTACATTTACATGCAGTACCTTATTGCCTACGAGCCTAGTTTCAAAAACGTTCTTTCTAGTTTTTAAGTATCCATTGGTGAAAATAACAACTCTTATGCGTGTGATTCTATCGTAGTGTTGCCTTATTAGAAGACTTAATTGGAATTCAGGATCTTCCTCTTCAAGAGAGTTGAAATGATTATCATCATGTACTTTTTTTAAAAAACGCTCGGCATAATCTACTGACTGGTCAATGTGCTTAGCGTTAATGGAAGGCATTTCAGACTCCTGATAGTAATCACAGACTACTAAATATAAATCGCCAGAGTCTTTATCTTCTCCTTCAACAATATCAAATGAATATCCATCTATTCTGTATTTCGGCGTTCCTTCAAACCTTATTGGGCTGTACTCTAAGTCTGGCGTATCGCCATTTTCAGCAGCAATCTGTCCATATATGTTGAAGAATTGTGTAACCTCAAAGTCGTGCTCAGCCAAGCTTCCTATTTTAATCTCTTGAGCTAATTGGTGATACTCTTCTTCTAATAACTTATTTGCCATTTAACATCCTTTTTAGATCACTGTCGGAAATGAGGTATTTACTAAGCAACGAGCAATCAATCTCATATGATACAGAACGTATTCCTTGCGCAACATTTGATGGAACCAGCCTTGGAAAATCACTTTCTACCGAGTAAGCTTCCACACCTAAAAAAGTGTAAGTGGATTCCACATAGTTGCTGTCTGGATCATAGCCCAATAGATAAAGCTTTCTCCAGAAGTCGCTTTTCTCTGGAGAGTGTGGTTTCAATAAGAATAAAATTTGCTCCACGAGGCTGCTGAGTGATACGCCTGTATCGGACTTTGAGAACTGATAGCGTGATACTACCAACCGTCTTTCAACTGTATCCAACTGATCCAAAGATGAGATTTTTAATGCATTCTTGCTTGTTGCCAGCGATGCTTTAACTTCTATCGATATAGCACCTAAAGAAATATCTCTAGCGTCGCCATCTGGTCCTCTCCATCCTGCAATTGCCGTTGAATTTGACACCAACTTTTGCTTTAGAATATCTTTTAGAAATGACAACTCTCCTAATAAACCAAGTTGCTGCGCTAGAGATAAACCCTTGCGAAATCTTTCCTGTAAAAGGTCTGCCCATCTGTTCAGGCGATTAATAAAAATATCTGCAGCTCCAGCTTTTGTGCGCGCATTTGAAGAAGCATTTACAAGATCAAATGCAATTGCTGAAAAAAGATCTTTAAGGTCATTGTTTTCTAAAACCATATTTAGTTCGTAAACTCTCGGCAGTACATTCAAACCTAATCTAATGTTTTCGAACTCTGGTAGGTCAACATCATCAAAAATTGGCTCTTCAGAACGCAGCTTTAATTGCCTACAACCTGTTTCAGAATAGCCTATAAGTAAGTCCAACGCGTGATCAGCAGCGATTCTAGTTGTTATGTTTTTGCGAAGCGGTAGTTCAATGTCATCCCATTTTTGAGAAAAATCAATCATTGTCTACTACCACGTCATCATCTTCTTCATTTTGAGAGACTTCTCTCAACTGCTCAATTAGTCGCACAGTTGCTGCATACAGCTTTTCCTTCGGTCTAAACTCTGTTGAAGTAAACCCAAGACTAAGACTAACAACAGGTACTTCAGCTGATAACGAGATATCACTATTATCCTTCGTCGAATACTGAAATATATGAACTAGCAAGATCGGTTGCCTCCTGCAATTCAGAATAGCTCTAGGATCCTTTATTGATTCGTCTGGATTGCTGTTCCTCAGGTCTGAGATTTGCCGTCTGATTTCACCCAAATCCTCTCCCCAAACGAGATCAGTGAATGGTAAGTCAGCTACAACATTCTTTTCAGTTGCTTTCAAATTCCCGCTACTTTCCACTTTTACACCGTTAAAGCGTTGGCGACAAAAAGCCCTGACACTAATAGTACTTAACGGAAAGTTGATTCGAGGCCCATGAACACCACGGGGGTTAGAAGCATAGGGAATAGCTACCGTCCATTTCTCTCCACCGGCATACGAGTTTGCTCGGTCTCTTATATAAGTACTTAACAAAGACTCACTGTCACTCATCTTTATGAAATCAGTCTGTGGTAAATCAAACACTCTCACTAAATCAGCGATTTCTGAAGCGTCGACACCCTCCCAAATTAAAGCTCCATTGCTCTCATTATATGTATCTTTATAGTCTCTCATGAGATGAGATTGAAATTGGGCGATCCTCTTGAAATGCTGATGGTTTACATCTGCATCGTCATAAAACTCGTATGCTTGAACGTGTTTTTCTTGATAGTCGGCAGCCAGCCTGATCGGCTCAGCCGTTCTCATTTTGTTCGCGGCAGTTATCGCTATACCAGTTGGGCTTTCACGCACCTTCAAGCCGAACTCTATTGGAGCTTTCTTGAGCTTTTCCATTCTAATCAAGTCTTCTCTGAGTTCCTCCACAGACTCACTAACCTCTTCAAAATGACTAATCATTTCTTCAGTCAGATGAATTCTACATAAACTCTCATGGCCCAAACGATATCCAAACCACCTACCTAGCTGAAGAAGTGTGTCGCCGGCTCCTACATTTCTGAGTACATAGGATACCGCCAAGCCCTCTAGAGTTAACCCTCTGGCCAATGCAAGGCCACCTACAGCGATGACGTGCAGAGGCTCTTTTCTGGACGAATAATCTAACGTTTTTCCACGCATATTTACCAAGGAGACCTCGATGGGGATAATTGCTGGCACAAGATTTTGCCTAATTTTCTCCCACGAATATCCTGTAAAAGTCTTGTATTCAGCAGACCAAACTTCATGGATGCCTTTTAAAACCTCTGAAACCTCCCATCTGGGGCTATTTGCCCAACTCTTGGCATGCTCTCCCGCTGTATCCACCAAATCTTCAACAAGGTCATAAATTTGCTTCTGAACTGCATTAAACCTACTGACATTAATCATCATTGAGCTATGTCTGTCAGATTCACCATCAAGGATCCTTATCGCTCTAAAAATCAAGAATTCAAAGACTGATTTAATTAAGCTTTCTGGTAGCTCAGAAACGGAGTGAGTTGATCTATGGGATACTGGAAGAAGATCTTGGTAGTCATTAGGTATAACTCTAATGCAGTCCTCTCGATATCTACCATCTTCTGAAAACAGCTCTCTGGCACCAATATAATTGGTAGGCGGTTCAAGGGATTTAATAAAGTGTTTTGGGAAGAGATTATCCCCCAACATTTCATTATTTGATTCAGGATGAATAAAAATATTGGCGAAGGGTGTTGCTGTATACCCTATATACGAAGTTCTTCTAGCACATTGAAGTAATTGCCGAATTCGTTCATTTGTCCGCGTAACGCTTGTTTCACTATCTGTAGTATTGACTGTAGCGTTATCAGCTTCGTCGTCTATTATCAGCATTGGCCCGTCTAACTTCTTGCCTTCAATCAAGCTAGACAACCACTCTATCAACCTCTCTAAGACCCCAACGTGTTTTTTTGTAACGAACAAAACTGGGTCGGCAAAGTTACCTTCTTGCGCACCATAACTTCTCAAGGCATTTATGTTGACATCTCTAAGCTGAGTAGTACCCTGGAAAGGAGACCGAAATCTATATCCTTCCTCTCCGCTCAATACTCTTGCTACTGGATAATATTCATTATTAACCTCATCCCCCAGAGAAGACTTACCAGCAAATGTCATGTCTAACCTCTCCTGAGTCTGTTTCCTTAAGGAGTTGGTAAGTCCTGCTAATACAATTATTATCCTATATCCTGCATCCGCAGCTTTAGTGATCAACGCAGAATAATTTGTTGTTTTCCCTGACTGAACATGGCCCATGACTAGACCGCGTCGATCCCAATCACCATCCTCATTGGGATCACCGAGATAATCCATTACTTCATCTGTTACTTCATCTGTTGCACGAATTGCGTCTTTGGGAAGAGTCGTGTAGTCGATCCAGTATTTGTGCAATCTACGCCAATAATAACTTGTGAACTCACTATCTACCTTTCTTTGTGGGTACCAAGACTTATAGTCAACAACTAGTGAATGCCCATTGGAACCTTTCGCCCAAAAATACTCTTCCAAATGCTTTACAAGCCGCTCCTTAGCTTGACCGTTGAGCAAAGTGGAAATACCTGATTCATTTTCAACAAAATTTTCAACAAACCCTTCAGGCACTGTAGGGCGACCTTGGATGACATTTTCAATTTCAGTTCTTATAAAATTTAGAGAAGCTTCAAAATCCATGGTTCATTCCAAAATGTTGGTTGCGTTATTTCGAACATACTCTTCAACAAATATCCAGTGACTTGCAAATGGTTCAACTGGCCTTAGATACTCGAGAAAATTCTTCAATTTATGAGGGGCTGAATGCGACTGTACATAACTGACTAATGCATGCATTACCAGGCTTTCAAAATCTTCTTCATTAGTGATTGTTTGGTTTAGTTCACCTTTCGAAGCATCACTAATAAACGTATCTGTAGGAAAATAAGACTCTAGCAAAGTCAACACGCTTTCTATGTCAAACTCTTCTGCTTCATCTCTTGTATGATTGATCAAACTGACCAACAAAGGGTGTTCTCTGTTAATCGTATATTTAATTTGACCATTTCTGACAATGCGATTCCATACCGGACTCCTATCTAGAGTGCGAACAACTACCCCCTTTTTTCGGTGAACTGAATGTGAACGCCTATTGAACTTCTTCACGATGTGGCGCAAGTGCGTTTTTAGTTCATTTGGTAATTGTGCTCCAGACTTGTCCAATGTGATTCGCCAGTCATGATCAACACTATTAGGTAAGTCAACTTGGATTCGAGTTAATTGTGATATATCCCGGTGTGGAATTAACTTAAACCACGTACCATGTATAATGAGACGTTTATTTCTATAAACGTAAAATCCTTGGTTCTTTATCATTCCTTCAGCACCGCCCAAGAGTCTTTGTTCTTGCTGGGTTAACTTTGAAAAATGAGGTAAGACGAATGGTTGAAGCGAGATTTTCTCAGAATTAGCCATCACGATTGATTCTTTATCCATGCATTGTGTTGCTGGATGGGTTTTCAAGAAAGGATCAATTGTGGGAAGAGCAGTACCATTTATCTTAATTGTCAATTTTTTCGACGAATCACCCAGCAAATACCTGTGAAAAACCAGAGCTAAGCTTTCTATAGATGTTGAAATTAAGTGGGTGAGAGCATTCTCAAATGGCTCATGACCAGAATTTTGGAGCAAGCGATCCGTTCTTTCCCAACGTACTTCCGTTCCCGAATCGGTCGTAGGTGATATATCTAAGATGTCGAGGGCTTCATCATTTTCGTAATAATCCATTCCCCAATCGGTTATATCATCTATATCCCAGCCAGCAGCAACAATTCCTTCTCTCGTCCAAGACACTACTTTCATTACTCTTGATTGTGACAATGATGCTGATTTCATGCCCCATCCAAATCGACCTAAATCATCCTGACTTCGCTCTTCTTCTGGATGACTGCTAGCTGGCTTCATTGCTTTTTTAAGCTCGTCGCCAGTCATTCCGCACCCGTCGTCTCTTATAGTAACAATGACATCGCCATCGACAGGTAAAAAATTGATATCAACCTCGGATGCTTTGGCCTTTATAGAGTTGTCGATCAAATCAGCAAGAGCGGCTGAGAGGTTATAGTTTCCGAAGCTTCTTGCTGTCGCCATCAGTGCACTTGAGTCTGGCGGATTACTGATTCTCATTGATATCCTTTTCTTGTATTTAAGTAGTTTCAAGAAAGCACTTTGCGATGACTTAAGCAGTGCTCCCTCTTAGCTACTTTCCCTATAAAAAACAGACTGATAAGTGGATCTTTAAAACTTAGTATAAGAGTCATTAATTGTCCACCAAGACGAACGTTAATTTTTGACCGGCTCCTACTATTAGTACCATTCGCCCGATGACATAGAAATATGACCAACCTCAGCGATTAATGCAGTGATACCAGAAAACTTGATAAATAATGAAGTTATTTTCAACTCTGAGGCTTATTTCTGTCAGTTAAGCAACATAGCGCTTCTCTTCAACAAGCTTCATAAAGCTGACCATGCTATCTGCCACTGCTGATATCACATTAATACATACTGAATTACCAAACTGCTTGTATATCTGTCCTTTTGACACGGCATCTACGATATAATTTTCAGGAAATCCCTGTAGTCTGGCACATTCTCTGGGGGTCAGCTTTCGGGGGTTTTTGCCAAGTTCTGACTGATCAATCAGGATTTCAGAACCGTCTTTGTAATATCTTGCACTGATCGTACTTGTATATTCACTATCAGCGTTAAACAAAGAATAACCAAAACCATTACCTTTCTCCAAATGCTCAGCCTTCCTCTTTTGATGCCCCTCCCACAACTTATCGGAAATGGTAAACTTGTCATCTGCCGCACTAATTTCTTTTAGATCTTCTAATATAGTCCCGACCCTTGTTTTAGTTTTTGGCGGAACAGGCCACCTAAACATAGATTTGATATCACTTTCCGAATAAAAGTCTTTGTCAAAACCTATTAAAAAAACACGCTCTCTATTCTGTGGAACACCAAAATCAGCCGCTCTAAGCACTTTAAAATCTACCCAATAATTCAGCTTTTCTGATAACGCATGTCTGGCTTCATCACTCAGAGGGATATCCTGCGGCATTTCTGTTTCATTTTCCCCTCTCAAAATTGCCATTATGGTCTTTAATGTACGGCCTTTATCATGCCCTTTAAGTTGCTTAACATTTTCTAGTAAAAACGCTTTTGGGCGTTTTTCAACTAATATCCTTTGAATTTCAAAGAACATTGTTCCCCGAGTATCATTAAAGCCTTTCTTTAAACCAGCCTGACTAAATGCCTGACATGGGAAGCCGCCAAGTAAAACATCATGATCAGGTATATCGGTTGCTCTGATCATAGTGATATCACCGTTCGGCATCTCTCCAAAATTTGCAAGATAAGTCTTTTGGGCAAATTTATCCCACTCTGATGTAAATACGCATTTTCCTCCAAGATTCTGGAACGGTAAACGAATGCCCCCGATGCCAGCAAACAAATCTATGAAACGAAAAGCAGGATCTAATTGTTCAGAATAGAAAGGGGCACTTCTTTTAGCTCTATGCAACTCATCTTCCAGAGCTAGTATTTGAGCAACTTTCTTTGCGGATGGTTTGTGTTCACCGGTCTCCCACCCCCTGATGGTTCTTTCACCTTGTGTTCCGAGTCCCAATAGATTCGCAAATTCGGTTCTACCGAGGCCAAGCTTCTCACGTATACATTTGATTTGGTTATGATTATCATTGGACGGATTTTTATGTTTCATATCCACGCTCAACTTATCCGGTTTTAAACCCGGCCAAGTTATCACTGTATGAATGATCAGGCAATAGGAAAGTAGCAAAATGTTGAAAAAAACACGGATAGACCAGTTTACGGAAGAATGCAAAGGGCTTAGGAGTGAAATGAGTCTTAATTACAGAAATGTAAGCCCATCATTTGAGTTTTCTAATACCGGTCGTCGAGGAACTAAGTATTTTACAATAACTTTAGTTGAGCTATTAACAACACTAAAAGATATAAGAACAAATCTGAGCCAATATGAAGCTGCAAAAGACTATGTCGAAGGCAGAATGCGGGACTTGTTTTCTCAAACTATTACGAGCAAAACTATCAATGCTTTATCAACAGTTCAGACTCTCCCACTCTTTAGTTTGCTGAATAAAGTTATATACGTTGCCAATGGTTTGGATTCAGCATTCAACGAAAAGCGATTAAACTTAAATGCCGATTTAATCGAAAATGCGATCTTATATATTGAATCGCAGATTCCTGACAATGATGCATATTTGGAAAGCATTTCTAAAGTTCATACAACAAGTAACTCCGGTGGCGAAAACATTATTTATTACGGTGCTCCCGGCGTTGGGAAAAGCTATCAAATCGATCAACGATGCAATTTAGATAACTCCATAAGAACAGTATTTCACCCAGATTCACAATATAGCGATTTTACCGGATGCCTAAAGCCTACAATGTTAGGAGAAAATGTAGTCTATGAGTTCAGACCTGGGCCTTTTACTCTTGCGTTTATAAAGGCGTCACTAGCTCCGGAAAAAATGTTTTATTTGGTGATAGAAGAAATAAACAGAGCCTCTTCTGCCGCTGTTTTCGGAGAGTTGTTTCAACTTTTAGATAGATCGGCCAGTGGTGAGAGTTGCTATGAAATAACTCTTGCAGATCCTGACATGGTTGCATTTATAAATGAAAAGGCCCCAAGCGCACTAAATGGCAATAATATAAAAATCCCTTCGAACTTATCTTTATACGCCACTATGAATAGCAGTGATCAAGCTGTCATGCCGATGGATACGGCATTTAAAAGACGCTGGAAATTTGAGTATGTTCCTATTGATTTCAGCGAATGTCCTCATGGGGACATAGAGATTCCTATGGACGCTGCAGCACCCATAGTAACCACTTGGAAGAATCTGGCCGAATCTATAAATGAAGTTCTCGAGGCTGAGGAGATCCCAGAAGATCGCTTGTTGGGGCCTTGGTTCATGAAAGAAAGTGAGTTGGATAGCCTTGAAGCTAGTGCGAATGCGCTGAAAGGCAAACTATTACTTTATCTATGGGATGATGTCCTGCGGCATGGTGATAAGAGTTTGATTTTTGCAGACAATATCATGAGCTATGGGAATCTGATAAGGAATCTGAAATCCGGAGGTAAAATTTTTAGCAGATCGTTAGAGGAATCTCTAAAAGCTAAACAGGCTGATACCCAACATCAAGACGACGTTGAAAATGAACAGGGTCAGATTGAACCAGAGGACATCTGATGCACTGGGACATAAATTACTATCTGGATCGGACTAATCTGTCTAATCTGCCCGATTCGTTATCACAGGTTTTGCGAAATAAAAACTTTGTTACTAAATCAGGTGAAAAGGCCAGTTTTTGCGGCCTGATTTTGACGGAAAGTGTACAGGCAGTTTTTCTGCCAAGGAGTACTCAGCTCTCCGGTGGTATCATCCAAGCTACTTCTTCTATGTTTAAAGCCTTTCGTAAATACGATAAAGAGCTTTCACCTTTGATCAGGAATAATGAACAAATCGCGGAATTATTCGGAAGCAAGAAGATAGCCTTGCTCTATAGTCTTTTGGAAGACTACAGAAATTATGGAATTTATAGTCAGAGAAATCTCCACAAAAGGATTAATTCGGGAAAACCTGACTGGCCGAGGACGATTTCAAAATTTCAGCCCTTTATTTCTGATGGAAGCCCCCTCTATTGTGATTATGTAGGTGTCAAAAAGAGAGTAAGTGTTGATTCTGAGATCTCAAAGATTCATGCGTTTTTAGTTAGCCTGATAGACACGAAGTTCGGTTCAGTTTTTTTTGGCGAGAAGTCGTATAAAGAAGACTGGCTTTTACAGCCCAGTTTTATCTCCCAAGAGTTTTTTCGGGCCATTATAAATAAAGAATTAAGAAACGTATATTCAGATAGGGATGTACGTTTGATGAAGCGACTCCTTAAGGTTCTGGAAGTCGGTGTACTGAATGAATCTGTAGAATTTGTAATTGGAACACGAAGCTTTCATACAGTTTGGGAGCATATGTTAAAAAAGGTCGTTGAGGGTACGATAGAGTTAAATGACAGGTTACCATTTCCAATATATGAGGACTCAAGCGGCAAACTTTATCCAGCCAAACGAAACAGTCAAAAGACAGATATTGTAATAGAAAACAGTAATAAAAACCTTTATGCCATAGTCGATGCTAAATATTATGATGCAACTAGCACTTCATCCTCTCCACGGTGGCACGATCTTGTAAAGCAATTCTTCTATGAAAAGGCAATTTCCACCGTATACCCAGAAAGTACAGTGAAAAATTATTTTATCTTCCCAGGCGAGAAACAAGTATTCGCAAAAGCTTTCATGGCGAACCGAAAAGACTATAGTCCTATCTCTGACTATGTGGAGATAGAATGCATCTATGTAAATCCTACAGATGTTACTCAAGCTTACTCAAAGGGTGTAAAACTCAAAGAACTTAGTAAAATACTCAATTCTTAGCCCCATGACTGATGATCACTCAAGTGAAATCAAAAGTAACTAAGTATCTGCGATTCGAGCTTCCAGCACGAAGCGTTAGAAGCTTGTTACACAAGAAAGTATATCGATTCAGAAAGAGCATAAAAAAGTTTACAAGCTCTCCTTACACACTGCCCAAGAAAAACAAAACCTGTATATTTGTCAATGTATGTTTCTGACATTAACATGAAAGGTGTGACTTGTTTCGTCTGCCAAATCTAACTGTCAGTTCTGGATAGAAAAATTAAGAAGCAAAAGAGATAGGAACCGCAATAATATTCGCCTAATAGCAGAAAATGGTTGGCGTGTGATTAACTATTAGGAATTCGCTTTGAGGGGGAAGAATTGGCTTCCAAATGAAATTGCCAAAAGAATTCCTGATATTATGGCCACCCCAATATTGTTAAAGACAGTTTTTCATGTTCGGTAATTGAACCAGTAACCAGCTATTCGTTAATGATGAGTTGACTAAAGAACACCATATATCAACTCAAAAAACGCTATTTTAATTTGCTCTCTCAACAAACAGCTTTGATCAAGTTTTATAGTGAAATAAATAATTCAGGTGTTGATCACTTTATAGCAGGTCCATTATTACAAAAGCGTTGAGTTATTTTTCGGTCACAATCTGGTCACAGACAACTTTTTGCTTGTTTGTGACTGAAAAAAGCGAAAGACAAATTTGGAGAGATGGCCCACCCGAGAGGATTCGAACCTCTGACCTCGCCCTCCGGAGGGGCGCGCTCTATCCAGCTGAGCTACGGGTGGTTTAACTTTTTCACTTCAATTTTTATGGTACACGACGTTGCGTCGTATTTTTCGCACTATGTCCGTTGCCCACCTTTTTCATTCTCAAGATGTCCGTTACCTCCGGAGGGCTGCGCTCTATCCAGCTGAGCTACGGGCGGATGTTTTGAAAAAATGTATACACTTCGTTGTCGCTTACTGACTAAATTAAAAAGCCTTGTAGCTCATTCAATTTTTTAGTCTGGCCGGCCGCGAAGAGGCGCCAATAATACGTGTCTAGCGTTATCGCTTCAACTGCTTTGTGAGCTTATCGGACGGATAAAATCCCAAATAATAAAACTATCCGAATATCATCGATGTTTACGGTTGTTCAGATTGAAATTACCGCTATAATCGAGAGTCTGCATAATTGTGGGAAAAATAAGAAGACACTGTAATCCCACGGTTTTAAGCATATTCAAACGATCGGCTGGAGTCTGTTGTGAAAATAAAAGTATTAGTTGGTTTATTGGCATTGTTCTGTAGTGCGCTAACACTCAATGCTCAGGAAATGAAAGACGAAGAAATTGCAGAACGTATCAAACCTTACGGTGCGGTGCATGTTGCTGGCGCAGAAGCCGCGGGTGCAGCTGCTGCAGGGCCGCGTTCTGGGGCAGATATTTACAACCAGTCTTGTATCGCATGTCACGGCGCTGGCGTGCTTGGGGCTCCCAAGCTACATGATGCGGCGGATTGGAAGCCTCGTTTAGATGAAAAAGGGTTTGATACTATTTGGGATAACGCCGTCAACGGTATCAATGCTATGCCGCCAATGGGTACTTGTGGCAACTGTTCAAACGACGATATCAAAGCTGCTATCGAATATATGATCGAAGGCATCTAAGCCCTGTCTGAGCCGTTATTGATGTAGCGGCTCAACGCCATCTCTATTTACAGTTGCACGCGAGGTCGAATGACAGCAGATATCTCAAAAAGTGATCTGTCAGAAGAAGAGCTAAGAGAGCTTATTCCTCAGCTGCAACAGCTTACTGATCAATACAAGCGCGCTGAACGTGTTCAGAAGGCGCTTTTTGATATTTCTGAACTGTCCAGTTCTGTCAGCGACCTGCAAAATCTTTACCGTTCCATCCACGACATAGTGGGTGATTTTATGAATGCCGATAATTTCTTCGTTGCCTTCTATGAGCGCGAGGAAAAGATCATCGATTTTGTCTATTTTGTTGACGAGTTTGACGAACAGGCCGTTAAACAAGTCCCTGCCGAAAAGCTGATGGACGGCGTCACTGGCCACATTTTGCGAAGCGGTGAACATGTCGTATTCGGCAAAGAAAATGCCGAAGAAGTGCTTAGCGTAAAAGGGATCCAATTGATGGGGTCGATTCCGTCAGACTTCATTGGCGTACCTTTAAAGCGCGGCTCTCAAGTTATCGGTGCAATGGTTGTACAAACCTATGACGATAGCTTGCGTTACTCAGCAGACGATTTAGAAGTACTGTTGTTCGTTTCTCAGCACATTGTAACCACAGTAGACCGCGTTAAAAGTCGGGAAATGACAGAGCGCACGATCCGTGAAAGAACGAAACAACTACGACAAATCAATGACGATTTGCAGGAAGAAATTCTCGAACGCCAAAAGGTCGAATCATTACAGCAGGCACTATTTGAGATCTCCGAGGTTGCAGCGAACTTAGACGACGACATGCAATCGTTTTACTCGCAATTGCACAGCATTATCTCACGTCTTATCAGTGCGCCTAACTGCTATGTGGCGATCTTGGATGAATCCAAAGAACACTTAAACTTCCCTTACTTCAGCGATGAAAAAGATAAAGCACCGTCACAGCGGGCATTAGGTTATGGCTTAACCGAGTTTGTATTGCGTAGCGGTCAAGCTGAAATGATCAACACATCCAGAGTTGTGCAACTGGTAGAAAGTGGTGAGCTCGACGTTACCGTTGCACAAAACATGTTAAGCAGCTCGAACTCTTGGTTAGGATCGCCGTTGGTCGTCGATGGTGAAATTTCCGGTGTTATCGCAGTGCAAACCTACGGCAAGCAAAATAAATACACCAGTAAAGATCTTGAACTGTTGCGGTATGTGTCGCATCACATTGCTGTTGCAATGGAACGTAAGAAACAATCTGAAGCCATTCAGCAATACACGCAAAAGCTTAGTGAGCGTGTCGCAGCTCGCACGGAAGAATTGAACCGAGCAAATGAAATTCTCAAAAGCCAGATCGAACAACGGAAAGAAATAGAATTACGCCTTATCCATGACGCTCACCACGACGGGCTAACGGATCTCCCTAACCGCACCATGTTCAATAGCCGTTTAGAATTGGCCGTTGCGAATAAAAAACGTCATCCAGAGAATAATTTCGCAGTATTGTTTGTCGATTTGGACCGATTCAAAGTGATCAACGATACGCTCGGCCATCATGCCGGCGACCAATTCTTAATTGAAGTATCGCGTCGGATCACAACCTGTATTCGCGGGCATGACTTATTGGCACGCTTGGGCGGAGATGAGTTTGTTATCTTGCTAGATAATTTTGACGATATCCACGATGTAGAAGAAGTGGCAAGCCGAGTCATCGATTCCATCGCCGAACCGTTTATATTAGACGGTAAAGAAATGTATTCAGGTGCGAGTATTGGTATTGCCCATTTGGATGTTACCTACCTAAAAGCGGATGAAGTACTGCGTGACGCCGACGCTGCAATGTATCAGGCGAAACAACAAGGTCGTGGTCGCTTCATCACTTTTGATAAGAGTATGCGCGAGCGTTTACTCGAAGAGTTGGAGCTTGAGAATGAGTTCCGTCGTGCTTTACGTGATGCGGAATTCCAGTGTTATATCCAACCCGCCATGAAGCTCGATACGAATGAAGTCGTATATTACGAGTGCTACGTGCGATGGGAGCACCCAACACTAGGAAAAGTTAAGCGTGAACAGTTCTGGCAAATTGCAGAACAAGCAGGACTCACTCTTGAGCTGGATAACTACATGCTTAAGTACGCTTGCCAGAAAATTAAGCAGTGGCAAGATGAAGACGACGAACACAAAGACTCTCGTATTGCAGTAAACATGTCTATCAACCATGTTATCCAGGGCAATTTGGTTAATCGCATATTGGATCAAATTAAAGAAGCCGGCATTTCTCCTAAGAGACTGGTATTCGAGTTCGATGAAAACGATCTGAACCGTCGCTCACAATTTATTTTGCCAGCCATTAAGAAGCTGCGTCGCGCCGGCATTTCACTGGTGTTAGACAACTTCGGCAGTGGCCTTGCGTCTTTGAGCTATTTGTTTTCTTACCCATTTGACTTTATCAAGGTTGATCATCGTTTCGTGCGTTCGCTACCGCGCTCTCAACGTAACCAGAAACTTATCCAGTCGATTATGTTGATCAGTGAACATTTGCGCTTCTACGTGATTGCAGATGGCATTGACAGCCAAGGTCAATTGCAATCATTAAAAGAACTTGGCTGTATGTATGGGCAAGGCAAATTGCTTGCACCTACCCAGCTACTCGAAGAAGCGTAGTCAGTACTTACTTTCCACCCAACATCGAGCGTAAATTTGCGATACTGGCTTCCCCTTGTTTTTGACGCTCTTCTGCAGTTTTTTGTTTTTTCTTAAACTCCCACTCTAGATCATCTTGTGGCAGTTCATATAAAAATCGGCTCGGTTCCGGCGTGATCACTTCGCCAAACTGACGGCGCTCACGTGAAATACTGAATACCAGTGTTTGCTGAGCCCGGGTGATGCCCACGTAAGCTAAACGACGCTCTTCTTCAATATTATCCTCATCAATACTGCTTTGGTGTGGCAATAAACCTTCTTCCATGCCGACCATGAATACATGGGGAAACTCTAACCCTTTCGATGCATGCAACGTCATCAGCTGTACTTGATCAGTCTCACCCTCTTCCTCGCCACGCTCCATCATGTCGCGCAGAATAAAGCGATTTACCGCTTCTTGTAACGTCATTGGGGGCTCTAACTCACTGCCATTGAGCATATCTTTAAGCCACTTATATAACGTACTGATGTTGGCCATTGCCATTTCAGCGGCTTTAGGGCTAACGCTGTGCTCGTATAACCATTCTTCATAACCCATCGACTTAATCATCTCGCCGATAACAGCCACAGCATCACCACGCATGGCATTGTCAGCCAACTCCACCAGCCAACGGGCAAAGCGCTGCACAGCTGTCAAGCTAGCGCCCGAGATATGCTGCGCGATATCAGGGTGGCAACAAGCCGCAAATAGCGAAATATGCTGTTGGTTAGCAAAGTTACCGATTTTTTCTAGGGTCGCTCTGCCGATGCCGCGATTTGGCAAGTTGACGATACGAAGAAATGCATTGTCGTCATCAACGTTTACCAATAATCGCAAGTACGCCATCATATCTTTGATTTCGGCACGCCCAAAGAATGACATTCCACCACTGATCTTATAAGGGATACGGTTACTCATAAGGAGCTTTTCGAATACGCGCGATTGATGATTTCCGCGGTATAAAATAGCGTAGTCCTTGTACTCCGTTGCCTGCATAAATTTATGCGCCATCAACTCCGCGACTACCCGTTCAGCTTCATGTTCTTCATTTTTAGCAATGATCACACGCAGTGATTCGCCATAACCTAATTCAGAAAAGAGCTTTTTCTCGAAAACGTGAGGGTTATTTTGGATTAAAATGTTCGCGCTGTGCAGAATTCGCCCTGACGAGCGATAGTTTTGTTCTAGCTTGATCACTTTTAGTGTTGGAAAGTGCTCTTGCAGTAAAACTAAATTTTGCGGACGGGCACCGCGCCATGAATAAATAGACTGGTCGTCATCTCCAACCACAGTAAAGCGAGCCCTGTCTCCAACGAGCAAGCGGACTAATTCATACTGGCTGGTGTTGGTATCCTGATATTCATCGACGAGTAAATATCGGATCTTAATTTGCCATTTTTGACGCACCTCGTCATTGGTGCGCAGCAGCAACGTCGGCATCAGGATCAAATCGTCAAAATCGAGTGCATTATAGGCTCTTAAATGATTCTGATACTGCTGATAGTAAGCAGCAAACTGCTTTTCCGCCGGCGATGACGCGCGCGCAACTAATGCCTCGGGTAGTAACAGATCATTCTTCCAATTACTGATGCAGGTTTGCAATAACTTCAATTGGTCTTTGTCACCGTCAAACACTTCATCGGTTAAATCTTTGAGCAACGCAATGCTGTCTTTATCATCAAATAGAGAAAAGCCAGCCTTCAAACCTAATTGCGAAACATGCTTTTTAATTATGTTTAAACCCAAGGTGTGAAACGTAGATACCATGAGTCCACGCGCTTCCTTTTTACCTAAGGTTTGCGCCACCCGCTCCCGCATTTCGCGTGCCGCCTTGTTAGTGAATGTCACGGCAGCTATGTGTCGGGCTGGCATTTCACACTCTCTGACCAAATGTGCAATCTTATTGGTAATCACCCGTGTTTTTCCGCTGCCCGCACCCGCAAGCACCAGACATGGACCGGAGATATAAGTAACCGCTGACTGTTGAGCGGGATTTAATTGCATAACCAGAGAAATTCGTCGTTGGATGAAAGGGCGAGTATTTTACACAATTTTTTTCTCATCGTTGATATCTATTATTGCATCCATTTTTGTCTGACTTACACTACGGCTACTCTATGAATGACAAATAAGGCAATGTCATGCTTGATCCTAAAAAGCTTGAAGAAATCGCAAAACAAATCTCTGACGCCGTACCTCCCGGCGTGAAAAGCATGGCTGAAGAGGCTGAAATGCGTGTAAAACAAATTCTTCAGAGCCAACTATCAAAGCTCGACTTAGTGACACGTGAAGAGTTTGATGTGCAAACCCAAGTGTTGATCCGCACACGGGAAAAGTTAGAAGCGTTAGAGGCTCGCGTATCTGCATTGGAAGCTGACAGCAAAAAAGCGTAAATGCTATTTGTAAAACTCAAGCTAACTTAACACTTCCTTTCTTGCTTTGTTTTAGTGTTTATCTGGCTGTTATAAGCCTTCACTTTTCTGCAAATCATGAGAGGAAATAAAATGAAAAAGTTGTTCTGCGCAAGTCTCTTTATACTCTTGTCACTGGAAACCGTTTCCGTAAATGCACAAGACTGGAATAAAGAACAACTGGACATACTTGAATTGAGTAGATGGGTTGCGCTTGCTCCACGTGAGGCTGGGTATAACGAATATGCCGCGTTGTTCCACCCTGATTTTACCAACTGGTATATGGCCGGTGACAAAGAATCGTTGAGAACGCGCGAACAATATCTCTCACTAGTAAAGAATTGGTTGGAGCAGGGAAACTATGCAACCTACAGTAAGGTCGTACCGATATCTGTAGATGTATTTGGTGATATTGCCTACGTAAGACTGATAAAAGAGGAGCGTTTTCATCACCCAGACACTCCTCCAACTCAGTTTATCGGCCAATTTGCCAGCCTAATGAAAAAGCACAACGGTAAGTGGACATTTTATAACACCTCTTTTGACACCCGCTACAGAGGCCCATTGGAAGGTTCAAACATGTCGTTAGATGATCATTGATCAATGGCGATGGTCCTGTTGCAGACTTGCCAATTCATGTTCTAACGTAGCTACCACACTGAGCAATTGTTTAGCCGATTGCTCAGTACTTTCGGCACCTTGTTTAGCTTTATGACTAATCGATGCAATGGCTTTTACTTGATCAGCAACCGATTGAGTTACCGCTCGTTGACGGCTTGCAGATGCGGAGATTTCAGTGTTCATATGATTAATTGAGTCTATTACCTCACTGATCCGTGCTAAAGCCTCTCCTACGACAGTAGCCTCGTTTACACTCAAGTTCATTTGTTCACGACTTTGTTCCATGCTGTGATGCGTCTCCCTAGTTGCTTGTTGCAAACGAGTGATGATGTCATGGATCTGGCTGGTTTGAGCTTGGGTTCGCTGTGCCAGCGTTCGCACTTCATCAGCTACAACTGCAAATCCGCGCCCTTGTTCACCGGCTCTCGCGGCCTCAATTGCAGCGTTAAGCGCTAATAAATTAGTTTGTTCGGCAATTTCGTTTATGGCACTGGACACTTGCCCAATATCTTTGCTGTCCTCTACCAATCGGTTCAATGCCGTTTGGGAGCGCTCTGATTCAGCCTGCATTTGCAGCATAACGTCTTGTAAACGACTTAATAACTGAACACTGTCACTGACATGTTCCTTTGCCGCAACCGTTGATATTGAGGCTTTTTCAGAGTTCTGATCAACATGTGTCGCGACATCCGTTAACTCCGTCATAGAATCAGCAATTCTATCTGTTCCAGCCTGCTGTTGATGCACTCCTGATATAGTATGGGAGGTGACCGTTTTCAAGCTTTCTGCGGACTGACTCAGTGTTCCCGTCGCTTCAATTAAACGACGTACCAATTGTTCTAACCCCGCCGTCATTGTGTTTAAATCTTCTGCTATCGCGCGCATTTCATCTTTCGTACACACTTTTACACGTGCAGATAAATCGCCTCGGGCAATTGCATGCACTGCACGAACAACCCGATTAACCGTATCGGTCACTGAAACATACATACCAATAAAAAGATAAAAAGCGATCAGCACAGCAATACAGGCGACCAGAATGACCAAGATATTTTTAAATGATTTATCCGCTATGCGTTGTTCAATCAATTGCTGTAACACCGGTAGCGTATCTCCGACAAAAGACGCTACCGCGTCATTGGTTTGCATCGTTAGTCGAGTAAATTGTGTGGCTGTAATTTGGAGGTTATCCGGATCTAGAATTTGTTGTTTGATTTGATGGTGATAATGATTCAATTTGTCTTTCAATGATTGCCATGGCTGTTTTAAAAAGGCATTGATAGCTTCATTTTCATCCAAAGATACCGAAATTGAACGGTCCAAATGCTCAATCAGCAAAGGCAATTTTTGGTTCGCGTTAGACAACGCGATATATGAATCAGGCGTAAAACTACCCGCATCAAGTACTATGCTCGCTACGCTTGCCACAGATACGATTTGTGCCTGTAACGTGGGGACATTATCCACCAAGGCGGTTATCAAATATCGGCTATCCAATGACGGATCTAGCTCTAAATGAGTTCGATCTGCAACGGTTTGAGTCAACTGGTTCATCATTACCATCACATTGTCATCGCCAATTTGAACAGATTTATTGTATTGCGATAACGCAGAGGCAATTTGTTTTGCTGAAGCCTGTTCAATATCGGCAAGTGCCAAAGAGAAAGAAGAAGAGTAGGGTTGCTGTGCAATTAAACTTGCCGCTAGGCGTTGTTGCTCTTTTTGGATAGTTGAAAGCAAGGTTACGCCTTGCTTTTCAGCCCGACTAAAAGCGATATCCTGAGAATACTCTGTTTGCAACAGCACTAAGCTTAACAGTAATGGTAATAAAAAAATCAGACTCACCAGCGCAAATTTACTGGGGAACTTGAGACTGGACATTAGGTATTGTGCGGGTTTACTTATTTGATAGATAAATCCAGTCATGTGGTTTCCCAGTTAATGTCGGTTAGGTCCAATAATGCAAAGCGACCCCCAATCCAATAACCATGCCGACCCAGTGGTTTTGTAAAAACGCGTGGAAGCAAGGATCTCGCTGCCGATGCCTTATCATCACCTGTTGATGAACAAAAAGCCCGGCAGCCAATACTAATGACAGATAAAAGGGCCATGTCATAGATAAACTAATACCCACCCAACATAAGATGGCTAAAGTGAGCACCTGCAACATGGCGATGATCGCTCGGTCATACAGACCGAACAAAATAGCCGTTGATTTCACACCGATTAAAATATCATCATCGCGGTCTACCATTGCATACTCAGTATCATAGGCCACGGTCCATAATAGGTTGGCTAGATACAAGCCCCACACCCACAGCGGCAAGTGCTCTAAAATAGCCATCGCAGCCATCGGGATTGACCAGCTAAACGCAGCCCCCAGCACAACTTGAGGCAGGTGCGTGTAACGTTTCATAAAGGGGTAAGCCGACGCCAATAACAAACCAATAAATGACAATAAAATGGTCGAGGTGTTGAGGAATAACACCAATACAAAAGACAAGACAATCAGCAGCAAAAACAGTATTTGCGCTTCACGTAAAGTGACTCGGCCACTCGCTAGCGGCCTTTGTGCGGTTCGCTTAACACTCCCGTCGACTTTACGATCCGCGATATCGTTAATAACACAACCCGCTGAGCGCATTAAGATTACGCCTAAGGTAAAGATAGTCACAATTTGCCAAGACGGAAATCCTTCAGCTGCAATCAGCACAGACCAAAACGTTGGCCATAAGAGCAAATAAATACCGATGGGCTTGTCAGCGCGCATCAATTGCCAATATGCATGTAGCTGTTGCCTATTTAGCATGCATTATTCCCTCAAATACGCAGGTGATTGGGGTAAAAAGATTTCAGCCACACTCATACTGTAATGTAAAAATGTAAAGCTTGAACGACGACCAAACAGTTTGTGAATAGACGTTTCGTGCAGAGGCACTAGTTGCGCTGCATAAGGCTGCGGCATTGCTGCTAGCAACCGTTCATAGCTCAAGCTGCATAATTCAAATTCTCCACGCACAAAACGAGGGTCATTAAAGATACGTTGGCCGAGAGGTTGGCTTCCCAAATCCAAAAGCTCGCCGTTATTGATTGCTTCAGGGATCACTGAGCGCGCGAACACCCAAGGCTGGCCATCTCCCAGCAAGAGTACGTCGCGAATAAATGGATTTCCCGCACCTGCAGTCTGTTGCGGCTGTTGCTGATGACATAAAACTTGTACCTGAAACTGACGACACATACTTTGCAATCGTTCAGTCAAGGAACCTGTATCCAATAACCAGTTGGCCAAATACGGATCTGAAACAGGAACACTACGATGGGGATACCAGTCGAATTGAATATCGAGCGGGGCTGACAATGACAAAGCGGTGGGCCTATATAAAATACTTAATAGTTCTTCGACTCATGGCCGATAATAATAACATTCGCAGAAATAGAATATCTAATATATCGTTTTTCGGCGTACTTTTTTTCAGGCTTTTGATAAACTTTATATCAACGAGCGGGTTATTCCACCAACGAGGGCTGTGCACATATGATCCTGAATGTGTGTAAGAATTTAATTAAATTTGCCGCGCTAACTGTGATGTTAGTTACGAGTTGCAATGCCTTCGCGCAAAAGCAATATGCTTACATGGCGTTGGAGCCTGATATTGTCACAAATTACTTAAGTGGCAACGCCCGTACCTTAGGCTTTGTTCGCGTAACCGTTGAACTCATGCTTGATGATGCCGACAACCTCGAAATCGTTGAGCATCACATGCCATTATTACGTGCCATCGTAATTGAAGTCTTTGGTCGCCAACCTGAAGATAAAGTTAAATCATTAACCGGCCGCGAAGATATACGCCGAACTATTCTTCAACTACTGCAACAACGCATGGAAAAAGAAGCGGGTAAACCAGTCGTTAGCGACGTTATTTTCACTAAGTATCTGTACCAAGGTTAGCGAGGTTTGGGCGACATGCTGGCCCAAATCCATGCTAATAAACATCCACTAACAAGCCCCAATGTATGCGCCGTGTTAGCTATGGATACCCAAAGCACATCTGCGTAACCGATCAATAACCAAACAAGCATAAAGCCGATAATAGATTTGGGTAACTGCATTCCCCACTGAGGTTTTAACCACCCAATCCACCAAACAAAGCCAAGTACCGCATAGACAACACCTGACAGACCACCAAAGCTGGGGCCTGACATCAATAACTGGCCAATATTGGCAGCCAGAGACGCAAGTACAAATACAATCAGTAACGAAGACAGCCCCAACTTCTGCTCAATTTTACTGCCTAGCATCTGCCACCACAGCACATTGAAAATAATGTGCATCGCCGAAAAATGAATGAAATCAGGGGTTAGCAACCGCCAATACTGACCCGTTTCGACCAGTGTCGGTAACGGCAAAATAAATAACCATTGTTGAACCCAGGCAAACCCGCCAAATGAACTTAATATAAACACAGCAATGCATAAGATGCTGACTATTGTGGTAAAAGGGGCTGCCAACCATGTTTTGAGCACGGGAAAAGACAGCGAAGCAGTGCCGTTTTGGCTGGCTTGCTCACCCAGCTCCCAAGCACTGGATTGGTATTCTTTGGCGTGAGGGTTTTGTAAAAAAAGGCGCGTTAGCTCAACGGCTCGCGTTTGGTCTTCACTATGAAGCAGGAAAACGTTGTGCGCCGCATTCGTATATTGATAAGTTGCTTTAACTCCCTGGGCATTCAAATGCGCAACGAGTAATCGTGCGGCCTGCTCATACTCAAATGCAATGAGTGGCTGCATCATTATTCACCGGTCACAACAGGGAAATTATGTCGCCACCCTTCAAAGCCCAAATCCATGCTGTAAACCTCGGCAAACCCTTGCTGCGCTAAATAAGACGCAGCTTGCTGACTACTGTTGCCGTGGTAACACACAACGATCACAGGTGTGGTTTTTTCTGTCTGACTGATAAATGAAGACAGATTGTCGTTGGTAAGGTGAGCAGCATCCGGCATGTGCCCATTAATATAAGACTGATAATCCCGGATATCGACAACCGCAAGCGGGCTCTCAGCATTCATTTTCTCGTGCGTCTGCGCAGGGCTGATATGTTGAAAACCCGACATATTGCTAATTACTCCCAATTGAGAATGACTTTACCTGACTGGCCTGAGCCCATGGTTTCGAAACCTTGTTGAAACGCATCAATCGGAAACTGATGGGTAATAATAGGTTCGAGATTTAAGCCGCTTTGCAACAGACTCGCCATTTTGTACCAGGTTTCAAACATCTCACGGCCATAGATGCCTTTGATGGTTAGCCCTTTGAAAATAACATGGTTCCAATCAATAGCGACGGCGTTGGGTGGGATGCCTAACATCGCGATTTTGCCACCATTATTCATATTCTCAAGCATGCTATTGAAGGCACTGGGTACGCCAGACATTTCCAGACCAACATCAAAGCCTTCTGTCATACCTAACGCATTCATGACATCCTTTAGGTTCTCATCGGCTACATTGACGGCGCGAGTAGCGCCCATCTTTTCGGCAAGTGCCAATCGATATGGGTTCACATCCGTGATCACCACATGACGCGCACCTACATGCTTCGCTACCGCTGCAGCCATAATACCAATCGGACCTGCGCCTGTGATCAATACATCTTCACCAACCAAATCAAAAGCCAATGCCGTGTGCACCGCATTGCCGAATGGGTCAAAAATCGATGCTAAATCGTCGCTGATGTTGTCTGGGATCTTAAACGCATTGAATGCCGGTATGACGAGGTATTCTGCAAATGCCCCCTGACGGTTTACACCCACACCCTCGGTATTCCGGCAAAGGTGACGACGGCCAGCACGACAGTTGCGACAATGTCCACAGGTAATATGGCCTTCACCGGAGACTCTATCGCCCTTTTTGAAGCCTTGTACTTCACTGCCCATATCAACCACTTCGCCAACATACTCATGGCCAACAATCATTGGCACCGGGATCGTTTTTTGTGACCATTCATCCCAATGAAAGATATGCATATCCGTGCCACAAATAGCGGTTTTACGAATTTTAATTAACAGATCATTGTGACCCATTTCAGGCATTGGCGCTTCATGCATCCAAATGCCAGGTTCACGCTGTAATTTCGCTAATGATTTCATTGGATCACTCCCAAAGAACGGCCCACTTCAATAAATGCATCAACCGCTTTGTCTACATGCTCAAGCGAGTGTCCGGCTGACATCTGGGTACGAATACGAGCTTGCCCTTTTGGCACAACAGGGTAAGAGAAGCCAATGACGTAAATCCCTTTCTCAAGCAGTCTATCTGCCATTTCACTGGCAAGTTTGGCATCGCCTAGCATCACCGGAACAATTGCGTGGTCTTTGCCTTCTAGGGTAAACCCGGCTTCAGACATACGACGACGGAAATGCTCTGCGTTACGTTTTACCGCTTGGCGCAATTCACTGCCATTTTCCATCATCTCAAATACTTTAATCGACGCTGAAACAATCGGTGGCGCTACCGAGTTAGAGAACAAATAAGGACGTGAACGCTGGCGTAGCCATTCAATTACAGGCTTTTTACCTGACGTGTAACCGCCAGAAGCACCACCTAACGCCTTACCGAGAGTGCCGGTGATAATATCGACACGCCCCATGACGTCGCAATATTCATGGCTACCACGGCCATTTTCACCGACAAAACCGGTTGCATGACAATCATCAACCATAACCATCGCGTTGTACTTTTCAGCCAGATCACAAATACCTTTAAGGTTCGCAATGATGCCATCCATTGAGAACACGCCATCAGTGGCGATTAATTTGTAACGCGCGCCATCCGCATCGGCTTGCTTAAGCTGTTCTTCGAGTGCTTGCATATCGTTATTCGCGTAACGGTAGCGTTTAGCTTTGCTCAAACGCACACCGTCAATGATGCTGGCGTGATTCAGTGAATCGGAGATTATCGCGTCTTCTGGCTCCAAGATGGTTTCAAACAAACCACCATTCGCATCGAAGCAGGAAGGATACAAAATAGTATCTTCAGTGCCTAAAAAGCGGCTGATTTTCTCTTCTAACTGCTTATGAATGTCCTGCGTGCCGCAAATGAATCGCACTGAAGCAACACCAAAGCCATGAGTGTCCAAGCCGTCTTTTGCGGCCGCAATCAAATCGGGATGGTTAGCTAAACCAAGATAGTTATTCGCACAAAAATTGATTACATGCTCACCACCAGCAACACTAATATCGGCTTGCTGTTGTGATTCAATCACTCGCTCTTTTTTATACAAACCTTCGTTTTTAACTGCTTCAATTTGCGCATTTAAATGCGCCAAAAATGCTTCAGACATGACACCCTCCGAAAAATGACGCGCTATCTTAATAAACCTCGCAACAGGGGTACAGAAAAACCGGATTATTCTGTGGTTTGTTGCGGCAAGGGGAGTTGCCAGAGACCTTCTCGACATTGCTCGAAGAGCACGTCCCAAAGTTGACTTTCATGAATAGGTCTGGAGATATAAAAACCCTGACCAACATTACAATCAAATTCGCACAGTAACGCATACTGTTCCGCCGATTCTATGCCTTCAGCGACCACTTCAATATCTAATCCTCTCACCATTGCGATAGATGAATACACAATATTGCGATCACCCGGATCATCCAGCATACCACTGACGAAGGAACGGTCTATCTTTACAACATCAACAGGCAGAGCCTTCAAATAACTGAGCGATGAGTACCCTGTACCAAAATCATCAATCGCAATTTTACAGCCAAGTTCCCTGACCAAGCTCATCACTTCACATGCGCGTGTTAGATCATCAACTAGCGCTGTTTCTGTTAATTCAAGTTCGACTCGCGAAGCGGGAATATCATGATGGCGCAATTGCTGACGCAAATAGTCCACTAAATCGCTGTCTAGGAACTGCCCTGCGGATACATTGATCGCGATGGATAGGCCGTGATAGCCATTGAATGACAGTTGTGACAATAACTGCATAGAGTGAGCAATCACCCAATAGTCTAAGCTACCCATCAAGGATGTCTTTTCCAAAATGGGAATAAACTCAGCCGGTGAAATCTCACCTTTTTCAGGATGGTTCCAGCGTATTAACGACTCAAAACCCAGTAGGCGACCATCTTTCAGTGACACTTTGGGTTGGAGCGCGAGATAGAACTGATCATGTTGGATAGCCAGCCTGGCTTCATTTTCCAGCTCGACCCGCCGCATCAACTTACGGTTCATTGCGGCGTCATAACAACGATACGCTGAACCCGACACCGCTTTGGCCTCGTACATCGCAATATCAGCGTGACGCAACAACTCTGTAGAAGTCACATCATCTTCTTGCGTGATCGCGATACCAATACTAACCGACACAAAAAAGCGATGTTCTTTAAGTTCAACCGGAGCTTTAAAGCTTTGCAGCAGCTTCTCGGCCACTATTTCAGCATCTTGTTGCGTGTTGACATCAGTCAACAGTACTGCAAACTCATCGCCGCCAAAGCGTGCGGCGATATCAGCAATGCGCAATTGTTTACTCACACGTTTAGCAAGCTTGCCAAGCAACGCATCGCCCAAACCATGACCATATGAATCATTGATCCGCTTAAAGTCATCCAAATCCAAAAACATCAAAGCAACACTCTTATTCGAGCGCTTCAGTGCGCCGATATGTTTTTCTATTTGATACATCAACATGCTGCGATTGGGTAACCCGGTCAAGGTGTCAAACATTGCCATTTTTTCGAGTTGTATTTGGTCAGCGATCGCCTGTTGATTTAGTTGTTCGAGATTGTGTGCGAGTGTTGTGGCTGAATCTTCCAATTGATCAAGTTCATCTTTGAACCAACTGCGACGATGCAAGCGCAGCTCTTTAAATTCATCAAAGCGATTCTCCGCCAATAAAGGCAGTCGAAGCGATAAATTTGTGAGCTTTTGTCGGTATTGGCGCAATAAGAAAGCCACTAAACCGATAAAGACCAAGCTCAATATAATTGCTACTGACACAATCAACACTTGTTGATTGCGTAGCGCAGAATAGCGCTCTGTTATATCCGTCACGGCTAGAACATAGTGGTCTTGTACACCGCCGTCTAGCGGCACAATATTTAACAATAACGTACTATCAAACGCGTCGACGAGGGCGCCGAACTGATAAAAGCGCGAAAAGTTTATCTCAGACGGCAATGCACCGATCAGTTGTTGAAATCGTTGCTTATTAACCTCGGTTAAATCGCCTGCTAGCGTAATAGCATTATTCGCTTTATCTACCTCAACCACCGCTACATCTGCAGATGACGATTTAGCCAGTGAAGCAAGTACCTCCGCCAACGAATACCGAACTGAGACAATCGCGAGTTCCTGCCCAACAATAATCGGAACCCCAAGGGTTACGGCGCAGGATGATGCGCACGACAACAGCGTTTCTGGCCTTTGTGCCTGCAGAACATTCTGCATAACCAAGGTTACATTTTCGTCGACTGGCGATTGCAGCGACGTTAACGCAACCTCTCGAGTATCAAAAAACAACCAAATCTCATCAACCTGCCAACGCAACAATAAGGGTTCATATTGCTGGCTTAGTAAACTCAAAACCTGTTCAGTTTCATCAAACTCAGTGGCATCTAAGTCGTTAGCAAAACTTTCAATAAAACTGGTCACTCGGTCAGACACAAAGACTTTTAATAGCTCAACCTGCTTGTAGTACTGCATTTGGATTTGACTCTGTTGAAACGCCAAATCCTGCTTTGCTTGATTGATCAATAGGCCGGCCAACAACACACTAAAAACCACCAGTAAAAACACCAATACCAGTGTGAACTTTTGTGCAATGCTGAGGCGTTTAATCATATTAAAACCAGTACATCAATTGAACTGACCAAAAATCCCAATATTCCGCTTTTGCTGCAGATGAGTTTTTCGCTAGCAATGGCGTTAACCGCCCAGCGCCACGGGCTCGGCTGTACTCCGCATTCACCGCCAAATTTTCCATAATGTCATAACGCAACCCAATCGTGGCTGAGTCGGCATAAGCAAAGTAATTCGGTAGCACACCGTTGGACTGCGCAGTCAGTACGTTGCCATTACGGTCTTCTCGATTCAGATCATATAGGTCAACCCGAACAAGACCCATTATGCGTTCTTTCGGCATAACGGTGAGTTGCAAATAGCCTCCTTCCGCTATGCTGTCGCTGAAAAAGCCTGGGAATACCACATCTTTGTATTGTGAGCTCTCTCGCATTATCTCAGAGGTTAACTCCCAATATTGACTCTGCCATTGAGCCACCAGTGACACGCGCTGCACATTGGCCACACCATTGCCATAAAAGTCATTCGGGCCAGAGTGATAAGTGAAATCTGAATCCAATAAATTGCCACCCAACAACCAATTGGAATTGAATGATCGCCAATAGATACTCGCTTGATGGGCATATTCTTGATCAATATCTCCTGTGGCTAAATCGCCAAACAATTGATGGGTGGAATCTTTGCCAATTGGCGAACGACCATAGCTCCAATTAATTTCCCAGTCACCCCACTGGTTCGCAGTGTTCGCCCGCAATGCGATACCATCACTGCCCAGTGCAACATCTCGGAAACTATCAAAATAGATGGACTGTGGCAGCACATTCCCCGGCCGGGTGTGCGGCACATCACGCGTTGCCGAATACAACCAGTGGTAATTTTTATAGCGGCCTAAATGGACGTTTAAATTCCATTTCGCTGTCGCAATAGCATGCCAATCAATAAACATGTAATCGATTCTTATGCCTTCAGGGTATCGTTGCCCAGCGTTTAAATAGACTAATTGTCCATTCACACTGAGTTGCTCACTGAGTTGATAACGCGCATTGATCCCAAGTTCAGTCATCTCCAACGTGGTATCACCATCATCATTAACGAAATTGGTTTGCGTCGCTCGTTGAATGCCTTGTGCGACGAAACCGTTTACGGTAAGCGCGTCTGAAGCAAAACCGGACAATGGGAGCATACAGATAGCCCATATGCTCGCCTTCAAACCAAAGTGATAAATCCTTTTTCTCATTCGTTGGTTACCTCAATGATTTTAACCCGCCCATGTCTTGCCATTGCAGGTTGCTGAGTCACTAAATAGCCTATGGCACCAGGAGTGCTCGCGACAATATTCAACATGTCTTCTGTGTTGGTCGCAACCACTGGTGGGGCAGATTGCCCAGAGTAGATCAACTTGTTCCATTCTCGCTCTAACTGATAGGGGAACATTTTTAATCGTTGCCGTAAAAATTCACTGTGAGTGTTGTTATCGCTGGCAAACACGATCAACGAAATGGGCGAACCATCATCCCATGTTCGCTGCTTGAGTAAGAATATGCGTCGGAGTTGCTGGTGATTAACTGAGCTTTGCGCCACTTGCGGATGCGCAATCACGACTGAATCTCCATTTTCAGCAACTAGCTCACCCGGAAATATCAACAAAATCAGGGCAAGCAGTGATAATCGTCTCAATTTCACCTCATAAATGGTGGCCTAAGAATCTAACTGCCCACTTTCAGTGTAGTGCATCTTTTAAGTTTTGCGATATCGTTATGAATATGCGCTAATATCGCTGGTGAAACGTTACTTTTATCTATGTCGGTAAGGCTTTGAGTCAATCACAACCCAATAAACCATCTACCAACGCTAATTCGCGTTATAAATTCCAACTCTTTTTGTATGGTGCACTCTGGACACTTTTAATTCCGGTTCTATTTATCAGGTTCTGTATCAAATGGTTGTTGGCTCGACCCGGCTATACGGTGGCACGTTTATCTCGCTTTGCCATTTTCCCAGCGAACATAAGACGTACTGACGTCCTGTGGCACTGTGTATCCGTTGGAGAAGTGACAGCGATTGCTCCCTTGGCCAAAGAATTGCTCACTATTTACCCCAACATTTCCATCACCGTTACCACGACAACGCCAACGGGTGCCCAACAAGTGGCAAGGCTATTAACGGATAAGGTTCAACATTGTTATCTGCCTTACGATCATGCTTGGTTTATGCGTCGATTAGTCAACATCGTTAACCCCAAAATTCTGCTGATCACTGAGGTGGAGCTTTGGCCTAACTTACTCAGTGCATGCACTAAAGCTCAAATTCCATCGATGCTGATCAATGCCAGAATGACGGAGCGCTCCGCCAAACGTTACGCCAAGCTAGGGCGTTTTTTGACCTTGACCTTACAACAGTTCAGTTACATAAGCGCTCAAAGCAAAGAGGATGCGGCTCGCTATGTGGATTTGGGGGCTGACTCATCAAAGGTTCACAATACTGGTAATATCAAATTTGAAATTGCTGAGCACTTGGTTGCAGACGGTTTTGTTGCGCAATTAGATACGTATCGCCGAGCGCATAAGGCAACAATTATCATTGCCGGTAGTACTCATGCGCCAGAAGAGCAATTAGCGATAGACGCACACTGCGCGTTAAAGCAAAAACACACCAACTTGATAACCTGTATTGTGCCTCGCCACCCGCAACGCTTCGACGACGTTAAGCAGCTCCTTATCGCATCCGGCCGCACATACTGTTGCTATTCTGACGGCATCATTGCTGAAGACGCTGAATTCGTTCTGATAGATGCCATGGGTGTTATGCATGATATGTATGCCATTGCTGACATTGCATTTGTGGGGGGGAGTTTTGCTGAACGAGGTGGGCACAATGCACTTGAACCGGCGCTCTACTCTGTACCAATTGTGATGGGGCCCAGTCAATATAACAACCCTCAGATAACCGGTGCTTTAAGCGCCTCAGGGGCCCTTAAAACCGTCTTAAATGAGCAAGACTTTATTAAACAACTGGACCTCTGGCTAACGGATCCTGCCGCTCGACAACACGCCGGTAAGCAAGGGTTTAGCGTCATTGCTGACAATCGCGGGGCGTTGCAGACTAATTTGCAACTGATCGGTAACTTACTAAACGAACACTAAAGCGTCAGTATTTCCTTAACCTTTGCCAACACGTCTTCAACACTGATGCGCGACATAAGATCAGCGCCTTTCGCTCGCTTGCCCCAATTTAACCGCTGCCATGTTTTGCCTGTTTGTTCCTCTATTACGTCATCATAAACAGATACTGCGTGGTCAATGTCTAAGTATGGTCCTGTGCGTCTAGGGTTGCTGTGCGCATACAAACCTACCACGGGTGTTGAAACAGTTGTGGCCATGTGCGCTGGGCCCGTGTCTGGCGCTATTACTAATTCGGCTGTTGCCAATATTGCAAGAAGCTGTTTTAACGACGTCTTGCCGATCATATTGACCAACTGCTGTTGCGCCAATTGCTGGATCTGGTTGCCTAAAGTGGTATCCAGTGCAGCAGGCGAACCACACAAAATAACGGTTTTGTCGGACTCCGCTATTGCATCAGCTACGGCAGCATAGCGCTCAGGTAACCAGCAACGTTCAGCCTTGGAAGCCGCAGGGCATATCACTACATACTCGCCCCAGATATGTGCTAGGTCGCCTGCAAACATCTGCTCTTCAGCAGAAATAGGCATATTCCAGTGAGGCGTTTGAGGCGGCGAAATACCGATAGCCGCAGCAAACCCCATAAATCCATCTAATACGTGAGCATGCTGTTGAGGTGCGACTGTGTGATTGGTAAAGCAACTGTGTAGCTCTTTGCTACGAGCGGGGTCAAAACCTATTCGAATCTTAGCGGGTATAACCCTAGACACCCAGTTGGCGCGCAACGCCACTTGCATCATTAGTAATACATCAAAATGTCTTCCTTGCATTTGTTGCTTGAGTGCGTGTACCGCTTGTTTCCCCTGTTTTTTGTCAAATACGATAAATTCAACACCGGGTAAACCATCTAGCAAGGCATGTTCTATTTTGCCAATCACCCAAGTTATATTTATGTCAGGGCGTTGCTGTTGGATCGCCTGTACCATTGCGACCGCATGGCAAACATCTCCGATAGCAGATAAGCGCATCAGGCAGACATTAGCATTTGACGGCAGTTCTATGGGCTGTGCTTTTTTACGTAAGAAAATCAAAGAAATTGGAATAGTTGCGGAAGACTGCCGCTAATTTGATTACAATTAACTGTAATTCTCAAGTGTTATCATGGATTTCTAACTTGAACCCGTTGTTAGCCCATCAAAAACTAGAACAGATCACCCTCTACTGGGTACCCAATAACTTCCAGTCAGCAGGATTACCAACCTTAACCGCTAAATGGTTTAACGCGCCCGAAGACGTTTCAGACCTCAAGGTTACTGGCTATGCGCAAGGGCGAGGGACAACACAGTTTCTTACCTACCATGGCACTGACCTGGTGCTGCGTCACTATAAGCGCGGAGGTCTTGTTGGACGTTACCTAGACGACCAGTTTTTGTATTTGGGGCAGGCTGCGACGCGCCCCGTTAGAGAGCTCGATTTACTTATTCGCATGCGTAGTTGGGGCTTACCCTGTCCAACCCCGATTGCCGGCTCTGTCGAGCGCGATGGCTTAGTATGGCGCGGCGATCTATTAACAACACGCATTGCCAATGCAAAAGATGCGCATACGTTTTTACGCGAAGGCACTCTGGGAGAGCGCGAATGGCGGCACATTGGCGCTACCATAGCGAGTTTCCATAAACTTCAGGTCTACCATCATGATCTCAATATTCACAACATTATGTTAGATACGGATGGACAGGCCTGGCTGATTGATTTTGATAAATGCGGTATTCGTAGAGGAGAAGGATGGAAGTCAGCTAATTTAGCGAGACTACAGCGCTCATTGCTAAAAGAGCAACGCCGCAACCAAACCTATCACTATGATGCAACCTGTTGGCAAGCGTTGATGCACGGTTATGCTAATCATTCGAGTCTTTAATGATCTCGATAATTTCAGTCGTTGATATCGATGGTGTGCGCGGCAAATAGCACACTTCACAGTCATCATTTAGAAAATCAAATTTACCCGCCCAGTCATCCCCCATGACTAAGATATCGGCGTTAAACAGCTGAATATACTCTCGTTTCTTCTCCAGTGATTCCTCAACAAAAACCTCATCAACAAACGATAAGGAGCGAATGATTTCCATTCTGTTTTCTAGCTTATAGATGGGTAGGCGCCCCTTTTTGTCAGCGTTTAGTTCATCTGAAGAAACACCTACAATCAGATAATCGCCTAATGCTTTGGCACTTTTTAATATACGTACGTGCCCTATATGAAATACATCGAACGTACCGAACGTTATCACTCGCTTCATTAATCCACCCTTGCTTAGGCGTTAAATCATTGCTTTTCGCGTAACCCTTGTTCAATCAATTTGGCTTCTTTTAAAAATGCATATTGCGCATTTATTGCCGCTAAGATCACACCTCGCACGCCAAATGTGAACATCCGCTTTAACAAGTACTGACGCAAAAATTCTAACGGCAAGATCAACATTAACTTGAGCAGAGAGCCTCGTTTTCCCCGGTTAAATTTTTCCGTCGCTTTGAGCGTTGAATATTGGTTTGTTTTAGCAACTAAAGTCTGGATATCATCATAACCATAGTGATCAAAACTGGCGTTAGTCGTGGTGATTTGACCTTCAATTTTTGCGGTTTCATGGACCTGCTGTGACGTATCAAACTGAGCATTTTTGCGGCGATATAAGCGCACATTATTCGGTTTACTGATACTTGGCGGCGGCATTTTACCGATAAATAAATCGTTGCGATCAAATCGCACAGCATCAATGTCATCCCGCTCGACAAACTTAATAATGGCTTCAAGCATTTCGTCAGTGACAACTTCATCAGCATCTAGATTCAACACCCAAGGCTGAGTGCATTTATCCAGAGCAAATTGCTTTTGACCAGCATACCCTAACCAAGGTTGTTCATAGACTGTGGCACCGAATTCACGGGCGATGTCTATAGTCTTATCCTGACTGCCAGAATCCACCACTATGACTTCGGCAAATGTCGACAAGCTTTGCATTAAACGCGGCATATTGTGTGCTTCATCTTGTGCGACAATGAATACGCTTACCGCCAACTTTTCGCTATGTTCTTGCATACAACCCTCGACGTTTAATCTGGAAACGCGTATCGAATATGTAAATACCCGTTCACATCCGTTTCGTTATCTCGCGCCTGTAACTCAAACTCTCGATACGCGATATTCAGCCCCACTTTCACCTGCCAGTCGGAGAACGCAGTTTGATAAGCGCCAGAGAAATACCAGAGATCTTCTTGGATGCTGTCACCAAGCACAGGTGACGGACGCTGCCCATCTGGGTTTAACTCTATACGACTAAGCGATACCTGCACATTGTCGAGCTTTCTCACGCTAAAACGTGCGCCTATGGTTGTGTACTTTGCATCACTATCAAATGTACTGCCAATCGCACGCTGATGATGACGATAGCCGCCTGGATATAACCCACTTTCATAGTAGCAATTGGTTACCGTGCTGCCATCGCCAGCACACGCGATATTGGTGTCGCTGGTCTCTGCATATACGTATGTACTACCCAAGTACGTTGAGATGCCGAACAAGTTCGCATTATCTGTCACCTTGTAACCGTCAACGGCGTCTTCGCCGACGCGCTGCGCATATACGGATACGGGTGTGTCTAACACCCGAAAAGTATATTTCGCGTCAAAGCCGGCGATATGATTGCCCACTGTAGTATTGAGCTCGGGATCGCAACTAGCCGCGCCGTTTGCACACTCCTTTTGGAACGTAATCACATCCAAGAAGCCCGACAGGCCATTCGTTTGTCCCTCGCCGCCCCACATGGCCGCCCAGGATGCTCCTAGCTCCAAACCATTAAGCGGTTTAAAGGTAAAACGAGTGCGCCATAATTTTACCCCATCGACTTGCCTTTCATCCTGCAATTCCCCTAATTGGGCTGTGAAGTACCAAGGCCCTAACCAACGGAGCCAAACTGACTCCGACTGCTGTGTAGTGCCGCGGGAAAGCGACAAAACAGGCACGGGACGTGCGTTGTCGGTCAATATTAAGCTCGCCGCTTGGCCTGGTCCCCACCACTGATCTAACGCACTGACCGCAAATGTCCAATCCGCCAGTTGAACCGCCAAATAGCTTTGATCTAAATTATATTCTCCACCGGGTTCAGCATTCATGCTCACCTGTGCAGACCAACGCCCCTGAGTATATTCAACGGTCTGAGTAAAGCGTGCAGAGGGTCGCTGCTCGGCGTCAAATCCGGTAAATCTTGCCTTGTCACTCGCGGCATATAGTTCACTGTAGCTGTCCCAAGCGCTTCGCTGCTGCGCCACGAGATAATGGCGCAGGCGCACTACAGCCAATGCCACATGGCTCGGTAATGATTCAGTGTCGATGCGGTTAAGCTGTGAACTTATACCTTTCCATGGCACCGGATAGGTATTCACCACCGAATCGATAAGACCATATTCTGACACTGTCACCAAATCGTGATGAAGATGAGGGTCGAGTGTTCCCACCCAGGGTGAAGCAACAGATTTAAAACTGAATAAAGTGCCTATAATGGCGAAAACAACGAGGCGCAAGGGTCATAGTCTCAGGGCTAAAAGTGCTTCGATCCTAGCCGATAAGTCCCAGAATATATAGGCAATTCAGCGAATAAATTGCATCAAAATTAGATTCCATGTAGTGTTTCGCCTGATTTAAATTGAGGTATACGCAGCTATGCATACGCGCGCTATTTATCCAGGTACTTTTGATCCCATTACTAACGGTCATGCCGATCTCATTGAGCGGGCGGCGCAAATGTTTTCCAGTGTTCTAGTCGGCATCGCTGCCAATCCCAGTAAAAAGCCACTGTTTACACTCGAAGAACGCGTAGAGATGATCCAGCAAATCACCGCGCATCTGGATAATGTCGAGGTTATAGGCTTTACAGGGTTGTTGGCAGATTTTGCCGACGCACAAAATGCCACGGTATTGATCCGCGGCTTGCGCGCCGTGTCAGACTTTGAGTACGAGTTCCAGTTGGCTAATATGAACCGTCGTCTAAATCCCAAACTAGAAAGCGTGTTTCTAACACCCGCAGAAGAAAATTCGTTTATTTCTTCAACCTTGGTCAAAGAAGTCGCGTTACACCGCGGTGACGTCAGTCAATTTTGTCATCCGGTTGTGCAAGCGGCTCTGAAGAAACGCTTACACAATAACAATCAAAGCTAACGCTGACATTGTGGGCAATAAAAGGTATTGCGTTGCCCTATCACCACACTTTTAATCGGCTGCTGGCATACTTCACAAGGCTTTCCTGAGCGGCCATAAACCCGTAAATGCTGACTAAAATAGCCAGGATTACCATCAGCCTGAGTGAAATCTTTTAACGTTGTACCACCTTGCTCAATGGCCGCAGCAAGGACTTTCTTGATATTGTCGGTTAAACGCTGATAGCGCTCTTTTGAAATTTTTCCAGCGGCTCGTCTTGGATCAATGCCGCTTAAAAATAGCGCCTCGTTAGCATAGATATTACCGACACCCACCACGACCTGATTGGTCATAATAAATGTCTTTACTGGCGTACTTTTATTGCGAGATAGCGCATATAGATGCTGCCAATCAAAGTCATCGGTTAACGGCTCTGGGCCCAGGTTGGCAAGGATTGCCATAGGCTCATCATCGTTTGGCTGCCAAAGGCAAGCACCAAAGCGTCGAGGATCATTTAAGCGTAAAACCTGCCCGCTGCTGAGCATAATTTCAATGTGATCGTGTTTAACTAAGGGTAATTGTCGATCAACGACGCGTAATCGGCCCGACATACCTAGATGCAGTACCACACTGCCTACAGAAGTGTTAATAAACAGGTACTTAGCACGGCGAGAAACCGACTGTATAACCTGGCCTACCGCATGCTGTACTTCATTCGGTACAGGCCAGCGAAGTGACCTGTTGTGTACCTTTATGGCTGTTATGGTTTGATCGACCAAATGTGGCTCGATCCCCATGCGGCTGACTTCAACTTCAGGTAATTCTGGCACAGTAACATCCTAGCAGTTGGGTTTAATTAAACACCAGTTGTTCAAAAGTGACGCCGTCCAATTTATAGGCGAACTCTCCAATATCAACATAATCGCCTTGTGGAGTGTTAATTAATGTCACTGTCGCGGGCGCGTTTTGACGGGCAAGCCATATACTGGCATCAACTCGACGTTCTGCAGCGGGTGATTGCGACACTTGTGTCAACGTTGCTGCCAACCAGTAATTAATCACCTCATCGCCCGAACGGTGTAGTTTTCCACCATCTTCAACGATTCGCCACTGCGTACCCACTCGCTCCATACGAGCATCACCTATATCGATGCGTAACACCAAGTCGTTATCTGATATCAGACGCAGCTGAGCACTCGGAGCAGGTTTTGGCAACCACTGGTCTAGATTGAACAATGCAATCATCAGCAACATGGAGAAGATAATCACATTGTTGAACGCGCGAGCCGACAGTTTCACCTTCATTCCCATTGTGTAATCAATGCTGGCGCTAGCTTACCCTATTCAAGGGCCTGATTAAAACGCAAAAAACCCGGTCAATGCCGGGCTTTTAAAAGGAGACAAAAGTTAAGTATTACTTAATCTTAGCTTCCTTGAACATAACGTGCTGGCGAATTTTAGGATCGTATTTTTTGATCTCCATTTTGCCAGGCATATTACGCTTGTTTTTATCAGTCGTGTAGTAGTAACCCGTACCTGCAGTTGATACTAATTTGATTTTATCACGCATGGTCTAGGCTCCTTAAACTTTCTCACCACGAGCACGGATATCGGCTAGAACCGTATCAATACCCTTTTTATCGATGATACGCATACCCTTTGGAGTAAGGCGTAATTTTACAAAGCGGTTTTCGCTTTCAACCCAGAAACGGTGGGTTTGCAAATTTGGTAAAAAGCGACGACGAGTCGCGTTGCGCGCGTGCGAACGGTTATTACCAACCGCAGGGCGCTTTCCTGTCACTTGACATACTCTAGACATTTTTGTCTCCAGAACAACGTTTACAATGGTGTTGCCACTAGTGGCAGCGACCCTTACTGACTAATCAATAGTCGGGAAGCTACGCGGGCATCCAACCTACAATTAAGAGGGCGCATGTTATACAGTAAATACAAGCAATGATCAACTTAAATTAGCTAAGATCTTCTTTTGATCGCGCGATCGCTTGTTTTATTCCATAGTCTGTTTGCGTGATCTTGTTGCGCTTGGTCGTTGCGCGAATGGCGGCATTCTTATCTCGCATCTCTTGCGTCACATAACCACGCGCATGATCAAGGTGCAAACAAATCGCTGAATATCGAATTTGTTTAGATTTAATACCCGCATTGAATAACCTTTCGCCAAGCTCTCTGTCTTCACCGCCGTACTGCATACGTTCATCAAAGCCATTGGCCGCGAAAATATCCTTCCGCCAGCCAGAAACATTATGACCATTCCATGTAGCTTTGGTTGGAGTCAGCGAATTCAACAGTTTTTCTTTCAAACCCGTTGCGGTCAGTTTCATAGTTTTGTGTGTTTTCTTTAAACCATGCGCGAGCAACCAGTCTAAGTTAAACGCGTCTCCTGACGCGATATCATCTCGTGTAATCGCCTTACTGGTTTCCATAGGCAATTTAAAATACCCGCCAGACAGAAAATAACCCGGTTCACGACGCGACATATGCACTGCTAGAAAGTCGTTACGTAATACGCAATCACCGTCGGTAAACAATATGTACTCACCTTCACTGGCGATAAGAGCTTTGTTTAAAATACGCGTCTTCTGAAAGCCATCATCGGGTTGCCACACATGTTTTATGTCGCGCCCAGACGCCTGTTTAAAAGTATCAATGGCGTCAGCTGTTGCCTGATCAGATCCGTCATCCGCAATGATTATTTCAAAGTCTTGAAATGTTTGGTAATGCAGGCTCCAAAGTGTTTTTAGCATCCATTCTGGTGAATTGTATGTCGAAAAAATAACGGACATCTGCATAGTGTTACCCCTGAATATCTTGGTTTAGTGATGCTAATCTGCGTTTTGTATGTAAACGGTTGAGCCAGTAAAACTGCCACATGTTGGATAATTTTCGTGTCAGGCTTTTAACCGCTTTCTTACGCTGTGCAATCACTTCTATATCACTGCTTTGCTGCACATTAGGTTCTGCCGGATAGGGCATTAAACCAAATATGCGGAGGTCTTTTTCCCACCAATATTGCAAATCAATATCGATCGGACGAATAATCGGCAGACTATGTTCGAGGAGCTTTTTTGCTCCCGCATAGCTTACTGCTTGTGCGCAGGTGCGCGCGGGTACTTTTGCATAAGTCACTCGAGTGTAATCACCAAACCGGTGTTGATGCACGGTCGGACGTTTACGCACGTGTTGCGCTAACTTGATGTAATCCCAATCTTCCGGCATCTGTTCAATAGCCGAGATGCTCTGGGGTAACGAAGAATGTAAATGAACATCATCTTCAAGAATAATGGCAAACGGAATGTGCTCATCAACGATGCGTTGCCAAATGGCTCTATGACTCAAATAACAGGCAATTTCGCCCATATTTAAGGTTTTATAATAGGCATCCGGGTGTTGTGGCGCATAAACGGCATTTAATTGTTGCGAGGTTAAATCTTTACCATCTACCGCATTTACCCGTTCAAAAGAGAGATTTAGTGCCGAAAATTGTTGCTGGATCACGTCTAGTCGTTCTGTCGAACGTGCAAGATTAATGACGAAACAGGGGGGACGTTGAGTCATCGTGATTTTACAGCCGACATTTGTTCATCACTCACTAAAGCCAAATACTGATGCGCAATCTGTAAATGGTCAAAACGAGCGCGCAAACCGTCGCCAACGTCTGACATAGGTGTATCCAACCGCTTATCAATTGCCTCAGCTAATGCTTTGGGGTCATCCACTGGCACTAAAAATTCCTTGTGTTCATCAATCATTATTTCATTGGGACCGTAGGGACAGTTCGTCGATACAACCGGCGTGTTGCACGCCAATGCTTCAACGATAACGTTACCAAAGCCTTCAAAATCTGAGCTTAACACCAAACATTGGGCGTGCTTTATCCATACATAAGGGTTTTGTTTAAACCCCAGAGCCATAACATTATCACCTACACCACATTTTATTGCGAGCTGACGTATACGTTCACTATTACCCGCCAAACATACTAAATTAACGCTTTTGTTTTGCATTAAGCGTAACGCTTTGAATAGCACATCATGGCGTTTTTGTTTGGCGAAACGACCAATGTGAATGATATAGGGTTGCGTGGGAATATCATCCTCACATTCATCACGTTGACTGAGGATCGCATCAAAATCAAACGGGTTAAATATACGCTGCACAGAAGCTGGTTTGAACAAGTTTTGCGATTGTATTTCTGCTACCAGTGCGTCCGAAACGGCAACAAGTGCTTTACCTTGCAATGCCTTAAATAAGCGTCGCTGGCGTAAATACTTAAATGGGCCCATTTTAAGTGCCCGATTCAAAGTCGGTTGAATGGCATTATGTACAACATAAAAACACGGTGAGAACTGACACGCAGAAACGATGTAGTGGGTCTCATCCAGATTAGATAAAAACAAATCAAACCGACCATGTTGTTGTTCTATCTGACTCACTAACGCCGACAAGTTTTGCGCATGGGCTTGTCTTTTGCTGGTACGGGCCAATTTTGCCCGTTTTTGTTCATATAAAAAGTGCACCGGTATTGATTCGGGCATATCGTATTCTTGGCGACGTTGTAAACAAATTAATACCGGTTGATGGCCTAACAAGGCAAATGCATGAGCCAGCGCGATAACCACTTTTTCAGCGCCGCCACCCGCGAGAGAATCAATCAATAGCGCAATACGATATGAAGTGTCTGGGAGAGTTGTAGTATCCAATAGTGTGGCTGCGCGAATCTAAATCAGTCCTCGTTGCGCGAATGATACCGTATTTGTATGACCAACCACAAAATGATCCAACACTGAAATATCCACTAATGCCATTGCCGATGTAATTCTGTGTGTAATATCAATATCAGCTTGGCTTGGCTCAGCAATACCTGAAGGATGATTATGAACCAGAATAACGGCCGCGGCATTCTCTAAAATAGCCTTCTTGACTAACTCTCTTGGATATACTGCGGCGCTGTTAATTGTGCCATAGAACATTTTGCAGAAACTGATCAAATGATGCTGACTGTTCAACAACATCAGTGCAAAAACTTCTTGTTGTAGACCAGACATGTTGAGCTGCAAGTAATGCTTTACCGCATCAACATCACTAAACACATTATTTGCGCACAGTTGGGTGTGTAAACTCCTTGTAGATAACTCCACTGCCGCTTTGAATAATGCGTATTTCGCCTTGCCAATACCCAACTGAGCTCGTAGCTCTGATTCACTGGCAGACAGCACCCCATAGACG
This sequence comes from Neoalteromonas facilis, assembly GCF_002807665.1. Taxonomy (GTDB): domain Bacteria; phylum Pseudomonadota; class Gammaproteobacteria; order Enterobacterales; family Alteromonadaceae; genus Alteromonas_E; species Alteromonas_E facilis. Next base: position 96,215 of record NZ_PEAY01000005.1, read on the forward strand.
CTACCAAACTGGTCGAGTAAACGTTGCGCTAACACCAATGCATTATTACCCGCCACGCCTGAATGAATAAAGATAGCAAGTAGTTCAATATCAGATAAAAACTCAGCGCCGCGACGAAGTAGTTTTTCACGAGGCCGCTCATTCACAGTCCAATCAGTTATTCTCATCTGTACAATCCCTTGTTACTATCAACGTTAGTAATTAAGCGTATTACGTGCACAAAGTCGCCGTACACAAGGTCAGTCATTCACCTATGCTACTGAAAGATAAAAATATTCTTCTAGGTATTACCGGGGGGATAGCTGCCTACAAAGCACCTGATCTGGTGCGTAAACTGACAGCAGAGGGTGCAATAGTCAGGGTCGTCATTACGGATTCAGCAGCAGAATTTGTCAGTCCATTGGCGTTGCAGGCTGTGTCTGGTCACCCCGTTCATCAACATTTGCTCGACCCAGAAGCTGAAGCAGGCATGGGCCACATAGAGTTGGCCAAATGGGCCGATACCTTACTGATAGCACCCGCAACCGCAAACTGCTTGGCCAAATTGGCACATGGCATTGCTGATGACTTGTTATCCACCTTATATCTTGCAACAACTGCAGATGTTATGGTCGCGCCCGCTATGAATCAGCAAATGTGGGCTGCTGATGCAACCCAACACAATGTTACGATTCTTAAGCAGCGTGGACTTAAGTTTATCGGTCCCGATAGTGGTGAACAGGCCTGTGGCGATATCGGCGCGGGTCGCATGACCGAACCTTTAGATATTGTCGCTGAGCTTATTGCCTCACAGGCAACTCACTACATTCCCGCACTTTCTGGTAAGCGTTTAGTCATTACCGCAGGCCCAACGAGGGAAGCACTTGACCCTGTGCGTTACTTGACTAATCACAGTAGCGGAAAAATGGGTTATGCCATTGCAACAGCTGCCGTTAAAGCTGGGGCTCATGTCACGCTGATCAGTGGCCCTACCGCGATACCCAAACCCGATGGACTGGAACTTGTCTCGGTTGAAAGTGCAGAGCAAATGCACAAAGCGGTTATGCAGAAGTTACAGAGTTGCGACATATTCATAGCAACAGCCGCTGTAGCAGATTATCGCTGTGCATCTGTGGCTGAGCAAAAAATCAAAAAGAACTCTGATGAGTTAACACTTACTTTAATTAAAAACCCTGATATTCTTAGCGATGTTGCATCTTCTTCACCTGCACCCTTTACGCTGGGGTTTGCGGCTGAAACTCACGATGTTGCTGAATATGCAATGAGTAAGCTGAAAAAGAAAAAGCTCGACATGATTGCTGCAAATGACGTGTCAAATGCCGATATAGGGTTTAATAGCGACCAAAATTCGTTGCATGTGTTTTGGAATAACGGTAATCATATACTGAACAAAGCGCCTAAATCTGTTCTAGCCGAGCAGTTGATAGCGCTTTTAGCTGAACAGTTCACACTAAAACAAAAAAGAAACGGAACGGATTAATGCCAGCGACTAAAAAACCCAATCGTCGAGCACAAATTCTGCAATGTTTAGCAGGCATGCTCGAAACCAATCCTGGACAACGCATTACAACGGCAAAATTAGCTGAGAAAGTAGGCGTATCTGAAGCCGCTTTATATCGCCACTTTCCAAGCAAAGCGCGCATGTTTGAGGGATTGATCGAGTTTATCGAAGAAGCATTATTTTCACGCATTAATAAAATTGTAAATGATGAAAAAGATGCCACGGTAAGATGTCAGATGATATTGCACCTACTGCTTGGATTTGCTGAAAAAAACCCTGGCATTACCCGTATTCTGAATGGCGATGCCTTACTAGGTGAGCAGGAACGTTTGCGCACCCGCATCGCTAAACTGTATGAGCGGTTAGAAACTCAGCTAAAGCAGGTTTTAAGAGAACGAAAACTACGCGAGGGTAAAGAGTTGCCTGCGGATGAAGGCATCATTGCGAATATGCTCGTGTGTTACGCTGATGGCCGTATCAATTTGTTTATTCGCAGTGAGTTCACGCGTAAACCGACAGAAGACTTTGCGGCTCAGTGGGCGTTTATCAAGAATCACTTCTTTTAAAAACGGCTAAACAAATATAACTATTCACTGGTCGAAGCACGCCCAGCAAGCATAAAAAAGCCCGTCATAACCACGGGCTTTTTTGATCATTGTTGTCAGAGTGCGACGTTAACTTAATCGCGCCGGCTAAAAGTATCACCGAAAAAGTCACCGGCATTCCATGCGGGACGTTTTTGCTGATTCGCTAAAGTCGAGCCAATTTGGGCATTGACCGTAGTAAACTTAATCGCAGCGTCCCAATTGAAATCTTGCTTCATATCATCGGATGGTTTGTGATAGTGCGTACTCAAAAAAGTACTTAGCACTTTTGCGCCATCAACATTAGGGTCCACCGCTTTGACCCCAGGTACTAGGAATACGGCTGGTACACCTTGTTTTACGAAAGCATAGTGATCAGAGCGAGTGAATAATGCTTGCTGAGGCCATGGATCGTCACTCAACGTGATCCCTACATTTGCCGCTGCATCTTCTACTGAGGCTTTCATGTCACTGTGACTTGCACCAAACGCGATGACGTCAGCAAAATCATAGGTCAAAATTGGCATATCCAAATTAACATTTGCCACCATACTGCTTAGCGGCACCGTTGGGTTGCGAGCAAAATAGTCAGCGCCCAATAGACCTTTTTCTTCACCCGTAACAGCCACGAACAGCAAAGAACGCTTAGGTTTTGTCTCTAAAAGACTAAACAAACGCGCAGTTTCCAGCATGACAGCGGTACCCGAAGCGTTATCCATTGCGCCATTGTTGATATTGTCTTTCTTAACGGTTTTAGAAAATCCAAGGTGATCACTATGCGCTGAATACACCACGTATTCATTTTTCAATTCAGGATCTGAGCCTTCAATAATGCCAACGACATTCGGGCTCGTGATAGTCTTATGCTCGCTCTTGCGACTCATAGACACATTACCCGGTAGTGCAAAACCGGCTGGCACTCGATCATTTTCTACTTCTTCGTAGACCGCTTCTAATGACTTGTCTGCACCAACAAATAGTTTTTTAGCCGTTTCCATGGGCAATTGCGCGGCGCCGAGAAGAGAAGGTTGTACATTTTCAGGCTCTCCTTCGCTATTCAGCCAACGCATAGACGGCACGTGCAAGTAATTCAAAGAGCGTTGATAGGGTCTGGATTTTTCCCACTGCGGTGTAGGAATTGTGATCATACCAATAGCGCCATTCTTAGCAGCATAGGCTCTTTTTTGTGTAGTCGACCCAAAGTGAGCACCTTCTTCACTCGGGAAGTCATTCGGCTTGCCCAATAGCACGACGACAATTTTGCCTTCTACATCCAAGCCAGCATAGTCATCATGATTCAGCAACGGCGCTGTAATACCATAACCGACGAACACTAGCCCCGCAGATACGTCTGATGCCTTCCGAACAGTATCCGCGCCCATAATGAATTCTTTGGGGTAGCTGAACGTTTGCGTGCTGCCGTCCGCTCCCGTCAAGCTAAACGCTGGCGATTCTTGATCCAATGTTGCATATCGGAAATTTACGCGCTGAAGATAGGGAGATTGTGGATCGGTTCCTGCCGGTGTTAGACCATACTTCGCGAATTCAGTAGCAATATACAAAGACGCAATTTCATGCCCACGACTACCGGTTTCCCGGCCTTCTAATAAATCATCGGCTAAAAATTGCATATGCGCTTTAATTCGCTCTTCATCAGGCTCTAAATTATTTGCAGAGGCATTCATGCTGGTGACGAACAAAGCAATACTAGCGATTAGAATTTTGCCAAGTTGCATTGGCATTTTATCGGTACGGATCATGGTAGGTTTTCTTTTGTTTCTACTGCAAAGTACTAGTTTAACTTACACCGCGGAGCATAAACAGTTAGAGAATGGTTATCGAACTCACAGAAACGTCGATTAATCGAGGCTTTCACAGGTTTTTACTCCCGTTGTATCGGTCTACCACTCCCGCACAAAGCACTTGACTACTGAGTAATTCACACTAGGCTAGAGAACAAAGATTCTCGAAAGGAATTTCTTATGCCTCGCGCACCACTTTATGATCTAGAAGAAGTCATGGAACAAGCTATAGATGTATTTCTTGAGCATGGCTTTCACGGCGCTGTGATGGATGAAATCATCGCTCGCACAGACTTTAATCGTCGAGGGTTCTACCGCGAATTTGGCAGTAAACAGCAGTTTTTATATCGCGTCATTGAATTTTATTTGGATACACAACTTCAAGAGGTTTTAGTCGCATTAGAGCAACCTCAAGGTATCCACGCGATCAATGACTTTTTCGACCGTTATTTAACGTTAGTCAGCGGGCGTGGTTGTCTATTGGTCAATTGTATTACTGAGTTGGGCCATGATGATCAAACGATTAAAGACTTTGGTCGTCATTATTTGGATAGACTACAAATAGATTTTATCGCATGTCTAGAGCGCGCCATGAACAGTCATGAAATATCGCGAGATACACCAATCGAAGCTGTGGCGTTACAACTCACCAGCTACGTTCAAGGCTTTGCCGTTAATGCCATTTTGGTTCAAGACAACCAAGAGTTAAAATTGGCAACACAGATGTTGCTCGGCAGCGTACAACGCTAGCTTTTTATTCGCTAACGCCTAGTTGCTGAAGTTGAGCCGGCTCACTCTATTGGGCTACTCAACGCAGCAACTCATAGTTTCATCTATGGATGCATCAATCGTGATGATCTTGCGATGGATAAACCGCCCTGAAATAGTTAAAATCCCGCCAACTGCTTTTCAGGATGCACCATGAACCAACCTAAATCCTTATTTCGAATTCAATTTGTCAGCAATGGTGAGCACTACGAGTTATATGTGCGAGAAGTTAGCCAAGGTGGATTGTTTGGCTTTGTTGAAATTGGTGATTTTGTTTGGGATACACACACCCATTTAGTGCTTGATCCCAGTCACGAAAAGCTGAAAGATGAATTTGCAGATGTAACGCATACCTACATTCCTATGCATAATGTGTTACGCATTGATGAAGTGAAGAAACAAGGCAGCGCTAAAATTACCGCGCTATCGGATAAAGTAACTGCGTTTCCTGCACCGATTTATACACCCAAAAAGTAAATCGCTTTAACCCTAGTTAAAGCAGAGGAGTTACCTCCATGGTATTGAAATTTAAGCGGGCTGTTGCAACCCTAGTGACATCGATTTTATTTGCTTCTAGCAGTTATGCCGAGACTTCATCTGATGCGCAAATACTGGAAAAATTGGTCAGTGATATTTGGCAGTATGAAATGCAAAGCTTTCCGTTGCTCGCGAGTCGTCAAGGTATACGAGACTATGAAGACCGCTTGACGTCAAATACACCAGAAGCCCTTGCAGCGCGCCACCAGCAGTTTCAACAGTTCCTTGAGGCATTAGCTGAGATCGACGCCAGTAAACTATCTGAAGACACTCGCATTACCTTATTGATGCAGCAATACCGTATCCAAAATTACGTCGATGAATATCACTACAATGAACACTATGTTCCCATTACATCGGAGTATGGCTTTCACAGCAGCCTCGCTCAACTGCCCAACCAAGTGCGCTTGGTGGATGAGAAAGCTGTAAACGATTACCTTAAACGTTTACATCTAATTGCGGGTCTCATTGACACCAATATTGATTGGATGAAAAAAGGCTTAGCGGTCGGCAAAACTCAGCCGAAAGCGGTTTTAGTGGGTTATGAAGAAAGCATAAGCTCAATCATTACTGATGATGCAAGTCAGAGCGTGTTCTTTAAGCCACTTTCAACGTTAGATGAAAAGCGCTTTACGCAAGCGCAAATAGGGCAGTGGCAAGATCAAGCAAAACAGATCATAAATGAGCAAATTCAGCCTGCTTATCAGCGTTTTTATGATTTCTTCACACAGTCGTATAAGCCCAACGCGCGCGATGATATTGCAGCGAAGTCTTGGCCAGACGGTGCGGAGTACTATCAAAATCGTATTCGCTATTACACAACAACAGACATGACGGCGGAAGAGATCCACCAAATAGGTCTTAATGAAGTTGCTCGTATTCGTGCCGAGATGCAGGACATTGTTGATAAACTCAAGTTCGACGGTGATATTAACGCCTTCATTCACTTTCTTAGAACGGATCCCCAGTTCTACGCAAAAAGTGCAGAAGAGCTATTAATTTATGCCTCTTACATTGCCAAGCAGATGGACGCCAAGCTACCGCAGCTGTTTAAAAAACTACCGCGCACGCCTTATGGTGTAGCGCCCGTACCTGACGCAATAGCGCCCAAATACACTACGGGCCGGTACGTGTCTCCTTCGCGTGATGATCTGCCCGGTTATTATTGGGTGAATACCTACGCACTAGATAAACGCCCGCTGTATGCTATTCCAGCATTAACCTTGCACGAGGCAGTGCCTGGCCATCACCTACAGATTTCTTTGGCAAATGAAATGGAAGGTCTGCCGACGGTAAGAAGACAAACCTATATCTCAGCGTTTGGCGAAGGTTGGGGCCTTTATTCTGAGTATTTAGGTAAAGAAGTGGGTATTTATACTGATCCGTACGACGATTTTGGTCGTCTTAGTTATGAGATGTGGCGTGCGTGTCGCCTCGTGGTTGATACAGGTATGCACATGATGGGGTGGTCACGTGACAAAGCCCTTGCGTATATGCTGGAAAACACTGCGTTATCAGAACATAACGTTAAAACTGAAATTGATCGCTATATTTCATGGCCTGCGCAAGCACTATCTTATAAAATTGGAGAGATAAAAATTAAGGCACTGCGCCAAAAAGCAGAAGAATCGCTGGGTGAACAGTTTGATTTACGTAGCTTTCACGATGCTGTTTTAGCCAAAGGCTCTGTTCCGCTCTTCGTGCTAGAACAACAAATCGAAACATTTATTGACCAACACAAGGTCCAATAACAGAGGTTTATCGATACCATGATTTCTGCCGGCATTATTGCCATCATGTCAATTATTCTTGTGTACTTTGTAGTACGTGGGCAAGGCCTTCAGCGTGAGCTAAAACTGGCCCAGCACGGGGCTAAAGCAAAGTCGCGAGCACTCAAAATTGGGCAAAAGCAAATTGCGTTCATGGCGCATGAACTGCAACAAATTTTTCTGTCGCGTTTAGAAGCATTAAATAAACGCGCATTACTTTCGCAAGATGATTATCAAATCGCTTTTTTTATCCTCAATCGCTTTGAATATGTGGTAATGAACTGCACTGAACACGGCAATACAGTGGAAGAAGCGGTGACAAGGTCAACCGAAAACCAGCCTATTTCGCTGGAGAAAATTAACGAATTCATTAAAAAGCAACCCAGCGAAATTCGTGTAGCTTGGTGCCAAAACACGGTGGATGGATTTATCGCTGCTTGCCGAGGCTTCAGTAGTGGTGCGCTTAAAACTCAAGCTGCAGACAGCGAAGAAGCCGCTGCCGCAAGCTAAGTTATTCTAATTATTCAAATTGCTGTTTTTGCAACAGCGCCTTGGCGAAGGTCATAAATGTGCTATTTTAAATGTATAAAACCCACGGGGATTGATAATGAAAACTCTAATAGCACTATCACTTATTGCGCTAACACTGTCGCCGACAGCCTTTGCCGCTGCCGGTAAAACCCACTTTCCAGGGATCTTTGTTGGCAATACCAACTTCGACGGCGAAAACGATTTCACGCTAGGGTTGGAGTATGAGTACCGTTTCGATCCTAAGTGGGGTGTCGAATTTGTCTATGAGCGCATCAATGATGCCCATCACGGTGACGGCACCACAATATTGGTTGCACAAATCATGTATCACCCGTTTGACTACTTTCGCATCGGAGCCGGTGTCGGCGAAGAAAAAATAGGCGGCGCTCATCCACATGATGAAACGCTATATCGCCTTACCTTTGCCTACGACTTTCAAGTCAGTGACTTTGAAATTGCGCCTACTTTAAGCTTTGACCGTATCGACAGCGAAACCGCGGTTGTAGCAGGGCTCGCGTTTATTTACCCCTTCTAACTGGCTAGCTAAACCTGCGTGTCACTCTATTCTGAATGTACGGTGACACGCATTACACGTCGACATAATCACCACACCTTATTTTTAAATCATTTTGCTATCTGCCTGACCTGCTGACGATAACTGCTGGTGCTGAAGCATTGTCACAATATTTACTTGCGCAAAAACATTAACTCACTATACTGTACAAACATACAGTATCAATTTTATGTTTATGTCAGCGTTAATTACTCATCTAAAAAATAAACAATTGCTATGGCAAGCATCGCAAAACAGTCAGTCGAATGTATCTAAACTGTCTACTGGAATAGCATCGCTTGATGAAGCTCTCAATGGCGGCTTTCCCGATCATGGTGTAGTGCGTATCAATAGCGTGATGAGTGTGGGCGAATTGCGTTTATGCATGCCTGTTATTCAAGCGAGGCAAGCAGATTTACGCCAATTGTTCTTCCTATCACCTCCGGCTGAGGTGAATGCGGAAATGCTAGCTGAATACGACATTAATTTAGATAGTGCCTTTTTCATTGCGCCAAACGAAACCAGCGATACCCTATGGGCATGTGAACAATGTTTGAAAAGTGGGGTTTGCCATACTGCAATATTGTGGTGTAACACCCTATCGTTAAGCCAAGCCAAACGCTTACAAGTCGCCGCAGAACAAAGTCACAGCCTACTGATTGTGTTTCAATATACGGCGCAGGTACAACCCCTTCCAATTAGTTTGTCGATGCGTATTACACGTTCACAGCAACTGCTTCACATCGATATTGATAAACAGCGTGGCGGGTGGCCCGTTTCAGGACTGCAAATAGCACATACGCTAAATGGTATAAAACAGCGTTATCTTCATGAGCGTACAACAGGGATGAATAATGTTGTTCACTTACATGCCCAACAATAAACGCTATGCATGGCTTGTGGATTTACGTACGCTTCAACGCGTTACAATTAGGCAGCATCATTAGCAAAGAAGGCATACGCGCCAGTGATGCCAAACAACCCATTGCTATCTACGACGCTCTAAATAATCAACTTTGTCAGCTCAATCAATGCGCTTCTGATTATGGCCTCAAACAAGGCCAAGGGTTAGCCTCAGCCAGTGCATTATGCGCAGAATTACACATCATTGAATATGATCCTAAGCATGAGGCACAACGCCTTAATGACATCGCACAACAGCTGTATGGCGTGACAGCCGATATTGCTCTGGATAAACCCAACGGTTTATATTTACGCGCCGACAACATGCTAAAGCTCTATGCTGATCTAGCAACCTACTGGCAAACCATCCGTTCTCTGCTAAGTCATTATCACTACGATTATGCCAGTGCTTATTCCATGAGCGCCGCGAAAGTATTGGCTCAATCACAATACAACTGCGTTAACGCAGACAAGCATCAATGGCAAAAGGCATTACGCCAGTGCAAGCTTGAACACAGTGGATTAACCGATAAGCAAATACATGCATTAAAACGTGTTGGCATCCGTTCATTTGATGACTTATTTGCCCAACCGGTCAGCGCACTGGCTGCACGCTTTGATGGCCCGATGTTGCGCTACTTAAGCGAGTTAAAAGGGGAGCGATTCGAACGCTTACCGCTGTTTAGACCTAAACGCGAATTTCATGCCCACTCTGAGCTTCTATATGAAATCACACTCAGCGAACGGTTACTCAAGCCACTTGGTTATCTACTCAAACAAATGGAGCGTTACTTGTTCCAGCGCGCATTGGTTACCTTTGATATAACCGTTGCATTACAGCTACGTGATAAACAAACACAACATTGGCAGCTGCACAGCGCACAGGGCGAAAACCGGTGTTCAGCATGGCTATCGATCGCCACCGTAGCGATTGAAAAACTCACGCTAGAAGCGCCTGTGCAAGGACTAACACTATCTGCCACCCAGCTCACTTCCGCTGTTGCAGCCAATGATGACTTTTTTATCCATCAACCATCAGCATTAACACCGTTACAGTTATTAACGCGTTTACAAGCCCGTTTAGGCGAGCGTAGCGTATATCAGTTAGCGCTACGCAGTGATCATCGTCCTGAGTATGCCAGTCAGCGCGTATACCCTTGCGCATCAGGTAAAACCATAACGCCTGACCTGTGTACGCCATTGCTCGATCGACCATCGCTGTTACTGACGACACCTCAGCCCTTATCAGAAAAAAGTACAATCTTGTCGCCACCAGAGCGAATAATCTCTGGCTGGTGGAGCAACGCTACCTGTGAACGTGATTATTTCATTGCACAAAATCCACAGGGGCAATATTTGTGGGTATTTCGCGATCAACAAAACCATTGGTTTGTGCATGGGTATTTTGTCTGATGTACGCCGAATTATTTTGCCAATCCAACTTTTCTTTTCTACATGGCGCTTCACACCCAGAAGAGCTTATCGCACGAGCTGACTTTCTTGGTTACTCTGCGTTGGCCATCACCGATGAATGTTCGATTGCGGGAGTTGTCAGAGCCTATACCGAAAAACAGCAAAAAGAGTTAGCTATCAAGCTCATCGTGGGTAGCTATTTTGTTCTCAACGACCATTTTAAATGTGTGTTGTTATGCCCTAACCCAAAAGCCTACAGCGAGCTGTGCAGGATCATCACAAATGCGCGTCGGCGCGCCGAAAAAGGCACTTACCAACTCGACGAGTGGGATTTAAAAAGTGTGCGCCACTGCCTAGTCATATGGCTGCCTAATTCATCCACTGACGATCAACAAACATGGGCCACTTGGCTTCTAAAGCATCACCCAACGCGAACCTGGATAGGGGCCCAGCGTTTGCTTCTAGCCAATGAAGAAGAGCACTTACGTCGTATTGAAGCACTTTCGGCCACTTTTCAGTTGCCTATTTGCGCTTGTACCGGTGTTTTAATGCACGAACCAGAACGATTGCCATTACAACAGGTGTTACATGCCACCCGCACAGGTACCTCGGTGCAAGCACTGGGCAAGGAAGGGCTTAGTAATGCCGAACGCTGTTTACGTAATCTAGAAAAACTACGCAAGCTTTACCCTAGCGAATGGTTAACTGAAACAAAGCATATCGCAGAACGCTGTCACTTCTGTTTGTCCTCGTTACGTTATCAGTATCCTGCAGAATTGATCCCACAGGGTTTCGATGCCAAAAGTTACCTGCGCCTCTGCGTTGAGCGCGGAATAAAAAAGCGTTTCCCACAAGGCTTAAGTGATGACATTCGCAGCATTATCGAAAAAGAGCTGAAACTCATTAGCGAGCAACACTACGAATACTTTTTCTTAACCATATTCGATATTGTTTGTTTTGCTAAACAACAAGGCATTCTGTACCAAGGCAGGGGGTCTGCTGCCAATTCAGTGGTTTGTTACTGTCTGGAAATCACCGCCGTTGATCCGCGCCAGATTAATGTTTTATTCGAGCGCTTTATCTCTAAAGAACGTAATGAGCCGCCGGATATTGATGTTGATTTTGAGCACGAAAGGCGCGAGGAAATCATTCAATATATCTACCGCAAATATGGTCGGGAACGCACGGCACTTGCGGCTACCGTCGTGTGTTATCGCTTTAAAAGTGCATTGCGTGAAGTGGGTAAAGCTCTCGGCATTAATCGTTCACAACTCGACTTTTTTATCGCCAACGTCAACCGCCGCGACCGCAACGTGAGTTGGCAGTCCCAACTGGGTGAATTGGGCTTAGATCCAGACAGTCAGGTTGGCCAGCAGTTGGTATCGTTGGTCAACGAACTGATCGGCTTTCCGCGTCATCTATCACAGCATGTAGGCGGCTTTGTGATTTCCTCTGGGCCACTTTACGAGTTAGTACCCGTCGAAAATGCAAGTATGCCAGAGCGTACTGTTATTCAGTGGGATAAAGATGATTTAGAAAGCTTAGGCTTACTAAAAGTCGATGTGCTGGCACTGGGCATGCTAACCGCCATACGCAAGTGTTTTGAACTGTTATCGCATCATTATCAACATGCCACCTGCATCGCCGATATTACACGCTGGGGTGATGACCCACAGGTCTATAACATGATCCAGCAAGCCGACACCGTAGGCGTATTCCAGATTGAATCACGCGCTCAAATGTCGATGCTACCGCGCCTCAAACCCGCTTGTTATTATGATCTTGTGGTACAGATTGCCATCGTTCGCCCTGGCCCAATACAAGGTGACATGGTGCATCCTTACTTACGCCGTAGGGATGGTAAAGAAGCCATCGAATACCCATCAAAAGCAGTCGAAGCCGTACTCAGGCGCACCATGGGAGTCCCCATATTTCAGGAGCAGGTCATTCAATTGGCTATGGTTGCCGCAGGATTTAGTGGCGGGGAAGCTGACCAACTACGACGCGCCATGGCCAGCTGGAAGAAAAATGGCAAGCTCATGCAGTTTCGGCAAAAACTTATCAACGGCATGCGGCAAAAAGGTTATGAAGAGGACTTTGCTGAACGCCTGTTTGAGCAAATCTGTGGCTTTGGTGAATATGGCTTCCCTGAGTCACACTCAGCATCTTTCGCAGTACTCGCTTACGTATCGTCATGGCTAAAGCATTACTATCCCGAAGCCTTCTATACCAGCTTACTCAACAGCTTACCTATGGGGTTTTATTCACCTTCTCAACTGGTACAAGATGCAAAACGTCATGGGATCGAGGTCAGGCCAATATGCATCAATCAGTCGCGCTATGAACATTACTTACAACCTCATCGCGGTGGTTTTGCTATTCGTTTGGGTCTTCGTTTAGTCAAAGGACTATCTCAAGCAACGGCTGAACACATACTATCATTGCGTCCAAATACTGGGTTTGCTTGCGTGGCTGATGTTCGCCGTCTCAATGTCAATCAACTAGAGCTTCAAGCACTAGCCAGTGCAGATGCGTTTGCTAGCATTGCCGGTAACCGCTACCAAGCTCGCTGGCAAATCATGGAAAGCGTTTCACAATTGCCACTCATGCAGCAGCAACAGGATCCACATCAACTCAGCCTTATGCCCAGTGATGTTGATAATCTGGTAGAGGATTATCAAGCCACCGGCCTGTCACTAAACAGCCACCCCGTCACGTTATTGAAGCAAGCCGACTTACTACCGCGTTTTACCTTGGCTCAAGAACTTATGCATAAGCCACATAAATCGGTGGTCACGGTGGTAGGCTGCGTCACCGGTCGACAAGCACCAGGAACCGCTTCAGGTGTTACATTCATTACCTTAGAAGATCCCACAGGGAACATTAATGTTATCGTCTGGCAAGCATCGGCACGGGCCCAAAAGAAGGCCTATTTGAAGTCCACCCTACTACAAGTAAACGGCATTCTAGAACGCGGTGATGGCGATGTTATTCACATTATTGCCGGCCGCTTAACCGATCTCTCACACTTGCTAGACGAACTAGACGTTAAAGCTCGGCAGTTTCACTGACATCATTAGCGTGAAGCGAACAAAAAGTAACGGGATTAAACGCATTTAGCATTACTTTCGTATAGACTAGCTGTCGATTAATTAATCCCTTATCTAAAACTATAAAAACAAGGTTTTCATTCATGAATAAACACAAGTTACCTGTATTGGTATCGTTGTTGATGACAGGCGTCATCACAGCATGCCAACCTCAAGTACAAGAAACTCAAACCCAACCTACAGTCAGTGAAGAAGTAAGCGACGTGAGTATAGAATATCCTGTCACCGCAAAAGGTGATGTCGTTGATACCTATTTTGGTACAACTGTAGCTGACCCTTATCGTTGGCTAGAAGATGATCGCAGTGCAGAAACAGAAGCTTGGGTTATATCACAAAATACCGTTACTCAAGGTTATCTGGCACAAATTCCTTACCGCGATAAAATTGGTGAAGTGGTTAAAAACCTAATCAACTATGAACGTGTTTCCTCACCCTTCAAAGAAGGTGATTACACCTACTTCTACAAAAATGATGGGCTACAAAACCAAAGCGTTGTGTATCGCCAAAAAGACGGTGGCGAACCTGAAGTCTTTATCGATCCAAACCAATTCAGTGAAGATGGTACCGTATCACTTGCGGCACTTACGTTCTCAGAAGATGGCTCACTAGCAGCCTATCAAACCTCTACAGGCGGTAGCGACTGGCGTGAAGTGTACGTTATGGACACTGCCACAAAAGAACTATTGGCAGACAAACTCGTCAACGTCAAATTCAGCGGCTTATCGTGGTACAAAAACGAAGGTTTTTACTACTCAAGCTATGACAAACCTGAAGGTTCAGAGCTAAGCGAAAAAACCGACCACATAAAGTGTATTACCACGCGATTGGCACTGAACAAGCCAATGATCAGCATATTTATGGCCATGTTGACGCAGAAAAATATCGCTACTTATGGGCGGGTGTAAGTGAAGATAATCGCTTCCTGTTTATTGGCGCGGCAAATGCCACGTCAGGCAACCGTCTTTTGATGAAAGATCTCGACAAACCTGAAGCTGAATGGGTAGTGGTTAAAGATGACATCAGCTCTGACGCTTTCCCAATTACGACAGACGGCGATAAGCTGATCATTGTTACCAACCATGATGCGCCGAATCAAAAGGTTGTTGTCGCAGACGCGAGTAATCCAAGCGTCGAAAATTGGCAGGATCTGATCCCCGAAACCGAGAATGTTTTGCAGCCTAGCACGGCTGGAGGTTACATCTTTGCTGAATACATGGTGGATGCTATTTCGCAAGTTCAGCAGTATGACTTAACCGGGAAGCTGGTTCGAACTGTAGAACTGCCAGGCGTAGGCTCTGTGGGCTCTTTCTCAGGTAAGCGTAAAGACACAACAGCTTACTATACGTTTGAAAACTACAGCACGCCCACAACGGTATATAGCTTCGCAATCGAAAGCGGTGAAACCAGCTTATACAACAAACCGGAAACAGCCTTTAACGGTGAAGAATACGTATCTAAGCAGGTGTTTTACACCTCAAAAGATGGCACCAAAGTACCGATGATTATCACCCATCATAAAGACACGGTGCTAAATGGTAAAAACCCAACCATGCTATATGGCTATGGTGGCTTTAACGTAAGCCTAACCCCTCGTTACAGTTCAACTACGGCAGCTTGGTTAGAATTAGGCGGTGTTTACGCCGTACCGAATATCCGTGGTGGCGGTGAATACGGTAAAGCATGGCATAATGCAGGGACACAAACCCAAAAGCAAAATGTGTTTGATGACTTTATTGCAGCCGGCGAATATCTTATCGAGAATAACTATACCAGCAGCCAATATTTGGCTTTACGCGGCGGCTCAAACGGCGGCTTATTGGTCGGCGCAGTCATGACGCAGCGTCCAGATCTAGCCCAAGTTGCATTGCCTGCAGTTGGGGTACTCGATATGCTTCGCTATCACACATTTACAGCGGGCGCTGGTTGGGCGTATGACTACGGTACATCCGAGCAAAGTGAAGAAATGTTCAAGTATTTACTTGGCTATTCTCCCGTTCACAACGTGAAAGACGGTGTTGAATACCCTGCGACCTTAGTTACAACCGCTGATCATGATGACCGCGTAGTACCTGCACATTCATTTAAATTCGCAGCAACGTTGCAGGCTCATCAAAGTGGTAAAAACCCAACCTTGATCAGAATCGAAACCGATGCAGGTCACGGGGCAGGTACACCAGTTAGCAAAACCATAGAGCAATATGCTGACATCTATGGATTCACACTGTTCAACATGGGCATTACAACGTTGTAAACCCGCCTTTTGCATAGCACAAAACATAATGGCGCTATTTGAATTTCATAGCGCCATTTACCAACCCTACATACGCCACAATCCATTGCCTGATAAAATTGGGCTTGTTTTCAGGCTTGCTTTCTACAACGCTCATAACGTCTTCTTCGGTCAAAATAATTGCAGATATTGAGTGATTCATTGCGTTTCCTCTTTGATTAGTGAAACACAACCCTAAAACCTCAAGCTAACTTGAGGTAAAGTGTTATTTTAAATTTTTTTAAATTCGGAGTAATCCAATGGCCGGACAAGCATTGAGCGTCGGAGCTGTAGCTAAGCGATGCGGTGTAGCGGTATCGACATTACACTTCTATGAGCAAAAGGGACTGATCAGCAGTCAACGCAATACCGGCAATCAGCGTCGTTATAAGCCTGATGTTTTACGGCGCGTATCCGTGATTAAAGCGGCTCAAACGCTGGGCATTACGTTGCAAGAAATTAAACAAGTGTTTGCAGCATTACCCAATGAAAGAACGCCATCTAAACAAGACTGGGCTGATATTTCAGCCACATGGCATGTCATGCTAAATCAACGAATAAAAGCACTCGAAAGCCTTCGAGACTCGTTATCGAGCTGCATAGGGTGTGGTTGTTTGTCACTCAACAGTTGCCCGCTATATAACCCGAATGATGAGCTTGCGGTTAAGGGGCCGGGACCGGTTATTTTGAATGATCGTGAAGGAAAGTAGTTAGCGCTTTAAGAAGTCTAAAGTACGGTTCATACGAACCGCACTTGAAGTGTTACGCCGCTTTACCAAGCTTCATTTTTATCGCCAAATCTAATAATCCAGCCCGTCAGATATGCGGCTAAGAAGCAAGTTGGCGTTGCTATAATGTCAGGTTTCAATAACCAAGAGGTAAATGCCAGTATTAACAATGTAAACTCTATAAATTGCACATGACGTCTTGAATTAATTCCCAACATATTGGCTTTGAACCACCAAGGCTGCTTTTTCCACTGTTCAGTTTCTTTATCTATCACAGTAATCTCCTCTGTTAATTTTGAAATATCTACTTCAAATACAGAGGCAAGGCATTTTAATGTTTCAATGCTAGCTTTTTGACCACTTTCCACTCGTTGGATTGTGCGCACATTTAAACCCGAATGCTCAGCAAGTTGCTCCTGAGACCATTCGTTTTTAGCTCTTAGCTTTTTTATAATCATAATAGTTCCTCAACACTCTGTGAGGCCATAATCCATCAAATAGCTCACTGTCGGGTACGACTTAACCCCGACAGTACTACTATAACTGTTCTACAACAGTAACATTTTACGAATATTTAGATTGAAGAATTGTTGGGTATTTGGATGTGAAAACCTATTGTTTTAAGTTGCCGTACATAAGAGATTCTCTTAGCTTCCTATTTACCCTCGCAACAATATGCACGTCAAATCGATAAGGGTGGGTAATTCAACAAACTACAAACACGCCCATTCATTTTATTCTACTTCGTTTTCGCAGAAATTTTACGAAAACAACAATCCTCTCAGCCATTTGAAAAATTAATCTCAATAAAATCAATGCCCTATGTATTGGCATAGAGGTTGCGTTGTTCGTTACATCACTTTGTTCAGGAGTAAACGATGGATATTAAAAGACAAAAAACGCGATCTGTGTGGCAGCGCAACAAGGTATTGTCCTTATGCGGGGTTACGTTGGTCGCGATTGTGCTTCTGTGGAAATTCTCTTTATCAGAAGATGGGCAGCATGTTACGAAAAAGGACATGTGGTTTGGCACAGCACAATCTGGCGATTTAAAGCTAGAAGTTCAAGGGTTCGGAAAGCTCAAATCCAAGTATCAAAGGCTTTTAACCGCTCCAACCGGCGGCATAGTCGAGGAAATAGTCTTGAAACCCGGCGCTGTGGTAACTCAAGATGATGTGATATTGCGGCTGCACAACCCTGATTTAGACCAACAAGTCGTAAACGAGCGTTTATTGCTGAACACTGAAAAAGCCAACCTTCGCCAAACAAAAGTCAATAATCAGCGAGAACTGTTAGCCCAACAAGCGCGTCTCGCTGAACTTGAAGCGAAATCTGGTGTAGCAAGCTATAACCTAGAAGCGACTACCACGCTTGCAGAGAAAGGCATCATTTCACAACTTGATCACAAAAGAGCTCAGTTGGAATCTCAGCAGCTGAAAAAGCAACTTACGATCGAAAATCAACGACTAACCCAATTAAAAGCCGTACACGAAGAGTCCATCAAAATACAGTTAGAGAAAATAGAGCAACAACAAGGCAAGCTAGCTGCCATTGAAGTCAAGCAATCTCTGTTGGTAGTCAAAGCCAGTATTGACGGCGTATTGCAAAAATTACCAATAGAGCTAGGACAAAGTGTTTCCGAGGGTGAAATTCTTGCCTTTGTCGGTGGAACCAAGCAGTTGATTGCAGAAATCAATGTGCCGCAGAACCAAGTAGAGCAGATCCAAATTGGCCAAGACGTTCTGATCAATACACGCCAAGACAATACGCATGGGCTTGTCGTACGGATTGATCCCGTTGTAACAGGAGGTACTGTTCTAGTCGAGGTAGAGCTCACTGGCGATCTACCAAACAATGCGAGGCCGGAACTAAGTGTGGATGCAACAATTCAGGCTGGAGAGCTCACTAATGTAGTTTACATTGAGCGGCCTGTGAATATTCAACCGGGCTCCACTGGCACCCTCTATCGACTCAATCAAAATCAAGATAAAGCCCACGCCACACCCATCACTTTTGGGGCTGAGGCTGGGAAGTACATTCAAGTGATTAGCGGTGCCTCGCATGGAGACCGCTTTATTCTGTCAGATACATCTCACTGGCAACAATTTGAATCCATTATACTCATTTAGACAGGAGACGTTTTATGACCGCACAAGCCAATATTCAAATGAAGAACATAACCAAAGTGTACACGACCGAGGATATTGAGACTCACGCTCTTAGAGATATCAATCTGGATATATTTGAAGGCGACTATGTTTCAATATCAGGGCCCTCTGGATGCGGAAAATCGACACTTCTGACAATTTTGGGACTTCTAGACTCACCAAGTAGAGGCACATACTTCATTGCGGGACAAGATGTTAGCCAACTTGACGCTGACCAACGTGCTGATATTCGCAATCAACACATTGGGTTTATATTCCAAGCCTTTAACCTCATCGACGAACTCAGCGTTTTCGACAATGTTGCATTACCGCTGAGGTATCGCAATGAACCGCTTACCGAACAGGATATTAAAACGCGGGTAATGAACGCACTCGACAAAGTCGAGATGTCTCACAGAACCGCACATAAGCCCAATCAACTATCGGGTGGACAGCAGCAGAGAGTTGCGATTGCTCGCGCACTGGTCGTAGAGCCTACCGTATTATTGGTGGATGAACCAACTGGTAACTTAGATTCCAAAAATGGTGATGCGGTTATGCAAATGCTGTCTGACTTAAATGAGCAAGGCACTACCATTTGCATGGTGACTCATGACCCCCGCTACGCAGACATGGCAAAGAGACAACTCTACTTGGCTGATGGTGTAATGCTAGCGACAATGGATGGAAGGGCAGCACTATGAACGCTTTTCTTCAAGAACTAAAAATAGCGATTTATAGTCTACGGCGTCGCACTGGATTCGTAGCGACCGTAGTGCTAACACTGGGCATTACACTAGGCGCATTAGTTACGTTCTTTAATCTCAACCATGTGTTGTTACTCAAGCCCCTACCTTATCCAGAGCATGAACGCTTGCAACTCACGCAACATGTCATGATCGATAGCAATGGCGAAGCAACTCACAACTCACCTTTGGTTCCCGGACTACTGCACACCTATAAAAATCAACAAAGCTTCGAGCTAATGACGATTTTGAGTACAGGGAGTGAATTTCTGACAAGTCATCATGAGCAACCTAGGCTGGCGGTAACATTCACAACACCAGAATACTTTGAGTTGCTCGCCACACCCATGACAATAGGAAGAGCATTTACTCAAACCGAAGGGTTAGGGCAGAACAATCCGGTTGTGATATTGAGTTATCAAAGCTGGCAAAAGTGGTTTCAAGGTGACCCTCAAGTGCTGGGGCGTAAGATCACACTTCGCAATACCAGCTTCACCATTGTAGGTGTCGCCGCTCAGGACTTCATGGAGCCTGAAATTCTTGGTGAACTCAGTGATGTTTGGGCCCCTTGGGATTTTAATGGCATGGATGAAAGCTTGCTTAAGAGTTGGAACAATGGTCAAGGTAATATTGCCGGGTTTGGCAGGCTAAATGCGACGACTGATGAACGTGAAGCGCAAGCACAACTGAGTAATTCGTTAGCTGATGCATATCAAAACTTTCTATCCGGTATTGAGAATCGAGCCGAATTAAGTGGCAACATTGTGTTGCGCTTTCAATCACTCAAAAGTCGGCTACTCGGCGATAGTCATTTACAAGCACTGTTGTTAATGGGGTCGGTTTTTGCCTTACTGATCATCGCCAGCGCTAATGTCATAAACCTCTTCTATTCTAGAGCAGCAGAAAAACAGAGAACTTTTGCCATTCAGGCTGCATTAGGCGCTCGTAAGAGACACCTATTTACAGCTATGTTTGCAGAGAGTTTGATCTTAACAATTGCGTCAAGCCTGCTGGGGCTAGTTATCGCAATGTGGGGTATAGATTTAGTCAAATCGTTGGGGCAAGGGCAGTTCAACCGTTTACACGAATTAGGGTTGGATATGTGGGCCATACTATTTAGCCTGTTTGTGTCAATTGTTTTAGCCGCAGTATTTTCATTGTTGTCTAGCAGCGTGGTTAACTACGACAACCTGAAAGAACAGCTACAGAGTAGTGGTAAAGGAAGCGGCCTACAGATTTCTAAACAGACGCGAAACCTATTGGTTGTCAGCCAAATATTTTTGGCCAGCTTACTGCTGATTGGTGCTTCAATGGTGTTGGGCCAAGCATACTCCGTCATGAATAAATCGCTTGGCTATGACAAAACCGTGATGCACAGTTTCTCGCTTGATGAGCGTGTTGGGTTGATTGAAGCCGATGAAATTGCAAGAAGAAATCAAATGATTAGCGACATCACAACACGCATAAATCAGCTTCCACAAGTCGCTGCTATAGCGCCGTCATTCAATACCGCTATTGGTTATAATATGACGATGGGTGCGATGGATAGAGACAATAATAAGCGTGGTTCTTTCCCAACCAATTTTGTATCTTCAGAATATTTCCAGACCTTACAAATTCAAGTTGTTGAAGGGAGAATGTTCAGTGAACAAGAAGTTAGAGATAACGCCCCTGTTGCTGTTTTAAGTCGTTCCGCGGCTGAGCAAGTTAGCCAAGGGGAGAGTGTTGTGGGACTGAAGTTAACCATTGGTGGCGGCCCGCTTAGAACCATCGTGGGAGTAGTAGAAGATGTGTTTGATCCAGTGCGCACAGATGAAGCGCAATACCACGATGCATACTTACCTCACGCTCCATGGAATATTCACTTTATCATGCGTTTACAACCGGGTGCAGAATTGGAAAGACAGCAGCTTGTAACGCTTATCCGCGATATTGATCCTGGTTTGAGACTAGCCAACTACAGAAGTTTTACCGAGAGACATGACAGTGTAATGCTGCAAGATAGGATAACAGCGGGTGTTGCTGCAGGACTATCAACCCTTGCATTATTACTCGCTGGCACAGGTATATTTGGCGTACTAAGCTACAGTTCCCATATGCGACGTTATGAGTTGGGCGTTCGAATGGCATTGGGTGCGAAAACGAGACAAATCAGCGCCATGGTGATTAAAGACAACATGAAACCTATAGGCATTGGCCTAGCACTAAGCCTGATTGTCGCTGCGGCATCTTATGTGGTGGGGCAACAATACTTTGGTTGGTTTGATGGGTATAGTGTGTCTCCCTTGGCCATTACGGTACCGGTAATTTTGTTAACCGCGCTACTAGCGAGTTTTCTACCGGTGAGAAATGTGATCCGAAAAGATCCGATAAAAGCGTTAAGAAACGACTAATATTTGAGTCAGGCTGTCGCGCATAGCCTGACTTACATTGAAACACAATTGGGATAAACGGTATGGAACCGGTCATATTAGTGGTAGATGATCAGGTCGATCTGCGTTTGAGTACGCGCCTAGTGCTAAACAACTATGGATACACTGTGCTAGAAGCTGACTCTCCAGAACAAGCGCTTCGCATGCTTGATGAAAAGACGCGAATTGATCTGGTGTTGCTAGACATGAATTACAACAGTGATACTACCTCTGGCGAGGAGGGATTATGGTTCCTGAAAAAACTACAGGAGACGTCTTCCAATATCCCTGTGGTACCCATGACGGCTTGGGCCAGTATTGAACTCGCTGTGAAGGCAATGCAACTTGGTGCCAGCAACTTTATTGAAAAACCATGGAAGAACCAGCGGTTGTTACAAGTTATCAAACAACAATTGCAAATAAACGATTTGCAGAAAGAAAACCGCAAACTTAAGCAGCAACAGCGGGACAAACAAGCAGAACAAAAATCGCTTGTTTGGGAGTCGAGTGTGATGACGGAGTTGATGAACAAGCTTCAGCGCTTAGCGCGCTCCGATGCGGCTATTTTACTAACAGGCGAAAACGGCACTGGTAAAAGTTCTGTGGCTCAATTCATTCACGAAAATTCCAGCCGCAGTGAAGGCGACTTTATTTCAGTGAATATGGGAGCTATTCCAGAGTCATTGTTTGAGAGTGAAATGTTTGGCCACATTAAAGGCGCTTTTACCGATGCAAAAGAGAATCGCATCGGGCGCTTTGAGCTAGCAGAAAATGGCACGTTATTTTTAGACGAAATTGCCAATATCCCGATGTCTCTACAGGGGAAATTACTGCGCGTACTAGAAGAAGGCTATTTCGAGAGAGTGGGTTCTAGTGTTAGCCAAAAAGCCAATGTTCGATTGGTTTGTGCGACCAACGCAAACCTAACAGATTTGATTGAGCAGGGGCTTTTTCGCGCTGACCTTTATTTTCGATTAAATACATTGGAGGTAAATATTCCCGCTTTGCGCCATAGACAAGAGGATATTTTCCCACTCGCCCAACAATTCCTTAAATTGCATGGTCACAAATATGGGTTAGGAGAACTGGAGTTATCAGCTTCAGCCATCGATAGACTCCACCAATACCACTGGCCCGGTAATGTTCGAGAATTAGGGCATATTGTTGAAAGAGCTGTGTTGTTGGCCGACCAAACCCTGATCAGTGGCAAAGACATCGACCTTGGTACTTTACCCTCACCAGCAGAGTTGACAAAAACAGACATAGACAACGATATCCCTTTAATTCCTTTGGTCGAGGCTGAACAAAATCTGATAAAAAAAGCCTTAACATTACATAACGGCAATGTACAAGCTGCTGCCAAAGTATTAGGAATTACTGACAGTGCGCTATATAGACGCATGGAAAAATTTAAAATAGTTAAGTCTTATGTCAATGGAACCTAAAGCTGAAAGTCAGCGTTCGAATAACGCAAGTGGGTTATCACTAGAATCTGAACTGAAATATCTATCGATTTTATTCTTGTTAATAGTGACGGCTCTCTTTGTATTAGTCGCTTACTTCGCAGATTTATCGTTGAAGCTCTCGCTGAGTATATTCCTCATTCTCATAATAGGCTTGGGCGCCTATTTATTAAGGGTATACCGGCGTGTTGTCCAGCCAATGGATAACTTAGTGAATATCATCGAAGCCATTAGACTCGAAGATTATGGGCTATCGCCAAGGTTGACGTTTAAACAGGGCGTAATGGCTCAACTGCTGAGTGAAACAGCAAACTTGGTTGAAGTACTACAGCAACGCAAGGAGCGGTATAACCAGCAAATTTATCTTATTTATCGCTTAATTGAACAACTCGACCTTCCTGTCATGGTATTTGACGAAAAGTTACGCCTTAGTCATGGAAATGAAGCTTTTGGAAACTGGTACGGGCAGCCATGGGGGGTCGTCAAAGGCTTATCTTGCAAAAGAATTGGGCTTGATGTCGCAAAAAATGGACGTTGGCAGTTTATAAATCCGGATATTCATCAGGGCTGGCAGATACGCAGTAGTCGGTTTGCGAATGGCCGTGATATTCATCAATTAATCATACTTAACAATATCAAGTCAGAAGTAAGACAAGTACAACAAGATGCTTGGCAACAAATCATTCGGGTACTCACTCACGAAATTAGGAACTCTTTGACGCCAATTTGTTCAATGACGGAATTGATGTTAGACACTCCCGAACTGGATGAAAAGCTGCGCACTCCTTTGCAAGTTATTGATAACCGCAGTACAAATTTACTCAACTTCGTAGAGCGTTACGCAGATACAGCTAAGTCTATTAAGGTAGTTAAAAAGGAATTAGCGACTGACACTTTAATAAAAAAAATATGCCCTCTATTTCCTGACAATAGTATTCAATTTTCAGGGCCTGGCTTAACCCTATTCGCTGATCCCGTGCTACTCGAACAAGTATTGATTAACTTGATTCGCAATGGCATGGAATCACAAAGATCTAACAAGTGTAAGGATCCGGTCATTATTGAATTTGATGATACAGAGGTCCAAACCACTATTAGAGTGAAAGACAAAGGCGTTGGTATCGCCAATCCAAGCAATCTGTTTGTACCATTTTACACGACGAAAGAGGGAGGCCAGGGGATCGGGCTTACCCTTTGCCGTAAAATTGTTGAACAACATCAGGGCAGTCTGACTTTATCAAATCGTTCCGATGGGGGTGCGATAGCAACTATTCATTTACCCAAAGAAAAAACCGCCTAACTGAGAGTCGTTAGCTTACAAGCGGCGAAAAAGCTATTTATGGGTTACGAGCCTGATTTTCTCGTTAATGTGAACCTTTTGCGTCTTTAAGCTCTGCTCCAAGGATATCGTCGCGTTGATGAATGGGAAGTAACTGTTGATGAAACTCAACGTGAGTCAAAGCTACTGTTCCGGGCGATTGATTGCTATGGCAGTCTAAGCCCCCAGCAACAAGATTAGCGCAAGTTTTCTTGTCCAATCGTGCCTGATTGGAATAATCATATGTCACACAACCTGCCAACATATTCAATATGCACATGGCTGCACCAGCAAAAAGCGTTTTGGTAAGTTTCGCTAGGGACATATAGCGCTCCGTGTAATGCACTTATCAAATCATACGATAACAACAACTACCCAACAGTTCCATTGATGGGAAAGGATGAAATTAATAATGTTCGGCTATTTTGCTACAAAAAGTTAACCTAAACACGTCATTATAACGTATGGTTTTGAACCATTAGCAATTACCTCAATCGCATCGCAAAGCAACACTATATAACGGAGAACATATGTTTAAATTTACCACTACACGTCTAAATCAGGCACTCGCCGTAAGCTGTGTGGTTCTGATGTCTTTAGGCAGCCCCGCACTGGCGGATGAACAACTTGCTGCCGCTGTAGGCGCAGAAGAGCGTGCCGACGAAAGCGTGCGCGACCAGTACAGGAACCCTATCGAAACCCTCGAATTTTTCGGTATTAAACCCAGTATGACAGTGGTTGAGTTAGCGCCAAGTGGTGGTTGGTATACCGAAATCCTTGGGCCTTACTTGGCTGATGATGGTCACTTAATCGCTGGTCACTTTAATATGGAGCGAGAAAACGCACCGGGCTATTTCACCCGAGCAATGGCCGCGTATCAAGAGCGTATTGCCGATAAAGAACGCTTTGGTGAGATCACTATTTTACCATTTGATCCACCAGCTAAAAGTAGCCTAGGTGAACCAGCCTCAGCGGATATGGTGTTATCTTTCCGCAGCGTTCACGGCTGGAAGCGCGATGGAGTTTTTGCTGATGTCATCAAGTCAGTGGTTGAAGTGCTTAAGCCTGGCGGCGTATTTGGCATCGTAGGCCATAGGTTGCCTGAAAACGGTGATGACAGCACATTTACTGGTTACGTGAAACAAAGCTGGGTCATCGAAGTTGCCGAAGCGAATGGCTTAACGTTTGTTGAAGCATCTGAAATCAATGCCAACTCAAATGATACTGCTGATCACGTAAACGGTGTTTGGTCATTACCCCCCTCATTGAACGTTGACGACGAAACCCTAAAAGAGCGCAACCGTCAAATTGGTGAAAGCGATCGCTTTACCTTGAAGTTCGTTAAACAATAAGTCTGTCGTTAATAAAGTCAGCGCGTGATCGCATTCTAGTTTTTCTAGTGCAATGCGATTGCCCGCTGGCCACGCTCGATGACACATGACGCCCAAATAACCTATGGTTATTTGGGGCAGAGTGATAATACATCATTAGTTAGGTGTTAAATCGACCCATATCGGTGCACTATTCTCATATTTATGGAGCTTCACCACTGCTTAGGCTTCTCCGGATAACTAGTTTATTAATTAACTGCTCTGGAATTGTTTTGTCATAGTTTATATATAGATCAGGTTCCACAGGTTCATGTGTCTGTCCGCCTTTCGGTCTCTCTAAATAAAAGCGAGGGCTGATAACTTGGAGGTTTGAGTTTTCTAACGTTAAAAATTGAGTTCCTCCTGTTTGTCCGCTTCTTCCACCCGTAGGCTCTCCAACTAGTTGACCAAAATTGTGGTCTTGAATAACGTTAGCGAACAAAATTGAAGAAGAATAAGTAAAGTCACTGATTAATACAGATACATCACCTGAGAATTTAGTTACTTCCGTGTTAAATTCCCTTAAAGACACTTCACCTTCAACGACGTCGCCCACTTTATTCTCTTTACTGGCTCTACCTTCTAGAACCTTAACTTTGTATTTGCTACCGGTACGCCAAGGTTTATCAGATAAATAAGGCAAAATGCCATCAATCCAAATAACGTCATCACCACCTCCATTTTCTCGGACGTCAATAATTAAATGTGTTACTAAAGAGTTATTAAGTTTTTCGAATACGCCGTGTAAATAGGTAACAACGTCTTTGTATTCGGCTCCCCAGCTAAAAGTGTTTATTGTTAATAAGGCATTTTCTTGATCCAGTATTTCAAATTTAAAGTTGTCCGAGAAAACATCATCTAGGTTAAATTCAACTTCACTGGCAGGTACGTTTTTAGATAATGATTTACCAAACTTTATTAGTTGCAAATCAAAGGTGTCAATGTTGCCGTAATATAACCAAATATACTCGGCCATTTTCTTCTGTAGTAAAGCTTTGCGAAATGAATCGGTATCACCGTTGGTTCTGTTTAATAGTGGAGCGATAAAATTTTCAGTTCGTTGGCCATTAATTTCTAAAATTTCGTAACCTCGAAGCTCCGTTGGCTTATTATCGATCGTAGATTTAATAACCAGTTTATTGTTGTTAAACACCACCCTGTAAGGAAATAAACCGCCGCCATTTTTTATGTGCTGATTCGCTAGCGTTTTAAGCTTTGGCAGGTTTATCACCGTGTGACCATCGCTTAAGGTTTTATTAAACACCGTTACCTTTCGCCAAAAATCTAATACTGTAATTGGTTTATTTATGCTCTCTTTAAAAGTCTCAATATCTGAATAAAACGCGTCAACATTTTCGACTGTGTATGACAATTGTGGATGGGTTTTGTCAATGAACTCAATCCATTGGTCCATATCTTGTTTGACTTCTTGAGGTTGAAGTAATTTATTTAAATCAGTTTCTGCTTTTGCGATTGAGTTAAAACTATTGATAAAAAGGATAAATATAAAAATAAAGTATCTCATATGATTGTTACCTATGATGTTGTGTAAATTGACGGTTTAAATCATATGAGAAGTCAAAAAAAACTATTCATTAAAAGCGTTGTAAAGTCCTTGGGAATTCCTTGGTTAAATAAAGCCAATTAAAACAATTAGTTACCATCTGTAAATTTAATAATTTCTGTTTCTTCATTTTCTCTAAAAGAAAATATGCACATTTTTCTACCGTCATGACACTTAACAAATCCTGCATGTCCATCAAAAGTTAAACTATCACTTAGCAACTGACCGGAATTCAAATCGAATATCTTAAACTTATTACCTGAAGCCCAAATAAGGGTGTTTTTATCCCACATGTCCCAGAAGGTATTAAACTTTATGTTTTCTTTGTCTAGCACTTTTTCAACAACCCCGCTCGAGAGATCTTTTTTCCAAAGGCCACGTTCGTGGAAGCGAGTAAAGAATAACTCTCCATTATATTGCTTGGCGGAAAAAGCGTTTAACTCTAAATCTGTGATTTTTAGGGTGAAAAGATCAATAGATTTTAGTGACCAATATTCATTATTACCTTCAGAAAAAATAAGCTGGTTATCATCTGTAATACTGAAATTAAATACTTGGTGCTTATCTTTTGAGAGCCATTCTGTTTCAGCGATCTCAAGGTTGTAACGGAATAATCTATGCCCAGACAGTCCATAAAATGTATTTGTTTCAATCGAAAACTCTAACTCTTTAGAGTCAGGGGGTAGGGCAACATTTTTATGCTGAACAAACCCTTTTAAGGTTTGTTGCCATAACTGTTTCTCCCCCGAACGGTTTGACATAAAGTAAAAGGATTCATCAGGACCAAACATCGCATTGAAATCGTAATACGGACTTGTGATAAGTGGGTTAATAGCGAAATGGCCGTTATCTTCTATAGCCAGTGACCAAATGGCATTGTTAATACTGACCTTTTTTATTGCATAAACCTGTCCTTGTGACAGCATGGGATAATGGCAAGTAAAGCTTAAGTTAGCTAATAAAGTTTGTTTTTCTGATCTCAGGTTATATGACCAAATGCTGTTGTCTCTGTCGCAATAGATGAGTTCTGTATCGCTTAGCCAACCAATCCTATCAATTAGGTAAGGTAATTTGAGCAACATCTTAGATTCATTGTTATCAAGGTTATTAATTGATATGTGACTTTCCTGCCACAGCACGTTCCTTATCACAGCTAGTTGTTTACCGTTTGGAGAAAGTGTAAAGGAATAGTCTCCTCTCCCAGATGATGTTGGTGAGGTGATGTTTCGTTCAAACCCAGTTCTTAAGTCAAGCCGATACACTTTGTATGGGTCTGTTAATGCGTTTGCTCTTGAATAGTAAACATGGTTTCCGTCGATGGAAAAAGCCGTGGTCGACCAAAATCCCCCCTTACCACAGCTCGCAATTTTTTCAGCCTTATGCTTATCAAGGAGTTTAGAACTAAAATCGAGTAACCAAACCTCACAAGATTGCTTCGTGTGTTTATGGTAAACAATTTGATTAGCATCATCAGAGAACACGGGTGAGCCGAAGTACGTGTTAATTTCCGCGGTTAACACTTGCACTTTTCCTGACGCTAATTCTTTAACTTTTAAAGTTGGGGTAATGTTGGGCGCTTTGTTAACGTAGGTTAGCCAACGCCCATCTTTGCTGACGTCAAATTCGTCTTCTCTACCTGACTCATGTGACAATATTTCATACGTTTTCAATGAAATGGAATCTTGAGCGCCTAGATTGTTATTGTCTTCTTTTGAGGTTGTAACTAGGTATACGGCAGAGTATGAGATGGCGACCAAGATAATGCCTAAGAGAATGACTTTAATTAACCACATATTGTCTAATACAGACTCTTTCTCAGGTTGCAGCTCTACTAAAGAAGGAGTCTCAGTTTGAGTATTGTTAGTCGGTTCCTGTAACAATATGTCATCTAGCTTATGTACTTTTGTTTCTTCTGAAAATCGATAACCTCTTTTAGGAACAGTAATGATAATCTTATTACCATTCTCTCCGCAGCCTATTAATTTCCTTACTTCTGAAATAACAGACGAAATTGTGCTCGACTCTTTGTGAGATGTTCCCCATACCTCTTTGAGTAGTTCATCATAGGTAACAACCTTGCCAGCATTAGAGATTAAAATAAGTAAGCATTTGTTGATTCGAGAGGGGAGTTGTTTTTTCTCTCCGTCTAAATAAATAATCTCTTGCTTATCGGGGAAAAAAGTCCATTTTTGACTACTAAAAACTGCCATTTACATTAAAGTCCGCAATTACTTATGAAAGTAAAGTGTGCCAATATAGCAGATAACATACCTAGCGGTCCCAATATCCCTTTCAGTGTTGGCTCAATCGCAAAACATTCCACTGTCGTACGAAACCACTCTCTCAATATTTGGTTTGGGAATAGACGGTGCGATCGCGACAAAAATGACGGATGAACCTGGTACTGATTTTAGTAGTCGAACTATCGCTACCTGGTATTAAACGCTTTGGGTATCATTGCCAGCCCAAACCAAATGAACCAAATAATTTGGCTTAAGCCGAACGCCTCTTTGGTTGCAGGGATGTCTTGATAGGTTGTGATAATGCCAATCAAGCCAACGAAAATTCCTAAAAAACATAACGGCTTTGTGAATCGTTGTTGACGGAATGCACAAATGCTCACCAATAACACCCACACGCCTCCAACAAACTCAATACCGCCACCCAATGCATTCGCAATCGTCGTATAGGTAACAAATACAATTTCGGCTGAATCCTTACCTTCAGCAACCTGATGGATCATCGTCTGCATACCCACCAGCGACGTCATTCCGGAACACATCATGAGCACGACCCAAATTAAGCCAAATATACTTGCGCTATTCACTAGGTGAGAACGGCGAGATGACAGGGTGCTATGAATGGCCTGAACGGCAATCAACAATAAGCAACCAAACACCAAATACCCGACCATGTACGCAATACTGATTAATCCCTTATTCGCTGCTATATAACTCATTTTTTCAGACAATATGGCTGCTTGTGGGAATGACAATATCACGCCAAAAATCACAAACATGCATATGTAACAAAGTGGCATCATGAGTAACGCAGCTGCGCCTATTCGTTGAAGCTTGATATCATTTTGCGGGTTCGCGTTAAAATCTGAGTGCATACAATTTAAACCTTACAAGACAATTGAGTTCATGTTTACTAGGCCAAATCTTACGTAAAACCTACATGTAATTCGTCCGTGCCACGTAAGAAAGACAACTTACTGAACAGCTTCAAATTAAATATGAATACCCAATTGGTTCGTTTGGCATCAAAATAGTATGATTGAAGCCCCTTACATATCTAACGAGTACAATTTCTGCGGCACAAGCATTGTGCATCGCGGATCAGTAAATAAATTAAAACATTATGTTAGATCTTTTTATCTCTGCACTGTCACTGTCAGTAGCCATTTTCTCGTTATTTCTGCTCCCTAGGAGCCGGTCAAAAGGGCCTCTTATTTTAGTGCTTATCTGCTTAATCTATTTTTCTGCTGGATCGATGGTTTTCGCATTAATACCATCACTAACACAATTATATATTAGCTTTATTCCGACCGTATTTTTCTTATTTACTCCGGCTTTCTGGCTTTACCATGATGCGACGATTTCGCGTAAACCATGGCAATGGCACATATCATTTTTAAAACACTTCGCACTCGTTCCCGTTATGCTCGTATTCGGCACTCTCTTGTTGATGCTACCGAAAAGTGATTTTCAGCAAATGTTTTTTTCTGCTGAAATCGTCAGTTCAACATGGCTGAAAGTCTTATCGTTAACATTTCTTATAGTAGTACTGTGTTGGTCCGTGATCAGCTCGGGTTATATTTTAAGTATTATTTTCAGAACCGTTCAGTACAGAAAGCAAATCCGATTATTATATGCAGATGAATCTAAGCGAAATCTCCACTGGATTAGCGTTACTTCAGCATTGATTATATTCACTTGGGTATACGGGTTAATTGTTTTAGCTTATGAAGATAAGCTGCAAGGTTATGGCTTTTCTGAAACGGGTATTTTGGTATTACTTACAGGCATTGTCTGGACGGTATCGCTATTTGGATTAAAGCAAAAGCCGGTATTTGAAGACACTTTGCAGATTATTGATGATGAGCCCGATCTGCTCGATAAAAAACGGTACGAGCGCTCTGCGTTGAACGAAGACGATTTAAAGCGAATTGCATCCAAACTATCTGCAGCGATTTGTGATGATGAGATATATCTTGATCCAGCCTTAAACCTAATCAAGTTATCAAAACTGATTGGCGAGCCACCTCAGTATATTTCACAGACCCTCACACAACATCTTGGCACAACATTCTTTGATTTTGTTAATCAGGCCAGAGTTAAAAAAGCTGAACAATTACTCGTTAGCAGTGATAGTTCAGTTCTTGATGTAGCGCATTCAACGGGTTTTAACTCCCGATCATCTTTTTATAAAGCATTTAAACAGTACACAAATGTAACCCCAAGCCAGTTTAGAGCCGCCAATCGGTAATAATTGTCCATGGTGGGTGTGATAAGGCATGTTAACTAGCTAGGGTATGCAAACCCCTAAGCCACTTGTTTTTATGTTCTTTAGTAAGAGTCGATTTGAGTTTAACTGCTTGGATTGCTTATTTTTTTGTGAAAGTGATAGGCATATTGGGCATTTAACTTAGCAAATTAGCTGATCCTTTTACGAATCATTGACGCAAAGATTAGGTCGCAATTCTTAGCAGAGTTATCTATCTTTACCTATAGAAATCGAGGAGGGCATATGAAGTCGATTGCACTACGTTTCTATTTCGCCATTACTTTAATCTTTGCATTCTCTAGCGCTGCAGCAGAGCGTGTGCCTGCGTCTACTCCACAAGATACAACTATTACATTAGCAGCGTTGCAATTCCCCCCCTATGCCTACACAGAAGCAGGATCTGATGAGTGTGTTGGCTATACCGTTAAACTAACCAAAATGATTTTTAACGCCAAAGGGTACAACGTAAAAGCGATATGTGCGCCAGCAATACGTGTATATCGAATGATTGAATCAGGCGAAGTCGACCTTACCGTCAACATCAAATCAACCAAATTGTTAAAAGACACTGTCGATTTTATCGAACCACCCTTTGGTAGTTTGGACCTTATTTTTTTAAGTCATGAAAACGAAGGATTTGAAAATATGGTCAGTGGTATACGCGGCTTTGACTATAACGGACACCGCCAATTATTAGTGGAACAAGGTTATACGTTCCAAGACACGCCAGGAAGCATTGACGCAATCAAGATGTTTATGAGAGGGCGCACAAGACACTTGATTACGTATAAAGCGCCGTATCGCTTTTATTTGGAACAAAACAGTTTTGACATACCCAAAGGTGTCAGTGCTAAAAGTTTAATGTCTTTACCCACGTTTTTTGCCGTGTCTTTAAAATCAAAAAACAAAGACCTCATAAAGCAGGTTTTTGAAGAGCACAGTGAAGCGACTCAGGCTACACGTTTTGATGAGCTTTTACCGATATACTGAGTAGCGGAATCACAAAAGAGTGATAGCAGAACACAAAAAAGCCGGCATAAGCCGGCTTTTATTATTCATCCGATAACTACTTATTTACGCAATTTTTGAATTAATCGTAATTGCGCAATGGCTTCGGCTAGCTCAACGGCAGCTTCAGCGTAGTTAAAGTCTGTGCCTGGGTTAGCAATATGCTCTTCAGCGCGACGCTTAGCTTCTTCAGCGGCTTGTTCATCGAGATCTTCAGCACGTACCGCAGTATCTGCTAGTACCGTTACTGTTCCGGGCTGTACTTCTAAAATACCGCCGGCAATATAAATCATCTCTTCTTCGCCAAACTGCTTAACTAATCGCACCATGCCAGGCTTTAATGCAGTGATCAGTGGCGCGTGACCCGGGTGGATACCCAATTCACCTTCGCTACCGGTTACTTGTATCGTCTCAACGCGGCCTGAAAACACTTGTTCTTCAGCGCTTACCACATCAAGATGTACTGTCATTGCTGCCATGGGCACCTCCTAAAGTGAGCGCTTTCGCGCTCAGACTTATTTCTTGTTGGCTTTCTCAATCGCTTCGTCAATTGAGCCAACCATGTAGAAGGCTTGCTCAGGCAGGTCATCGTAATCACCTGCTAAGATACCCTTAAAGCCAGCAATCGTGTCTTTAAGCGATACGTACTTACCAGGTGAACCTGTGAAGACTTCTGCTACGAAGAACGGTTGTGACAAGAAGCGCTGGATCTTACGAGCACGTGTTACCACTTGCTTGTCTTCATCAGACAATTCGTCCATACCCAAGATTGCGATGATATCTTTAAGCTCTTTATAACGCTGCAATGTGGTTTGTACACCTTGTGCAGTGTCATAGTGCTCTTGACCAACTACAAGTGGGTCTAGCTGACGTGACGTTGAATCCAACGGGTCAACCGCAGGGTAGATACCCAAAGAGGCGATATCACGTGACAATACAACGGTTGCATCCAAGTGAGCAAAGGTTGTTGCTGGTGATGGATCCGTCAAGTCATCCGCTGGTACGTATACCGCTTGGATTGAAGTGATTGAACCTGTCTTAGTAGACGCAATACGTTCTTGCAGTACACCCATTTCTTCAGCCAATGTAGGCTGATAACCTACCGCTGATGGCATACGACCTAGAAGTGCTGATACTTCAGTACCGGCCAACGTGTAACGGTAAATGTTATCAACGAAGAATAGTACGTCACGGCCTTCATCACGGAATTTTTCCGCCATGGTCAAACCGGTCAATGCAACACGTAGACGGTTACCCGGTGGTTCATTCATCTGACCGTAAACCAACGATACTTTATCAAGTACATTTGATTCGTTCATTTCATGATAGAAATCGTTACCTTCACGAGTACGCTCACCAACACCTGCGAATACTGAGTAACCGCTGTGCTCGATTGCGATGTTACGGATAAGCTCCATCATGTTTACCGTTTTACCTACACCGGCACCACCGAATAGACCAACTTTACCACCCTTAGCGAATGGGCAAACTAAGTCGATTACTTTGATACCTGTTTCAAGTAGTTCAACTGCACTTGATTGATCTTCGTAGCTTGGCGCTTCACGGTGAATAGACATACGCTCTTCTTCACCAATTGGGCCTGCTTCGTCGATTGGGTTACCTAATACATCCATGATACGACCAAGTGTCGCTGTACCTACTGGAACAGAGATTGGTGCACCTGTATTTTCAACTTTCAATCCACGACGTAAGCCATCTGTAGTACCTAGCGCGATACCACGGACAACACCGCCACCTAACTGCTGTTGCACTTCTAGGGTCAAACCCTCTAAGTCACCTTCGGTCACTTTCAGTGCGTCATACACTCTTGGTACTGCTGATTGTGGAAATTCGATATCCACAACGGCACCAATGATTTGGACGACCTTACCTTGACTCATAATTAGTCCTCGTTATCTTTAAACCTGTTGCCTACACCGCAGCTGCGCCACCAACGATTTCACTGATTTCTTGTGTAATCGCTGCCTGACGGGCTTTGTTATATACCAATTGCAATTCATCGATTAAGTTGCCTGCGTTGTCAGTTGCGGCTTTCATCGCAACCATACGAGCAGCTTGTTCTGAAGCTGCATTTTCCACAACGCCTTGGTACACCTGAGACTCTATATAGCGTGTCATTAACGCTTCCAAGATCGGTTTAGGATCTGGTTCGTATAAGTAGTCCCAACGATGCTGCAATGCTTCATCTTCCGATTTCGGCAAAGGCAATAATTGATTGATCACTGGCTCTTGCGCCATGGTGTTCACGAAATTGTTGTAAACCAGATAAATCTTATCCAATTCACCTTTATCGAACGCGTTAATCATTACGCGAACGATACCGACAACGTCGCTTACACTTGGGGCGTCACCAATACCAGATTCAGCGGCCATCACTTCGCCACCAAATCGATTGAAGAAAGCACATGCCTTAGAACCTAACGCAGCAAAAGCGATTTCAGCGCCTTTGTCTTGCCAAGCTTTGGCATCTTTCGTGATTTTCTTAAACTCGTTGGTGTTTAAACCACCGCACAATCCACGATCAGTAGATATGACGATGTAACCAACACGCTTAACTTCACGCTCTTCAAGATACGGATGACGATACTCAAGCGCACCGTTTGCGATATGACCAATCACTTTAAGCATATTTTGTGCATATGGGCGGCCTGAAGCCATACGGTTTTGCGCCTTTTTCATTTTAGACGCTGCAACCATCTCCATCGCACTGGTAATTTTTTGGGTGTTTTTAATACTCCCAATTTTACCTTTGATTTCTTTACCGCTGGCCATGATTATTCTCCAGTTACTTAACAGACGAGGTGCTTACGAGAAGCACCTGTCGATTACCACGTTTGTGTCGCTTTAAAGTTAGTTAAAGCGTCAGCTAACTGTGACTCGATGTCGTCGTTGTAGTTACCTGTTTCATTAATCGTCTTCATTAGCTCAGCGTGTTCACTGTTCATGAATGAGTGAAGTGCTGATTCGAAATCAAGAATCTTGTTCAATTCGATGTCTTTCAAATAGCCTTTCTCAACTGCGAACAATGAAACTGCAGTATCAGCAACGCTCAATGGCGCATACTGCTTCTGCTTCATAAGCTCCATTACACGCTCACCGTGCTCTAGCTGTTCACGTGTTGCGTCATCTAGATCAGATGCGAACTGTGAGAACGCTGCAAGTTCACGATACTGTGCAAGTGCTAGACGGATACCACCACCTAGTTTCTTAACGATTTTAGTTTGCGCTGCACCACCAACACGAGATACCGAGATACCAGCGTTAACCGCCGGACGAATACCTGCGTTGAACAAGTCAGTTTCTAGGAAGATCTGACCGTCAGTAATCGAGATTACGTTTGTTGGTACGAATGCAGAAACGTCACCCGCTTGGGTTTCAATGATTGGTAATGCAGTTAATGAACCTGTTTTACCTTTCACTTCACCGTTGGTATAACGCTCAACATACATCTCGTTTACACGAGCGGCACGCTCTAGCAAGCGCGAGTGAAGATAGAATACGTCACCTGGGTATGCTTCACGGCCTGGTGGACGCTTAAGTAGCAATGAAATTTGACGGTAAGCAACAGCTTGCTTAGACAAATCATCATATACGATTAGCGCATCTTCACCGCGGTCACGGAAGTATTCACCCATTGTACAACCTGAGTAAGGTGCTAAGTATTGCAAAGCAGCAGACTCAGATGCAGAAGCGGCAACAACGATAGTGTTTTTCAACGCGCCGTGCTCTTCAAGCTTACGTACAACGTTAGCAATAGTAGATGCTTTCTGACCAATCGCTACGTATACACAAGGAACGCCTGTGTCACGTTGGTTGATGATCGCATCGATTGCTAATGCAGTTTTACCCGTTTGACGGTCACCGATGATCAACTCACGCTGACCACGACCGATTGGAATCATTGAGTCAACAGACTTGTAACCCGTTTGTACTGGTTGATCAACTGACTGACGCTCGATTACGCCTGGTGCAATTTTTTCTACCGGTTCAAAACCGTCAGCATCAATTGCGCCTTTACCGTCAATTGGCTCACCTAGCGTGTTAACAACACGACCAAGTAGGTTACGACCTACTGGTACTTCAAGGATACGACCTGTTGATTTAACTTTTACGCCTTCTTGGAGGTCTGCGTAAGGACCCATTACTACCGCACCAACAGAGTCTCGCTCAAGGTTAAGTGCAATCGCATAGCGACTACCCGGTAGTTCAATCATTTCACCTTGCATTACATCTGCAAGGCCGTGGATACGAATAATACCGTCAGTTACACCAACGATCGTACCCTCATTTCGCGCTTCACTCGCGATATCGAACTGTTCAATTCTCTTTTTGATCAGTTCTGCAATTTCTGTGGAGTTAAGTTGCATGCTCTTTATCCCCGTTATGCTTGCAACGCGTCTGCGAGACGGTTCAGTTTAGATTTTACGGAACCATCAATGACAGTGTCGCCAGCCTTTATGACTACGCCAGCAACCAGTGCAGGATCCACGTTACAATTAAGCTTCACTTTACGTGCCAAACGCTTCTCTAGTGATTCACTGATTTTGGCTTGTTGTGCTTCAGTCAGCTCGGTCGCTGATGTCACATCGACATCAATTTCCTTCTCATAATCTGACTTCAATTCAGCGAACAAAGCTGCAATTTCAGGCAACACTGATAAACGCTTATTTTCAGCCAAAACTTTAATAAAGTTTTGACCATTCGTGTTGAGCTGTTCACCACAAACATTGATGAATATTTCAGCCAATTTGTCAGCAGCAGTAGCACCTGAAAGTAATCCTTCCATGGTTTCGTTGCTTGCAACTTCACTGGCGAAAACCAACATTTCTTGCCATTCGGCAATGGCTTTCTGCTCAACGGCAAAATTAAATGCAGCAGTAGCATAAGGGCGAGCAACGGTTGTTAATTCAGCCATAGCTCAATACCCTTATAGTTCAGCGACAAGTTTTTCAACAATGTCGTCTTGTGCCGCAGCATCAATCTCGCGTTGAAGAATACGTTCTGCACCGACAACTGCTAGAGCAGCTACTTGCTTACGTAAATCTTCT
The DNA here is from genome assembly GCF_002807665.1 of Neoalteromonas facilis. GTDB lineage: Bacteria > Pseudomonadota > Gammaproteobacteria > Enterobacterales > Alteromonadaceae > Alteromonas_E > Alteromonas_E facilis. The sequence continues at coordinate 134,288 of NZ_PEAY01000005.1, forward strand.
TTTGCACGGTTACGTTCAGCTTCAATTTCTGCATAACCTTGATTAATGATTTTTTCGCGCTCGGCGTGGCCGCGCTGCGTTTCTTCGTCAACTAATTGATTAGCGCGCTTCTTGGCTTGTTCAATAATTTCAGCAGCTTGTTGCTTCGCATCGCGAAGTTGGTCAGTTGCTTTTTGTTGAGCAATCTCAAGGTCTTTACCAGCACGCTCAGCGTCAGCTAAACCATCAGCAATGGTTTTTTGACGCGCTTCAATTGCTGCAAGTAGTGGTGGCCATACATACTTCATGCAGAAAACCACAAATACAGCAAACGCTATAAGTTGACCAATTAGAGTGGCGTTAATGTTCACGTCCGCTCCTCCTCTGTAAATTCGCTAGTCTTAGGTTTAAGTAAAATTAAGCACCAACCGCGAACAATAGGTATAGCGCGATACCAACACCGATCATTGCGATCGCGTCGATAAGACCCGCTACGATGAACATTTTCACCTGAAGTTGAGGAGCAAGCTCTGGTTGACGAGCAGCAGATTCTAGGAACTTACCGCCTAGAAGACCAAAACCAATAGCAGTACCTAGGGCACCCATACCGATTAGTAGAGCAACTGCGATGTATAACATGTAAATCTCCGATGTGTAGTTAAATTTAAAGTTAAAAGTAAAACGTTATTAGTGGTCTTCACTCGCCAAGCTCAGATACACGATGGTCAACATCATGAAGATGAACGCTTGTAGAGGTAATACCAAAATATGGAATACAGCCCACATGAAGTGCAGTGGAAGCTGGAAGAAACCGATAGTGGCTATCAAAATAAAGATAAGCTCACTGGCGTATAAGTTACCGAACAAACGCAGTGCCAATGATAATGGGCGAGCGAGTAGGGTTACGGTTTCAAGGATAAAGTTCACTGGAATAAATGCCCAATGGCCGAAAGGCTGCATGGTCAGTTCTTTAGCAAAACCGCCAATACCTTTCATTTTCAGTGAGTAGTAAATAATTAAGAAGAAAACACCGATTGCTAACGCGAACGTTAAGTTCAAATCAGTGGTTGGTACGGCTTTCATGTATACATCATGAGGGTCCATTCCAAACCCATATTGACCAACCGCACCTGCAATCATTGGTAATACGTCTACTGGCACTAAGTCCATCAAGTTCATTAACAGAACCCAGACGAAAATTGTCAATGACAATGGTGCAATTAGAGCACTCTTACCATGGAAGGTACTGGTTACGTTATCGTTAACGAAATCGATAACCATTTCCACGAATGCTTGTGTTTTGGAAGGAACTCCGGTGGTTGCTTTTTTAGCAACACTGCGGAAAAGCCAAAGGAAAAGTATACCAAGACCAATAGACCAACCTAAAGTGTCAACATGCCAGACCCAAAAGCCCGCATCTTCACACGCCTTATTGAATACAATACCGTCATCGGTAGAGCACATTCTGGCGTTGGTTAAATGGTGTTTAATATATTCTGAGGTTGTGTATTCAGAAGCCATTGTTTAACCCAAGTAGTGTAATTGTAAACTTGTTGTTTGACCGCTTATGCCGCAGCACTGAAGCGAATCATTGTTAGCCAATAACTGATTGTGGTAATCGCAAAAGCACAAAAAAGAAGAAGTGGTTGTGCTTCGAAGGCGATAAACGCGATCCCAAAAATTATTGCTGCTAAACCTAACTTGTATCTGGCGCCTTGCATGAGATTTTTAGCTACGGCTTGAGACCGTTGAGCGCCTGAAAATCTAAATGCAAAAAACGCAAAAATTCCGTTGGGGATGATACTGGCCGCACTCCCGAGTGCTACCGAAACCGCTGCATCTATGGAAAATACTGTGGCAGCAATCACAACCATCGCGAGGGTCACTATGATTTGCGTAAAAAAACCATACTTCGCTAGTTTTTTACCGCCCTCGACTAAATCAATTGATGGCATGTGTTTTTTTGTTATCAACGCCCAAAATAAAAGCGACTGAAGTATACTTGGATATTCAGTAATTTCAACCGTTACCGGCTTTTTGAAAGCTATTGTGAAAATTTACTGAGCGAATATCAGAATCCTTCAAATACAACCAAAATTTTACGACTCAACACGTCGGTAAAATCGATTATTTACTTCGTTTTATTCGTCAGAAAGCTTTAATTTAGCTAGAATGCCATCAAGTTCATCTAAGCTAGCAAAGTTAATCACCATCTTACCTTTGCCTTTGGCATTGTGATCAATCGACACCGGCGCACCAACACTTTCAGACAAACGGGTTGCCAACCGAGCAACATCAGGATCAATACGTTTTTCAGGTTTTTGCGGGGCAGGCTCTAAGTATTTTTTAACTAATTTTTCCGTGTCTCGCACGGTTAGGCCTTTGCCAGACACATGTTGAGCAGCTTCAGATTGCGTATCACCCTCAAGTGCCAATAGCGCACGTGCGTGACCCATTTCAATATCACCGTATTCAACCATCTTCTTAACATCTTCATTCAGATTGTTGAGGCGTAATAAATTAGTAACGGTGGTTCTGGATTTACCGACTGCTTCAGCAACTTCTTGATGCGTCAAAGCAAATTCAACCATTAATCGGTCTAATGCTTGCGCTTCTTCCATTGCATTGAGATCTTCACGTTGGATATTTTCAATTAACGCTATAGCCACCGCTGATTCGTCTGGCACATCTTTAACCAAACATGGGATAACATCCAAACCAGCCAATTGAGAGGCTCGCCAACGACGCTCACCCGCGATGATTTCATACTTTTCTGTGTCAATCTGACGTACAACGACAGGTTGAATGATGCCCTGTGAGCGAATTGAAGACGCCAGGTCTTCTAAAGCTTCAGGGGACATGTCTTTACGCGGTTGGTATTTACCGGGTTGTAGCCACTCGATCGGCAATTTAGTCAGTTCACTTGCCTGACTTTCATTTGGACTATCTGATTGTTTCGAATGACTGGTCGCCAATAGGGCATCTAAACCTCTGCCCAATCCTCGCTTCTTTGCTGACATGCTTTCCTCAGTACCTGTTAACTTGCTTGCGCTGTAGAAGATGTTTGAGTTTTGTCTCTGCGTCTGAGTATTTCACCCGCCAATGCTAAATAGGCTTTAGCACCTGTTGAAGACTTATCATAATACATCGCTGGCGCACCAAAACTGGGTGCTTCAGCTAATCTAACATTGCGTGGAATAACGGTTCTGTAAACTTGTTCACCAAAGTGGCGTTTCAGCTGTTCAGACACATCATTCGCTAGACGGTTTCGCGGGTCATACATAGTCCGCAAAACGCCTTCAATTTTTAAATTTGGATTTACCACCGAAGCTAACTTCCCGATGGTATCCATCAATGCCGTTAATCCTTCCAGCGCATAGTATTCACACTGCATCGGAACCAATACAGAGTCTGCAGCGGCTAACGCATTCACCGTTAGTTGATTCAGGGAAGGGGGGCAATCAATAAAGATAAAATCGTAATAACCTTGAACAGGTGCCAATGCATTACGCAGTCGCACTTCTCGTGCAAACACTTCCATTAATTTGATTTCTGCCGCAGTAACGTCACCGTTGCCCGCTATCAGATCATATTTTCCCGACGTATTCTTGATAATAACGTCTTCAATTGGCTTATCTTCGATTAACAGCTCATAACTGGTTGCTTCAACGTCGTACTTGTCAACGCCGCTCCCCATGGTCGCGTTGCCTTGGGGATCTAAATCAATAAGTAACACTTTGCGCTTGGTCGCGGCCATTGAAGCAGCAACATTTACTGCAGTGGTCGTTTTACCTACCCCACCTTTTTGATTCGCAATTGCTATGACCTTCGCCACGTCGGATCCTATTACTGTTTCTTGAGTAAGATTATGTTTCTCTCACCAACCATATAAGGAACTTGTAGTTTGTGAGTACTTACAACTGATATATTTTCAGGGATATCAGAAAGCTCATCTTGCGGGTATTGGCCCTTTAATGCAAGAAATTCACCTGAAGAATCTACCAAATGTTCGCACCATTGCAACATATCCTTCAACGATGCGAAGGCTCTGCTTAAAACACCATCATAGGGTTGTTCAGGTTGATGTAATTCTACTCTCGATTGCACCGGAATTACATTCTTCAAGCCAAGTTCATGGACCACTTGCTTCATGAATCTAACACGCTTACCTAAGCTATCTAAGCATGTGAAAGATACATTAGGACACGCGATAGCTAACGGTATGCCAGGTAGACCTGGCCCCGTACCAACGTCAATGTATTTTTCAGCTGTGATGTAGGGAACGACTGCGAGGGAATCCAATATATGCTTCGATACCATCTCAAGCGGATCTCTCACAGAAGTCAGATTATATGCCTTATTCCACTTATTCATTAACTCAACATAGCGCAATAACGCATTGATTTGTTCGTCAGACAGTTCAATGTTGAGTTGTGATATACCGGATTGTAAGCGATCAAGTAACGCCGACGACATTACGCCGACTCTCTTTGTTGCTTGCGTAACGAACCTTGCTTTTTCAAATAGACCAACAGCAAGCTGATCGCTGCAGGCGTAATCCCCGAAATGCGTGAAGCCTTACCGATTGTTTCTGGTCTGGCATCTGACAGCTTAGCCACAACCTCGTTACTGAGTCCAGAAACAGTTGAGAAATCAAAGTCTAATGGGATCAATGTATTCTCATGACGACGTGTTTTCTCAATCTCTTCTTGTTGACGCGCAATATATCCAGCGTATTTAATTTGAATTTCAACTTGCTCAGCCGCTTGTTCGTGCGTCAGTGCAGGGCCTAATGAGTCAATTGACATCAACTGCTGATAGGTCAGTTCTGGACGTCTAACCAACTCTTCAAGTGAATGTTCGCGTGAGATCGGATTCTTAACCAATGTATTCAACTCTGTTACTGCAACATGATCAGGATGTACCCATTGACTACGCAATCGTTGAACTTCCTGCTCTATCAATTCCAGCTTTTCATTAAACGCATGCCAACGTGTATCGTCCACCAACCCAACACTGCGGCCTATTTCAGTTAGGCGAATATCAGCGTTGTCTTCACGCAATAACAATCTGTATTCAGCACGGCTAGTAAACATACGATACGGCTCTTTAGTACCCATAGTGGCAAGATCATCGATTAACACGCCCATATAAGCTTGATCGCGACGCAGGATCAGCGGATCTTTTTGCATTACCTCTAACGCAGCATTTGCACCGGCTATTAAACCTTGTGCTCCGGCTTCTTCATAACCAGTAGTACCGTTAATCTGTCCAGCAAAATAAAGGCTTTGGATGAATTTAGTTTCTAGCGTTTGTTTCAGATCGCGTGGATCGAAGAAATCATATTCTATGGCATAGCCTGGACGCACAATATGAGCATTCTCAAAACCTTTAATCGATCTCACGAGTGCCATTTGAACGTCAAACGGTAAACTTGTTGAAATACCATTGGGGTATACTTCAATGCTGTTTAGTCCTTCAGGTTCAACAAATATTTGATGTGAGGTTTTATCAGCAAAGCGCATAATCTTGTCTTCAATCGAAGGACAATAACGCGGACCAATTCCCTCGATCACGCCGGTATACATCGGTGATCGGTCTAAACCACCGCGAATAATGTCATGCGTTCGTTCGTTCGTATGTGTGATGTAACACGGAATTTGTTTTGGATGGTCGCTACGTTTCCCTAAGAATGAAAACATCGGTAATGGATCATCACCCGGTTGCTCTTGCATCACAGAAAAATCGAGTGTTCTCGCGTCTAAGCGTGCAGGCGTACCTGTTTTTAAACGATCAACTCTAAAGGGTAATGCACGTAATCGTTGGGCTAGAGCATTAGACGGAGGATCGCCTGCTCGTCCACCTTGAAAGTTTTCTAAGCCAATATGAATTGTGCCACCTAAGAAAGTACCTACGGTTAACACAACTGCTTTCGCTTTAAATTTTAACCCCATTTGGGTTACAACACCGCAGACTCGATCATTCTCGACGATTAAATCATCGCAGGATTGTTGGAATATAGTCAGATTTGCTTGATGCTCCAACATTGAACGCATGGCAGTTCTGTATAACGAACGATCAGCTTGAGCTCGAGTAGCTCTTACAGCAGGCCCTTTACTGCTATTCAATGTTCTAAATTGAATACCTGCTCTGTCGGCTGCGATCGCCATCGCTCCACCCAGCGCATCGATCTCTTTAACCAAATGACCTTTACCGATACCACCAATAGCAGGGTTACATGACATTTGACCTAATGTTTCAATATTGTGAGTCAACAATAACGTATTTGCGCCCATGCGTGCTGAGGCTAAGGCAGCTTCAGATCCGGCATGACCTCCACCAACAACAATGACATCAAACGTTTGTTCATAAAACACAGGCTTTACCTCTAATCACGTAACACCGCAAAAATGCGGGCGCATATTCTATATGAATAACGCTTTGAAGAACATCTTTATTGTACAAAGATTACACAATTTACAGTGCTATTTGTTTTTTATCTAGCACATAGAGATCGGAGTTAAAAATGTGGGATCGCAAACTTAATTAATATGATCTTTATATAGATCTGTTTATTATTATTATTATTAAGCACGCCATTTTCTGTTAGTAAGCAATAATTAATTATTTAAAACAATAAGTTAGCACAACTTTATAACTGTGATCTGCGCGATCATTAGTGCCATAAAAGCTGTTGATAACAGGGGTGGTTATCCACAGGTTAAATATTAAACAATAGTGATCACAAGAATAATATAGGTAAATAACAAGTTTTAATTGATCTTATCCACAAGTATTAGGATCGTGTTAGTTTACTGTGAGTAATTATGTAATAAGTTTTAAGATCGTAGGAATACTTTAGGGTGTGGGGCGATCGCGATCAATCGCCCCGATCTGTGGATTAATCTTTATGAATTTTTACACTACCACCACTGGTTCTAAGTGTTAATTCTGGACCACCGCCATTAATTTCACCTCTAATAGACCGTTTAGTAACTTTTCCGTCTACATCAAACTCCGATCTTACCGATCCTCCTGAGGTAGAAGCGCTAAGATCAATTTGGATATCTTCGGGTAAATAAGCGGTGATAGATCCACCCGATGTTGTTAGTTTCGCGTCTTGCGTTATTTGTTGCTTAAAGTCGACATTAATGCTGCCACCTGAAGTATGTGCTTGTATATCGCCGTACACACTGTCTACGCGTATAGAACCACCTGATGTATGGACGTCAATATCACCTTTTATGTCACCAAGTGAAATAGAGCCTCCTGACGTTTTAGCATCCACGTTGCCTACTAAGTCTTCAACTTTAATTGATCCACCCGCAGTATTAACGTCAATATTGAAACTCTCTGGGACAACAATGGTGAACCTGGCACGTATTTGCGAGCCATTCCAACCCCAACCGCTACTTTCTCTCTCTCCGTATACACTGATACCGTTGCTCGTTTGTTCGAAACGCACATCCAATTCATCTGCATTTCTACCATCAACATCAACTTCTATTTCAACACGATCGGTATCTTGGGTACGGATATCAATAGTGCCCACATCTGTTTTGATGTACAGCGTTTCGCCGGGCTGAACGTCATACGTTTGTTCGAAGGTATTGGCCATAGCCATTAGGCTATAAGTTGCAGCAGAGGCAATGGCTAACGTTGTAGCGGCTACTCGAGTGACTGATTTCATTATTCTGTCCTTTGTCGTCTTATTAACTATATTCCTGAGTCGTTAATAAAACTGCAAAGGTTTAAATGTAACCAAAATTAAATTTGGTTGGGTCTGTATACCGGAATAGTTTCAGCTTCAGGAAGGGTAGGTGTGATCGATTTACGGCGACTAGGGCCGCTGAACTTTACTTTATAGGTGTCATATTCTTTTATGGATTCGAAACAATATTTACCCAATGCTACTTCAAGTTCTTGCAGGTTGTGGTTGGTAATAAGAATACAATTTTTGTTATCGACCAAACGCTGTCTGAGTAGATTTCCCAGCCAACTTTGGGTGTTTTTCTTGAGCATGGTTTCATTCACGCAGACCTCATCCAATATAAGTAGATCCACATTGAGTAATTCGTTTTGAATTTCGCGAAACTGTTGAGCAATATTGTCCGTTGAAGAATAATCGTAAGAGAAAAAGCGCATTTCTAGCAGACTTGAAAGTTGCCTATACAATACAGTTGTCTCGAATCGTGCAATAAGTTCATGAGCGATTGCGCCTGCAATATGCGATTTTCCACGGCCATAATCACCATAAAAAATCATCATGTGGGAACTGTTATTGCGCCAGTTTGGATCGGCATGAGCTGCGATAAATGATTGAGCGATATTTATTGCTTCTACTACGTCATCACTGTCTTGAATAAGATTATCGAATGTCCACTTTGGATTTAGATCGGAACGACCATGCAATTGGGTAATACGTTGTTGTCTGGATTGCTGCTGTAATTGCTGTATTTCGGAGTTGGCTAAATGCTCATATTCTTTTTTAATCGTATGAAAATCAGCGGGCGCAGGTGCCTCTTGAGGGTCTGTACTCTTACCTAGTAAGTTAGCTAATTTTGCAATTTTGTCGTTGAGCGATTCCACGAGACGATTATAACCTTTGCGCTATTGGGTGGGTAGATTACTGCTTTGAAGCATACTTTTCTACTAGCTTGCGTGCATTATCATCGACTTCTAACGCCGATTTACTCGTAACCGTTTGTGATCCTACTTTCTTTTGGGTAGGCGATTGTCTGGCCAATCGTTTTTGTTTTAGATTGCTGACAAACTTTTGATTCCACTGAAACTCGCTGAGTTCGATTTCAGGTCTTCCCAACCAATAGGCAACAAAATCGCCTATTTCATCATCAGTACATTCTTTATCAATTAAACCGACAAGATGGCTTAATTGTTCAAAAATATCTTTATTGGGTGACCAATCAGCAGTTATTGCAGTTCTTTTGTTATGTAGCTGATTAATATCAGATTCGTTCATAGGCACTAGGGGTAAAACGAGCCTTTGATTATTTAAACTTTTCTCTAGATCAACATCCGGTGCAACATTAACTAACCCATTTTTAATGAGTTCTTTTATCAACGTATTGATTTGTCGCCCTCGACTAAACATTTGCTCGGATGCGTTTAATAGTTCCATCAGTGATTTATAAGATAGAGGCTGAGTAGCCCCTGTATGGGGATTTACGTCAATCCGCAAGCCGAGCATATATAACACTCTAGCATGGTTGCTGATAGCTTGAGTAAGTGCATTCAGTTCAGCGTTATTCATAATTATCGCGAGTTTATTTAAACAAGTTTATATGGCTTTCTAGCCATTCTAACGCGATATCTTCAGGTATTGGATGCTGAAGCACATCAATTTCAAATGGCTCACTGAGTGGCTTAGCCTGAGTCTCTTTCATTAGCCGATGTATAGTCGATCCACCATTACAGAACGTATCGTAACTACTATCACCTAAACTGATCACCATGTAAGGCAATTCAGGTAGGGTTGCTGACTCAAGTGCTTCTGCGAATGCTTGGATATTGTCTGGTAAATCGCCTGCACCATGTGTTGAAGTACATATCAGCCAGCAATCTTCTGGATCTATATCGTTAAAGCTAGGCTCTAAATGAACGGTGGTCGCGAAACCTTCACTTTGCAGTTTCTCACTTAGTGCGTCAGCAACATATTCACTAGCGCCTAGTACTGAGCCGACAATTATTTGTATTTTTTTCAACGGACTATTTCCCAATGCAGAAGGAAGAGAAGATGCGGCCGAGTAAATCGTCTGACGAAAACTCTCCAGTTATTTCGTTTAAATGTTGCTGGGCTAATCGTAGTTCCTCGGCCAAAATTTCACCTGCAGCGTGATTTAACAGTTGGTCTTGGCCAATCTGAATGTGTTCTGACGCAAGATTCAGCGCGGTTAAATGACGTCTACGCGCAATAAATTGCCCGTCGGTTTGACTCGAATACCCCATACATTGTTTTAAATGCTCAGTGAGTTGTTCAATACCTTGGCGCTGATTGGCTGATATTTTAAATACCGGTATATCGCCTCGTTGTGTCGAAATCGTCAGCGATTCAGTATTTTCTTGAGTTAAATCGATTTTATTTCGTACCAGAGTAATGCCGATTTTGTCGGGCAATTGTTCTATGAACTCAGGCCAAATGATAAAAGGGTCGACCTCATCAGTGCTTGTTGCATCAACCATGATAAGCACTTGATCAGCTTTGCCGATTTCGTCCCACGCGCGCTGGATACCAATTTGCTCAACTTTATCTTCGCTGTCGCGTAATCCCGCAGTATCAATGATATGCAGTGGCATGCCATCCAAATGAATATGTTCTTTTAGCACATCCCGTGTTGTACCCGCTATATCCGTTACGATAGCGGCTTCTCGTCCAGCTAACGCGTTGAGTAAACTGGATTTACCTGAATTCGGTTTGCCTGCAATGACAACATGCATCCCTTCGCGCAAGATTGCGCCTTGCTGCGCTTTTTTGAGTATGTTGTTAAGGTCTGTGCGGATCGCATCTAGGTCACCCGCAACTTTTCCATCGGTTAAAAAGTCAATTTCTTCTTCAGGAAAATCTATAGCAGCTTCAACATATATGCGCAGTTGAATGACCGCTTCTACTAAGTTATGAATTTGCTGCGAAAACTCGCCCTGTAGGCTTCGCATTGCGCTTTTAGCTGCTTGTTGGGAACTTGCATCGATTAAATCTGCGATAGCCTCAGCTTGCGCTAAATCCATCTTATCATTGAGGAAAGCGCGCTCACTAAATTCACCAGGCCTAGCCAGTCTAATGTCTTTATGTTCAAGTATTTCAGAGAGTAGCATGTCCATCACAACTTGGCCGCCATGGCCTTGAAGCTCTAAAACATCTTCTCCTGTAAATGAATGTGGGGCTTTAAAGAACAAGCCTAGTCCCTGATCAATGGCTTCGCCATGCTTATTCTTAAATGGTAAATAAGTTGCCTCTCGAGGAGGAGGGCAGCTACCTAGGATGGCCTCAGCAACGATTGATGCGGCAGGGCCTGAAACACGCACAATTCCAACGCTGCCCTTACCACTGGCTGTGGCTTGGGCAACAATAGTGTCGGTTGCGTTAAAACCCATAGTTCAACAAGGGATAACGGATTAATCGCGGAAGTTAGTGTATTGGAAAGGTTGCCCTAAATTTGCGCCCTTTACCAATGCAATGGCCTCTTGCAGGTCATCGCGTTTCTTACCGGTAACTCTCAATTGGTCACCTTGAATAGATGTTTGAACTTTTATTTTGGCGTCTTTGACTAGCTTCACAATTTTTTTAGCTGTGGGCTGATCGATACCTTGCTTGAAGCTCATAACTTGGCGGTATTGCTTGCCTCTATGTTCAATGGATTTAGCTTCCATACAAGCGGTGTCTACACCTCTTTTAGAACAGGCTGTTCTGAGCATTGAATCCATTTGTTGTAGCTGAAATTCGGCTTCAGCAACCATGAGCACGCCATCCTCAATGGATTCAAAACTAGCTTCTACACCTCTGAAGTCAAAGCGCGTAGAAAGTTCTCTATTAGCGTTATCAGTCGCATTTTTTACATCGACCATGTCTATTTCTGACACTATATCGAAAGAAGGCATAGTTATTCTCCAGTAAAAGATTAATGCGTTTTAAGACCGCGTTTTTCCATCGAGCTGTATATCATTTTCGCTTGTACGATAGTAATGACGTTTGAAATCAACCAATAAAGTACTAGACCTGCAGGGAACCAAATAAAGAATATACTCATGGCTACGGGCATCCATTGCATGATCTTTTGCTGCATGGGGTCTTGAACAGTCGTTGGATTTAATTTTTGTAGCAGATACATACTGGCACCTGTCAGTACAGGCAATACAAAGTACGGATCCATCACTGATAAGTCAGTAATCCACAAGAAGAATTCTGCGTGGCGTAACTCAACGCTCTCTAGCAACGCCCAGTATAGTGCTAGGAATATGGGCATTTGTAGTAGAAGCGGGAAACAGCCGCCCATAGGGTTAACTTTTTCCTTGCGATAAAGTTCCATCATAGCTTGAGACATTTTCTGTCTGTCATCACCATAACGGTCTTTAAGCTGTTGCATTTTCGGTGCTAGAACTCGCAATTTGGCAAAAGACTCATATTGCTTTTTCGTTAGGGGGTACATAACACCCTTAACAATGATAGTAATCAGAATAATAGCTACACCCCAGTTACCAGCGAAATCAAATAGAAACTTCAATAGGCTAAATAGTGGTTGTGAAATCCACCAAAGAGGGCCGTAGTCAACAGTCAAATCCAAACCACGGGCTATATTGGCTAGGGTTTCCTGATCTTTCGGACCCATATACAACGTGCTTGAAATTGTTTCGCTTTGGCCAGCCGGTACAAGTACTGCCGGCGTGGTGTAACCGATGATCGCAAACTGATTATTAATTAAACGAGAATAGATTGTATTGGTTTCTTCTTGAGGCGGTACCCACGCAGAAACGAAGTAATGCTCCAGCATACCAACCCAACCGCCAATTGTGGCGATGCGAAGGTTCTCATCTTCAAAATCAGTGAACTTGAATTTTTCATAACGTGTGTCCTGAGTTGAATATGCAGCACCACGATAGGTAGGCATAAACATATTACTCTCTGATTTCGTCATCGTTTGTTTAAGTTGCGCATACTGTTGAACTTGCGCGCTATTACTGGTGTTATTTTCTACTGTGTAAGAAACATTAACTATGTGAGAGTCACGTGTGAAAGTGAATGTTTTGGTAATACTCAATCCACTTTCATTTACCCATGAAAGCGGTATTGCCAAAGTGTCACCTTCCATAACGTATTCTGATTTCGGCGTTGAATACAAAGGTCTGCCTTGGCTATTGCCGTCAGGGCCGTTTGGTCCAATTAATCCACTTTGCGCTACATACAACCCGGCATTTTCTGCACGTAATAGGCTGTACGGTTCTTCTGAATCCTGGGATATGGTGAATTTGTTTAAGTTAGCTACAACGACATCACCACCAATAAGGTCTATTGTTGCGTTTAAGGTGTCAGTTTTGACGGTAATGAAACGCTTGGAATCAGCATTTGATACAGCAACGCTGGAAGGAACTTCACTTAAACTTTCCTGTGCTATATCGGTAGGGACGACATCACTGTTGGCTGCAACAGCACTAGGTACCGCATTGGCCGCAGGGGCGTTAGCCTCCGTCGCTACTGGTTCAACCATTTTAGGGCCATAATCTACTTGCCACTGTTGCCATAATAAAAAGCTGACAAGTGCTAGACCTATAATCAAAAAACTGCGTTGCGATTCCATATTAATCTCTTAGTGATTCTTTGTTTTTGTTCGTTCTCGGAGGAACGGGATCGATTCCTCCAGGATGCAAAGGGTGGCATTTTATAACGCGTTTAACAGATAACCAACCACCAATGAATAATCCGTGCCGTTTAAGTGCTTGAATTGCATAACTAGAGCAAGTTGGATGAAATCTGCATTGTGGCCCCAACAATGGCGATATTACCCATTTATAAATTTTTATTAGTAATACGGGTATGAATATCAACAGGCTGCGCAGCGCTTTGCGAGCTTTTTCCATAATTTATCTAGTACGGTAAATAGTTCTTGGTTGGATAATAATTCAGCGTTTGATTTGCCAAGCACGACTATATCAACATTTGGTAGGCGGTGCTGATTTATTCTAAAACTTTCTCGGATTATTCTTTTAACACGGTTTCTGTCGTGTGCGTGTCGAATTCGTTTTTTAGCGATAGTAATTCCCAGACGAGGATGTTGCTCATCATTGTGTCTGGCTAGTACGGTAAAAGCGTTGGAAGTAGCGGGAGTTGCGTCAGAAAAAACAAAGTTAAAGTGGGTGGGAGTTAACAGGCGTAACTCCCGAGTAAATCTGCACTCGCCCACTTTAAGCAAGGTTGAGCTTATGCTGAAAGACGAGCGCGACCTTTTGCACGGCGGCTTGCAAGCACTTTACGACCATTTTTTGTCGCCATGCGAGCGCGGAAACCGTGTGAACGCTTACGCTTCAGATTGCTCGGTTGAAAAGTTCTTTTCATCGCCTGAGTCTCATCTTAGTAGTTTAAAGGATCTTCGAGCTGCATTAATTATTGCTAATTTGATGCGGTGCTCAAAAAGGACGCTGAATTCTAGAGATCGCGGGCATTGATGTCAATATAATTGTTTAAAATTATAGGGTTTATAAGGCAAATACTTTGGTAACTACCATCAATAAGCAAATTACACTGATTTCTCAGGGGCTTAAGGTTGTGTGATATTACGCCAAATTGTGAATAAAATTTATTCTATGATTAATTTATCCACAGATTTGAGCTGAATGGCAAATAATTGGCATTAAAATTGTTCAGTATACTTAAATCTAATGCACCAAATTAAAGCATGAATTTGACCCAAAATGATCCGCGATCGCGCAGTGTAAATAAATAAATCTATTTGAAATCATTAATATATGGTTGGTTTATGATGGATTATACATAAAATGATCGCATATTGGATTTACTTCTTTTCATCAGTAAGAGATAATTCACAGCTGTTCGGTCGGTGTTGTGCTTTTCGTCAGTAATCGCTATTTCCTATCAAAGAGCAGTAGTTTTATTAAAAATCTACAGAAACAGCAAAATTTTAAGATAAGTACATAATAAACAATAAGAAAGGGGTTTTTTAAACAATGGATATCTGGGCGAAGTGTCTTGAGCGGTTAAAGGAAGATTTACCCACTCAAGAGTTCAGTATGTGGATAAGACCTCTGAATTATGATCTCTCTGAAGATTCACTCACGTTATTTGCGCAAAATCATTTTATTTTAGATTGGGTAAGAGATAAGTATCGGAGTGTTATTGCTAATTTATTATCTGAATTTGCCGGTAGTGATGCACCAAAGTTAAATTTGGATATTCAAGCAAATCGTAAAGTTAAGCCTCCGGTAGAAACTGTTGGAGCGACGGAATCTTTTGTAGATACGCAAAGGCAACCTGCACAAGGTATTTCACATGGAAATCGGGACTTAGAAAATTTAGCTAGCGAATCTCCTGTATTACCCGTCACAAAAGTTTCGCCCGTTGCAGCTCTTCATAAGAACAATTTAAATCCAAACTATAGATTTGATAGTTTTGTAGAAGGTAAGTCCAATCAATTGGCGCGAGCAGCTGCCTCTCAAGTATCTGATAATCCTGGCAAGGCGTATAATCCGCTATTTATTTATGGTGGTACAGGTCTTGGTAAAACCCACTTGTTACATGCAGTAGGACATGGGATTTTAGATAATAAGCCCGACGCAAAAATTGTCTATATGCACTCTGAACGCTTTGTGCAAGACATGGTAAAGGCGCTGCAAAACAACGCCATTGAAGAGTTTAAGCGTTTTTATCGTTCAGTTGATGCTTTGTTGATTGATGATATTCAATTTTTCGCGAATAAAGACCGTTCGCAAGAAGAGTTCTTCCACACGTTTAATGCCTTGTTAGAAGGCAATCAGCAAATTATTCTCACATCCGACCGGTACCCAAAAGAAATTGAAGGCGTTGAAGATAGGTTGAAGTCTCGCTTTGGTTGGGGGCTAACAATTGCTATCGAACCACCAGAATTAGAAACACGGGTTGCGATTCTAATGAAAAAGGCCGCTGAAAACCGAATTGTGCTACCTAATGAAGTAGCATTTTTCATTGCTAAGCGTTTACGTTCAAATGTACGTGAATTGGAAGGTGCACTGAATCGGGTAATAGCTAATGCTAACTTCACTGGAAGGCCGATTACGATTGAATTTGTTAAAGACGCTTTACGTGATTTACTGTCGCTACAAGACAAGTTGGTTACCATTGATAATATTCAAAAAACAGTTGCCGACTACTACAAAGTTAAGCTCTCTGACATATTGTCGAAACGACGCAGCAGAAGTATTGCCCGTCCGCGTCAAGTTGCAATGGCGTTGGCAAAAGAATTGACGAATCGCAGTTTACCAGAAATCGGAAATGCTTTCGGTGGTCGTGATCATACAACGGTTCTGCACGCTTGTAGAAAAATAGAGCAGCTAAGAGAAGAAAGTCATGATATAAAAGAGGACTATAAAAACTTAATCCGAACGCTGTCTTCTTAGAGTTAAACAAGCGAGTAATCTAACTGATGAAATTCACAATTAGCCGCGAAAAATTACTACAACCTCTTCAACTTGTAGTTGGTGCTGTGGAGCGCCGACACACACTTCCTATACTGTCTAATGTTCTTATTAAAGTTAGTGAGGGCGCACTTTGGTTTACAGGTACAGATTTAGAGGTAGAGTTAATCTCTAGTGTTGGTTTAGATGGTGATTTCATTGAAGGCGAAACGACAGTTCCTGCTAAAAAATTGTTGGATATTTGCCGCGGACTTAATGAAGGCAACGATATTATTTTCGAAGTCGATGGTAATAAAGCAATAATCCGAAGTGGTCGCGGTCGTTACTCTTTGTCTACATTATCAGCCAATGATTATCCTAATCTAGAAGATTGGGAAGGCGAGGTCGAATTCGAAATCACACGCAGTGATTTAAAGCAGCTTATCGACAGTACTGCCTTCTCAATGGCGCAGCAGGACGTTCGTTACTATTTAAATGGTATGTCGCTAGAAACGGAAGGAAATCTTGTACGCACAGTTGCTACAGACGGACATCGCTTAGCACTTTGCAAACTTTCGTTCGAGGGTCTAAACCTTGCCTCAAGACAAGTTATTATTCCAAGAAAAGGTGTTTTGGAAATAAGTCGCTTAATTGAAGATGATGATAAAGGACTCAAAATACAGTTAGGTAGTAACCATATTCGCATTTTTTCTAGTGACTTTATTTTCACCAGTAAGCTAGTAGATGGGCGATTCCCAGATTATCGCCGAGTTCTGCCAAAAGAGTGTGACAAGGTTGTTAAGTCGAGCAAAGAGGTCTTGAAACAAGCATTTTCTCGCGCTGCAATTCTATCAAATGAAAAGTTCAAAGGCGTTCGATTAAATCTAGCGACAGGCGAATTAAAAATCACAGCAAATAACCCAGAACAAGAAGAAGCTGAAGAAATCGTGGATGTTGACTACACTGGCGATGACCTCGAAATAGGCTTCAATGTCGCTTATTTGATAGATGTTTTAAATGCACTAAAAGAAGAAAGTGTGAGTATTTCCTTGTCGGATAGTAATTCCAGTGCGTTAATTGAATCGGCAGAAGATAGTGCTGCTCAGTACGTCATCATGCCAATGAGGCTATAGAGCTTATTTAATGAAATTGGATACGCTCCAGGTATCGAATTTTAGAAACTTTGAAACCCTCCAGATTTCACCATCACCAACAGTTAATTTGGTGTATGGTGAAAATGGTAGCGGCAAATCGTCAATTCTAGAAGCTATTCATTTACTTGGTTATGGCCGTTCTTTTAGAACGGTTCATCCGAAGAACATTATCCGCCATGGCGCTAGTTCCTTTACTGTATTTACTAAGTGCTCAGAGGGTAAAAATACAGATAGCGTTACCAGAGTAGGTGTAGAGAGAAGTATAGCGGACACCTTTGAATGCAGTATTAATGGCGAACGCAGTAAACGCATATCTAATGTCGTGTCATTATTTCCTGTGCAGATTTTTACGCCTCAGAGTGTTGATTTGTTATTGTCAGGTCCTTCCAACAGGCGCAAATTTTTAGATTGGGGATTGTTTCACGTGGAACAATCTTTCTTTAACTTGTCGTCACAATATAAAAAGTCTGTGAGTCATAGGAACTCTCTGCTAAAAAAAATGAAGCAATCAAGTGCTCATTCGGGCGAGAAGGATAGTTCAAATATTGTAACTCAGGAGCTATATTGGCTTGAAAATATAGTTAAGGGTGCGTCGCGCATAAATGGACTGAGAACCGAGTATTTAGAGCGCTTAGAGCCGATATTTAATGGGTTTATTACGCAATTTTTACCTGAGTTTTCTATCGAAATATCGTATTATGGTGGTTGGGATTTAAGTAAAGATTTGTCATTGGTTCTTGCAGAAAAGCGTGAGAACGATATTCGCTTTGGCTATACATCGGTGGGTGCCCATAAGGCAGATTTTAAAATCAAAGCGAATGGCAAATTAGCAACCGAGATCTTATCTCGAGGGCAACTTAGGATGCTTGTTGCAGCACTACAACTTGCTCAAAGTAAACTCTTATTCGAGACAACCCAATCCGGCGGCATATTTCTTCTAGATGATATAGGTGCTGAATTGGACGAAACAAAGCGAGCAGTGTTTGTTGGAGAGCTACTTAAATCTGATGCTCAGATTTTTATAACCGCGATTGAAAAGTCGCAATTTTCGCTTTCAGCGGATGCACATAATAAGAAAATGTTTCACGTGGAACATAACCGCGTGACCGAGGAGTAATTGATGGCAGAGCAGAATAACTACGATTCTTCGAGTATTAAGGTTCTTAAAGGCCTTGATGCTGTACGTAAGAGACCTGGAATGTATATCGGTGATACCGATGATGGTACAGGTTTACACCATATGGTTTTCGAAGTGGTAGATAATTCAATAGACGAAGCTCTAGCGGGTCATTGTAGTGAAATTATGATTCAGATACACAATGATGGATCCGTTTCTGTGTCTGATGATGGCCGTGGTATACCTACCGCAATACATGAAGAAGAGGGTGTGTCTGCAGCCGAAGTTATTATGACGGTACTGCACGCCGGTGGTAAATTCGACGACAACAGCTATAAAGTGTCTGGTGGATTGCACGGCGTTGGTGTTTCAGTTGTAAACGCATTGTCGAGTAAGCTCAAACTACGTATTCGCCGTCACGGCAAAACGCACGAACAAGAGTATCAACACGGTGTTCCCCAAGCACCGCTAGCGGTTGTCGGTGACACTGATAAAACAGGTACCATGGTTCGTTTTTGGCCTAGTCATGACACCTTTACTCAAACTGAATTTCACTACGATATTCTAGCGAAACGCCTTCGCGAACTATCATTTCTCAATTCAGGAATCTCAATAAAACTAAAAGATGAGAGGGACGGTAAAGAAGACCACTTTATGTATGAAGGTGGTATCAAAGCGTTTGTTGAGTACTTAAACCAAAACAAAACGCCGGTTCATCAAAAGGTATTTCACTTTTCAACAGAAAGAGAAGACGGTACTTCGGTTGAAGTGTCGATGCAATGGAATGATGGTTTCCAAGAAAATGTTTTCTGTTTTACCAATAACATTCCTCAACGAGATGGTGGTACTCACTTGGCTGGGTTTAGAGCGGCACTAACACGTACTCTAAATAACTTCATGGAAAAGGAAGGCCTGAATAAAAAAGCCAAGGCCGCAACATCAGGTGATGATGCGCGTGAGGGCCTTACTGCCGTTGTATCCGTTAAAGTACCAGACCCGAAATTCTCATCTCAAACAAAAGATAAACTGGTTTCTTCAGAAGTTAAATCGGCCGTTGAAACAACAATGGGCGAAAAGTTTGCTGAATTCTTATTAGAGAACCCGACTGAAAGTAAAGTAATCGCAAACAAAATCATAGACGCTGCACGTGCTCGCGAAGCGGCTAGAAAAGCTAGGGAAATGACTCGCCGTAAAGGTGCACTCGACTTAGCTGGATTACCAGGAAAGCTTGCCGATTGCCAAGAAAAAGACCCAGCATTCAGCGAACTGTATATAGTGGAGGGTGATTCTGCAGGAGGCTCTGCAAAGCAAGGTCGTAATAGAAAGAACCAAGCCATTCTTCCTTTAAAAGGTAAGATCTTGAACGTCGAGAAAGCGCGTTTTGACAAGATGTTATCTTCTCAGGAAGTAGCAACTTTGATCACGGCATTAGGCTGCGGTATTGGTCGAGATGAATATGACCCAGAAAAACTTAGATACCATAGCATAATAATCATGACCGACGCTGATGTAGATGGCTCGCACATTCGTACATTGTTATTAACGTTCTTCTACCGTCAAATGCCAGAAATTATTGAACGCGGTTATGTGTATATTGCACAACCGCCGTTATACAAAATTAAAAAAGGTAAGCAAGAGCAATATTTAAAAGATGACGAAGCGTTAAATCAACATCTTACGAGCATTGCAATTGATGGAGCCTCGTTACACACCAGTAGCGACGCACCAGGTATTACGGGTATGGGTTTAGAAACGCTAGTGAAAAAATTCCAATCTACCGACAAGCTTATCGCACGTATGCATAGAACAATGCCGACATCACTTTTAAACGCTATGGTTTATTCAGATGTATTGACTAAAGAAACTTTGAAAAATACAGCCGTATTAAATGAATATGCAGAGAAATTACTGTCCACCATCGATGGAAATGATGAAGGTGCAACGTTCAGTTTCGATGTTAGACAAGATTTAGAGTTGTCTACGAATAAGCTAGTGGTAATCATGCGCATGCACGGTATCGATTACGAGTATGTTATCGACAATGATTTTGTTGAAAGCAGTGAGTATGCAAAGATTGCCGACCTCAATGCTTCCATCAATGGCATGATGGAAGAGGGTGCCCACATTAAACGAGGTGAACGTACTCAACCAGTTGAGACGTTTAAAGAAGCACTTACCTGGCTAATGGCTGAAGCAAAACGCGGACAATACATTCAACGTTACAAAGGGTTGGGTGAAATGAACCCAGAACAGCTTTGGGAAACAACCATGGATCCTGATAGCCGTCGTATGCTACAGGTTACAATTGAAGATGCCATTGGTGCTGATCAACTGTTCACTACGTTGATGGGTGACCAAGTAGAACCTCGACGTGCGTTTATTGAAGCAAATGCACTGAAAGTTGAAAACTTAGATGTGTAGGTTACAAACAAAGTAACTTTCCAAAGCCCTGTTTACAATAAAGCCCACTTCATTTTATTAATGAGTGGGCTTTATCTTATTGAGTTTTATAAACTTTAAGGGCTTGTTACGCACTTCTTAGAATAAAATTATTGAAAACCAAACCAAACCAAACCAAACCAAACCAAACCAAACCAAACCAAACCAAACCAAACCAAACCAAACCAAACCAAACCAAACCAAACCAAACCAAACCAAATCAAACCAAACCAAACCAAACCGAATCAACCTAACCCTGTGGTTGTCGAAAACTCAAAAGACTATTAACGGATTGTTTGGGCAAAATAAGATGGTGACTTGTTGATTAGCCGACGAAACTGAATACCATTATTTGCAGAACAGCAGAACAGCAGAACAGCAGAACAGCAGAACAGCAGAACAGCAGAACAGCAGAACAGCAGAACAGCAGAACAGCAGAACAGCAGAACAGCAGAACAGCAGAACAGCAGAACAGCAGAACAGCAGAACAGCAGAACCACACAAAGAGCTAAAATTTAAGATGTTGTTCAATTAAGCGAAAACAAATTAAAAAGCCCCGGAATAGGGGCTCTCTTTATGAGAAAAAAGTGATTTAATTAAACCAGCTAAGACTTTCTATGGATAGACAGAAGTAATTTATGAGCGTCTTTTTGAACTACCGAAATGACAAAGCGTCCGGTTTGGGAGGGCGTAAACTGTAAGTTCTGCGCATCATCACCGCAATACAATGAATACAGTTGAGTCTCTATCAACGACACCGAAACCGATTCAGCACCACAATTAGTGTGAGGGCTCCAAACCGAATCCGCTAATTTGAAATCGTATGGTTGGCCATCGGCAATCAAATCCAATTCAATTGAATAGCTATCCGCAGTTACCTGAATTAAACGGTAGTTATCTTCTGCTTCCCACCAATTAAAGACTCCTCTGACGTATAGTTCAGAGGCATTAATTTCAGGTGTCGTGTTAAAGACGCTTTGATTTAACACGGATGAGGATGTACAACCACCCAACAATAAGAAAGCCAAAGGAGCAACTACTCTGCCTAACGAACGTATAACCTGCACTAGCTTTTTACCACTAACTTACTGATATCGGCCACACACTCCAAAATACCTCTAAGTTTAACCAATAAAGCTAAGCGATTTACGCGTAGCGTTTCTTCATCGGCCATAACCATAACGTTATCAAAAAAGGCATCGACTGGATTTTTTAACGTAGCGACTAAAGACAATACTTTTCCATAGTCTGATGCTGATAGAGCGTCTGTTAAAGTGCTCTGAATATCATCTATAGCGAATGCTAAGTTTTTCTCAGCGTCCTCTACAAACAATGCAGTGGTTACAGTTGCATTCTGAATAGCCTCTGCGTTTTTATTCAATATATTAGCAGTACGTTTATGCGCAGCTGCAAGAGACTCTACTGCATCACTTTGCGTAAACTCACTAACGGCAGATACTCTGGCATCAAAATCAGATGGCTTGGTTGGCTGCAGGGCCATGACAGCGTGTAACACGTCAATTGATACACCTTTATCTTGATACATCGCACTCAATCGAGCCATGACAAACGACAATACTTGCGCTTTGCATTCGTCGTTAGTTAGCTTGTCGCTTAACGCATCATAAGCGACGTCTACTAAGTCAGCTAAATCTAGCGCCAAAGAATTATCAATGATGGTACGTAATACACCAATAGCTGCACGACGCAGGGCAAACGGATCCTTATCACCTTTTGGAAGTTGGCCTATACCAAATATACCGACTAAGGTATCTAGCTTGTCAGCTAACGCAACACTTACGCTAACTGGATGAGTCGCGACCGCATCGCCTGCAAAGCGTGGTAGGTATTGTTCGAACAATGCATTTGCAACAGCCTCATTTTCACCGTCATGCTTAGCGTAGTGCATTCCCATGACACCTTGAACATCCGGGAATTCCATGACCATATTAGTCATTAGATCGGTTTTAGCTAATAGACCTGCGCGTGTAGCTGCTGACTTATCTGTGCCTAAGGTGCCCGCTATATTGCTCGCTATCGCGGCTATGCGTTCTGATTTATCTGCTAAAGTACCGAGTTGTTTCTGAAATACGACTGAGCGCAACGAAGGAATACGGGATTCCAACGTGGTCTTTTTGTCTGTTTCAAAGAAAAACTGAGCATCTGACAAACGAGGGCGGATGACGCGCTCATTCCCCTTAACTACTTGAGAAGGGTCTGCACTTTCTATGTTGGAAACGAATAAGAATGTAGACGCGAGTTGACCATTTTTATCAAGTAGCGGTACATACTTTTGATCGTCTTTCATTGTATAGATCAGTGCTTCTTTGGGCACGTCTAAGAATGATTCATCAAAGCTGGCTTGCATAACAACAGGCCATTCGACCAGAGATGTTATCTCGTCCAAAAGTGAATCTGAGTAGTCTGGTGCTAAGCCGAGCTCTGCAGCTTTGTTGGATAGTTCCTCAGCAATTTTGGTGCGTCTTTGCTCAAAGTCGGCAATGACGTACTCTTGCGTAAGTGCCTGCGCATAATCAGCTGCGCTTTCAAGTGTTAAGGAGCCATTTCCGTGGAAACGATGGCCGAGTACCTTGCGTGAAGATTTATGCCCAAATAACTCGATATCGACAACGTCATTACCAAACAGAGCACATACGGTATGAACGGGACGAATAAACTGAGCATCGCCGTCACCCCAACGCATAACTTTAGGAATTGGAAGGCGTGAAAGAGCCTTTTCAACTAACCCTTGGAGTAAGGCCTCAATAGATTCCCCTGACTGTTCAGCAACGTGCAATAACCATTCACCTTTGTCGGTTTTAAGGCGCTGTGCTTCTGCGACTGTAATGCCGTTTGAGCGCGCCCAACCTTCAGCGGCTTTGGTTGGCGTGCCCGTTTCGTCAAAGGCCACATTGACCGCTGGTCCACGTTTTTCAACAGTCTTGTCAGCTTGTGCGTGATCTAAACGCGTTACCATCAAGGCTAAACGGCGTGGTGCAGCGAAATACGTCACTTCGCCAAATGAAAGCTCTGCGGCTTTCAGTGCGTCTTCCATGCCATGTGCGAATGCAGTTGCTAGACTCTTCAGTGCTTTCGGTGGTAGCTCTTCGGTACCCAGTTCAATCAATAGAGTGTCTGTGCGCATATTACTGCTCCTTCTTGCACATAGGGAAACCAAGCGCTTCTCGGCTGGCGTAGTATTGTTCAGCACAAGCCTTTGCTAGTGTTCTTACGCGGAGAATGTAGCGTTGGCGTTCCGTTACCGATATGGCATGACGTGCATCAAGCAAATTAAATGCATGAGAAGCTTTCATTACTTGCTCATATGCGGGAAGTGCTAATCCTTTTTCAATCAACATTTCGCTGGCTTTTTCACAATTGTCAAAATCAGCAAATAGAGTCTCTACATTGGCATATTCGAAGTTATAAGTAGATTGTTCGACTTCGTTTTGGTGGAACACATCTCCGTATGTAACGGTACCCATTGGACCGTTTGTCCAAACCAGATCATAGATACTGTCGACACCTTGAATATACATTGCCAAACGTTCAAGGCCATAGGTGATCTCACCCGTAACCGGTTTACATTCGAGGCCACCTACCTGTTGGAAATAGGTAAATTGCGTCACCTCCATACCGTTTAGCCACACTTCCCAACCAAGACCCCACGCACCTAGCGTTGGAGATTCCCAGTTATCTTCAACAAAGCGAATATCATGGACTAACGGATCGAAACCCAGCTCCTTTAAAGAGTCCAGATAAAGCTCTTGAATATTATCAGGGGAGGGCTTAAGCATTACTTGAAACTGATAATAGTGTTGCAAGCGATTCGGGTTTTCACCATAACGTCCATCAGTAGGACGTCGGCAAGGTTGAACGTAAGCACTGCTGATAGGCTCCGGCCCTAATGAACGAAGAAACGTCATAGGGTGAAAAGTACCGGCACCTACTTCCATATCTAGCGGCTGTATAATCACGCATCCTTGGCGCGCCCAATAGTCTTGCAGGGCTAAAATCAGTCCCTGGAACGTCTTAATGTCGTATTTTTGCATGCTTGCGAATCAGTTCTATGGCCAATGTCAAATAAAGTGGCATAGTATACATTTTCAAAGACCACGAAAGTAGCCCCAAATGCAAGGAATTCGCCATGTCTGACGCTATTCAGTGTGATCCATCACTCAATCGTTGTGGTTGGGTATCTTCACATCCGTTATATCAACACTATCACGACACGCAATGGGGTAGGCCTGTTAAAAACGACAAGGAATTATTTGCGAAATTATGCTTAGACGGGCAGCAAGCGGGTTTATCTTGGTTTACCATTTTGCAGAAGCAAAAAAATTACGAAAATGCTTTCTATAATTTTGACCCAACCCTAATTGCTAATATGACTGAGGATGATGTTGAACGTCTTATGCAAGATAAGGGGATTGTTCGAAATAGACTTAAAATTCAATCAATAATCCGCAATGCTCGCGCCTATTTAGCGCTAACCGAAACGCAATCATTCAGTAATTTCTTATGGCAATTTACTGATGGAAAAACCATTGTTAATGCGTGGGAAACATTGTCTGACGTTCCAACCGTTACCGTTCAGTCAGATGCGATGTCAAAAGCCCTTAAAAAGGCGGGGTTTAATTTTGTAGGCTCTACGATTTGCTATGCATTTATGCAGGCCGTGGGCATGGTCAATGACCACACCACAGACTGTCATTGCTATGAAAAGGTCGTTAGCTTAGCGTTAAGATAAAAAGTGACGTCAAAAACTTTTAACGCATCAAGCTCTTTAAGTATGTCGGCCTCGTGTATCGATTCTATCTCTTCCCGTTCTTTGTCTTGTTGACGTCTCTCTGCCTTACTTAAGGCATTACGAGCTTCATGGGTAGGGAAGTGGCAAACTCGATCATAAAGCGAGTGAACCGCTGGGAAATGCGTTGCAAAATCGGGTTGGGGCAATACTGGTAAAGCATCCAATAAGTGATACAAGCGTATTACACCCTCTGACAAATCACATTGCTGTTGTTGCATAGCAAAAGCAATTGTTTGAATACTTTCAGTGATCCGTTCTACACGAGCTTCTCTCGCTTGCTCTTGCTTTAGAGTCTGCTCGCGTAACTGGTATAACAGTTTACCGGCATAAAAACTCAATCCTGCAATAATGGCACATGCCAATACGATTAGTACTGTTAGCATATTTACTCGTCGTTAAAGTCGTCTAATCGAATAGCGTCTAATTGTGCAAAAGGATCATCTTCTTCAGACTCTTCCTCCACTTTTATGCCGAGTAATTCACACAATACTTGATGACGTGCGAGTTGCTTGTCCAGCCATGCCTGCTCTTCTTGCGAAAGGGTATCGCCATTTTCTAATTGATCGAGCAATAGATTAAACCGTTCATTTGCTTCAAGTGCGGCCAACTCCTGTCGAGGCGTGGCGTATTTTTTTGCCTGTGGTTTAACTGCTGGAGATTTGGTTACTATAAGAGGAACTGGCTTTTTGCTGCCCAGCCGTTTATCGGTATTGGCATTCTGTACTGATGCCTGCGTGGTAGATTGTTCGACGTTGTGACGTGAACCCGGAGCCTTGCCCTTTTTACGCTTAGGTTTTCTCGGTTGTGGCGTGCTTCGATTCTCGGGTGATTTAGATACCCCGATAGGACCGCCTTTGCGAGACTTCTTTACGCGCGGCATAGTTGTATTCCCATAAATTAGTTACTGTCACTTATTATATCGTGAGTCGCATTACGCTGCATCACTACTACATCGTCAGAGACATATTTTATTTCAAACTGAGATTGTTCGGCTAAGTATTCAAACGTACTAAGGTGAAAGAAGCTTACATGTGTCTTGTCATTTTTATAATGCCAATGTTGGAAGCGTTCTTTACTTAGCCAACGCTTTGTCATGATCACCAGATATCCTGTTGGTTTTAACAGGCGCTGCCACAGTCGCCATTCCACTTTTGGTGAATGGAAATGCTCAATGGCTTCTGTGCATACAATAAAGTCATATGCATGTTTACCGAGCACATGGCTATCGGGGAAGAATATCGGGTCATAGTATTTCATGTTGTAGCCGTCTACTTGCAATCGTTTTGCAAGTACGGGATTTGGGCCACAACCGAAATCAATTCCCGTTGTACCTATATAGGCAAACTCGAGTAAGGGTAGTCTGGCACGATCAAGAAACTGTAAATAACCTACATCATCGTCGTCATTTTGATGGAGCTCATATTCACCCTTTTCTGCTTCTACTGAGGGTAGGGCTGTCGGATCGACAAAAACCAAATGACAGTTATGGCATTCGAAATAGTTGCGGATCTTGTCTTGAGTAAAGAGGTCGACGTTAGAGTGAGAGCAAAGCGGGCAATTCATGTTTTTGTGTTACGCAAAAAAGAAAAAAGGTGAGAGCTTTCGCTATCACCTTGTTTGTCAGTGTCAGTTGACACTTCTCCCATTGTGCACACCGTGTGCTTGATTCCTTCCTGGAACACTCTACTTTTTATTTTTATTCACAGAGTATCTAAATTGTTTTGGGTCTTCCTGACGCTTTATTAGATCTTCCTAAAATTCTCATCCGCTAACCTATCGCATTATTATTGTTATTTGGCGAAAAGGTGTTGCTTCTGATTTGCCAAGTAGAATACAGCAAAAAATTTTTATTACAACTTTTTTACAAAAAAAACCGACAAATTTTTGACAGGTTAGTGTAAACCGCTGACATAGTTAGATAATAACTCAATATCTTCGTCGGTCAGTTTTTTCGCAATATCACGCATCATACCATTCAAGTCATTTGCACGTGCACCTGAACGGAAGCTTTCCAGTTGTGTTTTTGTATAGGTAACGTGTTGGCCACTGATATCAGGGAAGCCAGCTAAGCCCATGCCGTTGCCTTTGGGACCGTGACACGCGATACATGCTGTGATGCCTCTTTCTGCATCTCCACCGCGGTATAATGCAGCGCCAGCATCAATCATATCTTCTGGTGTTGAACCCGGTTTCATATCTTGGCTTGCAAAGTAAGCGGCAATATCCAGCATGTCTTGATCTGACAATCCAGCAGCGAAACCATTCATTACGGCATTGTTTCGGCCTTCAGCACCGCCAGTTTGAGACGCTGTTCTAAAATCTTGCAACTGCTTGACTAAGTAACCCGCATGTTGGCCAGCCAACTTAGGGTTCATATCGATAACGCTGTTACCATCAACACTGTGACACGCTGCACAGGCTGTAGATTTTGCTTTTCCGGCCTCTGGGTCACCTTTCATTTCTTGTTGGGCAACCGCTGCACTGGTAGAAAACATTGCAACACAAAATAGCAAACCAAGTTTTTTCATAAATCTATTCTTCCGCAATTAAATTGTTACCCTAAAAGCGTGATAACATTCACATTTTACACGTTTCATTCGCCAGAAAAACCTATTAGCACACAAATAGTGCAGATTTATTTGGTTTTTGGGTAAAAGTCGGAATATTTTCGCTTTGGCAATGACATAAATTGGAACAGCAATGACTTATTTTACTCGAGCTAAGTTTACTCTCAGTGCCCCTGACATTCGTCATCTTGGAGATGATAGTGGTGTTGAAGTGGCATTCGCTGGTCGTTCAAATGCTGGAAAAAGCAGTGCCTTGAATACGTTAACGAGGCAAAAGAACTTAGCCCGCACCAGTAAGACGCCTGGGCGAACGCAAATGATCAATGTGTTTGAGCTGGATGAAGATCGACGTTTAATCGATTTGCCCGGGTACGGATATGCAAAAGTCCCGTTAGCGATGAAGAAGAAATGGCAGGCCGCATTAGCCGAATATTTGCAAAAACGGACATCGCTTAAAGGGTTGGTCGTATTAATGGATATTCGTCACCCTTTCAAAGACTTAGATCAAGAGCTTATTCATTGGGCGGTGAATGCTGATATTCCGGTTCTCGCGCTGTTGACGAAAGCTGATAAATTGAAAAGTGGTAAACGTAAAGAGCAGTTGATGATGACTCAAGAAGCGGCACTAGCATTTTGCGGTGATGTTACTGTTAAGTGCTTTTCGTCATTGAATAGAATAGGACTACCGGATCTCGAAAATACATTGAGTGCATGGCTGTCTCTCAACGAGCAATAAAAAACCCCGCTGCAAGAGCGGGGCTAGAATAGGACTTCAGAGAAAACACACAAAAACCGTAGAGTATGAGTCCGTCTGAACAGTAAAGTTCAAACTTTTTCCAATATTTTTTATCCATAAAAAAACCCCAGCGAGAACCGCTGGGGTCAAATCAAAGGTTGAAACACAAATTTGTTAACCTCTGTACCCTACGCTTAGCAGTGTACAGAGCTGACGTAATATTGCAAGTTTTATGTAATAAAATTACAAAATTTATTGCTTTATATTATAACCGTTAATGGGCTTCATCCCAATTCATTCCGACGCCAGCCTCAACAAGTAATGGCACGGAGAGTGAAACAGCGGTTTCCATGAGTTCTGTAATTTTATTTACATAATCGTCTATAAACTGTTCTTTTATTTCAAAAACAAGTTCGTCGTGCACCTGCATAATCATATACACGCTTTCTTCTTCTTGGTCTTGCAGCCACGCATCGACGACGATCATCGCCTTTTTAATAATATCAGCTGCAGTGCCCTGCATTGGCGCATTAATCGCCGCACGTTCTGCGCCTTTTCGTCGCGCGCCATTGCTTGACTTAATATCGGGTAGGTACAGTCTACGGCCAAACACGGTTGTCACATATCCATCTTGTTTTGCCGTTTCACGTGTTTCTTCCATATAAGTAAGCACGCCAGGATAACGTTCAAAGTACTTATCCATATAGGCTTGTGCTTCGTGCCTTGGAATGTTTAGTTGTTTGGCAAGACCAAACGCAGACATACCATAGATTAGGCCGAAGTTGATGGCTTTCGCGCTGCGCCTCTGATCCGCAGTTACAGCGTCAAGCGGCGTATTAAACACTTCTGAAGCTGTGGCTGAGTGGATATCTTTGCCTGCAGCAAAAGCTGACTGAAGGCCATCATCGCCAGACAAGTGGGCCATGATCCTCAGCTCAATCTGAGAGTAATCGGCAGCGACTATTTTATATCCTGGTCTTGGCACAAATGCTTGGCGCACGCGTCTGCCTTCAGCAGTGCGAATAGGAATATTTTGTAAATTCGGGTCGGTAGAGGATAAGCGTCCTGTTGCGGTTACGGCTTGATGATAAGAAGTATGCACTCGACCGGTCCTATGATTGATCATTTTCGGCAACTTATCGGTGTAAGTATTTTTCAGCTTTGTTAAGCCTCGATACTCCATGATCATTTGGGGTAGCGGATAATCTAGCGCAAGCTCTTGCAGCACTTCTTCTGAGGTTGATGGTGCACCTTTAGGGGTTTTCTTGATCACAGGTAACTCCATCACATCGAACAATATGTGTTGCAGCTGCTTGGTCGATCCTAAATTGAAGGTTTCACCGGCTTCCTCATGCACTGTTTGCTCTAACTCTAGGATCCGTTGTGCAAGATCTTGTGATTGTTGATGCAAGCGTTGGCTATCTATTAGTACACCTGTTTGTTCCATGCGCGCCAATACCGGAATTAAGGGGTGCTCGATGGTTTGGTAAACCGCTTTTAAGTCCGACTCTGCTTCAAGGTTACTCCAAAGTGCTTTGTGCAGCGCCAATGTTACTTCTGCATCTTCTGCTGCGTATGGACCCGCTTCTTCAAGCGCTATTTGGTTGAAGGTTAATTGTTTGGCACCTTTTCCAGCGATACTTTCAAAACTAATTGTTGAGTGACCAAGATGCGCCAGTGCTAGTGAGTCCATATCGTGGCGACTTGCGACACTATTGGTTACATAAGACTCCAACATGGTGTCAAAGGCAATTCCGCTCAAATGTATGTCGTAGTTTGCCAATACATTCATATCGTACTTAATGTGCTGACCAACCTTTTTGGCTTGAGTGTCTTCGATGAGGGGTTTCAACTGGGCCAAAACAGTAGAACGATCGAGTTGCTCTGGCGCGCCGGGATAATCGTGCGCCAAAGGCACGTAGGCCGCTTCACCTAGTTCACAGCAAAATGAAAGGCCGACTAACTCTGCTTGCATATAATCTAGACTGGTTGTTTCGGTATCAATCGCATATAACTTGGATTGATTGAGTTTCTCTATCCAGCGATCGAGTTGTTCTTGAGTAAAGATTATCTCGTATTGTCCTTTCTCAAACTTCTGAGATATGGCGTTGTCATTTGGGACAGCACTGCTTTGCTCTGGTGCTGCGCTGACGGCTTCTCCGCCCAGTATCTTGGCCACTTCTTGCGACCATCGCTTAAATTCGTATTCGGCATATAATTCTGCGAGCGCTTGATAATCAGGCGCCGAAGGAGACAAGGTTTCTGGTGAGTATTCCAGAGGCAAGTCTACAGCAATGGTCGCGAGCTGATAGGAAAGCATCGCTTGCTCTTCGTACTCAGCCATTTTGTTGCCAAGGGTTTTCGCTCCTCGAAATTCTAACTCTGCAATTTTGTCGAGATTTTTGTATATTTTGTCTAAGCCGCCGATACCTGTTAGAAGTCCTTGTGCGCTTTTATCGCCTATGCCTGGAACCCCTGGGATGTTGTCAACTTTATCCCCTTTGAGTGCAAGAAAATCGATAATTAATTCTGGGGGCACACCGAACTTTTGCTTAACACCTTCAATGTCCATAAGCTGATTATTCATGGTATTGATCAGCGTGACATGCTTATTCACGAGCTGGGCCATATCTTTATCGCCAGTACTGATCAACGTATCAATGCCTTTCAGTGTCGCTTGTTTTGCGAGTGTTCCAATAACATCGTCGGCTTCTACGTTGGGCTCTACAATAATCGGCAACCCCATAGCTTTAATGATTTGGTGTAGCGGCTCAATTTGTTGTCTTAGTTCATCAGGCATCGGTGGGCGATGCGCTTTGTACTCTGGATAAATATCATCTCTAAAGGTTTTGCCCTTTGCATCAAAAACAACAGCGATATGTGTCGGTTGATATTCCTTAATCAAACTTTTAAGCATGTTTATCACACCGTAA
Source organism: Neoalteromonas facilis (assembly GCF_002807665.1). Classification (GTDB taxonomy): domain Bacteria; phylum Pseudomonadota; class Gammaproteobacteria; order Enterobacterales; family Alteromonadaceae; genus Alteromonas_E; species Alteromonas_E facilis. Next base: position 166,136 of record NZ_PEAY01000005.1, read on the forward strand.
ATCGCGCCGGTGTCTTGACCTTTTGAATTGGTCAGTGGCGGCATACCGTGAAACGCTCTGAATAAATAAGAAGAGCCGTCAACGAGAATAAAAGGAGGTTTTGTGTCTGTAGCCATGAATGAATACTCAATTTTCGATACTGTTTAGAATGCCATATCCGTATGGGATTCACCATGAATGTTAGTGCTGATCAATACATGAAATTCTGTGGATAACTCTGTGGGCAAGCTGAGATTTAGACAACACAAAGGCACCTGGATGTCAAAATAGACACACTCCAAGTGTATGTTTTATAGGCTTAATTTTGCTTCTCGGGTGATTTATTGAGCCCGTATTGTTGTTTTTTTATCCTGTGGATATTGCTGCCGCGGTAAATTTATGAAGATTTAAAGCGGTCGAGTAATCTAGCACAAGTTAACGGTAGCACAACAGTTTTTGTTAATAATTTTTTAACAAAATTTGGAATAGAAAGATTCAATAAATGCATAAGCGTTGAATTCATTCATTTTAGTGCCAGATGTCTGGGTCAAACCGAGAGTTTTCTCTATAAAGCGCATTGATTTCTCCTTGAGTGCATAAAAAACTTTAAGTTTTCGATGGTTATCACCATAATCTTGCTACACGCTTTCAATTGCGCCGGAATTTGACGTTACATGCAATATCGGTCTATCGTCCGAATACTAGGGTTACTCGTTGCACTCTTCAGTGTGACCATGATCCCCCCTGCGGTAGTGTCGCTGATCTACCAAGACGGTAGTGGCTTACCTTTTATCCTTGCATTCTTCCTTTGTATTATTACGGGCACGTTGTTTTGGTATCCCAACCGATTCAATCGTTCAGATTTGCGCGCAAAGGAAGGCTTCTTGATTGTTGTTCTTTTCTGGACCGTTCTTGCTAGCTTTGGTGCGTTGCCATTTGTATTGTTAGAACAGCCCCAAATGAGCCTTACTGATGCATTCTTTGAGAGTTTTTCTGGGCTTACTACGACCGGGGCTACTGTTATCGAGGGTATAGAATACTTACCCAAGGCGGTTCAATTTTACCGCCAACAACTTCAGTGGCTCGGTGGGATGGGTATCATCGTGTTAGCGGTAGCGATACTGCCTATTCTTGGGGTTGGGGGCATGCAGCTTTATCGGGCAGAAACACCTGGTCCGGTAAAAGACTCTAAAATGACCCCGCGAATAGCCGATACCGCCAAGCAGCTTTGGTATATCTACCTTTCACTGACAACGGCATGTTCCATTGCCTACTGGCTCGCCGGCATGAGTGTCTTCGATGCTATCTGCCATGCTTTCTCCACCATCGCCATTGGCGGATTCAGTACCTACGATGCGAGCTTAGGGTACTTCAATAGCCCCGTGGTGAATGTGGTTTGTGTGGTGTTTTTGTGGATTGCAGCATTGAATTTTTCATTGCACTTTGCTGCTGCAACGTCTCGTTCACTGAACAATTACTGGCGAGACCCTGAATTTAAGGCTTTCTTTGCTATTCAATTCGCCTTGATCACGGTGTGTTTTTTAGTGTTAGTTGGCGAGAGCTATTACGATTCTGCAGAAGCCGCTTTGGATCAAGCCATGTTGCAGGCGGTTTCTATCAGTACTACAGCCGGTTTTGCCACTACCAGCTTTTCTGAATGGCCTGCGTATTTGCCAATATTGTTGATATTTTCGAGTTTTATTGGCGGTTGTGCGGGCTCAACGGGCGGTGGACTTAAAGTTATTCGTGTATTTCTACTGTTTCTACAAGGTAAGCGAGAAGTCGACCGCTTGATCCACCCGCGCGCCGTGTACGCCGTAAAGTTAGGCGATCGTTCTATGCCAGAACGCGTAGTAGAGGCCGTTTGGGGCTTCTTCTCAGCTTACGCCATTGTGTTTGTGGTGATCATGATAGGTCTGATTGCAACAGGACTCGATGATATTACCGCCTTTACAGCTACCGCAGCCACGTTAAACAACTTGGGCCCGGGTTTAGGCAGTGTTGCGGGAACTTATGCTGACGTCAGCGATCCTGGCAAGTGGTTACTTGTGCTGGCCATGTTGTTTGGCCGTCTTGAAATATTCTCTTTGTTGGTGCTGTTTTCACCCACATTCTGGCGCAGTTAAGCTTTACCCAAAGAAGAATGCGCTGGGTTGGAACAGCTTTTCGACATCACCAATGAACTTCTTATCGACTAAAAACATAATAACATGGTCGTTGGCTTCAATTTTAGTGTCGCTGTGCGCAATGATCACTGAGTCTTCTCGTACTATTGCGCCAATCGTCGTGCCCGGTGGTAGCTTGATGTCTCTGATTTGTCGCCCTACAACCTTGGATGTGTTTTCATCGCCATGGGCGATGGCTTCTATCGCTTCGGCAGCGCCACGGCGTAATGAATAAACGTTCACGATATCGCCACGGCGAACGTGGGTAAGTAGTGCTGAAATGGTCGCTTGTTGGGGTGATACCGCAATATCAATCTCACCACCTTGTACCAAATCGACGTATGCACTGCGCTGGATCAGCACCATTGTCTTCTTAGCGCCCATTCGTTTCGCTAACATTGCTGACATGATGTTAGCTTCATCATCATTGGTTACAGCAATAAAGGCATCGACTTGCTCTACATTTTCTTCTGAAAGCAATTCCGCATCTGACGCATCACCACTGAAGACAATGGTTTTATCTAGGTGGGCAGCCAAATATCGCGCTCGGTCTTGATTGTATTCAATCAATTTGACCGAATGCTTATGTTCTAGGCGTTTAGCCAAGCCCGCGCCGATCAAACCACCACCGGCAATCATAATGCGCTTATAGCTCGACTCTAATTTCTGCAACTCACTCATTACTGCGCGAATGTGTTTAGTAGCTGCGATAAAGAATACTTCGTCATCGGCTTCAATTATGGTGGTGCCCAAAGGTCTTATTGGTTTGCCACGGCGATAAATAGCAGCAACCCGCGTTTCTACATTGGGCATGTGCTCTTTAAGCGCCGATAAAGCATGGCCGACGAGCAACCCCCCGTAATAGGCTTTAACCGCCACAAGGCTTGCGTTCCCGTCACCAAATTCCACGACTTGCAACGCACCGGGATAGTCGATAAGACGTTTTATTGCTTTGGTCACCAATTGTTCCGGTGCAATAACATGATCGATAGGCACATGTTCGGGTTTGAACATGTCTTCTTGATACAGCAGGTATTCCTCAGAGCGCACCCGTGCTATTTTCGTCGGAGTATTGAATAATGAATGTGCTACTTGGCATGCCATCATATTGCTTTCGTCACTGTTAGTAACGGCAATCAACATGTCGGCATCTTCGGCGCCAGCTTGTCTTAATACGTCAGGGTAACTGCCTACGCCCGTAACCACTTTCAAGTCCAAACGGTCTTGCAGTTCGCGCAGGCGATCTCCATTGGCATCAATTACTGTGATTTCATTTTTTTCGCCAACCAAGTTTTCGGCTAGCGTACCACCTACTTGGCCTGCACCAACGATGATAATTTTCATGTACGACTCACTGACGGCATATCGATTTTTATTGTTCTATTCTGACTTTAACAGTCTGGCGTAATAGAAGCCATCCATTTGCGCTTCTCCTGGAAGCAGTTGACGACCAATATTTTCACCATGAAGCTTAGTACAGAGTTGTGCGTTTGGAGTGACCTTTAGGAATTGAGCAATTTGTTGCTGGTTTTCCTGAGGTAAAATACTGCATGTTGCGTATACCATTGTTCCGCCAGGTTTTAGCGTCTGCCAGAGCGCATGCAATAGGGTACTCTGGATCTCGACCAATGTATCAATGTCGCTGGCTTTTCGTAACCAACGAATATCAGGATGACGACGAATAACGCCGGTTGCTGAGCAGGGGGCGTCCAATAAAATGCGGTCAAAAGGCGTTTTGTCCCACCATGAATTAGTATCTGCAGCGTCTGCGCACACAACACGAGCACTTAATTTTAAACGTGCTAGGTTTTCTTCCACGCGCGTTAAACGAGAGGCATCATTATCGATTGCAATACATTCGATACTCGGTTCGCGCTCCAGTAAATGACAGGTTTTCCCGCCGGGCGCTGCGCAGCAATCAAGCACGCGATCATTGGGTTGAGGCTGCATGTAATCTGCGGCCAGTTGCGCTGCACCATCTTGTACTGCAAACAGTCCGTCTGCGTATCCCGGTAGCGAGGTAATATCGACTTGCTTGTCTAATATTATGGCGTCTTGATGAGTTTCAGGAATAGAAAACGAGATATTGCTCGAATCTAGACGCTTTATATAGTCATTGCGAGAAGTTTGTTGACGATTAACGCGCAACCAAACCGGCGCTTTGGCATTGGTATTAGCAATTATTTGCTCTGCTTGAGTGGGGTAGGCATCAACGATTTGCTTGAACAACCAATTGGGCAATCCAGCCAGTGCAGCGGCGCTATCTGGCAACTGTTGAGCTAAATCGCTGCGTTGAAACTCACGCAATACAGCATTTACTAAGCCCTTTAATGACTGTGCGTTGAGTTTACGCGTTGCGTTAACTGTTTCGCCGATTGCTGCATGAGCTGGAACGCGGGAGTAGGCCAATTGGTAAAGCCCCAAGAGTAACAAGTGTTCTAACACTTTCTTGTTACCCTTTAGCGGTTTTTCCAACAATCGGCGTAACCAGAATTGCAGGATGGGGAGCTGCCGCAATACCCCAAATACCATTTCTTGTAGCCATGCTTTATCACGTGCATCGTTGTATTTACTTTGGGCTTGCTTAAGCAGTGATCGGCTTGACTGGCCTTGTTCTAATATGGCGAAGAGTAACTTGGCACCATCTGCTCGTAGTGAAGTACCGTTTGACTGGCTGCTCACGAGAGTATGGTTCCTTCGCGGAACCAGTCAGCTCGCGCATTCAGGATGTCTGATACTTGAGCTTGCTTTTTACCGGGTATTTGCATGGTTTTGATAACCAATACACCGTCTGCCGTGGCAATTGCCAGCCCATATTTGTTGGCACTTACTATAGTGCCAGGCTCTTTGTTGGCATTGGTTTTATCTACTTCGGCAGACCAAACTTTAATAGCTTGGTCAGCCACTTCGAACCATGCGACGGGCCAGGGGTTGAACGCGCGTACGTTCCGTTCAAGTTGCGCAGCGGATAAAGACCAATCACAGCGAGCCTCTTCTTTGCTTAATTTCTTGGCGTAGGTGGCTTCAGATTCGTTTTGTTTTCGCGGCGCTAAAGACGATAAGTTGTTTAACGTATGAAGCAGCGCCACGGGTCCGGTTTCGGCCAATTTGTCGTACAACGAGGTACTGGTTTCATCTGCAGCAATCGGTGTTTTTTCGATATACAACATATCGCCGGTATCCAAACCTTCGTCCATTTGCATGATGGTAACACCACTTTCAGCGTCGCCGGCCCATACTGCTCGTTGGATAGGTGCAGCTCCTCGCCATTTAGGTAAAATAGAGCCGTGAACGTTGATGCAACCTAAACGCGGTGTATCTAAAATCGCCTTTGGCAATATCAAGCCATAGGCAACCACCACCATAATGTCAGCTTCAATTGAGGCTAATTCTTGCTGTGCTTGTTCCGTCTTTAGTGTGCTGGGCTGATACACTGGGATATCGTGTGAAATCGCAAGTTCTTTCACTGGGCTGGCGTGTAATTTCTTACCTCGACCCGCAGGGCGATCGGGCTGTGAATACACCGCTACCACTTCATGCTGTGACGATAGTAAAGCGGCTAAATGCTTTGCCGCGAAGTCTGGCGTGCCAGCAAAGATAACGCGTAAAGGGTGCTCGGCAGAGGGTGTCATTTACGCGCGCGCCGCCATGCGAGCTTCTTTTTCAAGCTTTTTGCGTATGCGCTGGCGCTTTAAAGGTGACAAATAGTCAACGAATAAAACACCTTTTAAGTGGTCCAGTTCGTGCTGAATGCAAATAGCGAGCAAACCATGAGCTTCAAGCTCGAAAGTTTCACCATTTTCATTTAAAGCACGGACTTTAACGTATTCTGCGCGGTCGACCTTGGCATAGTTGCCCGGTACTGATAGACATCCTTCTTCGCTAACCGTTGAACCGTTCTTTTCGATGATTTCAGGATTGATAAAAACCCGTGGCTCATTTTGCTCTTCAGAGACGTCCATTACCACCACGCGCTTGTGCACGTTTACCTGAGTAGCAGCAAGGCCGATACCGTTTTCATCGCGCATAGTGTCGAACATGTCGGCAACTAATTGCTTGATGGAATCGTCAACAGCCTCTACCGGCTCAGCGACAGTTCGCAAGCGCTCATCGGGAAAACTTAAAACTTCTAATATTGCCATGATATTTTTCAACTACACTTTAATTCAGTATCAATTCCTATACTAAACGTGGCATAACACGCTTTACAGGGTTTACAACACCATTATTCTAACGCATAACGGTAATTGGGTGCGAGCTTTCTTAGGTATTACGACGAATGCCCGATAACCAAGAGAGTGCCATATGGTAATGGATTAAATTACAACCTCATGGGGAAGGTATGTTTAAACCAAAATTAAAAATCTTAGTACTGCTGGTATTACTACCTATGTGGTGCTTTGCGCAAGAAATTCAAGTTAAAGACAGTGCGCCTGAGCAGTATGAAGTTAAACAAGGCGATACACTTTGGGATATTTCTAATCTGTTTTTAGATAAACCGTGGTTATGGCCAGAGTTATGGCGCACGAATTCACAGATTTTAAACCCTCACCTGATCTATCCAGGCGATATACTCACGCTGCAATGGGAAGATGGACGTCCGGTATTAACCGTTGACCGGCCAGACAAGCGCGTAGTGACACTTTCACCCAATGTGAACCGCACTACGAAAACTGGCGCGATCCCTTTATTGCCTTGGAGTGCCATTGCGCCTTATCTGAACAACGACATGATCATGTCTGAAGAGTCCTATCAGAGATTACCGCACTTATTGGGTAATAGCTTCGGCGATATTCGATTCGTCAATGATGACGTTGTGTTGGCAAAAGCAACGGGTCGTTCATCTGATGAATACGTGATTGTCAGAAAGCAAAATGAATTGTTTGACCGTTTCGGCAATTCGATTGGCTATCAGGTACGCCATGTCGCGGATGCTGCGTTAACCGAAGCCCAACCTGAAAATGAATGGATGGTCAGGGTTAAGCAAAGCAACTATGAAGCGATGCGTGGCGATCGACTCTACGCCGCCAAAAAACAAACGCCTGAAGATATGAAATTGGTGCCTGCCAATAAGAGACAAAATGGTCAGGTGATCAGCAATTTGCACCAGCGTGATTTGCTAGGCAAGCACGACGTTGTGATTATTGATTTAGGCGCATCAGATATTGAGCCAGGTACTGTTATGGGTATCTACCTCGAAGGCCCAGATATCTATGATGGTGAAGAGCCTCAATATGATGGAGAGTCGAGCTTACTTAAAGGTGCTTTCCAAGATGGATCGACTATTAAGCAACCGGCCATCAAGATTGGCGAGCTGGTGGTTTTTAAAACTTTTGATAAGGCGAGCTACGCGATCATTACACGTGCAAGCGAGATGATTAAGAACGGAGTCTTAGTCGCTAAACCTTAGACCAATGTATTTTGATAGTCTCAAGGAGGAGACTTGGTACATTCCACTGACTGGGTAGATGAGTCGACTCGACGCACCTACATAAAACTCACTTCATTACCACGTTTTGACGCACGCAAATGGCAGGCGATGCAGCGTTGTGCCGGTGTTTCCGCTACTCAATTACACAACCTTTCAAATGCCCAGCTTAAAGCGTTGGGTTTCAATGCTGAGCAATGTGATATTTTGTTGGGGCTAAAAGACCAACACAATGTAGAGAAGGCACTACAGTGGCACCAGCCCGAGAAGCGCCAGTGGGTTATTACACCAGAAGATAGTTGTTATCCGGAATTGTTGTCGCATATCACCACAGCGCCTCTAGCGCTATTTGTGAAAGGCAACATTGAACTACTTAAGAAGCCTAAAATCTCCATTGTGGGCAGTCGCAAGCCGACCCACTACGGTAAGCGAATTGCGTTTGAATTCGCACAGAATCTAAATCAGTACGGCGTTTGTGTGGTATCAGGCCTCGCGTTAGGAATAGATGCGCAGGCACACAAAGGCTCTTTAGGTGGGCAGGGTAACACTATTGCTGTGCTCGGTTGTGGCATCGATGTTTGTTATCCGCACCGCAATCGCGCGCTTTTCACCGACATTGTTGAGCTGGGAGGGTTACTGCTCAGTGAGTTTGCGCCAGGCACTGCCCCGCATAAAGGGTATTTCCCTCGCCGCAACCGGATTGTAAGTGGCTTAACGTTTGGGGTTTTAGTGGTGGAAGCGGCAGTTAAAAGTGGTTCATTGATCACTGCTAGGCTCGCGCTGGAGCAAAACCGTGAGGTGTTTGCAGTTCCTGGCAATATTAACTCCCCACAGTCCGATGGGTGTCATTTTTTAATTCAACAAGGTGCTAAATTAACCACAAGCGTTTCAGACATTTTAGATGAAATTCAGGTGCTTAGCTTATTGTCCGATCACACTGCTATTGAAACTCGTGAAAAAAGTCCCATTTCTCTCTTGGCAACCCCAGATTTGTTAGATAGTGTAGAGTTTGATGTCACACCAATCGACATCATTACCGAACGCAGCAAACTGCCGGTTCAAGAAGTTATGGCAGCATTATTAGAATATGAGTTGCGAGGTCTCGTAGCATCCACTCCAGGAGGTTACGTTAAATTGAGGGGAAAATAATATGTTCGATATCCTCATGTATCTGTTTGAAAACCTTATCCACAGTGAAAGTGAAATCTGTGTCGACCAAGATGAGTTGACCGATGAGCTTGTGCGTGCGGGTTTCCATCATGATGAAATCTACAAAGCGCTAGCGTGGCTAGAGAAGTTGGCCGCATTACAAGAAACGGACATTAAACCATACCTAACTAAAGGCAATGTTGCTTCTGCCATGCGTATGTATACGCATGAAGAGGAAATGCGTTTAGACGCTGCCTGCAGAGGTTTCTTATTGTTCCTTGAGCAAGTTAACGTGCTTGACGGTGCTACACGGGAAATGGTGATCGACCGCGTAATGGAAATCGACGCTGCAGAGTTTTGTCTTGAAGACCTCAAATGGGTTGTTTTGATGGTGCTGTTTAACGTACCAGGCAAAGAAAACGCCTATGCGCAGATGGAAGATTTATTGTTCGATGAAAGTGGCGGTGTGTTACATTAAAGAATAAGTTCATCTAACAACGCCTAGGCTGTACGTGAGTAAAATTAATCATTCGCTGTTCAGTGCGGCAAACCATGCATTAAGCGCTGCATTTGGGGACTGCCCTAAATGCCAGGCTGTGCTGGTGGTTAGGCGAGGTAAGAGCGGCGCTTTTATCGGTTGCTCTACCTATCCTGAGTGTGATTACACCAAACCTCTGCACGACAACGAAGTGCATGTGGTTAAAACCATTCCTTCATCAAAATGTCCCGAGTGCGGACACGAATTGGCGGTTAAAAAAGGCCGATATGGTTTGTTTATCGGCTGTACCAATATGCCGGAGTGCCACCATATAGAGTCATTGAAGTCGCAATCTGAAACAGAAGTGGCTTGCCCTGTGTGTCATGAGGGACAGTTGGTGAAGCGTACCAATCGGTTTGGCAAGGCGTTTTATAGTTGTAACCGATATCCAGATTGTAAATACGTGGTGAATCACCAACCAATCAATAAGCAATGCGAGCAATGTGGTTGGGCCATAATGCTCAAACATAACGAAAAACTAGTCTGTCCGCAGCCAAAGTGCGGTCATAAACAACCAGTAAGCGAGTAGCATGTCTAAACCACATCACGGTCCTATCGAAGCCATTACCAGCGAACAAATCGAAAGCGTTAAGCAATACCTCATGAGCCTCCAGCAAAATATTTGTAAAGGCCTCGCAGAGGTTGATGGAAAAGGCGAGTTTGTTGTCGATGAATGGAACCGCGAAGAAGGCGGTGGCGGTCGCTCTCGGGTTATGAAGAATGGCGCGGTTATAGAGCAGGGCGGCGTCAACTTTTCACACGTATTCGGTGACAAGATGCCCGCGTCTGCAACAGCTGCTCGCCCTGAGCTAGCAGGGCGACATTTTCAGGCCATGGGCGTGTCATTGGTGATCCATCCGCACAATCCTTATGTGCCAACTTCTCACGCAAACGTGCGCTTCTTTGTGGCAGAAAAAGACGGTGCGGATCCGATTTGGTGGTTTGGGGGTGGATTTGACCTCACGCCGTTTTATCCACAACGCGAAGATGTTAAACACTGGCACCAAGTGGCGAAAGAGTTATGTCAGCCCTATGGCGACTCGGTCTACCCTGAATACAAGGCGTGGTGTGATAAATACTTTTACTTACCCCATAGAGGTGAAACGCGTGGAGTAGGTGGATTATTTTTTGATGATCTAAACCAATGGGGTTTTGAGCAATCGTTTGCGTTTATGCGAGCCGTCGGCGATGGATACTTGCCTGCTTATGTACCTATAATCCAAAACAATATGCACAAAACCTTTGGCGAGCGAGAGCGTCAATTTCAACTGTATCGCCGCGGGCGTTATGTTGAATTTAATCTTGTCTATGATCGAGGCACCTTATTTGGCTTGCAAAGTGGTGGTCGCACAGAGTCCATTTTAATGTCTATGCCACCGCTGGCGCGTTGGGAATACGGTTTTGAGGCAAAAGCTGGAACACCTGAAGCGCAGCTATTGGACTGGTTAAAACCCCAAGAGTGGTAGGCAAAAGCGAGGCTAGGCCACAAGTCTATTGATTTAGATCAATCGTAACTCTTGGTTTCACAACAAGAAATTTTCACTTGTTCTAGATCAACTTTTTTCTTTTTTTGATGTTTATAGTGCCCCCCATCACACGCATAAACATAAAGAGAGAAAACACATGAAAAAGACTACTTTAGCACTCGCACTAGCGGCCATTGCCATCGCTCCTTCAGCGTTTGCCTATGAAAAAGGCGATATGCTGGTTCGTGGCGGCCTAACAACTGTTGCACCAGACGATAGTAGCTCAAATATTTTAGTCGGCGGTGCCGATTTCGCCTTAGGCGGTCAAACCGTGGGTGGCGTGAATGTAGATAACAACACGCAGCTAGGTTTGAACTTTGCGTATTTCTTCGCTGACAACTGGAATGTTGAAGTACTGGCGGCAACGCCTTTTAGCCATGATATTGGTATCGGCGGTGGCATTAACCTAGGTAGCACTAAACACTTACCACCTACAGTAACAGCGAACTACTTCTTTGCAGATAAAGATGCGCAGTTCCAACCTTATGTTGGTGTTGGCTTAAATTACACTATCTTCTTCGACGAAGAATTTAACGGCGCTACTGTTGATGTAATTGAAGGTGCAACAGGCGGTGCTGTAATTTCTGATTTGGACTTGGATGCGTCTTTAGGCTTCTCTGTTCAAGTGGGCGCAGATTATTTCATCGACAAGAATATGTTCATCAATGCTTCTGTACGCTATATCGACATTGAAACTGAAGCGAGCTTTAAAGTGAACGGTTCAGACCTTGGTAAAATCGATACTGTAACGATTGATCCTTGGGTATACACCATTTCAGTCGGCTACAAATTCTAATTGCTGATTTTAGATTAACAAAAGCTCCGTTCGCGGAGCTTTTTTGTTGCGCATGTTTAATGTAGATTAAGCACAAGGCTCACAAATTACTCGTGTTGATGCAAAAGTTCGCAGTTTTTGGCAATCCGATACGGCATAGTCGTTCTCCTTTTATTCACGCCGCTTTCGCTCGGCAAGCTGATCTTGATATCGAATACACCGCAGAACTATCCACTAAAGAAGATTTCGTTGATGATATAACGTCATTTTTCGCCAATGCTAAAACTAAAGGGTGCAATATTACCGCGCCTTTTAAACTCCAGGCATGTCGATTAGTAAATACGCTCAGTGAAGAAGCGAAATTGGCCGGCGCGGTGAATACCATCGCTAAACTAAGTGATGGTTCTTTAGCCGGTTACAATACCGATGGAATGGGACTGCTCAGTGATATAACACGCCAAGGTGTTGAGCTGGGTGGGCAATCAGTATTGGTGTTAGGCGCGGGTGGCGCTGCGCGAGGTGTTTTAAGAGCGTTAATGAACCAAAATCCTGAGTCAATCACGATCACCAACAGAACGGTGGCAAAAGCCAAAGAACTGATTGAAATAGCGGAAACGATTAAGCAACCAGTGCAATTAGAAGCTTTGGGCTTTGACGAAATCGACAAACGCAGTTTTGATGTAGTGATCAACGCAACCTCATTAAGTCTTGATAATCAAATCCCCCCAATTTCATCTAGCGTTGTTGCCGATGCCAATTTGGTCTATGACATGGTTTATGCCAGTCAGCCAACCTCTTTCCTAGAATGGGCAAAAGGTGTTGGGGCAAAGAAGATAAGCGATGGTTTAGGTATGTTGGTTGGTCAAGCGGCAATGAGTTTTAGGATTTGGACGGACTTCACTCCGAATATTCAGCCCGTCATTGCAGAATTACGAGAACAATTATAAGTAGCTATATAGAGAAGAGGGCTTAATGCCCTTCTTCTATATATTCGTCTTTTAGCTTCACATAGTTCAGGGCGGATTGTTTTAGGAAGGCTACCTCGCCGTCAGTGAGCTTTCGCTTTTCCACCATTGGGTTGCCAACATATAAATAGCCAGAACGTAATCGTTTGTTAGGTGGTACGACAGTACCCGCACCTATAAAGACATCATCTTCGACTATTGCACCATCCATCACAATAGCTCCCATTCCTACGAGTATACGATTACCTAGGGTACATCCATGCAGCATACATTTGTGCCCAACGGTTACATCATCTCCAATGATAAGCGGAAATCCTTTGGGATTTTTTTCAGATACACGGGTTACATGCAGCACGGAACCATCTTGTACATTAGAACGCTTACCAATACGAATGTGGTTTACATCACCGCGGGCGGCAACCAATGGCCAAATGCCTACGTCATCATCCAAAACAATGTCGCCGTAGAGCACAGCGCTTTCATCTATATAGTTACTTTTACCAATCGTTGGGGTAACACCTTTATAAGCTTTTATTGGCATACAAAAATCAGCCTGTTGTAAATGAGTTGTAGATAGACTGTATATTAAAACGCTTTTTTGTTCGTTCTTCAGTCAAAAAACAACTTTTTTAAAGTTTTTTCAAAAAAGCGGTTGACCTGAGATGTTAGGTCTGTAGAATGCGCGCTCGCTTCAACGGGAAGACGAAACAAACAAATCAACGGCAGTGCCAATGATTTGACGGAATCCCTTAGC
>NZ_PEAY01000006.1 GCF_002807665.1 Neoalteromonas facilis
TCGCCAATACTTGGCCACGCTCTACTTCGTCACGCTTAGTACCACGTAGTAGAACACCAACGTTCTCACCTGCACGGCCTTCGTCTAGAAGCTTACGGAACATCTCTACACCAGTACAAGTCGTCTTCGTCGTCTCTTTGATACCAACGATTTCTACTTCTTCACCAACTTTTACAATACCTTGCTCTACACGGCCTGTTACAACTGTACCACGACCTGAGATTGAGAATACGTCTTCGATTGGCAAAATGAATGGCTTATCAATCGCACGCTCTGGCTCTGGAATGTATGAATCCAATGCTTCGCCTAGCTCGATGATTTTCTTTTCCCACTGCTCGTCGCCTTCTAGCGCCTTAAGTGCTGAACCTTGGATTACTGGCAAGTCATCACCTGGGAATTCATACTCAGACAACAATTCACGTACTTCCATTTCAACTAGCTCTAGAAGCTCTTCGTCATCTACCATGTCACATTTGTTCATGAATACGATGATGTAAGGTACACCTACCTGACGACCTAATAGAATGTGCTCACGTGTTTGTGGCATAGGACCATCTGTCGCCGCTACTACCAAAATCGCGCCGTCCATCTGTGCAGCACCGGTGATCATGTTTTTAACATAGTCAGCGTGTCCTGGGCAGTCTACGTGTGCGTAGTGACGTGTTGGAGTGTCATACTCTACGTGTGAAGTCGCGATTGTGATACCACGCTCACGCTCTTCTGGTGCGTTATCGATTTGATCGAATGCTTGTGCTGAACCGCCGTATGTCTTTGCTAGTACGGTAGTGATTGCCGCGGTTAGAGTTGTTTTACCGTGGTCAACGTGGCCGATTGTACCAACGTTTACGTGCGGTTTCGTACGTTCAAACTTTTCTTTTGCCATGTCTATCTTCCCAGCAAAGTGCTATTAAAAAAATTTATTCATTTATGAGCTGGGGAGAAATGGTGCTGATAGGCAGATTTGAACTGCCGACCTCACCCTTACCAAGGGTGCGCTCTACCAACTGAGCTATATCAGCACGAATCTGGAGCGGGCAGCGGGAATCGAACCCGCATCATCAGCTTGGAAGGCTGAGGTAATAGCCATTATACGATGCCCGCATTCCTAAATTCTCTGGCCACCTCATAAGGAAAAGTGGTGGAGGGGGCAGGATTCGAACCTGCGAAGGCTGAGCCGGCAGATTTACAGTCTGCTCCCGTTGACCGCTTGGGTACCCCTCCAGAGATTGATGGTGCCGACTGCCGGAATCGAACTGGCGACCTACTGATTACAAGTCAGTTGCTCTACCAACTGAGCTAAGTCGGCACTGCATCAAGTGGCTGCGCATTCTAGTGAAAACCTTCTCCCTGTGCAATAGACTTTTTCAAAAAAAATGCTTTTTCTTGCTGTATGCTCAAATATCCAACGATTCTACGCATTTTCGCTGCGTTTCAAGGGGCTCTTTTGCCAGTAAAAACCGAATAAGCCCTAAAAAGACAATATTTCTTGCACGCAAAAAAGATTTGTTATGCAGCAACGAATCCATTTGTTCGAACAAATGTTGGTCACCACCGGCGATAATAATATCGAAATCAGGCGATTTTTTACCCATCAAATCACACGCCATCCATATCATGCCATTCAGTTGAGCCAATTCACCATAGTGCAAACAAGCTTCCGTATCATTCCCAAATACAACGTCCGTTTCAGTAAATGCGCGTTGATATACCCGCCGTGTATTGCCTGTCACGGCATTGAGCCCTAATTGATACCCGGGCGCGATCCAGCCGCCCAAATGTTTATTTTCTGCCACAGCATCTATGGTGACCGCAGTTCCCGCATCAACGACTATAAATGGTTTGTCCGTGAGTAACTGACTACCGATCATTGCCAGCCATCTGTCCACACCCATTTTATTTGGCTGCGAGTAGCTATTGTGTAGTCCAAAAGTTTCAGCTTGCGTATGAATATGTTCGACACTGCGAGCCAGTGTTTGCATAGCGTCGATAAACCGTTGCGTTTCTTCGTCGGAGCGCACACTTGCAACGAATGCGTCTATGTCTTTGGTTGAAGTGTACTGCGCTACAAAAGCTTGCAACTCAAGATGATCCGTAAACTTAACAGGATCCGTGTCAATATTGGTTAGCATGTCTGAACCATCACGGCATATACGCAAGAGTTTGCATTGAGTATTACCAATATCAAATAACCAATATTCATTGCGCACGCAGACTTACCTCTCCACCATGAATACTCAACACGCCTTCTTCTGTGGCAAGTTGTAAAGCACCAGATGCGTCTATCCCTAGATTGATACCCTTTTGTGTTTTGCCATGAGAGCTTATCATTACTGGCTTCTGATAAAACACGTCTAATTCATTCCATTGGTTAATGAGCTTTGATAATCCAAATGCTTCAAAATCGGGCAAAGAATCGTACAACGTGTCGATTATCGTCGCACACAACTGATTGCGGTTTATCTCGAAGTCAGAAAGATCAGTAAAAGGTTGATCAATTTGCGCTTCCACATCGGGCAAATTGACATTTATTCCGATACCGATAATGCAGCTAACCTGAGTACCAATTTGGCCTTCGACCTCGACCAGTACGCCCCCTAATTTAACACCATTACGGTATATATCATTCGGCCACTTTATCGATAACCCGTCTACGTTTAATTTCTGCAACGCACGGATAACACACACTCCCACGAAAAGTGATAACCCACCAATTTGCTGATATCCGCCCTGAAAATGCCAACACATTGACAAATACAGGCTAGCGCCAAAAGGTGATACCCATTGTTTACCGCGCCGTCCCCTGCCCGCAGTTTGTGCTTCTGCAATTACAACCTGACCATGGGGTACGTTATCAATATTTTGCTTAAGATAGGTGTTAGTTGAATCAATAATCGGTAACACCATCAACGACAAATCATCTTCTGTTGCGTTTGCATGTGCCATGATTTCGCTATGCTCAAGCAAGGTGATGGGATTCGCCAATGCGTACCCTTTTCCTTTTACACTATAAATATCGAGCCCTAGCTCAGTTAAGCTTTGAATATGATTCGCAATGGCAGTGCGACTAAGTGAAAAATGTTGTGCGAGCGTTTCACCAGAGTGGAAACTACCGTCGGACAGTAGCTGTAATATGCGCGTTCTGACTTCTTCTGGAGTCATCGTCATAATTGGATGTCCCCGAGTTTACCCACTAAGCGCACTTCATTTTCTAATCTAACCCCAAAACGCGCGTGTACGTCAGATTGGATTTGGCGAGCAAACGCAACTACATCCTTTCCTTGTGCATTGCCAGTATTGACCAGAACCAGAGGTTGATTGACATGACTTTGAACGCCTCCGAGAGAGCGCCCCTTGAAACCACATTGGTCAATTAGCCACGCAGCAGGAATCTTTACCGCGTTATCGCCAGCCGCAAAGTGGGGCACTTGTGCATATTGATCTGCAATGCGGGCAAATTGCTCTTTAGTGATCACCGGGTTTTTAAAAAAGCTACCAGCATTCCCCAACTCAGCAGGATCAGGTAATTTTCGTTGCCTGACGTTAACCACCGTTTCAAATATTGTCTTTGGCGTGGGATTTTCCAATTGTCTGAGCTCACCGTAGTCCAACGCCATTGGTAAATGCTTGTCCACCGTAAATGATACGTGACGTATAAACCAAAATTTATGTTCAGGTCGCTTGAATATGCTATCGCGATAACCAAACTGGCACTCTTTGGCTTGCAACACGAACAACTCGCCCGTAAGTAAATCAATGACTTCAACAGAGTCGATAAATTCAGCCACTTCGCGCCCGTATGCACCTATGTTTTGGATCGGCGCTGCGCCAATAGTGCCTGGGATTAATGCGAGGTTTTCAAAACCATAGATGCCAGCATTTAAGCAGTATTTCACAAAGCTGTGCCAATGTTCACCACTGGCGACTCGGATCTTGAAACAATTATCACGTTCTTCAACCGCTATGCCGGATAGGCGATTGACCCACACTTCGCCGGCAAAATCTTCAACAAAAATGCAATTACTCCCTTCGCCTAGCAACCAAAAAGGCGCTTCTGGCTCAAGGAGAGGGATTTGTTCAGGCGTTTCAAGCAAATTAAGCGCTGAACAATGGGCCGACAGGCCAAACGTGTGAAAGGGCTGTAAGTTCGTCAAAGTAAAACAATCATTGGAAAAATCAGGCATTAGCTTACCCGATTCTGTAACACTGAGAAACTGCTGAGAGCAGAGGGTTATGCTACTTTTCGCTTACGCCTAATCTTACGCAGCAATTTAAAACGATCTTTTGGCGCACGCACATTCGCTGGCATATTTTTTACGCGGTTGAAGACAACCCCCACCAACGGCGCGCCAACGTCTCTAAGTTTCTGTACTGCCTGAATGACTTCAGCGGTTTCGCAGTTCTCTAAATCACAAACCAGTACAATCGCATCAACATTGCGACTGATAACCAGCGCATCACTGAACTCTTCAAGAGGAGGTACGTCGATCACGACTCGCTCAAAGATAATACTGAGTTTATGCAAGAACGCTTTAAATCTGGGTTTAGACAAATAAACCATTGGGTCTTGTGGAATAACCCCACTCGGCATCATCGACAGTTGACCATCTCCGATACGATGAATACAGCGCCCAGCCGGCATTTGCTTACCGATAAAATGGGTCAAACCCGGTAACTTTTCACTCATTTTAAATGCCCCACTGATTGAGGGGTATCTAAGATCAGCGTCCAAGACTAACGACTTTTCTAGTTTCGCAAACGACTCAGCTAAACTTGCAGCGACAAGCGATTTTCCATCGTTGGGTTTAACTCCCGTGATGGCAATGACGCGATTTTCTTCAATGTCGTTGCGCACTATAAGGTTGGTGCGTAATGTGCGAATAGACTCGGCGAATTGCAGGTTCTCTCGGCTCACATCCAATACGTTGGAGAGTTTACGCTTACCTTTTAAGATGCGCGGAATATCGGTCAATACGGCAACATCCATGCTTTCCAATAATTTGACTGTCCGTGATCGTTTGTCACTGACAATGTGAATAAATAGCCAGCCCATGACACTGACAAACATGCTAAACACTACCGCTGCGGCAAGCAGCAAGATCAAGTTGGGCTTCGCAGGGGCCGTTGGCACGCTCGCGTAATCAATAATAGAGAAGTCTTCCTGACTACCCAGATCACGTAGAATTTCTGTTTCTTGCACGCGCGACAGGAACATATCGTAAAGCTTTTGCGTTGACTCAACCTCACGTCGTATCTTGGCTAAATTAACCTCGTGCTGGCCCAGCTCACTGTGTCGCCCCCTTGCCTCATCAATCAATTTATTGATTTCTTCGCTACGTTCCATCGTTATCTGATATTCCTGCTTCAACGATGTAACCAATTTACTGACCAGGTTATCCAGCTCTCGTTTCATGGCATCAATTTTCGACACCTGTGCAATGTGTCTAGGATGTTTAAACTTATAGCGACGAGATATTTCAGCCAGCACTTCTTCTTCGTCTAAGATGCGTTTACGCAGGTCCTGCACCATTGCATTTTTGATAATGTAGCTAACATTTAGCAGGCCTTGAATATCCCCTTCAGCGGCGTCTAACTGACTGATCATGGTTTTCATTTCAGCCACTTGTGCATCCACTTGAATGCGCTGCGACATATAGGTCGATATTTCGCTACTGGCAAGGGATATCTGGCTCGCCAGATCAATTAACTTATTATCCAAAAAGTAGTCTTGTAACGCGGCTTCCGACTTCTCCAATTGCTCTTGCACTTGCGCAAACTGTTGGTTAAGCCATCGACTTGCATCAGCCGAGCGCGCTCGACTTTTTTGTGTTTGGTATTCGAAGAAAGTGGGGCCTACGGCATTGACGACATCTGCAGCAAGCTTGGCTGAAGTAGACTCAAAGCTAACATTCACCATGTTGGTTTCGCCTAGGCGACTATAGACCAACCCTCGTTGCAATCTCAAAGCAGCCTGCATCTGCTTATTTTCATCACTTTGGTTCTGGCTGACGAGCTCTGAACGGTGCAGCAGCCCGCTATCTTCAACTACCCGCTCTGCAAATTGACGTGAACGCATATACTGCAAATAGGTATCAAGTTTTGAATCTCCCCCTGAGGCAAAGCCAGCAAAACCTTGTGGAAGAGACAAGTCACTTGAAGAGTTGCCCAATTGCAAAGTGGTAGTTGCGATATAAATGCGCGGCAATTGTAAAACATAATACCCAATAACGGCTGCGATAAGCCCGGCAGTAAAAACAATACGGTATTTTTTGTTCCAGACGAGCAACAGCAAATCACCAATGTCAAATAATGGTTCATGGGCTGCTGAATGCTTCGAACTGGTATCCATCATCAGAATATACTTTCCGGTATTTCGACAATGTCGCCAGGCAAGATCGGCGTGTCAGCAGACGCTTCGATACGCTGTTTTTGCTCGCCGCGAATGATGATCCAATTTTTCTTTGATGCTCTATCCGTTTGACCACCGGCAACAGCAATGGCTTTTTCCATGGTCAAGCCCAACTCGAAGGGAAATGAGCCCGGCTGTTTAACCGCACCGCGCACATAGAAAGGGCGGATCTCAGCAATTTGCACCACGATACTTGGATTAACTAAATAGCCATCCTGATAAGCCGTGACCAAATCATCACTTAATTCTTTAACGGTTTTACCTACGACCTGCATGTCGCCAATCAGTGGAAACCGGATCACACCTGAAGCATCTACACGACTGCGTAAATACAGGTCCTTTTCCAAATGCACGTCCATCGTTATAACATCACCCACACCAATAGGGATCTGCTGTTGAGCATTCAGCACAACACTCAACATAAACCCCATTGTAATGAGTAACAGTTTTAAAACTCGTATAACCAACTGAGTCTTACCTCGTTTTGTGCATAATCAACTGTATTGTCGCTGGAAGATACGTCTCTTCGCGTTACGCCGAGCATGATGTGGCTGAAAGAACGCAGGTTATAACCCAGAGTAAAACCCGCATCAAATTGTTCCAATGTACGCGTTAAATCATCCGCATTGATGTCTTTCTCAAGCCAGCTCATATTGGCCTGCCAGAACCAGATTTCATCGATTGCATAACGCCAATTAAAACCGTGAGTTACATCAACACTGCTTGATGAGAAGGCCACCTCAGACACCGCTGATGTGCGTTTGGTGGTGAGTGAAATAGCCTGGTAATCACTGGGACTGTAGTCATAGCTAACATCCCAGGAAAATCCGCTACGATCTTGCCCATCCTCAGCATCGCGTTGGAACCCACCCAATAACACTCGCAAGGACGATTTACCAGAAAGCGTCCAATCGATTCCCACTAACGCATTATACAATCGGCTATCAACACGCTCGTTTGACTCATAATCGTCATCTGTAATCGACACGCGAGCTAAAAAGCCTATCTTTCCCGCCACCATCAATTTAACTTGAGCCAAAGCGCCTTGCTGAGACAAATCAAACAACGAAGCATACGGATTCACGTCATCATAGCTGTCTTTCTGCCAAAACAACTCTGCCGTAATTGAGTTGTGATTTGGGTCACGACCATATACAGCGATTATCTCCGCACGGTTCCGACTCAGGGTGTCAATCGACAGAACATTATTCTGAAAACGACTAATGCCTTCACCGTACTTTTGTTCCGATTTCCGGTGCTCAGCGACAACATCTACCGTAAAGGCTTCATGCACAAATGCGCGTGATTGGATACGAACGTTATAGGCATAAAAGTCTTGTGACTCATCAAAATCAAGCTGTTCTTCTTGCAACTGGTAGCGGTCATAAGCAGCGCCATAATCGAACTGCCACCACACCGATTCTTGGGTACTAACTAAGGTTCCATTCGCCTCTAAGCTGACCCCATAACCTTCTGAACCACCTAAATAAGATGGATTAATAGCATCGTTATACACACTTCCCGCTTGAAATGTAAACGGTGATGCAGACTTGTCGATATTAGCTAGTTGAGCGTGTGCAGACATTGCGAGCAGTCCTGCTGCAATACACAAAAAACGTCTCATCTCAGCGCAAACTCCTGAATATTATTGTTTTGGTGCCCGTTATATAACGCAGCACAGTGTATGGTTTGTATCGGCCAACCCTCTAAATTCTGCACCTTTAACTCAGGTCTCTGAGGCTATCCGTTCTGAACTTGCTGGTTTGCTGATTCGATTCGCTGAGCGATTGCGTTATCAGGTTTATACGCGAGAGGGGCTGATGCCAAAATGGCAATCGCTTGATCTTCATGGCGATTAACCAGTTCGTAGTTAATTTGATCAAGCAACATCACAACTTCAGCAAAATCCATACTGATCTCGTTAGCTGCCATAATGCGCGGATGTTCCGTTGCTGTTTCATTGTCACCAATTAACAGCTCTTCATACAGTTTTTCACCGGGTCGCAACCCGGTGTAGCGAATTGCAATTTCACCATCATGGGTAGGATTTTCTGTCACTTTGAATCCCATTAAATGTGCCATTTTTTCAGCTAGGTCGGCTATTTTAACGGGCTCTCCCATATCCAACACGAAAACTTCCCCGCGTTTACCCATCGCGCCAGCTTGAATGACTAACTGTGCGGCTTCGGGTATGGTCATAAAGTAACGAATAATATCAGGGTGAGTAACTGTAATTGGCCCCCCCTTGCGTATTTGTTCGTTAAATAGCGGCACAACTGAACCAGAGCTGCCGAGGACATTACCAAAACGCACGATAGAGAATTCAGTCTCACTGTGAAGCGCAGAAATACCTTGCACGAACAACTCAGCAAATCGCTTTGTTGCGCCCATAATGTTGGTTGGTCTAACCGCTTTGTCAGTAGATACAAGCACAAATTTTTCGACTTCGTACTCAGCGGCAATCAGCGCTACGTTCGCCGTACCAAAAATATTGTTGCGAATACCAGCGGTTATATTCGACTCGACCATCGGGACATGCTTATAGGCTGCCGCGTGGTATATGGTCTGAATTTTATGGGTTTCAATTGTATTGCGCAGTGATTCGGTATCTTGGATTGTTGCCAAAATAGAGACCAATTCTAACTCGGGGTAAGCGCGTTTTAATTCATTCTCAATTTGATATAAATTGAATTCCGAAAGCTCCAACAATACTAGTTTGCGCGGTTTCCCTTTTACTATTTGCCGGCAAAGTTCGCTACCTATTGAACCACCTGCACCGGTTACCAATACCACTTTATCAGTGATATTTGCATTTAACAGAGACACAATTGGCGGTACTGGGTCGCGCCCTAGTAAATCTTCAATTTTAACTTCTTGCAGTTCGTCGATGCGTTGTTTGCCACTGGCTATATCTTGCACATTAGGAACTGAAAGCAGTTCTAAAGCATATGGTTCAAGCTCTTCAATTAACTCTTTGCGGCGGCTACGCGAGGTGTTATTAACCGCCAAGAGCATCTTATGAATATCGTGTTTGGCCTTTAATTCAGGGATCTCTTCACGACTGATAACCGGTAATCCTAAAATCTCTTTACCATGATAAATTCGCTTGTCATCGACAAATGCGATAGGCATTAAGTCTTTACCTGCTCTTAACGCTGTGACTAACGTCCGCCCCGCACCTGACGCACCATAAACAAAGCATTTCTCGCGTAATTTATCGTTTTGAGCCTGAGAGGTAGCCTGTATCAACAACCGAGGCGCAGCAATAGCAGCGGTAGCGCCAAAGAAATAAAGCAGCAGTACAGAGGCTGGTAAGAAGATATCCAAGACATATTCAGCGGCGACCAAATAAATCGATGACAACAGCATCGCCAGTCCAATCTTATAAACCGCTGATATCTCGATAAAACGGATCATCTGCCGGTAGTGGCCCAGCAATACTAAAATCCCTTGCGTAAAGAATAAGTTGGCAACAACAACGCCCCATTCAGTAGGGGAAAAAGACCACGCCTCAATACCAATCCGCATCCAATAGGATACCAGCAATGTTAGCAAAATCGCCCCGGTATCCCAGGTGACTTCTATCGCTAGTTTCAGCTTTGGCGGAAAGCGGAATATTTGGTTTAAGGAAAACGAGGACATGAATTAAACCGCCATTTCCATTACCTGACGCAGCGCGTTACAAGTGTGAACTATTTCAGATTCAGTCAGCGTTGGATGCACCAAAAACATCAACGATGTATAGGTTAATTCGTGGGCGACTGGTAAAGGCACTGCTGGGCGTAACCCAGTGTCATCGAAGGCCTTCTCCAGATACACCTCAGAACAACTACCAGAAAAGCAAGGGACGCCCAAATCGAGCATACTCTGCATAATACGGTCACGATCCCAACCGGCTCTTAGCGCCTCAAGCTCTACAAATACATAGCACTTGTAAAACGCATGGGTAATGTCCGAGGGTACCTCTGGCACTCTTAGACCCGGCAATTCAGCCGCCGTGTCTAAAATTTGTTTAGCGTAGCGATTTCGAGCCTGGGTCCAAACTGGCATTTTTTTGATTTGGCAGCGACCAATAGCCGCTTGCATTTCCGTCATGCGCCAGTTTGTGCCAAATGATTCATGTAACCAGCGGAAGCCTGGAGGATGCTCGCGTTCATATACTGCATTCCAGGATTTACCATGATCTTTAAACGACCACATGGTACGCCAGAACTCTTCAGACTGAGTAGTCACCATGCCACCTTCACCGCCTGTTGTCATGATCTTATCCTGACAAAAGGACCACGCCGCAATATCGCCTAGCCCTCCAACGGGTTGGCCTTTGTACAGTGCGCCGTGTGCTTGTGCACAATCTTCTACCACATAGAGACCATGCGTTTTAGCAAGGGCATTAATGGCATCCATATCGCACGGCCAGCCGGCAAGGTGAACACACAAAATCGCTTTGGTTTTAGTGCTCAATTTAGCTTGGATGGTGTCTACTGAAATGTTTTGAGTGTTGGCGTCAACATCTGCAAATACAGGAACCAACCCTGCCAATACGATTGATGAAACGGAGGCAAGAAATGTTCGGGACGTGACAATAACTTCACTGCCTTTGGGTAAGTTTAATGCTACCCAAGCTAAGTCCAGTGCTACAGTACCGTTCGCAACAGCGATGGCATGATTAACTTGCTGCATCTCGGCAAATTCTTGTTCGAACTGCCGTCCCTCTTGACCTGTCCAATAATTAACACGATTACTGTCGAGCACAGCCATAACAGCTGATTTCTCATCGTCGCTGACACACGGCCAGGGCGAGAATGGACCCCCTAACATGCATACTACCTCTGTGTTTTCGCTTTCTGGCGAATATTATTGTTATTTTTTGATAACCGCAGGGCTACCAACAGCCACAACGTTATCTGTAATATCTTTCAGCACGGTTGAGCCGGCACCAATGGTTACACCAACCCCAATAGTCACTTGCTGAATAACAGCACATCCAATACCGATAAATGACGTGTCCCCTACACTCACACCACCCGCTAAACGAGTACCTGGCGCAATGTGAACGAAATTACCGATAGTGCAATCATGATCCACCGAACATGCAGTATTCAGAATACAACCTTTTCCTACAGAACTAAATGAATTAACCACAACATTTGCTAAAACCAAAGTTCCAACGCCAATTTCTGTGTCCCGCGCAATCACAGCAGTTGGATGGATTAGTGTCGGAATCGACCAGCCGTCATCCAAAAGGGTTTGGCAAATCGTCGCACGTACTGGGTTATTTCCAATCGCGACAAAGCATTCGACCTTGGATTTATCCAGATCATTTAAATAGGCGAGCTTTCCAACCACAGGCCATCGACCGCATGTGTTGATGTCGGGGAAGTGATCATCCAACATAGCAATATCGTCATACCCAAGCAGTTCAGCACAATCCGCAACGACCTTAGCATGGCCTCCAGCCCCAATAATGAACAACTTGGGTTTAGTTGTTGCCATTAAACTTCTCCATTGTGGCTTGATTGTCTTGATTGATATCCGCGCGTGCGACTACTTTTTGCAGGGTCATAAATAAGATTTTGATATCCAGCCAGAACGAGCGGTTTTCCACATACCATACATCCAGTTCAAACTTTTCTTGCCAAGAAATCGCATTACGCCCATTAACCTGAGCCCACCCTGTAATACCAGGCCTCACGTCGTGGCGGCGCGACTGTCGCTCTGAGTATAACGGTAGATATTCAACCAGTAGGGGGCGAGGCCCCACTAAGCTCATATCCCCCTTTAAAACGTTCCACAGTCCGGGTAACTCGTCCAAACTGGTAGAACGCAATAAGCGTCCAAACGGTGTGAGTCTGATGGCATCGGGAAGCAGCTCGCCTTTTTCATCACGCGCGTCCGTCATACTGCGAAACTTATACATTTTGAACACTTGTCCATGAAGTCCAGGCCTATCCTGACTGAATAATACGGGGCGTCCCAATTTTAGCGCCACCAACACTGCAACCAATAAAATAATCGGCCATGCGCATACAACAATCATCAGCGCTACACAAAAATCGAAAAGTCGTTTCATTTATTCTTGTAATCCTTGCAACATACTTTGATTCACCTTGTGCACATCGTAAATGGTTTCTGCACGCTTTCTGGCGGCGTTGGAATGAGCTTCTATAAGTTCAGGATGCTCAATATAGTGCTCAATTGCACGCACTAAGTCATCGACATCCGCCACCTTGGTTAAAAAGCCACTTTCGCCGTCGATTATGGTTTCTCTGCAGCCCGGCGCATCGGTGGTGATGATCGCTCGACCTATCGCCATAGCTTCTAATACTGTGCGTGGTGTGCCTTCCCTATATGACGGCAACACATACACATGTGACGCTTTAATCACAGGCCTGACATCCGCCAATTTGCCATGAAAAATAATGCGCTGTTCCGCAATCCATTGATCAAGCTTGCGTTGAGAAATTGAGGTTGGGTTGCTGTCGAGCCAACCCACAAGGTGAAACTCCACCTGCGGGAAGCGCTGTTTTATAACTTTCGCCGCAGCAGCAAACTCGCGAATGCCTTTGTCTTTCAAAAGACGGCCAATCATTAAAAAACGAAGCACCGTTTTATCAGGTAAGGGATGCTGACTGAAGGCCTGAACATCTATGCCGGAGCCATTTACGACTTGTGTTTTATCTTGTTTAACCAGTTTGTGAGCAAGAAATAATGCCCTGTCATCTGGGTTCTGAAAAAATACCCGATGAGCCCCGCTGAGTGCTGCACGGTACAAAACCAGAGCAATGGAACTCACTAGCCGCTGACGCAATGTATTGGATTGCATAAACGCATAACCCAAACCGGTTATAAGAGCGCCAATGTGCTTTACTTTGCACAAACGAGCCGCCAAACAACCATAGATCACGGGCTTAATGGTATAAGCCAACGTATGAGTCGGACGTACTTGTTTGATCAACCGCCGGATATCCAGCAGTGTTGCAATGTCACCAAATGGATTTAGCCCATTACGGGACAACCGAATGCTATGTGGAATAATGCCATGCTTTTGTAACTCGGCTTCAATCAGAGGGTCGAAGTCTGGTGCACACGCGTGAACAATGTACCCGTCTTTAATGGCATCTTGCATCAATGCTAAACGAAAGTTCACCAATGACTCAGCGAAACTTGATACAACCAATAATGTTTTTGTTTTGCTGTCTGTCATTATCGTTTCCGCCTTAGCACCAACCATTCTCTACGCAGTGCTTTAATGCTAGCCCATACTAGAGCAAACGGAACTAACGCACGATAGCGCAGTTTGACCTGTGCATTAAACAGCAACGCTGACAAAGACGATAATTGGCCTAAACTCATTTTGATCGTGAAGCTACTCAATGAGCCTTGGTCACTCAAAAAAGCATGTTTAAACATGAACGCATTCGGGCCTTTAAGCACAATCCCACCATATTGCAATAAGATACGTCGCCAACAATCAACATCTTCAGAATAGCGTAAGGTATCGGAGAATGGATGTTCTAGTGCGACGGCTTTCGTCATCATTACCGTGGGCGTGCTAAACGGGTTTTTAAACAACGCCTGAATAGAAGAAAAGTGCTCAATGTCATAGTGGGTCACTGCTTTAGCTCTTGCTTGCGCCAGTTGATTTTCTTCAATTTGCTCACAAGCACAACCACTGATCACCGCTTCATATTGCTTCATCGCGGCTAATTGCGCATCTAACTTATGCAAAGCCCAGGCATCATCGCTATCTAAGAAAGCGATATACTCACCTTTCGCTTGTTGAATACCTACTTTTCGGGCTTTCGCGGCACCGCCGTTCTCGTCACAATGCACTATATGCAAGCCAGTCCAAGATAATGTTGTTGCCATATCATCTAATGCTTGAGCATGCTCTGCACTAGAACAATCATCAACAATAATCATTTCGATATCTTGTCGTTCTTTGTAATCAGCTAGCGAAACAAACAAGCGCTCAAGGCACTGCTTGCCATTGTAAAACGGCACGACAATACTGATAGTGGGGTTGGTGGCCAATTGAGTCATACTAGGCTGCAAAATACCTTTTGTTAAACAGCGCCAACAACGCGACACCGGAAAAAGCCAATAAATAATAAGCTAGCTTACTGCTGCGCATAGGGCGCTGGTAAAATTGAGAGTGCACTAAAATAGCCGGTATATAAAACCAAGAGAGTGCGGCAAAGCGGTCATTTGAGGCAGTAAAACTCAACAACTGAAAAGCACAATTCACAATTAAATAAAATTTAATTAGCCACAAATCGATTCCCTGTCGCCGTTCGAAATACAACACGAACAACACAGGTACAATGGAAAACAATGTGAAATCTATCCGGAAGCCCGTCCTGTACCCCATAAGATCTCTCACTTGGGCCACTTTGTCGCTATCTAGGTAGTATTGGTAACGTGAGCTTTCATCGAAAAAACCTGAAAGAAAACCTAAAGCACTCTCATTGATCCCAGACGCGCTAATAAACACCACGACAGTCCACAGCGCTAAAATCTTTGGCAAGGTGAGGAAACGCTCAGCAAAATGCAGCGCAAACAAAGCTGGCAATAGCACTAAAACAGAAAGGTGAAATAAACTCGCAATGGCAATCACGATCAGAGTACGTATGAGCTTATGATGATGCGCGTAGTGCACGATGGCAAAGAACGCGATACTCATTGCCACCGCTTGACGCATACCACTGGCAAAGTAACTAAGAAAGAATGGGTAAGCGGCATAAACGACAAGCATATAGCCCCAGCCATCACCGTAGAGTTTTTTCAGTCCCGCGATAAATGGCACAATACCGATCACAAATATACCGGCTAAATACCAGCGATGGCCCACTCCTGCATTCGCACTGAGCCACGACAGCACGGTAAATCCAATTTCTTTGCCGCTTTCTAGAATGGCAATGAAGAAGTCCTGCCCAACCATACGATCGTAACTACGTAAATAGCGAAACGTATCGCCGTGGATATCACGCATGATATACATCACAGCAATTTGCACCATAAAGCACGCAATTAAGACTTGAAAGAAACGTTTCTGCTGTGCGCGCGAAGTCACCTGCTCATCAAAAAATGTAGCCGCCACAATAGTACAAAAGGCCATAGACGCTAGGTGAAATATCATGACAGTTGCTCGTTAACGCATGTCAGTACATTTAGGTGGCAGCTGCGCATTATTGACACCAAGCGAGTATCCCTGCCAAAAAGACAAAAACACTTTAAGTGACTTATTGGCCCACGCGTATGCTGCTACCAACTTGAGTAAAAATAGCATCGCTACACAACGTTGAATGGGTGATAAATAGCGCTTCATGACAATAGCTCTGTTATGCGACAACCCCCAAATATAACGCGGAACATCATTCACGACCCGACAACCGCCATCGTCTGCTGCAAGGTGTAATAACCTTGCCTCGGATTTAAACCAAAACTTCTTGCCTGTGACGCGCTTCACACGCAAGGACAATTCACTTTCCTCGTACAGCGCTGCTCCTAGGGTTAAATGCTCATCTACTCCGCCCGCTTGTTCAAGTAACTCGCGGCGCGCACTGAAATTCCCCCCCGGCACATGGTCTACCCATTGATCATGATGGCTAGCGAAACCACGATATGGCGTACAACTCCAACGAGAAAATTTACCGACTTTGGGCCCAGCATCTAACCCTCTATGTGCCTCATCAATACCACCCGCCACCATGCCTATCTCACAATCTTGATAGCATTCAACATGCCGCTTAACAAGGTTCTCATCACTGCGGATATCATCATCTATGTAGAGCACGATATCGGCATCACTGTGCTGCCAACCATAATTTCTTGCTTGAGGGAGCCCCTTAAAATCAACATTAAAATAGCGTAGGCGATGCGGATTTTGCTTAATTAAGATTTGCATCTCTGCGGTAGGTGCAGGGGATTGATCAACAACGATAATGTCAAAATTGGAATAATCTTGCGCCAGCATGTCTTGTACAGACAACAATAAATATTTGTCACGATTCAGCGTCGGTATGATGACACTGACTTTAGGCGTTTGCATGATGCTCCTCCACATAACGCGCTAGAATTTCGGATACCCGTTGCCCGTAGTGATCCCATGTTGCTTCTGCCTCAACCCGCTCACGAGCAAGCGTTTGCTGCTTCGCCAATATTGAGGGTTCTTGCACCAGTAAACGCAAAATATCCGCTAAGGCAAACTGATCATCTCGCTCAATCAGATAACCGCCGCGTTGATCAACTATTGCGTCAGTAATGCCGCCCTGTTTAACCCCTATTGCGGGAGTGCCACAGGCTTGAGCTTCTAAGAAAACTAAGCCAAACCCCTCGACTTGCTTATTTTCTTTTTCTTCTCGTGTACACATGGCAAATACATCAACACAACCGTATAGCGAGGCTAAATCGTTTTCTTCGACAAATCCTAAAAAGGAGACTTGCGACGTTAAACCCAGCTCTTCTGTGAGCTGCTGCAAATTGGCTAGATGCTCCCCTCGCCCAGCAATCGCATAGTGCAAAGATGTACGCTCATCTTCGGGGATTTCTGCCAATGCCTTTAACACCACGTCATGACCTTTATAGGCTTGTACTCTTGATGTTGTCAGTACAACAAACTTATCTTGGGGTAGTTTAAACCTTTGTCGCGCTTGCTGTCTTTGCTCCGGTTCCAAAGGAACAAAACGTTTCTCATCTACACCCAATGTTGCGACTTCGACAGGCGTTTGAGTTTGCGCTGAAACTAATTCGCCAGTGTAATGACTGTTAGCAATGATTAAGCGTACGTGATCGAATAACCAACGACGGGCTGTGCTTAATAAGCGATTTTTCCACGTTGGGCGCCCCGCCATGACTTCGTTACCATGTGCCAGCACCACAATATTTTTACACCCTGCAAGTCGAGCAATTAACGCTTCGGGATACCACACTCCGGTAATAATAAGATCATCGCGGTGATATCGGCGTAAACGTTTAAAAAGCTGCCATTCAGCCTTACCGCGTTTCGCGGGTACTCTATATTCGTTCGTATGCGGTATAACAAATGCCGAGGTGGCCTCAGCATGCTCCCGACTTACCACGCTAACCGGATGTTCTTGCGCTACCAATCTTTCAACAATCGCGGCGCACAAACGCGAAATACCGCCTTCCAATGGCGGATAATCAAAACTAACTAAGCAAATAGGTTTTTTCATCAATCGCTGATACCTAATTGCTGATTAAACACTTTTGCGAATGACGCAACTTGAGACGATGCTAAGTACGTTTTGCAATATTCGTGATTGATGGTTTGCCGGCGCGCATCAAAGAGATCCAGCAATACATTGGTGTCGTCTATCAACTCACCGCTCAGGAACACGCCCAAACCTGATCTTTCTAACTCATGACGAGCTTCGCTGATAAGAGGTACGTCCGCAATGACGGTTTTCTTCATCGCTATGTAATCAACCAATTTAGCAAAATTGGTCCACCACAAACTATTACCGGGAATGAGTAAACAAGCATCAGCACGCAGAATTTCTGCATAAAGCTCGGATTGAGGCATGTGATCAATAAATTCGCAGTGCACTTTTAAATTGTCGCAGCTGGCACTGTTAAGTAAACGCTCAACTCGATGTTGATTAACCTCTTTGCGCCCAATGACTTTAAGTGTGAGTCCTTGTGGCAACTTAAGTGAAGCTTGATCGAGTGCTTTAAAAATATGATTGCTGTCGTACTCATCCAAGAATTCTCCGACAAACAATACTGTAATGGATTTATGCCGAGCACCAACCTCTTTCTCTGCATGTCGAATGTATGCATCATCGGCCCCAGTAGGAATAAAACTGAAACGTTCACTGGGCACCTGATACAGATCAGAAAAAATATATTCATAGCTTCGCGCTAGCCCCACCACATGATCTGCCGATTTCATAGAGGAGCGTACTATTTGCTTTTCTATTTGTTGTACATCCAAAGAAGGCGCGGAAAAACGTTCGCTATAGCCGAGAGGGTCACGATAGTCTGATACCCATCGAATGCCGAGTTCCCGCTTCAATTTATCGCCGATGCGCAAGCATGTATAAGGCGCCGTTGTGGTATATATCAACTGTATGTCATAGCGCTGAATAATGCGGCGAGCTTGTTTTAGTGCAGGGGTGTACCATGTCCAATAGCGATCAGGCCTATTGGCCAACCATTGCTTAAAGCGCTGTACCAAGGTTGGTCGGGTCTGCAAAGCGGCTGATTTTGTCTTGGTCGCTGTAACCTGCTCGATTGCGCCTTGGCGTTTCAAAGAAGCAAAGGTCGTATCCTTGCCCCCTAAAGCCATTTTTAAACCTCGAAACGTTGGCTCAATATAGCGCGCTTTATGTATTTTCACCTCTTCAGGTAATTGCGCGAGCAAACTCTCATCTTCATTGTACAAGTAGTTTGTATCAACGGTGAGTACGTGTACTTCATACCCCAAAGAAGGTAAATACCGGGCTAACTTATACACGCGGAACATGGCGGCATGTGTTTGCGGTGCAAAATAAGGCGTGATTAAAAGTACTTTTTTCGCTGTCATAAACCTGTCGCCTCTATATACCGTGAATATACGGCCCTGTTTTGTGCCAACTGAGTGGCCACTGAAAATGACGCGGCTCGCGCTCGTCCGGCTTTTCCATAGCGCTCACGCTGAGCTTCATCACCAAGGAGTTCAATCAGTGCCTGACTGATAGTGTCGGGGTCATTGGGGTCTATCAATACCCCGTCCACATGTTGATTTACGATTTCTGGCCCACAAGAAAGCTGGGTATAAATGGTTGGTACAGCGAGTGCCATGGCTTCTACTGGACCTAAGCCGAAACTTTCTGAAAATGAGGGGAAAATAGCTACATCTGCCGTCTTAACAATCGCATTTAACTCGGCTTTAGCAATATGCCCCGTGTGATGAATGTCAGCCCCATCTCCGGCGAGTTCGAGCACTTTGGCGATTGCGGAACTACCGTTTTCAGTAGTGTCTTTTCCGATCAAAGTAAGTGATGCATCCGGAAAGCGCGTTTTGACCTGACGCCAGGCTGAGGCTAAAGCAAAGACGCCTTTCTTACTCATCAATGAGCCAGTAAATACGACCCGCCCGGTATATTCATAATTTTGCTTGCAGTCACTGTCTTCGGGCCAGGCAATACCATTGTGAATAACATCATATGACTGTTTAAGATGGAATACTGAAAGTGTTTCAAGCGCCGCATAATGGGTGACAGAAATTAAACCTGATGCGCGTTTTAACGTTGCCAGTTCTAAATACTTCATTAGTCGACTAGGCGCACGCTTCAATTCGTGATTGAAATACGTGACCGAACCATGCAGTCGCGCAACAACGGGTATTGCTAGCCGCCCCCAAAATGCACCGTAGCCTTCAAAATCGGGGATTTCAATGATCTCAATCTGTTGTTCTTTTGCTGCACACTTAACGGCGTTATATAGTTGGCGACGGTTATTCCAAATACCTTTGATGCCAGGTTTAGCTGGGTAACGGTGAACTTCAACACCGTTCACGTTTTCGTGAATAGCGTCGGTAACATCAGCATAAACCCCAAAAACATGGACTTCGTCACCTTGTGCAACGAGCATTTCTGCCAACTCTCGGGTGAAAGTACCGATACCACCACAGGTCACAGGAGGATATTCATTGCACACAAACCCTATTTTCATGCGGCCACCTGCATGACATGTTTAAACTCTCTGCGATATACCATCAATAGCAACACGCCATAAACGCTGACAATGAGAGTGCCATGCAGCACAATCGAACCCCATAGCGATTCAATATTGAGCGCCAACATGCCTGTAATGCCAACAACCAAAAGCACAGTGGCGACAATCACCAACGCAGGTTTTAGTAGATAAGTTAAGCTTTCACGGAAAGATATCCCCGCACTTTTATGCGCATACCCAACAGCGCCAATTGTCAATCCAATGCCCATCACGATAGTATACGCCCACGCTACACCAGACACGCCGAAACTGACACCAAGAGCAAAAGATACACTGAGTAAAATAGAGGCAAAAATTCCCCAACGCAGCATTTTGTTTGCTTGCCCTGTGGCTGTGAAAATCCACCCCATGGTGTTGTGGATCGGTTGGGTCAAGCAAGCAATACTGAGTATCTGTAACAGTGGAACAGTTGCATCCCATTGCTCCCCGTACAATAGTGCAACGGGATCGCGAGGAAACAATGCAAAATAAATTGCCACCGGGGCACATAAGATAAACAGAAAACGTAATGTATGAGCATACTGCCGTTGCAGCTGTTTGGAGTCATGTTGCAGGCGCGAGAGAATACTGACCATCAAACCGCTAAGGGCACCTGTTGTCAGCATACTGGGTAAGGTCATTAGGAAATAGGCCCGCGCATAAAATGCCAGTGACTCCGCATTGATGACGCTACCAATCAAAACATTATCGAGATTTCGAGCAAAATAGTTAACGGCCCCAAACGCTATCAAAGAACCACCAAACAGGGTCAAGGTTCGCATATCGACGTGACGTACGAACCAACCTGAAGGACACTTAGCTAGATATGTGACAATCAGGGCTTGTATGGCAAACTTAGCAATCGCTTGAATCACCAATGCCCACACACCTGCGCCATTGAGGGCCGATATAATCGCAGCAGCGCCCGCAATACCGGTCGCCACAATATCGACAATTGCGAGTGCTTTAAAGCGTTGTTGGCGTTTCATCCACATGATGCTGGGCGTGCTGATCCCTGAAATGAAGAAATTCAAACCCAGTACGGCTAAGACCCACGTGATTTCCGGATAGCCGTAAAATGCAGCAACCAAGGGTGACACCAAGACTGCAGCAACAGCCATCACCAAGCCTAATCCGCCATTGAGCCAACGCAGGTTTATGATTTCGGCGGGGGTGATTTTTTCACGTTGGATCAGTGACCACACCATCCCACCATCGGCGAATATTAGAAAAAATGCAGATACTGTCATCGCCATGGCAAAAATACCAAAATCATGCGGGGCGATTATACGTGCGAGGATGGCGGTGAAAATTAACGACGATGCGTAAGTGGCCACCTGATGAATAACCGACCAGGTAGCATTCTTATTTGTATTTAACCGTTTAGATTCGGTGGTTGTCATGGGCTCGTTTATTTTTATTTTGTCGCCGCTGTATTACTGATACGCCGCATTTTACGACGCTGACGCTTTTCCTCTCAAAAAGCGTGCTTGCAAACGTTTTTTAAACGCTCGATTAGATGGTACTTCAATCAAGCGGTTCAGACCATAAGCAATTGCAATAACCATCATCGTCGCAACGCTCACTTTTAATACACTGCTCCAATTGTTCGGCAAATAATTTAATATCACATAGCCAATATTTTGATGGATTAAATAAAGGGAATACGAAATGGCGCCAAGCCAAACAAATATTGAGTGGCGTAACAACGCCATGCGCACTTTTACGGCGCCAATAAACAGTGCGCTTAAGAAGCCATATAGGATCGTTTCAAGCCAGTTGGTAGCGAACAAACACGCGACAAACACAACAGCAAACGCTACTCGCGTAGACAACCTATCGCGTTCGCTTTGCCAATTAAAAACAGCGATACCAAGCAAGAAAAACTGTGCATAACCGTCCAAGGTCAGTAATTCTAAAAAACGAATTTCCAACGAAAATACCTGCAGCGCGGCATTTAATGCAATCAACAGTATCAGAAGCCACGGGGCATTACGTTGCTGCTTACTCAGAAGTAAAGTGAACATCCACGCATAAAACGTTAGCTCCAGTGTTAATGTCCAATACACGCCATCAACATGCGGCACGCCTAAGTACTCATGAAACATCAGTAAATTTAACATCATATCGCTAACATGAACTTGTCTGTCTGCCAAGCCGAAAGCGAACACAGCTGTGAAGGTCACCAGCACCGACACCCAGTACACAGGGTAAAGACGGGAGAAGCGTGAGATAACAAATTCTGCGGGGCGTTGAATACGATCCAGCGTCCAATAAATCACATAACCGCTGATCATAAAAAATAAGTGAACGCCATATTGGCCCCAATAGGCCCAATACGTTGCTATATCCTCATGACCATATAAATCGGCATAACGATAAACCATATGGTAGATAACCACAGCGAAAGCCGCAAAGCCACGAAGCGCATCGAGTTCAGTTAAACGGTGATTTGGCACGAATCTACTCTTATTATTGTTATTTCAGCTTATTGCGACGCCCTATAGTTGATCGCTAATACATAGGAAGTGCTTTTAATACCTTGAAAATTTGCGTTTTTCTAAGGTTTTGCGTACTTTACATTTATTAACATTTTTTAACAATTTATGAACTAACGCTGACAGAGAGGGTCAACGATAGTTGATGAAGCTAATTGCACGGATGCATGAACAATTGATGGTGTAATGAAGTATGCGTAAATCAGTTATCGCAGCGGCTGTATTGTCGTCCGTTTTTGTCGCAGGGCAGTCATTTGCTGTACAGCCAACTGACACAACCCCTCTTGAATTAAAAGAAAGCACCGAGCATGTATCTGATAAATCTCATGATCGTGCCGCTTTAAAGGCCGCTTTCATTCAGCGACAGATGGAAAACAATGCCAGCATTGGGCGTGCCATCAAGTCGATTGCCAGCCATTACCCTCAGCAAATCACTACGATCGTGGATGTTGCGTTAGATACCTACCCCGATAAATACAAAGAGATTATTTACGCAGCAATTTCAACGCAACCAACCGCGACAGAAGAAATTGTTAAGATCGCAATAGAGAAAGGTGTTAGCGAATGCCCTAATATTGTCGAATTAGCCATCTTGGCTGAGCCTAGTTATGTAAACTTTGTCGTTACAGCCGCCGCTAATACTACGCCGGAAGAATTGCAAGATATCGTGCGTGTAGCCGTAGTTACTGAGCCTGATTCAGCTGATCGCATTGTCCAAACGCTCGCTAAAGAGCATCCCGACGATATGGTCAGTATATTAACCACCGCTATTGGTGCAGTACCTTTCGTCGGTGAGTACATTGTAGACGGGCTTTTAGCGTTATTCCCTGAGCAAGCTGACACTGTAGTAGAGAATGCGGTGCGAGAGTCATCGCAGCAGCGTGATCAGATCATCAAGATCATTGAAACTGCAGAGAATCACGGCGTGGATGCAGAGCAATTAAAATATTCCGCATTGAAAGGCGGTGCTACAGAAGAAGAAATCGCTTTGGCGACAAAAAGTGACGACCAATAAAGCAGTTGCTTAAACTGACTTTTACCAAACTGCAGAAACAAAAAACCCGGCTTAAGCCGGGTTTTTTAATTTAGTAATTACTTACTCTTCAGTTGCTTCAACTACTTCAGCTTCTTCAACAACTGGACGGTCGACTAATTCAACGTAAGCCATTGGCGCGCTGTCACCAGCACGTAGACCACACTTCAAAATGCGGATATAGCCACCTGGACGCGCTTCATAGCGAGGGCCAAGTTCATTGAATAATTTACCTACAACTTCTTTATCACCAGTGCGAGCCATCGCCAAACGACGATTAGCTACACTGTCTTGCTTCGCAAGTGTGATTAAAGGCTCGATAACGCGACGCAATTCTTTCGCTTTTGGCAACGTAGTTTTGATCACTTCATGCTTAACCAATGAACCTGCCATGTTTTTAAACATTGCTTGGCGATGGCTGCTGTTGCGATTCAACTGACGACCACTTTTACGATGGCGCATAGTTTTATCCTTCTCTAAAAATCAGACCGAGGCCTGATTAATCTCTTTCAGCGATGCTCTCTGGTGGCCAGTTCTCTAGGCGCATGCCTAGTGAAAGTCCACGTGATGCGAGCACATCTTTGATCTCAGTAAGCGATTTTTTACCAAGGTTTGGCGTTTTAAGTAGCTCAACCTCAGTACGCTGTACTAAGTCACCTATGTATTGGATAGCTTCCGCTTTCAAACAGTTTGCAGAACGAACCGTTAACTCTAAATCATCAACTGGACGAAGTAGAATCGGATCAAACTCCGGCTTCTCTTCTTTCGCTACTGGCTCTGAAATATCGCGTAATTCTACGAACGCATCTAACTGTTCAGCTAGGATGGTTGCAGAACGACGGATAGCTTCTTCAGGATCCAAAGTACCGTTAGTTTCCATATCGATGATTAGCTTGTCCAAGTCTGTGCGTTGTTCAACACGCGCAGCTTCAACAGCATAAGAGATACGCTCAACTGGGCTGTATGAAGCGTCAACTAATAAACGACCAATAGGACGATCATCTTCTTCAGAGGAACGACGCGTCGCCGCTGGAACATAACCACGGCCCATCTCTACCTTGATACGCATGCTGATTTCTGTATCGCCAGTAAGCGTACAAATCACGTGATCAGGGTTTACGATTTCAACATCACCGTCGTGCTGGATATCACCAGCCGTTACCGGGCCCGCTCCAGATTTCACCAAGGTTAACGTAGCTTCGGTTTTACCCTCCAAGCTAACGGCCAAACCTTTAAGGTTTAGCAAGATCTCGATGACGTCTTCTTGAACGCCTTCTTTAGTGCTGTACTCATGTAAAACACCATCAATCTCTACTTCAGTTACGGCACAACCCGGCATTGAAGATAATAAGATACGACGTAACGCATTGCCTAAAGTGTGACCAAAACCACGCTCTAGTGGCTCTAGTGTTACTTTCGCACGCGTTGGAGAAACGTTTTCGATTTCAACCAATCTTGGTTTAAGGAATTCAGTTACAGAACCCACAATGTATCCTCTTTAGTTACACTTTACTTAGAGTAAAGTTCGACGATCAACTGTTCGTTTATTTCGGCTGACAAGTCAGTTCTTTCAGGGATACGCTTGAACGTACCTTCCATTTTCGAGTTGTCGACTTCAATCCACGTTGGCTTTTCACGTTGGTCAGCAAGTTCTAGTGCTGCCACGATACGTGCTTGCTTCTTCGCTTTTTCACGAACAGACACCACGTCATCAGCTTTAACGTTGAACGATGGGATATTAACCACTTTGCCATTTACAAGAATAGCTTTGTGGCTTACAAGCTGACGCGCTTCAGAGCGAGTGCTTGCAAAACCCATACGGTAAACAACGTTATCAAGACGCTGTTCAAGAAGTTGCAACAAGTTTTCACCTGTGTTGCCTTTTAAACGTGCCGCTTCTTTATAGTAGTTACGGAACTGTTTTTCTAGTACACCGTACATACGACGTACTTTTTGCTTTTCACGCAACTGAACACCGTAGTCAGACAAACGGCCACGACGGGCACCATGTTGACCAGGCGCAGTATCGATTTTACATTTAGAATCGATTGCGCGAACGCCGCTCTTAAGGAACAAATCTGTGCCTTCGCGACGGCTAAGTTTGAGTTTTGGACCCAAATATCTTGCCATGATCTTTCTCCTGTTGTCCGTCGATTAAACGCGACGTTTTTTCGGTGGACGACAACCGTTGTGAGGAATAGGGGTCACATCGGTAATGTTTGTGATCTTGTACCCAGTTGCGTTAAGCGCACGGATCGCAGACTCACGGCCTGGACCTGGACCTTTAACGAACACTTCTAGGTTTTTCAGACCGTATTCTTGAGCAGCAACGCCAGCGCGTTCTGCAGCAACCTGAGCAGCGAATGGAGTTGATTTACGTGAACCACGGAAACCAGAACCACCAGAAGTTGCCCATGCCAAGGCGTTACCTTGACGATCTGTAATAGTCACAATTGTATTGTTGAAAGACGCATGGATATGAGCCATACCGTCAGCAACCTGACGTTTTACGCGCTTACGAGCGCGAGTTGGTGCTTTTGCCATAACTTACTCTCCCCGTTACTTCTTAATAGGTTTACGAGGACCCTTACGAGTACGCGCATTTGTTTTAGTGCGCTGTCCACGTAGAGGCAAGCTACGACGGTGGCGAATGCCACGGAAGCAACCAAGGTCCATCAAACGTTTGATGCTCATTGAGACTTCACGGCGCAAATCACCTTCAACAGTGAATTTAGCCACTTCGTCACGAAGCTTATCAATAGTTGTTTCATCAAGATCTTTGATCTTGGTAGTTTCTGCAACACCAGCTGCCGCACAAATAGTCTTTGCACGAGTAGCACCGATGCCAAAGATTGCTTGGATAGCAATCACAGCATGCTTGTGTTCCGGAATGTTAATGCCAGCGATACGGGCCATTAACAGCACTCCTCTAAATTAATGTCGACGACCTAAAAAGCCCGATAGGATACTTACCCGTCGACCAAATTGCAATTTAAACGCTCATTTACTATGCAACTTGCGTGGCATCAATCGCCGAAACCACGCAAAGTAAAATGAACGCAACGTTGATTAGCCTTGCCTTTGCTTATGCTTTGGCTCACTGCAAATCACGCGCACAACACCGTTGCGCTTGATGACTTTACAGTTACGGCACATCTTTTTAACGGATGCACGAACTTTCATTACATCACTCCGTAGTACGCAATCGTGGGGCCGGCCTTAACGACCGATACCCTTCAGATTGGCTTTCTTGAGAACAGAATCATATTGATGTGACATCAAATGAGTCTGCACCTGTGCCATAAAGTCCATGATGACCACTACAATAATCAGTAGTGAAGTACCGCCGAAATAGAATGGAACATTCCAAGCGATCAACATGAATTCAGGCACTAAACAAATAAAGGTTATGTAGAGCGCACCAGCTAATGTGAGGCGAGTCATTACCTTGTCGATGTAGCGTGATGTTTGTTCACCTGGGCGGATGCCCGGGATAAACGCACCCGACTTTTTCAAGTTATCTGCTGTATCGCGTGGGTTAAATACCAACGCAGTATAGAAATAACAGAAGAAAATAATCGCTGCTGCATACAACATAACGTACAACGGTTGTCCAGGCGATAGCAATAATGCTACGTCGGCTAACCATGCCGTTGATTCATTCTGACCAAACCATCCAGCAATTGTTCCTGGGAACAAGATAATGCTTGATGCAAAGATTGGCGGGATTACACCAGCCATATTAACTTTAAGTGGTAAGTGCGTGCTTTGAGCTGCAAATACCTTACGGCCTTTTTGCTGTTTTGCGTAGTTAACTACGATACGGCGCTGTGCACGTTCAACGAATACCACAAGGTATGTCAACGCGATGACAATGGCACCGATCAGCAACAAGAACAATAAGTTAATATCACCTTGACGAGCTTGCTCTGCTGTCTGACCCAACGCTGTAGGTAGACCTGCGACAATGCCCGCAAAGATCAGAATAGAGATACCGTTACCGATACCTCGTTCAGTAATTTGCTCACCTAGCCACATCAGGAACATAGTTCCCGTTACTAGACTCACTACTGCTGTAAAGTAGAACGCGAAGCCTGGGGCAATCACCAAACCCTGGATTAGGTTGGGTAGTCCGGTCGCAATACCAATAGACTGGAAAGTCGCAAGTACAAGCGTCAAATAACGAGTGTACTGGCTGATTTTACGACGCCCTGCCTCACCTTCTTTCTTAAGCTCCATCATCGGTGGGTGAACCACCGACAATAGCTGCATAATAATTGAAGCTGTGATGTAAGGCATAATGCCCAGGGCTAGCACTGACGCACGCTCAAGAGCACCACCAGAGAACATGTTAAACATTTCTACGATAGTACCTTTTTGCTGCTCAAATAATTGAGCAAGCACTGCTGGGTCAATGCCAGGGATCGGCACATAAGAACCAAGCCTAAAAACAATTACCGCTCCTAAAACGAACAACAATCTTGATTTAAGCTCGCTCAATCCGCCTTTCGCGCCTGAATCCAATCCTGGTTTAGCCATCTAGCTTATTCCTCTACTTTACCGCCGGCAGCTTCAATCGCTTCACGCGCACCTTTTGAAACCTTTACACCGCTAACCGTTACTGCACGAGAGATTTCACCGCTCTTCATAACTTTAACGAACTGAATGTCTTTCTTAATAAGACCTGCAGCTTTCAAAGTTTCTACAGAAACAGTGTCACCCTCTACCTTAGCTATTTCAGATAGTGTCACTTGGTCAGAAACCAAGCCTACACGTGATGTGAAACCAAACTTTGGTAAACGGCGTTGGATTGGCATTTGTCCGCCTTCGAAACCTGGCTTAACAGAACCACCAGAGCGGCTCTTTTGACCTTTGTGACCACGGCCACCAGTCTTACCTAAACCAGAACCGATACCACGGCCCAAACGCTTACCCGAATTTTTCGCTCCTGGAGCAGGAGCAAGAGTATTTAAACGCATCTTTTACTCCTCCACGATCTCAACCATGTAATATACACGGTTGATCATGCCACGAACGGCTGGGGTATCTTCCAACTCACGTACACGACCAATCTTGCCAAGACCCAAGCCAGTTAAAGTGGCTTTATGCTTTGGCAAACGACCGATCGCACTTTTCGTTTGTTTGACTTTTAAAGTTGCCATTATCAATTACCCCAAAATTTCATCTACGGATAACCCACGCTTAGCAGCAACTTGCGCTGGAGAGTTCATCTCTACCAATGCATTGATAGTTGCACGTACAACGTTAATTGGGTTAGTTGAGCCGTAACATTTTGAAAGTACGTTCTGTACACCAGCTACTTCTAGTACTGCACGCATCGCACCACCAGCAATGATACCGGTACCTTCAGATGCAGGCTGCATATATACTTTAGAGCCAGAGTGACGACCTTTAATAGGGTGCTGTAGTGTGTGACCGTTCAAGTCAACGTCAACAAGATTGCGACGTGCTTTTTCCATAGCTTTCTGGATAGCAGCAGGCACTTCACGTGCTTTACCGTAACCGAAACCTACACGGCCATTGCCATCACCAACCACTGTCAAAGCAGTAAAACTAAAGATGCGACCACCTTTAACTACTTTTGATACACGGTTTACGGCAATGAGCTTCTCTAACAGTTCACCGTTTTGAACTTCTTGTTTAGCCATTGTTATCTCCTAGAACTGAAGACCGGCTTCACGAGCCGCGTCAGCCAATGCTTTCACACGACCGTGGTATTTAAATCCGCTACGATCGAAAGCCACGTCTTTGACGCCTTTTTCGATTGCGCGCTCAGCAATTGCTTTACCGACTGCCGCCGCTGCTTCTGCATTACCTGTTGATTTAAGACCTTTCTTAAGATCTGCTTCAACAGTAGAAGCCGCCGCCAATACTTCAGAACCGTTTGGTGCGATTAACTGAGCATAAATGTGGCGAGGTGTGCGGTTAACTACCAAGCGATGCGCGGCCAGTTCACTGATCTTCTTACGTGCACGAGTTGCGCGACGTAAGCGAGCTGTTTTCTTATCCATCGTATCACCCACCTACTTTTTCTTAGCTTCTTTACGCAGAACATTCTCGTCTGAGTAACGAACACCTTTACCTTTATAAGGCTCTGGTGGACGATAGCCGCGAATGTTGGCTGCAACCTGTCCTACCACCTGCTTATCAGCGCCTTTGACGACGATTTCAGTTTGGCTAGGAGTTTCTACCGAAATACCAGCAGGCATTTCGTAAACAACAGGGTGTGAGAAACCTAGTGTAAGGTTTAGCTTGCTACCTTGAGCTTGCGCACGGTAACCAACACCTAACAACTGAAGTTTTTTCTCAAAACCTTCTGATACACCAACAACCATTGCATTCAACAATGAACGCGCAGTACCCGCTTGGGCCCATGCATTCGCAACACCTTCACGAGGAAGTGCTTTAAGCTGCTGTTCTTCTTGAACGATTTCAACAGCGTCGTTGAATACGCGTGATAGCGTACCGTTTTTACCTTTTACAGTGACTTCTTGACCAGCGATAGAAACTTCTACGCCAGATACAACGTCAACTGGAGCTTTAGCTATACGTGACATTCTACTTCTCCCGTTACGCTACATAACCGATGATCTCACCGCCCATGCCTGCTTTACGCGCAGCACGGTCAGTCATCACACCTTTTGAAGTAGACACGATAGCAACGCCTAAACCACCCATTACTTTTGGTAACTCATCTTTCTTTTTGTAGATGCGTAGACCAGGGC
Source organism: Neoalteromonas facilis (assembly GCF_002807665.1). Lineage (GTDB taxonomy): Bacteria > Pseudomonadota > Gammaproteobacteria > Enterobacterales > Alteromonadaceae > Alteromonas_E > Alteromonas_E facilis. The sequence goes on from NZ_PEAY01000006.1 coordinate 30,403, forward strand.
GACTTACACGCTCAATTGTGTCGATTACTTGCTTACCTTCGAAGTACTTAAGCGTCACTTCTAGGGTAGGCTTAACGTCACCAGATACCGCGAAGTCAGTGATATAACCTTCTTCTTTAAGAACTTTCGCAATTGAAGTGCGAAGCTTAGAAGATGGCATAGTCACAGCAACTTTCTGCGCCATTTGGCCGTTACGGATGCGGGTAAACATATCCGCGATAGGATCTTGCATACTCATATCAGCTACTCCTTACCAGCTGGCTTTCTTAAGGCCAGGGACTTCACCGCGCATCGCTGCTTCACGAAGCTTGATACGGCTAAGACCAAATTTGCGTAGGAAACCGTGTGGACGACCCGTGATACGGCAACGGTTTTGTTGACGTGCACGACTTGAATCACGCGGTAGTGATTGTAGCTTTAGAACAGCATCCCAACGCTCTTCTTCAGAGGCGTTAACATCGCTGATAATCGCTTTAAGTGCTGCGCGTTTTTCTGCGTACTTAGCTACTAGCTTAGAACGCTTTACTTCGCGAGCTTTCATTGATTCTTTTGCCATAACCCTACACCTTACTTTTTAAACGGGAAGTTAAACGCAGACAATAATGCGTGCGCTTCTTCGTTCGTGTTCGCGCTGGTAGTGATAGTGATATCCATACCGCGGATTTTATCTACCTTATCGAAATCGATTTCAGGGAAGATAATTTGCTCACGAACGCCCATGCTATAGTTACCACGGCCATCAAATGACTTCGGGTTTAAACCACGGAAGTCACGGATACGCGGGATTGCAATTGAGATTAAACGCTCAAGGAATTCCCACATACGCTCGCCGCGCAGGGTTACTTTACAGCCAATCGGATAACCTTCACGGATTTTAAAACCCGCGACAGATTTGCGCGCTACAGTAACAATCGGCTTCTGACCTGCAATTGCAGTCATGTCAGCTTGAGCATTCTCAAGCACCTTCTTGTCAGCTACAGCTTCACCTAAACCCATGTTTAGAGTGATTTTTTCAATCCGAGGGACTTGCATGACGCTTTTGTACCCGAACTGCTTAGCAAGTTCAGCTACTACTGTTTCTTTATAGAAATCATGCAGTTTCGCCATCGTACTCTCCAATTAAATTAAACGAGTTCGCCGTTAGACTTGAAGAAACGAACTTTCTTCTCGCCTTCTAAACGGAAACCAACACGATCAGCTTTGCCCGTTGCCGGGTTAACGATCGCTACATTTGAAACGTGAATAGGTGCTTCTTTCTCAATAATACCGCCAGCTTCACCCAATTGAGGGTTAGGCTTCTGGTGTTTCTTGATTACATTTACACCTTCTACAATGACACGGTTTTCAGACGAAAAAACACGCTTAACTTTGCCAAGCTTGCCTTTGTCTTTACCTGCCAATACGACTACTTCATCATCACGACGAATTTTATTAGCCATTATCGTGACTCCTTATAGTACCTCTGGGGCCAGTGAGATAATCTTCATGAACGAATCGCCACGAAGCTCACGGGTAACCGGGCCAAAGATACGCGTACCAATAGGTTGCTTGTTGTTGTTCAACAAGACAGCTGCGTTGTTATCAAAACGGATAGTTGAACCGTCTGGACGACGAACGCCTTTCCTCGTACGCACCACCACTGCATTCAGTACGTCACCTTTTTTTACTTTACCGCGAGGAATTGCTTCCTTAACAGTAACTTTGATGATGTCACCGATATGTGCATAACGGCGATGCGAGCCACCAAGAACCTTAATACACTGAACCCTGCGAGCGCCGCTGTTGTCAGCAACATCCAGGTTAGTTTGCATTTGGATCATGTTAGTGCTCCGCTGTTAAATTACGACTCATATGAGCCACTAAAGCTGCTAAAAACGGACCTTTCGGCCAATTTTTAACCGTACCCCGATAAAAAGGGCGCGAAATGATAACAGAAAAGAACCGACAGTGACAGTCGAAATTTGAATTATTTTTAATCAGGTATGTGCCTGAAAATGTAGGGTTGGTAGAGGGTTGGTCGGCCTGCAAGAAACCTTTGTTCTAGTTAAGCCTAACTCCATGAAATTTAACCCTATTCAAGCGAAGGGTTCGCTTCATTGGTAACCTTAGCGCTGAATTATACTGCACTTGCGCCTAATCATGCCATAAGAAAATGTAGTGTTTCAAAGCCGAACGCAAAATGTGGTCATAAGGCAGACGCACCTTCCTCTTCTAATCGCAATGCACCGACCGCAAGAAATTTACGGGTTATCGCTTCAACAACAATCCGTAACCAATTAATAACTGTGCCGTCAGATAAGTCGAAACAATCACATAGGTTGAAGCATCAAATGGTAACCAAAATCGATTAATGCCGATCATCGCATCCGCAAGCATAAATAAAACTCCACCTAATGCTATCCAGCTGTGTCCTGTCTGCATCGCGAGTATTGCCATTGCGGTGAGACACGCGACATACACCACCACTGGCCACCACATAGTCCCCGTGTTCGGGTGAAACTGATAGAGTAAAAAAATAGCGACTGCGATAGGTGCTACATAACTAAATGTTTTAGCTGGAAGGGAGAGTTTGTGAATAGCTCTTAGCTTTACAAATATGACGATGTAGCAGATTTGGGTGATTAAAAACGAAAGTAATGCGTGTTTAAGATATAGCTGACGATCCATATCTAGAAACACATCACCAGCGGCTGAACCCACCATAGCAATGATATACAACACACGCTGACGACCGGAAAGAAGCCTCAAACTGATTGCTGCGAGTAACAAAACCGGCATCGCTTTCAACACAAAACTGAATGGGTAAGGATGAAACGGTAACGAAACAACATAGGTAACGCCCAACACTGCCGCTAAACTGAATAACCATTTCATTTCTTGTGTTCCTACCCGCTAAAAGTGAATCAACATAGCGCAACGTTAACTCATTCCTACAGTTTCATCAGCAAGATTATTGTCAGCACACACCGTCACTCAGAAATTGGAAACTCCTTTTTCATGGCACCTGCATTTCGCCGTAAGTTCGACAAGCAGCTTTTAGCGGTATAAGCTTGGTTTTAAGTGTCATAATGCGGGCGACATAGCATTGAAAAAAAGCTACCTGATGCCTAATCGCATATACAAATTGCGTTTGACACTCTTTGCCTTATTAACCATTGCATTGTTTGCGCTTATTTTTACTGCTGCGACCGCCGTATATTTTTTCAATCAACAACACACTCTCAGTTCCCGCTTTTATAACCTGAAAATCCTAGCCCAAGATATCGCGTTGCATGATGAAGTTCTGACGATGTCTGCGCTTGTCGCTACTCTCGATAGCGGTACGCAATGGAAGAATCGGTATGACCAGTACGAATTAGCAATAGAGGAATTATTGGAACAAGCTTCCAACACCGACCCCAAAATATCGGCTTTCTTTCAGGACACTGCAAAAGCAAATACACAGCTTGTTGCGCTGGAAAAGCGAGCGTTTGCTTTAGTCCAAGCAAACAAAAACGAGCAAGCATTGTCACTATTAAAAAGCGATGAATATCAAGGTTACAAGAATGACTTTAGCAGTGGGATAGCTAACGCAATAGATGAGGTACTAAAAGAGACTCAATCCAGCCTTGATCAGAGCAAGCGGCAGCGTGGGCAATACTTGGTTATTTCGATGATGGTGTCCTTCATCTTGGTGTTGATTTTATGGTACTTCCTGATCCGCTATGTAAGATTGACTGACAAAGCAATTGAGACCGTTGCTAAAACAGATGAGCTTTCTGGCCTTTATAACAGAAGGGAGTTTCATCGTATATTAGACTATGAACTCAATCGTTCTCATCGAGAGAAAAAGTTATTAATGCTCACGATTATTGATCTAGACAATTTCAAGAAGTTTAACGACCGATACGGGCATCCGAGTGGTGATGATGTCATCAAAAGAATAGGTGAATTATTGAGGAAGATGAGCCGCCGCGCTAATGAATCAGCTTTTCGAGTCGGTGGTGAAGAATTCGTATTTATTTCGACCTGTGAAAACAAAGATGATGCCTTTCGTCTTGCTCAATCCATGTGTACACAGATCCTCAAGCTTGACATTCCTCACGAAGACAACCCACCACACAAAAAGATGACCGCTTCATGCGGTATAGCCTTCTCATGCCTGACACAAAATTTAACCTCTAAGGAGTTATATTCCCGAGCTGACCAAGCTTTAACCGAGCGAAAAGTGCAGGTAAGAATCAATCCGTCGTTTTCAGCGAAACCGATACTGCAACATCTTTATAGATATACATCTAGTTTATGTTGCAAGTATGTTTTTGCGTACACGATTTCACTGCAAATTTAACAAACTAGGCAAGGGCCGCTTAATACCGGCCCTTTATCTTGTATGAATCGACAAGTGTTCGCTTGTAAAACTTGCCCAGCGCTTTATCTTTAGCTCGTTTTTGCGATAGCGACGCCGAATTCATCGCTTCTTCTTTGAGTAGCTTCAGATAATTTTTTAGGCGTCTTGCATCCAGTTCACCAGCGGATACCGCTTCAATAACAGCGCACCCAGGCTCTCCCACATGATTGCAATCGGAAAAACGGCATTTCGATGCGAGCGCCTCTATATCAGAAAATGTAGAAGCAATGCCATCCTGACAATCTGCGATTTGAAGTTCTCGCATGCCCGGTGTATCCAATATCATTCCGCCACTAGGGATCCCCAAAAGTGAACGGTTGGTCGTGGTGTGACGGCCTTTATCATCATCTGATCGAATACAGCCTTTCGCTTGGCGTTGTTCACCCAGTAAAGTATTGGTGATAGTTGATTTCCCCACTCCAGATGAACCCAGAATAACGACCGTTCGACCTGTTCCAAGCCACTCATTGAGCCCTTCAGTACACTCTGAACTTAATGCGTTGACGGCAACTACAGGCAGATTTCTATCCATCTCGTGTACCTTCTTCACCCAAGCTTCTGGGTCTTCCACCAAGTCACTTTTAGTTAACACCACAACCGGCTCTACATCTGCTGAATTAGCAAGTGACAGATAGCGTTCTATGCGACTTAAATTAAAATCGTCATTTAATGAACAAACAATAAAAGCGGTGTCGACATTCGCTGCGATTAATTGCCAATCAACCTCTGCGCCTGCTGACTTGCGGCGGAAACATGTTTTACGCTCAAGAAGACGATAAAACCGATGTTCTTTATCGAGTAGAACCCAATCACCCACCACCATAGCCGGCATATTGTGAGTTAACTCTAGGCTTAAATCCTCAGACTCGGTTGTCAAACCGATAATGGATTTATGTTGCTCTACCACACGAGCAGGAATAACCTCATCCCATTCATCGAGTGATAATTGTTGCTGAAAGAAAGGACTCCAACCTATGCTGGATAAAGCGTGATAATTTGTCATAGCAAACCCTTAACAATAACGTTAATAGAAATATGAAAAGGGGCTTGTGCCCCGGCATACACCGGGCTGAGTGACTAACTGTTTGGTTAGTTTTGGTGCCCGGTCAGGTTTACTACAATCACTAAGTTCCTCCTAACCGATAATTTAGATACGTCGTGGAGTATATCGAATCACACAAAAGATTGCATTAAGCAAAACCAATTGCTTTTGAGGGAAATGATTTTGTTGTGTCTACTAAAGCAGTGGCCATTCATCCTGACGAAATCTTCACATTTAAAGGTTTAAGTTAACCTTTTTGCAGAGAATAAATATGAAACTTTCCCTACTTCTGATTTTCATTTTCGCTTCACTTGCAGTTAATGCAGCTTCTAACATAGAAAAAGGCAAACGGGCTTTCAATCTCCAAGATTACGAAAGTGCTGCCCAGTATTTTCACATTTCTGCGAATGATGGAGATAGTTACAGTCAAAGGTTGTTAGGGTATTTGTACAGTGTTGGCAAAGGTGTTGAAAAAAACTTTGAAGTAGCAGCTCTTTGGTATACCAAGTCAGCAGTTCAAGGAGATGATGCAAGTCAATATAATTTAGGTAACATGTATGAAAGAGGTAGGGGCGTTAAAAAGAGCTACCAACAAGCTTTGTTTTGGTACGGTGAATCTGCAAAACAGGGCAATCCACGCGCACAATTTCATTTAGCTCAGTTACACTATCAAGGTTTGGGAACTTCAAAAGACCTTGCGAAGGCTCTATTCTGGTTTAAGGAAGCTGCAAAAGATAATAATGCCGGTGTACAGTATCAAATTGGTTATATGTACGAGCAAGGAGAAGGGACGGCCAAGGATATAGCTAAAGCGGTTAGTTGGTATACAAAATCAGCCAAACAAGGCGAGCAAAAAGCGCAGCTTAGACTAACAGAGTTACACAGTGAAGGAATCAGCGTAAAGCAACCGTAATCTGAGCGTAGGTTAAGATTGCCCTAAGGCCTCTGTAACCGACATATCAAACAGTGTTTTTATAATGGTGGATTTATAAGCTACCGAGATTAAGTGCGAATATAGGGATATTCGCTTAAAACCTGCCCTGTGCTACTGTGAGGTCTTCACGATAAGATGTTGTGCGTTGCAACCATTCAAAGAAACACGTCAACGTGGCGCAGGCCACGACTCCCTTGGGAAATAGCTGAATTTCAATAGACATCTCACTATTCTAGGGAGGTTCCGTTTACAACGGAATGACCTTTTTCATTAGTGAATATTGTAAAAAACGGACCTACGAGTTTCTGGCCTTTACGAGGACGGTAGATTTTGTGTCACTTTATACGTTAGAGAGATGCGGCTAGCGCTTATATCTAGCGCTGGCGAAAAAGTTTAACGGCTCCAATCCCAATAAGACCTAGCAGGACCGCCAATCCAAAATGAACAAAAATAGAAGTATCTTTAGGTAGCAGGTTAGCGAGTAATAGGCCAACAACAATACCTAAAATTAAAAGATAACTACTTTTCATATTACGGGCCTTTCTTTTTTGGCGGGCTTAGCGCAATGCACACTAGCCCGCATTGTATTTAAATAGTTCCAAAGCCTGCACTATTACCAGCCGGACCAACGGGGTTAGAACCCCATCCGTTTTCAACGGCACTTTGCCAAGAGTCGACGTAAGTGTTTATTGCATAATCTAACGCATGGCCCACGGCCCATCCCGCTAAATATTGCCAACCAGCACCATTAATAGCTTCACATTCATTTTCGTTTAGAACATACATTGTGTTAATTCCTTTTAATAAAGTTTCCAAAATAAGCAATCAAACCTGACTGCCCTAAAGACACTAATAAATTAATAAATTTAGGTAAACTGTACTAAATGCTAGCTTTGTAAGATTTCTCGGCGCATCACACTTAATATTAAGCCTTCCTGAATGCTACCTTCCCGCCGCTCGTTCGATTGCCCAATAATTATTTCTGAAAGCAGCAGGGTCGATATTTTTAAACTACGCTTAGTCTAATAATCGCATGCAGAAAGGTTTGCCGTTGTATTCAATTCGACGTTACTTTTTGTACTTTCTTGTTATTTACAGCTCCTTATTAGTTGCTGTGTTTATTGGTTATCGTGTGTTTGTTGAGTTCCCACACGATATGGCGACTGTGGAAGAGCATCAGCGCCGTGAACTACAGAGTTTAAATAAGGGGCTGGAACAAAAGTTAGACCAATTACTGGCGGTCACCACCGATTGGGCGCACTGGACTGATACCTACGACTACGTTCTGGCACCAGAACAAAACCAGGCTTTTGTGGATGACAATATACTATCGAGCACTTTTGAGACCTTTGACCTGTACGCCATCATTATTTTAGATCGCAACTTCAATGTTGTCTTGTCACAAGGATTCAGTTTAGAAAACGAAGACTTCGCAGAAACCGCAGAGCTTCTCAATTTTGCGCCATCTCAAGTATTTCCAAACGACGTGACACCAGGTGATAAATGGGAGAGAACAGGCTGGGTATCAACACAAGAAGGCCCCGGCTCCTTTGCGGTGCAGTACATCACTGATTCAAGCATGGAGGCTGAGCCTGCTGGCTATCTTATGTTTGTTCAAGGCGTTACTGCAGATCAAATGGAAGGGTTACAAGCCGTCACACGACTAACCCTTAACTTTAAATCAACCTCATTGCATGATCCGGAAACCCATGGTGTCGTTTCTCTCTTAACACCGCAATTAGTGGAAGGCTTTGCGCTTCAGCGCAAGCGCTTACTAGATGATTATGCTGGTACGCCCATCATGCTACTCACCATTACCCACGACCCTCTGAATGTACCTGAGTTATTGGGTTGGTCTGAGGTATTCATTTTGTTGTTGCTGGTTTTAGTGCCCGCGGTGTTAATGTTTGCGATCGATAAATCACTTATTCGTCCACTATGGCGGAACACGCAAGAAATTGCTGAAATGGTGGAGCAAGAACAGATGCAGCCACTCACACAGCAACTGCCGGTTGCCGAACTGGAAAAAATGCGTGCCGCTTTTAATAAATCAGTGGACCTGGTCAATCGGCAACGAGAACAATTAATCTCACTTTCAATGACTGATAGTTTAACTGGTATCGCAAACCGCAGAGCATTTGATGAACACGCTTCTGATGCATGGCATCATGCCGTTAGGCACGAAACCGCATTTTTACTGGTTACACTGGATTTAGATTACTTTAAACTTTTTAACGATTCTCTCGGGCATCCAGAGGGTGATCAAGCCTTGATCAATGTAGGAAATGCCCTACAAAAATTCTGCCGACGTTCAGCTGAAATGTGTGCCCGTATTGGCGGTGAGGAATTCGCGTTAATTATGCAGGCTGAAGATGAAACATCGGCAAAACAACGCGTAAATGAGCTGTGTGAAGAAATCCAAACACTTGCTATCCCGCATGAAGCATCTCCCATTTCAAGTACTCTAACCTGTAGCATTGGCGCTATCTTTATTCCCAACCCCAATGTGAATTATCGTGCTGTAACCTTATCGGACCTTCTCTCACTTGTAGATAAAGAGCTATACCGCGCGAAGCAAGCAGGTCGCAACCAAGTCGTGTTCCATACTTACAGTTTGCCAAAGCGCGAAGAGAACCATAAATCGTCACGCTAATTCGTCAAACCATTTTAAATGACATTTCCCAATTGAAGTAGGCACACCTTTCGGAGTGCCTTACAGATTAATTAAGCTTTCTTACTCAACACTGCGTTGAGGCATTGTACGCAAGCTATAACCACTTGGTGATTGGTCGTTCACTTCTAACAGTAAAAACAGTTCATCTGATGTTTCATCTAACGATAACGATTGGCTATCAAGAATGATATCTGAGCCATCAATAGTCGCGATGGCAAACACCTCGTACGTATTGTTCAACAACACCAGTGATTCAGCGTTGCCAATAATGGCCGAACGACGCTGCTCAGTAGTTGATATGCTTTCGTTGTTTTTAACAAAGTAAAACGTCACGCGGGTAAAGTCGTAGCTGAATGCTAGGTTTAGCACTTTAACTTCGTGGTCGTATATCCGCTCACGTGTACTATTGGCAACAATGGTAGACATTAGCTTTGCGCGGATTTCATCAATTTGGCCATCACCATCTTCGTCATAATCTCCGTCACCATCATCATCTGCATACTCTTCCATCGCGTAAAAGAAGACTGTCTTGTCAGTATTTTCGGGAAGGCTTAACAATTGACTGTTTAGCATCACTTCTCCGCTTTGCGCATCAGTAACATTCACACTGTAGTCACCATTCTCGACTTCATAGGATTGACTGACCTCTCCTGTGCTTAATATTGGTACTTGGTTATCATTTTGCTCGGAGATCCCCGCCACGTTAATTTCTACAGTGCCGGAGTAGTCGGGTAACAAGTCTGACATCTGGATGCCGTTGTAGAATTGAAAACGCGCCTCAGCATCAACGGCTTGATAACTAGCCACGCTGGTATTACCCACGTTATCGATAACAAAAGGAGATTGACCCGCGCCATCACTCGGACGAATGATCAATACATACTGGGTGCTGTATAAATAGTCTACTTCAGTAGACTCAAATAGTACGTCAGTGCTGCCAGCCTCTGTTACGTAGAAGATATACTGATCTTCGGCTAACTTATTGTTGTCAGACAATGATAGATAATTAGCACTGCTGAAAAACTCTGCCTCATTGAAGGTTTCATCTGATTTTGAGTAATACACGTCAAGATTTGGATAAGCCTCCGACGCATTCAAAACTCGCAAATTAAACAAATCATTACTGGTGTCGTCTTCATCATCAATGACATCAACTTCATAAACATTCACCTCTGGTGATAAAACATCACCACTTAACACAACGAAAGAAATGATGTCGCTACGCACATTGATTTGACTCTCCGCTAACAGTTCGAGATCCGTACGAGCACTGCTGTCTTCATCCTGCCATGCCAATTCGTAATAATACGTGCCTTCGGGGACCTCTCGATTGCTCAACGCATTGCCGAACTGCACGCTCGTAAATGTCTGCTCAAATTCATCCGTGTCATCGCTGGTAAGATCTTCATCTAAGGTGAGAAATACAGCCGGTGAGTTTGGAGATGCATTATAAAACTTAACCCACCCCGAGCCTCGCTCGCTGTCTGAGCTACAGCCAGTAACACTCATAACGCCTAATGACATTAAAAGGCATGAGGTTGTGGTAAGAAAAGGGCGACTAAAATATTTCATTAAAACTCCGATAAGAATGCGTTATTGCAAACCTCTCAGTCTTTCGCTGGCTTGTTTAGTTCTGAGCTTTACAATTCTTTACATTCTTGACAGTTTGCTGACGAAATCTCTCCCCATCTTCCTCCCCTAACCTAGTATTGCTAAATACTCATGGCCAATTATTTTCAACCTTGCGGATTTCACTGCTTTTCATCGCCATGACTAAAATATTTGCTAGCTTTGCAAGATAATGGCTCTTGATTTTGCCCTGTTCTCCCTCATTTTAGGTATAAATGAAACAGGAGCTATTTATGCTGCGTATTGCCTTATTTTTAGCGACCAACATAGCTATTCTGGCATTGTTGAGTATTACCTTCAGCCTCTTGGGCTTGGAGGGTTTACTGGCCCAAAACGGTGTTGACTTAAACCTGCAAGCGTTGTTGGTTTACTCAGCGGTGATCGGTTTCAGTGGCTCTTTTATATCGTTGCTGCTGTCGAAATTTATCGCCAAGAAAACCATGGGGGTTCACACCATTGAACAGCCGCGAAACAATGTTGAACAATGGTTGATGAATACCGTACACCGCCAATCGTCTGCGGCTGGTATCAAAATGCCTGAAGTTGGTATTTTCAATCACCCATCGCCAAATGCCTTCGCTACAGGATGGAGTAAAAACAGTTCATTGGTTGCCGTCAGTACGGGGTTACTCGAGAGTATGCGTCAGGAAGAAGTAGAAGCGGTACTGGCACATGAAGTGAGTCATGTTGCCAATGGCGATATGGTAACCATGGCGCTATTGCAAGGGGTCCTGAATACCTTCGTGGTTTTCCTGTCGCGGGTAATCGGCCATATTGTAGACCGGGTTGTATTTCGTGTTGAGCGGGGGCATGGCCCAGCGTTTTGGATCGTATCAATCATTGCTGAATTGATACTGGGCGTATTCGCCATGATGATTCTCATGTGGTTCTCTCGTTACCGGGAATTCCGCGCTGATGCCGGAGGTGCTTCACTGACCAGTAAGCAGAGTATGATTGCGGCGCTTATGCGCTTGAAGCAACACCAAGATTCGCCGCCGCTGCCAGATGAAATGGCCGCATTTGCCATCAGTGCAGGTAAAATTCACAAGCTTTTTGCTAGCCACCCACCACTTGAAACCCGCATCGCGGCACTGCAAGCAAAAGGATAGAACACAATTTCAGAGGCACTTCGTGAATAGACTTGAAGTGCCTTTTGAAACTCATGCGCATCAACTACTTATCGTTGGATAGCACGTAAATTTCACCTTCACGTAAACCTTGAATAGTGAGCTTTTGACCGGCTAGAGAATTTAAGTATTCAACGTGTTCTGCTTCAATCAGTTGACCCGGCACGAGTAACGGGATCCCCGGTGGATAAGGCGTAATCAAAGCCGCCGCAACCCGACCAACACATTCATTTAACGCAATCGATTCCCTCTGCCCAAAGAAAGCTGTAGCCGGCAAAATGGTTAACTGTATGGGCGGTAGTACCTCTGGCAAACGCAGCTTGCTTTTGCTTTTTTGTAATACAACGGTGCCTTCGTCGAGTTTATTTAGCGCATTAAACAATCTCACTATTTTGGCCTTCATGCCGCCCAACGTGAGCAAAACCAATAGGGTGCTATGCGTGAATTTCTCGATTTCCAAGCCTACCTCATCCATGAGATAGCGATGAATTTCATGGTTTGAATATTTTAGCTCGGATATATCGATCAGGATTTTCAGCGGATCATGCCCAATATTGTCAGTTTCAAAATGTGGGAATGCATTGGCAAAGTCTGTTTTATCCAATATCCGAATGCGTTTGAAGCGCTTCGCTTGAGTTCTAAGCTCGTCTACATTTCGTAGTAAACCGTTCAGCAACTTGTAGCCTTCCATTTCCAGTTGCTTGCTGCACACGTCTAATGAGGCCATGATTTGGTACTTAGGCGATGTGCTGGTATGAATGGCATAGATTTCTTTAAAGAAATCTATATCAAAATCAGGATCTTGAATGTGTATGTATGACGCCTGAGAAAATGCCGATACGACTTTGTGAGCAGAATGCGTAACATAATCTGCACCAGCATGAATCGCGGAATAATAACGAAAAGCCGGATGGAACATTGAGTAAGCAAACCAAGCCTCATCAATAAACACCTTCATGCCATGACGATGACCTAAATCGACAACCTGCTTGAGATCAGTCAGGAGCCCGTCATATGTGCAGCCCGTTAACACGATGAGTTTTGCGTCAGGATTCTGTTCAATTTTCTCGGCAATCTGTGCCAGTGAAGGTGGCGCGAAAATGCCATAATCTTTGTTCAATACACTGTCTAGGTATAAAGGCATCGCCCTCGACTGAACCATGCCGTAATGAACCGATTTATGGCAATTGCGATCAACAATGACCTTGTCACCTTCACGTAACAGTGTCTGCAACACAATTTTGTTTGACGTTGAAGAGCCATTGGTCACAAAGTACGAATGGTTGACTTCAAAGGTTTTTGCCACACTTTCTTGTGCTTTCCCAATAGCATTTGTGCTATCGGTCAGTGAGCCTAGAGAGTCTACGCTGACAGAGAGATCACTGACGAATACGTTGCGACCAAAGAAGCGGTAAAAATCGTTGATAAAAGGCGAGTTTCTGAAACTTGCTCCACCACTGTGTCCTGGCGTATGCCACGAATCGTTATTTTCGATTGCGTATTTTTTATAAGCCGTCCAAAAGGGCGTCTCCGCGCGGTCATCGAAATCATTCAGGACATAGCCAACAATCGACTCTGGATCAGAAAGAACATCATCATGATAAAATAACGCTTCAATTTTGCTAGATATGGTCACAATATCCAGTCCCTTATCCGTATCATCGATGATGTACACAGGCAATTCGTGACGGATCTGTTTGATTTGGCTTAACAGCGGCAGTGAGCGCTCTACTGTATCATTCAAACTTGAGCCTAATATCACCGCCTGAATATCGCCGTCGTTTGAAATGTGGCTAATAGCCTCTTCAGCTTTTTTTGCACAGACAACGTCAATCGTCACATCGTTGCGTTCAAACGAATTCGCGCCACGAAGCAGGTTTTCTGCCGTCTTATCGAGCACAGCTTCATTGGGTTCAACAATTAGAATTTTTAGCAGTGGTATCATGTGATCCTTCATTTTGTAGATGAGCCGAAGGCGTCCCATTCAGCCTGCGGGAATTATAATACTTAAGCACAATGAGGCGCATTAACGCAAAAACTTGTTATTCAACTATGCGTTGCTGTTGATTAAAAACTCATAGAAGTGAGCTACCCCAGCCTCTAAGAATGGCTCAATAGGCCCATGCTCGTTTTCTCCGACTAAGTAAAGTGACTCTCTTCCTTTTTCTAACAATAAACACGCCTGTTCGTCTTCTATAGCAGTTTCCATATAAGCCTTTTTCTCGGTTTCGAAATAAGACGGCGCTTTTTGATAGGTCACAAACGGGTAATAAAACTCAACGTGGTTAGTGCATTGGCGCGGGCCTTGCGGATATATCGTACTTACTACCAACACTTCCGGGTACCATTCGATCATGATGTTGGGATAGATAAAACACCATATCGCACCGTATTTTGGCAATACATTTCCATACCGCGCCATCAAGGCGTCTTGGAATTCTCTGTAATGTGGCGTTGTCGCTTTTAACAAGTCTTCGCCTAACCCGACCTTTTGAACCGAATAGTCTTCGCCAAACGCCCATTCTAGATTGTTAGGTTTAACATACTGGCGCAAGCCCGGGTGCATCGAAAAGACATGATAGTTTTCGAGGTAAATCTCAATAAAGGTTTTCCAATTAAACTGATAGTGAGTGGTTTCCGAACCCGCATAAAAGTACCCGTTAAAATCGATGTATTGGTCGAGCCCCAGTTTGGCTAGATCCATGTTCGGTACACGCCCTCGAAACAACAGACCATGCCAATTGTGCAAGGTTTCCTTTTTCAACTGTCCTTTGGGTGGCGGTGTAAAGTGCGGCGCACCTTTCAACTGGCCTTGGTTGTCATATCCCCAACAATGTAATTTACAAACAATATTGCGCGTTCTGCCGCTACCCTCGAGCAACCGAGCCTGACGATGTAAACACACATTTGAAATGAGATCGTATTGGTTGCCTTGATTAAACAATACATAACGTTCGTTGAAATGCGGCAACACGTGATAGCCGAACTTTTCAGGCACCATGAGTTCGTGACCGGCGTAGGTAACACCTTTTTTAAACACGCACTCAATTTCTTGGGCACTGACGGACGGATCAAAATAACTATTAATCGCGGGATGAATATTCATTAAATATTGTGCGTGACTCTCGTCGGCAGCCAAAGGGTAAAATTGCCACTACTTTACTCGCATTGCTGTGAAAGAAAATAGATTTGTTGATGGCAGCAAAATCACTTCATTGCACTTTGTTAGCGGTTAAAGTTCAACTAACGCAAGTGTACATTGGAGAGCGGTAACAACGAATTTAAATGCCGGTTAAGTTAACTCAGCAACGTTAGGTGATCGTTAATATGCATCAGTTGGGCAAGCATATAGTCATCGTGTGACAACGAACCGTAGGCAAAGTGAGGTTGAGTTTGAGAAGTGATATTCAACACCGTAAGCGCAGACATTAATCTATCAATAGATTGGTTAATCGCGATGGGATCATGTTGCTGTATATCAAGTGCGGGCGCACCAGGAATAGCTTCAGCTGTATCGTGATGCATAGCACCGGCCTGCTTAAACAGCCAAAAGGCGGGCTGGCCAACCCAACGTTGAAATGAATCAGAGCGGTATTGTGGAAAGCCAGACATCGCATATTCCACGCTTTGTGCCAGATGCGTAAAAGTTGCAAACGCTGGCCAAGGCCCATCAAAATTCAATGTTCCACGCCCTTTCAACGCGGTTAAATAGGCCAACATGGAATCAAGAGTCAGACGCTCCGATGCAGCAGACGAGCCGCACCCCACTAGAGGAGCAGTAACGCAAGCCCCTGCTGATAATCTCAGAAAGGTACGGCGGCGCAATTACAGGCCTCGCTGACGCACGATTTCAAATAAACAAACCCCGGTTGCCACCGACACGTTCAAACTACTCACACTGCCAGCCATCGGTAATTTCACCAAGCTATCACAGTGTTCCCGAGTCAAACGTCGCATACCTTTTCCTTCAGCACCCATAACCAAAGCCAATGGACCTTTGAGATCTTGTTCATACAGCAAGTGTTCAGCTTCTCCGGCTGTACCCACTACCCATACGCCCTTATCCTGAATTTGTTTGAGCGTGCGTGACAGGTTCGTGACTTGAATAAACGGCATTGATTCTGCCGCGCCCACGGCAACTTTTCTCGCTATCGGCGTCAAGCCACCCGACTTATCTTTGGGTACAATAACAGCGGTCGCACCCGCAGCATCGGCTGTGCGTAAGCACGCCCCAATATTGTGTGGGTCGGTTACACCATCCAGCACGAGTAAAAGCGGTGAATCGGTAGAGTCTAGTAAACGGTCTAAATCAGATTCATCCAAGGCACGGGCAGGTTTTGCTTTAGCCACTATTCCCTGGTGTTGTTCGCCGTGAACAAAATCATCCAGTGTTTTACGCGCACAAAACTGCACAGAAATACCGTTTTTGCGCGCCAAATTGATCAGCGGATGTAAACGCTGATCATCACGCCCTTTGAGTACAAAGATTTCTAGGACTCGTTCAGGCTCTGTATTTAACACGCTGGACAATGTGTGAATGCCATACAACCAATCTACTTTAGCCATAATCAGTGCTGACGCCTCTTCGCATTAGATTTCTTTTTCTTACTACCGCCTTTGCGAGCCGCCGGTTTATGCGGCTCACCGTCGCGTGTGCCTGACGGTTTGCGTGGAGATTTCGACGCGCCGCTCCCTTTTTTGCCATGCGACCGTTTAGATTGCCGCTCGTCTTTGTGGCCGCCGCTTCGCGATTGTGATTTTGGCGCAGGCTTTTCAGATGATTTAACCGACACACTGCGTTTACCACTGCTGCGTTTGCGCTCGCGATGCGGTAAATCCAAAATCAAATCAATTTTCCGGTCATCCAAGTTCACCGAAGCCACTTTGACTGACACGGTATCGCCCAAGCGATAAACACGCCCAAAGGTTTCACCGATTAAGCACTGTTTAACTTCATCAAAATGGTAGTAGTCATTTTCGAGTGACGTAATGTGGACTAAGCCATCGATATGATATTCCGTAAGGCGGATAAATAAGCCAAAGTTTGTGACTGACGCGACAACGCCTTCGAAACTATCGCCCACATGATCAAGCATAAATTCGCACTTCAGCCAATCTGCCACATCACGCGTAGCGTCATCTGCACGGCGCTCGGTCATTGAGCACTGTTCACCTAATTGCTCAACCTCTTCAACGCTATAGCTCTTACCGCCAGTTGCAGGGCGTTTACCTGCCTGTTTGGCTAGCACAGCTTTAATCGCACGGTGCACAACCAAATCTGGATAACGGCGTATAGGTGACGTGAAATGCGCATAGGCCTCTAGCGCTAAGCCAAAGTGACCAATATTGTCACAATCGTATACCGCTTGTTTCATTGAGCGTAACAACATGGTTTGGATCAATTCCTGATCCGGACGGTTCATGGTTTGCGTCACGACTTCAGTGAAATCTCGCGGTTCTGCATCGGGGTGAATATGGTGATGAATGCCGACTTCCGCTAAATACGACGTAAAGGTAGTCAAACGCTCAGGATCGGGTCTGTCGTGCACACGGTACAATGCTGGCGCTTCATGTTTTTCTAAGAATTTAGCTGCACACACGTTGGCTGCAATCATACATTCTTCGATTAACTTGTGTGCGTCGTTACGCACAAGCTGCACAATGTTTTCGATTTTACGCTGAGCATTGAAGACAAACTTTGACTCATTCGTCTCAAATTCAATTGCCCCGCGATGAGTACGGCTTTTCTTCAACGCTTTAAATAAACGATACAACTCCTGTAAATTACTCACATTGTCGTCGTATCGTTGGATCAATTTGGGGTCGCCCTGCAGAATCGCCCAAACCTTGTTATAGGTAAGGCGAGCCTTGGAATTCATCACCGCTTCATAAAACTGATAATTTTGGATCTTTCCCTGTGCACTGATGGTCATTTCACACACCATGCACAAACGGTCAACATCAGGGTTTAATGAACACAGACCATTCGAGAGTACTTCTGGCAACATTGGCACAACCTGTTCCGGAAAATAGACCGAATTGCCGCGCTTTTGCGCTTCAGTATCCAACGCGGTGCCATTGCGTACGTAATAGCTAACATCCGCGATGGCTACCCAAAGCTGCCAGCCACCATTATCCAACGGCTCACAGTAAACCGCATCGTCAAAGTCGCGCGCATCTTCACCGTCAATGGTGACAAGCCCTAACGAACGCAGATCCATGCGATTCTTCTTCGCTTTCTCTTCAACTTCAGGACTCAACTTTTCAACTTGCTTAGTAACGCCCTCAGGCCAAACATGAGGAATATCAAAACTGCGCAGTGCCATTTCGATTTCCATGCCCGGTGCCATATGCTCACCTAACACTTCGGTGACATTACCAATGGGATTGATACTGCGACGTGGACGCTGCGTGATCTCAACCACCACAACATGCCCTTGACGCGCGCCATGACTATTCTCAGGCGGGATCAATATTTCAAATGGAATACGACTATCATCGGGGATGACTAATCCCACACCGTGCTCCATAAAGTAGCGCCCAACGAGCGGCTCTGAACGCGGCTCAATCACTCGCATGATCCGCGCTTCCGGGCGGCCTTTGCGGTCCGTTCCCGATATCTGTGCTTCAACCACATCATCATGCAACAAGACTTGCATCTGGCCAGCGCTGATAAACAGGTCTTTCTCACCTTTCTCAGGGCGTAAAAAACCGTAGCCATCTCGATGACCAATAACACGCCCAACAACGGTTTCTTTTATATCGGCGACGACGTATTTCTTTTGCCGCGTAAATTGAACCTGACCTTCTCGCTCCATCGCTCGCAAACGGCGCTGCACGCCAATGCGCTCAGGTTCACTGTTGGCGTGAACACGATGACAGATGTCTAAAAAAGACAGTGGAGATCCACTTTCTTTCATTATTTCGATTAGGTATTCGCGGCTGGCTACCGGATTCTCGTATTGAGATTTCTCACGCTGGTAATGCGGGTCATCACTCATTTAGGGGGATCGCTTATTTCATGCATGAACGCATTATAACTCAATGTCGCGTCCTGCGTGTTGAATTCTTACTGATTAACTGTCGAGGGGTTTTCGCGCAGCTTTGACCGCCTTTGGATGCATGAGCTTCTCAAGCTCTGATAACTGATGCGCTATTCGAGCATGGACTTCTTTATCATTGGTGATAGCGTTGTATAGCCAATGATAGCTGTCCTGATAATCATACGGGCTACCATGACCCGCAATGAACAAATCGGCCAGTTGCATTTGAGCTTTCATGTTACCTAATGCTGATGCCTCGCGCAGATATATAACTGCTCGGGATTTATCTTCCTGTACTAACGTTCCATTGGCGTAGTAACGACCTAATTGTTCCAGCGCAGCTGGTAGGCCCTGATTCGCCGAGTCACGCATTAATTCGATGCCACGTTCAGGATCGGCTTCTACACAAACGCCCCACGCCAACATATCGCCCCATAGGAACTGATAAGCTGGCACTGACAACACTTCTGCGCGCGCTTCAATGTCCTGTACCAATTGACATCGGTCCATCACAACACGATCTAAGTGCTCGTTGGCGTTGATCAAACCAATCAGTTCGTCCTGAGAATACAGCTGAACCGCTTTCACCTCTTGCGCCAACGCGACGGGAGCAGAGCCACACATCACCACAACGCCTAGCAAAGTAGCGCTAACCGCTTGAGAAAATGTCTTGAAAGTAATGTGATGTCTCATAAGCCTGAATATTATTAATCGGTGGATATACACTCAATTTGTTATCGGCGACCAAACCGACGACTTGAGCATAACCCGGTCGTTGCCGCTCGTTTAATTGAGCCTTGGGCTTAATGCCATGCGCAAACGCTGCGCTTGCTCAATTAAATCGTGTCCAAGATCAGTTAAATAACCGCCATCTCGTTGAGTAATAATGCCTTTGGAATAAAGACGCTCAGCCGCGTCAATCACAGACTGATTCGCATCATGATGGATCTTCAGCCCTTGCATAAGGCTGTCAGTTGGGAACTTCAATAATAAATTTAACTCATCCAACATATCTGAGGTAAATGACATGCACTACTCCACATCAGGAAGATGTTCGCGTGTAGATCCCCATAAACAACGTAGACCATTCATCGCTTTCATCTAATTTATATTGCCAATGCTGGGTAACCGTCCCACCAGGCTGGGGCTGCCACGTTATTCTGTGCGTTGCAGCATTACCTTCAGCATCAGTGACTTTGCTTGATAAAACCATACTTCCTTGCTCAATACCACCGCTTAATTTCAATACCGTTCCATTTTTATCCATCCAGGTTTGGTGCCACTGTCCTGTGCTTTTATCATAAGCATTTAAACTCGCGCCATAAGGTGTTCCATTGACTTTATAGTCTTCAGTTAAAACACAGCCGTCATATGCCTGCGCAATAGTATTAGTGCCGGCTATGCTGCCGTCAGGCTGAGTGACTTGCCAATCCCCCAGCCAGAAATCAAATTGCCGATATTCCTCAGTTTCACAGGCGCTAGCAACTGCACCCGCAGATTGAAACAAACTGCATAACATCAGCATGCCAAACAACAATCCTTTCATTCTCAACATTTTTTAACTCCCTCGCCCCTTGGCTAAATAATGGAAATGCATTTCAGAATGATCAGAAATACGGTTTAGCTGGTATACTCGCTTACCATAAAAAGTAGCCACAAACCTCAATCTCTTCAATATGCAATATAAAGACCTACGCGATTTCATCCAAAAATTGGAGCAACGCGGCGAATTAAAGCGCGTCTCAATACCTGTTGATACCGATCTTGAAATGACTGAGATTGCCGATCGGACCCTACGTGCTGGAGGCCCAGCGATATTGTTTGAAAACCCCAAAAACAGCGATATTCCTGTTTTGGCGAATTTATTCGGTACTCCACAACGCGTAGCGTTAGGTATGGGGCAAACATCCGTTTCTGCGCTGCGAGATGTGGGCAAACTGCTGGCGTACCTAAAAGAGCCCGAGCCACCGAAAGGATTAAAAGATCTGTGGGAAAAATTACCGGTCTTTAAGCAAGTGCTGAATATGCCGGCAAAAGTCTTGAAAAAAGCCCCTTGTCAGGAAAACATCATCAGTGCAGATGATGTCGATTTATCAAAACTCCCCATTCAACGATGCTGGCCCGGCGACGCTGCGCCATTAATCACGTGGGGACTCACGGTTACCAAAGGCCCGCATAAGAAAAGGCAAAACTTAGGGATTTATCGCCAACAAGTCATAGCCAAGAACAAAGTCATCATGCGTTGGCTCTCCCATCGCGGTGGTGCATTGGATTTTCGTGAATGGTGCCAGCAAAACCCGAATAAGCCCTATCCTGTCTCCGTTGCGCTGGGTGCAGATCCAGCCACAATATTAGGCGCGGTAACCCCTGTTCCAGATACCTTATCTGAATACGCGTTTGCTGGGTTATTACGCGGTGATAAAACGGAAGTCGTGAAGTCGATCAGCAATGATTTACAAGTACCCGCCTCCGCTGAAATTGTCTTGGAAGGCTATATTCAACCCGGAGAAACAGCACCTGAAGGCCCTTATGGCGACCATACTGGCTACTACAACGAAGTAGATGAATTCCCTGTATTCACCGTGACCCACATTACGCACCGTGATAATCCTATCTATCATTCAACATACACTGGCCGTCCACCCGATGAGCCCGCCATTTTAGGCGTTGCCTTGAATGAAGTATTTGTACCTATTTTGCAAAAACAATTTCCAGAGATTGTCGACTTTTATCTGCCGCCGGAAGGATGTTCCTACCGCATGGCGATTGTGACCATGAAGAAGCAATACCCGGGTCATGCCAAGCGAGTCATGCTTGGTGTGTGGTCGTTTTTACGTCAGTTCATGTATACAAAATTTGTCATTGTGTGTGATGACGATGTTGATGCACGCAATTGGGAAGATGTTATTTGGGCGATCACAACGCGTATGGATCCAACGCGCGATACGACGTTAATTGATAATACTCCTATTGATTATCTGGATTTTGCCTCACCCGTGTCTGGCCTCGGCTCTAAAATGGGTTTAGATGCCACGAATAAGATGCCAGGAGAGACCGATCGCGAATGGGGAACCCCCATTGTCATGGATGAAGCGGTAAAAACGCGTGTTGACGCAATTTGGGATGAGCTGGATTTGTTGTCATAATAGCAGTTTAGTCGTGAGCCTTTGCTCACCTTGAAAGTTAAAAAGAGAAGTATAGTTAAATGGCGCCTAGCACCTGTAAAATTGAAAGTATTACACCGCTCACCAAAGTGGTTTATGAAGTAATTTTAGCTCCCGAGCAACCTATGGAATTCACGGCAGGACAATATGTCAAAGTCGTCATGAACGAAGGTGACGAACGTCCATTTTCGATTGCCAACCCACCTCATGAGAATAACAAATTGGTGCTGCAAATAGGTGCCACGCAAGATAACCCTTACGCGTGGGAAGTGATGGAAAAGTTAAGAGCGAGTGAAACTATCACGGTCTCTGCACCTACAGGCAACGCGTACGTTAGAGTCTCAGACCGCCCGCTACTGCTTATTGCTGGCGGAACCGGTTTTTCCTATACCTTTTCCATCTTGAAATCGGTGTTACATAACACGCCTGATAAAGTCATAAATTTTTATTGGGGCGTGCGTCACATTGAAGACTTGTATTATGTTGATCAACTCAACACTTTAGCATCGCAACACAAAGGCTTTACCTTTTATCCAGTTGTCGAATTTGCTGAAGCTGAATGGCAAGGGCTAACAGGTTGGGTACACAAAGCAGTTATGCAAAATCAACCTGATTTATTAGCGCATGATGTATACGTTGCCGGTCGATTTGATATGGCCAAAACCATTCGCGATGACTTTACTGATATGGGCTTGCCTGCTAACCAATTATTTGGTGACGCATTCGACTATATTTAAGCGCGCAATGTGTTGGCGTTAGCGTAAATTATTCATCGTTAGGACTTCAAAAGTTGACGCGATTGGATTATTTTTAGCGCAGAATAAAAACTAAAACATAACAAGGACGTTTCAATGCTCTCTCTTCGATTAAGCATTCGAACTGCATTGCTATCTGCTTGCAGCTTCACAGCCATTGCCGCCAACCATCCAATACTAGATGCAGCCCAAATAGCTGCGGATAAACCTGAAGTATCCATTACCTATGTTAACGGCCAAAAAGCCACCATTAGAAATACAAGTACTCAACAACGCTATATTGTTGAGCTCAAGGGCCCCAGTCTTTCAGCTTATTCAAATCAGTTAAGCAAAAAGCTGCATAAGCAAAGTTCTCGCTTTAATACCGAACTAGTGCAGCAGCATCAAGCGATAGAGCAGCAACAACGCTCTGTCATTAGTGCACTGAATCAAGTCGCACCAACGGTCAAAGCCACGCACCAGTTTGCCAATAGTCTCAACGCAATTGCCATTACAGCATCCGCAAAGGAATTAAAGGCCATTCAGCAACTGCCTGAGGTACTGCGCATTCACGAAGACCGCGTAAAAATGACCACATTGGATACTAGCGTTGGCCTTATCAACGCCGACACAGCGTGGTTGTTAACGGATGGACAAGGTGAAACCTTAACTGGTAGCGGCGTAAAAGTTGCCATATTGGATACCGGTATCGATTATAGCCACGACGCTTTAGGTGGGTGTTTTGGCGAAGGCTGTAAAGTGGTTGACGGCTATGACTTTGCCTACAACGACGCTGACCCAATGGACGTAGATGGTCACGGTACTCATGTTGCAGGGATTGTCGCAGGCAATAACGCGAGCATTAAAGGAGTTGCACCGGACGCAACCTTATATGCCTATAAAGTGCTCAACGACTATGGAAGCGGCTATACATCAGACATTATCGCCGGCATTGAGCGAGCGCTAGACCCTGACCAGAACCCGGCTACCGATGATCGCGTAGACGTTATCAATATGAGTTTAGGTGGCCCAGGTGATGCTGACGATGCATTAAGTCAAGCGACCAACAATGCGGTAGCGGCGGGTGTTATCGTGACGGTGGCTGCGGGTAATGGCGGTTCATACAACGATATCCCAAACACATCACCGGCATCGGCAAGTGACGCTATAACGGTTGCGTCATCCACTAAATCGGATGAAATGTCTGACTTTAGTTCAAAAGGTGACAGTTCACGAGCAGCTCCACTAAAGCCCGAAGTCACAGCGCCAGGCAGTAGCATTTTTAGCTCATTACCGAACAACGAATACGACTATCTAAGTGGCACAAGTATGGCGTCTCCGCATGTGGCAGGTGCGGCGGCTATTCTGCGTCAGTATTTACCTGATGCCTCGCCCGCCGAAATCAAAGCACGCTTAATGGCAAGCGCCGCCGACTTAAATGCAAACCCATTTGTGCAAGGCAGCGGTAAGATCCTTGTTGATCTTGCGCTGTCTGCGACGATATCGGTACCGCAAGGGGTTCTAGACCTTGGCAATATTACCCAAGCAGACGGTGAATATTCAGATACGCTTCAACTGACAATCTTCAATTATTCCGATGAGCCTCAAACTCTTGAACTGGAAGAAACGTTGCCTATCAGCCAAGGGGTTAACATCACATTGCCCGACAGTTTTGTCGTTAACGCGAATAGTCAGATCACCTTAGACATTCCAGTCACCATTGAAGATGTAAGCACGTTAGTACCTAGTGAAAATAGCAACGCTATTCTGCACGGCAAGATTGCCATTTACGCAGGCGAAAATCAGTCAGAGCCAGTTACTTATATTGCTACCGCACTGCAAAAAGCTCTAGAAATAAACCTATCGCATGATCACACTGGCAGTATGGATATATGGCTGTCCGAGGAAGGTGTTGGCAATGGTTCAAGTTACTATACTATTCCAGCAAATACCGACACCACGCTAAAAATGGTGCCAGGTTCTTACCATTTGGTAACCTCTTTCTTTGGCATCAACTTCAATAATACCAATGCCCCCATTCCAGACGTAAGCGGGTTCTCTGAAGCCTTTCACGTCTCTAACGTGACCTTGGATAGCAATCAAAATATTCATATCAGCACACAAGATATTGTTCATAGCTTTGGTATCCATCAAGTTAAAAATGGCAACGAAGATTTGATTGCTAGTGGCCAAACGCAAATTGGTATGCACGGCTTGCAACTTGATGTGGGCAGTTTTGATTTTGGCGCTATCGCGTTCGGTGGCAACACGATGAAATATTATGGCCTGAATGCCGTACCTGAAAATACGCGTGTTGGCTACTACTCGTTAGCTGAAATTGAAAATAGCAGCGAGCAAACCACTATTACCTATCCCGCCATTACGATGCCGAGTGAAGATGTGTCATCGCACCTAATAGCATTAGATTTGGAAGACGCCGATTTAAGAACGCTATCAAAACCCAGCCAGTTACCTGAACAGGTTAACTCAATGCGTTACTTGGTTCGCACGACGAGAGGCGTTGGCCTTATTGATGAACTTGAAGATACATCTGAAATTCAGGTGTTGGTTCCAGAAAGTCAATACCGAGATGGACAGTATGAATTCAGCTTCCTTGATAGTGTAAACAACACCGAATGGAATGAAAAAACCGCCGCCGGCTTTGCACGATTCACCTTTACTGGATCTGGCGAGATGCGCAACTTCACATTACTAGACAACTATCAATTTGATTCGACAACATCGCCTTTACTACTGTCGAGTGGCCTTTATTGGTCTCAAGCGTTGCAGTTTAACAACGGCGTTATCGAAGATGGTTATACGTATGGCGTTCTTCAATATGAATATGAACATTATTTACGCGACTCGCTGGCGAACGGTTATGGAGAACCAAACGACATCATGCTGGAATGGGTTTGTGGCGAACAAACTAGCGATGCCATTTCATTTTTCGCTGATGGTGCTCGCACAATACCAACCGATGTCTGTGACACACCGCTAGCGCGCATCCTATTTCCGTCATTGAACGATGGGCAAACCGTGTGGTCCTCAGTCGAATCGCAAGTTGCCTATGTTGACGGTTACCAGATAGTGCCCACGATCCAAGCACTGATGATCGAAAACAATCATCGGTTCGCCTCAGAGCAAGCCATTGATCAGATTAACGATCGTTTATATATCGCGCCTAGCAACCTCGATTACTATCAGTTGATAAACGTAGAGTATCGATTATCGAACAGCGACGATTGGACGCCGCTCACGTTAAATGAAGAAGTCAGCAACGTAGGCTCGTTTTTCAATTTACCCATGTTTTTCGGTGAACACGTAATGAGCTTACGGATCACCATTGATAATAGCGTTACGCATACGTTGAACGACTTTATTGCGATTGGCTCTGATACGGGTTCCGCCAATGATGTTGATGAGGATGGTATCCCTAACGACAGTGACACGGATAACGACAATGATGGTTTTGACGATAGCGTGGATGCTTTCCCATTCAACCCAAATGAATGGCTAGACTCCGATGAAGACGGTATCGGCAACAACGCAGACAATGATGACGACAATGATGGATATGCGGATGCAGAAGACGCATTTCCATTAGATGCCAGTGAATGGCTAGACACTGACAATGACGGTATCGGTAATAACGCCGATGAAGACGATGACAACGACGGAGTAGAAGACGCACTTGACGCATTCCCACTGGATGCTAACGAATCTGTCGATACTGACAACGACGGAATAGGCAATAACGCCGACACCGATGATGATGGCGATGGGGTAAGTGATAGTGCTGATGCCTTCCCATTAGATCCAACAGAAACAACCGATACCGATGGTGATGGCATAGGCAATAATGCGGACAATGACGATGACGGTGATGGTGTGCCTGATAGTGCTGATGCCTACCCTCTTGACCCATCGCGTAGCGCACGCCCACAGACGACACAATCAGAAAGTGGCGGTGGCAGTCTGCATGTGTTGCTGACATTTTTAACGCTAGCGGTAATTCGTCGACGTTTTAAAAATTTACGTTAAGCTAACTTGCGTCAATTTTCGTATGCAGTAGGGTAATACCCCATTACCTTACTGCTTCTTTGAGGATATCGCATGTTGTTTACCGCCAAGAAACCCGTATTGCCGCCGTTGGCAGCATTGGCGGGCGTTATTATTACCACTGGTATTTCATTCTCAGCACTGGCTGACAATAGCACCAATAGTGAACACCCACTTCATACCATTGCCATTGCGCCCCGAGCTGACCGGATACAACACGATATTCAAACTTTAGTGAATTTCGGCACTCGCCACACGCTATCGGAAACAGAATCAGACACACGCGGTATTGGCGCAGCAAGACGCTGGATCAAAGCAGAGTTTGAACGGATCAGTGAAAACTGCGGTGGCTGTTTGGAAGTGTTTTATCAAAGTGAAGTGATCAGTGATGAGCCACGCATTCCTAATCCTGTTGAAGTTGTCAGCGTGATTGCCATTCAACGCGGTCAGACTGACCCAGGCCGCTATGTCATCATGTCAGGTGATATCGACTCTCGGGTGTCAGATGTTATGGATTTCACATCTGATGCCCCCGGTGCTAACGACAATGCATCAGGCGTCGCCGGTACGCTAGAGGCCGCCCGCATTCTCAGTCAATACAAGTTTAACGGCAGCATCGTTTACGCTGCACTTGCAGGAGAAGAACAAGGGCTATTTGGCGGAAAAATAATGGCGGCGGCAGCCCAAAAAGAAGGTTGGCGCATCGTAGGTGTTCTAAACAATGACATGATCGGTAATATTCACGGAATTAACGGTGTGACAGATAACACTACGGCTCGCATTTTCGCTGAAGGTACTCGAATGTTAGAGACTGAACAGGAAGCGCGTTTACGCCGTTTCACCGGTGGTGAAGTAGACTCTCCTAGCCGAAACCTAGCACGCTACATCGACCGAATTGCCGATGATTATGTACCTAACTTAGATACTATGGTGATTTATAGGCTAGACAGATTCCGTCGCGGCGGGCATCACAGACCGTTTAATGATCTTGGCTATCCCGGCATCCGTATCATGGAGACTAACGAACATTATGATCGCCAACACCAGGACCTTCGCACTGAAAACGGCATCACCTATGGTGATACTATCGAGGGCGTTGATTTTGATTACGCTGCCAAGCTAACAGGCTTAAACGCAGCTAGTTTGGCTGGTCTGTCTTGGGCACCACAACCTCCGACAGGTGTCGCAATCAGTGGTGCAGTACAGCCCAGTACTACACTTTCTTGGCTTGCAGTGGATAAAGAGACCAACCCACACTTAAAAGGCTACAAGATATACTGGCGCTATACCGATGCGCCGCAATGGCAGTTCAGCCGATTCGTGGGAGATGTCAATGAGTACACGCTTGAGAATATTGTGATTGATAACTACTTCTTTGGCGTTGCCAGTGTGAGTGAAGATGGTTACGAGAGCCCAGTGGTATTCCCGGGGGCTGCAGGTGCCTTTTTACCAGCTCCTGACGCGGAGTAACTGAGCATGATCACGGGCAATATTCGTAAAATGCATGTAGACACCATGCAGCAACAGGATGGGGCATTCCTAGCGACCTATCAACTGCCTGTCGGTGACGAAAAAATTGATATGAACGCAGTATTAGGGCAACACGTTAGCGTGACGCATACGGGCAACATCCATTGTGTTCATTGCGGGAGCAAAACCAAAAAGAGTTTTAATCAAGGTTATTGCTACCGCTGCCTGATCACCTTGGCGCAATGCGACACTTGCATCATTAAGCCTGAACTTTGCCACTATCAAGCAGGCACATGTCGTGAACCTGAATGGGGTGAGGCACACTGCCTTACTGATCACTTTGTCTATTTGTCGAACACCGGTGCATTAAAGATCGGCATCACTCGCCACGTAACCGATGGCGTTTCATCTCGCTGGATTGACCAAGGCGCAACACAAGCGCTTCCCATTTTGCGGGTATCAGAGCGTTTGGTCAGCGGCCTCGTGGAGCATGCAGCCAAATCGCATATAAGCGATAAAACGAACTGGCGCACCATGTTGAAAGGTCATCCCGACGATTTAGATATACAACAACGTGCCCAGGACGTGTTGGACCAAATCAGCGATGCCATTAGTGAGGTGACGACTACACATGGACTCACTGCCGTACAGCCACTAGACGCAGATCCTATTACCATCATATATCCTGTGCTTACTTATCCAGATAAAATCAAATCGATTAACCTCGATAAGACCCCTGAATTTTCTGGCGTCTTGCAAGGCATAAAAGAGCAATATTGGATGTTAGATGGCGATCGCGTTATCAACATGCGCAAGTATGCCGGTTATGAGTTAACATTGAAGGTAGAGTAAGGACCATTTTCAGCAGAGCTACTCAAAGCTGAACCGAAATAGAGGATGACGTTTTCGTGAAGAGTCGTTTGTTAAGTGCAATATTTATCACGCTATGGCTATGCGCCAGTGCAAACGCGGCTCAGACGCTTCAATTGGTCACTACCGAGTGGGAGTCTTTTACTAATCAAGGCGCTCATTCTGAGCGTCTTAGTGATATTGTCACGGCGGCTATGAAACGAGCCGGTTACGACACCGTCATCACAACCGAACGCCCGGCATTTGCTGGCAGCGGATTAAATTCAGGACGATTCGATGGTCGTATCGACTATATTGACCTTGAGTCCAAACGCGCTAATTTCAGTTACTCACAACAGTATTTACCGCTGTATTTGCACTTGGTTAGTAAAACTGAAGACGTAGAGGCTGTGCGCAGCTTCGCCCAGATCCGCGGAGCACGTGTTGCCATTGAAAATCGTTATGCCGCCACGCCGCCGTTGCGCTTGGTTCGAGATATTAAGTGGTCGAGAAATCCTACGACGTTTGAAAGTATCAGCAATGTGGCAGAGGAAAGAAGTAACTACCTGCTAACAGATTCATTATTTTTTGCTGAGTTTAATCGATTGCTGATCGCCGAAAATGAAGAGCTTTTACACCGTTCTAATGCCGCAATTTTCAGCACAGGCCTGCACCTGAGTCTTAATTCTGCAGTACCAAACGCCGAGCAAATCATTCAAGCGTTTAATACGGCTATTCAAGGGATGTTAAAAGACGGCAGTATGAATGAATTGTTAGGGCTTCCATGGATCATGGCGTCGCTTGAGGAAGGGCAAGGTATAGCCTTGATCAGTAGCAGTAAGACACCTCACATAACGGATGAGCTCGCAAGTGAACCGACAAAAGCGATGAATATCGCCTACCCGTGGGGTGCAAAATCGGCATCTGTCGACAGCTATTTCATCGACGGTAAGTCATTTTCGCAATGGGCTGATGCAGTCGCCTATTTAAAAGAAAATGGTGAATCTGTCTCCCTCGAAGAGAGAGACAGCTACCTTGACCCATCAGCCTATACGCGTATTTTGCGTCAATGGTAGACGCTGTTAGAAGAACGCCTGCAATCCTGTTTGCGCACGCCCTAAAATAAGCCCATGCACGTCGTAGGTGCCTTCATAAGTGTTAACCGTTTCCAGATTGATCATGTGGCGCATAATGTGGAATTCATCTGCAATGCCATTGCCACCATGCATGTCACGTGATTGACGCGCAATATCCAAGGCTTTACCACAGTTGTTGCGCTTAACCAGTGAAATCATTGCAGGATCAAATTGCTTTTCGTCAATTAATCGGCCCACTCTCAATGAGCCTTGTAATCCCAATGTGATGTCTGTCTGCATATTCGCTAATTTGGTTTGGAACAGCTGCGTTTGGGCTAACGGTTTGCCAAATTGCTTGCGATCAAGCCCATATTGACGTGCCGCATGCCAACAGAATTCAGCAGCACCCAACGCACCCCATGAAATACCATAACGCGCCATATTCAAACAGCTAAAGGGGCCCTTTAACCCTCTTACCTTCGGCAGTACATTGTCATCAGGCACAAATACTTTATCCATGACGATTTCACCGGTGATAGAGGCTTTCAGCGACAACTTGCCTTTTATTTCAGGTGCACTCAGTCCCGTCATACCTTTCTCAAGAACAAAGCCGCAAATAGCATTGTCTTCATCAACCTTTTTGGCCCACACCACAAACACATCTGCAATTGGCGAGTTTGTGATCCACATCTTACTGCCGGTTAACAAATAGCCGCCTTCGGTCTTCTCTGCTCGAGTGCGCATTGACGCGGGATCAGATCCTGCGTCAGGTTCAGTCAAGCCAAAGCACCCTACCCATTCGCCACTCGCCAGTTTGGGTAAATAACGTTCTTTCTGTTTTTCTGAACCAAACGCATTAATCGGATGCATAACCAGCGACGATTGCACGCTCATTGCGCTGCGATAACCACTATCAACCCTTTCAACTTCTCGTGCAATCAAACCATAGCTAACGTAGTTCACACCTGCACAGCCATAGCCGTCAATGGTCGCACCTAGCAACCCAGCCTCACCGAACTTACGCATGATATTGCGATCGAAGTGACTGTCTCGATTCGCTTGTAAGATACCTGGCATCAGCTCTGCCTGACAAAAGTCATGAGCACTGTCGCGCAACATGCGCTCTTCTTCAGACAATTGCTTATCGAATAGCAATAAATCATCCCAAATGGCCAGAGGCTGTGACATAGAAATAACTCCTGAATAATTTCACAATTTGACCACAGGAGTGTACTGGAAGAAATTCTAAAAGTGGTAAAAATCAGCAAAATTGAGCTGATCAAGATCAATCATTTGAATACAAAAATTTAAACGTAACATCGCAATCAAGGTTGCTTGTTCAGGGTGCTTGCGTCTAGTGAGACAACAGTATTTTCACGCATTAAAAGCGATAAAGAAAGGGTGTAGCTAACGGAGATTGAAGAATGAAATGATGGTGACCAAGCGGTCACCATCAATGAAACTCAATTAGATAGTTTCAACGTTTGCAGCTTGAAGACCTTTTTGACCTTCTTCAACGTCGAACTGAACTTTTTGACCTTCTGGAAGTGTTTTGTAACCTTCTGCTACGATTGCGCGGAAGTGTACAAATACATCTTTACCACCGTTATCTTGAGTTAAAAAACCATAACCTTTATCAGCGTTAAACCACTTAACGGTGCCTGTTACTTTAGACATGTAAAACCTCAATTAAATTGTTACTCGCGCACAATGCGCATTTGTCGCGTCTTTGATGAACTGGATTATATTGAGGGTCAACACGTACGAAATGGAAAACGTCTTACAACAATTACTTAGTAACTCGAGATGTTCAAAACACTTGCAGCTTGTAACTCTATAATTTCGTCTATCAAAGACCCTTGCACTATACCACTAATAATTTATATAGCTATCTTATTTGATTGAAATTCATAAAAAAGTCATAAAATAGCCAGATATAAAAACTCCTCCGAGGAGTTAGTTTTGACAGGCCTTACAAGGTGTTAAGGGAATACTAACCGTCAACGATGAGACTTTTGCCGCCTTTAGAAAAAACGCGCCGATTATTCGCTTTGCGCACTTTTGTAGGCGTATATCCAGCAACCAAGTGCCGCTGTTGTCAGGCCGGCCGATATCCACCAGCTCAGATCATGCAGGGGCCCCAAAGCCGCGAGGATCAATAGGGTTGACCCCACAATAGTGGTTAAGTGAGCTTTATGACGCTGTTGCTGGATCGTCATTTGTTGTTCAAATTGACGTTGCTGCATTTCAGGTAACGTCTTAAGTTGCTTAAGACTGTCATGAACCAAGTCAGGCATATCGGGCAGTTTTTCTGACCAGAAAGGCAAGTTATCCTGGATCTTCTTAAGCATAGCCTTAATGCCGATTTGTTCTTTCATCCAATTCTCTAAAAACGGTTTAGCGGTTTGCCACAAATCCAATTGTGGATACAGTTGACGCCCAAGCCCTTCAACATAAAGCAAGGTTTTTTGCAGCAGCACAAGTTGCGGCTGCACCGTCATATTGAACCTACGTGCAGTATTAAACAACTGCATCAATACATGGCCAAAGGAAATATCTGCCAATGGTTTTTGGAAAATGGGCTCACAAACCTTGCGAATAGCCATCTCAAAATCATCGATATTGGTATCATGCGGAACCCAACCCGAATCAGCATGAAGCTGTGCGACTTTGCGGTAGTCACGATTAAAAAAGGCAATAAAGTTTTCGGCTAAATAGCGTTTATCTTCGCGGTTGAGGGTACCCACAATGCCAAAATCGATCGCGATATACTGTGGATTCTCTGGATGCTCTGTGGATACAAAAATATTCCCTGGGTGCATATCTGCATGGAAAAAGCTGTCACGGAATACCTGTGTAAAAAACACCTCAACCCCACGCTCGGCCAACAACTTGAAGTCGGTGCCTTGAGCTTTTAGTGCTTCAACATTGGCCACAGGAATACCGTAAATACGCTCCATGACCAATACGTTTTCGCGACAGTGGTCGCTGTAGATCTGTGGCACGTATAACGCTTCTGAGGATTCAAAATTGCGCTTTAATTGAATACCGTTAGCTGACTCTCGTAACAGGTCCAATTCATCTTTAATCGTCCGGCGGTATTCCGCTACCACCTCAACCGGTCGTAAGCGTTTTCCATCGGGCAGCCAGGTTTGCAATAACTGGGCAAAGCTTTGCAATAAATCGATATCAGCGTTGATGGTGTCTTCAATATCCGGGCGTAATACTTTGACCACAACATCTTTGTTGTCTACGCGTAACTTGGCAGCGTGCACTTGTGCAATAGACGCCGAGGCTAAGGGCTGTGGATCAAACTCACTGAACAGTTCATCCATTTGACGCAAGCCCAACGCTTGCTTAATAATCGTTTGTGCCTGTTCGTTGTCGAACGGCGGCACCTTATCTTGTAAGTAGGCGAGTTCGTCGGCAATATCTTGCGGCAATAAATCGCGTCGCGTCGACAACATCTGGCCAAACTTGATGAATACTGGCCCCAACGTTTGCAGCGCTAAGCGGATACGTTTACCTTGCGATTCAGATTTATGCTGATTGCGGATCCAAAATAATCCCTGCCGTGCCCAGCGTGCGTACCACGGCATGAAACGATGTGGAATGCATTCATCTAAACCGTGTTGCAACAATACTTTATTGATTTTGTATAAGCGGAAAAATCGCATAGTCGTTATTGCTTCTGTTCCATTTGCTGAATGCGCATAGCCAATCGCTCCACATCATCACGCAATGTCGCAATTTGATCACTTTGATGAATCACCTCAAGGCGATGAACGGCAACACGCTTTTCGTCTATTAATGCGGTACTTAAGGTTTCTGCCATTTGCTGCGTCTGCTGTTTTGCAAAATGATGAAAACGGCGAACGCCTGATACCACCTGATACGCAGCAACATCACCGATATACGCTGAGAGCACATCTTCCCAATCAATGGATAACAGGATGAAAAGTTGACTCACTTGTTGCGCAATTTGCATGTCTCCGCACAAGTCTAACTTTTCATCGCGGATCAGCTGGGTAATTTTGCGATTATCTTTGAGTTCAGGCAGTGTGGCTAAAGATGTTTTGATAAGGCATTGTT
This sequence comes from Neoalteromonas facilis, assembly GCF_002807665.1. Taxonomy (GTDB): domain Bacteria; phylum Pseudomonadota; class Gammaproteobacteria; order Enterobacterales; family Alteromonadaceae; genus Alteromonas_E; species Alteromonas_E facilis. The sequence continues at coordinate 64,686 of NZ_PEAY01000006.1, forward strand.
CTTGAGTCAGTTCATGCACAGCTTTATCCCAATCAAGCTGACACTCGTGAATGGAAATATACTCGTCAAAAACCAATTCAACAGGCCAACTCAACTCTTCCAACCAAACAAGCAGTCGTTTACCTTTAAGATCATTTAGGCGTTGCTGGGTATCCGGATCAAGCTTGATCAGCGGATTAATAATCGTTTCAGCCAGCGCATGCAACACCTGAGCAGTCGGCATTAGAACTTGAAGCCTCTGTGCAGCGCCACAATGCCGCCAGTAAGATTGAAGTACTCGGTTTGATCAAACCCAGCATTGTCCATCATGCCTTTCAATGTATCTTGGTCAGGATGCATACGGATGGATTCGGCTAGGTATTGGTAACTATCTCCATCATTTGCGACTAGCTGTCCCATTTTAGGCAACACATGGAAAGAATAAGCATCGTACACCTTGCTTAACCAATCCTGTGTAGGTTTGGAAAATTCCAACACTAGCAATCGGCCACCGGGTTTCAAAACACGATACATAGACGCCAACGCTTTGTCTTTGTCCGTTACGTTACGTAAACCAAAGGCAATGGTGATCAAATCGAAATGATTGTCTGGGAATGGCAATGCTTCAGCATTAGCTTGCACATAATCAAGGTTGCCAATAATCCCCATGTTACGCAGTTTTTCACGACCCACTTTCAGCATTTCACGGTTGATGTCAGCAAGAATGACCTGCCCTTCTTTACCCACAAGGCGCGAGAACTTGGCGGCCAAATCCCCCGTTCCGCCGGCGAGATCTAATACGCGCTGGCCACTACGAACGCCGCTGCAGTCAATGGTAAAGCGTTTCCATACCCGATGAATGCCCATCGACATAAGATCATTCATGACATCGTATTTCGCTGCTACTGAGTTAAATACTTCAGCCACCATGGAAGCTTTTTGGTCTGTTTCGACTTGTTTAAAACCGAAATGGGTCTTCTCACCTGAAGTGGAGTTTTCTTGCCCACTATCGGCAGTTTCGGCAGGTGCCTGTGATTGCGACGAAGCCGTTTCTAACGTCATGAATTACTCACAATATCTGACTAATAGCTAATGTCGCTAAGTCTATCGAAAACAAGACATTAACAACAGCACTAAAAGCCGCCCATGCACACTCAAGGAGTTTTTAAAACCGACAGAGGCTGAAGCCGCTATTGATCCTAGACAGAATAATGCGCGCCGGGTGTAAACCGTCCCTTCGACCGTTTCACCAAACATGCATTCCCCATCAATTGATATGATTATCACCACAGCTAAAGGCGACGATTTGACTCAGAGCCTGAAGCGAACGACCGCTTTGACGTTGCCATTCAAGAAAGGTCTGATTGATAGTGTTTAAACTGCGTTTTGAACGTGCTGAGCCTTCAATTAATTTATGTTGGGTAAAGTAATCTTCGACATCCTTACTTAACAAAAACGTGTCTTTACCTAAAAAGCGAAGTGCATATGGACCTGTGTTACCCCCTAAACGAGCTCCGTGCTTTTTCAGATATTCCCATAAACCAATAATGTCATTAGCAGGCCATTCGGCTACAAATGCTGCAAATGAGCCGTGCCGCTGCCGAACATCCGCAATCATTATTGCGTTATCGCGGATAGTCTTAACTTTGTTGTAGTTACGAATGATGCGCGGATCGGACGCTTTACGCTCCAACATTTCATCTGGCATTAACAGTACTTTTTCAATATCGAAGCCAAAGAATATCTCTTCAAAATCTAGCCACTTCTGCCTGACAACTCGCCAAACAAATCCAGACTGAAACACCTTTTTAGTGAACTCAGCTAAAAATCGGTCATCACCGACTTTAGCCAGTTCTGCAGGTGTCAACGGTTGCCCCAGCAACCGTTCTAACGCGCCTTCACCACCTTTGCGTTTTGCCGCGCGCGCATATATGGCATCAAAAGCTTCAGCACTCACGCCGCGATCCCGCTGTGTCGAAGTAACGCATCCACTTCGGGTTCACGCCCTCTAAATGCGGTAAACAATTCCATCGGCGATTGGCTGCCACCTTTTTCCAAAATATGGGTGAGGAAGTCTTGCCCCGTTTGTTGGTTGAAAATACCCTCTTCTTCAAAACGACTAAACGCATCAGATGACAGCACTTCTGCCCACTTGTAAGAGTAGTATCCTGCCGCATATCCACCTGCAAAAATATGCGAGAAGCCATGCTGAAAGCGATTAAACTCGGGCGGCTTAACCACCGCAACTTCATCACGTACTTTGTCAATTACCGCTTGAACGTCAATACTGTCGGCTGGTAGCTGGTGGATCGCCATATCAAATAAACTGAACTCCAACTGCCTAACCATTTGCATCGCGCTTTGGAAATTCCGCGCAGCAAGCATTTTGTCCAATAGGTCTTTGGGTAGTGGTTCACCTGTTTCATAGTGACCGGAAATCAGCGCCAATGCTTCTTCTTGCCAACACCAGTTTTCTAAAAACTGACTCGGAAGCTCAACTGCATCCCACGGCACACCGTTGATGCCCGACACACCGGCAACTGCAACTTTGGTTAGCATGTGATGAATACCATGTCCAAACTCGTGGAACAAAGTTACAACTTCATCATGGGTAAACAACGCTGGCTTATCACCAACGGGACCATTGAAGTTGCAGGTCAGGTAAGCAACTGGGACTTGAATGTCTCCTTCAACTCTACGCCTAACTCTGCACTCATCCATCCAAGCGCCACCGCGTTTGCCTTCGCGTGCGTACAAATCGAAGTAAAAACTTCCGCGCAATTCGCCATGGGTATCGTAGATGTCATAAAAGGATACGTCATCATGCCAGCAATCCACGTTGTCACGCGCGCGAATATCCAGCCCATAGAGCTTTTGCACCACAGCAAATAAGCCATTTACAACCTTGTGCTCAGGGAAATAGGGGCGTAACTGCTCATCTGAAATAGCATAACGCTGCTGCTTCAATTTTTCGCTGAAGTAAGTCACATCCCATGCTTTCAGCTCGGTCACACCATATAACGACTGTGCAAACTGCTGTACGTCTTCAAAGTCTTGCGCAGCTTGCGGCTTAGAGCGACGAGCGAGATCATGTAAAAACTGTTCAACTTGCGCCGGGGTTTCCGCCATTTTGGTGGCCAACGAACGTTCCGCATAATGCTTAAAACCAAGCAAATGTGACGCTTCTTCACGTAATTTTAGGGTTTCAGCGATAATTGCAGTGTTATCGAACTCTCCAGCATTTGGGCCTTGATCGGATGCCCGCGTGGTATACGCGCGGTACATTTCCTCGCGCAATTCTCGATTGTCGCAATACATCATGATGGGCAAGTAACTGGGAATATCCAGTGTAAACAACCAACCCTCTTTATCTTTTCGTTGCGCCGCTTGCTGTGCCGCAGCCAATGCAGATTCTGGCAAGCCAGTCAATTCAGCTTCATCTGTCACATGCTTAGACCACGCCATTGTGGCATCAAGCACGTTGTTGCTGAAATTAGACGCAAGTTCGCTCAATCGCGACTGAATTTGCGCATATCGCTGCTTAGCTTCGCCTGACAACGCAACGCCGGACAAGCGGAAGTCGCGAATGGTATTGTCGATAGCGGTTTGCGCAGCCTGTTCTAACGATTGATATTCTTCGCTATTTTGCAGGGCCGCATAAACATTGTATAACCCTTCATGTTGCCCTACCCACGTCGCATATTCCGAAAGCAGTGGTAAACAACTGTCATGCGCTTCGCGCAATGCTTCAGAGCTGACGACTGAATTCATGTGCGAAACGGGTGACCAGAAACGACTAAGTTGATCATCTTGCGCTTCGAGTCTTTCAACCACAGCAGCATAAGTAGGGTTTTCCAGTGCCGCGACTTCATTAATTACCTTTTTCGACTCCGCTATCAAGGCTTCAACAGCCGGCTTTATTGATTCAGGATTGATTGCCGAAAATTGTGGTAGCGGTTGTTGCTGGGCATGAATAATGGGATCCAATGGTGTATCTCTTAACTGAAGGACAATAGGTAAAATCTAGGGGCAAATTTCGAAATTACAATAGAGCCCGCTAACATTTCATGCTGCGGTAAATGAATCACGAACGTAAACCCAGATATTCAGTTAACTGAACCTTTGTTTGAAAGAATATTCTATGTAAAGCTATCTACATCAAATCAACTAAGCTACTCGGATATTAAATGAAAGAATTTGATTATATCTGCATCGGCGGCGGAAGCGGCGGTATTGCGTCAGCGAATCGTGCAGCGAAATATGGTCAACGTGTTGCACTTATCGAAGCGAAACACATTGGCGGAACATGCGTAAACGTGGGCTGTGTTCCCAAGAAAGCGATGTGGTACGGCGCACAGGTCGCAGAAGCAATTAATGTGTATGCGAAAGACTATGGCTTTGACGTGAGCGTTAACCAGTTCAACTGGTCGCAATTAATCGCCAGTCGTGATGCGTATATTGAACGCATCCATGGTTCCTACGACCGCGTGCTTGCGAACAATAACATTACCCGTATCGAAGGCTACGCAACCTTCATCGATAACCATACATTAGAAGTAAACGGGGAACGCTACACAGCTAAACACATTCTGATCGCCACGGGTGGCAGACCTAACATCGATAATGTACCCGGCGCTGAATACGGCATCACATCAGATGGCTTTTTTGCATTAAAAGAACAACCCAAGCGAGTTGTCGTCGCAGGAGCGGGATATATTGCCGTAGAACTTGCCGGCGTTATGCACAGCCTAGGCAGTGAGACCCATCTAGTTGTGCGCAAAAATGCACCGCTTAGAAACTTTGATCCTATGCTGAGCGAAACGCTAACAGAACTTATTGAAAAAGACGGTCCGCGTTTGCACAAACATCATGTCATCAAAGAAATCGTTAAAAATGCAGATGATTCGTTAACGGTTATTCTCACCAATGGCGAAAAAATTGAAACCGATTGCTTTGTATGGGCTATCGGCAGAAGTCCTGCGACAGACACTATTGGTCTTGAAAACACCAATATTAAGACCGATGAAAAAGGCTACATCTTAGTCGATAAAAATCAAAACACCGAGGTTGAAGGTGTATACGCTGTCGGTGATTGTATCGGCAAGATTGAACTAACCCCCGTTGCGGTAAAAGCTGGACGATTGTTGTCAGAGCGGTTATTCAATAACAAACCTGATGCGCACATGGACTACGAGCTGGTGCCAACCGTTGTGTTTAGCCACCCCCCCATCGGCACCATCGGCCTTACTGAGCCAGAAGCCATAGCTCGCTATGGTGAGGACGACGTCAATGTATACGAATCAAGCTTTGCGGCGATGTATACTGCGGTAACGTCACATCGTCAGATCACAAAAATGAAGCTTGTTTGCGCGGGCCCCGAAGAAAAAGTGGTAGGCCTTCACGGCATTGGCTATGCGATGGATGAAATCCTGCAAGGATTTGGCGTTGCAATGAAGATGGGTGCGACAAAAGCGGACTTTGATGCGTGTGTTGCTATACACCCAACCAGTGCTGAAGAATTTGTGACCATGACATAAGCCCAGCTTGGTATCAAAAAAGCTCACTTCTTAGTGGGCTTTTTTCTCTTTTAAAAACCGATGCCTCCTCACTCAGTGGTCTGTTGTGGGTAAAAGCCATCCTGCTAAACCCAGCCAAAAGGGCTAAAAGAAAAAAATAGAAATTAGCCAACCATAAACTATAGTTAAATTACGTTGGCGTTTAATGTTGGCCCGATGGACGACGAACTCGTTTTTTCCAATGATGATTATCAAGAACCCATGCTTCCGGAAGGAAGCCGTTGGAAAGTTCTCGTTATTGATGATGAACCCGAAATTCACACCGTTACGCGCATGGTACTTGCAGACGTTGAGTTTGACGGACGCCGTATTGATTGCATTAGCGCCTACTCCGGCGCAGAAGCCCGCGATATTTTATCCAGTGATGAAAACAATGACATAGCATTAGCGATTGTCGATGTGGTAATGGAAACGCATAACGCAGGCCTTGAATTCATCCAATGGACGCGTTCACAGCTCAATAACCATACCATTCGCTTAGTCCTACGTACCGGGCAGCCTGGTGAAGCGCCCGAAGAAAGCGTGATCCGTGATTACGATATAAATGATTATAAAAATAAAACCGAGTTAACCGCGTTACGCTTAAAAACCGTCACTTTCTCGGCGTTACGCAGTTATCGGGATATCAAAATCATTGAGCGTCATCGGTTAGGATTAGAGCGGATAATAGCTGCCACAGCCGAATTCATTGAGTGCGAAACCCTGCCTCAATTTGCGACCACAATTTTACGCCAAATTGCGGTCATATTAGGGTTAGAATCAAGTGAAATCGTGTGCTGTGCGGTAACCCATGAATACGATCGTGAGCCCACTTCAGGACTGAATATCCTTGCCAATAACCAAGGTGGAGAGGATGACGACACTCCATTAAGTCAAAGTGTTATGGAACGGATTGCCAATGCCATTGAACAGAAAAAAAGTATTCATGACGACGACTACTTTATTGGCTATTTCACCACCAATCGTGGTACCGAGAATTTACTCTATGTTTCGCGCAACAATGCAATCGAACCTGTTCAACACCATCTGCTAGAGTATTTTGCCCACAATATTGCGGTCGCTCATGAGAACCTCAGTTTACGGGAAACCATAAAAGATTCGCAACGCGAGCTGTCATACCTAATTGGTGAAGCCGTTGAAATGCGTTCCAAAGAAACGGGTAGTCACGTTAAGCGTGTTGCTCACCTGAGTCATTTGCTAGCTAAATTATGTGGGTTATCAGAGCACGACGCAGAGATGATCAAATTGGCCTCCCCCTTACATGATGTTGGTAAAGTCGGTATTCCGGATCACATTCTGAACAAGCCTGGTAAGCACAATGATGAAGAATGGGAAATCATGAAAACCCATGCTGTTATTGGCCATGACATGCTAAGCCGCAGTGAGAACCCTATTCTTCATCTAGGTGCAACAATCGCGCATCAACACCACGAATGCTGGGATGGTTCCGGTTACCCCAATGGACTCAAAGGTGAAGATATCGACATTGCAGGTCGCATTTCTGCTATCGCTGATGTGTTCGATGCTCTTGGTAGCGATCGTTGTTACAAAGACCCTTGGCCGCTGGACGATATCATTGAGTTTTTCCAACAGCAAAAAGGCAAGCAGTTTGACCCTCAACTGGTCGACATTTTATTGAACAACCTTGACGCGTTCACACAGATCCGCGAGCAATTTCCGGATCCAAACTAGTCGCCAAATCTCAACCATCTAACGCAACAGGGTCTAGGTAAAAGATTCAGTTGTGGTAATGTATGTCGGTTAAAAAAGAAGCGTCACTCACTAGACGCCACAATACATAACCGGGAATTTCTATGAAAACACCTAAACGACAGTCTTTACTGGCCAGTTGGTTAGTGATGTCACTTTCCCTCGGCGGCGCGTTTACTGCGCTTGCTGAAGAAGCGGCAGCCGATAAAAAAGATGATGCAAAAACGGAGTGGGATATTTTAAACCCACCATTTGAACTCAATACACTGAACTTCGAAACCGATGAAACGACGTGGTCAAGCCTTGATATAACACCTGATGGCAAGCACTTCGTATTCGATATGCTCGGTGATATTTACATTGTGCCTATCGATGGTGGTGAGGCGCGTGCATTAACACAAGATTTTGCTTGGGACATTCACCCTACCGTTAGCCCAGATGGTTCTGAAGTAGCCTTTATTTCGGACCGCGATGGTTTGAGCAATGTGTGGGTCATGAATATTGACGGCACTAACTTGCGTCAAGTAACCAAAGAAAAAACTAACATGATCCACTCTCCTGCGTGGAGCCCAGACGGTCAGTATATCGCAGCCACCAAAGGCATCATGTCGAGCCGCAGTATTCCAGCCGGTGAAATTTGGTTGTACCACAAAAGCGGTGGTACCGGATTACCGATTAAAGAACGCGTAAATGGTAAAGCGGACCAGAAGAATATTGCCGATCCAGCATTCTCGCCGGACGGGAAATACATTTACTTTACGCAAGACGTCAGCCCAGGCAGCGTATTTAGCTACAACCGCGACCCGCTAAAATCAATTTTTGCGATCACGCGGTTCGACCGTGAAACGGGCGAAGAAGAGCGCTATATCTCAGGTACGGGTGGCGCTGTTGTCGCAACACCTTCACCCGATGGTAAATCCATCGCTTACATTCGCCGCGTAACAAACCGCACGGGCTTGTTTGTTAAAGACATTGCCACCGGGACTGAAACGCCAATCTTCTTGGGCATGGAACGTGATATGCAGGAAGGTTTTGGTACTGAAGGATATTACGCTTATTTTGATTGGACGCCTGACAGCAAACATATTGTGTTTTGGACGGGTGGTAAATTCCATCGTATCGATGTTGCTAACAGCTCACCAGATGCCCCTAAGTTAGAAACACTAGACGTTAACGTTAAGGCTACGCTGCAATATGCCGACGCCGTTCGCTTCCCTGTTGACGTAGCACCTGAGAACTTTGAGGTTAAGGCACTGCGTTGGTCACAAAAATCACCTGATGGTAAGTCAGTACTGTTCCAAGCATTGGGCAAACTGTATGTGCGTGACGTTAAATCAGGCAAGGTTAAACGCCTGACCAAACAAAATGACCATGCAGAGTATTACCCACGTTATTCAAACGATGGCAAAAGCATTGTTTATACTACTTGGGATGACCAGAACCTAGGTTCTATCCGGGTTGTATCTGCACGTGGTGGCAAGGGTAAAGTCGTTAGCTTAGCACCTGGCCACTTCATCGAGCCAAGCTTCTCAACCGATGGAGAGTTAATCACTTATCGCAAATTCAGCGGTGGTTATTTACTTGATCCGAAATATTCGGTTGATAGTGGTATCTATGTGTTAGACCTAGATAAAGAAACCACTACACGCGTTTCGCGCTCAGGCTTAAATCCGCATTTCGCGGGCGATAACACACGTGTTTATTTCACCGAGTCGGTAGGCGGAACGCCATACCCAGAAACACAATTCTCGTCAGTAGATCTGAATGGCGAAGATAAACGTGTGCATTTATACGGTGCCGATCAAGTCAGTGAATACCGTTTGTCACACGACAAACAATGGGTCGCTTTCGTTAATCAGTACAATGCCTATGTAGCTCCGTTTGCTGACAACGGCAAGAAAGTCACGATTGGCCCAAATATGACCTCATTGCCAGTTAAAAAGTTATCCGCGCGCGCGGGTGAATACTTGAATTGGTCTGCGGATAATTCAGCGGTCAGTTGGTTCCACGGTCCATATTTCTTCGAGCGTTCACTTGACCAAGCATTTGACTTCGTAGCCAATAGCGACGAGGCATTGCCAGAGCCTGAGTCAGAAGGCCTCAACCTTTCATTTACGCAACGCACTGATACACCTGATCACACCGTAGCACTAGTGGGCGGTAAGGTTGTGACTATGCGCAACGCCAACAGCGAACAGGAAGTGATTGATAACGGTGTCGTTGTCATCAAAGGCAACCGTATTGTCGCCGTAGGCGGTGCCGACAGTGTTGAAGTACCAAGCAATGCCCAAGTAATCGATACAACAGGCAAAACGGTTATCCCAGGGCTGATCGATACTCACGCCCATGGTGCTCAAGGCCGCAACGAAATCATTCCAGATCAAAACTGGAGTCAATATTCGAACGTATCATTTGGTGTGACTACCATCCACGATCCGTCAAACGATACCACCGAAATCATGGCAGCAGCCGAACTACAACGCGCAGGTAAAATCGTAGCACCGCGTATTTACTCTACCGGTACAATTTTGTACGGCGCAGAAGCGCTTGGCTACAAAGCCATCATCAACAATTATGATGATGCCTACTTCCATGTACGCCGACTTCAAGATGTTGGGGCTATTTCTGTTAAAAGTTACAACCAACCACGTCGTGACCAGCGTCAACAAGTGTTGCAAGCTGCACGCGAGTTGAACATGATGGTTGTGCCTGAAGGTGGTGGTAAATTCCAGCAAAACATCTCCATGTTGGTTGATGGTCATACGGGTCTTGAACACGCCTTACCTATCGCGCACGGCTATAACGACTTAACCCAGCTTTGGAAAGCCACGCGCTTTGGTTATACGCCAACGTTCGTTGTTTCATACGGCGGTTTGATGGGTGAAGAATATTGGTACGATCGCACCGAAGTTTGGAAGAACGAACGACTCATGCGTTACACGCCTAACTTCTTGATTGAAAGCCGTTCAATTCGTCGTCCTACTGCGCCGGATAATCAATACAATCATGTAGATGTGGCAAGCTACGCGAAAACCCTACGTGATAACGGTGTTGGTGTTCACATCGGTGCCCACGGACAACGCGAAGGTCTGGCAGCTCACTGGGAACTTTGGATCATGGAGCAAGGCGGATTCACACCTTGGGAAGCGCTACGTGGTGGCACAATTGACGGTGCGACTCATTTAGGTATGGACAAAGATCTCGGCAGCATTGAAGCGGGCAAACTCGCTGACTTGGTTGTTATCGACGGTGACGTGTTAAGCGATTTACGTCGCAGTGAGTATGTTACGTATACGGTACTTAACGGCCGTGTTTACGAAGCCGCCACGATGAACGAAGTCGGCAGTAAAGCCAAACGTGAGCCATTCTTCTTCGAACGCGACAATCAGCTATTTATGCCGGCTGAAACCGCTACTGAAGTTGATGCTAAGGCACACAAGTATCACTGGAAACACTAAATCCAAATACACTGAAAACCAAAAAGCCAGTGCATTACGCACTGGCTTTTTTATACCTGCAATACGGTATTCGTTATCGATTGCGACCATATTGTTCGTGAGAAGACACCCAGTCTTGTGAAGAAATGGCTGAAGCCAAAGAAATTTCACCGGCTAATGCCACTGCACCGACGATTTCAGCGAACTTCTTGCACCGGTCTCGACCATAGCAATCGAGCAACTCCAAACACTCTCGTTGTGTACCAATACCGGTACCACCACCGTAAGTTGCTACAATTAACGACGGAATAGTAAGCGACAAGTACAAATCACCGGCCTCTGTCAATTCGGAATACAAGATCCCAGCTGAGGATTCAGACACGTTAGCAACGTCTTGTCCGGTCGCGATAAACATTGCAGTAATACCGTTAGGCGAGTGCAACCCAGTGTTATTCACCCCTGACAAAAAAGAACCTACGCCCGCGACTCGACCATGATAATCAATCTGCTTAGGATCCACGCGCATCACATTCAATAGATGCTCACGTTTGATAGTAGCCTCTGCGGTAACGCGCTTGCCACGTGTGCGCATAATATTAATTTGAGATGCTTTTTTATCCGTCGCGAAGTTACTTTCCAAATAGAAGTTTTCGATGCCCGGGTAGTGATCCAATATCCACCCACAGGCAGCAAAGGTCGCTCTGCCCACCATATTTTGCCCTGCCGCATCACCGGTACGGTAATTGAATCGACAAAAAGCAAATTTATTAGAGAGATACGTATCGATGTAAGTCAGCTTCGCAACACTGGAAGTGGCTTCTGCCTCTTGGCGTACTGTGTCTAAGTTGTCTTGTAACCACTTAGCAAAATCTCGCGCACCACGTGCATCAGAGAATACAAACACGGGCGCCCGCTGCATCGCGTCATCGACAACCGTCGACTTCACGCCACCACTCATATTGAGCAGTTTCATACCACGGTTATAGGACGCGACTAATGTGCCTTCTGTTGTGGCCAATGGCACCACAAAATCACCCTTTGCATACTCACCATCAATTGTCAGCGGACCTGCAATACCAATGGGGACTTGCGCGACACCGATAAAGTGTTCGATATTTCCCTTTAATGAATGCGGATCGATAGAGTACTTGCCCACGTGATCAATCTTACTTCCAGTACGCGAGGCAAAATAATCCTGACGTGCCTTGATCATGGCGTCGCCGTAATCATCGTGAGGATCGCGCGGTATGTGAGAAGGCTTTTTTTCACTGGAAGATACCACATCCTCAACCTCAAACTTCAATTTGCCAAACGGACTCGCTTTAAACGAGATGCCAATTTTACGTTTTTCGTGACTAACATCTGCATCTATATCGACAAACACGGTATAGGTTTGCTTGAGTTCAAAAGGAATATCAGGGCCACCATTTAACTCATCGATGGATAGGTATGTATCCGGACCTACCTGTATTCTGACTTTGCTATTGTCGATTTTATCACCGTCAACGCTGACCCAATGCAGCTCATTGACCACCGCATCTTTAAGCCTATTTTTAAGCATAAAGCTGATACCGGTGTCGGTTTTGGTCAAACTACCGTGCGTATAAAGTTGTTTCAGTAGAATACTTGGAATGAACATTGAGTACCTCGTGTGTTGCCCCATTAAATGCAGCATACCTTTGCTGCGATGGTGCGTGTTAACTGAATTACGTGTCGAATATAAGGTATAGCACATCACCTTTTGATTGCCTCAGTTTGCCTGCACTCCGACACTAAAACATTGATTTGAAACAACATCTCAATTCTAAATTTTTAGACAACACTCTAAATTTTAAGACAAGCCATCACCTCTGCATCATGCAGATTTGCCTAGTCCAAGCCCACATAACCCCGCCCGAATACAGATACTAATCTGAACGTGTCGGTAAGGATTGCTGACGAAACAACTAGTAGCAGTATCACAAGGATGGGAATAACTAGTGTTTGATGTGCAACGGTTAACGGAGAGAACAATGAGATGTCATGGAATGATGTCAGGGAGTTCAACAGCCTGCAGGGATGAGTGACCAAAACCGGTGCACTACCAGGAGGACGTGAGAAAACGGCATAGGAAGCCAGCGAGTCCACGGATGGATAACTCACAGCAACGTCAAAGGATTAAGAACATAAAATGACTAAGCAGAAATCACAAACACGCAATTTGTTTCGGCAAAATGCCATCGACTTTCAAGCCATGCGATTGCATGGCGATGTTTTAGTCGTGCCCAAAGTCTCGCATGTTGTCATGTTTTTGGTGTTCTGCATGTGGCTTTTACTGCTTATGGTGTTTTTAACCACCAACAGCTATGCACGAAAAGAGCAGGTATACGGATGGATAGAGCCCCAAGGCGGGATAGCTAAACTCTATTCAAAACAACAACCTGGTACGGTATCTGCGGTGTATGTCAAGGAAGGTGAATTGGTTAAAGTAGGTGATCACTTACTTACCATTCAGAATGCTAAAAATAGAGAGAGTGGAGGTTACTTAGAAGAAGAGCTACTGGTTGAGTTTGAGCGTCAACAAGAAGAATTATTTCACTATCTGCAAAGACAAAAAGAAATGGATACGCTTAGGATCCATTCCCTTACCCAGCAAATTGCCAGTGCTCAGCAAGAGCTAGTACATGTCTCCGAGCAAATTTCACTGCTCAACAAACGTCATCGATTAATCAGTGAGCGACTTGCTCGATATCAGGATATTCACAGTTCTGGCGCACTCCCTCAACAGACGATTGAAAAATTAGCTGAACAAAAATTAATCGTTGAGAGTGAAGTTCAGTCTCTTATGCGAACCAAGCAATCACAGCAGAATAAAATGTCGCAATTACAGCTTGAACTTGAGCTTCTCCCCAAACAAACAGCCAGCAGTGAAACGCGTTGGCAAAGGGAAATGAGCGAGTTAGCGCAAAAAACGGCTCAACTCCGAAGCCAAGGCACTACCGTAATAGTCGCCACCCGCTCTGGAAGGATTAGTAATTTACAAACAACGCAAGGACAAACGGCCCAAGCCAACCAATTTTTATTGGATATTGTGCCGGAAGACGCTCATTTCGAAGCCCGCATACTGCTACCTGTACGTGCGGCAGGCTTTACCCAAGAAGGCTTACCAATAGAATTGAGATATGACGCTTTTCCCTACCAGAAATTTGGACTGTACCGGGGAGAACTAACCGCAATATCGACATCAGTACTGTTGCCCGGAGAGTTAACTCAAACGCCAGTCGCCAATCTGGAGCCCGTGTATTTAGCCAATGCAAAACTTGAAACCCATTATATTGACGCCTATGGACAGTCCATTCCATTGAAGCCCGGCATGACGTTCAGCGCCGACATTACGCTTTCAGAACGAAGTCTCCTTGAGTGGCTATTTGAGCCAATCTATAGCCTGAAAGGGAGACTGTAATGTCCAGTGTATCGATCAATTTTACTGACAACCTGCACTTTACCAACAAAAAGTCTGTACCGCTTATTTTGCAGACCGAGGCAGCAGAATGTGGCTTGGCCTGTATCGCAATGATTTGTGGCTATCACGGCTATGACACGAATCTAACCCAGTTACGTCAACGATTTGCTATTTCATCAAGGGGCGCTTCTCTTAAACAGGTTATGGCTATTGCCGGTCAATTAAAGTTGGCAACACGTGCACTCAAGCTAGAACTGAGCAGCTTGTGTGAACTGGAAACACCGTGTGTTCTGCACTGGGATATGAATCACTTTGTTGTATTGGTGTCAGCAACGGATAAACACATTTTGATCCATGACCCCGCAGCGGGGGTGCGGAAACTCCCACTACATCAGGCTGACAAACATTTTACTGGTATTGCCTTGGAGCTAACGCCCAACATAGATTTCGAACCGAAGCGAGAAAAGCAAAGTTTAACCCTACAGCATTTTTGGTCGCGCATCACAGGACTCAAACGAAGCCTTTTCCTACTGTTGGGTTTCTCTCTTTTGCTTCAATTATTTGCAATTGCTAGCCCTTACTATATGCAGATTGTGATTGATGATGTGATTTTGCGTAATGATCACGCCATATTAAGTGTTCTCGCGCTGGGCTTTGGTCTACTTTTACTGATTGAAGTTGCGGTCTCAATCCTGCGACAAACCTGCATTGTTTACCTGTCTAACCGCCTTAGCCTACAAATGTCATCAAACGTATTTCAGCACTTGATCAAATTGCCTCTGGATTACTTCTCTAAGCGTCATGTAGGCGATATCGTCAGCCGCTTTGGCTCACTAAAAACCATCCGCGAAATGCTGACCACAGGACTAATTACTGCGATCGTTGACGGCTTAATGGCAATCGTTACGTTGCTAGTCTTGTTCGTATACAGTGCCAAACTTGCATTGGTTGTAGTGGGCGTCGTGATTATCTATGCGATCGTACGTTACACATTCTATCGCCCCATTCGACAATTAAACGAAGAAGCCATCATTGCGGCAGCGCAAGAAAACAGTCACTTCATAGAATCTGTCCGCGCAGCCCAAACAATCAAGTTATTTGAACAAGAATCTGATCGCCAAAACCAGTGGCTCAATAGGCTGATCGGCGTACTAAATAAGAATATCCAAATTAGTCGCTGGAATATTGGCTTCTCCGCAATCAATCAACTGTTGTTCGGGTTAGAAAACATTTTGATTATCTTTTTAGCAGCACTGGCGGTAATGGATAGCGTGTTTAGCGTAGGAATGCTGTACGCGTTTGTCAGCTACAAGTCCCGCTTTATTGGTGCCGTGGATAGCCTGATTAACCAGTGGATAGAGTTTAAAATGCTGAATCTACACTTTGAGCGACTCAGCGATATTGTTTTTACGCCACAAGACAAATTACTCACATCCGCAACATCTGAACACGTTCTAGATACTCACCAGGCAACCTCACAGAACGTGCGCAATGGTCACCTTTCCGCTCACAATATGAGTTATCGCTATAGTCCTTTGGATAAACCGTTATTTCAGCATATTCACTTGGATGTTGCGGCGGGATCAACCATTGCTATAACAGGTGCTAGTGGATGCGGCAAAACGACTCTGCTTAAGTGCCTAATGGGCCTGCTCGCGTTGGAGGATGGCACCATTTGCATAGACGGGCAACCGATTGAAAATACCCGCCACTACCGCCGTCACATTGCAGCGGTCATGCAAGATGACCAACTTTTAAGTGGTACCATCTCTGACAACATCGCCTGCTTTGATGAAAGTGTAGACATGCCTCGCCTGGCATGGGCTGCTGAACTCGCGTGCATCCATACAGAAATTCTCTCAATGCCAATGCAATACAACACCCTGATAGGCGATATGGGAAGTAGCTTGAGCGGCGGACAACGTCAGCGCCTGCTCATTGCCAGGGCTTTGTATAGAAAACCACACATCCTATTTATGGATGAAGCGACCAGCCACCTTGATCTCGATAACGAAGCCAAAATCTCGCACCACATAAAGCAGTTAAACATAACGCGGATCATTGTCGCGCACAGAATTCAAACCATACGCAATGCAGATGTGGTTTACCAATTAATCAATGGTGGGCTACGGCCTGTAGACCCTAACTCACTGATTAACAACCCAACCTTTACTTCAATGGAAGAAGACACAGGAGATACTCAATGACAATATCAACTCAACTTGAGCAACTTTCGCGACGCGAGCTACAAGTCGCAATGAAAATCATGGAAGGCTTACCCAATAAGCTGATTGCCCGTGAACTATTCATCAGTGAACGTACCGTTAAATTTCACTGCGCAAATATCTACCGCAAGCTAGATATTACTAATCGTGCAAGTTTAATGGCCGCCTACTTCAAAGCACTATACGAGCACGCCGATGCAGCATAATTACAATCAACATGAGCCTGAGAAAAAGTGGTACTCAGGCAAGCTATTTAAACGGGAAATTGATATGGAAAACCCTCATGGCAAAATCCACAGCATCTACTACTTAGTTGTTGGCTACTCTGCCCTCACTTTTTTGCTCGGCAGCGGATTTCTATTTATTTATTTTGTTTCTACCCATCAAGCGCCGCCATTTATTTTGACTATGGTGGTTTACAACACTCTGTGGTTTTACGGTATGTACGCAGTCGTGAAATACAGCTATATGCGAGGCCTAGCCGACAGTATTGAGGCCTTTCCTGAGCGACAGGAGACGATAGTCTAGTGCCCAAAACCCGTCATAGGTTCAGTCAAAAATGAATGATAAAGACCTATAATTATAAATGTTTACATGAAGTAAACACTTACACACATTAATAAACACAAAGGACTGTGTTGAGTGTATGTTGCTCAACCAAGGGGTCCTTCAATTCAAATAATTGGAGAATGCTATGCGACACCCATTTGCAAAACCAACCTTAGTACCGCTGCACCCTAAAGCCCTGTCACGGGTTCACGGGGGCCTGAGCCCAAGCCAAGAGTATGATAGTAGTACTCAACCCAATGACGGCAAAAGTAGAGCGCTTAAGCGACAACCGATCAGTCCACCGATTTTCTTCACCCAAGCGTTAGGTGAAGATGGTGGCTACATGCCTGACTATTCATAACTTCAGAACAATTGCGAACGCAGTATGTTCGCAAATCTGTCAATTCTGATCCAAGGAACGCTATGCGAACACCTTATACCTTATTGGTTGGTTCAGCAGAAGACGCACACGTCAGCCACATGCAAACTCAGTTGCTAAAACGTAGGCGTCATACGCTCGCACTCGATACCCAATGTTTTCCTAAAGATATTCAGATTAGCTACGATCCGAATAGAGGGGAAGGCTCTCTTTGCATCAACGATGAAACGATTTGGTTTGAACAGATTTGCTCTATATTCTGGCGTAGCTTCACTCCACTATGTTCCAATTCCTCTATTGCTGAACGCGACACATTGAGTATGTTAAAGACCTTTTTTTCCGAGTCGTCTTTAAATTGGGTAAACCCCTACTCAGCGATTGTGGCGCATCAGGCTAAGCCACGACAATTGCAAATTGCCCGCTCATTGGGCGCACTCTTGCCAAAAACCTACGTGGGGAATTGCCCTCAAGCAGCATTGGCATTTTTAAACAAAACCCCTAAAGCAATATTTAAACCCGTGCATGGTGGGGCGCTAACGGAGATAGTACAGCCGGGTCAGCGCACGATTGAATATTTACAACATGTGCTCAAACTAAGCCCAGTCACACTTCAGGCCTTTATTCCCGGCACTAACATTAGAACTTATGTCATTGGTAGCGAGACATTCAGTATCGAGTTTGCCAGTGACGCCATCGACTTCCGTGAAGACCAATACGCGCAGGCGCATGCTGTCGCTATTCCTGAACCCATAAAGCTGCTCGCCAAAGCAATTACATATTATTTTGGCATGCAATGGAGTGCGGTCGATTGGCGATGTGATCATGAAGGCCGGTACTACTTTTTAGAAGTGAATCCCAGCCCCATGTTTATTGCAGTTGAGCAAGCAACGGGCATTCCGCTAACAGATGCGCTAACGGAATTGTTGCTTGAGCCCTATAACGAATGTGAAATGCCCACTACAGAATAAAGCGACTAAGATCTTCGTTTTCAACTAGCGCATCAAGATGACTATTGACGTATGCTTCATCAATCACTAGCTTTTCGCCGGAGCGCTCTGATGCATCAAATGAAATATCTTCCATTAAGCGTTCAAGTACTGTGTGAAGGCGTCGTGCGCCAATATTCTCCGTACGCTCATTCACTTGCCACGCAGCGTGTGCAATTCGCTCAATACCAGAATGGGTAAATTCGATATCCACACCTTCTGTTTTCATCAAGGCAATATATTGTTCCGTCAATGACGCGCTAGGCTCCGTCAAGATGCGAACAAAATCTTCTACTTTTAAAGCAGACAGCTCAACACGAATGGGTAAGCGACCTTGTAGTTCGGGGATCAAGTCAGAAGGCTTGCTCATTTGAAATGCACCCGATGCAATGAACAAAATATGGTCTGTTTTCACCATGCCATGCTTTGTTGATACCGTAGAGCCTTCTACCAGTGGCAACAAATCACGTTGCACACCTTCGCGCGACACGTCTGCTGTACCAGTCCCTTCTCGCTTGCAGATCTTATCTATCTCATCGATAAACACGATCCCGTTTTGTTCAACATTAAATAGCGCCTTTTCTTTAAGCTCTTCTTGGTTTACCAAGCGCGAAGCTTCTTCTTCTACCAGTAACTTAAAGGCTTCTTTGATTTTCAACTTCTTGTTCTTTTTCTGAGAACCAGACAGGTTCTGAAACATTCCCTGAAGTTGGTTTGTCATTTCTTCCATGCCAGGAGGTGCCATGATCTCAACACCAATCTGCGGTAACGCAACATCGATATCGATTTCTTTATCATCTAACTCACCTTCGCGTAATTTCTTACGAAACGCTTGTCGAGTTGATTTATTAGGCACGTCTTCCTTTTCGCCCCAGGTATTTTCCGGCGGTGGGATCAAAGCATCAAGAATACGTTCTTCCGCGGCTTCTTCGGCACGGAATTTTACTTTGGCTGTTTCCTGTTCTTTGGTTAGTTTAACGCTGATGTCAGCGAGGTCGCGAATGATGGTTTCAACTTCTTTACCCACATATCCAACTTCGGTGAACTTAGTTGCTTCAACTTTGATAAATGGCGCATTCGCCAGCTTAGCTAAACGTCGAGCAATTTCCGTTTTACCTACCCCTGTAGGGCCGATCATTAAAATATTTTTAGGTGTCACTTCCTGACGAAGCTCAGGCTCCAGTTGCATTCGACGCCATCTGTTACGTAACGCTATAGAAACCGCACGTTTAGCATCTTGTTGGCCCACGATATGACGATCAAGTTCGTGAACAATTTCTCTGGGTGTCATTTCCGACATAATAAACTCTTCTCTTTCTTTCGCGGGAAGCGATTAATAACTTAGGCTTTCGATGGTTTGGCAGTGATTGGTAAACACACATATATCACCAGCAATAGACAAACTCTTTTGAGCAATCTCTTCGGCACTTAACGATGTGTTTTTCAACAGTGCAGTGGCAGCGGCTTGCGCATAAGGGCCGCCTGAGCCAATGGCAATAAGATCATCTTCGGG
The DNA here is from genome assembly GCF_002807665.1 of Neoalteromonas facilis. Taxonomy (GTDB): domain Bacteria; phylum Pseudomonadota; class Gammaproteobacteria; order Enterobacterales; family Alteromonadaceae; genus Alteromonas_E; species Alteromonas_E facilis. Next base: position 84,482 of record NZ_PEAY01000006.1, read on the forward strand.
TTGAACGACATCACCGTTACCGGTAATGATCAGTGACGCGGTGTGGTCCGCCACTGCTAATAAAGCCTCAAGACGGCGTAGCATTCGGTCGGTTCGCCAATCCTTCGCCAACTCAACAGCTGCACGGGTTAAATGGCCCTGATGCTGCTCTAACTTACTTTCAAAGCGTTCAAAAAGAGTGAATGCGTCGGCTGTTCCACCCGCAAACCCCGCGAGTACTTTATCGTTGTATAGGCGGCGCACTTTCTTCGCATTACCTTTCATTACGGTATTTCCCAGAGACACTTGTCCATCTCCGGCAATAACGACATGATTGTCACGTCGCACTGAAACTATCGTTGTCATGCGTATTCCTTAGCAAATATCATGTAGCTTAGGTGGGGCTCGTCAAGATAATTTCAAGGCGTAACTAGATTAAAGGTTCCAGTACCAGATCTGGCACGTACGAATATTAATATCGCGTAACTGGTGGCGACTGCGCTCCGCATCTCGCTTACTTTCAAATGGGCCTAATACAACACGATACCAGCGCCCATTGCTACCATCACTTTGGCGAACCATAGATTCCATCCCAGTAAAGGCAATTTTTGCGCGCATCTCTTGTGCTTGCGCTTCACTACGGAAGCTGCCGCACTGCATGAGATAACGCTTAGTAATTTGCTCGACCTCTTCCACCTCAACTTCGTAGCCGGGTAGCGTTTTAATAAACTCCCACTCTTCTTTGGGCAGTTCCGGCAAATCATCCTCAGGCTCCTGCGCGATAACTTCGGGCAGCGCTTCCTGTGGGGTAGGCTCAGGCGCGTTATCCTTAATCTGCCAGAGGACATACACAAAACCGACAATTAACGCTAATGCCACTGAAATATTGATCCATGGCAACGATCTTTTCTCTGGTTGAGTATTCTTCGGCGCGCGACCGCGCTTAACGTAATCTTTTTGTGGCATTGCAATAAAACAACTTCATTATTGGGTTAAACAGTTTACCTGAATATGAAAACAAAGCGATTCGACGGATGCAATTTTTTTCACGATAAATCGGTGGGCGCAACATCAATTGCCCACCGTACGCGCGTTGCAGATTTTAACCCTTCAATATAATCGAGCTGTGACGCAATCGCAGCATGAACATATTGACGTTGCTCAGACTTCACTATCAATAACATTCTAAAGCGCCCTGCGCGCTTGAACATCAAAGCGGGTAGCGGACCAATGACAGTGAGTTTTGGATGACGCTCCAAGGTTCTTTTCACCGCATCTAGAAACTCATTGACGGGCTCAAGTTGATTAGCTTCTGCTCGGAATACTGTTTGCTGATAAAAGGGCGGGGCTTGCGCTGCGCGTCTTTCAGAAAGCGCATAACGTGAAAAGTGATGGTACCCATTGTGCAGCAAATCCAATAATAATGGATGATCGGGGTGATGGGTTTGCAACCACATTTCGCCATGACGATTCTCACGTCCGGCTCGCCCTGCCACCTGAGTAAGCAATTGTGCTAACTTTTCTGTTGCACGCAAATCAGCACTAAATAGAGCACCATCAACATCAATGACCAGTACCAACGTCACCAGCGGGAAATGGTGACCTTTCGACAAAATTTGGGTACCAATCATAATCTGGTGTTTATTGGCATTGATGTCATCTATCGCATTGGCAAGCCGCTGCTTACCTCGCATGCTATCACTGTCAATACGAATGGTACTGTAACTTGGAAACGCTGCATCCAAATATTCTTTTAGCTGCTCAGTGCCAACACCTTGTGAACCAATCTCATTGCTACCGCACACTTCGCATTGATGGAGCAATCGTTGTGTATTGTCACATCGATGACATTGCAATCGTGACACTGCTTTATGCACAGTAAATGGCGCATCACAGCGATTACATTGCGCTACATGGCCACATTGATGGCAAACTAGACTTGGGGCAAATCCACGCCGGTTAATAAAAACCATAACTTGTCCACCGGCGGATAAGTGTTCACGCATTTTGCTCAGCATGGGTCCCGAAATACCTGCTTCTAACTGCTCTCCACGTATATCGTGGACTCGCTGCGCTACCATTTGCGACTGTCCCGTGCGTTGGTGCAATTGAAGTAGGTGATACTTGCCTGACAGCGCATTATTTAAGGATTCAAAAGACGGGGTTGCGCTGCCCAATATCAACCCCAACGCTAAACGCTTGGCTCGCAGTACAGCGACATCTCGTGCGTGATAGCGCATGCCATCTTGTTGCTTGTATGACTCATCGTGCTCTTCATCAACAATGATCATACCCAATTGTTTGAACGGCGTATAAATAGCAGAGCGGGTGCCGATGACAAGTCCTAAACTACCCTCTCGCGCTCTTTGCCATACTGTTAGGCGTTCATTATCTGTCATGCCCGAATGTAACACCCCTACGTCAATACCGAAGCGGGTTTCAAAACGTCTAACAGTTTGCGGTGTCAAACCTATCTCCGGAACAAGAATTAAGACTTGCCTACCCGCTTCAAGTAGGGGCGTAATCACCTGCAAATAAACTTCGGTCTTGCCACTGCCGGTAACCCCTTCTAGCAAAAACGGCGCGTATTCACCTTGTCGTGTATTAATGTTCGCAATTGCTAGCGCTTGATCCGCATTTGGCGCTGGTGCTTTAGCTAACGTCATCGGAACGTGCCAGTCTAATTGCGGCGATACTTCCTTTGATACGGCTACAATCCACTCTTTCTCAACACAGGCTTTAATAACAGATTGTCCGAACTGCGCTCGCACATCACTCTGAGGCTCTAAACCCGCGCTTAAAAATGACAACAACGCTTGTTGCTGTTTAGCTCGCATCGTTTGCTGTAACTGCGCTTCTCCGCTACTTGTTAACTGAAAATAATCAATACTCGGTGCAGTTAACGGTGTCGCCTTGCGTAATAATGCCGGTAGCATCGTAAATAAGACATCACCTATGGGGTGGTGATGATAGTCTGCCAACCATTGCCCAAGGGACAACAACTCTTCATCCATCACTGGCAATTCATCCAGCCGCGCGCTTATGGGTTTTATTTTGTCGCCGTCTACACCTGTTAATTCGGTGTGCTCCAACACGATCCCGACCATTTCTCGTTTACCAAATTCGACCACGACTCGACACCCCGCAGGGATAGCTTCACTGCGATAATCAAATAAACGCCGCATCGGCACCGGCAACGCAACCCTAATAAAAGACAACAAACCTCCCCAAACACAGCTTGAATACTGCGCAAATTTTCAACGAAATAGACATAAAAGTACTTGATCGACTATGGCGGGTACATTAATATGCGCCGCTCTTTACGGCAACCTCGGGTTTTACTCTTGTAGGTGCCAGTTTTTGATAACGTGTGGTGTTCAACTTCGGGTTGGATAGCGATGCGGCCTTAATTTGAGGTAACCCTAAATGAAAAAAGATATTCACCCTAATTATAGTGAAATCACTGCAACTTGTTCATGCGGCAACGTAGTTAAAGTACGTTCAACTTTGGGCAAAGACATCAACCTAGACGTATGTTCTGCATGTCACCCATTCTACACTGGTAAACAACGTAACGTTGATACTGGTGGTCGTGTTGATCGCTTCAAGAAGCGTTTCGGTGCATTGGGCAAGAAATAAGCCTAATTATTTCAGAGAAAGCGCCTACGGGCGCTTTTTTTGTGTCCCAAGCAAACCAATTAAAATAATATATACTCTCAAATTATCATTCATAACATTTATATGTGTTATTTTTCGTACAGCTTTAATTGGTATTACCTTTGGTTTTAGCTATGCTGATCACGCACATCCGATATGCCACACATATTTGAGTATGTTAGATTAGCGAAAAAACAATACAGCGTATAAACGCTTACCCTACAGCACACAATTCAAGGAACTAGACGCATGTCTGACTTTCGCCAACAAGCATTGGATTACCACGCAAAACCTACTCCAGGAAAAATTAAAGTTGAATTGAGTAAACCAGCCAACAGCGTCAAAGATCTTGCTCTGGCGTATAGTCCAGGTGTTGCAGAGCCAGTAAGAGAAATCGCGAACGACCCAAATACTGCCTATCAATATACCGCTAAAGGTAATATGGTGGCGGTGATCTCTAACGGTACCGCCATCCTTGGCCTTGGAAATTTAGGCCCGCTGGCATCTAAGCCTGTTATGGAAGGTAAAGCACTGTTGTTTAAACATTTTGCTGGTATTGATTCAATCGACATCGAAGTTAAACACCGCACAACAGAAGAGTTTATCAATACAGTAGCCAACATTGCGGATACGTTTGGCGGTATTAACTTAGAAGATATAAAAGCGCCTGAGTGTTTTGAAATTGAGCAAGCACTGATTGAACGTTGCAAAATTCCAGTGTTTCATGATGACCAGCACGGCACTGCGATCGTAACGGCAGCCGGCATGCTGAATGCTCTCGAAATCCAAGGCAAGAATCTAGAAGAGTCCATCATTGTCTGTCTTGGTGCTGGCGCTGCCGCTGTCGCTTGCATGGAGCTACTTATTAAATGTGGCGCTCAACGCGAAAAGATCTACATGCTTGACCGTAACGGTGTGATCCACACACGACGCGATGATTTAACACCGCATAAGATGCTATTTGCTAATAACACAGACAAACGCACGCTCGACGATGTTATGGCGGGTGCTGACATATTTGTCGGTGTATCGGGTCCTGATCTACTGCCGCCAGAAACACTCAATCTCATGGCGCCTAACCCGATAGTGTTTGCATGTTCTAACCCTGATCCGGAAATAAAACCGGAATTGGCGCATGAAGTACGCGACGATTTGATCATGGCCACAGGCCGTTCAGATTATCCGAATCAAGTGAACAACGTATTATGTTTTCCCTTCATCTTTAGGGGAGCATTAGATGTGCGAGCATCAGCAATCAATGATGAAATGAAAGTGGCAGCAGTTGAAGCCATTCGACAAGTATCTAAAATGCCAGTACCGCAAGAAGTATTAGAAGCAAGTCATTCAGACGCCTTATCCTTCGGCAAGGATTACATTATTCCAAAACCGATGGATCCACGCTTGTGTAAGACCATTGCCAAAGCAGTAGCACAAGCCGCTATTGATTCTGGTGTCGCACGTATTGATATGCCCGAAGGCTATATGGATTAGCGATTTTCATTATTCAAATACCAAGAGCCCTGTCTAAGGGCTCTTTTTTGTGCTCGTTATTCCCGCCCGAACCGCCACCTAAATAGTCACGACTCAACAGCTTTTGCACGCCTTTGCGACTGATCTGAGCAGCTCTAGTTTGCGTAAAGAGATTTGGTAGTTACGTTAAAAGTGACTAGAGTATTTATAGAACACTTAATTCGATTTGAGCATGTCGTTTAGTAGCCACGGTGACCTCACAATTTGGGTAGAAGACAACATAATATTTATGGATTTGTCGGGTGGGTGGAACTTAGAGAAAGCCAAGGAGTTTATCTACGAAATTAACCACAATGTCTCCCCTATCGTGACACCACCATTTGGTGCTGTTGGTATTCTGCGTGATGACTGGATGCCTACCTCAGATGCAGTCCCCTATCTGCATGAAGCAACGCTAAGAGCCATTGAAGCGGGCCTTGTCAGAGAAGCTTATGTGTCTAGTTCGCCCATCTCCTCTCGGGTAACGAAAAGTTTGGTGGTCCCTCCAGACAGCGATAAATACCAAAGCAAAGAATTCACTAATATTGACGAGGCGCTCGAATGGCTGAGGCATGAACGTGCTGGCTTAAAAACAGTACACAATGAATAAATTGAAACCTCTACTTGAATTGGAGCTTCGAATCCTAATTGATATAAACAATCAATTTGATAGGTTTTAATTAATATGAATTAAATTCAACTTAGCCAATACTGGCTCCACTAAACAAGGAGAACAACCATGGCTAAATTAATTCAACAAATCATCGCGTGTAAAAAAACACAGCAAGCTGAACAACAAAAAGAGTGCAATTACAGTGATAACTATTATGGTGACCAAGTATGCAGATAACAGTGAAATAGCTGCTAGTCGTCAACGCTCAGTTACTTGCCTTTCAAACAAACGCTTACTGATCTCAGTAGGCGTTTTTTGTTCAATGTGCAGTCGATTAGGTGAATTGTATCAACATGAATATTGAACAATTAAAGTCGCTTCTAGACGCTTTACCAGATCCGGCATTTCTACTTTCAGCTAGTGGCAAATACATCGCAGTTTTCGGCGGAAGAGACAGCCGTTACTATCATGACGGTTCTTCGCTTGTTGGCCAGAAGATTCATGACGTTCTCAATCAAGAGAAAGCAGATTGGTTTGTATCTCAGATTCAAATAGCACTGACATCCGTTGCAATGCACATCGTTGAATACGAATTGAGTGATAAAGACGTTAAAGGCCTTCCTGATGTTGGGCCATCTGATCCGATTTGGTTTGAAGGACGGTTGCAGTCACTCAAGTTTAACATCGATGACGAACCCGTAGTCTTATGGGTAGCAAGCAACATATCAGCACGGCATCAATTAGAAGAAAGCTTACGCCACCTCAGCGAAACCGATCAGCTTACCGGCTTGTATAATCGGCGTAAACTTGAGCGAGATATGTCAATGCATTTTGCTAACTTTAAACGCTATGACACCCCTACCTCTTTATTAATGCTCGATCTCGATAACCTCAAACAACTCAATGACAACTTAGGGCATAAAATGGGTGACCAAATGATTTTGGCATTAGCTGAGACATGTAAAGCCGAATTGCGCCAAACCGATATTGCATGTCGGTTTGGTGGTGATGAGTTTGTGATTGTGTTGCCCAACACAATATACGAGCAAGCCATTCAATTTGCTGAGCGATTGCGTCTCGCTTTTGAGCAGAAAGTAGCCACCTTGGCCAATAATGTTGTCGCTGTATCGGTCAGTATTGGCGCGACGACGTTGGAAAGGAGCGATACTTCGCATGAAGATGCGCTGCATCGCGCTGATAATATTTTGTATCAAGCCAAACAGTTAGGCAAAAACTGTGTTGCGAATAATTCAACACGTTAGGTACGTGTATGGAAACGAGGCCATTTGGCCTCATACAACTTACTCTTCCGGCGTTTCTTCCAACGCCTCAATATCATCTTCATTCATCCCCATTTCTCGCATTATTTTCCGCGCAGCAGACGGTATGCGGTGAGGATTATCTTTGCGCAAATCATCATCATCTGGCAATGGTTGCCCAGTAAATGCATGCAAAAACGCTTCACATAACAACTCTGAATTTGTTGCATGACGCAAATTGTTGATCTGACGGCGCGTTCGCTCATCAGTCAGAACTTTGAGCACATTAATCGGGATCGAAACCGTGACCTTTTTAACCTGCTCACTTTTCTTCCCATGCTCTGCGTAGGGATGGATATATTTGCCGTTCCACTCTGCCATTGGCCAGCCTTTAGTTATTTATAATTTTTAGCGGAGGAAATTCTAACCGCAATCTCACAAAGGTCAATCAAGCATTAGATGCAATAAAGCAAATAAGAATGCTTGACTCACTTCACTATTCCATTTAATTTAGACGTCTAAACGTCTATTTGCAAAGTTTTTCTATTATGGTCTCTTATGCTCAAGGCATCGACGCATTAAATCAGTCGTTAGCCGAACTAAATGATATTGCTGTTTCTTTTGAATTTTTTCCGCCGAAGACCGAGCAAATGGAAAAAACGCTTTGGAAATCGATCGAACGTCTATCCCCTTTGAATCCTGCTTACATGTCGGTAACTTATGGTGCTAACAGCGGTGAACGTGATCGTACCCATGACATCGTGAAGCAAATTCAGCATCAAACCGGTGTACCTGCGGTACCTCACTTAACCTGTATTGATGCTACAGAAGAAGAGCTCAAAGCAATTGCCAAAGACTACTGGGACAATGGGATCCGGCGCATTGTTGCGCTACGCGGTGATTTGCCACCCAACGGCGGCAAGCCAAAGCTATATGCGTCAGATCTGGTTAAGTTGCTCAAAGATGTCGCCGACTTTGATATTTCAGTGGCAGCTTATCCGGAGAAACACCCTGAAGCACCAAACGCTCAGTTCGATTTACTCAACCTGAAACGCAAAAACGAAGCAGGCGCGAGTGAAGCGATCACTCAGTTTTTCTTTGATACCGAAGTGTTCTTGCGATTCCGTGATAGAGCGGCTGCAGCAGGAATTGATTTAGATATCGTACCGGGCATATTACCGGTTACGAACTACCAAACGTTGTTGCGTTTCGCAGCAATGACTAACGTACATGTGCCCGCGTGGCTACATAAGCACTTTGACGGCTTGGATGAAAGCGACCAAACGACGCGGAATTTGCTCGGTGCCAATATAGCCATGGACATGGTGAAGGTTTTGGCTAAAGAAGGAGTTAAGCATTTTCATTTCTACACACTGAATCGCAGTGAATTAAGTTATGCAATTTGCCATATGCTCGGACTTAGACAAAAATAGCTTAATAAACAACACCGTGCACAAACGCGGATTCAAACTGGATGGGTATGGCTGAGCTACAAACGCAATGGCAAAAATGGAAACCGATTGTAACTGCTTTGGGTATGACATTTTTGCGCCGCTGCAAAGATGACAAGATCACGGTCTCGGCGGGCCACCTGGCGTATGTATCGCTGTTATCACTGGTCCCCTTTATCATGGTGTTCTTTACACTCATGTCAGCGTTTCCAGCGTTTGGTCATGCTCGAAAAAAGATAGAAGACTTTATTTTCAATAATTTCGTACCCGCCTCCGGTGACGTGGTACAGAATTACATCGGTGAATTTGTGGGCAATGCCTCACAGATGGGCGCAATCGGCATATTGTCTTTACTGGTCGTTGCATTACTGTTGATTTCCAATGTCGATAAAACCCTAAACGCCATCTGGCGCACCCCCAGCGATCGCCCACTAATTTATACATTCGCCATTTATTGGATGGTCATTACGTTGGGGCCATTACTCATCGGCTCTAGCGTGGTGGTCAGTTCCTACTTAATTGGCTTAGCTGCCTTTGCTGAAGAATATACGCCTGGGCTAGGTACGTTTTTTCTAACATTAGTACCCAGCCTCACGTCGATTGCTGCTTACCTTATTTTGTTTATGCTAGTACCCAATCGTAGAGTTCGTTTTGTGCACGCTTTAAGCGGTGCGATACTGTCCACGCTCTTATTTGAATTAAGCAAAAAAGGATTTTCGATTTACGTCACAAGTTTCCCATCGTATGAATTGATTTATGGTGCACTTGCAGTCATTCCGATTTTATTCGTGTGGGTCTACTTGTCTTGGATCGTAGTATTGCTAGGCGCTGAGTTCACCTGTTCGGTAGCCGAAACCTTCGAGCAACAAGTCACGGAAGAGCCCAGAAAAATAACCACCGATGAGTAACCTCTAGCGCTATCTCAATTTGGGTAGCGCTCAAGAGTAAATTAACTACGCATCTATGCTTATTCAATAAACGGGTCACTGAATTTTTCGTCTTGAAGCATTTGCTCGTCAGTCAGTGTGTGTAGAAATGCCACCAATGCATCCTTCTCTTCCTGTGAGAAGTTAAACTGAATCGGAAGTCCATTAGAACCAATCAGCGGTCGGCTTAAATTTTGGTGTGCTTGAACTCCAGAACTGTAATGGTCGACTACAGCACTGAGCGTAGGGAATCGACCATTATGCATATAAGGCGCTGTCACCCCAATATTTTTAAGCGAAGGAGCCTTAAACTTGCCAATATCCGCCTGATTGCCTGTGGCTTCATAGACCCCTAAGTCATCGATAGACACTTGGTCAATGCCATTAACGGTTGCATTAGAGCTTCCTTGCGGCCCATTGGGGATTGGACCAACAAAGGCTTCACTGACATGACAACTGGCACACACAACGCGATCACCATTGTCTAACTGGCGCGGTAGAAAAAATAAATCTTTGCCTTCATTTTCCTGTTCAGAGAATGCGGGAAATGGCTCCGTGGGCGAATTAACCTCACTGCGCGCAAGATCGTACTTTGACGTTGTGCTAACCATGCTGCGCACAAACTGTGACAGTGCCATCGCAATTCTATTGGTTGATATCACCGAATCACCAAAAGCATTCTCAAATAGAATAGGGTAATACGGCTGTAGCGATACCAACTCTTCTAGCTCAGCCAATACCAGCCCCATTTCAGCGGGGTCTTGAAAGGGTATCAGCACCTGTTCCTCTAGCGAACTTGCACGCTCATCCCAAAAAAACCGCCCACTGGCATAAAACACGGCATTCGCCAGCCCCATGGAATGACGGCGTGTTGCTTCACCGTCAAAACCGATACTGAGAATTTTGGGATCGGCAAACCCTTGAGACTGCAAGTGACAGGAAGCGCAAGCAACAGTCCCATTTGCACTTAAGGTTTTATCATAAAACAGTACTCTCCCAAGCGTTGCTCCACTATTGGTAATAGGGTTGTCTGTTGGGGTGTTATTAAAGTCAATAGCGGCTCGCTGAAACGGAAATTGAGCGGAGAATTGATTAACTTGATAATGCTCTGGCAACGTAATATCGGCGTAGTTAAAGGGCGTTTCAGGCAAGCGTAGATTGCTGAACTCATTTTCACTCGGTGGCTGCTCTGTCTCGACCGGATCGTTAGTGGGTGGTGCAATCACAGGTTCTAAAACTTCAGGTGATTGAGCCACGCTGTCACCACCGCCACAACCTACTGCAATGAATAGCACTGAGCCAATTATAACTGCACTTATTGTTCTGTTCATACTCATACCACGCTGATTTAACATAAGGAATTAGCTGGTACAAGTGTAAAGAAGTCAACGCAATGAATACGTCAGCAATTGTAAATTATTTGTAAAGGAAGCAAGTGCAGACTTATTGCCTGCACTTTTCAATGATGAGGTTAGCCGTTTAAGGACTGGATAAATGCGTTAGATTGTTCAATAGCCGCATTCATTTCACCAATTAAACGCCCAACGTCCTTACGAATTGTGTTTAATTCACCTTGCAAGGCGCCGATCGCATTGGCATTTAAATTATGTTTAAGGTACAGCACGTTATCCTGCAATGAGGCCAATACGGGCTCCATACTGCGCTCTACCTTACGCATAGCTTTGATTAACGTTTGGTAGCGGCGTTGCGTATCTTTCAACTGGCGCTCGCTGTCTCTGCGTAAATTCGCATTAGAGTAATTACCCAACTCTTCCTGCCATTCGTCAAACAAGGCTTCAGCAACGTTTTCTACGCTGTCAATTCTGGCTGCCACATCGTCAGCTGCTTGTTTACTCGACTCATATTCGTCGCTTAGTTGCTCGTACACACGCTGCAACTCGCCGCCGTCGAAGTTAATCAACGTACTGAATTGCTCTAGTGCTGACGAAAACTGCTGTTGCGCTTCTTCTTGGCTCTCTCGTGCATCTTCTACTCGGTCTACCAGAATATCCCGCTTCTCTACGCCCAGCTTTTCCCACGCAGCATAATAAGCAGTTTGACAGGCAGTCATGAAGCTCATGACTGCCAGAATACTGACCATTTTGATCAATTTTTTCATTGTGAAGTACCGTTACTCGGCTCGAAATTTTGCGGCATCAATAATTGCCCACAAGTGAAAAATTGCGCCTACTGGCCACAAGAAAATAAAAATAACCGTTGCAGCTAACGCATAACATACGCCAGTCACTAAAAAGAACATAAGCGCTTTTAGCACCCGGCCTTGTACCAACTGGCCTAGACCCGGAATAAAAAAGCTACAAATCGCCGCAATGACATTACCACCTGAACCTTGTCCTGACATATTTCTTCTCCATAACTGTTGAATTTGCAATCGAAGTGTCCTTAACATAGGCGAACACCCGTTCGACTACAAGTGGAATAATACAAAAAGAATGCCAAATCTGTATCCCGAACTAACGCCATACCAAACCACTCAATTAGATGTAGGTGATGGCCACAAAATCCACTTAGAACTTAGCGGCAATGCTAAAGGCGTCCCAGTCCTGTTCATCCACGGGGGGCCTGGTGCAGGGCTGAATGAAGGTTATCGGCGCTTTTTTAATCCTGAGCATTATCACATCATTGGATTTGACCAGCGTGGTTGTGGGCAAAGCACCCCCTTTGCTGATCTACACGCAAACACAACGGACCATTTGATTGCGGATATTGAGCAAATTCGCCAATATTTAGGCATTTCATCATGGTTAGTATTTGGGGGTTCATGGGGCTCCACACTAGCTCTGGTTTACGCCATTCGATATTCAGCCCACATTATGGGATTGATACTACGAGGTACATTTTTAGCGCGAGAGCAGGATACTGACTGGTTTTTAAGCCCTGATGGCGGTGCGGCAAGTATATTTCCTGAGGCGTATCAAGATTTTGCTAGGACGGTAGAGTTTGAGACTTCAAGTAAGGCAATCTGTGATCGGTATTACAGCATTTTCACTGAAGCGGATGAAGTCACTCAGGCGCATGCACTACAAGCCTGGTATAGCTGGGAAGAGAGACTATCTAAACTCGTTGTTTCTTATACCAGTGCGTATGCTCATCAGCATTTCCATCAAGTCAAAAGTCTTGCTTTGCTGGAATGCCACTACCTTAAGAACGGTTGCTTTATACCGGAGAACTATATCATGGACAATGTACACTGTATTGCCGACATTCCAGGCACTATCATTCATGGACGTTACGACATGATCTGTAAAGGTGAAGCTGCTTTTGCATTGCACAATCACTGGAAAAACAGTGAATTACGGTTTGTTCCAGAAGCAGGCCATAGTACTTCAGAGCCGGCCATAGCCAGTGCTTTACGTCAAGCCACCGATGATTTTTACAAATATTTGAGTACGCTATCATGATAGGGCTTATTCAGCGCGTCAGTCACGCTAGCGTCAGTGTTGACTCGCAAACCGTTGGCCAAATTGGGCCGGGTCTATTATTGCTACTGGGCGTTGAAAAAGACGATACACAAGTAAATGCGGAGAAACTGCTGAATAAAGTGTTGAGTTATCGAGTGTTCGCTGATGACAACGGACGCATGAATCTGAATTTGCAGCAGGTTAAGGGGGAACTACTGGTTGTTTCTCAATTCACACTGGTTGCCGATACGCGAAAAGGCACACGCCCTGGCTTTTCTCGTGGCGCTTCGCCGGAGGTTGGCAAGCAGCTGTACGAACACTTTGTAGCTCAAGCTCGTGAATTGCATCCTAACGTCGACACAGGGATCTACGCCGCAGATATGCAAGTGTCGTTAACCAATGATGGTCCCGTGACATTCTGGCTAACAAGCTAACTTGCCGTTATTTGCCCGATAAGGTTTAATAATCAATCCACCAAGGGTTTAGGATCACCGTGTATAAAATAGCCACTCCCGAAACAGACGAAGACTTTGCGCGTTATTTTGACTTCCGCTGGCAATACTTGCGTAAGCCATGGAATTTTCCGCCTGGCAGTGAGAAAGATGAATATGAGTCCGTTGCCGAACACCGTATGGTGGTTAATGGCAAAGGTGAAATAGTGGCTGTAGGCCGTGTTCATCTTAATACGTCAGAAGAAGCACAAGTTCGGCATATTGCGGTTTCAAATGAGCATCACCGTAAAGGCCTTGGACAAATGATCTTGTCTGCTCTTGAGTCGGTTGCACGACAACTCGGAGCGACACGCGCAATCACCAATAGCCGAGAAACGTCCATCGCTTTCTTTGAATCCTGCGGCTATACCATTGAGGCGCAAGCACCCAATGAGTTAAACAAACTCAAACGCAGTCAGATGGTAAAAGAATTAACTGAAAAAAACGTGCTGATGCTGCACCCCAAATGGTGCGCCGAGTTACAGTCAACTTGGTCTGACACAATACCCATTTCAGAGCACATGGGGATTAAGATTTATCAATATTCGGGGCGTACATTAGAAACGAGAGCTTCTCTCAACAAAAACATTAATGTTCATGGCACCATGTTTGCCGGTAGTATCTTCTCCCTTGCTACGCTTACTGGCTGGGGAATGATCCACTTGCAATTGAAACAACAAGAATTGGCTGGCGATATCGTATTAGGCGATGGCGATATCCATTATCACAAACCAATTACCATGCAACCGCGCGCTATCTGCAATATTGAGACGGTCAATGCTAAGTTTGACCAACTGGCTAATGGTAAAAAATGCCCAGTCAAGTTACAGGTTGATATTCTTGATGGTGACACCGCTGTGGCTGAGTTCAGTGGTGTGTTTTGGGTGCTGCCAATTAAAGCAAAAGAGACTGAATAAACTATGACACATATAGGCACACCGTTTTCAAGCTCAGCAACCCGAGTTATGTTGCTCGGAGCAGGTGAACTAGGTAAAGAGGTTGTTATTGAGCTGCAACGCTTAGGATGCGAAGTCATAGCCTGTGACCGCTATGCCAATGCTCCAGCCATGCAGGTCGCGGACCGCTCCCATGTATTCTCTATGCTCGATTCAGCACGTTTACGTGAAGTGGTCGAACAAGAGAAACCTGATTTTATCGTGCCTGAAATAGAAGCTATTGCGACAAGCGAGCTAGTAAAGTTGGAATCAGAAGGCTTTTCTGTCGTACCGAGCGCCAATGCGGTGCACACCACAATGAATCGCGAAGGTATTCGCCGACTGGCAGCAGAGACCTTAGGGCTACCCACCTCAACCTATGCGTTTGCTGACAATTATGACGATTTTGTCAGTGCAGTAGAACGCATTGGATATCCTTGTTTTATTAAGCCTATTATGAGTTCTTCAGGCAAAGGACAATCGCGCATTACGGATGCCAGTCAATTGGACCAAGCATGGGCATATGCTCAAAAAGGCGGTCGTGCTGGTAAAGGCCGCGTGATCGTTGAAGGGCAAATTGACTTTGACTATGAAATTACATTGCTCACCGTGCAGCATATTGGCGGCGTAAGTTTTTGCCAGCCAATAGGCCATCGTCAAGAACAAGGTGATTACCGTGAGTCTTGGCAGCCTCAGCAAATGTCTGAGCAAGCACTCGCGCAAGCGCAGCAAATAGCCTCGGAAGTGACCTCCGCATTGGGTGGTCGAGGTTTATTCGGTGTAGAACTATTCGTTAAAGATGATGACGTTATCTTCAGCGAAGTATCACCTCGACCACATGACACGGGGTTAGTCACACTAGTCTCACAATCCCTATCTGAATTTGCATTACATGCCCTGGCATTCCTCGGCTTGCCTATAACAGATATTCGCCAGTATGGCGCAAGTGCATCCGCAGTATTACTGGTGACAGGTGAATCCAGTGATATTCGTTACAGCAACCTGTCATCAGCACTAATGGTTGAAGACACAGATCTTCGCCTTTTCGGCAAACCACAGGTCAGTGGAACGCGTCGTATGGGGGTAGCACTGGCGCGTGCTGAATCGACAGAAGAGGCCGTGCAAAAGGCTAAGCAAGTCATCACGACAATTAAGGTTGAGCAGTGTTGATAGCTAGCGTAATAGCTAGCTTGAAAGCCTACCTGAACGATATCCTAAGAGGTAATGTAACCTAATGAAATTGATTTTAAGCCTATGTTTACTGTGCTTCAGTTTTGCAGCCAGTGCGCAAACCTATTATGTATTACGTCACTTTGAGAAAGTACAAGGTGTCGATAACCCGCCACTATCAGACATTGGTCAGGCTCAGGCGCAAACACTTGCCGTTTTACTCGCCGATAAGGGTTTGCAGTGCATATACTCCACCGACTACGTGCGTACACGAAGCTCTGTAGAGCCTCTCGCCACTAAAATCCATACCGATATAAATCTCTACGATCCTCGTCAACCTGACGCGTTGATTGAACAAATGCGGAAATTATCCCAAGACTGTGTCATTGTCGGTCACAGCAATACGGTGGCGGATATCGTCACTCGGCTTGGCGGTACGGCGAAAGAACTGACTGAAAAAGACTACGGTGATGTGTTTATGGTCGTAACCGATAACAAGGGTTCTACACAAACGTATCGGGTGAACATTCAATAAAAAAGCCGGCTTTTGCCGGCTTTTTCAAATCGTTTTGTTGATTACGCTGCCATCGCAGAATGCAATTTTTTCATTGCGTTCTTTTCAATTTGGCGTACACGCTCTGCTGAAACCTGATACTTATCAGCCAGGTCTTGTAACGTGGTTTTGTCATCTGACAACCAGCGCGTTTCAATGATTTCTTGGCTACGTGCATCAAGCGTTTTAATCGCTGCATACAATCGTTTAGATGCACGCTGATCCCAGTTGCTGTCGATAACGTCTTGCTCAACATCAGCAGATTTATCTTCCAGGTATTGCACTGGTGCAAAATTACCGCTTTCATCATCATCTGCAGACAAATCGAATGCTGTGTCTTGGCTGCTCATTCGCGCTTCCATTTGCAACACTTCTTTGGTGCTTACACCCAATTCATCTGCAACTTTTTGCACTTCTTCGTGAGTGAACCAACCTAAACGCTTTTTAGCCTTACGTAAATTAAAGAACAATTTACGTTGTGCTTTAGTGGTTGCAACTTTAACGATGCGCCAGTTTTTCAAAACAAATTCGTGAATTTCTGCTTTGATCCAATGAACAGCAAAAGATACCAAACGCACACCCACGGATGGATCGAAACGTTTAACCGCTTTCATTAAACCGATATTGCCTTCTTGAATAAGGTCCGCTTGCGGAAGGCCATATCCAGAATATGATTTTGCAATATGCACAACAAAGCGCAGGTGCGACATGACTAGCTTTCTCGCAGCCCCTAAATCTTCTTCGTCACGCAAGCGAATTGCCAACTCACGTTCCTCTTCTGCAGTCAGCATATCAATGCCACTGACTGCTTGAATGTAGCTCTCGATACTGCCACTGAGAGGAACAGACAATGCCATAGATTGCATTTTTGAACTCATATGTTACCTCTAATAAATACCCGAAAAGTGTAGCAAAGCCACCGTATTAAAACTACCTACTTATACGACCTTTAATGTGATTTCGGTTAATTATTTTTCCGATTCCCTGTTAACCCGATCAATATAATGACGGTTTTGCTTAAATCAAGACCGGAATTTGTATAAAAAAGTTTCATTTTTTACCAATAACCTTACAATTTCTACTATATAGTGGAGTATGTCCACGCAAGAGTATTGAGTTGTTATGTTTGCATATGTAGCCCGACAGCCTATCTTTGACCGAGAACAAAAAGTCTTTGCATACGAGCTTTTGTTTAGAGATAGCGAGCGAAATTGCTTCCCTGAGATACCTGCGGATGAAGCAACGTCTAAGATCCTTACCGGCAATCACTTGTCATTAGGAGTAGAAGAAGTCAGTTGCAATAAAAAGGCTTTCATCAACTTTCACCAAGACACCCTACTATACCGTTTTCCTACGTCCCTAGACGCCGATTTGGTCGTGATAGAGATTGTAGAAACTGTAAAGGTCACAAAAGACGTTGTTAACGCGGTAAAACACATTCGTGACTTAGGTTACAAACTCGCCCTTGATGATTATGATTTGGACCCTAAATGGGACCCACTCATACCCCTTGTACACTACGTCAAAATAGATATTCAAGAAGTTACAGTAGAGCAAGTGCAAGCCACATTGCCCAAATTATTGGCGGCAAAAGTTAAATTGGTGGCCGAAAAAGTCGAAACACGAGCAGACTTTGAGCAATATGCGGAAATGGGCTTCGACTATTTTCAAGGCTACTTTTTAGCCAAGCCTGAAATAGTCAAAAATAAGCAAATGGGTGCATCAAAGCTTTCCTTGCTTGAATTAGTGTCGGTCAGCTCCAGCGCCAAATTTGACTATGACAAGGTAAATGAAGTTCTGCAACGCGATGTTGGTCTTTCATTCATGCTGCTGCGATTTATCAACAACCCGCTATTTAATAAACGCAATAAAATTACATCACTTCGTCATGCTCTCACCTATATGGGTGAGGTTGAGGTTAAAAAATTCATCGCGTTATTAGCATTAGCCAACTTAAGCGAAGGCAAGCCCATTGAGTTGATGCATATGTCGTTAGTGCGTGCTAAGTTCTGTGAGTTAGTGTCAATCTTGCTTAAAGAACAAGAAAACCCACCCATGGGATTTTTGACAGGCCTTTTCTCCCTGATTGATACAATATTGGACCAATCAATGGAATCACTTGTAGAAAAGATCCCCTTGACCGATAACGTTAAAGAAGCACTAATCGGAAATGATAATGTTCTGCGTAAGTGTGTTAATATCGCGCGAGCATTTGAAGTTGGTAATTGGCCTGCGGTAGAGCGCTTTTCGAAAGAGAATGGTATCGAACTGAATTTGATACACAGCTTCTACAATGAGGCCATTAAGTGGGGTCAAGCAATGAAACAGAGTGCTCTTGACGAGTAACCCCACCTCGCAGTAGTTTTAAAGGAATATATTATGTTTGCGTTTGTTGCCCGTCATCCAATCCTGGACAAAGAAAAGGATGTATACGCATACGAACTGATTTTTCGTGACGGAAATAATGGGGCGCTGCCTCAATATGAAGACAAAAAGCAACAATATATTGCTGAGCATTTTTATGCGCTTGGTTTGGACGATATATCGGGCGATAAAAAATCATTTATCAGCTTAAATCCCGCGACCTTAATGCAAGGCATTCCTAAGCAGTTGGATCCTGAACGAGTAGTCATTGAACTCAACCAAGATCCAAGTGGTGATGTTGGGCTGGCTGATGCCTGCAAACACGCTAAAAACTTAGGCTTTAGGATTGCGTTGGACGACCCGCAGTTGCTTACGCGTCAGACCGACATTATGCCGTTGGTCGATA
This sequence comes from Neoalteromonas facilis, assembly GCF_002807665.1. Lineage (GTDB taxonomy): Bacteria > Pseudomonadota > Gammaproteobacteria > Enterobacterales > Alteromonadaceae > Alteromonas_E > Alteromonas_E facilis. The sequence goes on from NZ_PEAY01000006.1 coordinate 103,217, forward strand.
TTGTCAAAATCGACCTTAACGTGAACCGATTTGAGCACCTTGAGCACCAACTTCCGCGCTTAGTCGATGCTAACCTTGAATTAGTCGCAGAGCATGTCAATACCTACGAAGATTTCGCCAGTTCACAGTCTTTAGGTTTTCAGTTTTTCCAAGGCTATTTCTTTGCACAGCCTGAAGCTCGCTTACAACGCGATTTACCTGCGAGTAAGCTAACGCTTGTTGACCTCATGGGCGAAAGTAGTAGCCCAGCATTTGATTTTGATCGCATCAATCAAATCATTGAACGAGACGCAGCCTTATCTTATTTGTTGTTACGCTTTATCAATAACCCGATGATCAACAAGCGTTACAAAATCAGCTCGCTTCGACACGCTCTTAATTACATGGGTGAGGTCGAAATCAAAAAGTTCATAGCTCTGTTGTCGCTGGCCAACTTGAGTGACGAAAAGCCGCTCGAGCTGACTCATATGTCACTTGTGCGAGCTAAATTCTTTGATTTACTCTCGCAAAAGCGTCGACTAAAAGTGGACCCACCGGTAGGCTTCTTAATTGGATTGTTTTCACTGCTCGATGCCCTGCTCGATCAAAACATGAATGACATACTCATTCAGTTGCCACTCACCGAAGAAGTGAATCAAGGCATACTCGGTGAAAGTGAAGAGTTTAGTCGTTACTTTACCTTGGTGAGGGCTTTTGAGAGTGGTTTATGGCTCAACGTGATCCGCGCGTCTAAGCAGTTAGAGATCGACCAAAAAGAACTGCATAGCTTATACAACCAAGCAATAGTATGGGGCAATGGCGTCAGGCAAACGTTGTCGTCATATTTCCCACAACGTAAAGTCAATTATTAAGCGTATTTGTTAGCTCGGTTCGATTTGCCGCACGTGCCTTTGTACTGATATAAACGAGCCAACCAGACCGAGTAAGATAGATAGCGCCAACATCGTTAATAACGCGCCACCATCAAGTCCCGTGATGGAAAACTGCTTCTGATATAGCTCTGCAAAACGCGTGATGCTGGCATCCATCCACCACAAAATGGCTAGTACCGCGAACCACGCGATTAAGCCTCCCAATAGGCCGTACCAAAATCCCGTGTAGAGAAATGGACGATGGATAAATGCATCCGTTGCACCCACTAATTTCATCACAATGATTTCGTCGCGTTTATTCAGTATGTTTAGCCTTATGGTATTGCCTATGATTAATACAACGGCCAAAAACAGTAAGACGCCCACAAATGAAACCAATTCTTTGGCCACGTTCACCAGCGCGTACAAACGCTCTAACCAATCGATATCAAGTTTACCAATATCAACTTCACGCTCATTTAACAGACTTTCTAGTAACAGCTTAGCAGCCGTAGGGCTGGCATGCTTGGTTGTTGGCGTCACCAATACAACATCGGGAATCGGGTTTTCAGGCAGATATGCTATCGTATCGCCAAGCCCTGAAAGCTGTTCAAATTCTTGTAGTGCCTGAGCTTTGGGAATGAACGTAACGCCATCAATTTCCTCCCACAAACCTAAACGAGTAACTAATTGCTGAGACTGGCGTTCTGTGACATTTGATTTTAAAAATAACGATATTTCAGATGCTTGCTGCCAACCTTCACTCATTTTCTCGACATTGCTGACTAAAATATACAAGGTACTGGGCAAGGTGATGCTCAAGCCTAAAACACCAATTGTCATCAATGACGCTACTGGCTGGCGCCATAGCTCGCCTAAACTATATAGCGCCTGACGAATATGGTTAACGAAAAACATCAACAACAATTGAACACGATTGACTTTTGCCGACTGCACAGCACCACTGGGTCTGTCATTAAACAATAGGCTCATAGCACGCCCTCAGTAATCGATTCCGACAAACCATCAGTGATCATCTGGCCATTCTTTAATGTCAGCGTGCGGTAACGCATTCGAGCAATTAATCCAAGATCGTGAGTTGCAATTAACACTGATACGCCCGCTTGATTGAAGTCTTCGAATAAACGAATAATTTCCATCGACAACTTGGGATCAAGGTTACCCGTTGGCTCATCCGCTAAAAGCAACGGCGGTTTATTCACAATCGCTCTAGCAATGCCTACGCGTTGCTGTTCACCGCCAGACAAAGCCATAGGTAATTGACGTATTTTATCTGCAAGACCCACCATTTCTAGTGCGGCCTCCACTCGCTTGCGGATCTGTTTGTGAGAGTATCCTTCTATCACCAACGGTAAGCCGACATTATCAAATACGGTACGATCCATTAGCAGGTTATGATCTTGGAAAATCATGCCAATATCACGGCGAATATAGGCGATTTGATTACGTGTTATCGAGCTTAAATCATGACCGTTAATGAAGATCTTACCCACTGTGGGGCGCTCCATAATACTGATCAATTTGAGTAGCGTACTTTTACCCGCGCCTGAATGCCCGGTTAAAAAGGCCATTTCGCCCGCCTGCAAGTGAAAATTAACCTTTTGCAGGGCACGCTGTCCCCCCGAGTAGGTTTTGCTCACTTGCTCAAATTTGATCATCGAGTTGGCCTTTTACTGTTCAGCTGTCTGCATTATCGTTATCAGTAAACAATGCACTAATAAATTCATTGCTGTCAAAGGGTCTCAAGTCATCAATCCCTTCACCGACACCAATATAACGAATGGGAATGCCCAACTGGTCTGCTATCGCAAAGATAACGCCCCCTTTGGCGGTGCCGTCGAGTTTAGTCAATGTAATGCCGCTTACGTTTACCGCCTGGCCAAACAGTTTGGCCTGACTGATCGCATTTTGACCGGTTCCGGCATCGACCGTTAACATGACTTCATGCGGTGCACTGGGATCAATTTTCTGCATAACACGCACAACCTTCTTCAACTCTTCCATCAGGTTGTCTTTGTTTTGTAAGCGCCCAGCTGTATCGGCAATCAATACATCTACATTACGTGCTTTTGCGGCTTGCAGCGCATCAAACAATACCGAGGCACTGTCTGCCCCAGTGTGCTGTGCAATCACTGGAATGTTGTTGCGCTCGCCCCAAACTTCTAGCTGCTCGACAGCGGCAGCCCTAAATGTATCGCCTGCCGCCAACATTACGCGCTTGCCCTGCTGCTGAAATTGCTTTGCCATTTTGCCGATCGTCGTTGTCTTACCAACACCATTGACCCCAACCATCAAAATCACATAGGGGCCTTCGGCTGATGACACGTCGAGGGGCGCACTAACACCTTCTAGCATGTCGTTCATTTGACTACGCAACATGGTATACAAGGCATCACCATCTTTTAACTGTGACAGCTTGGCACTTTCTGTCAGCTTATCGATGATCTTATTCGTTGTGTCTATTCCAACATCAGCAACTAACAACTGGGTTTCCAGTTCTTCGTATAGATCTTCATCTATCGCTTTTCCTTTAAAAAGCGCAACAAACCCTGTACCGATATTTTGTTTTGTCCGCGACAGACCTGCTTTAAGTCGCTCAAAAAACTTCGGCTTAGCCTGAGGCTCGGGTTCGCTGTTTACTGGAGCAGCTTCGGCTTCAGGTTGAGCTTCTGCTTTTACTTCAGGAGCTTCTGCAATCTCGGCTTGAGGCGCGTCTACAGGCGATTCAACTGGTGGCGGTACCGCTTTCTCTTCAGTGTTAACTGGGTGTTGTTCTTCATTCACGCTCGCTGAATGAACGTCACTCTCGCCTTTCGTGTTGTCTACGTTCTCTGCGCCTGCCTGTTCAGTTACTGTGTCTTCTGAATTGAGCTCTTGCTGTGTATTCTCTGAAGAGGGGGGTGATTGTTTAGTCTTGTCTTTGTTAAACCAATCAAAAAATTTTGACATTGAGGCCTGCTTCCATCTCAACGTATCCGCTCATTTCGGATACACTTACATATCAAGTAATCATTAGCGGATATCTTAACATTGACACGCCGTCCGAAGCGAGACACAAAACCCGGCAAAACCAAATCATCATCAGCCAATGGTAATATTCGCATCATTGCAGGCCAGTGGCGTGGACGCAAACTTCCCGTGCTGGATGCCCAAGGCCTACGCCCGACCACCGATCGAGCAAAAGAAACCTTATTCAATTGGTTAATGCATGACGTACGAGACGCGCACTGTTTAGACTTATTCGCGGGCAGCGGTGGTTTAGGATTTGAGGCACTGTCTCGATATGCTCAACACGTGACCTTTGTTGAAAGAGACACGCAAGCTGTAGAACAATTGAAGAAAAATGCGGCCACACTTAAAACATCGACTGAGCAGCTCACCATCCTACACACTGATGCTCTGAGCTATTTGAAAACGTGCGACACACCTTTCGATATTATCTTTGTTGATCCCCCGTTTAATCAGGGATTGCTTGAACCGGTTTTGAATACGCTCATTCAACGCCAATTAATTAACAGCGATACTTGTTTATATATAGAGAGTGAAAAGACGCTGGACACATTACCCAGCAGTCTCGGATTTACGTTAGATAAGCAGAAAACCACCGACCAAGTGGCTTTCGGCCTGTGGCATCGCTAATCTTCTAAGCTGATCCCTATATTGGTTGCGGCATCAGCCAGAGCCAGCTGGCGTAAGGTATCCGCCTCTGGCAACGCTGAACCCTCGCTAAAATGCGCTAACAACGCTTGCTGGAATGCAACTTCTCGCTGCATTAAAGGATGCTGTTTAATCTGGTCATTGTCGATCTCACCTTCGGTTGCCAGTATGACCGCCTCAACACTACCTTGTGACAACTTGCTTACTGCCACCGCACCTTGCTCATCTTCACCACTCAGTAAACTCAGCGCGGCAATCATCGACATCGCACAATCTATTGCTGGGTACACACCAAAATTATCATGCTCCGCGGGATCAGGGCTGATATCTTCAACTTTCTCTTTTAGCAACGAAAAATTGGTCGAAATTTTACGCTTCGCAAGTTGGGCCTCATACGCCAACCATACTTGCATCAGCGCTTTTTGCATTTGCGCTTCACCTTCGACCTCAGCAATCTGGCAAAATAAGCTAAAATTGGGAACCTGCCGTTCTAGCATGGCGGCGCAAAAGCCAACCGCTGCAATTTTAGGTAATGCGCGCACCTGCGCAAATGTCGATAATTTTTTACCCGCTTGGGTCATGCGCTAATCTCCGCAGCATGCGCAATATAGGCACTGACTCCGTCAAGTAACATCTGTATTGCAATCATAATAAGGATCATCCCCATCAGCCTCTCCATCGCTGATAGACCTCGTTCTCCCAACAATTTTTGGAACAAACCAGAAAATAATAATATACCGGCTGATACCAGCCACGCTGCAGACAGCGCTAAAGACCAGTCCAACATACGTGTAGGATCTTGATTACTCAGCAAGATCAAGGCTGCCAATGTGCTTGGCCCTGCAATCATCGGTACTGCCAACGGCACTATAAAAGGCTCTTCGCCAACCGCTAATCCCGTTACGCCACCGGGTTGTGGGAAAATCATTTTGAGTCCAATTAAGAACAAAATAACACCACCCGCTATTCGAACGGTCTCTTGACCGACATTGAGGAAATTCAATATCGATTGCCCACTGAATAAAAATAAAAACAGGATAACAAGTGCAATTACCAGCTCTCTAACCAGTACGATACGGCGTCTAGCTGGGTCTATGCCTTTCAGCACAGAAGTGAAAATAGGCAGGTTGCCGAGCGGATCCATAATGAGGAACAACATAACCGCTGCAGAAAGCGTATCCATTTTGACTCCGCAATAACCTGATTTGCCAATAAATTTGCACAGTATTATAGCGAAAATTGCGCTTACGGTTTACATTAATAACGATCGTGTTGAAATTAACCAAAGGAACCGACTATGAGTTTGATGTCAGTAAGCGAAGTTGCTGAATTTTTAGGGGTGCAAGAAATACGCGTAGAACGCCTTGAAAGAGAAAGCCTACTGATCGCCAAAGACAAAGATGGTAATGGCAAGCCAATGTTTGATAAAGGTGATGTTGAGCGCTACAAACAACTAGCTGAAAGACTTGGCGGCATCTAACAATCAGGTTAAATGCCACCTCACATTATTTATTTTCCATACTCGAGTAATGCGCGGGCTATGGTTCGTATACCCTGCCCCGTAGCGCCTGCTGGCATGATATTGGTAGCTGTTCCACTATAAGCTGCCGCTAGATCTAAATGTGCCCATCCTTTTCCATCATTGCCGACGAATCGTGATAAAAATCCAGCCGCGTTTGATGCGCCGCCTGCTCCGCCGCCTTTTACTGGTCGGCTATTAGCCGTATCCGCAAAGTTTGATGGACACTTTTCTTGGTGCCAAAGTTGCAGTGGCAATGGCCAGGTTAGTTCATTCTCATCACTCGCCCACGCCAACATATTGTTACGTAATTCATCATCCAATGTGAACAAGGCATTGTACTCATTGCCAACTGCAGCCACTGCAGCACCGGTTAAGGTTGCCGCATCAATTATCAATGATGCTCCCGTTTCTGTTGCTGCCATTAAACCGTCGGCCAAAACCAGCCGACCTTCAGCATCGGTATTGACGATTTCAACGGTTAGGCCATTTTTATACGTCAGAATATCGCCCAATTTGTATGCATGGCCGCTGATCAGGTTTTCAGCGCAACATAAAACAAGCTGAGTGCGCTGTTGCAATCCTTGCATAATCGCCAAGCCTAAGCCGCCAGTAACGGTTGCCGCACCACCCATATCACATTTCATATCAAGCATGCCTTCGCTTGATTTAATGCTGTAACCACCGCTGTCGAAGGTAATACCTTTGCCCACAAGGCAAGCTTTTACAGGCGCCTCGCTGTCTCCAGTCGGGTTGTAGTCAAGCACTAACATGCATGGCTCACGTTCACTGCCACGCCCTACGTTGTAAATACCGGTCCAGCCCTCTTTTTCTAATTCTTCACCGCGAATGATACGCGACGACACCTGTTCAGGTGCAAGAGATGTCAACCATTCCGCCGACTTCTCTGCCAAATAAACAGGACTCATTACTTCTGGTGTTTGATTGACTAAACCGCGTGTAAAAACCAAGGCGTTTAGGCGCTGTTCTAATAGTGCTTTATCTGCGTTTTCACAAAATGATAATTGGGTTTTACCTTTATGTGACACAAAACTAACTGCGAACGCCCACTGCTGCTCAGCATGCCAATCACCACTAAGCTGGATTGCCGTGATGGCGTTTGCGTCTAGCAAACGCGCCGCTTTCTGGATTCGACGTAAATTTAGACCGTCGTCAAGCAAATGAATGTTTGCACCTGTTTGCTCAAACGATACCAAGGAGTCTTCCCGCCAAGCACCGCTAGCAGGTTGCGTAGTTAAACGTAAACTAAAATCCGACATTATTAGCCCTTTTTGCTATTCTTGCGCGCTACTGTAACAAACCTATATCAGGATTCCATGGATTTCGAATCAGAACTGCTACCCGGTACCTTGATTAGGCGCTACAAGCGCTTTTTTGCTGAAATACTGCTCGATAGTGGTGACACTATTATTGCACATTGTGCCAATACAGGCGCCATGACGGGTTGCGCAGAGCCTGGTTTTCGAGTGTGGGTCAGCCCCGCTAATAATCCTAAACGAAAACTGCAATACACTTGGGAATTAGTGGAAAACCAGCGTGGCGAACTGATCGGAATCAATACCAATCGTGCCAATAAGATCGTCAGTCATGCACTGAAGCATCAGCTTATACCAGAACTAGCGGCATTTGATATTGTCCGGCCAGAATACAAACCTGACGGCGCAGCATCTCGATTTGATTTTTTGTTAAGACAAACAAACAATACGGAGCAATGCCTGTTGGAGGTCAAATCACTCACTCTGTGTGAACAACACACCGGATATTTTCCCGATGCAGTCACAACGCGCGGCGCAAAACACTGCAATGAACTGGCATCATTACGCAGTGATTCGCAACGCTGCGTTCTATTGTTTTGTGTACAACACACAGGTGTTGAAAAAGTAACTGTCGCTGAACACATTGACCCTGCTTATGCCTCTGCACTGCGGCATGCCGTGGATAATGGACTTGAAGTCATGGCCTATCTCTGCTCTATTACACAAGAAAAAATCTTTATAAATCAAAAGCTCACTATTGCTTTGTGAAAAAATTGTTGATTTTTGTAATAACAACGCCATATTTGCCGCTTGTTTTTAAAACGGTCAGCGCAATATCTATACAGTTTTGTCGTCTGATCGATGCATAGTCTCGTTTACATCTTTCAATAAGTCGCTGGAAATAGAGGCAGAGTTTAGGGTATTGTCAGTCGTACATGTTGCCTAAACGTCATGTGAGATGATGTGATGGATTTGATTCTGGGAGAAGTGTCATATGCCAACAACAAAAGAAATTAAGCCACTCGGTCTATTGGCATTAGCCGGACTTGAGCCTTACCAAGAAGGCAAAGGCGAAGAGTATATGAATGAGAAGCAGATGGAGCATTTCCGTCTGATCCTCAAAGCATGGCGTGATCAGCTACGCGAAGAAGTCGATCGCACAGTAACTCATATGAAAGATGAAGCAGCAAACTTCCCGGATCCGGTTGACAGAGCCGCACAGGAAGAAGAGTTTAGCTTAGAGCTGCGTACGCGTGACCGTGAACGTAAGCTGATTAAGAAAATCGAGAAAACCCTAAAGCGCATCGAAGATGACGATTTTGGTTTCTGTGATTCCTGTGGGATAGAAATCGGCATCCGCCGCCTTGAAGCACGCCCTACAGCTGATCTTTGCATTGATTGTAAGACGATGGCAGAAATCAAGGAAAAGCAACTACAAGGGTAATACGGCAAGAAAATGCTACGTATTCAGCTCGAATTGCTGCAAAAAGCTGCACTGGGAAACCTGTGCAGCTTTTTTTGTGAGTTCCCATGACCCTGCGTTCTGAATATGTAGGCCGATTTGCTCCTTCACCAAGCGGTCCTTTACATTTAGGCTCCCTTTCCACCGCATTGTGCAGCTATCTCCATGCTCATCAGCATGAAGGCAGATGGTTGCTTAGAATTGAGGATATTGACCAACCCCGGTGCGTAGCGGGTGCAGATGAAGCTATTGTGGCTACATTACAAGCTCACGGACTACACTGGGACGGTGAGCTAACCTATCAAACTGATTTTTTAGCCGAATACCAACAAGCACTCGATACGCTCGAGACTGCAACATACCCTTGCGATTGCACTCGCGCACAAATTAAGACACGCACTTCTTCAGGCGTCTATGATGGGCATTGTCGCCAGAAAAAAATGCTAGCAAAACCCAATGCGCTGCGCTTTCGTCATAATGAACACATTGCCACGTTCACCGACTCACTGTTTGGCAAGGTTTGCGTTGAGGATGCACACTGCCTCGATGATTTTATTGTGAAAAGAAAAGACGGCCTGTTCGCCTATAACCTAGTGGTTGTGGTCGACGATATCAGGCAAGGTGTCAATCATATTGTGCGCGGCGCTGATCTCATAGACACTACGCCCAGTCACCTGGCCCTCTACCGAGCGTTGAAACAGCCCCCACCACACTATATGCATGTTCCGGTTTTATGTACTGCACCCAATACGAAACTAAGTAAACAAAACCATGCGCCCGCTATTGATGACACAGTAGCAAATAGTAACCTGCATCAGGTTTTAACCTTGCTCGGGTTTAAGCTGCCAAGAAAAGACGATCTATCGAGTGTATCGGCTACACTTGAATGGGCAAAACAACATGCTTTAATAGATAACCTCACGCCAAAACGCGAAATTATTGTCGAATCGCTCTAACAGGCTTATTATATGCGGCCAATGAGAGTAGCCCCCCACTAGGAGCTAAGGCGTATCATCAGTAAAGTTATAAATCGGGTCAAAAATGCGCTCACTGGCCAAGGCCCCAAGAACACCGACAGCGGTTTGGCCGACTTACGTCCAGTGATAATCCCTCGCGCTGATCATCCAGTGACCCGAAAAGAAATCAGTGACAATGCGCTAAAAGTGCTCTACCGCTTAAATAATGCGGGATACGAGGCATACCTCGTGGGCGGATGTATTCGCGACATCATGTTAGGCAAGCACCCAAAGGACTTTGACGTTGTAACCAATGCAACGCCTGAACAAGTGCAAGCACAGTTCAAAAATTGTCGCCTGATTGGTCGACGCTTTCGACTTGCGCATATCGTGTTTGGGCGAGAGATCATTGAAGTTGCAACGTTCCGAGGCCACCACGATGCCGACAACAAAAAAACTGAACTGAGCAAACAATCTGAGCACGGTCAGTTAATGCGTGACAATGTATTTGGCACTATCGATGAGGATGCCCAGCGCAGAGATTTTACGATAAACGCTATGTACTACAGCGTAGCCGACTATAGCGTCACCGATTTTGCCAACGGTGTAAGTGCCATTAAAAACCGTGAAATTGAATTAATTGGTCATCCTGAAACGCGTTACCGCGAAGATCCGGTCCGTATGTTACGTGCGGTGCGATTCGCGGCAAAGCTTGATATGCATATCACCGAGCGAACTGGGGAACCTATCCTTGCCCTGTCGGGTTTATTAAGCAATATACCGCCCGCTCGATTGTTTGAAGAATATTTAAAGCTCTTTTTAGCTGGGAAAGCGTTTGATACCTTTAAATTGCTGCTTGAATACAAACTGTTTTATCCGCTCTTTCCCTGCTTGGAGGGAGCCATACATAATGAAAGTAGTCGTGAATATCAGCTGATTGAGCAAGTACTAAAAAATACTGACAACCGAATCAATAATGAACTGCGGGTAACACCAGCCTTCTTGCTGGCAGCCTTTTTGTGGTACCCGTTAGAAGAACGCCATCAGAAATTGATGAGTGAGTCAGGACTACAACCTCATGACGCATTTAATATCGCCATGAATGACGTGCTGACCGCTCAAACTCGACGGATCATGATCCCGAAACGATTCACCACCACCATGCGCGAGATTTGGCAGTTGCAATGGCGCTTACCCAAACGATTTGGTAGACGAGCACAAACTTTGTTCACCCACCCACGCTTCAGAGCCGCCTATGATTTTATGCTGTTAAGAGGTCAGATCGAGGGTGGTCAAAGTCACGAAATCGCTCAATGGTGGACTGATTTCCAGAATGCTGATGCAGAAGGGCGCAAGAAAATGGCTAATAGCGGTGCCAAGAAGCCTCGCAGACGCCAACAACAAAGACGCAAACCGCGGACAAAAAATACCGATGCATGAACAAGTGTTTGTTGGCTTGGGTAGTAATATTCCCAATCCAAAATATGGTTCGCCTGAAGAGCAAATAAAAGAAGCCATTCACATTATTTCGCAGCAGCCTGACGTGACGCTCGTGCAGGCATCATCTCTGTACAAAAGTGCCCCTATGGGTCCTCAAGATCAGGATGATTACGTCAATGCCGTTGTCCATATCAGCTGCACGTGCACTGCCGATGCGTTGCTCGACACATTACAACAGATTGAACAAGCATTTGGTCGCGAACGTAAGCAAGACCGCTGGGGACCGCGTACAATGGACTTGGATATTTTGTTGTTTGACCAGCAAATTATCCAAACAAAGCGACTAACAGTGCCACATTATGGCTTGGCAGGGCGAGAATTTGTGTTGGTTCCACTGTTTGAACTAGCGCCCGACATGGTCATGCCCGACGGGCGGCCAATCGCCATGTGGGTCACTGAATGTTCACTTAAGGGTTTACGACGCATTCGACATGAATCAGAAGTAGAGGAGACTAACTCGTGAAAAAAGTAACCGTTGCCAGTTTGCTAAAAAGCAAACAACAAGGGGAAAAGATTTCAGCGCTGACGGCGTATGACGCGAGTTTCGCCAAACTTTTCGATGACGCGGGGGTTGATATCATCTTGATTGGTGATTCATTGGGCATGGTGTTGCACGGTCAGGATAGTACCCTTGCCGTCACAACAGATGACATTGCCTATCACACTCGTTCCGTTAGAGCGGGCGCTCAACGAGCACTCGTTGTCGCTGATATGCCATTTATGACGTACTCGACTCCTGAGCAAGCGTATCAGGAAGCCGCTAAATTAATGGCAAGCGGAGCCAATATGGTGAAGCTCGAAGGTGGTGAATGGCTCCAAGGCACTATTCAAGGCTTGGTAGAACGTGGTGTACCCGTGTGTGGGCATATTGGGCTTACGCCACAGTCAGTTAACGTATTTGGTGGCTTTAAAGTTCAGGGCCGCGATGATGACAAAGCACAAGCACTGGTTGAGTCAGCGAAAGCGCTAGAGTCTGCCGGTGCTCAGTTGTTGGTTATCGAATGTGTGCCGACACAAGTGGGCAAGCGTATTTCCGAAGCGGTTAATATACCGGTAATAGGTATTGGCGCAGGCGTGCATTGTGATGGTCAAATACTGGTCATGCACGATATGCTGGGCATTAGCGCCAACTATATGCCCAAGTTTTCCAAGAATTACCTGACTGTCACAGGCGATATTCCCAGTGCGGTGACACAATTTATCGATGATGTAAAAGCCGGTGTATTTCCAGATGCCAGCCACAGTTTCGATTAATTGACTACCGAAAAGCTAGAGATTACATATGCAAGTTATAGAGAACATTACAGCATTGCGCGAGCTTAGACGGACTTGGCAACTCAAAGGTGACGTTATCGCGTTTGTCCCAACCATGGGTAATCTTCACGATGGTCATTTAAAGCTGGTCAAACGGGCTAAATCGGAAGCTGATATTGTTGTCGTTTCAATTTTCGTTAATCCTTTGCAATTCGGCCCGGATGAAGATTTAGATGCCTATCCTCGCACGATGCAAGATGATCTTGCAGCACTTGAGGCACTGGGTGTTGATGTTGTCTTTACCCCCACCGCAGACGACATATATTCACGCGGTCTGGAACAACAAACCTTTGTTGAAGTACCGGGTTTGTCTTATATGGTTTGCGGTGCTAGCCGTCCAGGTCATTTCCGAGGTGTTGCAACTATTGTTTGCAAACTATTCAATATGGTTCAGCCCAATAAAGCCTATTTTGGTGAGAAAGACTTTCAACAGTTGCAAGTCATCAAAGCGATGGTGACTGACCTTTCAATGAATCTAGAAATCTTCGGTGTGCCAACAGAGCGTGAAAATGACGGCTTAGCCATGAGCTCACGCAATGGATATCTCACTAGCGAACAACGCACAATCGCGCCGTTTTTGTATCGCTGTATTTGCAATATAGCGGACAATATCCAACAAGGCCGACATGACTACAGCGCCATGATCACAGAAGCAAAAGCCGAGTTGCTGGCGAAAGGTTTTAAGCCTGACTACATTGAGGTACGTGCGGCTGAAACATTGCTGCACCCTGGACATGAAGACAAACACTTGGTGGTATTGGCTGCAGCGTTTCTAGGTAAAACGCGCCTTATTGATAATATTCAGGTGACCGTTAACTAAACCAGCGAATGCCATGTTCAGCCGCTGCGGAGCGATCTTGTGACAGCACGAGTTTAGTCAAACGTTCAGTTTCATCACGTAACGCGGTGTCAAAACCAATGAAGCTATACGCCACTTCTCGTTGCTCTTCGCTATAGCAGGCATGTTCAACGGGTGAAGCTGAAAACATCAATACTAACCCTTGTATGACCCGTTGAACCTTTTCATTTTCTTCTGGCAAAATAAAAGCTGTTCTCGCCGGTAGAACTGGCGCAGTTTCCCCATTCACCAAATCGGAAATCTCAGTAGCGTAACTTAACTCGCCGTCGATGTCGGTGCATGCGGTTAAATCGTAATAGCAGTTCATGCCGAAAGAAAAATCACTGTCTTCCAACATGGCTTGTAAAAATCGTAATCCATGCTCTAAACCAATAGCCCCGAGTGCCCATACAAGCATTGCATTGTTCGGCTGGGAAATTTTATACGCTATTGCTGGACTCAACACATTCACTCAACATATCTATACCACACAATACAAACCTAATGCGCGATGTAGGCTGAGTCAAGTTAGACATTAGTAGAGGAAAACAACGAGTGAGTTTAAGAGCCCACCGCGTGTTGGTGTAGATTGGCGAACTCTTGTAATTCCTGCCATTGGCGACAGGTTTTGGCAATGGCCAGTTGTTCAGTGAGAATGTTGTTCAAATCATCCACAGACGTTAGCGGGTTAGCTAACACAACTCTAAAGACTGTAATTGGTGATTGTGTATAGGTTTCAGTCGTTAGTCGGGTTCTGGACACAAAGGATTTACCCGCTTCACGTTGGCGCTTCTGAATGCTGACCGTAAGCTGATCCAGCAAATCATGGATTGCCACTTGCTGCTGCGGTGTCGCATTTACCCAGTAGCGCTGGATGAATTCAGGGACTACGCGATAGGTTAGCAAACTTAAAGTCGGTGTTGTGACCAATTCAAAGTCTGGAGCCTCTTCGATCATATCAGCGAAACGTTTGGCTTTTTCAATGCTTTGATTGATCAACAATTCGTAGCCTTGACGGCCCAATATATGTAACGAGGCATACACCAACATCGCCATTCCGTTGCGAGAACCTTCTAATGTTGTTGAACCCAGATCTTTAGAGCCTTCACGCAAAATGTATTGCGCATGGTGACGCACTGCATTGCTATGCTCAGGGTTTTTAAACAGCGCCATTCCAGCGCCCATAGGCACGTACATCTGCTTATGTGCATCAAACGTAATCGAGTCAGCTCGTTCTATGCCTTGCAGCTTATTACGGTAACGTTGACTGAACAGCGTTGCGCCGCCCCAAGCCGCATCGACATGGAACCAACACCCAAGCTCCTGAGCAACATCAGCAAGTTCATCCAACGGATCCACATGCCCTGTTTCGGTTGTCCCTGCAACACCCACAATAGCCAATAATCGCTTATTCTGCGCTTGATACTGTTTGCCCATGGCAAGGGCTTTTTCGGGTGACAAGGTTTGCGATAAACAATCAACCGTCACCATTTCGTTGCGCCCAATGCCCAACAAATCCATTGCCTTAGACAAGGAATAGTGACCACGCTTAGAAGTTAATATGCCAATCCCGTCAATATTATAATGGCGATACGCTGCCATTAAGCCTGCACGTGACACCCCAGGGAAGTTCCCATCCGGCTTGAGCAACTGATTTCTTGCTACCCACAATGCCGTCATATTGGCAACTGTTCCACCCGAGCAAAACGCGCCTAAAGAGTGGCGAGCGCTGTGCAAATGTTGCTCGTAAAACGCATCATCACGCTGATATACCAGGTTGTGCATCATGCCTAAAACCTGACGCTCTAATGGCGTAAAGGCTTTAGAAGTTTCAATTTTTACCAGGTTCTGATTTAACCCCACCATTAGCTTAGCTAACGGTAAATGAAAATAGGGTAACGCCGAGGTCATATGACCTATGAAGGTGGGAGAATAGGTATTAACGGAATGCGCGACGAGCTTATCGAGCAAAGACTCAGCATGTTCCGAGACAAACTCTGGGATCTCAGGTAATTTTGCATCAGCAAAATCCTGCTCTATGTCTTCCAACGAGGTCTTTTTTGCCACCACATGTTGTGACAAAAAGTCAGCCAAATTGTCAGAGATATGCTGTTCAATTTGTGCGAGCTTTGAATTCACCTGTTCGGGTTTGGTAAAAACCCGCAAAAGATGACTCATACTGACTTCAGCTTTACTCACTGATATACCCTCAAACTACCCGAAACGCTGCCCACCGCTAAAACGGTGATCGCGGACTTTACCTTAGTTGAATGGTTTTACCAAGTGATAAAGCACGCACAAACAAAATACGTATTCGTAAATGATCTGTTATAGTTTTAATACAGAGTATGAGGATTATTTGATCGAATGCCAATTACAGAGGTCACTGACAGTTTTTCTCTTGAGCGCATCGTGCCGTTTTTTCAGCCTATCATCGATATGCAGACCAACAGCGTATGGCGCTATGAGTGCTTAGCGCGCCTAATTAATGAACAGGAACATACATTTCTACCTAATGAGTTTCTGTTTATCGTCGAACGCAATAATTGGTGCCAACAATTGACCGAAACGATGTTATTGCAATGTGCGCAATATTTCCGGCATGTGAATATTCCTTGGAATATTAATTTAGACACAACCGATCTGCAAAACCCCAATCTGTTGCCCTTTATTCGCGATGCCCTTGAAGATTATCCCAATCCTCACCGGATCAGTATTGAGATCACAGCTCATGCTGCATTGCGCCACGAGAGTCAGCTAGGCGAATTTGTCGACCAATGTAACGCAATGGATATTGGCGTTTTCATCGATAACCTAGGCGAAACCCCTGTGAATGTGCAGCGCCTTTTGACCTTACCGATTAACGGGGTAAAACTCAGTGGCAAGCTAATCAATCACTATCAAAGTGATAGCAGCATTCAAGATTTTGTCGAGCATATTTGCGAAGTCGCAGAACAACGAGGTGTCAACGTAGTTGCTGAGCATATTGAGTCAGAATCCAGCCTACCGATGTTGGAGCAATTATCGATTCGCTATGCACAAGGTTTCCTATTTAGCCGCCCTAATGCCAGTGTATTGACTAACGGCCGGTAAATTAGCGGCTCGTTAGCGCCCAACATATTTGACCGCTGGCGAAATACTTACGCTCAAAAGGGGTAATAGGGTTCTCGCAAGGCAGTTGTTCGATCGTACTATCCACACCATATAGCGACAATGCGATCTGGAATTCTTTCACCAATAAATCCCAGTTACTGCGCACGTAAAGTGTGCCTCCCAGCCCCATAAAATCCGGCATTGCAGGGCTCGCATGCCAACGCTTTTGAACTTGAGATGGTTTTGGATAGGGATTGGGGTAGTACAGACAATGCTTAGCGAGTTTAATGCCTTGTTGACGCGCTAAGTACCAAAAGTCGCTGACATCCGCGCGCACCACAATATAGTTATCAGCATTGTCACCGTAGTGCTGGTGTTTGCCCAAACGCAGCGCTGATTTATCAATGCCGATGACTTTAGCATGGGGATTGTGTCGCGCAATATGCGCAGTACTCTCGCCGACGCCACAACACGAATCAAATATGATATCGCCAGCAAAATCCCCTAACCACTCCAAGCATTGATTAAAGGCCTCAACAGTATGCTGATGAGGCACATGACGACGCTCGCTGTTTTGATAACGCTGAACGTAATGAACCAGCTTTTCATGCGGTTCTAGTTGTGTTGATGTTACGCTTCGGGCCTGTGATTGCATAGATTAATTACGGATCCCAACACCACGTTGCAACAACATGTACGCTACAGTGAATAACAATGCATTAAATCCAACGAGAAGTGCTAGCGAAATAGTAACATCTACGTCCGACTTCCCTAAAAACCCATAACGAAACCCATTTACCATATACACAATTGGATTGGCTTTACTGACGGTTTGCCAAAACTCGGGCAAGAGTGAAAGCGAATAAAACACACCGCCCAAATACGTCAACGGGGTTAATACGAAGGTTGGGATAACCGAGATATCATCAAACGTTTTTGCGTAAACGGCGTTGATTAAACCGGCTGTTGCAAACAATGTAGACGTTAGTAGCAGTGTTGCCACAATGACGCCCAAGTGCATTAGCTGAAGATCAACGAACAATGAAGCGACAAAGGTTACGATGATACCGATCAGCATCGCTCGCGCGACACCGCCACCGACGTACCCCATGATCACAACCCATGTCGGCACAGGGGCCACCAACAACTCTTCGACATTTCGCTGAAATTTAGCACTGAAGAATGACGAGGAAACGTTGGAATAACTGTTGGTGATAATCGCCATCATGATCAAACCGGGTACGATGAACTCCATGTAGCTAACACCGCCCATGTCCCCAATGCGCGACCCGATAAGGTTACCAAAAATAACAAAGTAGAGACTCATGGTGATAGCGGGTGGCACTAATGTTTGTACCCAGATGCGCAAAAAGCGCGTGCATTCTTTAATCCAAATAGTGCGAAGCGCAACAAAGTATAAATGATTCATGCGTTACTCCCCTGCGTGTTATCGCTGCGCCCGGATTCCACCAACCGAACAAATAGCTCCTCAAGTCTGTTGGCTTTGTTGCGCATGCTCATGACTTGCACACCTTGTTGCGTTAACTGTGTAAATACCGGATTCAACCCTTCAGACTTCTCTACGTCGACTTCTAAGGTGTGATCGTCAAGCAAGCGAGATTCATAGTTAGGCAAGTCTGGAGCTTTATCGACAGGGGTAATATCTAACACAAACGTTTCAACATTCAAGGTTGATAACAATGCCTTCATACTGGTGTTTTCGACAATTTGCCCTTTATCAATGATCGCAATATTGCGACACAAGCTCTCAGCTTCTTCCAGATAATGCGTGGTCAAAATGATGGTAATGCCCTGCTCATTTATTTGCGTTAAAAAACGCCACATCGAGCGACGGATCTCAATATCGACACCTGCCGTGGGTTCATCAAGGATTAAAATTTGCGGCTCATGCATAAGGGCGCGCGCAATCATCAAACGGCGCTTCATCCCTCCAGACAACGCTCGAGCTGGGGAGTTTCGCTTCTCCCACAAATCAAGTTGCTTGAGGTATTTTTCTGCACGCTCTCTTGCAACAGAGCGTGGCACACCATAGTAACCCGCCTGATTCAGGACAATTTGCATCAACGTTTCAAACTGGTTGAAATTAAATTCCTGCGGCACTAAACCAATGCAAGACTTCGCTTGCGTCAATGCGTTATCTATGGAGTGGCCCATTACATGAACTTCACCCGCTGATTTATTTACCAGTGAAGCAATAATGCCAATGGTGGTTGATTTGCCTGCGCCATTAGGTCCAAGCAGCGCAAAAAAGTCGCCTTTAGAAACTTGTAAATCAACGCCTTTTAGCGCTTCCACGCCACCTTTATAGGTTTTTTTCAGGCCTTTTATATCTAGTGCTAACATGTTGATCTCAACGCGTTGATAATAGCAATGTGCGCCCTGTTGGCGCACATACAAAAGTGATATGTGCTGGCATTATCGCAGATTTCAAGGGCTGAGTGGATAGTGGAATGGCATCGCAAGCTCACGGATTGTGAGCTTGCCTGTACAGACTGTATTTATTGTTTCGCAGTTAATATCTTTTGTGTGGGCGCAATCATGAGCACCGCTTTACGATCAAAGAAATAAGACTCCATTGAAGGCTCTGTCTCAGATTGTTTTTCACCCATGGCAGTAAAGGATATTTTATCCTGCCCTACGCCTTCAGCAATCAATGCTTGCTGTACTGCGCGAGCACGATGTTCAGATAAAGCAAGATTATCTTTCGCACTGCCACGCGGATCAGCATATCCCATAATGTGCACGGCTAAACCGTCAGTGCTATTAAGCAATTCACTGATCAAATTAAGCTGCTCCGCGTACACTGGTTGAATGTCTGCTGTGCCCGTTTTGAATTGAATAGAGGTTGTCAATTCCGGTAACAAAGGCTCTACGGCTTGTACTTCGTTTACTGGCTGCAACATGGCTTTTTGCTGCCAAGCGAAGAGTTCTGATTGCATCGCATTCAATGCCTCCGTCTTATCAGCCAGCGCAAGTTCAGATTGAGTCAGTTTTTCATTTTGCACACTGTCATTACCAATCATTAAACCAATGATACCACCTACAACCGCGCCTATCGGCCCAGCCGCTATACCGCCCATTGCGGCGCCGGTGGCTCCCCCTACCAAAACTTTGGGTGATTCGTTAACTTCATCGGTCTGGTTTGCTGCAAATACCGATTGTGACGTCGCCATAACTACTAGCGTTGCGATTGCTGTTTGTTTAAAAATGCGTTGTGTATTTTTCATGTTCGGTTTCCTAAATGTGCCCAGTGGGCGTTAAGTTCCTATATAGGAAACCAAACCGAGGTGCAGGTGCTATTGCGATGTTATGGCAAGTCTAAGTTGAATTATGGCGAGATTGTGGCAGCGCCTTAGCACATAGTGCTAGGCGCCATTTAACCAAAAATGTACTGCAATACTAGCGGCGTATCCCAATGCGATAATCGGTGTCCAACGCAAATGAGAAAAGAAAGTATAGTATCCGCGCGCCTGACCCATTAACGCAACGCCTGCCGCAGAACCGATGGACAACAAACTACCTCCCACACCAGCCGTCAACGTAACCAATAGCCATTGCGAGTGCGACATGTCCGGGTCCATCGTCAATACTGCAAACATCACCGGAATGTTGTCCACTATTGCCGACAGAATTCCCACCATGATGTTGGCTCCCGTGGCACCTAGCGAGCCATACATAAATTCAGATGCGAGCGCCAAATACCCCATAAACCCTAAACCACCAACCGCGAGGATCACGCCATAAAAGAAAAACAAGGTGTCCCACTCTGCTTTAGCAACCTTCGTAAAAATATCAAATGAATCAGGGTCGTTGTGAGAGCCAGGTAAGCTATCGGATTCATGGTGACCATTGTCATATTTCACTTTGAGGTAAAAGCTAAACAACTTCAAATAGCCAAGGCCAAACATCATGCCGTATACCGGAGGGAGGTGTAAAAAGTTATGAAAACTAACGGCAGTAGCGATAGTAAGCATAAACAAACCAACAATAACCAGACCTCCCGGCTTTATGACACTGACTGAGTTTCCATCTCCATCAGGACTGCCCGACGGCAACGCAAATGACATAATGATTGCGGGTACCAAGAAATTAACCAGCGAAGGAACAAAGAGTTCGAAGAACTCTGAGAATGCCAAGATCCCTTTTTGCCAGACCATCAAAGTCGTGATGTCACCAAAGGGGCTAAACGCACCTCCCGCATTCGCCGCAACCACAATATTGACACAGCTGATACTGATAAACTTACCGTGCTCACCTCCAACAGCCATAATAACCGCACACATAACGAGCGCGGTGGTTAAGTTATCCGCCACTGGTGAGATAAAGAAAGCGAGGAACCCGGTTAACCAAAATATTGCCTTAAAGCTAAAACCTCTGACGGTCAATGTGTCACGCAAGGCATCAAAAACATCACGTTCCAGCATAGCGTTGATGTAGGTCATAGCGACAACCAGGAAGAAAAACAGCTCTGCGTATTCAAGAAAGTTGTGCCTGATTGCGCCCTCGACTAACACGGAATGATCTGACCCCATGTACGCAAAGGCGATAAAGACCCAAATTAGACTAGCGGCCACCAAAACCGGTTTTGATTTGCGCAAATGTATTTGTTCTTCGAAGATCACAAATACATACGCGATGGCAAAGATAGCCAGCGCCGCATAGCCATAACCACTGGTTACTAAGCTTAAAGCGCCAGAAGACGCTTCTTCAGTGCTTGCCCATGCCAACGCTGGGCTACAAACCATCAATACAATCATCAATAAACGTAACAACATGGAATTCCTTAGCGCGTCGAGGTTGGCTGCGTAGCTTAGTAGGTGCAGTGTAATGTAACATTCGACTTTAGTCGCGCGATCCACCATGACCTCGATCAAGCTTTGTTAGAAAACTTCAATTAGTCACGCAAATACGCGTCTACTAACTCGCCCGGCGTCTCCCGCACAAATAAAAATTTCATTATATTCATGTTCTTAGAGTTAATCACTTAAGTCTCGATCACACTTTATTTTATGCTAAAAAGACGCTGAGCTAGCGCGCATTCAGCTGCTTTATACTTGTCATAGTATGGCGACTTCCTGCACAAATGTGGCAGAAAAATGGAATTTATCGTTCAAGCCTTATGTCTCATCATTTCTCAGGTACACTACAGCTCAAATCTGAATAATAGTTACATTATGAAGCGCATAGTTTTAGTTGAAGACGATACTGCATTACGCGAAAACTACACTGAGGCCTTTAGTCGTCAGGGGTATAAAGTGGTCGGTTATGACAACCGGGCTGACGCTGAATCAGCCATGGCCACACGCTTACCAGATTTGGCCATTATTGATATCGGGCTTAAAGACGAGTACGACGGCGGTTTCAAGTTGTGTCAAACCCTGCGTCAATGGTCTCCAACGTTACCGATTATTTTCTTCACTGCGCGAGATAATGACATCGATACCGTGAGCGGACTGCGCATGGGTGCTGATGACTACATCACTAAAGACATTTCATTGCCGCATCTTTTGGCTCGCGTCGCGGCATTGTTCAGGCGTTCAGAATTACAAAACGCACCGGTAGATGAAACAACATTGATAGAGGTAGATGAGCTTCAACTAGATGCCAGCCGTATGCAAGTTCAATGGAAAGGGCAACTGGTGGATTTAACCGTGACTGAATTCTGGATGTTGTACTCATTAGTGAAACGCCCAGGTCATGTCAAAAGTCGGCAACAATTGATGGATGACTCCAAAATGGTAGTGGACGACACAACCATCACGTCTCACATTAAACGTATTCGCCAAAAGTTTGTACAACTCGATGACCAGTTTGAACATATTGAAACACTCTATGGCATGGGTTATCGCTGGAGAAGCATGACCTAGCCATGCGTATCCCAATCCGTGTACAACTGCTGTTTATGTCGGTCTTTTTGCTGGCCATTCCAATTATTGGATACCAGTATGTGTGGGAGCTCGAATCGTACTTGCGCACCGGTCAGGAGCAAACCATGATAGGCACCGCTCGCGCCATCGCCAGTGCTTTACATGAACGTGAAAGCCTGTTTGATTCTCCTGCGACCAAAAGAGAAAGCGTCCGGCCGGGTACCGATTTATATGCCGTGCCCATTCGACAAGCGATCAAATTAGATGGCAAGTTCGACGACTGGCGTGAAGCTCAGCCAATTGTGCGTCACTACGATGCCCGCTATCGCATCGATGACACAAGCGGCCCCTTTGTGCAGCCTGTCAGCCTGTCGTTTGATCACACGGTCGGCAGTTTTCAACAATACGTGTATGCAATGTTTGCGGTGAAAGATAATGTTTGGGTTAAGCGCGGTCCCAACAGCCTCGGCATTGCTAAGAATGATCATTTGATGATCGCCATGAGCGACAGTGACGGTAATATTCATCGCTACGCCATCGCGCCACGCCGCGAAGGATGGGTAAATGGTTTTTCGTTATCACCCGAGGCCAATAGCTACGACATTTTAGGTAACGAAAATCGCATTCAAGGGCAATGGGTAGCGAGCGCTGACGGCTACAATATTGAAATCCGCTTTCCGCTAGCAATGACCAGCGGCGATTTAGCTTTTGCCTTTGTTGATGTAGATGAATCCGTTACCGGCTCCATCGTTAGTATTATCGGTACGGCCAACCCAAATCAACAAAATGAACTAGGTACAATCGCTACCCAGTCTAGCGACATTGAACAGCTGTTAACCAGCTTACAATACACACGTTCTCGTGTGTGGGTGGTGGATAAACATTTAAGAGTACTCGCCCGTGCAGGCGATATACAATCAGCAACGGGGATCCAGCCTGGGCGCGCCAATTCATCTGAGCCGTCTTGGTGGCAGCGCATAGAGCAAGAGTGGCTGCTCCCGCTTTATTACCTTGTACTGACGCGCCCCAGCAATGATTTCATTGATGAGTTAGACAATGCCTTTGCGCTCGAAGGCAAAGACATTGCCAATGCGCTAGATGGCCAAGCCGATTCATTATGGCGCCTGAGTCCTGACAACAAGGCCGTTATTCTGTCAGCTGCACATCCGATTTATGTTGAAGATAAAGTGATCGGTGCGGTGGTAGTCGAACAAACGACCAATGGGATCCGCACTCTACGCAACCGTGCTTTAGAAAAACTATTCCACGTTATGCTAGCTATCACCGTGGTGGCCATTCTAACCATTCTGTTGTTCGCCACCCGCATTACCAACCGCATCCGTAAGCTTCGTGACGCAACGGAGGCTGTTATAGACGACAGTGGTCGTATTGTGGGATCTCTACCCGAAACCAGACGGTATGACGAAATCGGCGATTTATCGGCAGCCTTTTCTAATGTGCTAACACGCCTAACACACTACACACAATATTTAGAAAATATGTCTTCTCGCCTGTCTCATGAATTACGTACGCCGGTAGCGATTGTGCGTTCTTCGTTAGATAACTTGATGAGTATTGAACAGAATGAAACGCAACGGGCTTACACTCAAAGAGCATTAACCGGTATAGACCGGTTGAGTCATATTTTAACCCGAATGAGCGAAGCGACTCGCTTGGAAGCCTCCCTGATCAGTGAAAACAAACTGCGTTTTAATGCGTTAGATGTGGTCACCATGTGCGCTGATAGTTACCGTACCATTTATCCTTCGCATCCATTTGAACTGCAAACCAACATTAATGAAGCCACACTCGAAGGGATCCCTGACCTGTTCGCACAAATGCTAGATAAAGTGGTCAGTAATGCTGTCGAATTCAGTCAACCGGATTCACCCATCAGGTTCAATGTGTGGGAAGAGAGCTACTCGATTGGCCTGAGTGTTACTAATTACGGTAGCCAGTTGCCCACAGCAATGGCACACGAGTTGTTTCAATCGATGGTGTCACTTCGAGAAGGGCAGCAACAGGATGATACGCAAGTGCACCTTGGTTTAGGACTTTACATTGCGCGCAGTATTGCTGAATTTCATAATGGTGAGATCGCTATCAGTAACCTACCAGACAAAAGTGGTGTCTGCGTTATGTTTAAGTTTAAAAAACCGAAGTAAGCACTTACATTCAGGCGTTATTCATCCAATTGATAGTAGAAGCATGCTCATAGAACCATTGAGCGGCTCGCCCATTAACGGCTTTTGCTTTTGCCACATACATGGGAATTGGGGGGCGAGGAATATCGGTGTATTTGATCACGAGCGCTTTGCTATTTAATTCATTTTGGATGGCATGGATCGGTAAAAAGCCAACCCCAAGGCCACGTTTCTGTGCTGCTATTTTATGAGCCAATGAACTCACATGAATGGTTTGCCTTGCGGCAAACAAACCCGAAGAACGCTGAGCAAGTGTACGAGAGGAGTCTGTAACGACAATAGCTGGAAAGGCCTTAACAGCATCAGCAGGAATAGGGTCGCTTTGCTTTGCTAATGGATGCTCGTTGGAAACAGCAAATACCCACTCGGCTTCACCAATAGGCGATATATCGTACATACCACTCACCATTTCACCACTTACTCCGATGGCTATATCAGCGCGCTTAGTGTGCAATGCATCCCAACCGCCCCCTAACACTTCCTCGATGATTTGAATATTGACCGGCTTTTCCAGTTGGCAGAATTGTTCTATCAAGTCTAGTAACGGTGCGCAGGGTAACAATGAGTCAATCGCTATGGTTAACCGTGGCTCCCAACCGGACTCTAGCTCTTTGACTTTCTCGCTTAATCGATCTGCCGCTTGCAACAACTGCAACCCTTCTTCAAGGACCAACTTGCCTGCAGGCGTCAGTACTGCGCGATGGCCACTGCGATCAAATAAAGAAACGCCAAGGCCCTGCTCTAGTTTACTGACCGTATAAGTTAAAGCCGATGGTACTTTAAATAGCGCATCGGCCGCTGCTGCAAAGGAGCCCTTTTCTTGAATGGTTTTTAGCACCATCAGCGAATCTAAGTTGATCAAGTTAGCCATGGCAGCCTCTTTTACCCGGAAAAAATAAATATGAACCCAATAAGATGCCGGAAGCAATTGCCACCGGCACAAACTAACTATGGAAGGTCAAAAAACAGTGCTTTAACTGCGCTGTCACCTTGCTTTTGCAAAGTCAGTGTTTCTTGCTGAGTGATATGTGCACCATCACCCGGTTGCAAGACCTCTCCGTCAATTTGCATTTCACCCTCCATAACATGGAAAAAATAGTTACGTTGCGGATCAAGTGACACATGCAGTGCTTCATCTGACGCAAGATTAAGATGATTTAACTCTGCGTCTTGCTTGATTTTCAACGTTCCCTCTCGACCATCAGGCGTTACGATAGGGGTTATCGGCTTCGACAGATCAAAGCGTTTCTGCTGGTAACCCGGCTTGCCGCCTCGTTCAGAAGGTACAATCCATATTTGCAAGAACGACAATAGATCTTGCTTTGAGGCATTGTACTCACTATGCGTTATACCATCTCCTGCCGACATCAACTGGAACTCGCCAGCAGGCAATACTTGCTCATGCCCTTCACTGTCTTTATGCACCATTTCGCCATCAGTTACCAAGCTGATAATTTCCATGTGGCTGTGACCGTGTGTTGCAAACCCAGCCCCAGGCGATACCAAGTCATCATTGATAACTCTTAGCGCTGACACCCCCATGTGATTGGGATCGTAATATTGCCCAAATGAAAAGGTGTGGCGGCTCTCGAGCCAACCGAAGTTGGCTCTGCCTCGGGATTCAGACGATCGAATGTGGATCATAGTATCCTCCTCAACACGGTAATTAAGCTAGGCGCTTCGCTATAACATTATCGATAGCGAATCGTCCGGCACCAGAGAAAACAAGAGCAATGCTGATGGCCATCAAACTCAAACCAAATTCATAGCCGTTGTTGCTCATAAATAACCCGTTTTCTAAGTGCACCGTAACAATCGCCACCAGCATTGTTATTGCGAGTACCAATGCCGCTGGACGAGTAAGTAGCCCGGCAATTAATAACAAACCACCAAAGAACTCAGCACTTCCGGCCATCAAGGCCATAAAGTAACCGGGCTCTAGGCCAATAGATGCCATCCACTGCCCTGTACCTTCTAAGCCATATCCACCAAACCAAGCAAATAGCTTTTGCGCTCCGTGCGCCGCAAAAATAATCCCAGCCACTAAACGTAATGCAATCGGTGCTAAAGACTCGTTCGAACGAAATACTGATAATACTGTTGTGTTGTTCATCGCTATACCCTCAAGTTCAATTAATTTAAATACAAATGAATCAGTGAGGACATTATTAATCTAGCACCTAAATATTGTTAGCGGAAAGTTTGCAACGCATCATTCAAATATTTTGAATAAAAATAAAGAGCGCAATTTACCCGCGGTTAACGCACATTGATTTTGATTGCGAGATAGTCAAATACTCGCGAATGATTGCCTATTCGTCCGGACGTTATGGCCTGACTGTAGAAAGACTAGCCGAAAGGTCTACAATGATTGGGTAAATAAAGTTCAACACTAACATGGGTGACTTAATTGGCTGATCCACATTGCCTAGAAAACCAGTCAACAACATTGGCTCAAAGCATAGCCTGCCGAACAGCCGGTTCTGAATGGGTTTCATCAGCCATACAAGGATTGGACTTTTATCGCCAAAATGCACCGACATCCCGCACAGTATGTGTGGTTGAACCCAGTATTGCACTGGTAGTTCAAGGTAAAAAAAGCATGACGCTGGGTGAGAAAACCTACGTGTATGATCCGAATAAATTTTTGATCACATCTCTCGACCTACCGGCTCAAATGCAAGTGTTAGAAGCCAGTGCGGAAAAGCCGTATTTGGGCGTCGTGTTAAAGATTGACTTAGCGGTTCTGAGTGATCTCATTACGCAAGGAACCTTGCCTAAAGCTCACGTCGCTGAAGAAGAGCAATGCATGGTACTTGGCACAACAACACCACATTTGTTGAATGCATTTCAACGCTTGGTAGGTCTGTTGGATGAACCAGAATCGATTGCGGTGCTAGCACCGTTAATCAAGAAAGAAATCGTGTGGCGAGTTTTGCTTAGCGAACATGGCTCTAAACTGCGGCAAATTGTATCGGCTGGAAGTCATGGATTGCGGATAGCACGCTCGATCATGTGGCTTAAATCTAACTTCAATCGGAGTTTAAGTGTGGAAGGCTTAGCTGAAATGGCACAAATGAGTAAGTCCACGTTTCATCACCATTTTCGTCAGCTTACGTCAATGAGTCCGCTTCAATACCAGAAACGCCTAAGGTTAATGGAGGCTCGGCGTCTTATGATGGGAGAAGACCTAGACGCTTCTGCTGCCGCATATAGCGTGGGATATGAGAGCCCATCACAGTTTTCCAGAGAGTATTCACGCCTTTTTGGCAACTCGCCAAAGCGGGATGTGACCGCTCAATGGCAATAATTAAGGTGCGCTAGCACCCTGTAAACGCATTTTGGACATTTTGCAGTATTAAAACGTACTAAGCCTCATGTCGCAGAAACTACCAGACACTTTGCAGGCACTACGTTGTTAAAACCAAATAGTAGTACTAACTTTTAAAACATCTAAATTTAATAAAGGGGAACACATGAAAACAATTGGTTATGCCGCTCACTCTTCAGACGCTCACATGGTGCCATATCATTTTGAACGCAGAGATTTGCGCGAAAACGACGTCGCAATTGAGATTCTTTACAGTGGCATTTGTCACTCGGATTTACACACCGTAAATGGCGACTGGGGACCTCAACACTACCCGCTAGTACCCGGCCATGAAATTGTCGGACGTGTTGTTGATGTGGGTCCGGCAGTAAAGCATTACGCGGTTGGTGATTCCGTCGCTGTCGGTTGTATGGTGGATAGCTGTCAGACATGTGACCAATGCCACAATCACGAAGAGCAATACTGTCGCAACGGCATGACACCTACCTATGGTGCGCCAGATAGAGTATCGGGCGAGATCACCCAAGGCGGTTATTCGAAGCACATTGTTGTGCGTGAAGAGTTTGTTCTACGCGTACCAGATGCTCTAGATTTACCGCGCGTCGCGCCTATTTTATGTGCCGGTATCACAACCTATTCACCGCTACGCACCTGGGATGTTAAACCCGGATCTCGCGTGGGTGTTATCGGATTAGGTGGGCTTGGCCATATGGCGGTTAAATTGGCCGCTGCCATGGGAGCCAAGGTGACAGTTATCAGCCGCTCGGACAAAAAATCGGAAGAAGCCAAGCACAGTGGGGCCGAAGGAATATTGGTATCAACTGACGCGGACGCGATGAAAAAGGCCACTGCAACATTTGACCTGATAATTGATACTGTGCCGGTAAAACACAATGTGGATGACTATACGCCACTACTTGATGTTGATGGAACCTTGGTCATTGTTGGTCAAGTTGGTCCGATGAATGAATCCATGACAATCCCTTTGATTATGGGCCGCAGACGTGTTGCTGGCTCACTAATTGGTGGCATTAAAGAAACGCAAGAAGTGTTGGATTTCTGTGCTGAACACAACATTCACCCTGACTGTAAAATGATCAAACCAGAAGAAATCAACGATGCTTTTGGACATCTTACAAAGGGTGACGTAGCACATCGATTTGTCATCGATATGGCATCATTAGCGGTTTAAGTTTACTATAGAAAACATAAACGGTAGTTGTTTCAACTACCGTTTATTTTTTTCTCTCAATATTCGTCATTTCATTCCTACCTAGTTTCTATTTGTAACGTACATGCCAATCACTTTCCGAAGCCACCAAACGCTGTAAAAGAGCTGTCTTTACCGACCATCGTTGTCTACTCTTAGCTATAACACTGTATAAATCACAGCAGTAGGTATGAGAGTTAAGCAAGTTGCGGCAAGTTTTGCGTTAAGTTTATTTTGCATATTCAGTGTAAATGCGTCCGCTCTGCCTCAATGGCCACAGGTGCTTCATTGGGGGTACTTCAACTTTCCGCCGTTGTTATACACTGACCAAGCAGGTAGGTTAACGGGTCCACTCGCCGAGCGCGTAAAGCGCGTTCTAGAAAACGCGAATGTCCCCTACCAGACTATCGAGTATCCGAATAAACGCACTAAGTTAATGATGAATGATGGTCGCATTAACTTTAATGTGATGGCTAAATCCTTCCTAATAGATCCACAATCTAATGTCATCAGTGATTTCCCTATTTTAGAAACGAGTATTGGAGTTTACTGGCAAGCTGGAACAGCACCGTTGACCTCTCTCGATGATTTACAGGGAAAATCCGTCATTCTTATTTCGGGATTTTCATATGGAGAGATCCGACAGCAAATAGAAAGTTCTGCGCTAAATATAAAATCAGCTATGGAAGTCGAAAATCACGCCCGAGGATTGCAAGCCCTGCTTTTTAAAAGGGCTGACTATTTTCTCGGTTACACAGAACCTAGCAATACGGAAATTGAAACTCAAAGCTTACAAGGTATCAGTTCAATGAAAGTAGGCGCAGTCGATGTATATATGATTGTCAGCCGCGAAATGGAAAATGCGGACAAGCTGATGCGACGGCTCGAAAATTCGTACAAAGCACTCTACGAATTGTGATATTGAGTTCAACAGCTTCCAGCAACAAGTTTCATGCCTTTCAGATGGCCATGTCGCCCAAACTGGTTTGGAATAGCAATTCTTTAAAATCTACCCGTAATATGGGTCACAATCGCCGGTCAACCTCACGCAAGCATGACATATCTTAATATCTACTCTAGTTCGTCACCCTGATGAAAATCAGGTTCGGCTGGATATCTTCTTAAGTCCGTCATCCTGACGAAAGTCAGGATCGGCTTGGTATGTATTTCAGACGGTCAGCTTTGTAGCATATAAAAGACAAAGAGGGACATTAAGCGGACGTTCACTACCTCTTCGCTCTCATATACTTTGGGGCTTCTAGAAGTGCTGTAATCTATACTAGTTCAATCTTTCCGGGAGAGTTTAATAGGCAAGTAGTGGCACAAACCTTTAGTTATAGACTGTGCACTTGACAGTAAGTCTTCGAATTAACCATTAGTTTTAACACTTGCCGATACATTAACCAATTTCCACCCCCCTGATGCTTTGGACCAGACTTGCGTTCCAGCCCCTCCAGCCAATAATGAATCACCTGATTTTAAAACCACTTCAGCAATATATTCATTTACTAAAATAGCCGTACAGCGATTTAGCACTGTTATTTTTACTTTCGTAAATTCAAGTGAATTATATTTTTCAAGAGCATGTATCTGTTGACGATAATAACTTTCGAAGTCACTCAATTCATGAAATACACAGCCATCAAAGTTTAATGCAGTGAATTTTTTCTTATCAAAAAACGCCATGTAAGCATTAATATTGAGTGAGCTAGCGGCGACCGCTACTCCTTCGAAAGCTTGGTAAACTTCAGCCTCTATTTGTACGTCTAAATATTTATCTAAACTCATATTTTTTGAACACATCCTTTAGCAACGATGAGTGAAACGAGTAATAATATTTTTTAACACTATACGGATTATTCACTCCATGCTCGAAAAGTCATATGAAGCCTCCATATGCATATTTTATAGGCACCTAAATTTAACTCGTTGGTTTCAAGTCTGAAAAATGGTGTTTGAATCGCAATCTCGACCACTTTAAAACTAGGCTAGAGCAGTTACCAGAGTATGAATACCCAGTAAGGTTCGTTCTTATATATTAAAGTGAACTCTCTTCATAAAAGCTGTAGCACCTGCGAATATTAGCTTGGTCTCACATATTTCAGCCTTTCATGAAAATTTACTCTTTCTTAATCATGTACTTCTAGGTCCTGTTGAACTATTTTGTTTCATTGGGTTTGCTCCCATAATAATTAGCCATAAGCAGATCCCTATTTCTCCAATTGATGCTGGCTTAGAAACATAACTAGGTAAAATTAGTTCAGGAAAAAGCATTCTACAGAAAAATATTACGAGGTAACCAAAGCATCCTAGCATTAGGCAAACACCGATAACTTTGGGAATATTATTTGATTTATATGCGAGATATCCAAACGGAAAAAGCCACAGCCCCCAAAATATTTGCACTACTGAGATCCCATTATTATACGATTTCAATGACAACATAATCTTGGTTTGAATAGTTTGCATATCCAAGTGATTGAGATATGTAGCGTTACCAAGCAAAGTTAATACATCAATTTTATTTACCATATTGAATATGGAAATAGGTACGCTAACTGCTGATAGTATGACCATCATTACAGCTACATCTCTTTGGATGTCACGGAAAAGTTTATATAAAACGAATGGTAAAATTAGGTAAAATATATAGCTTAAAATACCTGCTACAATGCCTGCTCTGAAAAGCGATTCATTGTTTGAAATGTTTTCAAATGTCGCTGACGCATCGTTAAAATCTATTAATTGTGCAGGCACATAAAGCAAATTATAAATACCAGTTAGAACGACCAGCAAGTAGATAAAACCTGCTAATCGAGCTGTTGCGTTTTTAGACATCCCTTATTCTCCTGCAGGTTTGTCGCTAACTTCCTTTTTACGCTTCCAAGGTTCAATTGGGTGAGCAAAATATCTCCACCAAACATATTTCCATGGAACGCAAATAATTATTAAACCAACTCCAATTAACGAACCTTTGACGCTCACGATGCCCGGAATTTCCTCGCCTGCCAGCCATAGTGGTAACGCGACAACAGCTAACCAAACAGCTTTCCAGATGATTTCGAATAGCATGACGGGTAAAAAAGCTATTGGGCGAAACATGCCGCCAACAGCCAATATAGCAAGAGCAAATAGTAGCGAGTGCCCCACTCCTCGCCATGGAGTCCAGTCAGAAGGTCCCTCTAAAATTGACATCAACTGCCATCTACCGATGACAAACACTAATCCTGCAAAAAACAATCTAAGCCCCCAAGTTTTCCATAGGGGGATTACAGGGGGCGCCTCAAGCACTACCCCATACTGGCTTTGATTACTTTTACTTATTTCGGCACTTTCTTGCTCAATAGTAGGATTACTTTTCATAATATCTCTCGTTTGCAAAATTCGCCGCCATGGTGCCATCGATATAGACTTAAGAAGTGTCGAATTTCAAAATCGATGCACGAAAAGACAAAAAAATAGAAAAGAACAGAAGGTATTGTAAAATTTGTCAAAAAGAGTGAGGAGTAAAAGTTGGGGTCGTTGAATCTTGCGCAATTATTTGTAGTTGTACTGAGTCTGATATTAGCCATCAATCATTTTCGTCAGAGAGAAAAGCATCTATTACATTTAGTTTTCGCGATTTTTTGTGCATCCTCTTCTATGTACTTAACGCACAAGTTGGCCAGTCACTATTGGGAGCCATATCATCACTTGATTGGCACAATGGGAGTTTTTACATCAAGTGGATATTGGTTATTTGCACGAACATTTTTTCGAAAAAAAAATCCAATTAATCGCCACCACCTTCTTTTCGTAGGCATACTCTCATCATGCTTAATACTTCTGCACCTTTTACTATTTTCTGAAAAAATGTGGCCGGTAGATTCAGGTTGGCTGCCCAAACTGACCACCGTTTTAACAGAAACGGTGGCGATATTATATCCAGGCATGCTCATTCTTATTTTTTGGGAAGGCTACCGAGTATTGCAAAACGCAACTGCAATACAGCGTAAAATAGCCACCATTTTCTTAACATCATTCATTTTTTGCGTTGTCAGTGTCATGTTGTTAGGAGCTGTAATTTCTAAAGAATTTTTAGCCGGTACAGGGCGAGAATGGCTTTCAGTTTTCGCTTTCTTAGTAATACTAATTAGTACTCATGGGTTAATTCACTTGCGCCAACGACTGCTTATTCAACAGGAAAAAAGCACAGACTCCTCTGTTAAAGAAGAAAACATATTGGCTCATAAAATTTATACATTGTTAGCTGAAGAAAAACGTTTCTTGGAGCCAAATTTACGCGTTGTAGATATTGCTCGCGAGATTGACGTTCCTGAGTATCGTATCCGAGCTATCATGCTTAACCACTTTAATGCCAAAAACTTTAATCATTACGTTAACCGTATGCGTATAGAATACGCCAAAACCATATTGACAGCGCCGGACAAACAAGACTGGCCCATATTAGTTATTGGTATTGAGAGTGGCTTTGCCTCTGCTGCGCCTTTTGCGCGAGCGTTTAAGGAGTTTACAGGCTGTACACCCGGACAATATCGAAAAAGTAGCGGTAAAATAAACTTGTAGACTTCTTTAGGAACTTTTTTTAATTACATCTCGAAATATGTTTGAGAGTTAGTAAAAGCATAGCGAGAAGGTCCACCGTTCACCAAAAGCTGATATGTCTATTCTTTGAACAAATGTCTACAAAACGCACAAATTGATCATTCAGCAACTCACATTCGGCTTATTGTTGAACGACCGGAAGTTGCCTTAAGCCGACCGATATTCCTTTTTAAGCGAAAGCTTACTAATTATTTTTTAACCACAACTTTTCAGATTTGAAAGCATAAGCGTACTGTGGATACAGAAGTAATATGAGCAAGATAAAAGTTATGGTTTAACTAATTAAAGCGCCTACCGAACCTAAGAATTCGAACCATATGTATGACAGAGCGAGGACTTCGCCCAACACATGTTGCATGTATTCTAAAACGATTAATTTTTATTTGCAGACCAAGCCATAAGAAAATTCCTACCCTCTGATAAGGTTTGCCCCTCAATATCGCCCTCGATAGTCATTCTGCCTGACGTTGAATAGAGCCCGCTATTGTCTGAAGTGATCAGGGCGAAAATAAGAGTGTTCTCATAAAATGTATATCGAGCCGTCTGGAAACTTGTTTGATAAAAGTCTCCCTCTAGCGTCCCATCATCGTTGACTTTAGTTATGGTCATTTGTGTGCTTGATGGAGGTGACGTTGGTGAGTAATACAATGACACTTGCCATTCACCTACAAGTTTTAATTTTAGATCGCTTTGTATATCTTCTTGTTCTTCTCCCCCAGCGATAAAGCTAAATACAAGGAGAGCAAACGTGCAGTACAGTTTTTTGATGAAATGTTTTTTCATTGGGCTAGCTCTGAAGATCCATTGTTTTAACAATAGCTGTTGAATGTGAACCTTCCCACTCCTAATAGAGCAATGATTGGTTCTTGATTTAGTTTACGCGCCAGGGATCATTCATTTAACTGCTAACATTGAAGACGTCACCAATATAGAGGTATGTTCTACTCAGTCTAGGATGAATTTGGAATCGCTATGAATATTTCAACACGGGCATCGCTATTGGGCATCTGCGCTCTTATGATTACCTTCTCTAATTTTGTACACGCAAACGCAGCAAGCGATGCCGAGCAAGAAGTGCGTTCAGTTGAGTCAGCATTTGCCCAAACGATGGCAGACAGAGATCTCGATGCTTTTGCAAGTTTCATTGCGGAAGATGCCGTTTTTATCGGTCAAAACGCCTTGCGCGGAAAAAAGGCCATTGTTGATGCATGGAGCGCTTATTATACAGATGCCGACGCCCCGTTTTCATGGAAGCCTGAAACAGTTGTAGTCACTGGCTCTGGTGATATTGCCTTAAGTACCGGGCCCGTTACCAATCAGCAAGGTCGAGTGTTCGCGTATTACCACTCAACCTGGCGAAAGCAAGGCAATGGTGAATGGAAAATCATTCTGGATAAAGGTCACAAATATTGCTCGCCAACAAGTACCGAAAACTGATTTGATGGCGGGGTGTGACTATTGGTCGATTTGATGAGATTGCGCTTCAGCTAGCAACTTCTCTTGTCGCTTTGACACAATACGTGCAAGGCGCTTCATACTGACAGTATTGTCCTTTTCATCAATGATATCGACACCCAGTAGTTTCTCAAGCAGGTCTTCCAAGGTCAGAATTCCGACTAAACCGCCATATTCATCAACGACCAACAACATATGTACATGGTTGTCGATAAAATGATTAAACGTTACCGAAAGCGGCATACTGTCGAGCAAGGTCACTAATGGCTTAACGTACTCTTTTAAGGTTTTCTCACCATTCCCTCTCGCCTGTGCAACCAGCAGATCAGAGCGCATGACGTAGCCGGTCACCTTCTCATTGTCGTTATCTTCATAAACTGGGATGCGGGAAAATTCCAGGCTCCCATGTTTATGGAAAAACGCTTCAACCGTTGTACTTTCATCTACGGAAAAGATACGCGTTCTATGGGTTATGGCATCACGTACTTTCAAGCTGTGTAGGTTCAACACATTTTGCACAAAGGCGACTTCTTGGCTTGCCAGTTGCCCTTCTTCCGCTGACAACTTAGCCATCAGTTGCAGCTCTGTGCGATTCAAGCCTCGCAAAGGGCTGTCTTCTTTAAACCCTTTGGTCAACCATTCCGACATTTTTACGAACGGGTAAAGCACAAAAATAAGATACTTCAAAAAGTAGGCTGTGGCTGGTGCAAGTTGGCGCCAAAAAGTAGCCCCCAGCGTTTTAGGGATAATCTCTGAGAACACCAAAATAAGCAGAGTTAATACCGCGGAAATCACACCTAAATAGGCTTCACCGAATACCGCCGCAGCTTGGGCTCCCGCTCCAGCAGCTCCCATAGTATGCGCAATAGTGTTCAAGGTTAAAATTGCTGCTAGTGGCTGGTTAATATTGCCACTTAACTTTTCAAGCAACACACCTGACGCCTTTTCACGATGCTTTAAGGAAGAAATATAGGCCGGAGAGATACTTAAAATAACCGCCTCAGCGATAGAGCACAGAAATGAAAATCCAAGCGCAATCAAGACATAAATTGTCAGCAGAAACATAGTAGAAACCAAAAAAAGACCGACAGGTATTATGCAGCAGTTGGACTCTTCTTCAAGGGAATTTTAGCGCTAACATCTCTGCATTTCTCTCTGCGATTTATTCGTGTTTGTCGGTTCAATACACTAATCACTGGTTCTCTGAATCCCAAACTCGCTTGGTGTTTTTAAGTGATTCTTTGTACTTTATTCGCACAAATTAAGAGTTTGCTATTAAAACCTGTAATTTTTTGCGCTTAACACCTATCTCCTACTAAACTGATGACGAAGTGTAGTGGGAGATAGGTTTGTCTAAGTACACCATAATTTTGTTGCTGTTTACGCTATGCAATTTAGCCAGTAACAATGCAATTAGCGCTGAGTTGACTGTCACGGTGAAAAGCAAAGATGGAGCCGCACTGACTAACATTGCGGTACTGGTTTATCCTGAAAAGCAGACAGCCGCCTCAGCGAATTCAGTATCACTTTCAGCAGTGATGGACCAGGTTAACCGTCAATTCGTACCACATACGTTAGTCGTCCAAAAAGGTACGCGAGTCAGTTTCCCCAATTCAGACAGCGTCAAACATCACGTCTATTCATTTTCTCCAGCCAAGGTCTTTGAGTTAAAGCTTTACAGTGAAATTGAAGTCGACCCACTTTTATTTGAAACAGCGGGAGAAGTGGAATTAGGCTGCAACATCCACGATTGGATGCTGGGCTATATATATGTTGCCGATACTCCGTACTTTGCTCAAACAGATGAAAATGGTGTGATCCAGCTGAATGTGCCTGAAGGAAAGCATAAAGTTCAGTTATGGCATCCCAGACTCAAAGACAATGATAGAGACATGATGACAGAAGTTGAACTTGCCAATAATTCATCAAACATTACCCTAACCCTGAATGAAGATTTATGGCCAAGCTTAGGCGACTACGAAAAAGTAGAAGGCTTCAGTGACTATGATTAACCGTTTTCTTAATCGCTGTGTGTCATTAAGAACGAAGCTGCTCGTCAGTTTTCTAACTATCGTTGTCATTGTAACTACCATAACCCTCTATATTGTTCAGTCTGCCACCTACCGACATTCAACCGGTGTTTTGCAAAATTACGCAGAAGTGGCCAGAACCGTTATTCATGAGCAGCTAATAGATGCATCAAATGCCTTGCAGGGCGGAGCAACAACCTTAGCGGATGATTTTAGTATTAAGAAATTGATCATTGAGGCGCCAAGTGATCCCGCTTCTTTAGCACTCGCCATGGATAACTTCTCGCAACGCTTCAATGCTGACGGGCATGCCGTTCTGAGCATTGATGGTGATGTATTGTCAGCTTCCAATGGGCTTCACGGTATCGTTAAAGAAGACATAGAGACGATTGCGCAAGAAGGCACTACGTGGCTTTCGGTGGGCGGACGAGTCTTTTTAGCCAAAGCTGCACCGGTTAAAAATACCCCTCGCTCTCGCACGCCCATGGCGTGGTTAATCTTTACAAAATCTATCGATAGCTTGATGGGCGAAAACCTAACTCGATTAACCTCAATGGATGTTAGTTTTTTACGCGCACAGCAAGGTGGAACCACATTCTTAGCATCCAGTTATAGTAGCGATATTCAACGTGAGTTTATGCGCGCTGATCTCACTCCTATGTCCACTCTTACCGACAGCTACTTACCCAGTGCCCACTATATTTACCTCGTTTCGCCTATTGGGGTTGGTGATGGTTTAAACATATTGTTGATGCTATCAACGGTCGAAGAAAACGCCTACCTGTCTTACAACACATTGCTTGGCCGCTTGTTTGGCCTGCTTATCGTCGTTGCGAGTATTGCTTTACTTAGCGCCATACTCATCGCAAATGGGATCACCAATCCGATCCAAAAATTAGTCACAATGACGCAAAAAATACGCAATGGGGAAACGGTCAAGCATTTCCCTCGACAAAGTACGACTGAGGTGAACACGCTATCCTCCGCTATTAGTTCTATGCAGCAAGGTATTGCTGCTCGTGAGCAGGAAATTAACCGTCTGGCCTTTTACGATAGCGTTACACAACTGCCTAACCGCAATAATTTCATCCAACAGCTTGAACGACAAATTGAAAGTCACCCCAATCAACGTTTCAGTGTTGTTTTACTCGATATTAATCGTTTCAAAGAAATTAATGACACCATTGGTCATGTCGCTGGCGATGAGCTACTGAAACTGGTTGGCGAACGACTGCAACGCGGATGGCGTGGTAACCTGTTTATTGCGCGCTTGAGTGGCGACGAATTTGCGGTCATTGATACACAAAACGACAACACTGAATCACTCATGAGTGCCCTGCTTAATTTATTTAACTCTCCGTTCTTATTAGACAAACTGTCACTTGATATTAATGTCAGTATTGGTGGAGCCACCTATGATGATCACGGTCGCACACCAAGTGAGTTAATGCAGGCCGCAGACATTGCGCTGCACCATAGCAAAGCCTCGCACCATAAGTACGTACTGTATTCGCCTTCACTCAATACTTTCTCAATACAACGCTTGCGTTTAATGAGTGAACTTAAAGACGCCCTCACTACCGGCCAATTGATACTGTATTACCAACCCAAATTATTATTGGAATCCGAACAAATCAGTGCTGTTGAGTGCTTGATTCGGTGGATCCATCCTGAGCATGGTTTCATTCCGCCAGATGAGTTCATTCCATTAGCGGAACAAACCGGTGCAATTAAATACGTGACTCAATGGGCACTTCGTCAAGCTTGTCAGCAATACGATGCATGGCGAAAAGAAGGTCTCGATATAGCGATGGCGGTCAATATTTCAGCGCTGGATTTAACCGACTTATCCTTACCGTATATGGTTTCTACTTTACTCAATGAATTTGAAATGAAACCCGAGCGACTAATCCTAGAGGTTACAGAAAGTGCGGTAATGGCCGATCCTAAAATGGCAGTAAACGCGCTTACTATGCTAAGTCGCATGGGCATAAAACTATCGATTGATGACTTTGGTACTGGCTTCTCATCTTTGGCTCAATTGAAACAAATGCCAGTCGATGAGCTCAAGATTGATAAAGCCTTTGTATTGGAGTTGGCTTCAAATAATGACGACCAAACCATGGTACGCACCATTATCGCCATGGCGAAAAACTTAGGTTTGAGCACGGTTGCTGAAGGAGTGGAAGACCAACAGAGCATTGGCCTACTACAGCAAATGGGCTGCACCACAGCACAGGGTTTCCATATTTCTAAACCGCGACCAAGTGAAGAATTAACCCCTTGGCTGCACGAACAAAACTGTACGCGTTATCAAGGCGAATAAGGATTAAAAGCGATGAAGAGAATCATTTTGTGGTTGCTTCTTTTCCCCATGCTTGCATCGGCACAGCAAATCAGTGGCCGAGTTGAAGTCGCGTTAACCAATGCAGATGCTCTGCAAAGCTATCAGGTACAGGGCACAGGTATTTTGCGCGCTGAACAAAGCGGAATAGAGCTACAACAAAGCTTCGTTCATGTGCAATATGATCTATCTACCTCATGGAAAGCCGATGTCGTAGCCAATGCATATTCTGACGGCAACAAAAAACTAGGATTTACTCAGGCGTTTTTGCATTACAAACCACTGTCCCCCAATCCAGTTAAATTTTCTTCTCGATTGGGTTTTTTCTACCCCGCATTATCAGTAGAAAATATCAGCGACGGCTGGTTATCACCCTATACCTATACACAATCTGCCATTAATAGTTGGTTTGGCGAAGAGCTGCGGATCCTCGGTGCTGAATTTAGCGCTTCCTCCAATGGCCGTTCGCGCAGAAGCCCATGGAGCTGGCAATTACACGGCAGTGTTTTTAAAAGTAATGATCCCATTGGGTCTCTTATCACATGGCGAGGATTTGCTTTACATGATCGGCAAAGCTTACATAACGACCGCATTTCAATAGCTGCTATCCCGAGTATTGTTGATAGGGATACGATTTGGGGTCCTGACTACGTTAAGCCGTTTATGGAAGTCGACGGCAAATGGGGCTTCTACGTAGGTGGGCACGTGCGCTACTTCAGAGACACTGAGTTTCGTTATTATTACTTTGACAACAAAGCCGAGCCACGCTCCGTTAACGAAGAGCGGATATATGCATGGCGAACTAAGTTCCACTCACTTGCATTCCAGCATCAGATCAACGCGCAATGGCGTTTTATGAGCCAATTTTTGGATGGGGCAACCGATATGGGCATTCGTATTGTATATGCTGACTACACTGCCGGTTATGTTGCCTTATCCTATTCTGAAGGCGACAACCGCATTACATTTCGCTATGACCAATGGGATGTACGTGAAGAAGATAACAAGCCAGAGGACCAGAATAATAGCCATGGCTTTGGAGTTACAACAGCCTGGCGACACCAGCTTGATCAACAATGGGAAGTAGGCTTGGAATATCACATTAACAAAAATCGGGCAGCCAATAGAGTGCAACTCAACCTGCCCGAACAGGCAACCCAACAACAGTTGAAATTAGTATTGAGCTACCAGTTCTAGTGATAAGCCAAGCGAACCAGTGTATTCAGCTTTGAACTACTCGAATGCAACCGTTGTTGTTTGTGTAGCCTGTATGTTCACGGGTTGCATATTCTGAATGGTAAACCCATCGTCACTGCCTTCGTCTGATTCTGGTAGGTCATTTTCTGCCAAGCACGTGAAGCCAAGGGTGTAATCGCCTGCTGGTAGATAAGCAATTTCGAAAACGTATGCACCGTTGCTATTAAGCGACACCTCACCGATTGTAAAAGGTGACACTTCATTAATATCAGCGGGCTCATCAGCATCATCGCCGAGGTTTTCAATAGCAAAATCCAGCCCTTCGTATACGTAAACAGCATTGCCCACGTCTAAATTCACTTTATCCGCACAGGCTTCAGACGTGATTAAAGATTCGTCTACCGTTCCGTTTACAGTGCCTACACTGTCATTCTCGACTACACGTACCCCTCGTGGTTTGAGTATGATGTCACTCTGTCCAGGTGCATCGACTAACGACTTACGTAAATCGAACTCTATCGTGTAAAGGGCTTGCTGTGACTCGCTGATCGTAAAACCATCCAACTTTAATTGACCACTGGGTACCCTTAAATCAAACGTTCCGTTGTCCAGTTCAATGTAACTGTTGCTCGTGACATTCAGGCGTAACTGACCATATGTCCCAGGCTCAACTTCAATGTCGCTTAAGAGCGTTGCAAAATCTTCTCCTTGGAATGCTAGTAAATCAATTTGACGGGCAGTTCCAGCTGTATCTTCTACTGTAAACGTCAAAGGGTCCCCATCTCCTACTAACTCCACAGAATCAAACTCAACGACGACCGCCACCGCACTATCTATTGGCGCGTCTGAAACTCGTAAGGTTAAGGTAGAAGGTGCTGGTGCCACTGGAGCAATAGGTGTTGGAGAGCCGCTTTCAGAAGAGCCTGAACCACCACAAGCACTCAATAATAATACCGACGCTATTGCTGAGAATTTAGAAAAATGCATACGGAATACCTCTTTAATGACTTCGTGTTGTATTCTGCAAGTTAAAAGCCAACCAATATTAATACCGTAAAATCATATAGTTACATTCAAGCTAAGAAGAATAAATGTATAAAATTACACATTGTTGTGAATTGACGTATCTAAACGGCTACACCGGTTGAGGCAAAACGACTCAACCGGTGTTTAGACTGACAACGAATCAACTATCCTGAGCACTTTTTACCGCGGCAAGGCTTCTGGCCGCCGTCGTCACTGGATGTCACTGTCACTTCTACCCATGCCGTCCAAGCTGACGCACCAGCAGCATTGTTGGCTTGTACGCGATATCTAAATGCGCCATCGCCACTCTGATCAATGATGCTTTGCACATTTTCCGAGGTTGAAGCAACAACTTGGGTTGATTGCCAGCGTCCATTCTTATGTTGCTTTTCTCGTTCAACGGTAAAGCTCGTTTCATTTACGCTCGTATCAGTCCAAGAGACTAACGCTGTGCCATCTTGGCCATCGCTGACTTGTAGACTACTTGGCGCAGATGGTAACTCTACTGGCGGCGGTTCAGCAGCTGTAATAACACACTCTACCGCCGACTCAACGGTTGCATTGCCACTCAAATCTCGTGCAGCTACAGTAAAGCAATATTGACTGTCTGCCTGTAGACCGCTTAACGTATATTGCGTTTCACTTTGCCATTGACTATCAACACACCCTGAACTTCCCGAAGCACACACAAATTGATAAGTCACAGCACCACCACGGTCATCTGTCGCAATAAGAGCTTGCATCGTTATTTCACTCGGGCTAACAGATGATGGTGCTTGGGCAAATCCCATTGGATTTGGATCAGGAGGAGTAGTGTCGGCAACACCCTTGGTGATTTGACCACTAAGGTAATAATGCCCCTGACTACCATAATCTGATGCATATGGCCCTGCACTACCGTAGACTTCTAATGTGTATAGGCCTTCAGCCAATACTGTACTGATGGTTAGGTTAGTCTCTATATCTTCTGCACTATCAATTAGCATTGCGCCATCTGCATCATACAAACGCAATCCAATATCTAAGTTTGCGCCACGACGGGTGCTGCGAGTAAAAGCATCCCATGCTGGTGTTGCAGTAAATTCAGCAGGCCCTGCGCCAGCGATAAATTGAAAACGGTCTGCATCGCCGATTTGGACGATCCCTTTGTTAGCCGATTCCACATTGCTTGGATCCAGCTCTCTATTCGTTGCTGAAAAGAAACCACTGTCGTCAGCAACTAAAACTGTCGGTGCGTTAGCATCACCTTCTACATCTTGGCTACTGCCTAAATGATTGCTGATGATCGCAATATCATCCTGAGTCTGATTTGCATCGGTATATTCGCCGCGACTCCATTGAGTCACATTTTTATAATACCCAACACCCATAATAGGCGCCCAACTTGATGGTTCACTGTCGCTTCCAAGCCCGCGAAAGTAGCTAACAGATGATGTTCCATCATGGCTCAAACCAAAGTTATGTCCCATTTCATGTGAGCCGGCCTCAGCCATGTAGCCAGCGTTGCCACTGCCTAATCGATTGTAATAGACCAACGCGGGCTGATAATAAGTGTAGTTACTGCGCCCCCAAACTCCGACATATGCAACGCCGCCAGCACCTTGACTCGGCATCGCATTGCCATTCGCGTCAGCGTCTTTTGTAAACAATAACCAACCCGTATTCGAGTCAAAGCGTTCAGGCGCCTGAGTCGTAACATTAACGTCAAACGCGGCGAAATCATCAGCAATACGTGTCCATATTTCATGGATCCGCTGACGCTCAGTTGCATTGAAGGTTAAAGGGTCGCCATCTAAATCATATGGTACGCTTTCATAAGTTGTGCCGCCGCCCCATGCTTTACCGCTTATGACACCACCATCGAAATCTAAAAATATGGTATTGGCTGAACCAGGATTGCTATGTAAATCAAACACATCTATCGGCGGTAAAGTCGAATTCGCTTCGGCACTGCTTTGCGTTGCTGTTGCTTCTGACGTTTCGACTAAACCCTCTTCAATATAAAAGAGCTCTCCGCTTTCATCGACATCGAGTAATAGCAAATCAAGTGCAGGAATACCTAGCGATGATAAACGTTGTAACACACTCTCTCGTAC
Source organism: Neoalteromonas facilis (assembly GCF_002807665.1). GTDB lineage: Bacteria > Pseudomonadota > Gammaproteobacteria > Enterobacterales > Alteromonadaceae > Alteromonas_E > Alteromonas_E facilis. Next base: position 147,091 of record NZ_PEAY01000006.1, read on the forward strand.
GTGTGGTGGAAGGTTCATTAAGCTTTGTTTAAGTCTCCCTTCGGGTATTTTTTCAAGTGCATGTGGAGGAGGAGAGTTTTGTGCCCCTTGGTTTGCTGCATATCCAGCCATGGAGTAAGGCATGCTCAATATGGCCAACAAAAGAGGTAATCGAGCTAATTTAAATTGATTCATGAGTGTGCTCCAAATTATTACTGCTTGGTCATTTGGAACGGAATGGTAGTTGACTTTAGTCTTAAACCTGGCCAACCAGCAATCCCGCTGTCATAGAGCTAGGCTCCTTAGACCGGTGACTTTGCGCCCCACCCTTTCGAATGGTTTGCCCTTACGTCAATTGACGATGTTGCATCAGCTTAGCAAATGTGAGGTACTTTCAAGTATGACGAAACTTATCTTTGTGTGACTGATAATACGTTAGTGCGAGCCAAACAGAATGTGCGTCAACAAAGAAAAGGGCGCTCTAGCGCCTTTCAAATTCATTAATGTCTGAAACACATGATGGATTGTTCGAAGCTATATATATCGCCTGTTCTCAGCCAGATATCCTAGTAGTAAGAACACTAAAATAATCACCAGACCGCGATAAAGGGAAGGTACTAGCATTAATGCGTCTTTCACAACCGGGCTTAAATAGACAATCAACAACCCATAGCCAAAAGCACAAATAAGAACGAATATTCCCGTACGAATAACGAAGTGATATGGGCTTAAGGCACGTTTAATGTGTTTATTGATCACGTCTCCGTAAACCACTAATAACGTGGCTAAGATGGTTAACGCTATTTCAGAATAATAGGGACTGACCCAAGAAGTAATATTTTGTAGCGCCGTGTTCACAAATTCCATGTTCAATGCTCGCCTCATCTAAACTTGCGCAAAGGATATCAAAATTTACTTATTCTGCCTGAGTTACTTTGCCGGATGTTCTATAACGTTACTGCTGTCTGGCTAGCTGCGTTAATGCCGTTGAAGCAATGTGACGTAATTAGGCAAAGAGCTGGCACAAAAAAGGCGCTACAAGAGCGCCTTTTTCAATTTCTAGTGTTATCTAGACTTGAACAATTAGTCCAAAATCTTAGATACAACACCCGCACCTACTGTACGACCACCTTCACGGATTGCGAAGCGTAAACCTTCGTCCATCGCGATTGGTGCAATTAGCTCTACAACAAACTTCAAGTTGTCGCCTGGCATTACCATTTCTACGCCTTCTGGCAACTCAACAGCACCAGTAA
>NZ_PEAY01000007.1 GCF_002807665.1 Neoalteromonas facilis
TTCATAACAAAACAATCTGTGTGAGCACTGCATCAAAAATGTCTATCGACTTAAGGTAAGGAGGTGATCCAACCCCAGGTTCCCCTAGGGTTACCTTGTTACGACTTCACCCCAGTCATGAAACACAAAGTGGTAACCGTCCTCCCGAAGGTTAGACTAGCTACTTCTTTTGCATCCCACTCCCATGGTGTGACGGGCGGTGTGTACAAGGCCCGGGAACGTATTCACCGCAGTATGCTGACCTGCGATTACTAGCGATTCCGACTTCATGGAGTCGAGTTGCAGACTCCAATCCGGACTACGACATACTTTAAGGGGTCCGCTCCACATCACTGTCTCGCTTCCCTCTGTATATGCCATTGTAGCACGTGTGTAGCCCTACACGTAAGGGCCATGATGACTTGACGTCGTCCCCACCTTCCTCCGGTTTGTCACCGGCAGTCTCCTTAAAGTGCCCAACTTAATGCTGGCAACTAAGGACAAGGGTTGCGCTCGTTGCGGGACTTAACCCAACATCTCACGACACGAGCTGACGACAGCCATGCAGCACCTGTGTCAGAGTTCCCGAAGGCACCAATCCATCTCTGGAAAGTTCTCTGCATGTCAAGTGTAGGTAAGGTTCTTCGCGTTGCATCGAATTAAACCACATGCTCCACCGCTTGTGCGGGCCCCCGTCAATTCATTTGAGTTTTAACCTTGCGGCCGTACTCCCCAGGCGGTCTACTTAGCGCGTTAGCTTCGCTACGCACGAATTAAATTCACACACAGCTAGTAGACAGCGTTTACGGTGTGGACTACCAGGGTATCTAATCCTGTTCGCTACCCACACTTTCGCACATGAGCGTCAGTCTTTGGCCAGAGAGTCGCCTTCGCCACTGATGTTCCTCCAGATATCTACGCATTTCACCGCTACACCTGGAATTCCACTCCCCTCTCCAAAACTCTAGTCTGCCAGTTCTAAATGACCATCCCAGGTTGAGCCCGGGGCTTTCACATCTAGCTTAACAAACCGCCTGCGTGCGCTTTACGCCCAGTAATTCCGATTAACGCTTGCACCCTCCGTATTACCGCGGCTGCTGGCACGGAGTTAGCCGGTGCTTCTTCTGTTGCTAACGTCACAGCTAATGGGTATTAACCATTAACCTTTCCTCACAACTGAAAGTGCTTTACAACCCGAAGGCCTTCTTCACACACGCGGCATGGCTGCATCAGGGTTTCCCCCATTGTGCAATATTCCCCACTGCTGCCTCCCGTAGGAGTCTGGGCCGTGTCTCAGTCCCAGTGTGGCTGATCTTCCTCTCAGAACAGCTAGAGATCGTCGCCTTGGTGAGCCTTTACCTCACCAACTAGCTAATCTCACTTGGGCTTCTCTATAGGTGAGAGCCGAAGCCCCCTTTGGTCCGTAGACGTTATGCGGTATTAGCAGTCGTTTCCAACTGTTATCCCCCTCCTAAAGGCAAATTCCCAAGCATTACTCACCCGTCCGCCACTCGTCAGCGATTAGCAAGCTAATCCTGTTACCGTTCGACTTGCATGTGTTAGGCCTGCCGCCAGCGTTCAATCTGAGCCATGATCAAACTCTTCAATTGAATACTTGCGTCGTTTCTGTAAACAGAAACTAAAAATAAATTGTCGTTGTGACACTCTTAACGAGTGCCCACACAGATTGTCTTGTTATAAATTGTTAAAGAACAAAGCAACTTTCGTTGCGGCTTGAAGTGTCTTAGTGACTCTCCTCAAGCGGGATGCGAATAATACGCTGTTTATTCGCTGTGTCAAGCATCTTTTTAAAAAAGTTAGCAAAGTTTTTGCTTGCTTGTCACATCTCGTTTCAGTTTGCTGTAGAGCCCCCCGAAGCGAGGTGCGCATTCTACTGACAACAGAACATAGGTCAATAGTTTTTTTGTGTTTTTTGGGTGTTTGTTTGCGTTTGGCTATTAAACATCCATTTTCTGCTAGTTTTCTATCCTTTTAGAAGGCTATATGTACAATCTCATTTGCTTCTATGCCTGAACTTAGTAGACTAGACTTTGCTTTTTATCTATACATCCATAATAAAAATAAGGTAAAGCTATGAATGTTAAGTTACCGCAATGCTTGGCAATTGCCATTGCACTCTCATTATTGTCTTTTTTCACTGCAGATTTTCTTCTATCACTGACTTCAGCCAATATCATGCTGGCTGTTTTAGTTTTTGTGGCCGCGATGGCTACACCATTTATCGCGAGTTTGTTTAACCGAGGTTCACTTGAAGGTGATGATACGTCATCTGCTAGTGTTACTACTCTATATGTAGGCAATCTACCCTACCGTGCAAACGAAGATGCGGTTAAGGCCTATTTTCAAACACACACAAAAGTACAATCGGTCCGTTTAATGAAGGATAAACGAACAGGTAAAAGAAAAGGTTACGGTTTTGTCGAAATTATTTCGAGTGATGTCGACAGGGCAATCGACAATTTAAATGACTCAGTGTTCCAAGATCGAACACTGAAAGTGCGTTTTGCTAAAGATAAGGTTGTCTCAGACTAACTTTTCGTTGTTGATAAAAAAGGCTGACATGATGTCAGCCTTTTTTATATCTGTCTTCTACTCACTCGGAACTGGCGTATCAGACTTTGGCAATGCTTCTAACAGTTGCTGGTTAAACGTATGGAACCGATTAATTGCCTGAACTAGATCTGGCACCTGCACATCTTTCATTTCATTAATAATGCCATTGATGATGGTGTTGTAATCGTCAGGCCCCTGAAGTCGCTGCTGCGCTTGATCCAACACCGAAAGCATCTTATCTAAATACTGTGCTACCGGTTTAGTAGACTTCTCTTTTTCGCTTTCATCACCGGACTGATCATTAAAATGCTGCACGTAATCATAAGCTTTTACCACTTGGGTTTGTTCAATACGATTCAATTGCAGTGCATAGCCGACCAATTCTTGTTTGTCATAGCCAAGCTCCAATGCTTGATTAAACGCTGTTTCTATATCTCCGCGATAAAAGGTATCGGCCAAATCATTTGCATTTGATACTAACTCAGCAATGGATGCTAACTCACGTTCATTCAGCTCACCTTTTATTTCAATGCTGTAGCCCGAAAATTCCAGTGTTTTAGCTTGTAGAGATTGAGTGAAGTTTACGCCTTGTTCAGATTCACCCTTGTTGCCGTCACCTGAAGTCTCAGCGCCATCCTCTGCACTGTCATTCGTATCAGGTTGAGCCGCATTATTCGTCAATGTTGTCTGGTTTATATAAGACAAACTTTGCACATCACTGAAAGTCAAAGTAACTTCGTCACCTTCTTTAGTTCGTATGACCAAACTACCATTGTCTTCTTGCAGAGCAGTTAACTGTGTAAGCGTCGATATACTTTCCGTACCTTCACCTTTAGGGTTCAATAACTGCTGCTCCAATTCCGCTATGCGCTTTGCAATAAGATCTCGGCTGTTGCTGATGCCTTGGTCAATTTCATCATTCATGAAACCGCCAATATCTCGCTCAGCCATTTTGATACCTTTTGCAACACCAGAGCGTGCCTGTTCGAACAAAGCAGCTAGCTTAGCTTCATCAGCTCCGCCACGCGCAGCACCTTTAATAACCCCACCGACAAAACGCATTACATTCTCAGCGACTTTCTCAAAGTCGAACATAGACGCCGGTTTATCTTTATCAAATGTGGTTGGCTGAGACGCTCGCTCATTGTTAACAACAACGTTTTGCTGCATCGATCCACTATAGATCTTCAAACCGACCGTTGTTTGAGAGCTGATCACACTGACTGACGCACTAGCGTTAGTTGCCAACTGCGATGCTTGGAAATTTGCCGCCTGTTTCAAGCCTTCAGCTTGAAGCTGCTTGTTCAACGCTTCTCTCGGCTTTGTCGATTGCGGCTGCTCGTTGTGAAACGCCTTAATTTCGCCAAAATTCATGTTAGATACCTCACTATCCTCGACTACTTATCGGCGGTGCTAAAATATAGTTTAGTGTTTTTTTTAAATACTGCGTGCTGTTCTTGAAAACGGTACAATAGCGCTTTTGATAAAGATTGGTTAGTAAATGCACGTTGATCCCGCCACTTATGAAGATCAGCTTTCTATTAAGCTCGACAACATCAGGCAATCATTCTCTCCGTTTGGGGTATCTGATATAGACACCTACCGCTCGCAGCCCTTGCACTATAGGATGCGCGCTGAATTTAGGGTATGGCATGATGGTGATGATCTTTATCACATCATGTTTGATCAAGACACCAAGCAAAAAGTCCGCGTTGACCAATTTTTACCCGCCAGTCAAATCATCAATAGTGCCATGTTATTATTGATGGAGTACTTGCGCCCATCAGATGTGCTGCGCAAAAAGTTATTTCAGATAGATTACCTGTCATCTCTATCGGGTGAACTGGTCATCAGTTTGTTATATCACCGCCAACTAGATGAAGATTGGCAAAACGCAGCTTTAACACTACAAGATGCACTGCAAACATTAGGCAAGGTCAGCATTATAGGGCGAGCACGAAAACAAAAAATTATTTTGGGCAATGACTTTGTTATCGAGTCCTTGCCGATAAATGGCAAGAATTTTGTCTTTAAGCATATCGAAAATAGTTTTACCCAGCCCAATGCTGACGTAAATTGCCGCATGATCGAGTGGGCGCTCGACAACTGTAAAGACAATGGTGGCGATCTAGTTGAGTTTTATTGTGGGGCTGGCAACTTCAGTTTGCCGCTCGCAGAAGCGTTCGGCCATGTTGTGGGTACTGAAATAGCCAAACCTTCAGTTGAAGCGGCACAATTTAATATTCAACAGAATACACTGAACAATGTTGATATCGTGCGCTTGTCAGCTGAAGAATTTACACAAGCAATGCGGGGAGAACGAGAGTTCACTCGACTCGGCGAAATCGATTTAACGCAGTTCGACTTCTCAACGGTATTAGTCGATCCCCCCAGAAGTGGGTTGGATAACGAAACCTTGGCATTGATCAGTGATTTCGAACACATTATTTATATTTCGTGCAATCCGGAAACACTTAAAACAAACCTTGAATCGTTGGTCAAAACACATGAAGTGTCAGCATTTGCGGTATTTGATCAGTTTCCTTATACCCCGCACCTTGAGTGCGGCGTAACGCTCAAAAAACGGCAATAGCTATTTCCGCGCGGACATTGCACCATACTGGATAAAGCGAAGCTGTTGTTTTACGCGTTCACCAATTGCAGTGCGCATTTGGGGGTCTGATTCTAGCGCTTCAGCCCCCGCGCTAAACACTAATTTAACCATTGCTTCGGCTTGAACAAACGCCAAATTGTGTTGCACATCCTGCACTTCAATAATGTAATCGGTTAGCTCTTCAATAAAATGTTGGATCTCTCGTTGTACAGCCGTTCTATATGCGGCAGAGGTTCCGGTATGTTCTCGCAGCAACAAGCGAAACACATTGGTATTCGCGCTAATAAACTCCAAAAACGTATTCACTGAAGTATCGATTACACCACCACCAGACTCGATTCTTCTGCGCGCCTGACGCATCAACTGACGAAGTGCTAGACCGGCTTCATCAACCAGTGTTAAACCCAGGTCATCAATATCTTTAAAATGACGATAAAAACTCGTCGGGGCAATTCCGGCAGCACGCGCAACTTCACGTAAGCTGATGGCAGACAGGCTTTTATTTTCATCGAGTAAACTAAAAGCGGCATTAACAATATTTTGCCGAGTCTTCAGTTTCTGCTCTTGGCGGGTCACGCGTTGATTCACATTGGTCACTGTCTGGATGTTTGGCAGTATTGTTACTGAATTTTAACTTTGTTCCAAGCAACTCATCGTTCTTATGTTGCAGAATCTCAAAATTGCCGTAAAATCGGCGAACAGTTGTACGCTGAAATATTTATCATGAAAAAACCACCTCTGATCCCTTTAAACATCGCCATCTTTGTTACCACCGGGCTTATTGCCTTGGTAGGTGTTCCACTTTGGGCCTACTTCGTTGGCTTTAATACGGTTGAAATCGTTACCACAGTAGTGCTTTTCTTCTTTACCGGTATATCCATTACTGCGGGTTATCATCGTCTTTGGTCGCATAAGACTTATCAAGCCAATCCGGTCGTGCGTTGGGTATTAGCGGTTGGCGGTGCAATGGCGGTACAAAACAGCATCTTGCACTGGAGTTCAGATCACCGCGTACATCATCGACATGTTGATGATAATGACAAAGACCCTTATTCAGCGAAACGTGGATTTTGGTATTCGCACATGGGGTGGATGCTAAGAGAGTATCAAGCCCATCGCTACGACAACTATGAAAATTGCCGTGATCTACAGAAAGATCCTATTGTTATGTGGCAGCACAATTACTACATCCCGATTGTACTGATCGCCAACTTTGGCATAACCGCTTTCCTTGGATGGTTGAACGGTTCGATAGTGGGAATGGTGTTACTTGCTGGCGTGTTCCGCCTAGTAGCTGTGCATCATGTTACTTTCTTTATTAACTCTCTAGCTCATGTGTGGGGCAACCAGCCTTATACGGATGGGAATACCGCACGAGATAATGGGGTTGTGGCTTTATTTACGTTTGGTGAGGGTTATCACAACTACCACCATATATTCGAGTATGACTACCGCAATGGGATCCGTTGGTGGCAGTACGATCCGACCAAATGGTTGATCCGCGGTTTGTCATTTGTAGGCCTAACTTGGGACTTACGCCGGACTCCTGAAGAACGCATCGAAAAAGCGAAAGCGCATATGCAGCTCAAACACGCGCAAGAAAAAATCGCCCATTTGCCAAATGCCGACGAGGTGCGCGCTTTGGTTGAGCGCGAATACAATTTACTGATTGAAAAAATCAGCGAGTATTACACAACTAAAAAGCGCTTAGTTGCGATTAAAAAGCGTAGTTTGCAACGTAATCTGGAAGCATTAGAGCTTACCTACAAATACAAAGAGTTAAAGCAAACCTTGGCCATTCAAAAAGAAAAATGGTTAACCATACACCAACTGCAATACATACAGTTTGCGACACATTCCTAATAACGGTTAAATCACGTTGATATAAAAGGCTTGCTGATGTTATCGCAAGCCTTTTTCTTATGCGGAAACTCATCTAGACTAACAAAAAAGTCTGATGCGTTGATTACTATGGGAAAATCCAAAAAAAGCGACTTACCTACTTCATTCCAATTTGATGCTGTTGTTATTGGTACAGGTCCTGGTGGAGAAGGTGTTGCCATGCAAATGGCAAAAGCAGGCAAAAAAGTTGCCGTTATCGAACGGTACGAATCAGTCGGTGGCGGATGTACGCATTGGGGCACTATTCCATCAAAGTCATTGCGTCATTCGGTTAGTCGTTTGGTTGAATATAACAGTACACCGTTGTTCAATGAAAATACGATCCAGACACTAACGTTTAGCGATATCATGCAACATGCCAGTGGCGTGATCCGTAAACAGTCCCAGCTACGCTCTTCTTTTTACAGTCGCAACCGGGTCACTCTCATGCACGGTGAAGCAAGTTTCATTGATGCGCATACCATACAAATCCTTAAACCCGACGGCTCAGTAGACAAGATAACAACGCACCAAGTTGCCATTGCTACCGGCTCTCGCCCATACATGCCTGACGATATCGACTTTAATCATCCGCGTGTATACCACTCTGACAGCATACTCACCATGAAGCATGATCCCAAAACGATCATCATTTATGGAGCAGGTGTGATCGGATCCGAATATGCCTCAATTTTTAGAGGCATGGGTGTAAAAGTCGATCTAGTCAACATGCGCGAGCGCTTGTTGTCATTTCTGGATACTGAAGTGTCGGATTCTCTCAGTTACCATCTGTGGAACAATGGTGTTGTGATCCGACACAATGAAGCCTATGAATCCGTAGAGACTCATGATGATTGCGTGATTCTTAACTTGCAGTCGGGTAAACGCATGAAAGCTGATTGTTTGCTGTTTGCCAATGGACGTACAGGTAACACTGATATGTTGAAACTTGAAAATATAGGCTTAAAAGCTGATTCAAGGGGTCAACTTGCGGTCAATGAAAACTATCAAACTGCGATCGAGAACGTATATGCGGTAGGTGATGTCATCGGCTATCCTAGCCTAGCATCGGCAGCCTATAACCAAGGTCGTTTCGCAGCTGAAGCCATGCTCGATGGTGCAAGTCATGCCAGCCTCGTTGAGGACATTCCTACCGGGATCTACACCATTCCTGAAATCAGTTCGGTCGGTAAAACAGAACAAGAACTGACGGCGATGAAAGTTCCTTATGAGGTGGGCCGCGCGCAATTCAAGCACCTTGCCCGCGCACAAATAGCTTCAACATTAGTAGGCAGTCTTAAGATTTTGTTTCACCGAGAAACCAAGCAGGTGTTAGGGATCCATTGCTTTGGGGAGCGTGCCTCAGAGATTGTTCACATTGGTCAAGCGATCATGCAACAAGAAGGCAAAGGCAACACCATTGATTATTTTGTCAATAACACCTTTAACTACCCAACGATGGCAGAAGCATACCGAGTAGCGGCATTAAACGGGCTAAATCGCGTATTTTGATGTTAAACAGGCATAAAAAAACCAGCTAATGCTGGTTTTTTTAAAGCTTTATAACTGAACTTAATTGTTGTCGTTCTTCTCGAGCTTCGCAAATGTTGCATCCCTATGTGCAACCACTTCGATCAATCTCAACTCTGGGTAGAATGAAACTGTTGCCATTGCGTTTTCAGAGCTCTCTTGTGCCGACATAACAATATTCTGCTGTGCACTTGTAAATGCCATATTGCTACTGATTTGAGTCGCCATGCACTCGCTATTGATTTCAAACGTCTTTGCATCCATACAATCGAAAGCTTGGTTATCACCCGCTTTAGCATGCGCACCGGTTGCTCCAAGAGCCAACAACATTACCGTTAAAACTTTACGCATAGAATACTCCTCAATATGGTCGTGTTGACGTCATCTTGACCACTTCTTGATGACATTTCGACCAACTGTAGAGAAGTATAGCAAAGAATTGATCGGGATTTCAATTCCCGATCATAGTTTTATGACAGTAATATGACAATTAAGTCATATTTTGATGACAGCGTGTATTATTGCTTTTCAGCAAGGAACTCCATTAACTGATCAAATGGCATTGGCTTAGCATAAAGATAACCCTGAGCTTCGTCACAGCCCAATTTAAGCATGTAGCTTGCTTGCTCTCTTTTTTCTACACCCTCTGCGATAGTCGCTAATCCCAGCTTGTTGCCTAGCGTTACAATGGTTTCAGCAATAAACGCGTTACCACCTGGCTGAATATCACTCACGAATGAACGGTCTACTTTTAAGCGATCTAACGGCAATTGCTGCAGATAGCTCATGGACGAGAACCCCGTACCAAAGTCGTCGATGGCAATCGCAACGCCGTATTCTTTTAATGAACGCAGTGCATCGATGACTATTTGCGGCTCATCCATTACCACGCTTTCAGTTATTTCAAGTTCCAACAGTTTCGGATCGATACCGTTTTTCTCAATCGCATCTTTGACTTTTTGAACGAAAAAGCGATCCCGGAACTGGGGAATTGAAATGTTAACCGCAACGCGCAAATGTGCATAACCCGCATCACACAATTCCCTGATCCGCGCACATGACGCCTCTAAAACCCACTGACCAATATCAACGATCAGACCCGAGTATTCGGCCAACGGAACGAATACGGCAGGTGAAATATAGTTCCCTTCGCCGTCTGGCCAACGAAGCAAGCCTTCCATTCCTACAACCTTCTCACTGACCAGATCCACTTGCGGCTGGAACCAAAGTTCCAACTTATCATCGGCAAAATCGACCCGCAGGCGACGGATCATATTGAGTCGCCACGTGGTCTTCTCTTCAATCTCTGGAGCAAAATATTCGTAATTATCGGTGAGGTTCTTTTTCGCTCGATTTAACGCAATGTTCGACTGTTTCAACAGTGTATTGCCGCGATTTCTCTCTCCGGTAAGGCGTGTTAAGCCAATGGTAACGTTAATCGGTAATGTATGATCACCGGCGATAAATGAGGATTGAAACGCATCGTTGATACGTTGCGGATTTACTATTTCCTCATCACCAATCAAACCAAAAACGTCGGCACCAATGCGCCCTTTCTTAACCTCTTCGCCAAAACACTCTTGCAACCGGTCGGATACGGCGCTGAGTACTTGGTTACCAACTTCCTGCCCTAGTCCATCGTTCACATCAGAAAAATGGTTAATATCAATCAGAGCAACGTTAACCATGTTTTTAGACTGGATGTGGTGAGGCCTATCCAGCATATTGATAAATTCGTTTCGGTTAGGCAGGCGTGTTAACCAATCGCGAAATGCGGCATTGCGCAATTGATGGAATAAATTGACGTTTTCGTAGCCCACCGACACGCTGGACAAAAAGATTTCCAGTAGTTGTCGATCAAGTTCGTCAAGTTCTTTGCGCATATGCACAAAAACAGCGGCCTCAAACCCTGAACTATTGATATACAACACCGAGAAACTTGGCTCAAACACATGTTTCTGGAATTTCAAACAGCGGTTAACATGCTCGACAATGACTGGGTCATGCAATTCTTCGATGCGTTCGTTTATATGTTTTGCAAAGTCGCCAGCGGCCCCTAGTACATACACACCATCGTCATCTTCTTTATCGAGAACTGAGCCGGCTCGAGCACACACGACCCCTTCGGCTTCAAGGCCAATCATGGAACTAATTTGAGTGACGATACCTTCGCAAAACCCTTTGACCGAGTGCTCTTCTAGCAAATGAGCAGCCGATTGAATGATTTTTTGCAGCCCTATTCGGCTCTGATTAATCATGCGTAATTGCTGGTATGAACGAATAGATGCGATGACCGCTGTCATCAATTTGCCGCGGGTGAGTTCCGTTTTGGTTTTATAGTCATTAATGTCATAGGTTTTTATCACTTCTTCTTCCGGAGCGTACCCCGGCTGCCCCGTTCGTAAAATAATACGAGGTTCAACCAATGACATTTGTTCACGCATATATTTAACGACATTCAGGCCGGCATCATCCGTTTCCATAACCACATCAAGTAATATGATGGCTATTTCACGTTTGTATTCGGCTAATATATCGAGAGCCTGTTGGCCCGTGTAGGCATGAAGAAAATTAAGTTTGCGATCACTGACAATTAAATCAGATAAGGCAAGTCGAGTTACGGTATGGATTTCCTCATCATCATCAACAACAAGGATATTCCAAACGCGATAATCCTCTACCGCTGACGTGTCATTAACATCTTCTTCTTTGAAGATTAATTCATCATTTTCGTAATCGTTAGGAACCATTAATTCTAATTAGTTAATTGACCTACCTTTACGTTATCCTAAACCTATATTGGTAATTTGCAAACTCTGAGTGGCGTTATCTTGTCGCCTTTGATTATATGAAGATAGAAAATTCCCCAAACACAGTGTCAGCACCCATTGCAAGGGCTGAATCGACAAGCGCTGTGAAAACGTCAAAGAAGGCCACAACTGAAACGTCTGCGAAAAATAAAAGTGAGCGGCAAAAGCGGTCTGTTGATGTCATTCGCCGTTGGTTCGCTCAAGTTGGCGTAGACGAAAGCTCTGGTATTGATAATGCTGTTGATTGGATTAAACAAACTCATCGCAGAGAGCAATTACTCGCCCAGCAGCGGTTACTTAATCTTCAGCGCGTGTTAGAACATGCGGTGTCGGTGAATATTGAAAGTGAGCAGACCGACAACCTCGACCCCGATTGGTTTTTCAGTTTTGCGCGCTTCGCTGAAGATATTCATGCGCCTGCAATGCAAACGCTATGGGGCAAGATAATGGCTGTAGAGGTTGCCCGCCCCGGTAGCTTTTCAATTCAAACACTGGCATTACTCAAACAATTAACCCAAAAAGACGCCAAGCTGTTTAGTAAAGTGGCCAGTGTGGCAAGCCGGCGTAAACAGGATAGTGTTCCGCGCTTACTAGTAGGCTACCACCAGAAACCCACTTTTTTCGCGTGGTTAACTCAATCACACAGTAAGCACTTAAATCTTTCCCACTATGGCATCACCTATCCTGACTTATTAGCGCTAATTGATATGGGGTTGCTATTCTCCAGTGAGATCGAAACCGGTGAGTTAGATCCATCTCGTACAGAAGCGTGGCGATGTGCCGATTTGAGCTTTGAATTAGCGCCCAAGCGCCAAGGGACAGCGCTGGTATATTACAAATTCACAAGGGTGGGAAGCGAACTGTATCGACTCATATCCAGACAGGCGAGAGCGGATTACTCCCACGATTTACTCATACTTTTAGAGCAAGCATTCAATGTAAGTCAGCAGTAGTGCTACGAGAACATAGCACTCGAGCTGAATTTATGGGTTAAATACCGTCACCAAACTCATGCAGTCCACATTCGCGTTTTAGTCCGAAGAATCGGGTATCCTGCTCGCTCATACCTTCTTGCAAGCTACGCGTAGTGTGCCAGTCACCAATGGAGACATATCCTTCGTCCCACAGCGGATGATACGGAAGGTCGTGCTCTTTTAAATAAAAATGCAAATCTTTGTTAGTCCAATCGATAATGGGCATCACTTTGAATTGCCCATTGACTTTTTGCAGTACGGGCAGATGTTCACGCGAATCGGATTGAGAGCGACGCAATCCGGCAAACCATACACCGGCATTGAGTTCCTTCAACGCTCGCTGCATAGGCTCCACCTTGTTCATTTTATTGTATTGCTCAATCCCTTCGAGACCTTTTTCCCACAACTTTCCGAAGCGAGCCTCTTGCCATGCAGACGACAATTCAGCTCGATATACGCGCAGATTGAGCGATAAACGCTCGGTTAACTGATCAATAAATTGATAAGTCTGCGGAAAAAGATACCCCGTGTCCGTCAAAACTACCGGAATGTCCGCTTGCTGTTGCGTGAGCAAATGCAACATAACGGCTGATTGCGCGCCAAAACTACTGGAAACAATTGCTTCATTTGGCAGTGCATTCAGCGCCCATGCAATACGCTGTTGAGCACTCATCCCTTCAAGCACCTCATTAGCCAGCGCTATGTCATCTGCACTGGATTCAGCATGCAATCTAGGAATGGACTCAGCACCGCGCTGTATTTGAGTGTTTAGATTACTCATAAAAATCCTTGGCCGAATCGACCACGGGTTTGATCACCCCAACTCGAACAACAAAATCACCAAAGGCTTCGCCGGCTTCACGTTCGGCAGCCCAACGGCCAATCAACACGTCCAAGTGCTGCATAATTTCGTCATGGCTGATGTTTTCTTTATACATTTTCGGGATCCGCGTACCCTCGCGGTTTCCGCCGATATGGAAGTTATATTTACCTGGCCCTTTACCGACTAGGCCGACTTCCGCAAGCATGGCCCTACCGCAGCCATTAGGGCACCCTGTCACCCTGTAGATAATACTGTCTTGCGCAACACCATGTTTCGCCAACAAGCCTTCAAGTTCAGTAACAGCATCGGGCAAATAACGCTCCGCTTCGGCCATCGCTAGAGGACAAGTGGGTAATGACACACAGGCCATAGAATCTTGGCGCTGAGCGCTGGTGTCTGGTTGTAATAAACCATACTTAATAGCCAACGACTCTATGGTTGATTTCTGCTCAGCAGGCACGCCAGCAATAATAAGATTCTGGTTTGCGGTTAAGCGGAAATCACCTTGGTGAACTTTGGCAATTTCTGCGCACCCTGTCTTAAGCGGTTTACCCGGGAAGTCCAAAATTCGACCATTCTCAATGAATAGCGTTAGGTGATGCTTACCATCAATTCCTTCAACCCAGCCAAAGCGGTCACCGCGCCCGGTAAATTCATACGGGCGGCTAGCGGCAAATGTAATACCCGCGCGAGATTCGACTTCTTGCTTAAAGGTTTCAACACCGACACGCTCCAGCGTATATTTTGTCTTGGCGTTCTTACGATTCACGCGGTTGCCCCAATCTCGTTGGGTTGTCACTACCGCTTCTGCAACCGCCAGCGTATCTTTCAAATCAATAAAGCCAAAATCATCTGCTTTTCGAGGGAATGTGCTGGTATCGCCATGTGTCATGGCCAGTCCACCACCGACCAAAACATTAAAGCCTATAAGCTTTCCATTTTCGGCAATGGCGACAAAATTCAAATCGTTGGCATGCACATCCACATCATTTTGCGGTGGGATCACCACCGTGGTTTTAAATTTGCGCGGCAAATACGTTTCACCAAGAATTGGCTCTTTATCAGTGGTTTCGACTTTCTCACCGTTCAACCAAATCTCTGCATAGGCCCGCGTTTTAGGTAGTAAATGCTCACTAATCTTTTTCGCCCACTCCCACGCTTGTTGATGCACTTCAGACTCGACGGGATTAGATGTGCACAGTACGTTACGGTTTACATCACCCGCAGTCGCTATTGAATCTATTCCAGCCTTATTTAAGGTTTGGTGCATCAGCTTAATATTCGGCTTTAATACGCCATGAAATTGAAACGTTTGACGTGTAGTTAAGCGAATACTGCCATAAAGCGAATAGTCTTGCGCAAATTGGTCAATCACTAGCCATTGCTCTGGAGTTATAACCCCACCAGGTAAACGAGCCCGCAACATGACATTGTGCAACGGTTCTAATTTTTGTTTGGTACGCTCATTGCGAATATCACGGTCATCTTGCTGATACATGCCGTGAAAACGAATCAACTGAAAATTATCAGCCGTGAAGCCACCGGTAACGGGATCCGCCAAATCTTGCTCAATCGTGCCACGTAAGAAATTACTTTCTTTTTTCAAGCGCTCGTTGTCAGAAAGCTTACCTTCAACAATAAGATTATTTTTATCACTCATTAGTAAACATCCTTCTGATATCGCTTCGCCTTACGTAATTCAACCAAATAAGCTTTTGCTGCCTTTTCGTCACGCTTGCCGTACGTGCCAATGACTTCAAGCAGAGCGTTTTCAACATCTTTCGCCATGTGCATAGCATCACCACACACGTAAACATGGGCGCCAGCTTCTAACCATTGGAACAGGGCTTCGCCCTCTTCGAGGATTCGATGCTGGACATATATTTTTTCAGCTTGGTCACGAGAAAAGGCCAAACTAATTCGGCTTAGTGCACCTGACTTTAAATACTGCTGCCACTCTGTTTGATAAAGAAAGTCTTGAGTAAAGCTCGGGTTGCCAAAGAACAACCAGCTATCACCCTCCGCTCCAGCGGCGTCTCGTTCTTGAATAAACGCTCTAAACGGCGCAATACCGGTACCTGGACCGATCATTATGATTGGCGTATTGTGGTCTGCAGGAAGCCTGAAATTATCGTTATTTTCCACGAATACACGTACAGACTGCCCTTCCTCTACACGTGTGGACAAAAATCCTGATGCACCGCCTTGGTGACGCACACCATTAAATTCATAGTCAACATGCGCAAGAGTGAGATGAACTTCATCTTCAACTTCTGCTTGGCTCGATGCGATGGAGTACAAACGAGGTGTAATAGGACGCAACGCTTCAACCAATGCTTGAGCTTCAATCGTTTCAGGGTATTCGCGAATGATATCCACTATCTGGCGGTCTGCAAGATACGCTCTAAACTGGGCTGCATCTTTCATCAATTCGGATAATGCGGCATTCGAGGTAGCGGCTGCATAGGCTTTAACAAAGCCTGGGTAACTTAAGGTCAACTCCAACTTATCCGATAACGCCGCTTTTAAGGTCAAGGACTCGCCTTTGACATCCACCGCTTGCTCAGCATCCAACTTCAACAAACTGATGATTTCATCGACAATCACAGGGTCATTGCTGAACCACACGCCCAAAGCATCGCCAGGCTGATATTGAATCCCCGAATCTTCCAAAGATATTTCGATGTGGCGAATATCTTTAACGGAGTCTCGGCCAGTGATTTTCTGAACTTGCAACAAGCTCGCTTCGAAAGGATTCTGTTTGTTGTATGTTGACGTAGGAGCAGTTGCAGCAACGCTGTCCATTGCTACCACGTTCGACGCTTGCGCCGATGCGGTTGTTTTACCAAAAGCGATTAATTGCTCGATCCACGCTTTAGCCGCGGTTTCGTAATCCACATCACAATCTACACGTTCAACAATGGGTTTCGCGCCCAACGCGCTTAAACGTGAATCAAAATCTTTACCTGTTTGGCAGAAAAATTCATAACTAGAATCCCCCAACCCCAACACTGCATACTGCAAATTAGGTAATTTGGGCGCTTTCTTGCTGGCGAGAAATTCGTGGAACTCGATAGCATCATCCGGTGCATCCCCCTCTCCATGGGTGCTCACAATAACGGCTAAATGGCTTTCACTTTTGACTTGTCGCGGCTTGTAGTCAGCCATACTTACCAGGGTGGCCTTAATCCCAGCTTGCTCTAGTTGATTATGTAAATCAGCTGCGATCCCTTTTGCATTACCTGTTTGCGTTCCATACAAAACGGTAAACGTCGCTGCATCCGCTTGAGCGGGAGCAGACTTCAAAGTTGTTTGGTCACTTGGTGCGCCTGCTGCTAAGCCGGCAAGGTACCCACTTACCCACGTCAATTGATCACGGTTTAACGGCGCGATCGCTTGAGTGATCAGGTTCCATTGTTCAGGGCTAAGCACACCCGGTTTTTGGCCACTCACGAGAAATCTCCAACATAAAAATAAATAAGGATAGGAACGCTAGCCTATCAATGTGTGTGTAAGGCTAGCGAGAAGTGTTATAAACAGGAAAGAATTAAAAACGATTTTTTATTACTTAATTGACTTAAGAGCACATCAATTAGAAATGAAACTCAATACCAGCGAAAGCGCCATCAAAGGTTAAATCTGAATAAGTGTTGTCCAAATCATCCAATTCAACCGTAGTGTCTCGATACCCTAGCTGCAGGGTTAAGTCGAGCGCGAGGCTTTCAATAAAACTGTAGGTCACAGCAATTTGATAATCACTCACCTTGCTATCATCAATGGCTAAATAACTTCCCTCTGCATATACGCCCAATCCAGTAAAAGGCAAACCAAATGCAATTCGCGAATACCCCATAGGTACGACACCACTAAACGCTTGGGTCGCAGTAATGCTCGATGCGCTATCAGTGACAAGAAGATTGCCATCAACGTATTTACCGTTGATCCCGATATCGACACTTACTAAATCATTGTCAAAAATTTCGTAATATAAAATGAAATCAGTGGCCGTTAGGTCAATATCAGTGGATACCAGTGAATCAGCCGTAAATAGCTCTCCATTAAAGGTGAAAGAAGACGTTAGTGTTGTCCTACCGTTAGTATCTAAATTTGTACGACTTACTTTTACGTTTGGTACGAATGGCACAGGGTGCTCAAGCGCAACATAAACTGAGCCATTGGTTTGAGAGTCAAAATTGAACTGGGTAATACTTGATTCGTCGGCAAAACCGCCCGCCGTCGACATATCCCACCCTTGAGCTCCAGCGTATACACCCAACACTGTATCGGCATGGGCGCTGAATGACGAAGCTGCGAACACAGTCGCAGCCGCAATAATTGTTTTGCGCATGTAGGATTAACCTTGATTTAGAAGTTCTGATAGCTCTATTAAAGCAGCATTCGCGCGAGAAATATAGTTCGCCATGACCAGTGAATGATTGGCTAAGGTACCAAATCCGCTGCCATTTAAAATCATTGGACTCCACACCGTTTGCTGTGTTGCCTCAAGCTCTCTAATGATCTGCTGCAAGCTTACCGTCGCATTCTTCTTAGCGAGCACATCGGCAAAGTCGTACTCGATAGCTCTAAGGAAATGCAATAGTGCCCAACTCGCACCGCGTGCTTCATAAAAGTTGTCATCCAGTTTGAACCAACTGGTTTTGGTCTGAATTTTATTATTGCTAGGCGTTGACTGATGAGCCTGAGGGTCGCCAGCCAAATCAGTATTCAACACTTCGGTTCCAACACTTGCACTCAATCGCTGAGACATGCTACCTAGACGCTTTTCGACTTGCTTCAACCAATCTCGTAAGTTATCTGCACGAGTATAGAACTGGCTATCATCCATTTGTTGATCGCCGAGCTGGCTACGATACTGACGTAATAAATCGATGGCTTCTGAATACTGTGACTCAGCTGAAGGCAATAACCAACTGCGATGATCTATATTCAGCTTAGGTTGTGCTTTGATAAGCATTGGGTTTTCGACCGATTGTGACTGAGAACGGCTAAAATCCTTACGCATAGCAAGCGCGAGATCACGCATCATTTCCAGTGCACCAAATTCCCACGCCGGCATATTATCGATAAACAATGATGGAGGCATAACATCGTTTGCCAAATAGCCACCCGGTTTGTTTAACAACGTATCGCCGACTTCAATCAAAGCAGTAGAAACGGTATACCCGGCCACGACACTTTCATTCGCTGCAATGGCATGTTCACTCGCTCGTTGTTGAACATCAAAAACGTCAGGCTCATCACTCCAGTACCAGCCTAAAAGTGTTAAAAGCACAACAACGATTAATACACCGGCGGTTATAGCTTTGGCTGTCAGTATATTCTTCATAATTCCCTTATCAATATTTGGCAAAATGCGCAGTTAGTCTTTGTAGTCTAGATGATCAACGGCCAATTGCCTAAGCAACCGTGTGTTGATTATCCCTGCATATAAAGTATAAGCCAATAGCAATTGCAACGGGCCACAATATACTCAACCCCAACGCTGCGAAAAATGCGACCGCCCCAATAACCCCGACGAAAAAGAGCATTAAAAACCCGGTTGCTAAAATTGCCGCCAAAATTAGGAATACAGCAGCGATAACCAATGTACCGAAAAACCACTCACCAACGGACATCAAATTATCACTAAAGTCTGTGTGAAAATGCATATTGTCGAACCATGAAATGTCAGTTACATAACTGACACTCCACACAACAAGCACGATGATGAGTAGCGTACGCATATTAGCGTTCCTTCAGCAATAAGCTGGCAATAAGATAGGACATACCGCATAGCATGGGGGCAATGAACATACCAATCACCATAGCGATACGCACATAAAGTACGTCAAACTCAAAGCGTCTAGCGATACCACCCGCCAGGCCTGCGATGATCTTCTCATGACGACTGCGATAAATACTGTTGATATCAAATTCTGGTTTCATCATAACCTCCAACAACGTTGCGGTTTAAAGAGGGCTGCTTAAGCAGCCTTCTTTGAAGATTTAGAAGTCGACTTCTTCGCTGCAGCAGGCGCTTCTGCTTTAGCCAATTTCGCCTTCAATTTAGCTAGTTCATTCTCAACCGTTTCATCCTTTTCCAGCGCAGCAAAGTCTTGTGCAAGCTGTGTAGATGAAGGCACGATGTCAAATGCGTCAACCTGCGCCTCAAGCGTTTCGACTCGCGTTTCGTAGTGGTCAAAACGTGCCATTGCTTTGTTTATCGCATCACTGTTAACCGTACTTTTTGCTTGCAGGCGAACCACTGAGTTCTGCTTTCTGCTAACCAAGCTTTTCTGCTTGGTTCGCGCTTCACTCAACTTGTTTTGCAAACGCGCCGTGTCTTCTTGAATATTCGTGATCAACTCTTCCAGCTGAGCCTTTTGGTGATGAAGCTCTTCTGCCGCTTTTTCTGCATTATGCTTTTCAGTCAAAGCTGCTCGCGCAAGGTCATCTCTTGCTTTTTCAACCGCTAACTCAGCTTTTTTCTGCCATTGCAGAGCACGGCTTTCCGTTTCAGCGATTTTGCGGTCCAGCATTTTCTGATCCGCCAGGTTTTTCGCGGCAACAGAGCGGATTTCAACGAGTGTCTCTTCCATCTCTTGAATGATTAGACGAATCACCTTTTCAGGATCTTCTGCTTTGTCTAACATTGCGTTGATGTTTGATTGAACGATGTCTGATATACGTGAAAACATTCCCATGATGTATCTCCTCAATTATTCTGATTCAGGTAATTCTTGTTTTTGCGACTTTACCGCGGTTAATTCAGTCACTTTTACTTGTGTCTGAACCTCGTCGGCTTTATCTGAAAACTGGTGTGCTGTATTCGCTACGGCCTCAGCCGCTTGATTTTGCAATTCATCAACAGTCAGCTCGACAACACTACTTAGCATGCGGCTGACCATGGTTTGCACGACACCTTCTTGCGCACTCGCAATCGGTGCAAAAAGGCATGAGCTAATCACTAGCGTTGATGCAATGTGTTTTGAAAATTTCATATTTCACCTTCCGTAACTGGTTTTGACCGTTGGTTTGTAGAAGGTATAGCGATACTCGTGCCAGTTTTTAAAATAAACGACAACCGATTGTTTTAATTGAGTTTTATCGGGAAACTTGAAATTAATGCAAACATTAAAAATTAGAAGAATAATTTGAAGTGTGGTTAAATTAACCACACGCATGGTCAATTTAACCAAAATTTAAATCGATTTTTTGTTAAATACTTGAAGTTCGTGCGCGTGCTTGCTCTGCCGCCTCTGTTAGAGCATCTAATGCATGCAGAACCACGTCCTCTTTAGGGCTACGTCCAGTGCCATTTTGGCTGAGATAACGACGCCATACGCGCCCACCCGGCTGACCTTGGAATAATCCCAACATGTGTCTCGCGATATGCCACTCTCGAGCGCCTTGTTTCACCTGCTCACGAATATAATGACTCATTTGCTCGACAACATACTCCCGCGAGTATGTCGTTGCAGGCATTCCAAATATCATTTCGTCTGCTGACGCCAACATGTAGGGATTTGCATATATTTCACGCCCTATCATTACACCGTCCACATAAGTCAAATGCTCTGCAGCGTCTTCGAAGGTCTTGATTCCACCGTTAATACTGATTGAGAGTTCTGGGAACTCTTGTTTCAAGCTATACACTCTCGGATAACACAACGGGGGGATATCGCGATTTTCTTTCGGACTCAGCCCTTGCAACCAAGCCTTCCGAGCATGAACAATGAACGTATTGCACCCAGCTTCTGCGACCACCTTCACAAAACGAGTGAGATCTTCATACTCATCCATATCGTCAATACCAATACGGCATTTTACCGTGACAGGAATATCAACTTCTGCCTGCATTGCTTTGACGCACTCAGCCACCACTTCGGGTTCAGCCATAAGGCAAGCACCAAAGCGACCATTTTGCACTCTATCTGACGGGCAACCCACATTGATATTCACTTCATCATAACCGCGCGCTTGGGCAATAGATGCACACTGCGCCATTGCCGAGGGATCAGAACCGCCCAATTGCAACGCAACAGGATGTTCTTGTTGGTTATAACCGAGGTAGTCCCCTTTGCCAAAAATAATGGCACCCGTCGTCACCATTTCGGTATACAACAACGTTTGTTGGCTCATCAAACGATAAAAATAACGACAATGTTTGTCTGTCCAATCGAGCATTGGCGCGACAGACAAGCGACGATCTAACGACTCACGATCCACAAATACACTACCTTTAAGGCCACAAGAATTCACTGCTTAGCCGCCCATAATACCATTGGCGAAACACTTTTAAAAAATCTATAACTTTGCTTGTCGTGACGATTAAAAAAAGTCATCAAAAATCCAGCCTTCGGATATTGCGTAGACTAAAATTTAGCCTATATTCCACCCGAATTTTCAATCTAAAGTAGACCCAGTGGCCAAGCCTTTAATCGTTGCCGATTCCGAACTTGATATCGGTTCACATGACATCCCAATAGAACTCTTTGGAAACTACTTAGCGCATTACCCCAAAAAAGGGGAGCCTAAGATGCTGATCATTAATTTATGTGACACCAGTCGCTATTTAAGTGAGGGCTACTATTGCTCCCTGCTTGCTGAAGCACGCAAACACCAAGTTCTGCCCAGTGTCAGTACAATTAATGATTTAAAACCTGATCCCAGCGGTCAGCCAAAACAAATAGCGCTAAGTAGCGCCTATACCAAAGGTCTTGCACTGGACGAAACGCGGGCGTTGATGATCTATTTTGGTCAAACGCCAGATGCTGCATTTAAAAAAGTGGCTAAGCACATATTTGGTCAGTTTCCAGCACCTATTTTAAAAGTAGAGATCCAGCGTACACCCTCCGTTGCCATAGCAGGGGTTAGCGCCTTGGGTATTAGTGAATTGTCGCCGGAAGACAGCAGCCATTTCCGCGACGCATTGAGTCGTTTTACACAATCGTCCTGGCAAAAAGCACGCAGCAGTAAATCACTCCGTTGGGATATGGCCATTCTCTACAACCCTGACGAAAAAACACCGCCCAGTGACGCCAAGGCGTTGCAAAGCTTTGTAAAAGCCGCTCAACGCGTCGGTATTCATGCCGAATTAATTACACCTGACAAAAGTCATCTCATCGAGAACTTTGATGCATTGTTCATTCGTGAAACCACGGCTATTGATCATCATACTTACCGCCTAGCACGCAGGGCTGAACAGCATGGCCTGGTGGTAATAGACGACGCCACGTCCATTTTACGTTGCTGCAACAAAGTATTCTTACAAGATGCATTTACCTACAGCAATGTACCCGCACCGCTAAGCGAGTTTGTATCGTCATGCGATGACGATATCTGCACGCAGTTAGAAGCGCGTTACGGTTATCCGATGGTACTAAAACTGCCAGAGAGTGCCTTTTCATTGGGCGTGCACAAAGTCGAAAATCGCGCTGAGCTACAAAACCGTTTAACCCAAATGTTAGTGCACTCTGCTATTGTGCTGGTACAAGAATTTCTGCGCACCGACTATGATTGGCGCATTGGGGTATTAAACGGCAAGCCCATTTACGCCTGCCGTTACTTTATGGCGCGGAATCATTGGCAAATCTACAACCATGAATCGAAAAAGTTCTTCAGTGGAGACTTCGAAACATTACCAACCTTTGAAGTACCTAAGAAAGTATTGGATGCCGCCGTTCGTGCCAGTGCAGTGATTGGCAAAGGCCTTTACGGTGTAGACATCAAAGAAGTCGAAAGCAAAGTCTATGTTATTGAAGTCAACGATAACCCATCGATTGAATCAAAAGTGGAAGACGCCTATCTGGGGAGCGAACTGTACCACATCATCATGAGCGAATTTGCCAATCGCTTGGAGTCTCGTGGTCGTTAACATGACAACTTCACAGCATATTTCATTTCGTGCGGCGACAAAAACTGACGTACCGCAACTTGTTGCGTTGGAAAATGAAGCTTTTGATTCTGACCGTTTATCCGCCAAACGTTTCAAGCATTGGGTCGGTGCAGACAACCGTGTATTTTTGGTCGCAGAAGCTGATGGGCAGTTAATGGGGTATGGGCTGGTGCTGCTGCGCAAAGGCACTCAGTTAGCACGCTTGTATTCCATCGCGATTAGCCAGCGCAGTCGTGGCGCTGGTTTGGGGGCCCGACTACTGCAAGAACTAGAAGTCGCCGCTATGCAAGCGGGGCGTTTGTTTATGCGTTTGGAAGTTGCTGAAAACAATGACGCCGCGATTGCATTATACAAACGTGCAGGATACGAACCCTTTGGTGTATACGCAGAATACTACGCGAATAACATCGATGCGATTCGCATGCAGAAGCCAATTAAGCAGTTAGCTGTACAACCACTATTGCCGTGCTACCCATGGTATCGCCAAACCACTGAGTTTACTTGTGGTCCGTCAGCATTGATGATGGCGATGCACAGTATTGATGACACGATTCCACTCAGCCAAGCGTTGGAACTCGCATTGTGGCGCGAGGCTACATCGATCTACATGACATCTGGACACGGTGGTTGTCACCCATATGGATTGGCGCTTTCCGCATATCGACGTAACTTTATGGTTGATGTGTACGTGTCGTATGCACATGGACTATTTGTTGATGGCGTCCGCAGTACAGAAAAGAAACACATTATGACGGTTGTGGAAGACACCTTCATTGACGAAATGGCTGATACCCAAATTCATTTGCATGAAACCACGCCAACATTGGACGATATCAAAGACTTTTTATCAAAAGGCCGCGCGGTAGTAGGCCTCATTAGTACCTATCATTTAAGCAACAGTAAAACGCCTCATTGGGTGTGTATAACCCAAGTCGACGATAGTTGTTTTTACTTGCATGACCCAGACGTTGAAACTGAATCGACTAATCCCTTGGAGTACCAGCATATCCCGATCTGCAATCAAGATTTCTTAAAAATGTCGGGCTACGGCAAACAAAAATTGCGTGCGTTTATTGTCATCCATCAAGCTTAACTATCACTCAGGTATGACTGACTTTTTCATATAGCCAATTGATAATATCGCGCCAGGTAATAATCCCTATTGGCTTATTTTCTTCATTCACAACCGGTAAGCAGGTTACCTTGTATTGTTTAAACGTTGTGATCACATGTTTGAATGAGTCACCTTCGCGAATACACACGAGTTTGCGCTTGATGATTTGATGAACACGCTTATCAAGGGTTGCTAAGTCTTTTGAGTTTGCTGCAGGTAAATCTACAGTGGGGGTGGTGGCTTTAAAATAGTCACGATCAGAAATAACCCCCACTAGCTCTTTCTGGCTATTCACCACGAGAAGATGATGGAAACGATGTCGAATGAATAAATCGCGAACAACCTTAAGACGGTCGTCCATATCCACACATACCACATTTTTACTCATCAACTTATCGATGGAAATGCTCATAAATGCCGTTACTCATCTGCAAACAAGTGTTTAGCGTGAAAGGCCAAATGTTGGTCAATAAAAGTCGCAATAAAATAGTAGCTATGGTCATAGCCTGTGTGTAATGAATACTCTAAGCGAACATCGTTGTCTTGCGCGGCCTGAATCAAACGATCAGGTAGCAGCTGTTCTGCCAAAAATTCATCTTCACTGCCTTGATCAATTTTGATCGGCAATGTGGGTTTAAGTTTCGCCACTAACTCTGTTGCATCATAAACATTCCAGAGTGACTTATCCTCACCTAAGTAGCCAGAGAATGCCTTTTCTCCCCACGGGCAGTGAATCGGGTTACAGATCGGGCTAAACGCAGAAATTGATTTATATTTATCAGACTCTCGCATGCCGATGACCAAAGCGCCATGCCCGCCCATCGAATGACCAAAAATACTTTTTTGCTGAGTGACATTGAACGCCGATTCAACCAGCTTCGGTAGTTCTTTAGTCACGTAATCGTACATATTGTAGTTAAGTGCAAACGTTGGCTGAGTCGCGTTTAGATAAAACCCTGCGCCAAGCCCAAAGTCGTAGCTGCCATCTTGATCATCGGCCACGCCGTAACCTCTTGGGCTAGTATCCGGCATGACGATCGCAATATTGAGATCTGCCGCGGCTCTAAATGCACCCGCTTTTTGAGCAAAATTTTGGTCCGTGCATGTGAGCCCTGATAACCAATAGACCACCGGTACTGCCTTAGGTTTATCAGTTTGTATAGCCAGTGGCGGCAAAAATACACTTGCCGTCATGGTGCAGTGATTTACATTTGATGGGTGTTCGAAGCGTATTAATTCGCCTTCAAACACTCGCTGCTTCGATAATACCTTCATACTCCAGCCTCTCAGTCGAATGAAACAACGCTGCGAATACTTTTACCTTCGTGCATTAAGTCGAAAGCAGAATTGATATCCTCAAGCGGCATTTTATGCGTTACGAATTCATGCAGCGGGATTTCACCCGCGAGATATTGTTCAACAATACCCGGTAGCTGACTTCTTCCTTTCACCCCACCAAATGCCGTACCTCGCCATACACGTCCAGTCACGAGCTGAAAGGGTCGAGTCGAAATCTCTTGCCCAGCGCCTGCAACACCGATAATGACAGACTCGCCCCATCCCTTGTGACAGCACTCCAGTGCACTGCGCATCACATTTACGTTTCCAATACACTCGAATGAGTAATCGACTCCACCATCGGTTAACTCAACAATCACTTCTTGGATCGGCTTATCATAATCCTTTGGATTGACCACATCTGTGGCCCCAAGTTTCTTAGCCAAGTCGAATTTACTGTCGTTGATATCAATGGCAATGATCCGTGAGGCTTTTGCCATAACAGCCCCAATCACGGCTGATAGGCCAATACCACCTAATCCAAAAATAGCCACTGTGGCGCCCGGCTCAACTTTCGCAGTGTTTAACACAGCTCCCATACCGGTTGTAACACCGCAGCCCAACAAACACACTTCTTCTAATGGCGCTTGAGGATTGATCTTGGCTAATGAAATTTCAGGTAATATGGTATATTCAGAGAAAGTTGAGCAGCCCATGTAATGATAAATAGGTTTACCATTTACTGAGAATCGAGTTGTTCCGTCCGGCATTAAGCCTTGCCCCTGCGTTTCCCGGATTTTTTGACACAAATTGGTTTTGCCCGACAAACAGAACTTACATTCACCGCACTCAGGGGTATACAGTGGAATAACATGATCGCCCACGGCGACAGATGTCACGCCCTCTCCAATTGATTCAACGATACCGCCGCCTTCATGTCCCAGAATACACGGAAACTTACCCTCAGGATCGTCGCCCGACAAAGTGTAAGCATCAGTATGACAAACCCCAGAAGAGACGATTTTAATACGCACTTCACCTTTCTGCGGTGGCATTACTTCAACAGTCTCGATAGATAAAGGCTTTCCAGCTTCCCATGCGACGGCGGCTTTACACGAAATAACGGATGACATACTGCGCTCCTTAGGTTTTTATCTGTACAATTATTCGGATTTTAGCTGTTTTCGTTTACAATGCGCGCTTTTATGAGCGGCGAAGGGTACTTTTAATGTTTAAGCAACTAGGCTACACCATTGCAGGCAGCCTGTCCGTAATTCTCTATTTTATCAACACTATTTTTTGGGTCATCCCCTTATTGTGTTTTTCAGTGCTTAAATTAATCCCGATCCCCATTTGGCAAGGTTTCATTTCGCATTTTGTTGATGGTTGTGCGACCAACTGGATCAGCGTTAACCGTTTGAATCAAAACATTTTTAGTCGCACGCGTTGGCATGTAACAGGGATCGATGAGTTATCCAGCAAAGATTGGTATTTAGTCATCGCGAATCACCAAAGCTGGGTCGACATTTTGGTGTTGCAGCGTGTATTTAACCACCGCATACCTTTCCTTAAATTCTTCCTCAAAAAAGAACTTATTTGGGTACCTTTTCTGGGCCTTGCATGGTGGGCATTGGACTTCCCGTTCATGCGTCGATATAGCAAATCGTTTCTCGCCAAAAACCCTCATTTAAAAGGTAAAGATTTAGAAACGACGCGCAAAGCCTGTGAGAAGTTTCAGCACAAGCCTGTCAGCGTGATGAATTTTATTGAAGGTACGCGGATCACACCGCAAAAGCACGCACGACAAAATTCTCCCTACGAGTTTTTACTCAAACCTCGAGCGGGCGGTATCGCATTCGTATTGAGTGCTATGGGTTCGCAATTACATAAGCTAGTTGATGTCACGATTCACTACCCCAAGGGCATTCCATCATTTTGGGATTTCGTCTCCGGGAAAGTGAAGGATATCAATGTTAATGTAACTGTTACGCCTATCGCCGACTTGTTTACACAGAATATTTTCACTCAACGGTATTTCGATGATCCGGAGCAACGCGCCATTTTCCAACAGTGGCTCAATCGCGTTTGGGCACAAAAAGACCAACAATTAAAACACCTTTCAATGACGGAATAGTCGTATTATGCGCGTTGTATTAGCTCCTTTTATTTTCCTTATTCATCTACCGTTACAGATCCTTAATTTAGCCGTATGCGGTGGTCTTATTATCGCGTTTGGCTTAGTTAAATTACTGTTACCGCATTCTTTCAACGTACGCTTTATCAACCCGTT
This sequence comes from Neoalteromonas facilis, assembly GCF_002807665.1. Lineage (GTDB taxonomy): Bacteria > Pseudomonadota > Gammaproteobacteria > Enterobacterales > Alteromonadaceae > Alteromonas_E > Alteromonas_E facilis. The sequence goes on from NZ_PEAY01000007.1 coordinate 27,766, forward strand.
GATGAATGTTTTTTTATTGGCATTTGGTAAAATCAGTGTCGCTTTGATCAAGTTGTTTAATCCAATCACAATCGATTATCGTATCGAGGGGAAACTCAGCCAAGAAAGCTGGTATTTAATTGTTGCCAATCATATTAGTTATCTGGATATCATTCTGCTGATTGAATTCGCACATAAACGCATCCCGCCGCCTAAGTTTTTTCTGAAAAAGGAATTGATTTGGATGCCATTTGTTGGATTGGGTGCATGGGCACTGGATATGCCCTTTATGCGACGCTACTCACAGGCATATGTTGCCAAATATCCGCACTTAAAAGGTAAAGATATAGAAACGACGCGTAAGTCCTGTGAAAAATTCAAATCACAGCCCACCACCGTCATTAATTTTGTCGAAGGCACGCGCTTCACGCCGCAAAAACATCAATTTAAACAAAGTGCTTATCAACATTTGCTCCCCCCAAAGGCTGGCGGTATAGCCTTTACGTTGGCGGCTATGGGCGAGCTTTTCACCAACATTTTGGATGTCTCACTGGCATATCCTGACAACCAGCGCCATCCCATGTTGGAAATGCTTTGCGGGCAAATGAGTAGGATCATCCTTGATGTTAATGTGTTACCCGTTACTGATGATGTGATTGGTGATTACTTTGAGAATGCCAGTTTCAAGGAACGCTTTCAGCGTTGGCTTAATGACCTTTGGCATGCCAAAGACCAAAGGCTTAAACACATTTTAGGGAGTTAAGGAATGCTCAAAGACGTTAATTTAAGGGATACATTGCTGCAATATGTACAGCAGGTGTTTCCATCAGCGACGATAGATAGCCCTGCATATCTTGCCAGCACATTTTTAATTATCGTTGCTTTCGCCCTTGTTTCATTGTGGACAACGCGCTTTATCGTCAGTGACAAAGTTACTCGATTTGTGTTGAAAACGAAAAGCGAATGGGACGATGAATTGCATCAGCATCACTTTTTTAGACGCTGTGGACACCTTGTTCCGGCGATAGTGATCAGCCTTGTAGCGCAGTTACTGATGGCTGAAGACTCACGGATGCTCGCAATAATTGAAAAGCTTTCTATGCTGTATTTGTCCGTCACATCCTTACTGATCATCAGTGCACTACTGAATACCATAGAGGACATCTATAACGCTTCATCCTTGGCTAAGCGAGCCCCGATCACTGGATTTATTCAGGTTGCCAAACTGCTCTTCACCATGATCGTAGGAATATTGGTGATCAGCTTGCTGATCGACAAGAGCCCGATCATTTTGCTCTCCGGCATGACCGCGATAGCGGCCGTTTTATTGTTAATATTCCGCGATACCATTCTTGGCTTTGTTGCCGGTATACAAATCGCAGCGAATCGCATGTTTAATACTGGCGATTGGATAGCAATGCCCAAATATGATGTCGACGGTGAGATCTTGATGATTGGCCTTACCAACGTAAAAGTCCAAAACTGGGACAAAACTATATCGACGCTGCCGACCTATTCACTCACTACAGAAGCGGTTAAAAACTGGCGCGGCATGAGCGAATCAGGTGGACGAAGAATAAAACGCTCAATTAATATCGACCTGCGTAGCGTTAAATTCTGTGATGAGCAAATGCTGCATTCATTCGCTAATATTCGCTTTATCAAAGATTATATTGCTGACAAAGTAAACGCTCTAAAAACTTACCATCAAGACAAACAAATCGATGAACAGGATGTACTGAATAGCCGCCGGTTAACTAACCTAGGAACCTTTCGTGCGTATTTGCGCAGCTATATCGCTAACCACCCTGACATCAATAAAGATATGACCATGATGGTAAGACAGCTTGCACCGACCGAAGTGGGTCTTCCATTAGAAATTTATTGTTTCAGCGCGAACAAAGATTGGGTTGCCTACGAAGGCATTCAAGCAGATATTTTTGACCACGCTATCGCGATGCTTCCCCAATTCGGGTTAAAAGCCTATCAACGCGATAACGTGATGCAGGTAAGGGACTAGAGTAGTAGATACCCTAACAAACCAAAGATAGCGACGCCGGACACACCAAGGTAACCGTACTCGATACGCTCTTTGAGGGCTTCGGCGCCCGTTTTATCAGAAAGAAAGCCCATGATGATGCTGCTCAATCCCAGCACCAACGCAATAAGTGCTATTCCAAACAGCACTGCATTTAACCAATCAGCCATGCTCATTTACCTTTAAATTAGATTGCGCGCATTATGCCTCAACTGAATAGCCTTTGGTATGGCAGCAAAGGTATTTTTCGCTGATTTATTGACCTTGGTCAAATTGACTAAGTTATAGCTTTTGTTACTACAAGATAATGATTATTTAAACAACAAATTATACACCTCCAGCGTATGTTATTGTTTTTATTGGATTTCTTAAGTTGGCCTAAGAAATGAATAGTTGCTTAGGTACAACATGTAAGGAAGGACATAAACAATGAGCAACATGCGTAAAATTTTTACTGCGACAGCAATCTCAATGGCATTGGCTACTAGTGCGCCGGTTTTCGCCCACTCTAATTTTTCAGATAGCTGCAATATTAATTTTGAAGGTGAATTACAATTCAAAGAAGATATTTTGTCTATCACGCTGAAGAACGGCGATATTGCGAACTTCACAGCCGATGGTGAAGTCAGTATTAATGGTGAGTACTTATCACTGGATAGCGCTCAATCGAACGCTGCTCAGCAATACTATAGCGCCATCACAGAGTCTATTCCGCAAACCGCAGAGATTGCTATCGATGCGCTAGAGGTCGCAAGCGTAGCTGTAACGGAAGCGTTTGGCGAATTACTTGGGTATGACGATCCGCTAGTGGTTGATTTTGAAGACTTCTTTGCAACCTTACATGTTAAGGTTAACGATCAATTCTATGCCGCTGATGGCAGTTTTCACATGAAATCATCAGATAGCGAAGACGGCTCATGGGTAAACCCAACATGGGAGTCAGAGCTAGAAGAGCAAATTGAAGATATGGTTGAGCGCTCTATTGGCCGCATATTAGTCGCCGTTGGCACAGAAATGGTTATGAGTGGCGGTGATATGTCAGCTTTTGAAAGCCGCATGGAAAATTTCGGAGAACGCATTGAACAGCGTGTCGAATTCAATACTGAAGAACTTGAGCACAAAGCGGATCAACTGTGTATGACGTTAAGCACCGCTGATGTTGCTGAGAGCAAATTAGCCAGCAGTGTTGATGCGCTGTCGACTCTTGATATGTTAGATATCGAGAACCCTCGTTTTAAAATGTAAATCAAACGCTAACGCTATAGAATACCCCGCATCTGCGGGGTTTTTATTGGGCGATAGTACATGACTAATTCTGATACACAAGTTGCGGTAATAGGCTGCGGCTGGTTGGGATTTCCACTGGCAAAGCAATTACTTCAGTGTGGTTATCCGGTATGCGGAACGTCCCGCGCCGAAAACAAACTGTCTCAACTGAGTGAAGCCGGCATTGACCCTGTTCCCTTGGACATTTACACCCCACAAACTCAGAGTATCAACACATTAAAAACCTGCGACACCTGGATCATCTGTATTGCAGCTGGGCGCCGAAATGCAAATTTTGAACAGTATGTAAAAGCCGTATATGCAATGATGGACCATGCGGTCGCCTCCAACACAAAGCACGTAATATTTGTTAGCACCACATCGGTATATGGCAATCAAGCGGGAAGCGTCAATGAAGACACGCTGGTACAGCCAACGACTGACTCAGGTAAAGCGCATGTGCTTATTGAAAACTACTTGCGAACAGTAATGCCAGACAAATACTCGATTGTGCGCTGTGCTGGATTAGTCGATCGTGAGCGTCATCCCGTCAGAACGCTGAGTAAAAAAGGCACATTGTCTGCGCCAACAAGACCCGTGAACCTGATCCATAAAAGAGACGTGATTGAAGCATTGCTGATATTGGTGAGCAAAGGGCCTTTGAAAGATGGTACGTTTTTACTTGCTAGCCCTAAACACCCAACTCGCGAAGACTATTATACTTGGGCGGCAGCGCAACTGAGCATTAGCCCTCCGGCCTTTTTAGCGGCGTCATCTGTTGATGAAATAGACAATAAAGTTATTGATGCTGCGAGAACGTTTAAACGTTTGGGGCTTTCACTTCGCTATGAAAGCCCCTATGAGATGTTAGCTGAATAACGAAATACCGAAATACTTAACAGCCACCGTATTAACAAAGATGACCAACAAGATAACGGGAATAAAAGTACCTACTGACAAGTCAACGTAACGCTCAAAAAACGACCCTTTGTAAGAAGGCGCCCCCTCATCAAGTTCGGCGTTAAAGTTTTGTTTCTTCCAACGATAGATAACAAAAATACAAATCAGTAGACCATTTAGCGGCAAAATCGTGTCATAGAAGACATCGTAAATCACATCAAAGAATGACTTTTGCGCAGAGGCATAAGTCGTAAACTCAGTAAAGAATGGCACCATTCCAAACGACAGCGCACATAACACGGCAAGTATTGCTAGCAATACACCTAAAATGCCCAATGCCGATTTCCGTGACACGCCTTTTTCATCCATTAATGCCGCTACCGGAACTTCAAAAATAGATACGATAGAGGTTATTGCGGCAAAGAAAACCAATAGGAAGAATATGCTCGCGACGATACTAGCACCTAGATATCCCAAAGACGCTTGCAACGCTAAGAAGATTTTCGGCAAGAAGGTGAAAATCATACTGATTGAAGATTCACTCAACTCGGTCGGATCCACATTTGGATTAAACGAGAAAATGGCTGGTAAAATCATCAACCCGGCAACAAAAGCAACTGCCGTATCGGTCAAGGCAACTAACTTGGCTGAACCTGGGATGTCCGCGCGACGGTTAATATAGCTACCGTAGGTGATCATAATCCCCATACCCAGTGACAATGAGAAGAACGCCTGAGAAAGGGCTCCATTGATAACCGACGCATTGATTTTACTGAAATCGGGGATTAGATAATACTTAACACCTTCCATGGCGTTATCACGCGTAAGTACGAAGATAACTAACGCTAAAAGCATGACAAATAAAGCTGGCATCATTAGCTTTGCAGCCTTTTCAATACCCTCTTTAACCCCGCCTTGTAAAATCAGGTAAACAATGCCCAGCACTACAGCCATATAAATGAAGATAGACTGACTGTTAATAAACAGTCCAAAGGTAGTTGGGTCTGCTAATTGAACAAGGTTTCCGGTAGCTGACTCAAATAAATACCCGAAAATCCACACCGTAATGACTAAGTAAAACACCGCAATCATAAAGGGCGTGATAATGGATAGCCACCCGGCTATTTTCCAAGGTGTGGAGCCACCGGTAAGCTTGCTGTATGCACCAAGTGGATCTTTACCAGCATTTCGACCTACCGACATTTCGGCCAGCATTACTGGTAAACAAATCAAAAATACAAACAATGCATACATCAGCAAGAAAGCACCACCACCATTTTTGGCAGCACCGACTGGAAAACCAACTAAATTACCGATACCCACTGCAGAGCCTGCCGCAGCGAGGATAAAACCTAAGCGCGAGCCAAACTCTTCTCTTGAAGCGGCCATAAGATCCTTCCCTAATAGTTATTATTGTTATCGTGCCCTTTTTAGAACCGATATAAGGGCATAAGTGTGGGTTATGTTAACAGCAGATTAACGAACTGCATAGACAAAGACTTTGATGAGCGGAGTACTTAGGACAAACAACTATTTTCAACTTGGTGCATATTATTTACACCGTAAATCTGGCGATTTTCAAACAAGCAGATATCAACCTTGCTAGATTATAACGTGCATGACTAAAGTACTGAGATACTTCTCTGACTACTATATTCATACAAACTTTACTGAGTCGCCTTGCTTCCAAAGATTTAACTCAGAGTTGCATAAAGCGTTGCTGACACCACATAGGCAAGCAATCCGTACGCAACAAAAACACCCCACGAGTAACGATTTTTAGCCGTTTCACCTTTTAGAGTAGCAACGGTTGCAACACACTGAAGCGCGATCACATAGAAAGCCAACAAGGCTATGCCTGACGCCAATGTAAAGCCATCGGCCTGAATCATTGCCGCCAGCCCTTCCATGTTTTCCTCTGCATTTTCAATACTGAATAGTGTGCCAAGAACGCCAACAAAGACTTCTCGCGCAAGGAAAGAGACTAAAATCGCAACGCCATATCGCCAATCTACGCCAAGAGGCTCAAAAACAGGCTCAATAAAACGCCCGATACTGGCCAAATACGATGCTTGCAAATCACCGTTCGCAGGGAAATATCCTAACCCCCACAACACAACTGATACGGTAAAAATGACCGGCGCTGCTCGCTTAATAAAATACACACCGCTATTAACGGTTTTGTACAGTAAAGGTCGCCAATGCGGTAAACGATAAGTTGGTAGTTCAAGGATGAAAGGCAAATCCGTTTTGCTTGATTCATCACTGACATACATATCCAATACTTTACTGACAATAAGCGCAGTCAGCATACCGCCTAGATACAGCACAAAAAAGATGGCGCCTTGCAGGTTGACCCACCCGCCGAGTATTTGTCTGTCAGGCACAAACACCGCTATCAACAGCGCATATACTGGCAAACGCGCAGAACATGACATAAGCGGTACGGTCATCATCGTGATCAAACGCTTTCGTGGTGATTCAATGGTTCTCGCCGCCATGATGGCGGGTATAGCGCACGCATGGCCAGACAAATACGGAATAAAGCTTCGACCTGATAATCCAAAGATACTTAATGGTTTATGACAAATCAGCGCGGCTCTGGCTAAATAACCACTGTCTTCTAGGATGCCGATGATCAGGGTCAACACCATTATCTGGGGAACAAAAACTAAGAAAGCGCCGACACCGCCAAACAATGCGTCATTGATAAAGTCGTTCACTGCGCCTTGCGGTAGCGTCTGGGTCGACCACTGTGCAAGGGTCGCAATCGCGGCTTCAACCCCATCCATTAGTGGAGCAGCCCAGGTGAAAATACTCTGAAACAAAAAGAACATAATCGCGACGAACGCGACTATCCCAAACACACTGTTTAGTAGCCACGTGTCCAGACTGTTTTGCTGTTTAAGTACCAGCTCTTGTGAAATACCGAATGTTTTTGCTAATTGCTTAGCCCCCTGCACAGGAGGTAACTGTTGAATAACGGTGTCATTGACCTGTGCAGATACGTCCCCTTGAGCATAACGCTTTAAAGCGTCAGTAAACTCACTGATACCTAACAAGGTTTTAGCTGATATTGCATAAATGGGAGAGCCCAACTGCGCTGACAATAACTCCGTATCGTAGTCATATCCAAGTCGCGCGACCTCATCCATCATATTCAGTGCAAACACACACCCTTTGTTGTGTTTTTTTGCCAGCGCCTGAACCTGCAAGGCAAACACTAAACTACGTTCAAATTTAGTGGCGTCGAGATTACATACAATCAAGCAAGTTTGGTCTGACTCAACCGCCTGCATCAACTGTGCGACGGCGATCCTTTCGTCTTCAGAAATCGGTTGCAGTGAATAGGTGCCGGGAAAATCTACTAGCTCATAGTCGGCAAAGGTGCCTGATTTCAGTTCAACAGTTACGCCGGGAAAATTAGCGACCTTTTGTCTTAAACCGGTCAATTGATTAAACAGCAAACTCTTGCCTGAGTTAGGTTTGCCAACAAGAATGATTTTTTGCATGTAAAAACTACCGATACAACCTTGCGAGATGAATGAGATTAATGAGGCGCTATTTCGATTTGCTGAGCGAGAGATTTGTCGACTGAATAGACGCAGTCTTGAACTTGGATAACCAGAGGACCATTAAACGGTGTGCGTTTCATACATTTAACCACTTGCCCTTCAACAAACCCCATTTCTGCTAGGCGTTGAGCCAAACTAGGACTAGCGGAGGCATTTACACCGCGAATCTGTGCGCTTGATTTTTTAGTTAGATCCCATACGGTCACGGCAACACCACTAGGCTTTCAAAAGTTGACGCTATAGTATCGAACACACACTCCAAATGCGAATAATTATCAATAATATTTGACCTACATCATGAAAGGGTCGCAATAATTGCGTTATTACCAAGTGATCGATTGACCATCCCAATCAACATAATGAAGATTTTCATCGTTTGAAAGCCCTGCCAATATCTCTACTAACCTGTTTGCCGTGAACGCTGGGGTGAAAAGTTTGTCTGGTGCAACATTGGTCTGAAAGGGAGCCGATAGCGGAGAATCTACAGTGCCCGGGTGATAGCATACTAATGAGGCATTTTTGAATCGACGCTTGAACTCAACACTAGCTGTTTTCATCAACATATTGAGTGCTGCTTTAGATGCTCGGTAACTATACCAACCGCCTAATCGGTTATCACTAATGCTACCCACCCGAGCACTAAAGACGACCCACTGACAATGCTGACGATCCACTATATTCGCCGCATGACTTAACCATATCGCGTTAACTCCCGCGTTAACTTGCATCACGTGCATAAACGATGAAAGATTTAGTTCTTCGAGTTTCTTTTCAGGCTGTTTTTTGTCATCGTGTAACAGGCCTATTGTACTGATAACCCGGTTGAATCGACGATTAGCCGACTTCCATTGTTGCACCAGTGACTGAATTTCTTCTTCTGAATATTCTGAGACCGTATGCCATGCCACATTTTGATTAATATCTGAGAAAGCTTGAGGCGCCGGAGAGCGCGATACAATTGCAATTTCACACCAATCATTCATCTTCACGTGAGTAGAAATAAGTGCCTGAGCGATCGCTGAGGAACCACCAATGATGAGTAAACGTTTAGCCTGTGAATCACTCATTTAGGTACATTACCTGACTGGGATCCACAATAGCCGTTCTCACACCGTGATTGGCCAGTCAACCAATACGATATTTTATATCGATGCCGCGCAAAGAGCAGGTAACAGTGGTCTGCCACATAGCGGATCAACGGCCAACGCAAGGGCGCGTATAACCAACCTTTACCCACCAATGACCACGCGGTGTAGGTCACATCTAAACCCGTTAACATGCGCCCATCATCCCACCGTCCGTGTATCCTAGCATTCAGTGTTTGCTTGGATAGGTCTGGGTACTTTTGTACAAACTCAGGTGCATTGATATCTTCAAATGCCAACTTATTCGCGTCATTGCGCCGCATAAGCTGACGCATCTCAGCCATACACAATGGGCAAAGCCCGTCATAGAAAATAGTGAATTGCATAATGCTTATCAGTTTGAAAGTGAATATGAAGGTATACGGTCAAAAAGCCTAAGCGGATGACTTGATTTTAATTCGAAAACGCATACTTTAAACACATTCTACAGGAGAGTTTTCAATGAGCAATTTGAACAAAGCCACATTTGCTGGCGGCTGTTTTTGGTGTCTAGAATCAGCATTTAACCAAATAAAGGGCGTGGAAATCGCCTACTCAGGGTATGCCGGTGGCTCGGTAGAAAACCCAACCTATGAACAAGTGTGTGAGGGAAATACTGGGCATGCCGAAGTCATTCAAGTTACATTCGATGAAGACGTGATCAGCTACCGTAGTTTGTTGGAAATATTTTTCGCTATGCATGATCCGACGCAGCTAAACCGACAGGGCAACGACATCGGGACTCAATACAGAAGCGCTGTTTTCTATCATGATGCAGACCAACAGGCACAAGCGAATGCCATCATTGCAGAAATTGAAGAGCAAGGTATTTGGCCAGACCCAGTTGTGACCGAAGTCGTTGCGCTGACGAACTATTGGCAAGCTGAGGATTACCACCAGGATTACTTCAATAACAATCCGCAAAACACTTATTGCAATATGGTGGTGGGGCCTAAATTGGCGAAGTTTAAAAAGACCTTCGCAGATAATCTGAAATAATGAGAGTCGCAGATGCCAGAATCTGCCATTAATCGTGCTTCAAAATAAAAAGGCTTGCTGATCCAGTAAGCCTTTTTGACGTTTAATTCAGATAACGAGATAACCAAATTGGGTCTATCGGTAGTTTGAATAAAAGTGGTGCCATTGCTTGGTATCGTGCCTCGTTTGATGGGCACTGGACATTCTTCAAATAGTTCTTCTTCCAAGGATCATTAACAAGGTAAATGTCGATCCCGACTACAGCGACGCCCTCAAGTGACGCGTTGTCCATTAATTCATAAGCCTCGCAACTAGGCTCTTCACTCAACGTAGGCGCATTGAATAGCAAATCGATGACTTGGGTTGGCTGCTGCTTTGCAAGATCAACAAACCACAATTGATTGTCGTTGCGCGCTGCGGCTACCAATAATCCAGGATGGTCACCGGCTAATGGTAAGAAATCCATACCATTAATTGGATGATTGCCACCTTCTGGGAATTCTGGCAACAATAACTGTGGATCTTCAACAACTGCAAAATCGTCCTGCTGCCAAAAATCATCGTCTATGGTGAGACTGAAAATTCGAGCAGCACCGGCAGCGTCTTTCTCCAACCCCAAATATAAAACACGCTCTTCACCGAACGCCATCCCTTCAATACCGTCGTTCGGAAAGTCTCCTACATTTAATTCAAGCGGGAACTGCAAAGGACGTACATCGGTCATTCGAACCTTGTCGCCATTCAGCTCAGCTCTAACAAGTAAGGTTGGATATGCTGTCGAGCCCGTGTTTTCAAAACGTTGCTGACAGCGTGGGCTCATCGCGCCTGTGCGAGTTGCGTCTTCTGTCACGATGATAAACGCATTCGGCTGATCAGGGTCTACCACCAGCGCCTCAAAATCAGGCTCATCAGACAAATACTGAGAGAAGCAACTGCGTCGTACTTCACTGCTCATTGTCATCGGACCTAATTTTTGCTCCACCACACCTGTTATTGGATTGATCACATGCAGGCGTCGTCTTTGTTCTGGAAGAGCACTACCATCCGAAATGCTCATCAAATGCTCACCAAACTGTATCAGCCCTGATGTTTGCGGATCGGGCATTGCTTGGCCATCCTGTTCGATAATCCATAAACCATCTAACGTTATTGTGGTTGACTCATCAACGGGTGACGCTGGTAGTTCTGACTCAGCAGGCGCACATCCCGCCAGTGAAAATACCATAAACAGTGATGCTATAGCGGTTGAGGACTGCTTAAACCAAGCTATAGAATTATCTGAATTCAAGGGGATTTCTCCTAACAAATACCTTATAGGCCCAATTCACGGCTGCATATCATAAGCATAATCCATGCAGAGTTCAGTAGAAATTCTTACATTGCTAACTTTATGTCTTCAACCTCGACTGTTAGACTCGCCCGTAGACCAATGAATTAGAATAAAAAATTGCGCGCTTCTTCAGAATCATCCATGCCACCCGATACGTTGCCTCTAGTGCTTGCAGGCCCTATCCTGCGTCGTGTTGACCAACAGCAAATGGTGTTGTGGTTCGTGACTAGCCGACAAGCCGAGATCGGCGTCAATTTGTTCGACGACAAAAATGCGCAAATTCAACGCTTCACCTGCGAGGATAAATCAACCTCTTGCCACCAGATACCTGTTGGTACAAACGCTTTTGTGAACCTCATACACATTCAACAAGATGAATTACTGCAGAGTGGAGAGGAATACGCCTACCAACTGATTGACCTTGAGCACAATGATGTTGATGTTACCGATGGTTCTCTGTATTACGCCAGTAATGACGCATTCCCGTTTCGCTGTGCCATGACACTCACCAATGTAGTCCACGGTTCATGTCGAAAGCCACATTTTGCTGGTGATGATGCACTGCCACAAATAGATAAGTTAATCGAAGCGGATAGTAGCCAAAAACCCGATTTACTGATGATGAGTGGCGACCAGATTTACGCAGATGATGTTGCTGGACCAACATTATTTGCGATTCGGCAAGTCATTGACTTACTTGGGTTGCATGAGGAATCTCTAGATGATGCAACCATCAGCCACAGTAGCGCGTTAAGCGACTTGGCATTTGGCTACTACCAAAGAGAAAAAATTCTGCCTAAAACCGCTAGCAACACTCTACTCGGCAAGCTGTTTTTTGGTGCGAAGCAAAAGCCCATCTTCACCTCAGTGAATGCTAAAAATCACTTAATTGCGTTCAGCGAAGTGATGGCAATGTACTTGCTGGTTTGGTCCCCCGTTTTATGGCGTTTCGTGAAAGCCGGTATACCTGAACACGTCAATGAGCAATTTATTCCATTGTACGAAGAGGAGCAAAAGCACCTCGACCGATTTGTCGCGTCTTTACCGCGAACCGCTCGATTGTTAGCCCATGTGCCAACGTACATGATTTTTGATGATCACGACGTTACCGATGACTGGAACCTTACGCGAGGTTGGGAAGAAGAAGTGTATGCGCATCCTATTTCCAACCGAATGGTCGGTAATGCCCTTGCTGGCTATTGGTTATGTCAGGGCTGGGGTAACAATCCTGATTGCTTCAAGCCATTATTGGATAAGGCAGAAGCTACCTTTCTAAAGGAAAAAATAGAAGATCAAGACGCTTTTATAGACACCTTATATGAATGGGACGAATGGCACTTTTGCTTGGACACGTCACCGGCATTTTATGTCATGGATACACGCACACGCCGTTGGCGTTCGGAATCAAATGCGAATAAGCCTTCCGGTTTATTGGATTGGGAAGCGTTGTGCGAGTTTCAGCAACAAATTTTGGGTAAAGAATCAGTTATTGTCGTCAGCGCCGCCCCTATTTACGGCCTTAAGTTTATTGAAGCCGTCCAGAAAGTGTTTACCTTTTTCGGTAAAGCACTCATGGTAGATGCCGAAAACTGGATGGCACACAAAGGTACGGCGCAAGTTATTCTGAATATATTCCGCCACTATAAAACGCCTCCCCTTTTCATTATTTTAAGCGGCGATGTGCACTACTCATTTGTGTATGATGTAACGCTTCGCTTTAAACGAAATAGCCCCAAAATATTGCAATTTACCTGCAGTGGATTTAAAAACGCGTTCCCCACTGGCCTTTTGCGTACATTCGAGCGATTAAATCGCTTGTTATATTCAAAACGTTCGCCATTGAATTACTTTACGCGACGTCGAAATATGCGTATTGATGAGCGAGACCCGACTCCGGAAAAGATCCCTGCGGTATTAGGGCACGTAGTAAATGCGCCGGCGGCTGGACAATTGTTATTAAACAGCAAGGGACAGCCCGACAAGTGTCAAATCCACCTAGCAGACGGCACTGTTATTAACTTCATAGAAGACTAAGCACTAGCTCGAACAACATGAATAACGAAACATTTAGCATTGGCTTGTTTTACGGTTCAACAACGTGTTACACCGAAATGGCCGCAGAAAAAATACAGCTCCAAATAAACCAATTACTCGGGTTCGACTGCGTCGAGTTATTTAACTTACAAGACACTGCACTGAGTAAAACAGCTGACTATGATGTACTTATTTTTGGAATTTCCACTTGGGACTTTGGTGAAATCCAAGAAGACTGGGAATCCCAGTGGGATGATATTAAGACCTTAGATCTGGAAGGCAAAATTGTTGCGCTATTCGGGCTAGGCGATCAGATTGGCTATGCTGACTGGTTCCAAGATGCATTAGGGATGTTGCACGATGAGGTGCTGGCACGAAAGGCCACAGTGATTGGCTACTGGCCTAATGAAAACTATGAGTTTGCCGCATCCAAAGCGCTTACCCCCGATCAGACACATTTTGTTGGCTTGTCGCTTGATGATGAAAACCAATACGACCTATCGGAAGAGCGCATCGCGCGCTGGTGTCAGCAACTGTTGGATGAATTAGGTTAGAGTAGTTAAGATTAGTCGGCCGATTGCCCGCAGAATATGCTCTGCTGAGAAACAGAGCCGCCCTACTTATTTATCGGTTCATTTACTGGCATCGGGTTATGTTGTTATAACCAAGCAAAAAATGCCAAGCGCACCAGCATTGCCGCTAACAGTAACCAAGACAAGCAAAACAGGGCAAAACGCAGAAGTACCTTATCGATAGTGATCTGCACCAACGAATGAAGGCTCCTGACAATCACATAAGACCATGCCAACCCTACATAAATAGCATCAACTTGCGCTAAAACCGCAATAGCCAATGCGGTCGCATAAAACAATGTGGGTTGTTCAAATAAATGGTTATAGTTGTTTGATATACGCGTAACTTCCGCAGGCAACAGTGCTTTCAACTGAGATGTGTCTTGGCCTTTTTGCGGATGGATTTTCAGCGCTGACATTGCGCCTACTCGGGTAATCATCATGTAAAGCGCGATTAAAAATGTCAGTAACCCCATGGCAATAACGGGCTGTATAATAGATGTTGTCGTCACGCGTAATTCTCCTGTTACGTTTTTATAATCAACCAGCTCGTATTGTCATCCCTGACTCAAAAAGGACAAAGCACTAATTTGTATGGATGTATGTACTATGACTTTCAGGCATTACATTTTACGATATGGAAGACGTTTAATTCAGATGGCTCGCGATCCACGATAGCATGTTAAACGTTAAGACTATGTGAAGATTAGCTTTGTCATGGAGACTACCCTGAACAACGCGCAAAAACAGTCTCGGCTGTATTCAACATTCTACCGCAATGGGCCCAGCCACCGAGATGGTGCAGACGTTACCTTCGGCGATATTGTCAAAATATTTGGCTTTCGCACCGCATCAGTAGGCCAGTGGGTGACCAAACAAGAACAACAAATCGCGGCAAACCTATTCTTTGATGCTTTGTGTGATCTGATGGCTATTTTAGGGGTGCCAGAGCAGGTTATTTCGCTTAACGGAACACTCTCAATCGCATTTGGAAAAGGCGGACAAAAACACAGTTCAGCACATTATAGCGCTACAACTCGTACGCTTGCGTTGGCCAAAAATGCGGGCGCAGGATCGTTATCTCACGAATGGTTTCATGCATTTGATCATTTCATTTCTACTCGATTTCTCAAAGCCGCAACGCCTAAGGATTTTGCATCAACATTGTGGCTAGATAGACACGACGTTGTCGAGCACCCGTTAAATGGATTACTCGAAAGCTGCTTTCAGCATATATTTCTGCAGCCCAACAGCGACAAACTAAGTACGCTATTTGTGCGCAGTGTGGCCGCGGATAAGTCACTCGGCAGTTACTATTATGCATTACCACCAGAAGTGTGCGCACGCGCATTTGAAGCATTCATTCAAGATCATCAGTACAAAAACGCGTTTCTCGTTCAGGGCACGAAGCAAACAGCAGAAGCCCAAATTGGACTTTACCCGCAAGGGGAGCAGCGCCAGCTCATTGGAGAGTACTTTAGCCAATACTTTGCAACGCTCGGATATGCATTGGATAAGAGCAGCGCAAGAGGCTAAATGTATTTTTCGCTCGTCCACTGCACTGATAATTGCGACCAATTGATCGATTTTTTGCAAGAAAGATCGCTGCGGGGGGTATTCATTTTTATTTCAGCAAGTATACTATCCCGTCTGATAGACATAATAAGATTGCTAAAGAGATGAAAAGAAAAAAGCATACCTCGGCTGATGACGAAGCACAGATCGATATGACACCGATGCTAGACATCGTATTCATCATGCTGATCTTCTTTATCGTAACTACATCGTTCGTTAAAGAGAAAGGCTTGGAAGTCAATCGTCCAAAAAATGATAACAAACCTACTCAGCCTAGTAAGGCGTTGTCTATTCAGATAGACGAGTTTGGGAAGATCCGTATGAATGGTCGTGACGTAGACATTCGTCGTGTTGTAGCCAACATCCAGACCTATTTAGCGGAAAACAATACCGATGCAGCAGCGATTCAGGCGCACGAAGACACTGAGCACGGTGTTGTCGTAGAAGTTATGAACCAAGCTAAAGAAGCGGGTATTGAAAAAGTTTCAGTTTTGGTTAAATAAGCCAAACAATGAATAAAAAAAACCGAGCTGTTTAGCTCGGTTTTTTTATATCTGTTAGTTACGTGGTATTGGTGGCACCCGGCGTTCTTGCCATAATTTGAGACCGATGCTGAACAGATTACTCACATTAAATACGCTACCAAAGATACTGCCTACCGATAGCGCGAAAATAAGTCCTAAAACTTCAGCTAACACAAACCAACGCCTGATTTGATTCGCATCTTGAAGGACAATTGAGCCAACGGTAAAAATAAGCGAACTTGCATACGCAATCAGGATCATAAGGCTATGTTGCAGTACAAATAACTCGTATAACAAAAATCCAATATTCAGCAAGACAAATAAATACAAAATTGATTTATGTCTGTACTTCATAGCAACTATGTTACGAATGCTTGCCAACATACACCCGATCCCAGCAGCCATCGCACCAAGTAAAAAGAAATGCGTACTAACACTGGCAAGCGCAAACGCAGAAATAAGACGATAATGATTGATCTCGTTTTGGCGATAACCGATGAAATTTAATACAACAGCTACGGCTCCAAACGCTTCAGCTAAATACAATGTAGTTCCTCTGTACTCGTTAACGCTGAGACAAACCTAGAAAACAGCACTTCTGCTTTTATGTCCGTTGCCTTTTGAAAAGGTTTTGCAGAATGGGGGTCGGCTCAATGTTCTACCTGTTACTTAACGCACTTAAACAAGGAAAAGTCCGACATTAATAACTGTTCAATCTCCCAGCGGGTCAAAAAGCGGCACATCATACTGACCAATTGGCTAAATAGGTAGTCTAACTTACACAAAATTTTCTAACGCCTTGTTCCCACCTATTACTTTGCCCGCGGTTCGCGGTTTTCCAACAACAGTCGAACAAGATGAAACTCACATCCGGAAACTTAAAGCGCGCTTCCTTGCTATTGCTAGGATATGACCCACTTGTGCTGCTAGAAATTAACATAGTAGTGCTGGCACAACCGGCGGTATTGTTCAGTATATACGTTATCTTTGGTGTAAATGGTCAAATGTTGATTGTCTGTACGATCACACTCTCGACCAATTTCGTAGCAGACTCGCGAAACAGGCTTATCCTCGCGCGCTTTCACGTTAAGTCTTACTTCTATCGTTAGGCCACTTTTTGCAATCGCCTGCTCCCAAATGGTTGCTGAGGCACTGGGCAAGATTAAGTAACCTTTGCCCCGTTCTGATAAATTATTAGCCAATTCAGCCGTCAAGGTTTCAAGCGATAGTGATTGCTGGCTTCTGGCCGTTTGCCGTTGTTCTGAATATCCTTGAAACCCCCGTCTTTCCTCACCGAGTGTTTCAAAATAGGGAGGATTGCTGATTACCACATCATAGCCACGAGCAGGACGTGACTGATGCAGCTTAATATCACTATGAACAACTGTAACGGCTTTCGGCCAAGGGCTATTAGCCACATTATCTAATGCTTGTTGGTATGCGGGAGGGTCAATTTCGACGGCGGTGACATGCAGGTTTCCTCCAGCCCATTGAGCCAACATCAAACTCAATAAACCGCTACCGCAGCCTATATCCAACGCGTTCTCTGGGGTATACGATGCACAATGGTTGCCTAAACAGTGACTTGCAAAGCTACCGAGTACAATACTGTCAGTGCCAACTTTCATCGCGCACTGATCATCTTCTATCTGAAACTGTTTAAATTTAAAAATGCTGTAACCCTATCATTTGCTGGGCAACGTCTTTGGCACTAATGGGCTTATACTTTGACAACGGCCCCAGCATCAAAGGAGAGATCAATCGCCCTGCCACAATTCCCAAGGATTCGGCCATACGCGCCTCTTTCCTTTCGCCTAATAAAAGTGATGGCCTAACAGCCGCAGCATGCTTAAGTTGCGGCATACTCATAATGGCATTTTCCAGTTCGCCCTTAACACGAAGATAGAAATTAGCGCTTTTAGCATCGGCCCCGACAGATGAAACCCAAACAAAACCCTGTGCTCTTTGCGCTCTCGCCAACTGAGCTGCCACGTGAACATATTCAAAATCTACGCGTCGAAAGGCTTGGCGGCTTTTAGCTTTCTTCATCGTCGTGCCCAAACAGCAATACACATGATCCACGCTAAAGTAACCTTGGTAATCTTGTAGCTGCTCAAAATCAATCACTAGTGGCTGCAGTTTCCCTGATGGATCAGCAAACCGACTCAGCTCAATGGGTCGCCTGAGCAAAATAGTAATGCTTGAGTAACGACCATCATCTAGTAATAGCTGCGTCAGAGAATGTCCAACCAACCCCGTTGCACCGAGTACAATTGCTGTTTTATCGCCAGTCACTTTGTATCCTTGTTGCAATGCACTACACTGACGCCCAGTGTAAAACAAAGACCTTATAATAATGAAAAAATCCTTGTTACTTTTACTCTTAATTGCGGCAAATAGTTTTGCCAATGACTCTCTCACAATTGAACGGATCTTCGCTTCTCCATCACTTGATGGCTCTGCCCCAATAAAACTCAGAATATCCCCTGATGGCCAACGGGTCACATTCCTAAAAGGCAAAGCCAGCGATGCGCAGCGCTACGACTTATGGGAATACCACATTGCCAGCGGTGAAACCCGTTTATTGGTTAATTCCGATGATTTGCATAAAGGCAACGAAAATTTATCTGACGAAGAAAAAGCTCGCCGTGAACGCATGCGACTGTCCGGTACAGGCATCGTTGACTACACCTGGTCTGCTGATGGCACTGCACTTTTATTCCCTCTTGCGGGTGATGCTTACTACTACAAGTTGGCGACAGAATCTTCCCCGGCACAAATTAAACAATTGCTGGATACTCCGGCGTTTGAGACTGATATTAAGCTATCACCTTTAGGCAATTTCATTTCCTTCGTGCGTGACCAAAACCTGTACGTTAAACACATTGCCCGTGATGAAGAAATGGCAATCACGACAGATGGGGGCGGTGATATTAAATTCGGCATGGCTGAATTTGTCGCGCAAGAAGAGATGGGGCGCCTAACTGGATATTGGTGGTCATATGATGAGAAAAATATCGCTTTTTCCCGTGTAGATGAAACCCCCGTTGAAGTGATCACGCGCTCAGAAATTTACGCAGATTCTATCAAGATGATTGAGCAGAAGTACCCACGCGCGGGTACAAATAACGTATTGGTCTCACTCGCTATCCAGTCGTTGGCAACTGGCGAGCGTCAATGGATTGACCTAGGCGAAAACAAAGACATCTATTTAACACGAGGACAATGGGCACTGGATGGTGAACACTTTACCTATCAAACACAGTCCCGGGATCAGCAGCAATTAACGTTGTTTTCATACAACGTCAGCACGCAAAAGCATCAGCCCATCATAAAGGAGCAAGCTGATACTTGGGTAAATTTACATGACATGCTGTATTTCCTTGATGATAAAAAGCACTACATTTGGGGTTCCGAGCGTGACGGCTTTATGCACCTTTATTTGTATCACTTAGATAAAGGGCTTGTCCGTCAATTAACGCAAGGCGAATGGGTCGTCACATCACTTGAAGCTGTCAACGAAAAAAGCGGAACCGTATACTTCAGTGGTCGCAAAGATACACCATTAGAAAATCACTTGTATGCCGTTTCACTTAACGGTGGAGACATTAAACGTATCAGCCAACGACAAGGGTTTCATGAAGTTAGTTTCAGCGACAATGCCTCCATTTATGTGGATAGCTACTCCACCATTAACACCCCACCTCAGGTCAGTGTACACAATAGCAAAGGAGAGCGTTTAACTTGGCTAGCTGAGAATGCCATTGATGCCAATCACCCCCTAGCCCAGTACCAAGAACAGTGGGTTAAACCCAGTTTTGGGACGTTAACTACGGATGACAACGTTACGCTTCACTATCGCTTGTATAAGCCAAAGAAGATTACAGGGAAGCATCCCGTCATTGTATTTGTTTACGGTGGTCCAGGTGTACAAGTGGTCAGAAACCGCTGGTACGAAGAGCGCGGCCTTATGATGCAGTACTGGGTAGACAAAGGTTATGTCGTATTTTCTCTTGATAACAGAGGTTCTGATGCAAGAGGCAAGGCGTTTGAAGATCCCCTTTATCTCAAAATGGGAGACGTTGAAGTTAAAGACCAGATCACCGGCGTCGAGTTTTTACGTTCTTTGCCTTTCGTCGATGAAAAACGTATCGGTATTCATGGGCACAGCTACGGTGGTTACATGACACTGATGAGTATGTTTAAAGCCGGTGACTACTTCAGTGCAGGGGTTTCAGGCGCACCAGTCACTGACTGGCGTTTATATGACACGCATTATACCGAGCGCTATATGGGTAACCCCACTACAGTTGATGAAGCCTATACTGCGGCTTCGGTATTCCCGTACGCAGAGAACCTCAAAGGCCCACTTATGATTTATCACGGTATGGCTGATGACAATGTGCTATTTACCCATGCAACCATGCTATACAAACACTTGCAGGATAACGCGATCACATTTGAAGCAATGGATTATCCCGGAAAAAAACACAGCATCCGCGGAAGTAATACGCGCATCCACTTGTATAAAACCATTACGCAATTTTTTGACCGGCACCTAGCGCCTTCGGCTCACTAAAACAAAGCGCTGGCGGTCGATGACCGTCAGCACATCCGTTTATCCAAACATGGCGTTCGCCAATGCTTTTTGCAAACTTTGCGCAGTTTCTGCGCTTAATTCTGTATATAGCGGCTCTGGTTGACCTGACACCCAAATTCTCAACTCAGCATCCATATCAAAATGCCCTGCGGTCTCCACTTTAAACTGAGTTATCGCGCGATAAGGAATACTATAGTAATCGACTTTCTTACCCGTCATACCTTGCTTATCAATAAAAACCACGCGATGGGTAGTGAGTACAAACAAATCGCGAATGAGCTTGTAAGCCTGAGTCACGCGCTCACTATCTGACAAAATGGGGGCTAACTCTTGTTGAATTTCCTCGGCATCAATTTGTGCAGCGTTGCCTAATAATTTATCTAAAAGTCCCATACAAATTCCTGTTTTGTTGATTGGCTAAGTCGGACGAATACAGTGTAGACCAATTCATCTATTGGTTGTTTAATCTTATCGAGCGAAATACGCAGAAATAGACATTTTTGCGATGCATGGCATGGTAAATATCGCTATTCTAAGGCCCAATACCGCAAGCTTCGTTTTTGCAACCCTATCGCATTTAAGGCCCAAATGAACTTCTCTGACATAACTGATGCGCAAAAAAGGCTGACGCCGCATATCGTCAAAACCCCTATTTTCACTTCACAACGATTAAACCAGTGGCTAAGTGCGGGCAGCCTGCCTGAAGGACAGTCACATGCAGTTTTGTTCAAAGCTGAATGCCTGCAAACAACAGGTGCATTTAAGATGAGGGGGGCAACTAACTTCATTGCCAAGTTGGCAGAGCAAGACAAGTTGCCCAAGCATATCGTCGCGAACAGTTCAGGCAACCATGCGCAAGCCGTGGCATATGCCGCGAAAAAATTTAATATCCCGGCAACGATTTATGCTGCACAGAATATATCGCCGATTAAGGCAGCCGCTACCCAAAGCTATGGTGCAGAATTAAAATGCTACCCGACGCGACAAGAAGCCGATGCAGCTGTAGCAGAAGCGAGCCAAAGGTCTGGCTGCATCTGGATCCCGCCTTTTAATCACCCTGACATTATTGCCGGTCAAGGGACGGTTGTCGCAGAAGCCTTTTCGCAAATAGAGCCTGTCGATGCTGTATTTGCGCCCTGTGGCGGTGGAGGTTTGCTTGCGGGTAGCCTAATCGCGGCCCGCGCACTCAATGACAAAACCAAAGTGTTTGGCGTTGAACCTGCTTCTGCCAATGACGCTGCGGAATCACTACGCAAAGGCTCTATCGTACCTTTAGCTGCCCCCGCCAATACATTGGCCGATGGCGCAGCCACCCCCAGTGTCGGTGAATTTACCTTTCCTTTATTACAGCAACTCGATGGATTTTATGAAGTCACCGAGGCACGCATTGCCTATTGGACACAATGGCTTCATCATTTGCTTAAATTGCAAGCCGAGCCAACATGCTGCATGACGATGCAAGGCGTAGTCGAATGGCTAGCAACACAATCAATGCCTCAGCGCGTGCTTGTGATCTTATCTGGTGGCAATATAAGTACTTCTTCAATGCACAAAATTACCGAGACAGACTATTTATCATCACCACCAAGCCTCAAGGTGATGAAATAATTAACCCAGTGAGACATATTATGATTAAAACCCTACGCTTCGTTTTTATTGTATCGATATTGGCGTCGTTCAACCTGCAGGCCGACATACTGCATGTGTTTAACGTCAAGGGATACACGTTCAATCAGCAAGGTAAACTGATGACCTTCAGTAATATGGTGGTTGAAGACGGCAAAGTTCGAGCCATCGGTGGCGAAGCCCTAGGACATGGTTTCCCTACCGCAAAGCAACTTGATGGGAAAGGACAAACGCTATTACCCGGGCTCATTGATGCACATGGTCATATGCTGGGTTTAGGTGATAATTTGTTAGCGATCGATGTGCGCGAATCGGCCTCGGCTTACGATGCAGCTTCTCAAGTCGCAGAATATGCCAAAGCACACCCTGATATGTCATGGATCCAGGGGCGTGGATGGAATCAAGTCCTTTGGCCTGACAAACAGTTTCCTACGGCTTCCATTTTAGATGAAGCCTTGGCAGATAAACCGGTATGGTTAACCCGTGTTGATGGCCATGCCGGTTGGGCAAACTCTGCAGCCCTTAAAATTGCGGGTATTGATAACACAACCGTCTCGCCAGAAGGCGGTAAAATACTCACAGATGACGAGGGCAATCCGACAGGTGTGCTGATTGATACTGCCATGTCTCTTGTTGAGCAGCACATACCTCCTTTAGACAATAATATCCGCATGCAACAGCTAAGTGCTGCAGGTGAACATTTACTGTCGTTAGGTATAACAAGCATGCATGATGCGGGTATTGATCGAGCTACCTATGACTTGTACCAAGCGTTAGCAAACAAGCAAGCGTTGCCGGTACGGATATATGCCATGATCTCAGCAACCGATCCAACACTCGCGCAAATGTTGGCTAAAGGCACTATTAACAGTGACGATGATATGTTGCTGATCCGCAGCGTAAAGGCTTATGGCGATGGAGCACTGGGAAGCCGCGGTGCAGCTTTGTTAGCTGCCTACAGTGACGACCCACATAACCACGGTTTATTGGTAACGGCCAAAGAGAAGTTACCTTCCCTATTCAATGAGGTGATAGGCGCCGGATTTGCCATGCATTTTCATGCCATTGGTGACCGCGCCAATCAACTAGCGCTAGATCAGTTTGAAGCCACCTTTAACACAATTGGCGGTCAATCTTTACGTCACCGCATAGAACATGCTCAAGTGATTACGCTGGATGATATCAAGCGCTTCAAAACTCTCGACATTATTCCGTCAATGCAGCCAACTCATGCCACCAGTGACATGAACATGGCAGAAGACCGCATTGGACCTCAACGACTCAAAGGCGCCTATGCATGGCAAACATTTCTAAAGCAAGGCTCGAAATTAGCGTTTGGTTCTGACTTCCCGGTTGAACTGGCTAACCCGTTTTATGGTATTCATGCCGCGGTAACACGTCAGAATCGAGAAAATCAACCACAAGAAGGTTGGGTGCCGGAAGAAGCACTTACATTGGAACAAACGCTTAAGGCATTCACCGTAGATGCGGCCTATGCCGCTGCTCAAGATGATAAACTAGGTACCTTAATGCCGGGTTATTGGGCAGACTTTATTCTGGTTGATAAAGATATATTTGCGATCCCTGCTCAAGAACTTTGGCAAGTAGAGGTACTCAGCACCTACATTGCGGGGCAAGAAGTTTACCAACAATAACAATTAAAAGGCCGGGTTGCGTATGCTAACCGGCCTAAACCTGTCGACTAACTCGGCAAATTCAGCGGTTTTTCGAAATTCAGCCACAGCAGCATTCAGCTTCATTACTTTAGCGTCAGGTACTGACAAATTGACGGCTAAGTAATTGCCTTTCAATTCAGGTGTGTGCAGCCACGCTACTGCTTCAACATCATCGATGCTGGCATCGAATCGTTTCAGCGTGCTAGCTAAGGTGTAACCGGAGGCATACATCAGATCTAAACGGCCCAATAAGAACAACCGTACCTGATCGTCTTTGCTGTCACAATGCAGCAAATTGTGGCCGAGAGAAAATCCTCTAGCGACTAGCACCGACTCATAGATATCGTCTCGCGTAACACCAATTGAGTAATTCAATACATCGGCTGGCCTATTGATAACGATATCGTGGCGATTTTTGAGTTTGAAGTACAAGGTTTCACCCGAAACCGCGGGGCCGACCCATTTGAACAATGGCTCCCTTGCCGCTGTGCGCGATGCACTTAACAACGCACCTGTAGGATCTTGCAACCCCGTAGCCATTGCACGTGCCCAAGGCATATCAATGAATTCACAGGTTAGTTCCGCTATTTCACATGCCCGCTTGATCAAAACACCATTCAGGCCGTCAATCTCACCATTGGTTACAAACGTGTAAGGTCTGTGGCTACTCTCAAAATAAACAGTCAAATCAACTTCTTCTGCCCCTACGAGGCTTGTGCTTGCAGCACACCATAGGTAACAAAAAATGGCGAAGTAGCGGGTCTTTAATTTCATTTATACAAGGTTCTTATCCATCGTTCTTCCGTGATAAATTGCCAGGCCCATTCATCCCACTTGGATTCCAAGCCCTTTTCGACCGCCTGATCTTCACTTAGCCCATCCGCTTTGAGCTTTTGGACATACTGTTTGGTTTCTTCAATCATATTTTTGAAACTTATCAGATCAGCTTTTGTTGCCAACGCACCATGCCCCGGGATCACCTGTGTTTCGTCATTTATCATGTCAAGCACGTGTGCAATTGACGCCAAGTATCCGTCAACACTCCCACCCGCTTTCAAATCAACATACGGGAACCAGTCTCTAAAGAATAAATCACCTGTATGCATGACATTAGATTGTTCAAACCACACGATACTATCACCATCGGTATGCCCACCTGGTAAATGGATCACATGAATAGTTTCACCGTTAAAGTGAAACTTAAGTCCATCTTGATAGGTCACAACCGGCAAGGCTGCCGCAGCCACTTCAGGATCTGATGCTAAACGTATACGCACATTTTCATGCGCAAAAATGGTTGCGCCCTTAGTGTCTTGGAAAAAGGCGTTCGAACCGGTGTGATCGCCGTGGTAATGCGTGTTTACGACATAGCGTGGTTTATCTGTACCAAAGCCTTCAAGTGCAGCTGAAATTTTTTCAGCAAGTGGAGCGTACTGGTCATCAATCATGAGAATGCCATCGTCTCCAGCAGAGAGACCTATATTCCCACCTGACCCGACCATCATATGTACGGAATTATTGAGATGCTTTACATCCATTTCTACATTAGCAAAACGATCGTCTGCATTGCTGCAAAAACTCGTCGTGCCCGTCAATACAATGGCTAAGCATAGGGTTTTAAATTTCATTTTATATCCTCGTTAAACAGCCCTATAACACTATGCTGCTACTGTCAGGATAGATCATTTATGGCGTGATAAAAAACTTTTCTCAACCCGTTAGCGCTTCAATCTTGTCTTTGTTTCTACGAGACAAGGTTAGTAAGTCTCCCGAGGCTAAAATGACGGTATAATCGCCTTTTTCGTTTGGTCTTAGTTCCGACACAAAGGTCCTGCGCACGATTGAAGAGCGGTGAATACGAATAAAATGCGCTGGGTCGAGCTGCTCTTCAAGGTGGGTCATGGTTTCTCGATGCAATACTGTCTTACCATCATTCAGGTGCAGCTCAGCATAATTACCTGCGCCAGTAATAAAATTAATCGTATCAACATCAATTAAGCGTATACGGCCCGGATCCCTCACGACCAACCGGGTTTTATAGCAGGGTGTTACTGGCTCTTTGGGTGTGCTGACGTTAGTGTCCTGCGTCAGTGTTGGTTCAACGCTCGCTAACGCTCTTTCTAGCGCTTGCGTAAAACGCCGGTTGGAAAACGGTTTTAACACATAGTCCAGCGCGTTTACTTCAAACGCCGGCAAAGCAAACTGATCGTATGCGGTGACAAAAATGCGAGCACAGTTTTCAGGTAATTCTCGTGCCACGGCAATACCAGACATTCCGGGCATTTGCATATCCAAAAACGCAATATGGATATTATGCTGTTCTGCAATCAACAAAGCCTCATTGCCAGTCTCCGCCTGAAAAACCTGCCCGATTTGCGGTGTGTCGGCGAGTAAAGACTCTATCGACTGCCGCGCGAGGGGTTCATCATCAACGATTAATACGTTTATCATGCAATTCTCCTTATGGCTTGATGGGCAAACTTAACAATGTTTGGAAAACGCCATCATTGACCGGCGTCAGTTCAAGTTTGAACGACTTATACATACGTTGTAAGCGCTCCCGTGTATTGGCTAAACCGATGCCAAATCCACGCTGATCCTCCTGCTCTCCAACATGATTAGTGAGAAAAATCACTAGCTCACCCTCACGGTTGTGAATGCGCAAACTGATTACATTGTCTTTGCCACCAATTTGAGAACCATGTTGCACCGCATTCTCTACTAGTGGTTGTAACAACATATTAGGAATTTGAGCATTCAAACAATTGGAGTCAATCTGCGTATCAATTCTTAACTTGTCGGCAAAACGTAACTTCTGGATGGCCAGATAACTATCAATAAACTGCATCTCCTGACGTAAGGAGATGATCTCATCTTGCTTGGTATCCAATGACATGCGCAACATCGTGCTAAGTTCAGACAATGCCTCAATGGCTTTATCTTGTTCATTCAAGCGCACCAGGCTGCTAATGGTATTCAGTGTATTAAACAAAAAATGGGGATTTAACTGTGAACGCAGGGCTTTGAGTTGCTCTAGCACCAGCTCTTGCTTTATTTGGTTGATCGAAACTCGATGTTCCATTGCTTTATGATAATAGTGGGCCCCGATTGCAGCCCAAAATATTGCAAAGTAGATCACAATATCGATAACGCCGGTCGACATAATGACTTTGTATAACCGCATATGAAACGCATCGAATGCTTCGCCGCGTATCAGCATTTGCATAATTAAACTGACCGTCCAATAACAGAACAATACACCCAACGATGCGAATGCCGTAGACAACGGTTGATACCAAGCTCTTGTACTTTTTTCTACCAATGCGACGTGCATAACCACAAACACCATAGGGGTGACCCAAATAAAATTGAGAAACCACGGTGCCATCATTATCCAATAGTCGCCCCAACTGATGGCCAATTCCACAGCCTTGGCATTTCGCGACTGAGCAAAAGAAAAGAAGGTTAAAAAGCCTATCCATACAAATGTGTTGGTTAACCAAAACCAACGACTTTGTATAGATGAATAGTATTCATTCGCTGAAGTCGAAATAACCCACCTCATATTTATCTGTTTTTATGATGATTATCTCACATGTGTTAATCATACGTTAAAACCATTCATTTATTTTCCCATTTATCCATTTATTTAGGCGGTTTATCACTTAGATGCCTCACTTGGTGGAACCTCGCTGGTGACAATATGTCCCCCGCCTTAGCGTATGCCTCAGATAACAACCCGGTTATCTATAAAACACACAACACTTCGCATTGATTTTTGTTTAGGAGCCAATGCGAAGCTGGGAGACATCATAATGTTTGCAAATTCTAAAATCGCACACGCCGTGAAAGTGGCGTTTGTTGCTGGGGCGGCCACATCTTTGCTGATGGCCCAAGCGGCGAGTGCACAACAAAGCGATCCAAACAACACCGATGATTCCGCCGATGTAGAAGTTATTTCGGTTACCGGTAGTCGCATACGCGCCCCTGGTGTTGAATCATCGAGCCCTATCATTTCAATTGGTGAAGAAGAAATTGGCTATCTTCAGACACCGGAATTTGAACGTATCGTGCGCAGTTTGCCCGCGACAATTCCCGCCGATGGCAGTAATGTTAATAACGGTACCGCCGGCGCCGCGACCATTGACCTTAGAGGTCTAGGGCCGCAACGAAACCTCGTGCTTATGGACGGCAAACGGATGGTGCCGTTTAACTTCAATGGTGCGGTTGACACTGCAACCATCCCTACTGCATTAATTGAACGTATTGATGTTGTCACCGGCGGTGCTTCAGCGGTATACGGCTCTGACGCAGTGGCAGGTGCGGTTAACGTTATTCTCAAGGATAACTTTGAAGGTGTCGCACTGGATCTAAACCACAATCAAACCGGTGAAAGTGATGGCGACCAAGACAGCATCTCACTTACCGTCGGCTCGAATCTTGATGACGGACGTGGCAACGCGGTTGTCAGCTTAAGTTGGATGGAACGTGACGCTGTGCGTTTAGGTCAGCGTCCTCTGGGTCAATTAGGGATTAATTCGAATTCAGGTGCGGGCTACGAAGAATTCTTAGCGGGCCAGCCGCCTGCATCTCCACCTGCAGGTTGTGGCGGCCCCAATGTGGTTGATTTTGTTAACGGTAGCGGTTCCACCACGGCAATTCCGACTCGCTTTGAGTTGATTGGTACCGGTGTATCCGGTCAGTTCCGCGATGACAGAACCTTAGGTGAGCAGTGTAGCCGTTTCAACTTCAACCCGTTTAACTACTACCAAACACCAGCACAACGCTACTCAGCAACGGCACTGGCAAATTATGAAATTAATGAATATGCCAACGTATACGCGCGCTTTAATTACTCAAATACGTCAGTCACGCAACAAGTAGCCCCATCAGGTACCTTTGGCGCCAGCTTTATTTTGCCGCTGTACAACCCGTTTATCAGTGAGCAAGCACTCGGCTTTATGATTGATGGTGCAAACGCAGCGGTCGCCGATGGCTCATTGGTCGATGGCGGCAGTTGGGATGATGCCAATGGCAATGGTGTGGTTGACTCAGAAGATAGCTTAACCGTTCGCCTACGCCGTAGAACATTAGAGCTAGGTGCACGTACTGAGCGTTATGACTCTGATATCTGGCAAATTAATGCAGGTGTTAATGGCGCCTTCTTGGGTGACTGGGAATACGATGCGTCTTTCCAATATGGCGAGTCAAATCGTACTACCGTGCGTGATGGTTATACCAACTTACCGAACATTCAAAATGCCCTCGACACACGTGATGGCGTTAACTGCGCGGTAGGTGGTACCTGTGTTCCTATCGATCTATTCGGGGGCCTGGGCACCATCACAGAAGACATGTCAGCCTATGCGCGTGCGATAGCACTGCAACAACAAAAATATGAACAAACCATTGCAACCATGTTCTTTACTGGTCCTGTCGATGCAATAGAGCTTCCTACAGCGGCGGGTCCTCTAGCGATGAGCTTAGGTTATGAATACCGTAAAGAAGTCGGTCTATTAGAACCTGATGAATGTTTGAAACAATCTCCTGCGAGCTGTCAGGGCGGCGCTGGTGGTAATTTACTTCCTATCCGTGGTGGTTACACTGTAAATGATGTGTTCTTCGAAGGTATTCTACCCATCTTCGACGGACAAGCATTCGCCGAACGCATGGACTTAGAGTTTGGTTATCGTACGTCTGACTATGACACTATTGGTAAAACTGATTCTTGGAAGTTAGGCTTCAACTGGCGTCCTGTTGAATCGTTAATGCTGCGTGTCATGCAACAACGAGCGAACCGAGCACCAAACGTGGGTGAGCTTGCTTCGCCAGTCACATCCGGTTTAAGCAACGCAACTCAAGACCCATGCTCAGTCGCCAATGCTGGCAACATCGATGATCGTTTACGTCAGCTATGTATTTCAACCGGTATGTCAGCTGCGCAAGTGGGTGTTATTCCTGACATCATTGCCGGCCAGATCAATACCTTCGCCGGTAGCGATCCGAATAGCCCCCCAGGACCTGAAGAAGCCGATACAACAACGGCTGGCTTCGTATGGACACCGGAGTTTGATGGATTTGATAGTTTTGTGATCTCCGCAGACTATTACAAAATTGATATCAAGGACATCATAGGTAACTTCAGTGCACAAGAAGTTCTGGACTCTTGTTATGTCAATGGTCTAACCGAAGACTGCGCCAAAATCAACCGTGTCGGTGGTGACTTAACCGGCTCTGCTGCAGGTGTTAACTTGTTTACCACTAACCTTAGTTACCTTGAAGCTGAAGGTGTGGAAATCGCCTTCAATATGTCATTCGACTTGGATGACTACGGCAGCTTGCGTTTATCCGGTAACATCAATAAGTACTTGTCGCAAGAGTCGCAAAGCTCGTCAACTGTGCCGGTACTGGATTGTAAAGGATATTACGGCACCAGCTGTGACCCGTTATCTGATTTACGTTGGGTACAACGCACAACCTGGAGTTATGATGACATAACGCTTTCAGTACAATGGCGCCACATTAGTGCTGTTGATGTTGAGCCACCTGAAAGTTCGTTACGCTTCGAAGCATTCCGTAGCATCGATGCTTATGACTACATCGATGTATTCGGCAGCTACCAAATCAACGATTACATAACCCTAACCGCAGGCGTGGATAATTTGTTCAACGATGATCCACCAGCACTAGGAAATCAAATCGGTGATACCAGCTCCAACTCGGGTAACACTTTCCCAAGTAACTACGATACATTAGGTCGTATTTACAAAGCGGGGATTAATTTCCGCTTCTAAGTTCTCACTTAAGCTCTGTTGCGCCGTCTAAGCATTTAGCAGAGCTTGAGAAAACCAGAAGTATCGGAAATAAAAAAGCGAGGCTTTATGCCTCGCTTTTTTTATTCACCGATATAGGCAAACCGTGGCATGGTTTTTCCGTCAACGTTAACGTTTTCAGTAAACATGCTCAACGGTCGCACCCATAGTTTTCCTTCTCCATATAACGGACGATATACCACGAGTAATGATTCATCTTCTGAGTGTATGGCGACATCAATAACCTCATACTCATTCCCTTTATAATGTCGGTAGCGTCCCGGTTTAAGCAGCATGTGTTTGCCCTCGCATTCGCTTGTATTGCCAAGCTAACAACAATAAATAGGCCACAATAATGACCAAACTGATTTGCATCAGTCCTTGCCATTTAAATATCGCCAGCAATGCCCCTGCACTTAACGCCGCCAATGCTTGCCCTGCAAACACCGCAAAATCGTGCGCGCCTTGCGCAGAAAAGCGTTGTTCTACTGAGTGACTCTGCGACAACACCAAAGTGCCGGCTAAAAATAGCAAGTTCCAGCCAAAGCCCAGTAGTACCAGTGCCAACCAATACTCGACAAAATGCATACCGATGTAGCCAATAAAAATTGTCAGCATGTAGATGGTAATACCGCTTAAAACGACCCCTTTCAGCCCTAACCGGGAAACCAGCCACGCACTAATGAAAGAGGGGAGGTACATGGCGAGAATATGGCTTTGGATCACCCATTTAGTTTCTTCTAAACTGAACGTCTCGTGCACATGCATGTGCACCGGCGTTGCTGTCATGATGAAACTCATCAGCGCGAAACCGGTGACCGATGTCGCCACTGCAATTACAAAACGCGGTGTTGTGAACAAATGTCGTGAGGATGGCGGTGCCGCCGCAGCCGCGGTTTTGTCGACTTGTATCCGTGTCATGCGTGAAAACAAAAACGCACATAACACTGCCACCAGTGCGACTAACACAAAACTACCTGCAAAAGGTTGAGCTAACCAAGGCTCGCCCAAGGTCGCCAGCTCAGGGCCGATCACGGCGGCAACCAATCCCCCCATCAGCACTCTGGCAGTTGCCTTCGCCGCCAGATCGGGTGGAACGGATTCAATCGCAGCAAATCGAATTTGTTGAAACGCTGAAATACTTAAACCCAAAGCAAAGGTGCTAAACAAAAAGCCATAAAAGCTTTGCCATAGCGTTGTTGCCGCTGCTAAACAAGCGGCCAATGCCGCAAACAATGCCGCGCAGATAAACACCGGGCGACGTCCCCAACGCTGCATAAAACGCGTTATCGGTATCACGCCGCAGGCAGTACCTACGATCATCAATGCTACGGGTAAGGTTGCTAAGGCCGCATCAGGTGCCAGTGAAGCACCTACAATTCCCCCCACCAACACAACCGTAGCACCGGCGCTCATCGCCAGTGCTTGAATGCAGGCAAGTAACCATACTTGAGCCGGCAAGATCAGTGCTCTAGCGCAGGTAGCGCATAGGTAGCGACTAACGCTGTTACTGCCGCAGCCGTTGGCGTACCGTGTTGCCAATCGCTATTCTCAACGCCACTGCCGGCGATATCCACGTGGGTATAAGGCATTGGTTGCGTGCTATCGACATCATGTTTATCAAGGCCTGATGCGATGGCTAAAAATGCCATTGGGAACTGATGCCCACGCATGGTTGAAACTGAAGGCGCATTATTGGATGACAAAACATCATCCGCTTTTGTGCGAGGCGCAATAAATGCGTAATCTTCTCTACGGCTGCGAGAAACTTCACCACAATCGCCCCATGGCTCAGCGTGGGTAAGAATATTGTCCGCGACTTTGCGCGCTTCAGCGGCTCCATTTTGTACATACCCCGTGTACGGCCCTAACGCGATAGCAGCGTGCCCTGTCAATGTTGCCACCGAGAAAAGTTCCGGCTGAGTTTCTTGAGGCTCTTCTAATGCCAATTCACGCAAATGTGACAATACATCCGCTAACACCATTCGCCCCTCAGCATCGGTATTGCCAACACGAACACGCACGCCTGCATGCCCCTTGATAATCTCATCAGGCACAAATGCATCGTCACCAATGCTGTTACGCACAACACCAAGCTCAGCTACAACTTTAATATTAGGTGGCGCGATTTCTGCCAGCGTTCGCATAAAGCCTGCAACTGACGCGGCTCCGCCTTTGTCACGGCTCATACCTGCCATATGACCACCAACTTTTAAGTCAGCACCGCCAGTGTCAAATGTAATCCCTTTACCGGCTAGAAACAGACTCTTTTGCGTCAGGCCTTTTCCTTCATAGGTAAGACGAACCACTCGCGGTTGGTGACGCGTGACTTTAACAGACGCTCGCGCAACGGCATGCAGAAGTGGATAGTCTTTTCGTAAACGCGCATCATCATCAATCACGTCAACTTTAACTGCCGTGCCCTTGAATGCGTCAACACAGTAGTTCGCGAAATTAGGAGGTGCCATACGCTCTGGCTCAGTACCGCATAGATCTCTTGCCAAACGCTTACCGAGTTCAAGTGCGTAAAGATGCTGAGCCTGAGACTCACTTAGCCCGACTAAACCAATCTGTGAAACCGGCTCTATGTCTGACTCAACGAGTGCTTCACGTGCTTCCAATGGTTGCCATAAACCTTGTGCAATACCTAAGCCTGCGACCTCGATTGCATGGGCGAATTTTTTAGCTTTAGTCGATAAATTCACCATAACCAATGGTTTTACTGACCCCATAGCAACTAAACTTTTTGCAGCACTGCGTGCGCTATCAAATACTCGCCTGACATCATCGTAATAGTGATTCAGTTTTCCTGTTGGCACATGCACAAGCCTTTTACCTGGTGCGTCTTCACAAGCGATAACCACCATTTCCTTGCCTACCCGAGCGTCCACGTGTTGATGTGCCAACAACGCATTCCCCCATGTTGGGGATTCGATTGCTTCCAAGGTATCTGAAACTATGACTGCGGCATCAAATGTCGCTACAAGATCTTCTCTATCAAGACTTTCTACTGCAAGAATGTGGGGTACAGGCATAACAACTCTCTGTTTTAATTAACGTGAGGAGTATTGTGCCTTTGCTTCTGCCACTAACTCAAGTTGTTCTAGTGGCAAATCCATTTGACGCATGGAATGATTTGTTGGCAGGCCCACATGCAACCCAACCAAGCGTATCGCTCGCCCATTGCTGCGACTATAGGCCTCTCGTATCAAATCCTCGAAATAATGTGGTTGAAGCAACGCGACTTTATGCTCCACTGTGGTTTGTTGAAAATCAGAAAACTTAAGCTTTACACCTTGCGATGCAATTTTAGTGTGCACGCCTTGCTTAAGCCGTTTTATCAAGCTGTCGTAAAGTTTAAGACTGATCTCTAGACACTCCTCTACAGTCGAAATGTCATCAGATAAGGTTCGCTCAACCCCGACCGACTTACGTTCTCGCTGTGTGGTTAAGTCGCGTTCATCGATTGCATGACTTCTTTTCCACAATATAGGACCAAACTTGCCAAACTGTTTGACCAGCCTATCGAGCGGATACTTGCGCACATCCTCACAGGTGTAAAGACCTAATCGGTGGAGTTTTTCTATTGTAACCTTGCCCACACCGGGGATTTTACGCAGCGGCAAACCTCTCACAAAGTCATCCACTTTGTCCGGTGTAATTACGCATAAACCATCCGGCTTATTTTCATCGCTGGCGATCTTTGCGACGAATTTTAATGGCGCCACGCCTGCCGACGCGGTTAAGCCTAATTCTTGCTTAATACTGCGACGTATGTCTTGTGCAATCAGCGTGGCACTGCCATTAAATAACTGACAATCAGACACATCGAGGTAGGCTTCATCTAAACTCAGTGGCTCTATGATATCGGTATAGCGCATAAATATGTCGCGGATCTGCTTCGACACCGATACGTACACGTCCATACGTCCTTTCAATACTTTTAAATCAGGACACAGCTTCAATGCATGCGCAGTTGCCATTGCAGAGCGTACACCGAATTGTCGTGCAGGGTAGTTGCACGTACTGATAACACCTCGGCGATCTGAGCTGCCACCGATCGCTATGGGTATATGTTGTAAAGCAGGATTGTCACGCATCTCTACTGCAGCATAAAAACAATCCATGTCCACATGAATAATTTTTCGCACGCCGACACCGCAACTGTATAAACAGACAGTATAATGAACCTTTATACCTTTTTTTGCAAAGTGTTTTACCGTACAGTGTTTACGTAGCAGCCTTCGAATAAACCTTTCCGAAGCTCCCCTTGAATTACACAGATTGGCACACATAACCTA
This sequence comes from Neoalteromonas facilis, assembly GCF_002807665.1. GTDB lineage: Bacteria > Pseudomonadota > Gammaproteobacteria > Enterobacterales > Alteromonadaceae > Alteromonas_E > Alteromonas_E facilis. The sequence goes on from NZ_PEAY01000007.1 coordinate 62,676, forward strand.
ATCATGTTGTTAAAACCGGTAACACCTTGAAACTTATCCAGTACACATGCCTCGTCAGCCTATTGTTTTTATCTCATGCTTTCGCAAGTGGACAGACAGATAGCGATGTCATCATCAGCAAAGACGAAATCGCCCAAGTACTTAAGAATTCACAGCAAGCTATACAACAGCACTACATTGCGCCCGCTAAAGTGGAGCGTATAACCAACGCTATTGGTGCACGGCAAAAATTAGCCAAATTTCAGCAAGACATCCCTTTTGCTCGACTAAAGCAAGAGCTTGAACATGTTCTGATCAGTGCCAGTGGTGATAGTAGTTTTGAAATAAAACGCCGCGAGATGCTATCTAACGACAGCGACAATGAACATTTTCCCAGTGCCATTCAAACGCAGATCCTCGATAACAATATTGGCATGCTCTCGATTACAGGTGACTTAACCTACTTTGGGGTAGAACACGATATTTCAGTTGCAATGGGATATTTGCAATCCGTCGATGGCTTGATTATCGATCTTCGAAACGCCGGGAGTGGCACATTGAAAGCAGCCATATATCTGATGAATTATTTGCTCGAGGCAGACACGGTTTTGTCTGACATCACCTATGGCAACAATCAGTCTGAACGCATTTTCTCCACTAATCCCAGTACAAACGCTTTGAAAAAACAGCCATCAGTTTATGTTTTAACTTCAAGCTTTGTAGCAGGCACATGGGAGTTTTTCACTTACACACTGAAACATTTAAACGCCGCAACGGTTGTAGGCGAAGATACGATGGGGGTTGGGCGTATGACAACAGCCATATCTATGAGTGAAAATGTTCGACTTGTATTAGCCTATGCTGAAACTAAGCATCCAATCACGTCCGATAACTGGCAGTCAGTGGGTGTGATAGCAGAATACCAAACCAACGCGGCACAAAGTGAGGACGTCGCTTATCGCATGTTACTAGAACAGCTAAAACCACAGCCATAGCACTTCGCCTAGGTTGCGGCAACTAGCGTGCCGACATAGCTAGAATACGTATTTATATTCCAGTCCAACCGCTAAGTTATTGACATCACTGCGGCGGTATTGATTCACGCGATACTCGCTGATAACAAACCAACCCGGGGCAAATTCGTAACCCAGCTGTACTTCAGTAACAATGGGATCATCGGGGATTGTATCGGGCAGGGGTTCATTGAAATTATGATCAATAAAACCCGCCAGATAGAGCTTGTCACTGATGTAGGGAAATGTCATGCCAAATGAATGCTCCAATTGCCACGCCGTGCCTTCAAGCTGATCAAACTGAATGGCATGCAAGTTGAGTGCATAGCGCATGTTCAAGGCTTTGAAAAATGAGGCCAACCAAGCCGTGTCATTGAGTCGCCAGCGTATGCCTAATCGATAGCGGTCGTTTCCGCTTCCCGAACGCAAATTGGCCTGAAAAGTCAAATCAAAAGGAGAACCCTCGGCTACCTGCCAACGTAAGTTTTGTTCAGTAAAATAAATGGTTTTGTCTTGACCTGTTTCCTCAAACGTTTGGTCAATGACATTAATAAAACCAAAGTACGACATACGGTGTGGCAGCGATGACGCTGTATTGATCACAAATCGCGCATCACTATCAACATCTTGTAAATAGGGGTATGCATTTAAATCAATAAATCCTTTGTATTCATGGGACTGACTTAGTGCTGGTGTAGCCAAGCTGGCCATTAGCACGCTTGCTATTAATGGAAACAATCTCTGAGTAGCCATCAAGCGAATACCGATTATGGATTGATGACTATAGTGTGGTAGTGAATGTTGAATACGTCCAATTTTGACGCAAATGGCTAAAACACTTACAGCGAGTGCCGAGAACACTGAAATGTATTGATCAAGAGATACATCGCGCAATCATTAGACCAAAGCGGTGTATCTCAACAGGAAAAGAAAGGAGAGAAAGGCAAACGACAAGTATGCCCTTTGGTTCAGCGGAAGTACAAAACAGTGTACTCCCGTAATACTCTATTTATAAAATTTGGTTCTTCTGCCACTCGTCCAATTTCTTTTGACGCGCTTCTTCACGCTCCATACGCGCCTTCTTGCGGTCACATGGCTCAGGACAATCACAGGCCTTATCTACGCCAAGGGCACCTAATCCTCCGCAGCTACCCGAAATGGTTTTGCGCTGGACCATATAACCCACAGCCATAGCGGCCACCATGGCTAGGAAGAAAACAAAGGCTAAAACAAATGTGCTCATATATAAATTATCTCGTATCTCAATGGGTCGGCTCGACAACTGTCACCCGCTGTTCAAATCCGCTTGACGCCCACTCGACAAACTCATCACCTTCTTTGGTGATCAACATAACGGCCCAATCATTCAATTCAGCAAGCGCTTTGGCCTTCTCAGCCCCCATCACCGCAAGCGCCGTTGCAAGACCATCGGCAGTCATCGTAGATGGGTGCACTACTGTAACTGAGACAAGATTGTGCTGAATAGGTTTCCCTGTTGTTGGGTCAATCAAGTGTGAATAGCGCACACCGTCTTGCTCATAATAGTTGCGGTAATCGCCCGATGTCGCAATTGCATTATCGCCGATCTCAATCACTTTCTGAAGTATGCGCTGTTCCGTGACTGGCTTTTCGATTGCGATGCGCCATAGTTGGCCATTTAACTTTTTACCTGCAACGCGCATCTCGCCACCGATTTCCACCAAATAATCAGTAAAACCATTCGCTTGCAGTAGCTCCGCAATCACGTCCACACCATAGCCTTTCGCGATAGTACTCAGATCAACGTACAGCTCAGGATGGTATTTAATAACAGCTCTGTCAGTCAGTTGTAACTGCGCAATCCCGGTTTTAGATAACGCTTCGGTAATAGTTTCATCAGTAGGAATGACCTCCGGACGCATATCAGGGCCAAAGCCCCAAAGATTGACAACCGGCCCAATAGTAATGTCCAAGGCACCCTCGGTTACGCCAGCCAATCGTATCGCTTCGGCAATCACTAAATGAGTTTGCGGCGAAATAGCAAAAGGCTCTTGAGATCTTGATTGGTTAAAGCGAGACAGTTCAGATTGTGGGTCATAAGTCGACATCAGCGCATTCACATTAGCTAATGCAGCCTTTATCTGATCATGCAGTATATTTTCATCTACTGACGCATTGGGCGGCACTTTAATGTTGTAAGTGGTTCCCATGGTTTTGCCGGTAAAATGAGTTTCTTCTGGAACAGGTTGCGAACACGCAACAGCAAAACACAACGTGAATAAGAATAAGATCGGTAAGCGAAACGGGGTCATGGTATTCCTAAAAAAAGAGGGCGAAAACGCCCTCTTATTTAACTAATGATTGCTAATTAGCCACCAAAGTCATCAAGCATGATGTTTTCATCTTCAACACCAAGGTCTTTCAACATGTTGATAACCGCTGCGTTCATCATAGGTGGTCCACACATATAGAACTCACAGTCTTCTGGTGCTGGGTGGTCTTTCAGGTAATTCTCAAGTAATACTTGGTGAATAAAGCCTGTGTAACCTTCCCAGTTGTCTTCCGGTTGAGGATCAGACAACGCCACATGCCAATTGAAGTTTTCGTTTTCAGCTTGCAGCATATCGAAATCTTCTACATAGAACATTTCTCGCAATGAACGTGCGCCATACCAGAACGAAATCTTACGCTTAGACTTCAAACGACGTAATTGGTCAAAGATATGCGAACGCATTGGCGCCATACCTGCACCACCACCGATAAAGACCATTTCCGCGTCAGTTTCCTTAGCAAAGAATTCACCGAATGGACCTGAGATCGTTACTTTGTCGCCTGGCTTCAAGCTCCAAATGAATGAGCTCATTTTACCCGCAGGTAAGCTAAGGTTATTAGGTGGCGGCGTAGCAATACGCACGTTCAACATAATAATCCCTTCTTCTTCTGGGTAGTTCGCCATTGAGTATGCACGAATAGTTTCTTCGTCTACTTTTGACTCAATATCAAAGAAGCCAAAGCGTTCCCAATCACCACGATATTCTTCAGGAATATCGAAGTCTTTGTACTTAACATGGTGAGGTGGCGCCTCGATCTGGATGTAACCGCCCGCTCTAAACGGCACGCTTTCACCATCAGGAATACCCAACTTAAGCTCTTTGATAAACGTGGCTTCGTTGTTATTTGAAATAACTTCACAATCCCACTTCTTAATACCAAACACTTCTTCTGGTAATTCAATCTTCATGTCTTGCTTGATTGATACCTGACAAGACAATCGACAACCTTCACGCGCTTCACCTTTGGTGATGTGGTCAAGCTCGGTTGGCAGAATTTCACCACCACCTTCTTTCACATCAACACGACACTGACCACATGAGCCACCGCCACCGCAGGCGCTAGATACGAAGATACCAGCGTTTGCTAATGCACCTAACAACTTACCGCCCGGCTCAGCCGTGATAATTTTATCAGGATCGTCGTTCACCATAATTTTGATGTCGCCGCTAGGGACTAGCTTCGACTTAGCGAACATAATAATAAACACCAAGGCGAGTACGATGGCGATAAACATGCCAACGCCGAGGTAAATTTCAACTTGATTCATACCTTTGACCTGCCTTTATTAAAGTTGGATACCGGTGAATGACTGGAAGCCCAGTGCCATCAAACCAGCAATCATAAATACTGAGCCTAGACCGCGCACACCATCAGGCATATCGGCATATTTAAGCTTTTCACGAACCGCAGCTAATAGTGTGATAGCCAGTGCCCAACCAAGGCCACTACCTACACCATAAACAACACTTTCAGCCAGGTTGTATTCACGTTGAACCGCAAATGCAACACCACCGAAAATCGCACAGTTAACCGTAATCAACGGTAAGAATATGCCCAATGCGTTATACAGTGACGGGAAAAACTTATCCAAACTCATTTCTAGGATTTGAACCAAAGCAGCAATAACGCCGATAAAGGTCAAAAAGTTCAAGAAACTCAAATCAGCTTCAGGGAATCCGGCCCAAGCCAACGCTCCAGGTGCAAGGATATTAACGTAGATAATTTGGTTTACTGGGACTGAAATACCCAACACCACAACTACCGCAACACCCAAACCCATAGAGGTTTTAACTTTCTTAGAAACGGCTAGGAAAGTACACATCCCCAAGAACAGACTTAGTGCCATATTCTCGATAAAGATCGAGCGGACCAATAGTGATAAATAATGTTCCATGATTAATCCTTAGCCTCTACTTGCTCTGGTCTGATGGTACGAATAAACCAAATCATACCGCCGATTAAGAAGAATGAACTGAATGGAAGGATCAGTAAGCCATTACCTTGATACCAGCCACCGTTTTGTACCAATGGAAGGATTTCAAAACCAAGGATAGTACCGAAGCCTGCTAGCTCTTTGATTGTACCAATCACGATTAGGATAAATGAGTAACCTAAACCGTTACCGATGCCGTCAAGCAAGCTCATCACAGGCGGGCTCTTCATCGCATATGCTTCAGCACGCCCCATCACGATACAGTTTGTAATAATCAAACCAACGAATACGGAGAGCTGCTTCGATATTTCGTAACTGTAGGCTTTAAGCACTTGGTCAACCACGATTACCAATGATGCGATGATGGTCATTTGAATAATGATCCTTACGCTACTTGGGATATGGTTGCGAATAATCGAAATAAACAAGTTCGAAAACGCTACAACTGAAGTTAATGCCAAGGACATTACCAGTGCAGTTTCTAACTTTGTAGTAATCGCCAATGCTGAACATATACCTAGTACGTGTAAAGCAATCGGGTTACTGTCTAAAATCGGCCCGAACAGGGCTTTTTTCATTTCTTTTGTATCTGCCATTGTTCTTGCCTCTTATGAACGCCAGGATTGCTTTTTAAGATAAGGACCATAGCCATTCTCACCAGCCCAGTAAGTCAATGTATTTTGTACACCGTTACTGGTTAGTGTGGCACCTGAAATAGCATCAACCGCGTAAGGGTTATCGCTACCAGCCTGCTTCTTCACTTTGATCGCTACCTGACCGTTGTCATAAAGCTTCTTACCTTGCCACTTAGATGCCCATGCTGGGTTTTGAATTTCGCCACCCAATCCTGGTGTTTCTTTGTGTTGGTAATAGACCAATTCTTTGATGGTGTTGCCATCAGCATCAACGGCTAAGAATCCGTACATCAAATCCCACAAGCCGCTGCCATGTACTGGCAAAACAACACGAGTCACAGCACCAGATTCGTTTTTAACAACGTATACACTGGCGACATTCGGACGACGCTGGAAACCCACGTTACTGTTTTCAACCTTGCTGCTCAGTTCCGGGTTCTTAGCCGCTTTGTACATGTCATAGCCTTCAGCTTCTTCAACGTACTGACCACTGCTTAGGTCTACAAAGCGCTCTTCTACGAATTGCTCAAACACTTCTGCAATCTGACCACCAGTCATACCGGTTTGATACAGACCTGCAGCAGTTAAGATATTGGTTTTCTTGTCTAACGCAGCATTACGCTCTTGCGTAGAACGTAAGCCAACAGCTGAACCTGCTACCACGATAGAGCAAACCAAACATACGGCAACTACGATGCCGACGGTTCTTCCTAAAGTTTCTTTTTTAGCCGACACGTGCAAGCCTCCGTTTAATGTTGCTCTGCGCCACGAAGTAATCGAATAGTGGAGCCCATAAGTTTGCAAACAAGATGGCAAGCATAATGCCCTCAGGGAATGCTGGGTTTAACACACGAATTAACACGGTCATAAAACCGATGAAAATACCGTACGCCCATTTACCTTGATTGGTGAATGATGCTGAAACAGGGTCTGTTGCCATAAAGAACATACCAAACGCCAACCCGCCAATGACAAAGTGCCAATAGAACGGCATCGCAAACATTGGGTTTGTATCGCTGCCAACAAAGTTCAATAGAGAACCGAAGAACGCCACACCCAAAGCAACACCTGCGACAATGCGCCAGCTGGCGATGCGCATGTATATGATGAACAAACCACCGATCATAATAGCCAAGGTCGATACTTCACCGACTGAGCCTGGAATGTTGCCAAAGAATGCGTCCCACCATAATGCCAAATCAGTGAACCCATTGGTCACGTCACCCATTTCACCTGAAGCGGCTTTACTCAACCAAGTTGCGCCTGAGTAACCATCTGCTGCGGTTGCTGGGTTAGTTGCGATCCATACTTGGTCGCCAGAAATTTGTGCAGGATATGCAAAGTACAAGAATGCACGACCTGATAGTGCTGGGTTTAGGAAGTTACGTCCTGTACCACCAAAGATTTCTTTCGCGATCACCACACCGAATGTGATACCTAACGCTACCTGCCACAACGGGATCGTCGCGGGTAATGTCAGTGCAAACAATACTGATGTTACGAAGAAGCCTTCATTGACTTCGTGTTTGCGGATAGAAGCGAATAATACTTCCCAGAATCCACCAACCACAAAGGTCACAGCATAAATAGGTAAAAAGAAACATGCACCGTAGAGCATCATACTGCCCCAACCGGTCGTTTCTAATCCTAGCTGACCACCCAGCGCACTGAATAGTGCAGCTTGCCAGAAGTCCGGAAGTGATGAGCCATACTGCACCATCGCTTCATGCGCTTGCGCGCCTACGTTGTACATACCGTAGAACATAGCTGGGAACGTCGCCATCCATACCATGATCATAATACGTTTAAGGTCAATGCTATCTCTAACGTGCGTACCGGTTTTATTCACCTTACCCGGTGTATAAAAGATCGTCGCAGCCGCTTCATAGAGCGCATAAAACTTTTCATATTTGCCGCCAGCTTCGAAATGCGGCTCAATGTCTTCTAGAAATGTCTTTAACCCCATGACTTAGCCCTCTTTCTCGATAGTGGTCAGACAATCACGCAAGATTGGGCCGTAGTTATATTTGCCTGGGCAAACATAAGTACACAATGCCAAATCTTCTTCATCCAGCTCCAAACAGCCCATAGATTGAGCACTGTCAGTATCGCCAGAGATAATGTCGCGTAACAACAACGTTGGGATAATATCCAACGGCATAATGCGCTCGTAGTTGCCGATCGGCACCATCGAACGATCTGATCCATTCGTTGTTGTTGTCATGTTGAATTTTTTGCTACCACTCAAATGGCCTAAGTAAGCGCGAGTAATTGAGTGTTTGTCACTACCAGGTGTTAACCAACCGAATAGTTTCTTTTCACGGCCTTCCATCAACAATGATACTTGTACATGGAAACGACCTAAGTAGCCGTGTACACCCATTGCAGTGGTACCCATAAGTACGGAACCCGAAACGGCACGTACGTCACCTTCTTTACATTCACCCGCAGCGATTTCGTTGATTGATGCGCCTAATACAGTGCGAATCAAACGCGGATTAACGGCTGCAGGACCTGCTAGAGAGATTACGCGACTGTTGTCTAGTTTACCGGTGGTAAACAATGCGCCAATGGCAATCACGTCTTGGTAACCGATATGCCACACTTGCTTGTTCATGCCGACTGGATCAAGGAAATGAATGTGAGTACCGACCAGACCCGCTGGGTGAGGACCGCCAAATTCATTTACTTCAACTCGTGCACCTTTTACATCAACCGATGCGCCTGCTGTTTTAGATACAAACAACTTGCCGTCGGTTAATGTGCTAAGTACCGCCAAACCATTATTGAAATCGTCAATTCGCTCATTCACGATAAGCAACGGGTCAGCAGCCAATGGATTGGTATCCATCACCGACACGAAAATGGAACTTGGGGTTGCATCTAAGGCCGGAGAACGACTGAATGGACGTGTACGCAGTGAAACCCACATACCCGCATCATTAAGTTGTTCAACAACTTTGTCACGAGACAATGATGCAAGCTGACCGGCATCGACAGGCTCGAAGGTTACTTCATCATTACCTTCAATCTGAATAACCACAGATTGCAACACACGTTTGGCACCACGATTAACCTCAACTACTTGACCTGCAGCCGGTGCAGTGAACTTAACGCCAGGGTTTTTCTTGTCTTCAAACAAGACCTGACCTTTCTTCACTGAATCACCAACCTGCACGTGCATAGTCGGACGCATACCAACGTACTCTTCGCCCAGTACAGCGACTTTAGTCACGGCTGGGCCGTCACCGATTTGCTGCTGCGGCGCTCCCTCGATAGGAAGATCCAAACCTTTCTTGATTTTTATCATACGCTATAGCACTACTTTAATTACAAAACCTGATTTTACTAACCCACTTGGCGACAAGGGCCATAGGCAGGCAAATAGCCTAGTAAAATGAGGTTAGGCTATTGGATAACGACGGTTATCCCCATATGTTTCGGCGCGTTGCCAAAACCCCCACATCCATAAAACCACTGCACTGCAACCACTCTAGGTATCCGTTTCCTGAGCACAGCATCGATTGTGAAATTATGTGATAGTTGTGATGTTTCATTTTTCGATTGCGGTGATATTGCATCCCATGCAGAACCACCTCAAATAAACTCTGTGATTTTAACACTAACCGGCATTCATGTGCTAATCAAAATCACATAAACATCAGAATTTTAATGCAATAAAACAACGACTCAACACCGATAGTTAGTATTCAGCCAGTTTATGCATTGCCATCTGTTTAGTTTTTGTTCGTTCTAAGCATAGCAAAACGCCCCAAAATGGGGCGTTTAAAATTTTATTCTTTACCACTCACGAATAGGGTCTACGTCAGCGTCGTAGTCTACACCGTCAAATGCAAAGCCGAATAACTGCAAGAAATCTTGATGATACCCTTCGTAATCGGCTAATTGGTGGAAGTTTTCCTGTGTAACCTGATCCCAAAGCTGTTGTATCTTTGCTTGAGTTTGGTCATTCGTTTCCTTACCGTCCATGCGGTAACGACGCGCTTCATCGGTTGGCGCATCTTGAGCGAACAAACGCTCAGAAAACAGACCCGCAATTTGTTCAATACAGCCTTCGTGGGTGCCTTCTTCTTTCATCACTTTATAGATCAGGGAAATGTACAACGGCATCACAGGAATAGCTGAGCTGGCTTGCGTCACTAAGGCTTTTAGAGACGATACATGCGCATCTACGTTTAAATTTGCATGGCGTTCACGAATAGCGCTTGCTGCGCGATCCAGATCTTCTTTGGCTTTACCGATGGTGGCTTGGCCATAGATAGGCCAAGTAAGGGCTTTGCCAATGTATGTGTATGCAGTGGTTTCACAACCTTCAGATAAACATCCTGCATCAGCCAGTGCGTTCAACCATAGTTCCCAATCTTCGCCACCCATCACTTTCACTGTGTCATGAATTTCTTCTTCATTCGCAGGCTCAAGATCGACGGTATGAATAAGGTCTTTGTCTGTGTCATAGGTTTTGGTTGTGTAAGCCTGCCCTACCGGCTTCAACGTTGACTTATATACTGTGCCAGTAGTTGGGTCAGCGCGGCGTGGTGACGCCAAGCTGTAAATCACCAAATCAACTGTACCCAAATCTGCTTTAATGGCTTCAATTACATCTGCCTTAAGCTCATTTGAAAACGCATCACCATTCAACGTTTTCGCATACAGACCATCAGTCTTTGCGCGTGCATGGAATGCCGCAGTGTTATACCAACCTGCTGTGCCTGTTTTACGTTCAGTGGGTGCTTTCTCGAAGCACACGCCCAAGGTTTTAGCATTGTAACCATAGGCAGCTGTTATACGAGAAGCGAGGCCGTATCCGGTTGAACAACCGATAACCAACACATTTTTGGGCTTTTGTGTATTACTCTTGAAGCGTTCGCTATTCGATTGAATATAGGCGATTTGTCGTTCGACAGAGGCTTCACAGCCGATTGGGTGAGCGTTAGTACAAATAAACCCGCGCACTTTAGGTTGAATAACCATAATAAATCCTATTCTTATCAGTGGCGGCTATTGTAATCAGCTGTGTGCGTTTAACAACTCGGAGCAGATTAGATTAAATCACGGGCCACAGGATTGTGAAGTAAATCAAGCAATACAAACACCAAACAGACTTGGTGACGATAGCATTTGCTGAAAGCGCGGCTAAAAGCCGCGCGATTAACCATTATTCTCGGTTCTCGTAATACGCTTGTTCAGACAATTTATGGTATTGCTTCACACCGTCGAAAAATGTTTTGTAAGACTGGTATATGCGCGCGAAATCCGCATTTTCAGCAGACTTCTCAGCAAGCACCTGTTGTGTCGCTTCACGCAATGATTCAATCACGTCTTCTGGCAATTCACGCACATCGACATTGTGCTCATTGATCAATTGTTGCATCGCATTATTGTTGCGCGCCGTATATTCATCCAGCATGTCTTGATTCACTGCGCGTGTCGCAATTTCAACGATCGACTGTAAATCTTTCGGCAAGGCATTGAACGCTTCTTCGTTAACGATAAATTCCAATGCAGTACCCGGCTCATGCCAACCTGAGCTGTAGTAATACTTAGCAGCATTGTGTAATCCAAAGGCGAGATCATTGTACGGGCCGACCCACTCAGTCGCGTCAATTGCGCCAGTCTGCAGCGATGTGAAAATCTCACCGCCCGTAAGCGTTACCGGTACGCCACCGACTTTGGCAAACACTTCTCCGCCAAGACCCGGAATACGCATACTCAAGCCAGCAAAATCTTCAATCGAATTAATTTCTTTGTTGAACCATCCCGCCATTTGCACGCCCGTATTACCACCCGCAAACGGAATGACGCCAAACGGCTTGTACAGTTCACGCCACAGTTCTAGGCCGCCACCATACTGCAACCAAGAGTTCATTTCCGTCACATTCATGCCGAACGGGATAGCAGAAAAAATAGGTGCTGCCGGAATTTTGCCTTTCCAATAATAGGCACCCGCATGCCCCATTTCGGCGGTACCTTGTGACACTGCGTCAAATACCTCAAAACCCGGGACTAGCTCGCCTGCGCCGTAAACCCTTACTTTTAAACGCCCACCTGACATTGACTCCACATAGCGAGCAAAGGTCTCTGGGCCACGTCCTAAACCGGGGAAGTTTTTAGGCCAGGCTGTCACCATTTTCCAACGGTATTCTTTCACTGGCTCTGCCGCGACTGACGCAGCACTTTCTTCTGTTTTTGGTTGTCCACACCCCAATAATAGCGATATGAGCCCCAATGAAAGTACACTGACAATTGTGGTTTTTATTTTCATCGTTATAACCTTATCAATTAGTAGATAACATCCGGCAAATAAGTGGCAATCTCAGGCCAGATGGAAAGCATAAGCAACAATAATAGCTGAATAATAATGAAAGGGACTACCCCTCGATAAATCTGTGCAGTATGTATGGTTTTAGCTGCGACTCCACGCAAGTAAAATAATGCAAAACCAAAGGGAGGTGTTAAGAATGAGGTTTGCAAGTTAACCGCTAACATAATCCCCAACCAAACGGGATCAATCCCCATCATCAATAATACAGGCGCAACAATGGGTACCACAACGAACGTGATTTCAATAAAGTCGAGAATAAAGCCCAATAAGAAAACGACTAGCATCACAACCAGCATCGCACCAACGTGACCGCCTGGCAGTGACGCGAAGAAATGCTCAATCAGTTCTTCCCCACCAAATCCTCTGAATACCAGTGAAAACACCGAAGCACCGATTAAAATCAAAAACACCATTGAGGTTATCTTGCTGGTGTCTGTCAGCACTTCAAACAATTGGGAGCGACTTAGTGTGCGTTTTAACAACGCCAAAACCAATGCCCCCATGGCCCCTACTCCAGCGGCTTCCGTGGGAGTTGCATAGCCGCTGATAATGGCACCCAATACGATAACAATCAGCACTAACGGCGGCAGCAGTGCTGAAAATACTTGGCGCCATGAAATCGGTTCAGCCGTTTCGTCTTGAGTGATTGGCATCTTCTGACGCCATGTGGTGAAAATTACATATGCGGTATACAAGGCAACGAGGATAAAACCGGGAATAATGGCGCCGACAAATAAATCCCCGACCGAAACAGAGTCCGGCGAAAATATCCCCATGTCCAATTGCGCTTGCTGATATGCACTGGATAAAACGTCACCGAGCAAAACCAATGCGATGGATGGCGGAATGATTTGCCCAAGCGTTCCTGTTGCACAGATAAGGCCAGTACTGAGTTCTGGTGTATAACCCCGCTTCAATAAACTGGGCAAGGAGAGTAACCCCATGGTCACAACCGTTGCCCCAACAATACCCGTGCTCGCTGCCAGCAGCATGCCGACAAAAATTACAGAGAGCGCCATACCGGCAGGCAAACGCCCATTGAGTAACTGCGCCATGCTATGCAACAACTCTTCAGCTATTTTCGACTTTTCTAACAACACCCCCATGAATACAAACAGGGGTACTGCGATTAACGTTGTGTTGGTTAATATTCCGTATAAGCGACTCGGTAACGCATGCAAGTAACTCGCATCAAAACCGCCCATCAGAATACCTAATCCAGCAAATAATAAAGAAGTACCGGCCAGACTGAGCGCTACAGGAAAGCCTAGCAACAACACCAAACATACACAGGCAAATAAGACTAATGCCATATATTCCATTACGTTGATTCCTTGCGTTGCGTGATGACTGCTGCGTAGCGAATAAGGTCAGATACCCCTTGCAATAACATCAATGCACAAAAGGCGGGGATTAAACTTTTGAGCACAAAGACCAACGGTAAGCCGCCGGCTTCTTTGGATGATTCTAATAATTGCCAAGACTTCATAACGTAGTCCCAGCTCATGGCAAAAATGAATATACAAACGGGGAACAACAACAACAAAGTCCCGGCAATATTCACCATGGCTTGCTGTTTTTCAGAAAATTTACGATAGAAAATGTCCACACGAACGTGCCCATCATCCCGCAGGGTGTAAGCCGCCCCCAACATAAACACCAACGCATGCAAATACATCACCGATTCTTGTAACGCTATCCAGCCCGTTCCAAAGCCATAACGTAATACAACGACGACAAAGGTGATCAGCGTCATCAACAAAATGCCAACACTGGCACATTGACCAATGAATCGAATCACACGATCAATTGTTGCGCTTAAGGCGTGCACCACACATATCCTTCTTATTATTGTTCTCTATTACCGATAGGGTAAGCGTTGCATATAGCATTACGCAACTGAAATAAAAAAACCTGCTTTGACGCAGGTTTTTTTAGGCTTATTGACGAGTTCTGGATTAAAGAATGTCCAATAACTCTACGTCAAAGATCAATGTGCTGTATGGGGCAATAGCACCACCTGCACCTTGTTCGCCATAGGCCAAGTTATGCGGCACGTACAAACGGTATTTTGAACCCACTTTCATTAACTGAAGCGCCTCTGTCCAACCTTTGATCACGCCACTAACTGGGAACTCAGCGGGTTGACCACGCTCGTAACTGCTATCAAATACTGAGCCATTGATAAGTGTCCCGTGATAATGCGTACGAACTGTTGAGCTCGCGTCAGGCGTTGCGCCATCACCTTCAGTTAATACTTCATATTGTAGGCCTGATGCTGTCACCTGAACTTCATCACGCTTGGCATTATCAGCTAAAAACGAAACACCTTCTTCGATTACGGCTTTGTGCTGTTCAGCTTTTGCCGCTTGCATACGCTCATGGATGGTATTGAACGCAGTACGCAATTCATCGTCAGTTACTTTAGGCGCTTCACCGGTAAAGGCATCACGTACACCTTCAACAACAGCATCTACGTCCATGCCTTCGAAAGGATTCGACGCCAATTGCTGGCCCATTTGATAACCAATGCCGTAGCTACCTTGAAGTTCAATAGTTGAGTATTTGTCGCTCACAATTTTTCCCGATTGATTTAAAAGGCGCGATGATATCACACTCAAATGGCAATTTGGCGGGCATTAAGATCTATCTAACTTATTGCCAAAGTGATTAGACACTGCTCCCTGACATGCAGTATCTTGTTTATTCGCTGAATAAAGGAGAGGGAAATGGCTGAATTTGATGCGCAACTTCGAGAAACTGTCCGCCAGCTAGGGGCAACATTGGGCGCCACAATTAAACATCAATTAGGTGATGAGTGGCTAGAGCGCATAGAAACCATCCGTTTAGCCGGCCGCGCGGCCAATAAGGGCGACGATGATAGCCGTACCCAATTAAAAACGCTTTTTAGTCAACTCAGTGAAAAAGATTTACTGGTGATTGGCCGTGCATTCGCACAGTTTTTGAATCTCGCCAATATCGCAGAGCAGGAATTTAATTCAGCTCAGCAAATCGACTTTCCAATAGATAAACTGTTTGAACATTTAGAACGAGCCAAACTTGATAAAGAGAGTGTTGCCTCCGCGGTAGCTGACTTGAATATCGACTTAGTACTGACGGCTCACCCAACAGAAGTCACACGCCGTACCCTGATCCACAAGCACAGTGAATTGGCCAAATGCCTGACACAATTACATCAAAGCGTGAATGACGAACACCATAGAGACAAGCTACACGCTCGCATTGCTGATCTCATAGCCCAAGCATGGCATACCGAAGAGATCCGTACGGTCCGTCCAACCCCCGTCGACGAAGCACGTTGGGGCTTCTCGGTGATTGAAAACTCGTTGTGGGAAGCGGTTCCAGAATTCCTGCGAGATATGGATTGCCGACTCAACAATAACTATGACCTAACACTGCCGTTGGATGCTAAGCCCGTGCAATTCAGTAGCTGGATGGGCGGCGACCGCGACGGCAATCCTTTTGTTACTTCAAAAGTCACAGAGCAGGTTCTGCTGCTAGCGCGCAAACGTGCAGCCAAATTATTTGCCATCGACTTGGATAAACTGCAAGTGGAGTTATCCATGAGTGATTGCAATGGGGCGTTGCGTGAACAGGTGGGCGATGTACTGGAGCCCTACCGCGCTATCTTACGTCCACTGGTGACTCAGTTACAGTTTACCCGCGACGATATTGACCGCTATTTGAACGGCAAGCCCAGTGAGCCTTCACTCTGGTTGTCCGAGCAAGAGCAACTTATCGAGCCATTAATGTTGTGTTACCAAAGCCTGATTGATTGTGGCATGAAAATCGTTGCCGATGGCTTACTTACCGATACCATTCGTCGCGCACATTGCTTTGGCATCCACCTATTAAAACTCGATATTCGCCAAGACTCACAACGCCATGCCGACGTATTCAGCGAAGTAACCCGCTACCTTGGATTGGGAGACTACAATCAATGGACCGAAGCCGACAAACAAGCATTCTTGTTACGCGAATTAAGCTCAAAAAGGCCTTTATTCCCGCGTAACTGGCAACCCAGCGACGACGTTCAAGAGGTACTTGAAACGGCGGGGACTATTGCCAAGCATTCAGAACAAGGATTTGGGATCTACATCATTTCCATGGCCAGCGAGCCGTCTGATGTACTTGCCGTGCAATTATTATTGCAAGAAATGGGCGTGTCCTGGCCTATGCCTGTTGCGCCACTATTTGAAACGCTAGATGATCTCAACCAATCACCAAAGGTCATGACCAACTTACTGTCGATTGACTGGTATCGCGGTTATATTCAAGGCCGACAATATGTGATGATCGGCTACTCAGATTCAGCCAAAGACGCAGGTGCGCTGGCCGCTGGTTGGGCACAATATCAGGCACAAGAGGCACTGGTTGCGCTAGCTCAAGAGGCGAACGTACAGTTAACCTTATTCCACGGCCGTGGTGGTACCATCGGGCGCGGAGGATTGCCGGCTCACGCCGCGATCCACTCACAACCGCCCGGGTCACTCGACGGCGGATTCCGTGTTACGGAACAGGGTGAAACTATCCGCTATAAATTTGGTATGCCGGAATTGGCCAAGCGCAGTTTGGGTATATATACCAGTGCGATTATTGAAGCGATGTTGTTTCCGCCACCTCAGCCGAAACAGGCGTGGCGCGATACGATCCAATCAATGGCGGATCAAGCGCGCGATAACTACCGTGATATTGTGCGCGAGCATCCTGACTTCGTGCCCTATTTCCGGGTTGCGACTCCAGAACAAGAATTGGGTAAACTGCCATTAGGAAGCCGCCCGGCTAAACGTAAACCAACCGGCGGAATTGAGAGTCTGCGTGCGATCCCTTGGATTTTTGCCTGGGCTCAGACCCGTTTAGTCTTGCCTTCTTGGCTCGGTGTGATGCGCTCAGTGGAACAACACTACGCAGGTGATTCGCAAGCCGTGATTGATGACATGATCACGCATTGGCCATTTTTTGCATCTCGGTTATCGATGCTCGACATGGTCTTTCACAAAGCCGATCCACAAATCAGTGAAGCCTATGATGCTCGCTTGGTCCCGAATGAGCTTAAGCATTTTGGCGAAAGCTTGCGCAAAGAGTTGAGCGATAGTATCCGTATGTTGTTGCAGTTGACGCATCAAGATTCGGTTATGGAAACCGATCCGCAAGGAAAAGAGTCAATGAATATTCGCGCAGGCTATTTGCAACCGCTACACTATTTGCAGATAGAGTTACTATCACGCATTCGTGCGCAGGCAACCGATCTTGAAGAACAGCCTGAAAGTGAACAAATTGCTACACTTGAACGTGCAATGATGGTTACGATAGCGGGTATCGCGATTGGTATGCGAAACACAGGATAATGAATTGATGGCAGGTGTATTTAAAGCTCACGGTGAGTTAGCGCTGGAAATTCACGGCAACATTCTGAAGATCGAAGGCACAGGCCCGTGGAATCTGGAATTGATAAAGCAAGCTGAGGCGCAATTGCCGTCAGATTTCCCCGCGTGCTTAGGACCACATTGGGGCGTTATCACTATCATGCATGGTGACCCAATGTATATTCCTTCGGCAGAAGCCCATTTAAAAAACCAAATTAGTATCGAAAAAAATCACGGTCGAGTCGCCACAGCGGTGGTTATTACCAATGACGAACACTTTGATTTTTACGCACGCTATTTTGACAAAATGTACACAGAGTGTGGTGACACAGTGGCTTGCTTTGCCGATCAAGAAAAAGCGGAGCAATGGCTTAACGAGCAGTTAGCGGTAAGTTAACTGTAAAGCGGTCAAACAGTATTAAGCCAGCCGCTAACTATTGATAAATGCCATAACCTTGTGAGCGAACAAACATTTTTCCACAGAAATAAAAAAGCCAGTTGCATGCAACTGGCTTTTTCATGAACTCGCTAAGGGTGATTAGGCTTTAGTTACGAAATCCACACCCAACTGGATGTCACCACGAAGGCCATCTAGCATATCTTCTTTAGCTTTCTGTTCAAATGCACTTAATTCACCGTACGGTAAAATTTCTTCCACACCGTTTGGACCTAAACGTACTGGGTGAGCAAAGAATGTCGCGTCATCTGAATCAACTTGAACATAAGTATATTCTACCACATTGTCGCCTTTCATTGCGGCAACCAAAGACAAGCAGAAACGTGCTGCTGCTTGGCCCATAGACAACGTAGCTGAACCGCCGCCCGCTTTCGCTTCAACAACTTCAGTACCGGCATTTTGGATACGAGTAGTCAGTGCGGCAACTTCTTCATCAGAGAATGTTGCACCTTCAACCTGCGACAAAAGAGGTAAAATTGTAGTGCCAGAGTGACCACCAATTACTGGTACGTGAACGCCTGATACATCCAAGCCTTTTTTCTCAGCTACAAATGTTTCTGCACGAATAACATCAAGGGTTGTAACACCGAACAATTTATTTTTGTCGTAAACACCTTTAGCTTTAAGCGCTTCAGCCGCGATAGCAACCGTAGTATTAACTGGGTTAGTGATAATACCAATACAAGCACTTGGGCAAGTGTCCGCAATAGCATCAACAAGGTTGCGCACGATACCCGCATTAATATTGAAAAGATCAGAACGGTCCATGCCCGGCTTACGAGGTACACCTGCTGGAATAAGCACGATGTCACAGCCTTGTAATGCGTCAGCCAAATCATCTTTACCGTGCCCAGTAACTTTTACATCAGTTGGGATGTGGCTTAAGTCAACGGCAACGCCTGGAACAACAGGTGCAACGTCATACAGTGATAACTCAGAACCCGCAGGTAATTGAGTTTTTAACAACAGTGATAATGCTTGACCAATACCACCAGCGGCACCTAGGACTGCTACTTTCATGAGTCTCTCCTACAAGATTAATCTTTACTTAACTTAAAGAATTTATGCGAACGCAGGTCGAAGCGAGGGCTTGAGCAACGCGCAAGAAATTAAACGCCCGACACACTAAATCAAAAGGGTCCAAAACTCAATGACCCTATAGTCGTATAGTGACTATTTAACCCAATTATAGCGCCTTATTTACACTAAAATTGCCTCACTGCGGTGAATGCGGCAAAATGTCGGTTTTCCAGTGTACATTCCGGTTTCCATGGCAAGCGCAAAACAAGAATTACTCATCAAAGCATTTAAAGACCTGCTCAAAGCAGAAAGTTATGGTTCACAGGGCGAAATCGTCGACGCACTCAAGCAAGCAGGCTTTGACAGCATAAGTCAGTCAAAGATTTCTCGTATGCTAAGCAAGTTTGGAGCGGTCCGTACCCGCAATGCGCGCGGTGACATGGTGTATTGCTTACCACCTGAGCTAGGCATGCCAACCGCTAAGAGCCCTCTCAAGCAGTTAGTCTTAGACATTGTACATAACAATGTAATGGTCATTATTCGCACCAGCCCTGGTGCAGCACAATTGATAGCTCGCTTGCTCGATTCATTGTCTAAAAAAGACGGCGTGTTAGGCACCATTGCAGGCGACGATACGATCTTCATCGCACCGGCTGATGTCGGCCAAATTGAAGAATTGCGTCAACGCGTTGAAAAGTTGTTTGATAACGTTTAATCCGCGTTGTCTTGCTCTAGCGAATCAAATATTTCAACAAAAAGGGGCTAACAAGCCCCTTTTTGATGCCATAAACCTTGCTAGAAAACTAAATTAAACTAGCGTCACGCCTGGCGCACCTACAACAGATTCTGCCGATTGACCTCTAGCACTGTATTCAGTGTAAGTGGTTGATTGTACCGTATCGACGTAATGCCACTGCGTCGACACCTTGTCTGCGGTAAAGGTCAGTGTCATAAAACCACGGTCGATGGCATTTACATATTGCAGATCGGATACCAGCTGAACAATACCAGCCTCTGTCGCTAATGCATCTTCAGGCGCAATTGACAAGTACTCTTCCAGCCCCGGTGAAGACACCGATGGAGTCGCAAACTCAACCCCGACAATATCACCGTTTATATCACGTAAATCATTTGCCCACGCATTGTGCGTATCACCTGCCAATACAACAAGATTCTTATTCAATTGTTTGGCGGTGCCTAACACGACTTCGCGTTCATACGCATAACCATCCCACGCATCTAGGTTATAAGGGATTGACGGTAATTGCAGAAGTGCCAGCACCTGTGGTGTTAAGCGACCAATATTGGCTTGTAAGTATGCCAATTCTTCCGGTGTTAATGTCGGATCATTGGCTTGTGCACGCTGCGCAAGGACAGCAAGCTGCGCCAATTCAGCGTAGTCACTAATGCTCATTTGTAAGGTAGCAATAGCAGCGGGCAGCATCATACGCCCCATGAGTACTTGTTGTCCTAATACTTGCCACGTCGCGCTCGACATCATCATTGAGCCCTGTAGCCACTGCAGTTGCTCTGCACCAAGTAACGTTCTGTTGGTATCAGTAACATCGGCTGTAAAGCTAGCAGCATCTAAACCGCCTGTAGCTGGGTCTATGTAGTTGGCATAGTCGAGCTGCTGATCACGCGCTACAACACGCGTATCAAGCATGTACAAGTCAACTAGGTCGCCAAAGCGAAAGGCGCGGTTAATCAGTTCATTGTTACCTTCGATCACAGGGCGTATTGGCAACCACTCAAAGTACGCTTGCATCGCCGCCAATTTTCGCGCTTCAAAATCACCATCCTCCTCATTGTGATTTTCAGCGCCGTCACGCCATGCATCATTGGCAACCTCATGGTCATCCCATACCGCAATAAACGGCACAATCGAGTGTAGCTGTTGCAGACTCTCGTCCGTGCGGTACTGAGCATAACGGGTGCGGTAATCTGACAGAGTAATCAGCTCATTCGCCGGTAAAACTTCTCGCCCTAACGCAGCCGCATTTTCATTCGCATATCCGTCACGGTCATATTCATATATATAATCACCTAAATGTACCACGGCATCTAAGTCTGTTTGCTTTGCGGCGAGATCATACACATTGAAGAAACCCGCTGGGTAATTGGAGCACGACATCACCGCCAGTTTGACTGAATCGATAGAGCCGACCGGTAATGTTTTGGTGATACCAACCGCTGAGTCTGTGCCGTTGCTGCTAAAGCGGTAGTAATACGTTGTATTTGGTAATAGATCGATAGCATCTACTTTCAGTGTATAGTCTGAATTTGCTGAAACTAATGCCCGTCCATTAGTGACTAAATTTTCAAACTCAGCATCGTTGGCAACTTCCCATTGCACCAACAATTGCCCATTGTAACTGCTGTCCCCAGGCGTAACGCGGGTCCATAAAATAACCGCCTCAGCCGTAGGATCACCACTGGCCACCCCGTGTAAAAACTCAACAGGCATCATCGGAGCCTCAACCACATCGGGCTGATCATTTGTTGAACTACTTAAACATCCCATTAATCCGGATGAAACAACGGCAAGACCTACACCCTGAGAGGTTAGTTTGAGGAAATGACGACGAGAAAAAGTGCGAGTTTTCATAGAAAATCCATTTGTTTATTGTATTGATATATTAACCAATCATTGAATGACACGGGTGTTACATTCCGATGACATGGCTTGATACCAAATTGATTTTTTTGTTGTGTTAGGTGGTTTTTAGCCACCTGCAAGCAGAGCATCTAAATTATCACCTAACGTATTGAAGACATTACACAAATAATTTTGTTTAGAGCGTAACAAGCGTGCTGGCGAATTCACGTGCTATGTACCACTTCAAAAATTAACAATTTCGTAACATTCACATCAACATTAACCTTATAATGCTTTAAATTTAATAAGTTAATAACGGATAGTCCGTTTATTTGAGAGGTGATATTGCATGTATCTGGTTTCGCGACGTTAACCTATTGAGGCCAAATGTTTTCGTGAGTTGAAAACAACTTTAGCGGGATTAGCTCAATATGGAATCGGGCAAAAAAAAACCGGCCAAAAGGCCGGTTTTTAAATCGTATAATCCGTTCGGATTAGAAGCGGTATTTAACACCAACACGCATTGACCAAGTAGAGGCATCAGCGTTAACTGATTGGCCACGGTCGCCGTCGAAGTTAGTGTATAGGTATGTACCGTCATCAAGTAATCTAGCATCAACCACTGGGTTGTTGTACTCGAAGTTAACCTGACGGTATACACCCCACTGGTCGTTAATCAAGTTACCTAGGTTACGAATTGCGAAGTAAACTTCACCACGGTGTCCGTCCATAAAGCCAGGTAATTCTTGAGAAACACGTAGGTCTACTCGTGTCCACCAATCGCTGTACTGAGTGTTACGGTCAAGAATTGTACCGCGCGCACCTTCTAGGCCAGCTGTTCTGATAAACGCATTGAACTCGTCAATATCAAAGCCTTCGCCATACTGAACGATTGGATCGTCAACCAATGGTACGTAAAGTAGTGAACGGTCTTCGAATGGACGCTCGTCACCGAAGCCTGGATCCCAGTCGAAGTTATAGCTGTACGGCTTACCTTTCACACGTTGTGCAAATAGGTTGAAGCGTGTGTCATAACCATCGAAGATTTCCATTTTGTAACCAAGGCTGAATGTAAAGCGGTGCTTCACTTCATAGTTACTGGTTGCAACTTCTGGGTTGTTGTAGTCAGCAGTTGAAAGGTTACCGTAGTTTGAACTTGCTGTAGAGCTGTTCATTGGGCTGCCTTCTTCCGCATCCATATATGCGTATGCTGCACCAACACGTAGACCACTGTCGTAAGTCTTGTTAGCGAACAATGAAACGATTAGTGAATCACCGTCGTCATCAGAGTTAGTTAGGAAATAGTCAGTTGTGCTACGACCAGAACATGAACTGCTTGTAGGTGATACACGACAATCTGGGTCAAGTAAATCTACGTCTTCATAGATTGGACGACCATCTGCCGCACGGCCTACACGTACTGTGTTAAGCGCTACTGTTTTTGCAGAGTCTTGCTGACGCGAGTAGATTGCATCGATACCGGCTACAGTACCGTCTTCAAACTCGTGTTGAGTACCTAAGTTGAACTTCCAGATTGAAGGCACGTTGAAGTCAGCGTCCAATGCGTTAACCGCACCGTCACCACCTGTTAGGCCATCGATAGAAGCTTGAGGTACGTTGAACAAGAATCCTGGCGTGTTAGCTGCAATTAGGCCTGGGCCATCTTCAACTGTAGACGCTAGGATAGTTACACCATTGTTTGAATAGTTGTTAGACAACCAAACGTTCGGGTTACCACCCGCGAATAAACCTGCACCACCGTATACGAATGTGCTGTCATCAACCACATAGTTGAAGCCCAAGCGTGGCTGCCATAGGTCCATATCAGGCGCTACAGCATTGGTGAAGCCGTAACGTTGTTGGAAGCTAGCATTAGCAGTTGGTGTGTCATCACTGGTCCACTTGTCGTAACGAAGACCGAATGTAACAGTCAAGTCGTAAGACGCTTCCCAGCGGTCTTGCAAGTAAACAGTCGTGTTTTCAAATGTAAATGCTGCCGCACCATCATTTGCATCTAAAGATGCTGGAATGTTGTAGTCAATTTCAGCGGCAATACCGTTGCGGAAGTCATCAAGAGAATCGAATTCAAAAACACCTTGGCTACCTGGTACGAATAAGTTAAATACGTCTACTGAGCCGTATTCAAAACCACCCGTGATTTCGTGATCACCTGCGTAGTAAGTTCCCGCGAAACGGAATGTGTTTGTGTCATAGTCTAGTTTGTTTGCTTGACGGAATTGGTCAGCACCCAAGAATACGTCTACACCATCAACTACGTCACGAATAACAACGTCACCGAAATCAGAATCAGAAGTGAATGGTGTTTGACCATTACGTACTTCTTGTAGACCTACACGGATTTCAGTAGAGAAATCGTCAGTCCAGTCTGAGAACAACTGTAGTGAGTAAGAAGTTAATTCGTTAGCACGCTTGTAATAACGGTCGTTGAATGCGTAGCTAGATGAGCTCGCACCTGTAGACGAAATTGTATTACCGTCAGTGTTTTGGTAAGTCAAAGAGGCACGTTGACCGTCCATGATATCCCAATCCAACTTGATCAATACTTTTTCTTCGTCTTCGTCAGCGGCAGTGATGATATCACCGGCTTGGTATCCGTAAGTATTTAGTGCAATGCTACGTACTTCGTCAAGGATACCTACCGTTAAGCCATCGATAGGCTCTGCGAAACCGGCGCCTTCTGGACCGTCTTCGAATAATTCAGTTGGCTCATGAGTTTCATAAGCGGCGAAGATAAATAGTTTATCT
Organism: Neoalteromonas facilis; assembly: GCF_002807665.1. Classification (GTDB taxonomy): domain Bacteria; phylum Pseudomonadota; class Gammaproteobacteria; order Enterobacterales; family Alteromonadaceae; genus Alteromonas_E; species Alteromonas_E facilis. The sequence continues at coordinate 87,121 of NZ_PEAY01000007.1, forward strand.
TTGATGATTGGTGCGCCAACAGTGAAGCCGTAACGCTTCTCGTCAAAATCAGGCACGTCAAATTTTTCGCCTTCGATTGAATCACCTTGCATCGCGTCGTTGGTGTAATCAATCCAAACACTACCGTGGATTTCGTTCGTACCAGAGCGTACTACAGCGTTAACGTTACAACCTGTGAAACCACCGTATGTTACGTCGAATGGCGCAAGCTGTACGTCTACTTGGTCAATCGCGTCAAATGGGAAAGGTAAGCGCTCAGTTGGGTAACCGTTGTTGTTCAAACCGAAGTTATCGTTTTGTGCGATACCGTCAACCGTGATGCTGTTGAAACGGTTGTTAACACCACCACATTGAATCGCATCAGAGTTTGATGGGTCAATTGTGATACGTGGGTCGTTTTGGATAACGTCTTTAATATCACGGCTAACAGAAGGTTGGAACTGTAAGTCTTCGAAATTAAAGTTAGATGATGGGCCTAACGCTTCAGTTACAACACCACCAGCTGCACCTGTTACTACGATACGCTCAATATTAGAAGACGTTTCAAGTGCGATGTTTACGTTCGCTGGTTCACCTAGGTTTAGGTAAACATCTTCGATTGTACGAGAGCCTTGTGCGTCAACTACGGTAATAGTGTAAGGACCACCAACACGAAGACCACGTGCAACGAAACCACCATTTTCGTTAGTTTCTAGTGTACGAACTGAACCGGTACGAGTATCTGTCAAGGTAACGGTAGCACCGCTAACCATCTCACCAGCTTGAGTTGCTACAGAACCACGAATGGTTGATGACGTATCTTGCGCCATAGCCGCAGTAGAAAGACCTACTGAAACGGCAACTGCAATCGCAACACGATTGAGTTTAGATTTAAGTAACATAGTGTGTTTCCTATTGTCTTAATAACAATTAAATTTGCATGCTTTTATTAGCGAACACTTTCACTGTGCTCTTTTGGTAGCAAACGTACAAAAAAATCCGCTAAATTCTTCGCGATCTTTATGTCAGAATTATGACAATACGCACATCAATCCGAAGTAATCAGAGGATTTGTGTCACTTCACTTGCTTCAAAAAAACTTTTTTGCCTTCCGATAAAAACAAACCGACAGACAAGCTTGAGCGCGAGTTTAGTGTTTCTTATTTTCCAATCCGAATTGTCCCACCAAAACCTCAAGTAAACAGCGCTCAACAAAATTCAGATTTACTTATTGATAAACCATTAATTTCAACAACTTAATAACGATAAATAATATTACCTATTGCAATAATGGTGAATAAATGCTCAAATCAGCCCAATAAATAATAAAGTATTTCATAGTCACTTTGCGATTCACGATCCTCGCCTCCCGAAACTTCCTCTGGGCCACTGTGTGTGGCATTTTGATTTTAAGCGCTTTTTTAGGTGCTTTTTCGGGTCAAAAAAATATTTCATCTTTGTCGCCAATTGGCGAAAAAAACACCTATTGTAGGGCGAAATTGTCGGAAAACCCCGATAAGTTGACCATTTATGTCACCGATAAATGGCTTGCCAATGCCATGCTTGAATCACTCTGTGGCGATGAAATCGTTAAGAAGCAGTTCGGTAATGTGTTGGTAACCCTTGGTGACAATGATTTTGATACCTATAGAAATATCAGTTATGGCATCGCCGATTTAGCGTTAGTAAAAGACAACATGGTCAACGCCTTTGTCAGCGATAAAGTCTATGGTTATAGGCCCATTGCACAGTACCCGAGTTACCCTGCCTACTTTATTGGCAGCACTGAAAAGCCATTGTTGAGCAAAGAGTATTTTCTAGGCAAGCGCATCGGTTTATTAGATTATCCGAGTAGCCGCTCAGGCCACATAGCCCCGAAAACTGAATTACAAAAGCTCGACATAGATGAGAGCAATTCCACTATTTTGTACTTCAACTCGCATCAGGAGCTGAGAGAAAAACTGCGTAATGGCGATGTCGACATTATTGCCAGTTATTGGGATGAGTCCGATACACAGAATTTCTCTATCAATTACCGTACCGAAATCAGTTCAAGTATTACCGGTTCGCGTTGGTATTTGCGTCGACAAGATAGAAATATAGATTTGATATGTTCCATTCAAAAAAACATTGCCCGAGTATCCGACGAACACCCCTCTAGTTACTACCGCAATCTAACAATGCTGGAGTCGTGCAATGGCGAGTAAAATACTCATCAAGAAGAGTCTACTGCTTTTCGTATTGTTAAGCCTAGGTGCACAGCTTGTTTATTCAGTGGCAGAATCATTAGCACACCAACACTCGCTGCGTCATGCCTTGATTGAACTAAAAACGCGAGTCGCATTAGACGCTGCACACCTCGACCTAGGCGACCCAAAAACCCAACAATCCATGAATCAGGCGAGTGTCGAGCAATATATTGAGACGCTCAATCAGTCCTTACACAACCGATATGCTATCCCCAAACTTTCTGTACGTAGCATTAATTATGAATTGAGCGAGGATGCCGCCTCGCCCGAACTGGTTGAAAACTTATTGTTCTTTTTAGCCCCGTCGAGCGATACACCGAGTCTGTACCTTGCAACTGATCAAGCAAATATCAGAATCTTCGTTTCGGTACCCAATGTATGGAACATATTGACCGTAAATTGGTTAGGTTTGTTATTAGCAGCCGCGCTCAGTATTTTGCTTCTCAAACGGGCTGAAGGACGTGAAATAGCGCGACAACAGCGTGTTGCTGCCTCGCCATCGGCATTTTTACGTATCGATTTAGCACAAAAGCAAGTGATTAATTTGGTTTCAAACGAACACTTTGAAATGCAAAACAAACCGCTGTGTTTTTTCACTGCTCTTGTGCTTTATTGCTTAGAGCACCCCAACGCTGAGCTACTGCATCACAAAGATGTACCAGAAGAACTGATTAACAGAGCAAACAAGGTATTCGCTCGATTAATTGAATTAGGTCATACCAAACGCAAACGACCCGATTTCAATGCCAACTTAGACAAAACGCTGAGTGAAATAAGGGCTGTGTTAGATTCCGTATTTGCAAATGACGAACTGCACAAAGCGATTTTCTACCCCCCTCGAGCACAGGGCGAAGGGTCAAGGTCAAAACAACATAGCTACGCATTAAACAAAATTGAACACGATAAAGTAGAGTTTATTGGCATGTAAATTTGCCAATGTTGGCTGAAACACGTATCTTTGGCAGATTCGAGAGTTAGTCAGTTTTAACATGCAAAAGCCGCTTATTATTGCCATTTCCGGTGCATCCGGTTCCGGTAAGTCACTGTTCACTGAAAATTTACTTAAAGCCTTCGCCGAACAAGGCCGTCCAGTGCAGATCCTGCGTGAAGATCATTACTACAAAGCACAGGACCATCTTCCAATGGAAGAGCGTGAAAAAAACAACTATGACCATCCAAATGCGTTTGAACACAGTTTATTAAAGGCTCACCTAGAGGCTCTGCGCAGCGGCGAAGAGATAGAATACCCACACTATTGCTATAAAACTCACACGCGTTTACCCGAAACAGAAACATTAAAGCCTGCTCCGGTTATCATTCTTGAAGGTATCATGCTGCTAGCACGACCTGATCTCCTGCCTCTATATGATGTAAAAGTATTTATCGACACGCCATTGGACATCTGCTTGATGCGTCGAATGATGCGAGACGTGCGTGAACGTGGCAGAACCCTTGAATCCGTTGCGAACCAATACGAATCGACTGTTAAGCCTATGTATCACCAATACATTGAACCGAGCCGGTTTACTGCCGACGTAGTCGTAACACAAGGCGGAAAAAACTATATTGCTTTGGACGTGATCTCTTCGCATATCAAACAAGCATTACAATAAGAATAAGAAAAGGAACCCCTACCCATGACCGGTATCATTGGCATCATTACATTGCTCGTTATTGCCTACGCAATTTCATCCAATCGCAGTGCGATCAGTTGGCGCACGGTAGGCGGTGCATTTGCTATTCAAGCGGGTATTGGTGCGTTTATCCTGTATTTTGAACCCGGCATTCAAATGCTCCTGAGCTTAAGTGAGTTTGTAAAAAACATTATCGCCTACTCTCAGCAAGGCATTGATTTTCTGTTTGGCCCAGTCGGTAATTTATCGCTAGGCTTTATCTTCGCCTTTAATGTGCTCCCCGTTATTATTTTCTTTTCATCGTTAATCACTGTGCTCTATCACTTGGGTATTATGTCTTGGGTGATTCGTATTATTGGTGGCGCACTGGAAAAATTGCTTAAAACCAGCCGCCCAGAATCCATGTCTGCCGCAGCAAACATTTTCGTTGGTCAAACAGAAGCACCTCTGGTTGTGCGTCCATTCATCCCTAAAATGACCCGCTCTGAACTATTTGCGATTATGGTCGGTGGCCTAGCTTCCATTGCCGGCTCTGTAATGGCCGGTTACGCAGGTTTAGGCGTTGAGATTAAATATCTGTTAGCAGCAAGCTTTATGGCGGCTCCGGGCGGCCTACTCATGGCTAAATTAATGCAACCCGAAGTGGATAAGGTTCATAATGAATTGGCAGAAGTAAAAGAAGATAAAGCAGAATACGCCAATATCTTCGATGCAGCTGCAGCTGGGGCATCTTCAGGCTTGCAACTGGCGCTGAACGTGGGTGCTATGTTACTTGCCTTCGTCGCATTAATTGCACTGCTAAATGGCATGATAGGGGGTGTTGGCGCATGGTTTGGTATGCCCGATCTAACCTTCCAGCTAATACTGGGTTATATTCTTCAACCACTCGCCTGGGCTATCGGCGTGCCGTGGGAAGAAGCTCGCTTGGCAGGCAGCTTTATCGGACAGAAAATTGTCGTCAATGAGTTCGTTGCCTATTTAGATTTTATTAATCACAAAGAAGCGTTATCGGCTGGTACTCAAGCGATCGTGACGTTTGCGCTATGTGGTTTTGCAAATTTTTCTTCAATCGCAATTTTGATGGGCGGTATCGGCGCTATGGCACCGACTCGTCGCAAAGAAATTGCTCAGTTAGGCCTCAAAGCGGTGTTTGCTGCAACGTTAGCAAACTTGATGAGTGCCTCATTAGCTGGCGTATTTTTGTCACTGGGATAATTCGAGGCCAAATACGCCAAGGGTTTAATTGACCCTAATCAATGACCTTGGTCAAATCCAAGGTATACTTTGTCGCATTGTAAACAAGATAGAGATGTATATGACTCAACAATTGGTTGCTGTCGATTATCAGGCAGCAGATGCTAAAGAGCAGTTTGTTCGTTCACTTCGTGAAACCGGTTTTGGTGTACTAAAAAACCATCCAATCCAGCAACAGTCAGTTGCAGATATTTATGCCAAATGGCAAACCTTCTTCGACAGTGAAGAAAAAAATCAGTACACCTTTCATAAAGATACACAAGATGGCTTTTTCCCGAGCACGGTTTCTGAAGTCGCCAAAGGCTTTAAAAAGAAAGATATCAAAGAGTATTTTCATTATTACCCATGGGGTCAATGTCCTGCTGAATTAAAGCAGCAGTTACAAGATTATTATGAGCAAGCAATTGGTTTAGCGGCTGAGTTATTGTCCTGGGTTGAAGAGCTTTCTCCTGAGTCGGTTAGCCAACTGTACCGTGAACCACTGTCGCACATGATCAAAGACAGCCAGCAAACTCTATTGCGTGTGCTCCATTATCCGCCGCTAGACGGATCAGAAGAGCCCGATGCCATACGCGCAGCTGCTCATGAAGATATTAACTTATTGACGATATTGCCAGCGGCTAACGAGCCAGGGCTACAAGTCAAAGGTAAAGATGGTAACTGGATTGATGTGCCGTGTGATTTTGGAAACTTGATCGTCAATATTGGCGACATGTTACAAGAAGCATCGGGTGGTTATTTCCCATCGACTACACACCGTGTGATTAACCCTGAAGGCTCTGACCAAACGCGCTCACGTATATCGCTTCCGTTATTCTTGCACCCACGTCCTGACGTTGTGCTATCGGAACGCCATACCGCAGACAGTTATTTAAAAGAACGATTACGCGAATTAGGCGTTGCTTAATTCTCAACACTTAGGCGCTGATCAACCTCGTTGAGCAGCGCCCACGCCACTGTCACAGCCTGCTTAAAATTTTCTGCATCAATGCGGTCTGCCGAATCATCCGGCGAGTGATAATACGGGTGCACTCCTACCCCAAAAAACAAATAGGGAATGCCATTATCAGCGAATACCGCATGGTCACTGGCATTTTTAAAATTGATTTCAGTCAACGCAGAACGTCTCCCTCTTGGCTGTCGATGCTCTTTAATCAAACGAATAGCGGGATCTTGCAGAATGCTCTGATTCACTAAAGAGACTAGCCCATCAAACGCTTGATGTGTGTTTGTGCCGGATAAATATAACCTTGCAGGACGCCCCAGTTGAGCCAACATATCAAGATTAATGTTAGCGCTCACACTGTCCAACGGAAAGTTAGGCCCCTCTATCAATGCCTTACTACCTATAAGCCCTTTCTCTTCAGCATCAGTGGCCACAAACATAAGACTATGGGTAAACATTCTTGACTGACTTTGCTGTGCCAGTGCAAGCATCGCCGCCACCCCAGAAGCATTGTCATCGGCGCCCGGATGAACCACTCCGAAAACGCGCCCAATATGATCATAGTGTGCTGTGATAACAATAAATTGCTTACTCTGACCTGAGCGAACACCAATAAGGTTCGTGCCTGACCAACGATTCAAGCCACTTTCATAGGAGAAGGGATGTCGATATTGGCCTTCTTCAAATAACCCCTGCAACGCCGCATTAGCAAAGCGCTCGCTGATATAACGTTGAGCGTCTTCACTACCCACTGTGTTCGGCGCTCGCCCCTCACGAGCTGTTGAGGCTAAATATACCAAGTCTTCCCACGCTTGATTGAGAACAACATCATCAGCAGCTTCTATCGGCAACGACAGCGCCATAAGCAGACTGGCGAATACACGCATCAATTATAATCGCTGCAACTTAGACAGCTTCCCTTCATAACGTGCCTCTTCAACCGGATTAGGGGCTCTGCGTTTAGCCATAGCGAGGTATTTTTCAGCGCGACTAATGTCACCCAATTCATAGTAAGTTTTGCTCAAGCCAAACAAGATCTCGTGTTTTTCTGCATCCAAACGGTGGGCCTTAACATAATGCAGTAACGCACCTTCAAGATCACCATCATCAAAAGCTTGCTCCCCCAAGATGAAATGATAAAACGGATTATCCTGACGTCGACGCTCAACCCGGGTAAATATTTCATCGGCTAATGCAATATTGCCATTTTGTTGATGTAAAAAGGCTAAGTTTTCCCAAGCAGTTAAGTTGTCATCGTCCGCCTGAATCGCGCGCTCATACACCTTTTGCGCCAAATCGGGAGAACCCGTTCGACGATATAAAATACCTAAATTCACCCAAACTGCATCAAAGTCAGGATCTTGTTCAACCGCCGCCCTAAAATACGCATAGGCTTGTGAATAGGAATCTGAAATTAATGCATCCGCACCTTTGTTATTGTAAAACATCGCAAGTGCTTGTCGCTTACTGATTTCTACCACCGGAAAATGTTTACGACTATCTTGCGGGTCAAAGTCAATGACCATGTCGTTGCTCAACAACTGAATAACGTTTTGATCGTGTCTGGGCCTGACTAATACATTCACATGCCCATTCAGCAGACTGAATCCGTCTCGCCGTGTCCAGTACTCAGGGATCTGAATATCTTGAAAGCGTGCATCAAAGCCTGCATATCTGGCCAGCGCATAGGTCATAATCGACATTGATAAACAATTGGCAGCTTTATTCCTAAAGGTTTGTGCCGCCGTAGTATTCGCATCATTGCTGTACAACAAATTGAAGTCTGAGCGATCAAAAACACTGCTGACGAGGGCTTTGATTTTTTTAGATGGATGATCATGCGGCCAGGTCACTCGCTCGACGAATGCTCGTGCCTCAGGCGGTAGGGTGAACACCTCTTCCTCAGTTTCAACATCAAACAAGTGATAACCCGGAAAAGCCTTATCGTTCAAAAGCACATTCGCGCTCTCAAGTGGCTCTGGCGGTGTTGATACACACCCGGTAAGCCCTACGAATAAAGCTGCTAGTGCAACTGATTTGACAACTCGCATAGACACCTCGCGAATGTTAACAGTATGTTAACTATAGTTATTAAGATGCCTTTCAGCCAAAGTAGTTCCCCGAAAATAACCGGTTATTCACCGCGACCTCTCCTCATTTCGATGCGAATAGCCCACAGAAATACAGATTTATGCAAATTGACGGGGGCTAAGCATTCCCAAAGCGCAGAGATTATTTTATGCTGATCCTACCAGTTCACCAGTGTACACAGCCAATGAACAAGCGAGTCGTATTTAACCAAAAAGGTGGTGTTGGAAAATCAACGATCAGCACTAACCTTGCTGCCGCTAGTGCCAAGCGGGGTTTAAAAACATTGCTAATCGATCTTGATGCGCAAGGCAACGCAACCCATTATGCCGGTGTGGATGTTACCGACGACACTCATACTGTTGCGGATATGTTCAAGCAGACCGTCGGCTGGTTCAGTACCGCATTGACGGGTGAAGACTTTGTCCAGTCAACGGCATTTGAAAACCTTTATGTTATGCCTTCGGACAAGAGTCTTGCCAACATTGAGCGCGAACTCGAGTCACGCTATAAAATGTTTAAACTGCGTGACACCATCAAAGAGCTCGAAGGGCAATACGATCGCATATACATTGATACGCCACCGAACTTTAACTTTTACTCAAAAGCCGCGCTTATTGCAGCAGATTCATTTTTAGTCCCGTTTGATTGTGACGATTTTTCGTCACAAGCTATTCAACGACTATTGGATAATGTAATGGAGCTGAAAAGCGACCATAACCCAGACCTTGCGTTTGAGGGGGTCATAATCAATCAATTTAACCCACAAGCGAATTTGCCCAAGCAATTGGTTGCGTCTTTATCCGAGCAAGGACTACCCGTTTTAGAAGCGAAGCTAAATTCATCGGTTAAAGTCCGTGAATCACACTCGCAACGTAAACCATTAGCCTTCTTTGCGCCTGCACACAAATTAAGTAAGCAGTTCGAAGCATTGCTGTCTGAATTAGAACAATAAACATTGAAACAATAGGCATTGGAACAATAATGACTAAGCAGGCAGACTCGCCTGAACCACTACGAGGATTGGCTGCAGCCATCGCAACCTTGCATGATAAGACGCGTTATATTCAGCCAGCGCTGCGCGATACTCTGAATTGGTCAGTGACAACCTACACTGAACTAGACACCGATACGTTAGGCACCTTCAGTGGCGAAGTGGAACGTCAACAATCCCCCGTTGCTTGCGCAACCGCCAAAGCCATTGCCGCTCGTCAAGGAGCCCAATGCGATATTGGCATTGGCAGTGAGGGCAGCTTTCAATCTGATGCGTTTGGCTTTGCAACCTTCAATGAAGAGATCCTGGTGTGTGTCGATAGTGATGACAACCCTCTTGCAATTGGTCGCGCCAAGCAGCCTGTGTTCGTTGATCAGATCACGTGGAAGCTTCCTTTACCATCACAGTGGCAACAAGATGTTGTAGCTTTTCTAGAAGAATTGCCACCTAAGCAAGCCTGTATAGTGGCTGCGGGTGACGCGAATAAACGTGTAATTGCTGCTGAAAAAGGGCTCTATACCCACACTCAAATTATCACCGCACTACAACAGTTAAGTACACATGCGAATGCCACTTTGCTAGAATTGCAATTTGATTTACGCGCCATGCATTGTCCGCAGCGACAGGAAACACTTGCAGCGGCAGCTCAAGACTTAGCCAAACGTCTGACGTCTAAGTGCCCGCAATGCAATCACCGAGGGTTTGTTTATGACACCCCTGTCAGTGGATTGCCCTGTAGTCAATGCCTACAACCCACGGCGCAAACTAAAGCGTTTTCAGCCACTTGCTCACAATGCAACTATAGCAATCAAGAGCCCGTTGCTGCTGAATATACTCAACCTGTTAATTGTAATGTGTGTAATCCCTAGCTATGTCAAAGCTCAACACTGTTTTTCTGCACAACGATCATGAAGGTATCACAGCCGCTGCGCAGCTATTGCAACAAGGTGGCACCGTAGCGGTTCCTACTGAAACCGTTTACGGATTAGCAGCGAACGCAACTGACGACGCTGCGGTAAAAAAGATATTTACGGCCAAAGGTAGACCAAGCAATCACCCTTTGATCGTGCATATTCATACCCTCGAACAGTTAACTGAACTCTGTATTGATATTCCGCCCGTTGCTATCGAACTAGCAAAGGCGTTTTGGCCGGGCCCAATGACCTTGATCCTAAAGAAGTCTTACGCTTTAGGAAATGTAGTTACTGGGGGCTTAGACACCATCGGCATTCGCATGCCAGCGCATCCCGTTTTTCGCACAATTTTGGCAGAAGGTAATCTCGTTGTAGCGGCTCCATCGGCCAATCCGCATAAACAGTTAAGCCCAACGACTGCGACACAAGTGTTCAATGAATTGAACGGTAAAATAGATGCGGTTGTAGACGGTGGTGCCTGTCATGTTGGGCTTGAGTCAACCATTGTTGATGTGGCCCATTACCCTGACAGCCCCATCAAAGTACTGCGTGCTGGCCCTATTACCGCACAACAAATGCGTGATGCCATTAATTTACCGGTGGAAAGTTATCGAAGCCATCAGCAGCAGGTACCAGGCAATATTAAACAGCACTATCAACCGAAAGGCCGATTGCAAGTACAAAGCACCCAAACCATTATTAATGCGCTCAAACAGTGGCCACAAGACACTGCCTGCTTATGGTATAGCGATAAAGTGGGCCAGCAATTAAAAAGTGCAGCGGTACATGGATTCGTGCAAATAGAGTCTGACAAAGCAAGCTATGCACGCCATTTATATAGCAGCTTATATGCCTTAGATAATAAAGGGTATGCCAACATCTGGGTTGAACAGCCCCCTCAAAATGAAAACTGGGATGATGTAAATGATAGGCTAGCACGGGCGCAAGCCTAGCACCCGTGATGAATTTTAGTGGGCGTTTACACTAACCCACAATCACGCGTCATGTTCTCGATTGAATTTTGATGCACGATAATATTGTCTTCAATACGAATGCCACCAAACGGCTTAAACTCGGCAACTCTGTCCCAATTCACATATTGACTGTTTTCCGTTGCACGCAAGTCATTCAGTAAGCTATCAATAAAATACAGCCCAGGCTCAATAGTAAACACCTGTCGCGCTTCAATCGTGCGTGTGCAGCGTAAAAATGGATGATCATCTGGTGCTGGTTTTGGAGTGCCACGCTCATCGGCAATCAAACCTCCCACATCGTGTACCTGAAGCCCCAAAAAGTGACCGATTCCATGTGGGAAAAATGTGCGGCTAATACCTTTTTCCAGAATCTGTTCAGCGCTTAAATTGACGATATGAGCGTCGCTTAAGATCTCTGCTATTCCCGCATGTGCTTTGCGATGAATATCTGCATAATCTGCGCCCGGCTGCAATTCTGTGGCCAATAGTTTGGTCAGGTTATCCACCCGTGAGATCAAATCGTTGAACTCATGGGGCTGATTGCAATATGTTCGTGTAATGTCTGCTGCATAGCCATTAAAGCCGGCACCTGCGTCAATGAGAAAACTGCGATGCTGCTGTGGCGGTTGTGACTCTAACACCATGTAATGCAAAATTGAGGCGTTTTCATTAAGTGCTACGATATTCGAATACGGCACTTGGTTCTCGCCCTGGCGCGCAGCGTTTAAGTAGGCTAGATTGATATCGAACTCACTTTTGCCCTGTAAAAACGCCTGCTCTGCTGCCCGGTGCGCTGCAACCGCGGTTTTGTTTGCAAAGCGCATGCAAGACAACTCATAGTCAGTTTTGTATGCCCGATGGTAATGCAAATAATGCATGACCCGATCGGGGTTAACGTTTTTAAAACCAAGCGCTTGAGCTACTTCAATGCACTCGCCTACATAAGCAAATTTGTCCTTATCGTAAGGCAGGTGTTTTTCGACTGCATTCGCCTGTTTAAGTAAGACGACATCAAAATAATCTGTCCAGTATGATGAAGGCTCTGGCGGCACTTTATGCCAAAAATCGACAGGACGATAAAATATAAGCTTGGGCTTGTTAACACCGTCGACGACTAACCAACAATTCGGGTTATCAATTACCGGTAACCAGGCTTTGAACTGAGGATTAACATGAAAAGGGTAATGGTTGTCATCCAAAAACATCACTTTACTCTGTCCGGAATGGATCACTAAGCCATCAAGTGCTTCGCGCTCTAACGCCTCTCGCGTTCGCGCCTGCAGAGTTTCGATATGTTTACCATAATCATCAGCTAATGCTTGCATATAGTCCTTACTCGTGAATAGTGTTTACAGTGAGCCTTCTACCGCTTGTCTTTTTTTGCCGGCATTTGCATGTTTTGCACCTGCTCAAATACATCGGTTTTTTGGCCCAGTTGCAGTTGATATATATGTTTATAGGCTAACACGGCTTTAACGTAATTGCGTGTCTCTTTAAACGGGATGGATTCAATCCAAACATCAGCATCTATCGCCTCGTCTTCGGGTAACCACTTCAATACGCGTTGCCACCCTGCATTGTAAGAAGCGGTTGCCAAAATAGGATTATTATTCACCTTCTGCATCAAATAATTGAGATATTGCATTCCCAAAGACAAGTTGCGCTCTGGCTCCAATAGCGTCGAGTAACGCACTGATTTCTTCTCAAGGTAATTCGCGGTTGTGGGCATGATCTGCATCAATCCACGCGCGCCTACCTGAGATACGGCATCGACCATAAATGAACTCTCACGCCGAGTGATAGCAAGTGCCCAGGCCTGATCCACTTGATATTCATTGGCTAGAGGCTCAAATTGACTCTGCGTAGGCACGGGAAAGCGGCGTAATACATCATCTAAATAGTCAAGCTCGCTAAATAACAATATCGCTTGATCAAACCACTCCCAGTGATGGGCCAATAATGCTGCCTGTAGCTTCAATTCATCGGCTTGTTCATTGAGTGCAAAGCGCCATTCTCGGCGGGCTTCGGAAAAGCGATCATTGAGTTTAAGTTCATAGGCACGCTGAATACTAAGATTCTGTATCAGCATCCCCTGTAAGGCATCATCTACTGCCGGCTCTTTATGATTCAATTGCGCTTGTGTACCAAGCTGTGCGCTGGCGAGAAAACCGTAGTAATGCCGCTCTTTAGCGGCTTGATTGAAGCTAGTCTCAGCTTTATCAGCCACCGAAAGCTGTTGCCAACTGCGCCCCTTCCAGTATTCATAGGATAAGTTCTGTTGTGAAATGTCAGGCGTTTGCTCGATTAATGCCAGCGTTTCCTGCCATTGTTGTTGCCTTACTGTTGTTGCCACTTGCCAACGTAAAATCTCTTCACTGGGATTTATATCTTGGGCTTTTTGTAACCAACTAGGCGCATCTGGATGCTGATCGACTGCTAGCGACAATGCAATCGCATTGACAATATTATCGCGCTGTTGATCATTAAGTTGCAGCGTGTCCGCCAACGTCCGATAGGCTTGAATAACTTGGTGAGGACGCGACCAAGCCAACTTTTCCATGGCATAACTAAACACTTCAGCTTCTTGCAGTAAAAACTGCATAGGAAAACGTTTAGATGCCGTTAGTCGCGAAGGATTGCGCTGTGCGTCGCGCCACAAATCAGCTAAAAACTTATGTTGAGGTTTGAGGCTTCTGGCGAGAAAACGCGCAAGCTTGTAGTTGCCTTCTTTGGTGGCTAATTTGATACGCTTAAGCGTACGCTCCGAGGTTTGCAAGCCTGCTTTTTTCCAGCGCGAAAACAATGGATCACAAGCGCTGGGTTGAGAATACGGCACCATCCACAAGTGGCTTATCTTGCCATCCAAGGTCCGTTCATCAGCGTCTGCAGGCAATGTTTGGCGTAAGAAATAACAATCTAGCTCAGCACTGATGCCAGGGCGATAGTCAGTAACAAATACGCTGTTTCTTTTTTCATCTTGCAACAACTGTAACCAACGTTTGCGCACGTTTCGCGCAACCGGCTGGCCATCATATTCGGCCAGAAATGCATGGATCTGGTCCGCCGATTTATACGATAAGCTGGCCAGTAGCCAATACTTCCATGCATAGGGATACAACGCATAGCCCTGTAATTGCGTTAACCGCTGAGCAATATCATTTGCATCAATACGTCGTGAGGTTTGGATAATATTAACCAACTCGGCAAATTGCTGACGATGCAATACTGTTTGCGGGTTAACGTAGGGATCACGGCTAACATTGGCGAGCGCATTGTCTGCTAACACAAAAGGGGAAACTGGCTGCGCCGCAATCGAACTTTGCGACAAACCGAGTAAAATTGATATAGAAAATAGTCGATATAACGACGTCGGCTCAAGTGTGCGCCAACCGATAAATTTCAGTATCGACTTAATATTAGAATGCCACCGCATATCTATAGCCTATCAAGTATTCACACGCTTTTCAGTGCACTTTATCGCAATAAGATCGATTTGTACCTTGAAAAATTATTCCTACTACCTATCTCTACTCATTCAAACGCTCGTTTCATTTTTTCATTGTGTTTCGAGCTAATTTTAACGAGAATCTCGACCCCTACGCATAATGTGGTGTGAGTCATCTATACTTAGCTCCACCGCTATTAGGAGATACAACATATGATTTACTCAGGTAGCTGTTTAACAGTTGCAACTCTCGATTCAGCAAGCGACATTGCTGAACTGGTTTTCGATGCATCTGGCTCGGTAAATAAGTTCGACCGTCAAACGGTTGAGGAGCTGGATCAAGCCACTCAAGCCATTAAAGCTCAATCAGGCTTAAAAGCCGTTATCGTTCGCAGTGCAAAACCTACCTTTATTGTAGGCGCGGATATTACCGAATTCACTGGCTTATTCGCTCAGCCTGATGAAGAGGTACTCAGTTGGGTTGCGAAAACATCTCAAGTGTTTGACCGTTTCGAAGATTTACCCATCCCAACCGTGTGTGCAGTCAATGGCTTTGCCTTAGGTGGTGGCTGTGAAATGGCATTGGCGTGTGACTTACGCGTGGCTGACACGACAGCTCAAATCGGTTTACCTGAAGTAAAACTTGGTCTAATGCCAGGCTTTGGCGGAACGGTCAGATTGCCACGCATTATTGGCTCAGATAACGCATTAGAGTGGATGACCACTGGGCGCGATAGAAAGGCGCCTAAAGCCCTAGCTGAAGGCGCTGTTGACGCGGTCGTAGCACCTGACGCATTGGTCGAGGCAGCCATCTCAATGGCGCAAGACGCAGCCGCTGGCCGTATCAACTGGGAAGCGCGTCGCCAACAGAAGAAAGCACCACTGCAGTTGAATAAAAATGAAGCGATGATGAGCTTTTCAACCGCTGCTGCAATGGTTGCTGCGCAAGCAGGTAGACACTACCCTGCACCACACCTTATGGTCGAAACAGTGAAAAACGCCTCAACACTCGACAGAGATGGCGCACTTAAACTTGAAAATGAAGGCTTTGTAAAACTAGCCAAAACTGATGCCGCAAAAGCACAGATTGGCATTTTCATGGCTGACCAATTGGTTAAGAGCAAAGGTAAAAAGCAAGCCAAACAAGCAACTAAAACTGTTAATCAAAACGCGGTACTTGGCGCTGGCATCATGGGTGGCGGCATAGCCTATCAAGGTGCCGTGAAAGGTATTCCGACCGTCATGAAGGATATCAACCAAGCGGCTTTAGATTTAGGCATGAAAGAAGCATCAAGCATTCTGCTTAAAGGTATGCAGCGCGGTAAAGTCGATGGCGCTAAAATGGCTTCTACCTTGGCTAACATTACCCCAACACTGGAATACAGTGCGATTAAAGACGCTGATCTAGTGGTCGAAGCGGTGGTAGAGAATCCAAAAGTCAAAGGTATCGTACTGAGCGAAACCGAAGCGGCGGTGGCGGATGATGCGATCATCTGTTCGAACACCTCTACTATTTCTATCAATCAGTTGGCGAAGAGCCTCAAAAAGCCTGAGCGTTTCTGTGGCATGCACTTCTTCAACCCTGTGCACAAAATGCCATTGGTTGAAATCATCCGAGGTGAAGATACCAGTGATGACACTATCGCAACAGTTGTCGCCACAACATTACGCATGGGCAAAACGCCAATCGTTGTCAATGATTGCCCAGGCTTTTTAGTTAACCGTGTATTGTTCCCTTACTTTGCAGGTTTTAGTCGCTTGATCCTTGACGGTGCAGATTTCACCGCGGTAGACAAGGTAATGGAGAAGCAATTTGGCTGGCCAATGGGCCCAGCATACTTGCTCGACGTAGTGGGCATGGATACATCTGATCACGCAGCGGGCGTAATGTCAGCGGGTATTCCAGAGCGCATGCAAAAGATTGACAATGACCCAATCACTGTCATGTTCACCAATGACCGCTTGGGTCAGAAGAATGGTAAAGGTTTCTACGACTACGGCGTCGATAAGCGCGGTAAACCAATGAAAACGCCATCAGCTACTGCCTATGAATTACTCAAGCCACACGTAGCTGAAACGAAAGAGTTCAGTGCAGAAGACATCATTGCACGCACCATGATCCCGATGGCTAACGAGGCCATTCGTTGTCTTGAAGAAGGGATCGTTGGTAGTGCAGCAGAAGCCGACATGGCACTTCTGTACGGGCTAGGTTTCCCTCCATTTAGAGGCGGGATTTTCCGTTACATCGAGACTATGGGATTACAGGCCTTTGTCGATCTAGCTGACAAGTACGCAGATCTTGGCCCTATCTATCAGGTCTCTGATGGTGTTCGCGAGATGGCTCGCAGCGGCAAATCTTATTTCGCATAACCTCAGCCTAAGGAGAATCTTATGAAAGACGTAGTAGTTATTGATTGTATTCGTACCCCTATGGGTCGCTCTAAAGGCGGTGTGTTTCGCAATGTTCGTGCAGAAACCTTATCTGCACACTTGATGACCAAATTGCTTGAGCGCAACCCAGGTGTGAACCCAGCGGAAATTGAAGACATTATTTGGGGCTGTGTACAGCAAACCAAAGAACAAGGCTTCAATATTGCGCGTAATGCTCAGTTATTAACTGATATCCCGCGTAGCACTGGTGCGGTTACCGTGAACAGATTGTGCGGCTCGTCAATGCAAGCCCTGCACGACGCCACCAAAGGGATCATGACCGGCAATGGTGATATTTTCATGATCGGGGGTGTTGAGCACATGGGTCACGTACCCATGACCTTTAACTTAGACTTCCACCCAGGCCTAGCCAAATACACAGCTAAGGCATCGGGTAACATGGGTATGACTGCTGAGTTGTTAGGTCGTCAAAACGGCATTACCCGTGAGATGCAAGACGCATTTGGTGCACGTTCTCACCAACGTGCGCACAAAGCTCACCTTGAAGGACGTTGGGCGAACGAAATCGTTGGTATAGAAGGCCACGATGAAAACGGTGTATTGAAGCTTATCGAGCATGACGAAGTTATTCGCCCTGATAGCACCATCGAAACAATGGCAAGCTTACGCCCAGTTTTTGATCCAGTGAATGGTACCGTTACAGCAGGAACCTCTTCTGCGATTTCTGACGGCGCCGCGGCCATGCTATTGATGTCTGCCGATAAAGCGAAAGAACTTGGCTTAACGCCTCGCGCGAAGATCCGCGCGATGGGTGTAGCCGGTTGTGATGCCGCGATCATGGGCTTTGGCCCAGTTCCAGCGACACAAAAAGCGCTGAAACGAGCAGGCTTAACCATGGACGATATCGAAATTGCTGAGTTTAACGAAGCATTCGCTGCTCAGGCATTGTCATGTGTGAAGCAACTAGGCTGGTTAGATAAGTACGACGAAAAAGTGAACCTCAATGGCGGTGCGATTGCATTAGGTCACCCACTTGGCTGTTCAGGTGCGCGAATTTCAACCACCTTGTTGAACCTGATGGAATCTGAAGATAAAACATTGGGACTTGCCACCATGTGTATCGGTTTAGGCCAAGGTATCGCGACAATCTTCGAGCGCGTTTAACTTACCCAACCAATCTTAAAAAGCCGTAGTTTTCAAACTGCGGCTTTTTTAATTCCCCCGCAAAAAAAATCTACACATACGTAACATCAGGTTTTATGCGAAGGAGTAAAACACGTTATTGAGTCCTTTTTTACCGACCAACCACACAAATATTTCACAATCAGAGTGCTAGTATGACGTTTCAATTGCAACGTCAAATGGAATGGGGAATGAGGATTAAACGGGTTTGCATCATCGGCGCTTCAGGAAAGCTTGGTCAATACATGGTCCAGCACGCATTAGCGCATGGTTATGAAGTGGTGGGTGTTTGTCGGGCACAAAGCGTTGATAAGTTGGAACACTTTAAGCACCTCATTACTATCGTCCCCGGCAATACCAATGATCGCGACGTCATTCGACAAGCCGTCAAAGGCTGTGATGCCGTGCTCACCGTTTTAGTTCCGTGGGGTGTTAATCAATATTCATCAGGCACCGCACAGGCGGTTTTAGACTTTGCAGAACCTCAAGCCAGATTAATTTTTTCCTGTGGTTGGCATATCACCTATGACGGCAAAGATGTGTACTCATGGCACTTCAAAGCGCTAATAAAAGTCTTTGGCCCGATTGCTCGCTGGCTACGGCTGGTAGAACTTGATGACCAAGTGGAAGCGTGCAATCGGATATTTGCTAGCCAACGGCAATGGACAGTAGTGCGAGGCAGTGATTTGCAGGAAGGCGATAGTCAGGGTCTGCCCATTTGGCGAGAGCATGTTGGTGATCCCGCTCTACAAAGCAATATTACCCGAAGAATTGATTTTGCCTTATTTATGGTTCACGCGATTGAGGACGAAAGCTTGATCCGCAAAGCGCCGGCTATCGTCAGTTGCCAAAGTCATTCTGCACTGCAGCACGCGCCATAAAAAAGCTATGGTCCACCGAAATGGCAAAAATATTGCTAATTGAAAGTAATAAACTAATCTTAGAGTGCAACAGGACAACGACTCAAAAGGATATTTATGTTCAAGCTTCACAAGATTAAATTAACTTTTATTGCGGTTATTTCCCTACTCACGCTTTTCGGCTGTAGCTCAAGCTCAGGGCCATTTATACCGGTGGCGCAATACACTTCAGATACAGCACTGTTTGTGTACAGTCCGATCCAAGTGAGAAATGCTCATACCGTTCCAGTCGTTAAGATCAACGGCAGTGAAGTCACTCGCTTATCCAATGGCGCCTTAGCCATCGTTAACCTCACGCCAGGCTTACATGAAATCGCCTTGTATAAAATGGATACGCCTTTCGAAGTGGATCAGGAAGCATTCTACATTGCAACCTTCACTATACAGCAAGGTGAAAGACTCTATTTTCGTTGGCAAGAAGACAAAACCTATGATGTTTCGCTGACCGCAGACAGTCTAGCCGGACCAATGGACTATCGTTTTGTACCGTCAACAATGGCGAGCAATGAGATCAGTGAGTCAAAAATTAAAACCGTGTCGATAGTACCTACCATTGCATCGATATCTTCCTGAAACGCTGGTGCGGCATCAGCGAACTCTCGCTGATGTCGCGTGAATGTATTGTTTTGTCGAAGTACCTTAAACCTAACCATAATCGGCATGTAAAAGTGTGTAAGTCCGTTTGATGCAAAAAATCACTACAACACTCGCACAGATCTTTTGTACTTTGCTTGTGCTGTTAGCTGCCGTAGGCCACGCCGATACATCATTGCGTGATCCGGATAAGTTTTATCATAAGGTGATGAATGCCGCGCCTTATGTCCCTGCCGATCTGTCCGTTCATTCATTATCATGCAAAATAGGCATAAGAAAAGATAAACAACACTACCGCTCAGCTAACACCATCGATTATTCAAAAGCCCAGTGGAGCGAGCGTGTAGCAGCGGATTGGCATTATTTAGACAGCGCCAATGAATTAGGCCGGATCGCGATCATTGATTTTGCGCTCAATTCCAAACAGGAATTAGCTTATCGTTATCTCGCTAATGCGAGACACAACGAACTATACGAGCCCTGGAGCTCTTCTAAAATTTTCGCATACGCGGGTGCCATTGCGACACTCCGACAATCTGGTATTGGCGCCACCAGCCACATAGGTGATGTCAGCGTAGCTGATTTGATTACCAGTATTCACAGTTACCGTCCAACCCACAAAGCGCCTGACGATTCAAACGCTATTGCAACGTTTTTCGCCAATATTGCTGGCAGAGACTATCTTACCGCTCTATTCCACGACCAGTGGTTACGGATGGACGATACCAACGTCCGTTTTCGCGGTGCCTATGGTCTAGAGGCGTATAAGCCTACCGCTAAACGCTGGGTTGATGGTGCTTATAGTGTTCCGCTCAATGGGTTTAAACGTGCATCGGACGACCCTGGTTACCAGTCTTATCTTTGCTCCAAGTGCGGCAAGACAGGGAATAAACCCATGTCAGCGTTGGCACAAGCAGAGTGGCTAAAGCGACTGGCAAGCCATACTCGCGTCACTGCCACACAACAGCCGTACCTTAAAGAAAATGACGTTAGCATTTTGTTTTACGGTGACGATGGTCGAGGCGGCATGATGGCTGGGATCAGTACCATGCTCGCAGATGCCATCGCGATAGCAATTGACCCAAGCAATCAAAAGACGAGTAAAGAGGTCCTCGATCAAGCAACCAACGGGCAGTGGCGAATTTTCCAGAAAATTGGCTGGGGCCCGAGTGAAACTAGAGGTGCAGGCGAAACCGTCGTGTTAGCCCATGTTTGCTTGCCTGAATTTGACGGTGGACGAGAATTCACGCTAGCAGCCCAGACCGCACAATCAGGTACGGGCGATGAGTTTGTAGGCTATGCTGGAATAAAAATGCAACACTTGCTCAATCAGAGCATAAGGCGGCTGTTAAATCGATAAATGTAAACAGCCTGTCTCGCCATAGACTACGCTTTAACGAGGCTTTGATAATGGTTAATGCGAATCGTGGCGTATATCGCAAAGCTAGTTTTTTATGAATATTTTCATTTGTGTTTACTAATTGAGCAACGGTAGTATTGCACTCAACATTTGGCATTGAATAGATGTATGGAAACCAAAGTCAGAACGCTTGAAGAATCAATAATCATGACCATCAGCGGCGCCATATCGCTATGCTTGGTGCCTTTCGTGATTATTCGCTTTCTACAGCAAGACTTCTCGGTTGCAGTTTTAAATACTGTTGCGGTATCCATCACTGCCGCGATATTTTTCCAAGTTTACATTACGCATACGGTTAATTTTGCTCGCTGGGGATTATCCCTGCTCAGCGTTTTCGTCATGATCATGACGATCGCTCTCAAAGGCCCAGACCAAATTGTGTGGGCTTACCCCGCACTCACGACCGTTTTCTTTCTACTCTCCCCCAGCGTGGCGTTGATTATCACGGTTTTATTTTTGGCCAGCGTTATATTGATCATCTGGCCCATGTCGAGTGCATTCTTTGTATTGAAATTTGCCGTATCGGCAGGTGCTACTTTGCTGTTTTGTTATGCATTTGCCAGCAGAACACACCGACATCAGCAATTTTTGGAACAAATTGCGACATCCGATCCATTGACACAAATTGGCAACCGCCGAGCTCTCGAAGAAAAGTTACTGGCCACAATCGAACGGTTACGTCGCTACCCAGACCAAACCTGTTCGCTGATCATGATGGATATCGACTTATTCAAACAAATTAATGATCAATTTGGTCACGCTGTAGGTGACGAAGTACTCAAGCAATTTACTACCACTATCAGTGATCGTATTCGCCAGAGCGATAACATCTATCGCCTAGGAGGTGAAGAATTTGTCGTCGTAGTAGAAAATACCGCACAACGTGAAGCTGGCGTGCTGGCTGATACTCTCGTAGAAGCCATCAGAGAGACTCAATGGCCAGAACAAGCGTTGAAAGTTACGATGTCTTGTGGGGTTGCAGAATTCAATCGCAATGAGACGGCGTATGAATGGATCGCAAGAGCGGATGCTGCTATGTACAAAGCGAAAACTCAGGGGCGCGATCAGAGTCACGTGGCAGAGCCTGTTCTGTCTTACTCGTAAGCTCTTGGAACCCTGTCTGACACACGGGTGATAAGTTCATAGTCTATAGTACCGGCACAATGTGCGACTTCGTCAACACTCTGATTTTTGCCCCACAGTTCAACCATGTCTCCGATTTCTAATCCTTGCGCATCCGTCACATCAAAGGTCAACATATCCATTGATACTCTGCCCGCTAACAATATTCGCTGGCCTTTACACCATGCAGGCGTGCCATTTCGAGCGTGACGAGGATAGCCATCTGCATAACCAATAGCCACTGTGGCTATTGTTGTTTCTCTATCTGCCGTCCATGTGGCGCCATAGCCCACACTTTCGCCGGGCTGAATAGTTCTCATTGCAATGATGGGGGCGAATAGCGTCATGACAGGCTCAAGTGGCAAATTGAGCTCAGTCTGACTTGAACGCCCACCATACAGCGCTATACCGGCCCTATTCCACGCGCCATGGGCATTACTCCATTGCACGATACCCGCTGAATTCGCCACACTCACTGGATAGTGATAGCGCGCTAAAATCTGCTGCAATGCGTCTAATTGCTTTTGTGTATGTGCATTATTCTCTTCATCGGCACAAGCCAGATGGGTGAATATGATGACATCGCCGGTGAGTAATTCTGCGTACTGGGAAAATACCGTATCCAGCTCTTGCGGCATTAATCCTAATCGGTGCATACCCGTGTCGATCTTGAGCCAAAGCGAATGAGGCCTTTGTGACAACGCGGCAATCCAATCTAGTTGAGCCAAACGATGCACCACCAACGTCACATTATTTTCTGCAGCCCAGCGCGCCTCGCTTTTACTGTATGGCCCCTCTAACGCAATAATTGCCTTTGTAATGCCTTGCTCTCGCAATTCTCGCGCTTCATCCATAAAGGCGACCGCTAAACAATCAGCATCTTGCTCAAGCGCACGAGATACCGCTAACGCGCCGTGCCCATAGGCATTTGCCTTTATTACAGCAAGGGTTTTACCCGTAGGATTCAAGCGTTGAATAAAACGAAAGTTCTGCCTTAGTGCATTAAGGTCAATGGTTGCTACAGTGGTTCGTGCCAAGAAATTAGTCCAATTTATCGATAAGAAAGGAATATTATTCCAGTATGTACATATTTTTAAGAATAAAGTATTCTTTATTTATACATACTTTATTCAAAGCGTAAACATACCGCAATGCTTAACCAATATTCTAGTGTCGACATCGCAGTATTTATAGCCTACCTACTTCTACTTGCTATCAGCGGTTATATGTTTAGTCGCAAAGCCAACAGCGCGAGTGATTATTTCCTCGGTGGCAATGCTATGCCCGTATGGGCTGTTGCCATATCTGTACTAGCCACTTCGCAATCCGCAGCCACTTTTCTGGGAGGCCCGGATCAAGGCTACCGTGGCGATCTCAGTTATCTGGCCAGCAACATTGGCGCGTTTATCGCCGCATTGATTGTCAGCCTCGTATTAATACCGCGTTTTTATCAGGCACGTGTATTCACTGTGTATGAATTATTACAAGACCGTTTTGGCAGCCAAGCGAAACAGCAAGCTGGCAGTGTTTACCTGTTTGGGCGATTGTTAGCAAGTGGGGCACGCCTCTACATGGCGGCAATTGCAGTCTCAATGATCTTATTTGGCGACATTGCAGCATCCAGTGTGGTAAGTGCAACGCTGATCATCACCCTTTGTGGCCTGTTATATACTGTATACGGTGGCGTTCGCAGTGTTATTTACAGTGATGTTATTCAATGTGTCGTTTATGTCAGTGCTGCTATCGCCGTTATCATCTGGTTACTCAGTACGATCCCCGCCGATTTGAGTACGCTGATCAGTGCTCTACAGCAACCGCTAGATGGTGCTCAATCGAAACTTACCCTTTTTGACTGGCGTTGGGATTTTTCTGCTGGCGGTGCTTTTACCATGTGGTCGGTACTAACGGGTTTTGTATTGTTAAACATTGCCGCTTTTGGTCTGGACCAAGACATGACGCAGAGGGTATTAACCTGTAAAACCGCCAAGCAAGGGGCATCAGCTATGATGATGTCTATCGTGTTGGTGATCCCGGTAATGCTGTTATTCATCACCATTGGCCTATTGCTATACATCTACTACCAGCGACCCGATGTGATGCAACTCGCCCATCACGCAGATGCTGCGCCATCGTTTGCTGGAGAAACCGTCACCATCTTTATGTACTACGTGCTGACCGAATTGCCCGCAGGATTAAAAGCCTGGGTCACTATTGGCATCATTGCCGCAGCTCTCTCAACCCTGAATTCAGGATTGAATTCGATGGCGTCTGTTGTCGTCAATGATATGTTGAAACCTCACTTTGCTAAGCGTGAACATGCGCTCAGTGCACAACAAGAAGTGCGCTATGGTCAATGGATGATGGCGATCGTTGCCATATTGTTAGCGAGCGTTGCCTGTATTTGTTTCTACTGGCAACAATATACTGATACGCCCCTGTTACAATTTGCACTAAGCGTTATGGTATTTTCCTATAGCGGATTATTAGGGGTCTATATTGCTGCACTGTTTAGCAATCGCGGCTCCAAGCTCAGTGTTTTGCTAGCGCTCGTTGTTGGCTTTGCGGTTCCACTAGCACTCCAGCCATACGTGCTATCGATTTGGTACCCAAGTGACTCACCGGTATCTATCGCATTTACCTGGCAATTAATGCTCGGCACCGTCGCAGCAACATTGGTGTGTTTATGTGGCAAGCCAGCATCACCCGCTACCGCCAATCCCCCTACTGTTAAAGCAGGCTAATTTTATGTCTAACAATACTTCGTCAACCACGGCCCAATTATTGGATCAACTCGAACAAATCGTGTCTGAAGGACGCAACCCAGACACCATGGACATTGACCTGCTAGGCACAGAAGACATTCTTAAAAAGATCAATAACGAGGATCAGAAAGTCGCGGCTGCGGTCGCCCAATGTATCCCCGAAATTGCCAAGGCGGTCGATACCATAGTCGAGCGCATTCAGCGAGGTGGGCGTTTGCTATACATCGGGGCAGGTACCAGTGGCCGCTTAGGCATACTCGATGCCGTCGAATGTCGCCCCACGTTCAGCGTGCCCGATACGCTCGTTCAAGGGATTATTGCGGGAGGCGAAACCGCCATTCAGCATGCAGTCGAAGGCGCTGAAGACGATAGACAAGGTGGCATTGCTGATCTGCAAAATCTTAATGTAAGTGCAAACGATACGGTTGTGGGCATTGCCGCCAGTGGCAGAACGCCGTATGTTCTAGGCGCTCTGGATTATGCTAAAACAGTTGATGCCGCGACGGTCTCTATCACCTGTAACCCCGGCTCTGCCTTGCTGGAAGCTGCAAACATAGGCATTTGTGCTGTGGTAGGGCCAGAATGCTTAACCGGTTCTACCCGCATGAAATCAGGTACCGCACAGAAATTAATACTGAATATGTTGAGCACCGCCAGCATGATCCGATTGGGTAAGAGCTATCAAAACTTAATGGTCGATGTGAACGCATCAAATGAGAAACTACGCGCCAGAGCCATTCGTATTGTCATGCAGGCCACTCAATGCGAAGCTGATACTGCTGAAGCAGCGCTGGAATCGTCCAATAACAATGCCAAACTAGCGATACTCATGATCTTAACGAACACTGATGCCGCAACAGCGACTGATTTGCTGAATGACAATAAGGGCTTTCTGCGACAAGCCGTCGAGGTACACAATGGTTAATCGGATTAAAATCGCCCTCGGATTATGCATATTGGTTGTCGTTAGTTTTGCCACGCCAGTGCATGCCATTACCGTAGGTGCTGAACAACCGCAACACTATCTTAGCGATCTCAAAGACAAGCGTGTTGGCTTAGTCGTCAATCAATCCTCGCGTGCGTTTGGTCAGCATTTGGTCGACTATTTGATATCACAGAACGTTTCGGTAACGGCTATATACTCGCCTGAGCACGGCTTTCGAGGCGACAAAGGCGCTGGCGAGAAAGTTAATGATGACAAAGACGACGCGACTGGCATCCCCATTTTTTCTTTATATGGCAAGACGCGCAAACCAACAGATGACATGCTCAGCAATGTGGATGTGTTGTTGTTCGATATTCAAGATGTTGGCGTGCGCTTTTATACCTACATCAGCACCTTACATTACGTCTTAGAAGCCGCTGCCGCTCATCATATTAAGGTTATCGTATTAGACCGCCCCAACCCCAATATCCAATATGTTGATGGGCCCATATTAGAGCCAGAATTTACTTCTTTTGTTGGCATGCATCCGATCCCCATATTACATGGGATGACCGTAGCTGAATTAGCCCAAATGATGATTGGCGAGCAATGGCTTTCCGTTTCACAGCAACCTACAGTCAAAGTTGTCCCCGTTGCTGATTACACCAGAGAAACCCCTTACTCTTTGCCGATTGCGCCGAGTCCTAATCTACCCAACGATCAAGCGATTCGCTTATACCCAAGTTTGTGTTTATTCGAACCCACCATCATGAGTATTGGTCGTGGCACACCTTTTCCGTTCCAAGTGTTAGGACACAACCAGATCAATATGGGTGACTTTGCCTTTACTCCGATCAGTATGCCAACCAGTGCGCCTACTCCTAAATTACAAGACACCGCTTTGTTGGGGATCGACTTGCGCGCCAGTGAACTTTCAGGACTTTCATTAGCACTATTACTTGAGAGCTATCAACTTAGCCAGCAACAGGGGATTGAGTTTTTCACTTCGCCGACTTTTTTCGACAAATTAGCTGGGACAGACAAGCTACGACTCGCGATTATGAGCGGAGCGTCAGAGAAGGACATTCGACACCAGTGGCAAGCCGGTCTGACAGATTTTTTGCATCGACGCCAAGCCTATTTACTGTATCAGTAAACACGGTTTGAAATGTCTCAGCAGGCATTCGGGGTACGTGAATAGATTGCTCCAAGAGCAACTTCTAGTACAGAGCGAAATTGGTTGTTTAGCTGTTCAATGAAATAGCTACAAGGCCATTTTGTGGATAATTTGGTTGAAACTCATTACATAGTTAAGGTCGGCCAAAGACAATCAGCCGACGTTCAGAGTTGTGTTTTGCGACTTCAGGTTCGTACCATATAGTTGCCGATCATAAATTCTCAATGGCTGTCTGCTGTTACCGTAAAAGAGCCGTTCGCTAATTTATTAACCTCTCTGAAATAACTCTTCAATAATTACCAATTGAATCAGATAATTTGACTGCCAATTAGACCCTGGATCGCAGCCATAAGAAGCACATCTATTTTTTCAAGTTCCTATATTTTTTTATGTCTATACTTGCTAATGAATTAGAATTAGTCTGTAAAGAATCTCTAATTAAGGAATATTCAGAAACATGAAATATCCGATTGAGCATCCTCTGGAAGAAGAGAGGTTAAAGCAACTTTATCGATATTCCATTCTCGATACTGCTCCAGAAGAAAAATTCGATGAAGTGGTGGAATTTGTTCAAGAAGAGTTTGGTGTCCCAATTTCACTGATATCCCTTGTAGACAGTTCAAGACAATGGTTTAAAGCCGCGAAAGGACTCGAAGCGAAAGAAACCGGAAGGGACATTTCTTTTTGTGGGCACGCCATATTGGAAGGAGATGTATTTGAAGTCCAGGATGCATCGAAAGACCCTCGATTTTCCGATAACCCCCTAGTTACAAACGACCCTAACATCAAATTTTATGCGGGCGCTCAACTGATTACTGAAGAAGGGTTACCGCTTGGTACACTGTGCATCATCGACTCTAAACCAAGACGTTTAACACATTCGCAAAAGAAACTTCTAAGATTGCTCGCTACGCAAGTGATGAGGCTAATTGAGAGTAGAAAGCAAAAACTGTTGCTTGATGAATATACTCAAGTGATTCACGCAGAAAAGAAGATGCTTGAGGCGATATCTAATTTACAAAAAGCGTACATTAAAGGTGATGAAGGATATCGAATCTTTTCACGTTTTTTAGGGGAATTATTGCAGTTAACTCAAAGTGAGTATGGTTTTATCGGTGAAGTACTCACAGGGGAAAATGGCTCGCCATTTTTAAAGACGCACGCCATTACTGATATTTCATGGAATGATGAGACCTCTCACTGGTATAAAAAGAATGCACCAAATGGACTTGAATTTACGAACTTAGACACTCTATTCGGTTATGTCATTAAATCCGGCGAGTTATTAATCGCTAACGACGCACCCAATCATTCTCTATCAGGAGGTATACCGCCGGGCCATCCTCCACTTAACCGATTCTTAGGTATTCCATTTAAAAAGTCCGGTGAATTGATTGGAATGATTGGATTTGCCAACAGGCCAGATGATTATACTGAAAATCTAGTCGACTCTCTTAAACCGGTGCTAGATACTTGTACTCAGTTAATTATCTCTTACAGGGAAAAAGAATCTAAAAGGCAAAGTGAAGCGCGTTTACAAAAAGAGCAAGAAAAAAGTCGCAAGCTCGCTGAATATTTTAATTCTATCTACCGCTTTTCTCAGGACGGCATAGTCGAAGTTGACCCTGTCAACGGTTCCATCACCGATTGTAATGAGGCATTTAGTCAAATGCTTGGTTACACTTTGAATGAGCTAATTGGCATGACAGTGGATGATATTTCGATTGAAAAAGGGCATATCGCTCAATTATTGAAAAAATCCAAAGAAGAAGGTCAAGGTTCAAATACACTGACGATTGAAAAGGAATATATTCATCGAAACGGACATCATGTGCCCGTTGAGGTAGATGTTTTTTGGTCGCGAAATGAGAAAGATGATTCGATTTCCTTATGGGGCCTGGTTCGGAACCTGACGGAACAAAAAGAAAAAGAACTCAAAAGGATACAGGAACAAAAAATGAATTCGCTAGGCACTCTCTCTGGTGGCGTAGCGCATGACTTTAATAACATCCTAAGTATTATATTATCCAACGCGGAATTGGCTGCTCATTTTAATCAAAATGAAAAGGTAGCTAAACGTCTAGAAACCATAAAAGAGGCCTCTCAACGAGGGGCTGAGTTATCACGTAAGATACTATCTTTCGCGCGTAAATCGGAGGTTAAAAAGGCCTCAATAGACCTGAAAGAAACCTTATCAACGTCACTTCAATTGGTAGAATCTCTGATACCCTCATCCATAAAGTTAGCCGTAGAACTCGATGATGTGGGTAATGTAACATCTAATCAGAATGACATTTCACAAATATTGCTCAATCTCATATCCAACGCTGTTCAAGCCATTTCTCCAAACTCTGGAAAAATATCAGTCAAACTCTCAAGTTCCCCCTCTTTGAAAGACGCAATTATCACTATCGAGGATGATGGTGAAGGAATTAAGGAATCAATCCTACAAAAAATATTTGACCCATTTTTCACAACGAAACATCAAAAAAACGGAACAGGACTAGGGCTCTCAACTGTTTTTGCAATTGTGGAGGAAATGGACGGAGAAATTATTGTGGACTCTAAAGTTGGGGAAGGCACTAAATTTGAAATTCATCTGCCAACAAATATAGATAAATCAATAAGTGTAGCGAATTCATCAACCGAGGTTGGTCATACAGATCGCCAGATGAAAATTCTTATCCTTGAGGATGAGCCTGCATTACTTGAAGTATATACCGAGAGTCTTCGAGCGAGGACACACAGTGTAGAAGGTTATTCAGATGGCACTGCTGCTCTTGAGGCGCTCGATGAGGCAAATGGCGATATTGATGTCATTATAACGGATGACGAAATGCCGAATATGAAAGGAACAGAGTTCATACAAAAGGCTATTCTAAGAAATCCAAACATTTTCACTATATTGGTCACGGGTAATGTGTCTGAAGAGGCTGCAAGACTTCAAGGAGAAAGGGTTATCCAAAAAGTATTTCAAAAACCCGTATCTCTAGATGAAATCTGCAGTTATATCGAAATGAATCAAGGTTAGTGATTGAGGTTATACGACCGCTATCTAACGTATTTGCGCCAATGACCAGCAGCCAATCTTATAACTTTTTATATTTATTGCAGTCATGCGAGTAAGCAAAATTTCAAGAAAATGAATGACGGCAAATTTTAAAAAAGCAGTCATAGTGAAAGGTGTATAGCCAACGGCTGCTTTTCGCTCATAGCTGTCGAAGCTATTCTGCCAATTCAACGTCAGCAAAACGTACGTAGCTGAAGAATAGCCTTGTCTGGCAACAACAGACAAAGAGCTGACATTTCACTGGGCAATTATCAAAGACTGCTTTGCCGTTGTAGCGGCCTCTACTTAAACAATTTCCGACTTAAACTGTGTCTTTTACCTTTCCGTTAGCACAGACTTAGATTTCGGCTATAGGTTATCTAACATCGACGCTTTATAAGTACTCAGAACGAAAAACGCACACCTATGTTAAACGTCGTGATTTTTCCGTACTCATAGCCTGCATTTAGTGTGATGTTCGGAAGGAAATGCCAGCGTCCGTTCACACCTAACAGTACGTCAGATTCGAAGGGGTCTGAACCGCTGGATGCAATACCACCGACCGCTGTGTAACGTGCAT
>NZ_PEAY01000008.1 GCF_002807665.1 Neoalteromonas facilis
AGAAAATGAAAATGGTTCAGTCTGATTACAACCTTCGTTTATCTGACTACTACACAGGTGTTTCTTGTGGCGGTAACAGCCTTATCCGTACGGCTATCCTTAACAACGCGGTTGAAGCCGGTGAGTTGTTAGTGAAGAAAATGCCTAAGAGCGCGTTAAACGAGCCAGAAGCTGACGGTAAAACACTTCAGGCGTGGATCACTGAGCAAGGCCTTGCTGCTAACCCAGTAGCGTCTGTTCTAGCTGAGCGTATCTAAGAACTCATATTGGTGACCTAACGACACCAAACAAAAGGGCTCCTTCGGGAGCCCTTTTTTGTTTCTAATGTCATCGATTCGGCAATCATAAAGACACATTTATTTCATGCGTTTTTCTATTTTTGCATATCCAAAGACAAGCGTTTGGTCTTGTTGAATTCGCGTTAATACATCGGCATCTGCGTCACGCGTCAACGCGGTAACACCTATCCATGTATCACGATTGTTATTCTTTGCCGCATATAATGCTGCATCAGCAACACCAATCGTATCTTCCCAATTGAGAGCGAGATAGTCATGCTGCGCCAGTGGATAAGCACTATAGCCGATGGAACACGTTACACTTTTTACTTCACCACCTTTAATAGGGTAACGTTCGCCTCCAATCGCGTCGATGACACGTTCAGCAAGGATCGTCGCCTCATGACGAGATGTGTTGTGCACTACAACAAGAAACTCTTCTCCGCCCCAGCGAATAAGATAGTCAATTTCTCTAAACACTCGTCTCAAGCGGTTGCTGGTTTCTATGAGAACTTGATCACCAATTTGATGCCCATAGGTGTCATTGATGGACTTAAAGTGATCGATGTCGATTAAGAAAAATAATATATCGGCACTGTTATCAGGCTGAATATCATTCTTTGTACAATCCGCAT
Source organism: Neoalteromonas facilis (assembly GCF_002807665.1). GTDB lineage: Bacteria > Pseudomonadota > Gammaproteobacteria > Enterobacterales > Alteromonadaceae > Alteromonas_E > Alteromonas_E facilis. The sequence goes on from NZ_PEAY01000008.1 coordinate 914, forward strand.
AGTAACGATCTAACTTAGCGATATCTCGCTCAATATGTTGTGATAAAAAGCGGCGATTGTGTAACCCCGTCAATGCATCCGTCAAACTCGCCTCTCGCAATGCTTCAGCCTGTTGGTTCAGGGTTTTATTGGCTTTTACCAATTCAGCAGTACGATCAGCGACACGCTGCTCGAGTATCAACTGACGTTGTCTTAGCTGTTTGACCAAGAACCTATGCACAAACAAAGCAGCCATGATGATTAGAATAAGCCCAATGCCCTTAGCCAACCATGTTTGATGCCATGCAGGCGGTATCATTAATCGTCTTTCAAGCCCGTTTTCCTGCCAAGTTAAGCCATCATCGGAATACTGAACTTCAAATGTATAGGCACCCGGTGATAATTGCGTAAAGGTTGCTACCCGATGCTCTGCATCTGTTATTGACCAGTTGTTATCAAAGCCTTTCAGTCGGTAGCGATATTTCAACTTTTTGGGGGACAAATAATCCAGCGCTGTAAACTCAATTGATACGCGTTTAACTAAAGCCGGTAAGGGGATGCCTTGGATTAGTAATGATAGTGACTGGTGTGCTTGTTCATCTGTGCTGATATTCACATTGGTCAGTATGATTGGCACTGCTGCAGGCGCCATCGCAAGACTATCTGCATCAATTAGCGTGAGGCCATTTGCGCCACCAAATACCATCACCCCTTCTAGCGTTTTCGTCCCAGCGCCTCGGCGGAATGGTCGATTGATGGCACTAGCCTCATCAACGACATATTCGACATCTAGCGTGTCTATGTTAACCGCGATAATGTTCTTAGACGTACTGGCAAATACATAACCCTGGGTTTCACCCGCTATCGCTTCCACCCTGCCACCCGATTGGTCAACGCTGACATCGATATGTTGCCAACCTTGGGCACCACGATAAACGAATAAACCAGCGTCACTCGTACCTACCCATACTTGAGACTGGCTGTCGATAAACAAGGTTGCGACAAATTGCTCGTTCAATAATGCTGGCGCATTGGGGGCTGGCTCGACAACGGTTTTGGCAGTGATTGGAAGTTCAACCGCATATAACCCACGCCAAGTGCCCACCCACAATCTATCGTCAGTCGCCAACAACGATGCAACCCGCCTTTCATGAGGTGCCGTCGAAAGTAGGTTTCTAGCCGTTTGGCTTGTCGTATTAAACGCCCATAAACCATCGGTCCCCCCCACCCAAACCGTATCACCCGTTTGCGCAAATGCACTTGAATATTTGGCGACAGGGCGACCTGGAATTTCTACCGGCCGATGTTCGCCAGAGTCTGTGTTAACCATTACAGAGCTAAAATTACTAGACGCAAACACGCTAGCGTCACCTGATGCGACTAGGGTTTCGATAGGATCACTGCCATCATCCCATAATTGAACGCTCTGACCCGTTGTCGGTAACAATCGCTCTACACCACTACTGCCAGTTCCAACAATTAAATTACTACCTATTGCCCGCACAGAATTGACTTGACGCTTCGCCAGACCAGTATCAGTTCCTAACCCGCCTAAAATGCGTTTAATACCTTTATTCCTGATGTCGTACAACTGCAATGCCGTATTAACGCCCATCCATACCAAACCGCGAGAATCGGTCATCAATGCCCATACATTGTCGTGCGCCAAACCAGACGGATGTAGTGCATTAAAGCGCGACTGTCTGAATGATTTTGTATTCAAATCAAGCTTAATCAAGCCTTTGCCAAATGTGCCAAGCAGAACTGTTGAACTATCCACTTGAGTGATGGAATAAATCCACGGCTGCGAGCCGCTCGCCAAACTAATGTGCTCAAAGCTGCCTCGCTTGGTTTGCTCAAAGAGCCCCTGACTTGCCGTACCTACCAATAAAGATTGAGGATCGCTTGAGGTAATAGCGCTGATCCGAACATTTGGCGGGAATCCTTCAGCTGCAACTAACGCTGCGCTAGAGGTTGTAACATCGAGTTGCAGCAGCCCTTTCCCTGTACCAACCCAAAGTGTGCCATCCTTGACAAAAAGCGCATGGATCCTCGCATCAAAAGGCAACACTAATGCCTGCAGTGAGTTTTGCTCATGCGAGTATTGATAGAGCTCACGGTCTGTAGCAATGAACACGGTTTGCTCTGTCGTCGAAATTTCCTGCACAGATAAGTGCGACGAGGTACCGTCGATCACGGGTATCAATTGACGAGTTCCGGCCTTAAGCGTATACAACCCCCTACTCGTGCCAACCCACAATTGCCCTTGATGATCAGCATGAACGCGTTGTATCTGTGGGCTTGGGTTTTCATCGGCATCCGCATCGAATGACGCGCGAACCGCTGTGTGCGAATCCCACCGCCACAGGCCATTGTCTGAGACAAACCAGATAAACCCTTGGCCATCTTCTGCAAGCGACACGATATCTCCATCGACGCCTACCGTATTTTTGAGCGGAGAATGATAAATAGGGTGTTCAAATAGTGAAGAGGCGTGAACAGTATTATCTAGGAATAAACCGTTTAGCGTAAAACACACTAGGAGTGTGAATAGCGATAAGATCCTCATGCTCTTCTCATAGTTAAAGTGTTCTTAATCGGGTCGAACGCCGATAACAATTAGGGAGCGTAGAGTATAGTTTTGCGCCGATTGATGCAATCTAAATGGCCTTTTGAGGGTCACTCCAAATGAGTGGACCCACAATGTGAAAGGCTAATTGATCAAGGGGTTTTCACGCCGTTATGCTAGTGATTCGGTGATTAATCACTACTTCGCGCATTCTGACTATACCTTCCATCATCGGAAACCCCTTGAATAGCGACCACTTTGCCATTTTCAGTGATTATTTTAATGCGGAAATCATCCTTTCCTTCAAGCCCAAACAACTGTTCATTGATAGGGAACAATGGATATTTTTTATTCCCATTGCGCTGATAGTATAGTTCGCCACTCTCATAAGTAAGTGTTCTTACACCATACTGCCCAGCGTATTGCTGCAGCAAATTTTCAGCAATCGCCGGTCTTTTAGATTTCGCTTTTATTAAGCCTAAATACCACTCGTTTATAGCGTTATCGCCTCTACCTTGAGCTATTTGCGCTTCTAAAGCCATGATATGTGCGGTCTGAAGTGCTGTATCAGCATCCTGCTCTATATGCGGCTTAACACCTACCGCCTCCCAATTACTTCCCGTAATCGGGTTTATAGAACGGGCCGTAGGGACCCAAACCAAAAATCTATCGTTCGCGATTTCCCGGCCGCCAGGGTGGGCTCCACCACCTGTAGTTTCACCAATGATGGTTGCACGCTGTAAATGCTTGAGGGTGTATGCGAAGTCTTCAGCTGCGGAAAACGAACTTCTGCTGGTTAGTACGAAGACGTCAATATCTGGCCGTCTTTTTCCAGGCACCATGGGCAAACTCCAATACTGCTTAATAGAGTCTAATTCCCGTTTATAGATATCGTTCAAGTGAACCGGCTCCTCATCCAACAAGTAGCTTATTAGAAACTGGACCATCGAAGGTGAGCCGCCACCATTGTTTCGCACATCAAAAATAAGACTGTCAGTGTTTTCAACAAATGACATTGCTGCTATGGCTGCACTTTTAGCATCTTCGGGGAAATCAAAACGCCGAAGATCAATGTAACCAACATTTCCATCTAAGATTGAGACTTGCCTGAAACCATGGTTTTTAGCACGTCTATTTAACTTTTCTTTCTTTTCTAATTCAGGGTCAATGATTTGAAACTCCTGCGCCCTGAGTTGTTCGACGCGTTGAGGATCAAAATAGACTCTAAGATGGCGGTCATGACTTACGGACTGAATATCATGCGTAAATTGCTGTGCTAATTCTTTCGCGTTGTCGAACCTATTGTATGCCCCTTCTTGCAGTTTAGTGGTTAGAACGTTGCGGATTTGTTTCGATACATCAGGAAATACATACTTTGCTTCCAATAGCTCACTGACCGCATCGACAAGCAAAGCAGGCTCATTTTCTTGCAGATTTTCGTCATAAACAGAAGCCCTACTTTCTGTACTCGAAGTTAATAGAAAGCCTATTAATAATAAACACTTAAGAATGTTGACTGGTGAATGCATTGTCACGTTGTCTTTCCTTTTGCGACTTTTATAGTGGAGGTTTTAGGGTTCGATATTGCCTATTCAAACAGGTTTTGCGTGTAGCCTTTTGGGCTTGGCATGGAGCTAGAGCCTGTTGTGCGATAAACGCATCATAATCCATCATTTGTGAAGCTGATGTCGTCACCAGTACAGGCTAGGTTACTCTCACCAAAGCAAACTATTTCAATTGCTATTGCGTTTGAAGTGATCAGCAAGAGATTGCACCAAGTTTTGACCGAGCTCACGGCACGCGTGGTGATCCCAAGCTTCGCCTTGCGGTCTATTCTGTAGTGGCTTGAATGACGCTTCTAACAACAAAGACACCGCATCAAACGCTTGCGCAACATAAGTAGTGGCGGTTTTACCTTGGCTACAGCTAGATGTACCACAGCCACTTGTGCATGAATTGGCGTAGGTCGCATAGTCATACGCCAACTGAAAGTGAGGTTCGAGCTTGGCCAAGCGCTGTTTAAAGACCTCGCCCTCATCACCTGAACCAAACGACATAATGAAGTTATACGGTATTGATTCGTCTCCATGAATATCAACGAAGAAATCTACTCCATATTCGCTCATCGCTTGTTGGACAGCAAATACTTCGGGACACGACTCAACAGAGGGCTCTGACCAACACCGATTTAGGTTCTTACCTAGCGCGTTGGTTCTATGATTGCCTATTTGGCTCCCATCGGGGTTCATGTTCATGACCACGAACACATTCGCAACGTCGAAGAGTGACGCAAATTGCCCCTTGTTGCTCAGAGCATGTGTAATTCCCTCCGATATCCACTGTGCCATCGACTCGCCTGGATGCTGCCGCGCGATTAACCACACATTCTTTTTGTGCGGTGCAATGTCTCCAATAGTAAGCAAATTAAGGTTATTGCCACTGGCAGTAGTAACCAAACTATTCATATGGATATGCGATTGCTCTAACAATCGCTTTTCCTGCTGCGCCTGGCGATTCAGTGGATAAGGAACAAAATACGCGTAATAAGTCGTCGTTGATGTTGCATCGTGCTCAATGGAAAGTGACTCACCATCGAACCTAGTAGCTACAGTGAACCAATGTTCATTGTCGTAGGAGACGAATACCTCATAACCATCCCAAGCATTCTGAAAACTCACTTGCCCTGCATTCAGGAGCGCAATATGGTGAGCTGTTGGTTGGCTGGTTTCTAATGAGAAATAAAACCATTGCCGAGTACACGATTGATTGTCTTTAGGGATCTTCAGCTTAATATTGCTGGCGATCTCTGCTTGCACCACCTCAATAGCACCACCACAAAATTCACTATTAATTCTCATCATTATTCCCCTAGACCAGAAGCTCAATCACAAAGCCACTGATACATGCAGTTGCGAAAACGGTAAAAACAAAAGCACCGAGTAACTGCCAGTGGAATAGCCGCTTTAACATGATCATTTCGGGTAAGCTCGCTCCCGCGCCGGCAATAGTAAGCGACATGACTGACCCCAAACTCATGCCTTTACCGACCAAAGAAGCAGCTATCGGTAACATCGTCGACGCTCTGACATAGAGAAAAACGCCAATCAGTGCAGACAGTGGGATAAGGACAACAACACTGAAGGTTGTTAGAGCGGAGAAAAACGCCGTTGGGACAAACCCATGTAAGGCTGCACCTACAGCCACACCTAGGATCATGTAAGGCAACATGGACCTTAACTGAGTAAAGGTTTCCATACTGAGTTGCTTGAATACCCTAGCTTTGTTTTTGCTTGGCGTTGGAGTACAGCAAGATGACGGCTGAATATTCGCCTCTTCTTTTTTCACCACATCACCACAAGAAGCTCCTTGGCACGTGTCGGCATTATCAAATAGCTCCTGTTTTACATACTTATCGAAACGAAGATGCTGTAACACATTGCCGGCCAGCGCGGCCATGCCGATGGCAAAAAAGGAATAAATTAGAGTAACTTTTATGCCAAAGGTCACCCAAAACAAACTCACAATAAATGGATTTATCAACGGTGAAGTAAACAAAAAGGCCATCACAGGTCCAAATTGAGCTTTTGCTTTTAACAGTCCAATAAGCATTGGAATTGTCGAGCAGCTACAAAACGGCGTGACCGCTCCGAGCGAAATTGCAGTTGTATAGCCTTTATTGCCAGACAATAACTGCTTAACCTTTTGAGCCGGTAAAAAGTAATTGACGATGCTGACAACAAAACTGATCAGCACAAATAAAACTGCCAGCTCGGCTAAGGTACTTATGAAGAAGCTCAACGCTTCCTCGAATTGGTTTGACACATTCATAAAACCACCATTTAAAACCATAATTCTAGATATATCGAAATATAAAATCCAAAAAAAACTAATCACCTTCTTTGCAGCATTCTTCCGTAAGAAAAGCGACTAGATTATCTAATTCCTTATATTGTGCGTTACAACGAAGCACTCGACCCTCTCTGGTCTGTGTTAATAGGCCCACTCTCACCAACCGAGATATGTGGTGGGAAAGTGTGGAAGCAGGCACTGACAACTTCTCTTGAATAGCGGACACAGGCAAACCAGCACTACCGGCCTTGACTAAGGTACGATAGATTTCCAATCGAGTAACATGTCCTAACTCAGCGAGCTGAGCTGCTGCTTTATCTATTTTCATAGTGCGGCACTATATGCGGAAGAATACGCACTGTCAACAATATTTCTAGAATCATGGAATTGTTTTACACTCTAAGCAAAAACGTCGAGTCTTACAGTGGAGCGCGCATTTGCCATAACCAGATCGTTTCGACTGTACTTGCGTGGTTTAAACCGAATCCATTTATAGCAACGGCTACTAGAGATTCGGCACAGAACCTCTAGAAACTAGCTGTTGAACGCAAGCAATTCAAAACACATTCAAACCAAAAACATCTTTAACATTAAGCAGTACTTGCGCTGTCTTTTCTCTTGAGATTTGGCTTCCCTTGATCAAAACATCCACTAGCTGAGCTTTATCATTGAGAAACTCTGCTCTCTTCTCTCTTATTGGTCGAAGCATGTCCTGCAAACACTCTTCCAGCACTTTTTTCGTTGTACCGTCACCAAGACCTCCACGCTGATAATGCTCTTTTAATTGACGGATATAGCCATCATCAGGATGAAAAGCATCAAGATAGGTAAAGACAACATTTCCTTCGATTTTACCGGGGTCGTCAACCCTCAGGTGATTTGGATCGGTATACATTGATTTTACCGCAGCAGAGATCTCCTTTTCAGTCGCTCCTAGGTTAATGGTGTTGCCCATTGACTTAGACATCTTACTTTTTCCATCCGTACTCGGAAGCCGCGATGCATTACTCAGCATCGGCCTGCACTCATTCAGAACTGTACGTCCTGCTAACGAGTTGACCTTTCTTACTATCTCATTGGTTTGTTCAAGCATCGGGAACTGGTCTTCCCCAACAGGCACCAGAGAAGCATTAAAGCCTGTAATATCAGCAGCTTGAGATATGGGGTATGTTAAAAAGCCGGCGGGGATGGATCGTTCCAATCCTTTGTTTTGGATTTCACTTTTAACCGTCGGGTTGCGTTCTAACCGACTGATGGTAACCAGATTACTGTAATACATCGTCAACTCTGCAAGGGCGGGAAGTTGTGATTGAAGGCAAATCGTTGTTTCCGATGGATCGATACCAACAGCAAGGTAATCAGCAACAACATTTAAAATGTTGGATGATACCTTTTTCGGATTGTGAGCATTATCGGTAAGCCCCTGCATATCAGCGACAAGAACGGTCTGCTCGTGAATTGTTTGTAAAGCTACGCGTTGCTTCAAAGAACCAACATAATGACCGAGATGTAATGGGCCTGTTGCCCTATCGCCGGTCAAAATAACCTCTGCTTTTTCAGCATTTTGCTTTGTGTTCATGGGTGTATCTCCTAGTTAAAATAGATCGCTACTGGAGATACAAAAAGAAATTACAGTCTTAGCTACCGTCCAGCAGCTTAAGAATGTAAGAATTCCGTGCCGCTCTAAACAGAGCGCCACCAGAAGAATGATGATGTAGGCGTTGAAATGTATTTCATGCGGGTAATCTAACGATAATCCTTTAGAAACTCAACTCTCAACAACGGATTACCACTAGAAAATCTTTTGTAAAACATGGCTGTTAGACGACTGAGTGAACAATCAAGCAAGGTGCTAAACACCAAAACGCCGAATCAGTGATTTAAATCCACCGATTGAACTGACAGTCATACGTCGCTTATCGACTCCTTGAGTTAGGAAGCTGAGCAATAGCCTTTAAGAAGTCAGAACACTATTGCTCAGAACGCTTTTTGAGCTTCAGGCGTTAATCCTCGATCGTCTGCTCGTTCAGCCAATCAGTAAGCATCACCATATCTTTCTGCACGGCTTCCTGTAATTCTTCAACCCAGTCCTGAACATTCTGCCACCATGCTGGATGGTCGCCTTGTTGGATTTGATTGGCAATGCGCTGAACGCGCGCTAAACCAACAGAACCTGCAGCGCCTTTGATTTTGTGAGCTTGCGCACACACTTCAGACTTTTCGTCCGCACTCAAACTTAATTGCAAAATTTCCATGTACTCAGGCATTTTCTCCTGAAAGACTTTCACACTGGTTCTAACCATGTCTTCACCAATGGTATCAACCAACATTTGCAACAAGTCGAGATCCAATACGTTGCCCAGATCTTTGCTGGGTTTGGCTGGCGCTGATTCTTTTTGTGGAGCCGACGGTGAATAGTCAAACAGCGCATTAAAGACTTCAATAACCCGGCTTTTCTTCAATGGCTTGGCAATGATGTCGTCCATGCCGTTTTCCAGATATTCTTCACGCTTTTTAATCACGTTTGCGGTTAACGCTACGATGGGCGTTTGCATCACCAAATCTTCATCATGCAGGGTTTTAGCGACTTCAAAACCATTCATATCAGGCAATTGAATATCCAACAATATAAGGTCATAAGTATTCGCGCGCGCTTTATCTATCGCTTCTTGCCCGGTCATCGCAACATCCACATGCTGACCTAACTTTTCAAGTAAGGCTTTGGCGACCATAACATTCAACTCGATGTCTTCAACCAGCAGGATTTTGAGGTTATTTACTTTTAACGATTCTAATTGCACAGGACGCGTGGAGATTGCCACTGGCAACTCAACTTCAAAGCGAGAGCCCTTACCTACTTCTGAGCTAACAGTGATTTTACCTTTCATTAAATCAACCATTTGCTTACAAATGGCTAAGCCAATACCGGTTCCTGTTGCGGTTTGGTGATCGGGGTGGTCAACTTGATAATACATCGCAAAGATCTTATCGAGCTCTTCTTGCGGTATTCCGACGCCCGTATCTTTCACCACAAATTTAACTAGTGACACACCTTCTTCTGGTCGTGTGGCAGATACCGTTAAGCTGACCTGTCCACGAGGGGTGAATTTTACTGCGTTGAACATGATGTTCCATAATACTTGCCTTAACCGCGTGCCATCCACTTCAATAAGCGAAGGCAAAGGTTCCACGATATCCCACACAAAATCTAAACCTTTATCAGCGGCGAGTAACCGAATGATACTGCCTAACTCATCAGTGAATTCATGCAGCGAAACCGTCTTTAGCGACAGTTCAAGTTTATCGCGGTCTAATCTGTCGAGATCAATAATGTCGTTAAAAATATTGCCTAACGTAATGGCGCTGGCGTAGATAGTACTGACCCAGTTGAACTGCTCTTTACTCAATTCAGTGTCACGCAACATGCGACTCAAACCCACAATCCCGTTCAATGGTGTACGCAGTTCATGGCTGATTGTCGCGATAAAACGTGTTTTATCCTTACTGGCTTTCGCCGCCTTGCTCTCGGCTTGTTTACGCTCGGTCATGTCGCGACCAAATGCCAGCAGGCCCAAACGGTTGCCGTCGTTATCGAAAAACGGCACTTTACGCATTTCGAAATAGCGATGGCGACCATCGGCGAAACGCAGCCACAGTTCTTCGGTAATACTCGCATTACTCTCAAGTACTTCATGATCACTGGCGACAACCTGTCGTGCGAGATCTTCTTCGTAAACATCGTGAGGCGTTAAGCCAAGCAATTCATCTTGGGTTTTGCCGGTGAGTTGTTCTGCAACTCGGTTACAGCCAGCAAAACGTCCCTCTTCGTTGCGGTAGTAAATCAAATCCGGCGACGCATCTATAATAGAGCGCAATAGCGTAGATAAGCGGCGAGCTTGTAATTCTTGCTCTGACTTATCTTTGATCTCTTTTTCCAATTCTACGAATACACTTTCACGTTCTAACTGAGCTGCTTTGCGTTGCTCAATTTCGTGATTCAATTTGCGGATATTGTGTTGCAGCTCGCGATTAAGAAATACATCTTCTTCGCGTAACTTTTCCATTTGCTCTACTAACTCTTTCAAGTGGGTTCTGGAATGCTCTAAGTGTTTAACCAACTCGCTGAAGAAATAGAGCACCCACGGCGCACTTAACATGGTAAGAATAATGGCACTAATAAAGTCATCTGGCTCTATTGAACTATTTAAGCTCACGCGAATGATATACGAGCCGCCGAGAGTAAAAGCGAGGCTGGCTAAGACGAAAAGTACACTTAATTTAATGGTGCCAATACGCTCTACAAATTGGGCAAAACGAATGGCCCAGGCATCTTTTGGTGATTCTTCTTGCATGTCGGTTAATGTTGCCGATTAACGATGCACGCATATTAGCAGTTTGATCGCTAAGTTGTGCAATATTCGTCTGTGAATTGTTGTTTTTACCGTCATGCTGGAAATATTTGCGCAGTAGAAAGGCGTGGTCATAGTGAGTGACAACAGCGCTGTTGACCAAAAGAATAAATATTTGAATAAACCTACCCAAAGTGAATATTTATTCACAATTAAAAACAAATTTGAAATTCACCACAAGTTTGTAAACAGTTTGTTAATAGAGATTTTACCGGTCTAAATTTTCACCAATTCAAGCTAAATTAGTTGCAGTAGCAACTGTTTAAAAATAGCAATAACCCATTGTTATTAATAATGATTAATAAACAAAACAGACTATAAGCCGTGTATTTGAGAATCTCCAATTGATTTTCATGGCTGACACGGGTATTTTGTTTCGTCCGCAAATAATAAAAATGAATAAAAATGCGGATCGGTAGGGCCTGTATCCTCATAAGAACAACGACAGTTACGAAATAATAAGCACGCAGTTGAGCCTCAGCCACTATATTTGGAGTAGTGTCCAATAGTGTGCTGTGGTGTTTCGCTGTATCTGCCACCTTGCATTGCCTGATATACGCAAGGAACAGCAATAGGAGTTTAGGAATGAGTTTATATAATCCTGCTGACTCACGGGATAACTGTGGTTTTGGCCTTATCGCTCACGTTGAAGGTGAAGCCAGTCATCGCTTAATAACCACGGCCATTGAAGGTCTTGATCGCATGCAACACCGCGGCGGTATCGCTGCGGATGGGAAAACGGGAGACGGTTGCGGCCTTTTATTACAGAAGCCTGACTCCTTTTTCCAAGCTATCGCGAAAGACAATGATTGGCGACTAAGCAAAAAATACGGTGTTGGCACTATCTTCTTCAGCCAAGATGCCGACAAGCAAGCAAAAGCCCGTAGCGTTATTGAACAAGAACTGATTAAAGAAACGCTGGCCGTTGTCGGCTGGCGAGTTGTGCCAGTTGATCACAGTGTACTAGGTGATCTGGCGAAAACCGGTGTGCCACATATTGAGCAAGTATTTGTGAATGCTCCTCCGGGCTGGCGTAAGCGTGATTTAGAAAGACGCTTATTTATGGTGCGCCGTCGCGTTGAAAAACAACTTGTCGATGATCCCGATTTTTACGTCGCCTGTTTATCTGCATTGGTTACCATCTATAAAGGCTTGGTTATGCCGTGTGATTTGCCAAAGTTCTATTTGGATTTGGCCGATCCGCGTATGGAAAGTGCAATTTGCGTTTTCCACCAGCGTTTTTCAACCAATACCCTGCCAAAGTGGCCACTTGCTCAACCATTTCGCTTCCTCGCTCACAACGGTGAAATCAATACCATTAAGGGTAACCGTGACTGGGCCAGAGCGCGTACGGCCAAATTTGCTACTCCACTCATTCCAGACTTAAATGATGCTGCGCCTTTCGTTAATACAGAGGGCTCAGACTCAAGTTCATTGGATAACATGCTTGAACTGTTTCTTGCGGGCGGGATGGATTTATTCCGTGCCATGCGCTTGTTGGTGCCGCCGGCCTATCAAAACAACAAAACCATGGATCCAGAGCTGCGCGCTTTTTACGAGTTTAACTCAATGCATATGGAGCCTTGGGATGGTCCTGCGGGCATCGTATTAACCAACGGGCGTCACGTTGCCTGTAATCTTGATAGAAACGGTTTACGCCCTGCACGCTATGTCATCACTGATGATGGTTTTATTACGCTTGCCTCTGAAGTCGGTATTTGGGATTACGCCCCAGAGTCGGTGTTAGAGAAAGGCCGTGTAGGTCCCGGCGAAATGCTCGCGGTCGATACTTATACCGGCAAGATCATGCGCTCAAATGAAATCGATGAAGACCTTAAAGGCCGTCATCCTTATCAAGAATGGCTTAACAAACATATTCGCCGCTTAACCCCCATTGAACAAATGGATTCAGGGCTAATCGGTAAGCGTGTTTTTGATGATGAAGCGATTGCGACCTATCACAAACTGTTCAATTACAGTTATGAAGAAATCCAGCAGGTTATTAAGGTTCTCGCGAAAGATGGTCAAGAAGCCGTAGGCTCGATGGGAGATGACACGCCAATGGCCGTCATGTCTTCCAAACACCGCACGTTATATGACTATTTCCGGCAACAATTTGCGCAAGTCACGAACCCACCGATTGATTCGTTACGTGAAAACCACGTTATGTCATTGGCGACCTGTATTGGCCGAGAGCAAAACGTGTTCAGCGAAACCAGCGGTTATGCTGATCGGGTTCTGTTTGAATCACCGGTACTGATGTATACGGATTTAAAACAGCTACGGGAATTTAACCCAGAGCACTATTACTCTGAAATTGTCGACCTTAACTACGCTCCTGAAGAAGGCTTAAGACAAGCGATAGAACGCGTTTGCGGCGAAGTCGAATACCTTGTAAAACAGAAACATGCGGCGTTTGTGATCTTGTCCGACAGACACATTAAGCCAAACCGTATTCCTATCCCTGCAGCCATGGCTGTAGGCGCGGTGCACCAGCGTCTCGTTGCAAAGCAATTACGTTGTGATGCGAATATCGTCGTTGAAACCGCCAGTGCACGCGACCCCCACCATTTTGCCGTGCTGATTGGATTGGGTGCCACAGCCATTTATCCGTTCCTTGCCTATGAGACCATTGAGCAAATGGCGGAGTTTGAGGAATTCAATATACCGGTGCTAGAAGCCGTATTGAATTACCGCAAAGGGATCAATAAAGGCCTCTATAAGATCATGTCGAAAATGGGCATCAGCACTGTCGCCAGCTACCGAAGCTCCAAGTTGTTTGAAGCGGTGGGTATCAATCGTAATGTTATGGACATGTGCTTTAAAGGCGTGACCAGCCGTATTCAAGGCGCAAGTTTTGAAGACTTTGAGCAAGACACGCTCAACTTAAGTCGTATTGCATGGCTTAAACGTAAGAAGCTGTCTCATGGCGGTTTGCTCAAATATGTTCATGATGGCGAATACCATGCCTACAACCCGGACGTTGTGCAGTCTCTACAAAAAGCGGTTAAAACCGGCAGTTATGAAGACTATAAGGTGTATTCTGGCCTAGTAAATGAGAGAGCGCCGGCGCATTTGCGCGATCTACTTGGGTTAACCAGCGACCTTCCTCCTGTTGATATTGACACCGTAGAACCAGCCGAAAACCTTTACCCTCGCTTTGACTCAGCGGCGATGTCTATTGGGGCATTAAGCCCTGAAGCACATGAAGCACTCGCGATTGCAATGAACCGCTTGGGCGGCAATTCAAACTCGGGCGAAGGCGGTGAAGATCCCGCACGTTTCAACACCGAACGAAACTCAAGAATAAAACAGGTCGCTTCAGGTCGCTTTGGCGTTACCCCCCATTACTTGGTAAATGCCAGCGTTATCCAAATCAAAGTTGCACAAGGGGCAAAACCGGGAGAAGGCGGCCAATTGCCTGGAGATAAAGTCAATCAATACATCGCAGAGCTAAGATACTCCGTGCCGGGTGTGACGCTTATTTCGCCACCACCCCATCATGACATTTACTCTATTGAGGATTTAGCGCAGCTTATTTTTGACTTAAAACAGGTCAATCCAGACGCGTTAATATCCGTTAAGTTGGTATCTGAACCAGGAGTAGGCACTATTGCCACTGGCGTAGCAAAGGCGTACGCAGATCTGATCACAATATCAGGCTATGACGGCGGTACAGGCGCAAGCCCACTGACTTCGGTTAAGTACGCTGGCAGTCCTTTTGAATTGGGCTTGTCTGAGTCGCAGCAAGCACTCGTCGAGAATGGCTTACGGCATAAAGTGCGTGTGCAAACTGACGGCGGTTTGAAAACCGGATTAGACGTTGTCAAAGGGGCTATTTTAGGTGCTGAAAGTTTCGGTTTCGGCACTGGTCCTATGGTCGCGTTAGGGTGCAAGTACCTGCGTATATGTCACCTAAACAATTGTGCGACCGGTGTTGCGACGCAAGATGAAAAGTTACGTGACAACTATTTCATCGGCTTGCCTGAGATGGTGATGAATTACTTTAAATTTGTCGCTCAAGAAGTACGTGAGATCCTTGCTCAACTGGGGGTCACTAAACTCGATGATGTGATCGGGCGTACCGAATTCTTAAAAGTTCTTGATGGCCATACTGCCAAGCAGAATAAGCTCGATTTACAGCCCCTGTTGGCCAAGCCATCGGCAGGTGAACATACGCGCCTATTTTGTTCTGAAACAACCAATGCGCCATTAGATAAAGGACTGCTCAATCAACAAATATTGAGCGATTGCCAAAAAGCGATCGAAACACGCTCCGGCGTGAATCTAGAATACGCTATTCGCAATACCGACCGCAGTGTGGGCGCAACCCTATCGGGTGCGATTGCGCGCGTTTATGGCAACGACGGACTATCGGATTCCCCCATAAAAATAACCTTACGCGGCACCAGTGGCCAAAGCTTTGGTGTGTGGAATGCGGGAGGCGTGCATATGCACCTGATTGGTGACGCCAATGACTATGTCGGTAAAGGTATGGCCGGCGGTAAGCTGGTGATCAATCCTCCTCGCGGTATCAAATTCAATCCATTTGAAAGTGCCATTATGGGAAATACCTGCTTATACGGTGCGACCGGCGGTAAGCTTTTCGCAGCGGGTCGTGCAGGCGAACGTTTTGGCGTGCGAAATTCAGGCGCGATAGCGGTTGTGGAAGGTATTGGTGACAACGGTTGTGAATATATGACCGGCGGGATTGTTGCTGTATTAGGTAGTATTGGTGTTAACTTTGGCGCCGGTATGACCGGTGGGTTTGCCTACTTATATGATGCTCATAACGATATTAATGCGCGTCTTAACAGCGAACTAGTTGAAGCACTTCCGGTCGAGCAAAAAGGGATCCTAACTGAACACTTGCGTGGTCTTATCGATCAACACTATGAGGAAACAGGCAGTGAACATGCACTTCACCTGTTAACCAACTTCAGCGAAGAAGTGGCTAAGTTCCGCCTTGTTAAACCGAAAACCAGTGATGTGAAGAATCTACTCGGGCACATAAGCCGCTCGACGTCAGAACTTCAATTGCAAGCGCAGTAGTGTAAGGAAGTATTAGATATGGCAAAAAACGTATATCAATTTGTAGACGTCGAAAGAATTGATCCACCGAAAAAGCCGATACTGGTGCGCAAAGAAGACTTTGGTGAGATATATCAACCATTGACCCAGTCGCAAACCGAAGGTCAGGCCGATCGTTGTCTTGATTGTGGTAACCCTTATTGTGAGTGGAAGTGTCCAGTACACAACTACATTCCACAATGGCTTAGTTTAGCCAATGAAGGCCGTATTTTAGAGGCTGCCGAGCTGTCGCACAAAACCAACAGCTTACCCGAAGTCTGTGGACGCGTGTGCCCTCAGGATAGACTTTGCGAGGGCGCGTGTACGCTTAACGATGACTTTGGTGCCGTCACCATCGGCAGTATTGAAAAATACATCACTGACACCGCGTTTAAAATGGGTTGGCGCCCCGATATGTCGGGTGTTACATGGACCGACAAAAAGGTCGCTATTGTTGGCGCAGGTCCTGCTGGATTAGCCTGTGCGGACATCCTTGTGCGTAACGGCGTGAAGCCTATTGTGTTTGACAAGTACCCTGAAATTGGCGGTTTATTAACGTTTGGTATCCCATCCTTCAAGTTGGAAAAGGATGTGGTTAAGTTGCGCCGTGAAATCTTTACCGAGATGGGTGTGGAGTTTGTCCTCAATACTGAAATTGGCAAAGACATTCCATTTCAACAACTGATCGATGAATACGATGCAGTGTTCCTTGGCATGGGCACTTACAAAGCAATGGAAGGTGGCTTCGACAATGAAGAAGCGCCAGGCGTTTACAAAGCACTGCCGTTCTTAATTGCCAATATCAATCGCCTCATGGGGCTAGAAAAAAGCCCTGATGAATTTATTGATATGAAAGGTAAACACGTCGTCGTACTCGGTGGTGGTGATACTACGATGGACTGTGTACGCACCTCTATTCGTCAAGGCGCTAGTAAGGTTACTTGTGCATATCGCCGTGATGAAGACAGCATGCCAGGCTCTCGACGCGAGGTAGTTAACGCCAAAGAAGAAGGCGTTGAATTCCAGTTTAATTTACAGCCACTGGATATAGCGGTTGACGAACACGGTAACACCATTGGCGTTAAAGTCGTTCGTACTGAAATGGGCCCAGCAGACGCGCAAGGAAGACGCCGTCCAGTCGAAGTTGAAGGTTCAGAACATATTCTGGAAGCTGATGCGGTCATCATTGCCTTTGGTTTCCAACCCAGTCCAGCCAGCTGGTTTGCCGATTTTGGCATTATCTTAGATGAAAAAGGACGCGTTCGAGCTCCCGCGAATGGACAGTTCCCATTCCAAACCTCTAACCCTCACGTGTTTTCAGGCGGAGACATGGTTAGAGGAAGTGATCTTGTGGTCACCGCAATTGATGAAGGCCGCAAGGCTGCTGAAGGCATTCTAGACTATATCGGCGTTTAGTAGTCGACGAGGCGCCTCTAGCGGGGCGCCTCTTCATCAATATTGGCGGCAAATTCACACACGAATAATGTTCCCCTCGGGCGGTTATCCAGTATTTGAATACTCCCCCCAAGACGAATTGTGACAACATTCGCCACAATCTGTAAACCAAGCCCTATATTTCCAGCTTGCCGACGCGTAGTGAAGAATGGTTTAAAAACTTTTTCTTTCATTTCATCACTTACGCCAATGCCATTGTCACTAAATTGCAATTGCACCGTGTTCCCTTGCGTTAGCACTTCAATCGCAACCTCAGGTGATGCTATACCATCAAATGCATGCTCTATGGCGTTGAGCGCAAACTGGGTAATTAACTGGGCGATCGCCCCGGGGTAGGTTGTCACTAACAAAGATTTATCACAACGAATAGACCACTTCACACCCGCTCGTTCCAGAGTTGGGGCTAAATTGATCATCACTTCATGCAAGTAGTTTGACAAATTGATAGCGCGTTTGGTTTGTGAAATTTGATCGGTTGATAAGTTCTTAAAGCTGTTAATCAAATTACCGGCTTTTTCCAAATTGGTCGATATCAGAGAAGCCCCTTCAACGATGCTTCTGAGTGTCCGCTCAAAATGCGTACGGGTGATGCTGTTTTGCTGAAATTGTCGAATTAACGCTTCGCTGTCATCATGGATCAAAGACGACGCTGTAACCGCTATACCAACCGGCGTATTGATCTCATGCGCCACGCCCACAACAAGTGACGTTAGAGACGCATTCTTCTCAGACTCAATTAGCTTTGTTTCCGCATTAATCAGCGCCTCACTGCGCCGCTTAACTTCTTGCTCAAGTAATTCATTGCTAGCTTGTAGTGCCGCTAACCGCCATCGACTCCACGCGCCAAAAAGAGCGACCATTACCAACACATAGCTCACAAGGGCGGTCACACTGAGCCACCAAGGTCGCTCGATAGTAAACGCAAAGGAGGCAACGTTTTCGCCGCTAATGCCTTTCCCCACACTCATAACCTGAAACTCATAATCCCCCGGCGATAAACCAGAGTAACTGACGCGAGATTGTTCAGAAGGCTCGAACCAGTTGTCCTTATGGCCTAGTAGTCGATATGAGTATTCCGCGTTAATGTTTGAGAGTAAATTTAGGTCGGCAAACTGGAAGGTAATATCCTTGACTGAATGCGGATAAATATAATCACTTTGTTCTGCATTTGATGAAAATAATATGTCATCTTCATCAATGGTCACATGACTTATCATAATTTTTGATTCGACTTGGGTATCTGATAAGGCCGATGTTCTTATGCGAGAGAATCCGCTAATACCACCAAAATACAGATCGCCATCGTTCCCGGAAAAACCAGACTTCATTACAAACTGAGCGCCGTGCAAGCCATGCTTGGTTGTATAATGTTCAAGCGCAGTGCGTTGGACATTGAGCTGATAGATACCGTTTGCCGTGCTAAACCATATATTATTATTTTTGTCAGCCAGCACACGCTTCACAGCGAGATTAGCGAGTCGCTCATCTTGGGGGAAATAGCGAAATGTATTAGAAATATCGTCCAGTTCATTCAGCTTATTATCTGTTGCGACCCAAAGTGTACTGTCATTGTCCAACGTGATATCAACAATATTGCTACTGTTGAGATCGCCGTCACCACCTGCCCGGTAATGCAAATGCTTTTCACTGTCTAAACGAAACCGGACAACCCCAACGCCCATCACCCCAATGGTGACAAAGTTATGCTGATCTTCTGCAATAGCTGAAACAGCGGATTCAGGCAATTGTGGCACATGCTCTTCCAGATAGACGGGCTGTGTCGTTCTGCCATCAAACACAAAAAGCCCATTGTGCGATGTCCCAATCCATATGTAGCCATCGGTGCTTTGGTACAGGGATTCAACCAAGTAACGTTGCTCCGAAGGAAACGTGCTTTGCATATCTTCAAACGAGTTGGAATACAGCGGCCGTCGGAACAACCCTTTATTACTGGCTACCCATAAGTGTCCCCCCTTGTCTTCAATCATGGCGATAACTAAGCCAATATCAGGATCAACCATTTTGGGCCTACTATCGTCGGGTGCCATTTTTAACAACCCCTGCGTCGACCCTATCCATAGATTTCGTTTGGAATCCTCAAGAAGCGCATGGACTCGCCCAATCGGCTGCGCCACATCATCAGGATGCCCAAACTCTTTGAACCCTGTAATGGATTCACCGATAAAAGAAATTTTGATGAGCCCTGATGGACGGGAGGCAACCCAAAGCACACCATTTTCGTCAAAGAGAATATCGCGAATGTCATCATGTGGCAGCAATGCGGTGCGACCGCCATTCACAAGGGGCACAAACTCCCGCTTCACCACATCAAATAGATACAGTCCTGATAGAGTGCCTATCCACAATTGATCGTTATGCCCTCTCACCAAGCTCGTAACGCGCGTATCGGTTTGATTGGTGGTGTTAAAGCTCTCTACCATTTCGCATCGCTCACGCGATTGTGTGAATTCACAGATACCACTTTCCGTACCAACCCAGAATTCGCCTCTAGGTGTAACTAACAACCGCCTGACGCGCTGTTGATACAATAAACTATCGCGCGGGAGGATCGTGTTATATCGAGTAACCTCAACGTCATTGTTAACCCTAATTCGGTCCAAACCAAACCCAGTCGCCAACCAAATGCTGCCATCGGTTTCCTCGGCGAAATGCCAGACACGATTATGACTAATTGTGGCCTTATCACTTGCACTGTGAACAAAGGTTGTGATCTGCTGGGAGACAGGATCGAACATCGATGCCCCGCCACCATTGGTGCCAATCCAAACTCTCCCTGAACTATCCTCAAAGAAAACTTGTACCATGTCACTATTAATTCGCTGGCTAGGCTCTGATGTTGTTGCAAAATGATGTTCTAGACGGAGCTGATTGTCGTAAACATAAACACCAAAACCCCAAGTTCCAACCCAGATCCGTTGTCGGCTATCAATGAAGATATTGCTGTTGTTGCGCGTCGCAACTTCTGTTCCTTGCGGGTCGCGGTCGGAAAAGTTATCGAAAATAATGCCATTAAAACGGGATAAACCATTTGGCGTACCCAACCATAGATAGCCTTGCTGATCTCTAGCAATGCTAAACACGGTGCTATCAGGCAGACCTGATTTTATGGAGTAACGCTCGACATCAAAGAAAAAGGGATTGGCAAGTACTAATGATGGCTTAATGACAATTGCTGTGCACAGCAGTAGAAAGCGCCACGCCTTGTTAAGCGTATTGTACAAACAACTGGCTGCCATGAAATGAACCACCTCACGCGTTATTTAGTTAAAGCTAAAAACTGAATAAGTGCACTAGTAGTTCCGTTGAGAGTGCCGCGAACGTCTCCGGTCTCTTGTTTAGGATAGATCAACTATGGGAATTTGAATAGTAATTCCAATTACATAGGTTAATGCGCGAAAAAAATATTACTCTTGCTCATTAAACTTACCATCGATGAGATCTTTAATGGCAACAAAAGCGGCTTCCGCATCTTCGCCTTCACACACGATTGTGACCGTTTCGCCTTGATGACTCTCTAACATCATCAGTCCGAGTACGCTGTTTGCATCAGCACTTTTATCATCTTTGTGTAACGTTATTGAGGCGTCAAATTGATTGGCTAAGGTGACTAGCTGCGTCGCTGCTCTAGCATGCAGTCCTAGTTTATTCACAATCGTGACTTGTTGCTCTACTCTCGCCATGTCGATTCCTTAGCGATTTAATTCACGGTGGCGAATTTGCACATCGGGATGAATATCTTGGAAGGTTTTAGCCAAACATTCAGTGACATAAACCGAACGATGCTGCCCGCCGGTACAGCCAATGGCTACGGTTACATAACTGCGATTATTTCGCTCTAAATGCGGTAACCAAGTAGATATCAAATTTTGAATCTGCCAGACAAACTTTGTCACGATTGGCTGTGAACCTAAAAACTGCTCTACTGCTGAATCTAACCCTGTTAGATGTTTAAGGTCTGGCTCCCAATGCGGATTCGGTAAGAAGCGTGCATCAAAAACATAATCAGCATCCTTGGGGATACCATACTTAAAACCAAAGCTTTCAAACACCAAAACCAAACGAGAACTCTTTTTACCCAGCACTCGCTCTCTGATTAATTCCGCCAATTGGTGCACTGATAATTTATCGGTGTCTAGATATAAGTCTGCGCGCTCAGCAACAGGTGCTAATAGTTGTTTCTCAGCCGTGATGGCATCGGCTAGCGAGCGATTTTCTTTTGACAAGGGGTGCAATCTACGCGTTTCACTGAAACGTTTTATGAGTTCATCATCACTGGCATCGAGATAAATGATGTTCATGTCCCATGCATCGGGCAAGTAATTTAATATTTCGACCAATTCAGTCGGATCTTTGGGCAGGTTACGCACATCAATGCTGACGGCAACCAGATCATAATCGTCGACGACAGCATGTGTAAGCGTAGGCAAAAGATTAACGGGTATGTTGTCTACGCAGTAATATCCCAAATCTTCCAAAGCGCGAAGCGCAATCGATTTACCTGAACCGCTGCGTCCACTGACGATTATCAATTTCATACGAGTTGTCTTGTTTTTGAGCTTGGTCGAGTGATATCCATTCTAGGACAATGCCTGAAGAATCTCATCACTTGTTTGTGCTTTTCTAATAAGCTTCACACGATCTTTATCCGCCAGCTTGCCGGCAACACTCGCTAATGTCTGTAGGTGCCCTTCAGCTTGCTCTTCCGGTACCAGTAGTGCGAAGAAAATATCAACCGGCTTGTCATCAATGGCATCAAAGTCAATTGCCGGTTCGCTGGTAACAACGATCGCCATGACCTTATGCAAACCTGCAAGTCTGCCATGTGGGATAGCAATGCCGTTGCCAATACCTGTGCTGCCCATACGCTCTCTCTGCATCAGAGCCGCCAGCACCGTATCTTGTTTAATGTCGGGAATATTATCAGCAGCCAATTGACTGATGATTTCTAAAATTCGCTTTTTGCTATTGCACTGAACCGCACATTGCGTGCGGTTCGTGCTCAGAATTGTTTCAAGATTCATAGAATACTAAATACCTATTTGCTCCTTAGGAGCGGTACGTCATTTAGTGCTTTTTAAGCTTTTCCTTGTGACGTATAACCTGACGATCAAGCTTATCAATCATGCTGTCAATCGCTGCATACATATCTGTATCTTCAGAAGAAGCAAAGATCTCGGCACCACTGAGATGAACCGTGGCTTCTGCTTTCTGATTCAGTTTTTCGACATTTAAGATAACGTGTACATTGGAAATATGATCAAAGTGCCTTTCTAACTTTGAAAACTTGGTATCAACATAATTACGCAAAGAATCAGTGATATCGACGTGATGACCAGTTAAGTTAATTTGCATATATCGTCTTCCTTCTTGTTAGAGCTCTACAATAAACTCTTACGTTGATTTGACGGGGGAATCGCTAGCGATTCACGGTATTTTGCTATTGTCCGACGGGCCACTTGTATACCTTGGTCCGCCAACAATTGAGCAATCTTGCTATCACTCAGTGGTTTGCTGGGTTTCTCAGCCGCCACGAGTTTTTTAATCAGTGCTCGAATGGCCGTTGACGAGCACTCACCACCACCATCGGTGGCTACGTGACTGGAGAAAAAGTATTTCAATTCAAAAATCCCTCTAGGGGTATGCATATACTTCTGTGTTGTCACGCGAGAAATTGTCGATTCGTGCATGTCTACCATTTCAGCAACATCATTCAACACCATTGGCTTCATCATTTCAGGGCCATGCTCAAAAAAACCAATCTGTTGTTGCACAATACAGTTTGCCACTTTCAGCAAGGTGTCGTTACGACTTTCCAAACTTTTAATAAACCACTTCGCTTCTTGCATGTGAGAACGAATAAACTGCGAATCACTGCTGTTTCGGGCATTTCGACTCATCGCTGCATACTGCTGATTAATACTTAGTTTGGGCAAACTGTCAGGATTCAACTCCACATGCCAGCGTCCATTCTTTTTCGCCACCGAAACATCGGGAATAACGTACTCTGGTTCCTTCGTGATCAGAGCACTACCTGGGCGCGGATTTAATGTTTGCAACAAACGTAATGCTTCACGCAGTTCGTCTTCTTTTAGTCTGCTTTTGCGCATTAAAGTTCGGTAATCTTTACTGCTAATCAGATCAGAAAATTCGATTAATATCTGTTTCGCTTCTTCAATCCAAGGCGTCTCTGGCGCAAACTGGTTTAATTGCACAAGTAAACATTCTTGCGGCGTTCTGGAGCCTGAACCGATGGGATCGAACATTTGTATGCGCTTAAGCACACATAGCACTTCATCTTCTTCGATTTGCTCTTCACTGATATCGTCGTCATTAACACTGGCGAGAATATCTTCGATAGTACAGGTCAGATAGCCCGATTCATCGATCGAATCAATAATGGCAATCGCTATCGCCCTATCTACCTCACTGAAAGGTGTCAGGTCCATCTGCCACAGCAAATGGTCTTGGATATTGTCGGTTGTCTCACCTTGAAAAACTTGGTCATCATCGTTACTCGATGACATAGGAGCAGGTGCAGACGATGCACTGTAGTATTCATCCCAAGTGCTGTCGATCGGCAGTTCATCGGGCAGGTCATTCTTTTCTAGCGCATCACCACTTTCGATAGAGTCATCGCTGGTTAAGCTGGATAATTCATCTTTTTCTTTTGTATTGGTTTGAAGATCGCTGTTGCTATCCGGTTCATGGCCTTCTTCAAGTTCCAACAGAGGGTTTGAATCTAACGCTTCTTGAATTTCAGTTTGCAGATCTAAGGTCGACAGTTGCAACAACTTAATTGCCTGCTGCAATTGAGGTGTCATTGTAAGTTGTTGACTGAATTTAAGCTGTAACGAGGGCTTCATTTATTGCTCTTTACTTCCCGCATCTATTTTTATTGTTTAACGCTTCGTTAATGACAGTGGTGACCTTTAGTTTAACTATAGCCTGAATTGCTCACCGAGGTATACATCTCTCACTTTTTGATTCGACAAAACTTCATCTGCTGTACCAGAAGCAATCAGCTCTCCATGGCTCACTATGTAAGCTTTTTCACATACATCAAGGGTTTCACGCACGTTGTGATCAGTGATCAATACGCCTATTCCGCGCTCGCACAAATGCTGAATAATTTTCTTTATATCATTCACAGAAATCGGATCGACGCCGGCAAAAGGCTCATCCAGTAAGATAAATTGAGGGTTTGCTGCCAACGCTCGCGCTATCTCGACGCGCCTACGTTCACCACCAGAGAGACTCATGCCTAAACTATTACGGATATGATTAATGTTAAACTCATCCAACAGCGCATCAGCTTCTTGTTCACGCTGTAAGGTCGACAATTCTTTACGCGTTTGCAAGATCGCCATGATATTTTCGAGCACCGTCAGCTTTCGGAAAATAGACGCTTCTTGCGGCAAGTAGCCAATGCCTTGTCGCGCTCTTTCATGCATAGGTAGCAAGGTCAGTTCGGACTGATCGATAAAGATCCGGCCATGGTCAAGCGGTACTAATCCAACGATCATGTAAAATGTAGTTGTTTTTCCTGCACCATTTGGGCCCAATAGACCAACGATTTGCCCGCTGTCTACCGTTAAACTAACGTCTCTAACGACCTGTCTTGATTTATATGACTTAGCTAAATGCTGCGCTGTCAAAGTAGCCATTAACGCGGTTCATCCTGTTCTTGTTGCTCTGATTCGTCTGATGAATCGTCCTGTAAATCCTTAAAGGCCTCTGGTCGGAAAACCGTTGTTACGCGACGCTCTTCGTCACCCTCATTGCTCTGCGCTAACAACTGCTCTTTCTCCATATCAAATTGGATAAGATCACCTTGCACCATACTACTATCTCTTATCAGTTGAGCGTCACCGTCAAGGGTAATCGCGCGTGATATCACAGCATATGTAATCGTATTGGCACGAGCGGTTACGCGGCTACCATCATCCATACTTTGTGAATAAACTGCTGGCGTGCCGCGCGCAATAAAGACTTCTCGCCCCTCACCGTCGGTTGCAATCACTTCGACTTCCTGCGCATGAATTTCCATCGAGCCTTGTGTGATGTGCACATCTTCTTTAAAAATTGAGGTCTTGTTTTTTCCATCGACAAACTGTGACTTCGCATCTACGGTGATGGGCTGATTAAAGTCAGATTCACCTGCCAACACAGCCCCACTGCTAAGCAACATTACGCACACGCCGATTTGCTTTAAGTAGGTCTTAATAGAATGCCCAGCAAGGCTATAAAATAGATGTTTACACGGCATGTTAGTTAGCCTTATTCGATGGAGAGTAAATAGTTTGCACATGTTGCTGCAATTCATAGGTCTTTAAGTTCAGGTCAGCTTCGAGACCATCACTTTCTATTTGATAGTCTTCGCCGACAATAGTGACCGCCTGATCGGATGTCATTATTTTAGTCTCTAAGTTTATTTGAAGGAACTCTGTCGAGATTGTTTTTACAAACTCTTCCTGACTCAGACTTTGAATTATCACGTTTCGTTCCAGCTGAATACGATTATCATCATACAAGGTGCCTTCATCAGCCGTTACACGCCATGGTGTCTGATCATCTTCCATGTAAATGGTATATTGCGGCTGCTTGAAATAGACAAACCCAAGCTGTTCATAGTGTTCCATTTCTTGTGCGAATATTCTGTGGCTCAGCTGACCATCATTGTCATATAACGCACTGCGTAAATTTTTAGCTTGATAGGTGGGTTGGTAAATATCTTCTTCAGACCCCACGGTTTCCGGTGACTCATCTTTAAGCCAAGTTGGAATATACGTCGCTAACGCAAGAATAAATAGGGCCGATATGCTGTACCCCAGTCGATTCATATGCTGGCCCCAGCAATATTGTCCAGCGCATCATGCACTTGCAAGAACACATCACACACTTCTCTTACAGCACCAAACCCACCCCGTTGGGTTGTTATCCAATCCGCCTTTTGTAAGACGAGTGGATGAGCATCTTGTACGGCAATAGAAGTACCCGCTAACGAGAACATACCCAAATCAGGTACATCATCACCTATCGTGGCGACAGATTCGGGTGCTAGATTGATTTCATCCAGCAATGCGGATAGTGCGCTGTACTTATCTTCTTTACCTTGCAGAATATAATTGGTCTTTAGCGCCGTCATGCGATCCTGAACAATAGCCGAGTTGCGCCCCGTTATTACTGCCGTTTGGAGCCCTATTGATTGAAGGGCCTTAAACCCAAATCCATCACGCGTATGAAATGCTTTTAGTTCTTCCCCTGCGTTACCGAGATAAATACGCCCATCAGAAAAAACACCGTCTATATCACACACCAATAGTTTGATTTTACTTAACGCAGTATAGAGTGATTCCGGCATATCGCCGTAAAGTGTTTGCATTACAGCACTCCTGCAAGCAGAAGCATGTGCATGTTAAATGCTCCCACCGGTTTACGCGCTTCATCCACCACAAACATAGCGCTTATCTTGTGCTGTTCCATGAGGTTCAAAGCGTTCACCGCCAATGTATGGGGTGACACCGTGATGCTGTCTTTGGTCATCACCTCACCCACATGAGTGCTGTGAATATCAATACGTGCATCTAAAATACGCCGTAAGTCACCGTCGGTAAAAATACCAATAAGCGCGCCGCTTTCATCCTGAACACCCGTCATGCCCAACCCCTTTTGCGATATTTCAAGTAAAGCAGCTGAAATACTTTGTTGAGGATCAACCAACGGCAATTGAGACGCTGTGGCCATAATATCACTGACACCCAACAGCAATTTTCTGCCTAAACTGCCGCCGGGATGTGATAGAGCGAAATCATCTGAAGTAAAACCTTTAGCATCGAGCAAGGCAACCGCCAACGCGTCGCCCATCACCAATGTTACGGTTGTACTCGTTGTGGGGGCTAAACCGAGTGAACATGCTTCTTCACTAACACTGATATCCAACACTACATCTGCGTGTTTGGCTAACGTACTTTCACGATTATTTGTCATTGCAATAATCGGAATCTGAAGACGCTTAACGACCGGCAAAATACTGATCAGCTCGGTCGATTCACCGGAATTCGAAATGGCCAATAACACATCGTTTTTAGCCAACATCCCCAAGTCGCCATGATTCGCTTCGCCCGGGTGCATAAAAAATGATGGTGTACCTGTACTTGACAACGTCGCGGCGATCTTGTGGCCTATATGGCCGGATTTACCCATGCCGCTTACCACAACTTTGCCTGTACACGCCATGCATAACTCACACGCTTGCACAAATTCCTGATCAATGCGCTGACTTAAAGCACTCATCTCTCGTTGTTCAATCGCGACGACCCGTTTTCCGGATCCAATAAAATCAGCCATGTTTATCCAAATAACACCCATTGATAGGCAAAGAAAGCAGCAACAAACGATAAGGCTTCTAATCGATTAATGCGGCGTCGCCCGAGTAAATCAAAACTGTACACGATCAGTAAAACCGTCAATCCGAGCATGACATATATGTCTCGATTCGCTGCTGCAGGATCCAACATACCGGGTGCAAGTAAACCTGGCATTGCCAACACGCCAAGTAAGTTAAATATGTTTGAACCAACGATGTTGCCCATTGCCAAGTCATGTTCATTTTTCATCACGCCGGCCACGCTAGCCGCAAGTTCAGGCAAACTAGTACCAAGCGCTATAACCGTCAAACCAATAACCAATTGACTGACCCCAAGGTACTCCGCAATGCTGGTTGCTGACGCGATAATAAAGTGTGCACTGGCTGGTAACAAGGCCATGCCGAGAATAATCCACAGCCAAGCAACTAAATTAGGTACCCCCTTGGGAATTTCATCCTCTGTTTCGTGATGAATAGGGTCGCTCTTTTTGGTCATGAGCGATAGATAGGCCATGCCAAGTAACACGATGACTAAACCGATCGAAAGGCTTATCCCTTCTACCCGAGTCAGTTCTCCGTCATATATGAACCATGACGCGAGCAAGCATATTGCCAATAATATCGGCATTTCACGTTTTACGGTCAGAGAACTTACGATAATTGGCTTGATCAACGCTGTAACCCCTAACACCAAGGCGATGTTAGTGATATTTGAACCTAACGCATTGCCTACTGCTGTATCTCGGTTGCCACTTAGCGATGCAATAACAGACACAACGATTTCAGGTGCAGATGAGCCCATCGCGACAATCGTTAGACCAATCATCATAGGCGAAACCCCACTATTTCTTGCTAATGCTGATGCTCCGTAGACAAAACGGTCTGCAGCCCAGCTTAAAACAGCAATACCAATGATAAAAATAACGACGTTGGTTAACATTAATGCCCAATGCGGTCTTTAAGAATACCGCACATGATCGCAAAAATTTAACGGGCTGCCTAGACCGTGTTGATTAAGACCAATTATTTTTTCGATAAAACGCAACTCTTTTCAGTTTTCTGCGGTCAGTATGGGTATAATGCATCCCAGACTTAGTCTGGCTTAAAAGGAATCGCCAGCACTATTGATACAGTTCGAATTTTTTGGATATAAGTTGTTACTTTTTAACTTTGCGCTGACAACTTGAAAATCGGTAAAATATCACAACATTGTCGAATCACCTTTTTCACAGAACGACAATCGCAACACAATAGCCATTCAAATGACCAAGGCGGATATGGAAAATTTAGTCTCGATCGACAATATGACATTCAAACGTGGTGATAGAACCATTTATGATGGCATAACGTTGCAAGTGCCTCGTGGTAAAATAACTGCTGTCATGGGGCCCAGCGGGATCGGTAAAACCACATTATTAAAACTGATAGGCGGACAACTGACGCCTGCGTCAGGTACCGTTGAGTTCGACGGTAAGAACGTACACGCATTATCGCGCAGTAAACTGTTCGAGTTACGCCGTGATATGAGTATGTTGTTTCAAAGCGGCGCATTGTTCACCAATATTTCGGTATTCGACAATGTGGCATTTCCGTTGCGAGAACATACCCATCTGTCTGAATCAGTAATCGAAACACTCGTCGCACTCAAATTACAGGCGGTAGGATTGCGCGGTGCCGCGCATTTAATGCCAGCTGAATTATCTGGCGGAATGGCGCGCAGAGCTGCATTAGCAAGAGCTATTGCACTGGATCCCAAATTAATCATGTTCGACGAACCGTTCGCAGGACAAGATCCGATATCCATGGGCGTTTTGGTTAAGTTGATCCGCGCATTGAATGACTCGTTAGGTGTCACCAGTATCGTTGTTACACACGATGTTACTGAAGTGCTTACCATTGCTGACTATGTCTACATTCTTGCGGAACAACGCATCATAGGTGAAGGCACTCCCGAACAAATCCGTCAGAGTGATTCTGATTTAGTACAACAGTTTTTGCAGGGTAAAGCTGACGGACCTGTACCGTTTCACTTTAAGGCGCAAAGTTTGGAAGAACAATTATTCGGAGGCCACGCGTGATCAACTGGATCGCCGGCGTTGGCGGCAACACGATTTCAAAGGCGGCTGCAATTGGTCGCGCTGGATTGATGTTATTTGGTGCGATTGTCGCCCTACCTCAATTCAAAAATATTCGTCTGACCATCCAGCAAATATACGTTGTGGGTGTTCAGTCTTTGTTAATTATTATTGTGTCAGGATTATTTATCGGCATGGTAATGGCGCTGCAAGGTTATACCATTTTGGTTGATTATGGTGCCGAAGGTAGTTTAGGACCCATGGTCGCGCTTTCACTACTGCGTGAACTTGGGCCTGTCGTAACAGCGCTCTTGTTTGCTGGACGAGCGGGTTCGGCTTTAACAGCCGAAATCGGCCTGATGAAAGCTACCGAACAGCTCAGTAGCTTAGAGATGATGGCGGTAGATCCATTGCGACGCGTCGTAGCACCTCGATTCTGGGCGGGTATTATTTCCATGCCGATGCTGGCGCTGATTTTCAGTGCTGTTGGCATTTTGGGCGGGCATGCTGTCGGGGTCGATTGGTTAGGTGTGGATGCAGGCAGTTATTGGTCAATTATGCAATCGACCGTTGAATGGGGCGAAGATGTTGTAAACGGCATCATCAAGAGTCTGGTATTTGCATTGGTTGTGACGTGGATTGCAATCTTTAAAGGTTACGATGCAGTTCCGACGTCAGAAGGAATTAGTAAGGCAACAACAGAAACGGTCGTTTTTAGTTCGTTGGCCGTATTAGGTTTAGATTTTGTGCTAACTGCACTGATGTTTGGCATTGAGTAGGAGAAAAAATGACAACGCGCAAAACAGAAATACTTGTTGGACTGTTTGTATTGTTGACTATTGCAGCATTGTTGTTGTTGGGGTTAAAAGTCGCCAATCAGGGCATGCAAGCCAGTGGTGAAACGTACGTATTAAAAGCTAAATTTGATAATATTGGTGGCTTGAAAGAGCGTTCAGCCGTCAAGGTGGGAGGCGTCACTATTGGTCGTGTCGAATCGATTAATTTAGATTCCGAAGACTTCACCCCAGTGGTAACGCTGACCATTAGTAAAGATTACAGCAACTTCCCTGAAACCAGCTCAGTAGCGATTCTGACGTCGGGGCTTTTAGGTGAACAATATGTTGGTTTGCAGCCAGGCTTTTCGTTTGGCGATATTGAAAACCTTGAAGACGGTGACTTTATTGAAGACACCAAGTCAGCACTGGTACTCGAAGACCTTATCGGACAATTTTTATTCAGTCGAGACAGTGAATAGTCATTTAAATTAGGAGAAATTATTGTGAGAAATTGGTTATTGGGACTATTCGCCGCTAGCCTACTTTGTGTATCAACCGCGCGTGCTGAGATTGAGTCTACAGACCCTTACGTCATGGTTCAAAGTGTAGCGGTAAAAACTTTTGACCGCATCAAGCGCGAGCAAAGTGAAATAGAGCAAGAGCCTGAGAAGCTGCGCGTGATCATGAAAGAAGAGTTGGTGCCTTACATCGATTACAAATATGCAGCGTTTATGGTGTTAGGCAAGCATTTCCGCTCAGTACCGAAAGAGAAGCTAAATGAATACGTTTCAGTGTTTAGAGAGTATTTGATCACCAGCTACGCCATTGCAATGGGCTATTACGACAATCAAGAAGTGATTTTTGAACCGTCAAGCGATTGGAAAGACAAAAAGACGGTAACGGTAAGAGCTGTTATTAAAGATGACGTGCGTCCAGATATCAATGTTGCATTTAAAGTTACCAAGAACAAAAACACTAACGAATGGCGAGCATACGATATGATCGCAGAGGGTATCAGTGTGGTTGACAGCAAACGCAGCGAATTTGAAGGCATTTTACGTCAAGACGGCATCGATAAAGTGATTGAGATCATGCGCAATTCCATCGATAAACCGATTGTTTTACAAACAAAAGAAAGTTAATTAATGACGCCTTTTAGCACTTCTCTTAATGATAGTGGCAGCATGAATGTGACGGGTGACTTGACCATGTACACCATTGAAAAAGATTGGTGGAAAAGCGCCAGCCGTCACGACCTTGATGCATTGAAAAAACAGTCAAATTTAACTATTTGCTTATCCGATATAGCGCGCATAGACAGCGCAGGCCTTGCTTGGCTTCTTAATCTCATTCGAGATGCCAAGCGTGCAGGTTTGTCGATTAAATTGCAAAATCCTCCCAAAGAATTGCTAAATCTGGCAAAAATCAGCGACGCATCATCGCTTTTGCCGTTAGAATAGCGTTACTGAAAATCGTGCACTGAGATCGAATGACAAACGAACAAATCGAACTTTTACTGAAATCAGCACTCAACCTTTCTGAAGTACATGTGCAAAGCGATGGATCTCACGTGAGAGTTATTGCTGTCAGCGATGTATTCGACGATATGTCGAGGGTAAAGAAACAACAATATGTTTATGCCCCATTGAAAGATATGATTGCTGACGGTAGCCTTCACGCGGTAACAATTAAAACATTCAATACGGAACAGTGGCGACGCGAGCGTATGCTCCATATGCCCGGCTAAGAAAAATATTCGATGGATAAATTGGTAATTAAAAAGAGCCCTCCGCTACAAGGCGAAGTGGTTATATCTGGCGCCAAAAACGCCGCTCTCCCACTCCTTATCACCTGTCTGTTAACTGACGAAGCATGCACCTTCACCAATGTGCCTGATTTACGCGACATTAATACCAGTTTAGCCTTGCTGGCTGAGTTGGGCGTGACAGTGAATCGAGGCTCTGGCAGTGTTGAGTTAAACGCAAGCACTTTGAGTTCAATAACAGCATCATATGAATTGGTTCGTACTATGCGAGCGTCAATTCTCGTGTTAGGGCCATTGCTGGCGAAGCACGGCAAAGCCAATGTATCGTTACCCGGTGGTTGTGCCATCGGTGCTCGCCCAGTCAATCTGCACTTAGCCGGCCTAGAAAAAATGGGAGCCAACATCGTTGTTGACGAAGGTTATATTCGCGCAACCGTTGATGGACGCTTAAAAGGCGCACGTATCTTTATGGATATCGTAAGTGTCGGTGCGACTGAAAACCTTATGATGGCAGCAGCATTAGCCGATGGTGAAACTATTCTAGAAAATGCTGCACGCGAACCAGAAATCGTAGATTTGGCCGTATGCCTCAATCGCATGGGAGCGAAAATTGAAGGCGCCGGTACCGATAACATTCGAATACAAGGTGTAGAAACATTACACGGTGGCACTCATCGAGTACTGCCCGACCGTATCGAAACCGGAACATTTTTGGTCGCAGCGGCGGCAAGTGGCGGTAAAGTTCGTTGTTTGAATGCGGCGCCTGATACGCTTGACGCGGTTATCGATAAGCTAGAACAGGCAGGCGCTAACATTACGATAGGTGATGATTGGATTGAATTGGACATGTCTGGGAAACACCCCAAAGCGGTAAGCCTCAAAACGGCACCACACCCGGGCTTCCCTACCGATATGCAAGCACAATTCGTGACTTTGAATTGCATCGCTGAAGGCACAGGCGTGATCAGTGAAACCATTTTCGAAAATCGTTTTATGCATGTACCCGAATTGCACCGCATGGGTGCCGATATTTCGTTAGAAGGTAACAGCGCAGTATCCAAAGGTAATTCACAATTGCGCGGCGCGCCGGTGATGGCAACCGATTTACGCGCATCAGCAAGTCTTGTTATTGCAGGGTTGCTAGCAGAAGGTGAAACTACCGTTAATCGTATTTACCATCTCGACAGAGGCTATGAATCGATTGAAAAGAAACTACGCGGATTAGGTGCAAATATAGAGCGCGTTACTGCAGAGTAACGCGCAACCATTATTTAGTCAGTAGCGCTGTCATCGCCTGGTTGAAGATGCGCAACCATTTAACGCTAAATTGCCCTTTTGCCTGACGATTAATTTCTATCACGGCTTCCTTTTTTGACAAATGATCCGTGCCGTTGTGCGCACGGGAGTGGGTCATCGCATCATAAGTGTCAAGGATTGCGAGTAACTTGGCACCATCGCACATATCCGCTTCTTTGATGCCCAGAGGGTAACCACTGCCATCCACCCGCTCGTGATGCTGCATAACAATTTTACGCGCACCATCCCACAATTCTAAATGTTCGAGCAAACGTGAGCTCTTGTAGACGTGAGAGCGCATTAAATTAAATTCTATATCGCTATATTTCTCGGTTTTATGCAGCAACTTCAGCGGCATAAAAGCCATGCCGAAATCATGTACATAGCAGGCTACCGCTAACTGTTCAGGATCTATTTGATTACCCGATGACTGATTGACATAGCTAGCAAGCTTGGCGATCCGGTCTCCACGGCCTTCCCAATAATCGGAACGGCGTTCAATAGCCTTCATTAGATCACGAAAGAATAAAATGTCTTGTTGTTTCTCTGTACTGAGGTCTTTGGGAATACCCGTGTTGAGAATGCTACCAGTGACCTTTTCAGCGATAGGCTTGCCTGAATCGCTAACCGCAATATCTAGATTCGGATTGAGCAGCAAAACCGCTTTGGTTAGCAATGCTTCATGTTGATTCTTATTCTCAGGCTCAATTTGACCAATTGCGTCGACTAATTGAGTATGCAATTCCTCATCATACTCTGCTCGACCTTTTTCCATACAGCCTTCAACAAAGGTCTTAACCATATCCATGGTAATAAGTACCAAATCACTCATGGTGCTGGTGTAATCAATTTGGCCCTTGCGCAAATAATCTAGTAAATCTTCAACATGCTGCAACAGCGGGATCATGGGAGAGAAACTCACCAAACCGAGATCACCTTTAATGGTATGTACCGAGCGAAACAACGCGCGTTGAAGTTCGTTATCAGTGGGTCGCAATTCAAGCTCTATTAGCGTCTGTTCACTCGCTTCATAGAGTTCTTGAATTTCTTCCATTAAATCGCCAAGAATTTCATCATCCAGTTCTTCAGGCGTAAATACTTGCATTGTCGAGATTTTCCTCACGCAGTGATCGGTATCACATCAATATCGACCGGTACAATTTAACACTTTAGCACAGGATCAGAATGAAGGAGCAAATGGAGGTATGAGGAGTAACAATTTCACTTTAGATTTTGCCAAAGTTGCGTATACTTCCGCGCAAAAACAATTTGAGCGTACACGTGTTAGCTGTTTTTAGATGTTTGATCATTTTTGTCTATTTTATCCTGATCAATATTTTCCTTATTCTTGCCTGTTTAGTTAGGCCTTTTCATCGCAATAATGTGCACCTTGCCGGGCAAGTGTATAGCACCATGTCTCGATTAGTTGGCGTTAAGGTTGTGGTACGCGTATCACCTGACATAAAACAGGACCAACCGTATATATTCATCGCAAATCATCAAAATAGTTATGACTTGCTTACCATCTGTAAAGCGGCATTGCCGGGTGTCGTCACCGTCGGTAAAAAGAGCCTTAAGTGGATACCTATTTTCGGTCAACTCTATTGGCTGACTGGAAATATCATGATTGATCGTAAAAACTCAGGAAGAGCACGTGACACCTTGACACAGACGGCCGAAAAAATCCGTGAACGCCGTTTGTCAGTTTGGTTCTTTCCCGAGGGTACTCGTTCTTACGGTCGAGGGTTGCTTCCGTTTAAAACTGGTGCATTTCGCTTAGCGCTCGATACACACACGCCAATTTCTTTGGTCTGTGCTAGCAATACACACAAATCCATTAAGCTCAACCGTTGGAACAACGGCACTGTGCTGATTGATATCCTAGCCCCTATCGAACTCGACTCATCTAAAAGTGCAAAAGAGTGGGCAGAGGTTTGCCATGCCCAAATGCAAGCCCATCTGGAAAAGTTGACGGATGAGGTCGCGTTGCTGGACGCAAAGGAGTAAACTAAGGGTATTCCTAATCGCGGTGAAATTAAGCATGGATTTAGAACAAGAACGTCAAGAGTGGTACGCATTTAATCAAGAGACTATCGACGCCCTGCGTGAAGATGGCAGTCAAATGGATGCGACCTACACTGTTGAACATCATTTTGCTTGTGCTGATTTTGATAAACTTGAAAAAGCTGCTGTAGATGTTTTTAAGGCTGAGTTTGAAGTGTCAGATGCTGAAGAACTGGTGTTAGATGATGGCGGTACTATCTTCTGTTTTGACGCTGTAATTGAACGTAAGCTTGAGCGTCCTATTCTAGACAAAGACACCGACACTCTTTTGGGTATCGCTGAAAAACACGGTGTTCATTATGACGGTTGGGGTACCTACTACATAGGTGAAGACGGCGAGGAAAACCCAACTCTAAACGACTAGCTAAAAGACTAGCCAATAGTTTAGTTACCGCGCCTAGACAACGCTTTGCTAATTGTCGCTCACAGCGGTTAAGTTAATTCAGATAGCTTTCAGTTTTGGTTCAGCTTAATTGCGGCACACTCTGTACTGTAAACAATAATCAGTGCAGGGAGAACCGCGATGATGAACCACATCAATACGGCTTTAAAGATAGCCGCAATATTTTTTCCATTTGCGACAGTAAGTGCACAGGCAGAAACTCCCATCCCCGTTGTTAAAAGCGCCGAGTTTCAGTTTGGCCAACCTTTTGCGTCACCTCAAAGAGTTGTTGCCAGCAATAAAATGGCAACCCTCGACGGTAGCAATCTACCCGTACCATTGACGGTTAAAAATACACAGCTTGCGGAAAAAAAGTGGCCTTCGAAAAATAGAGAGTCACAGGGGTTTATCGACGCCAATAGTGACTTTTGGATCTACGATAGCTGGACCACTCTCTCGCATGACTACGATTATGACGGCTACTACTCTAAATTAACGGTTGAGTTTGACGCTGACACAGTCTTCAGCCGAGCTTATGTTTACGCTGTTATTTACTTGGGCATCGACGGCGTTTTTGATGCCATTCATACCACATCAGTATTTGCCATTGATGGCGATTCAAGCAACGACAGTTTTGTTGTAGAAAGCGAACTAGTGAGTGGCTTTCCGAGCAACGACTATGAAGTACTGATTGAGCTGTATGACGCAGACTACGACGAATTTATTGCCTTCTCAGACGGTCTAGATGATGAGGACCTCGCGTTTACGCCATTGGAAAGTGAAGAGTATGAGGTTGTAACAGAAACTCGCGTCGTTATTGTCGATGAACATGGAGGCAGTACATCGCTGCTCAGCGTCATTATATTGTTGGCTTTAACTTTTACGCGCGCTCTGCTCAAGCGGGAAACACACTAAAGCAGAGCCGCTAGGAGTGAGTTATCTCACTCCTTTAGGCCGAGTCAGATGAGTCTGACTCTTCGATATCTATCGTAACCCGTTCGACAAGTTTGACTCGGCCATTTTTCACCAACGCATCTCTTAGTACGAATTCAATTTGAGCGTTTAGACTGCGCAAATCGTCATCAGCCCATCGCTGCATAGCAGCCAATACTTTTTCGTTAATGCGTAGCGGAAAAGCTTTTTTACTCATGAATACAAAGAACCTGTATTAATAACCGGTTGGGTATTTTTATCACCGCATAGTACGACCATTAAATTGCTTACCATAGCCGCTTTACGCTCTTCATCCAGTTCTACAACCTGCTTTTCACTGAGCTTTTCTAGCGCCATTTCGACCATACTGACAGCCCCTTCAACGATACGACCTCGAGCGGCTATGATAGCGGCTGCTTGTTGGCGCTGCAGCATTGCACTGGCAATTTCTTGAGCGTAGGCTAAGTGACTGATGCGTGCTTCATGTACCGTTATCCCAGCCCGTCCAAGACGATCTTGTATTTCAGCTGATAAACGGTTGGCAATTTCAATCGGGTGGCTGCGCAATGCAATTTCAGCTTCGTCATCATCACGTGGATCATAAGGGTAACTGCTGGCTAAATTACGCAATGCAGACTCACTTTGAATCGTTACATAGCTTTCATAGTCATCCACTTCGAACACAGCTTCTGCGGTATCCGTAACGGACCAAACAACAACTGTAGCAATCTCAATGGGATTACCCTGATTGTCATTGACCTTTATTTTAGCACTCTCAAAATTACGTATACGCAAGGAAATGGCTTTGCGCATAAATAGTGGAATCGTCCAACGCAAACCTGAGCGCTTCTCTGTGCCGACATACGCGCCAAACAACGTGAGTACTTTACCTTGATTCGGTTGCACCATAAAAAAACCACCCCAGCACGCAAGCACTAAAACGAGCAACAGGATCTTACTAAACTCTGTTACATCCAACGGTACTGTGTTGCTTTGCACCCATAACGCTAACACAACGGTTAACCCTGCTAATACTAAAGCACTGATATAACCATTAAACGATAATGCCTTTTTCTCGACGATCATAAATACCTCCTTTTGATATCACTTTGATATCAATTTAGTTTGAAGTTAGATAAAAGTCAAAGCAATTTTTCAAGGAAATCGAAGCTTGAAAAGATAAATACCAACGAATAAACGACACGGTGAAAACAAAAAAGCCTCTGAGTTTTTACATCAGAGGCTTTTTAATGAAGGTGTGAGCAACATTAAAGTGCTTCAATCGTCCTTTGTTGTTCTTGAAGCTTTTCTAATTGCTGAGTCGCCTCAGCTAATTTTTGCTTTTCTTTCTCTATTACCGCCTCAGGCGCTTTGCTGACAAACTTTTCATTCGATAGCTTACCTTGCGTCCGCGCTGCGTCTTTTTCGATTTTGTCGATGGCTTTTGCGATGCGCGCTAGCTCAGCATCTTTATCGATTAACCCTGCCATTGGAATAAGCACTTCCATTTCGCCCACAATAGCACTGGCAGAAGCAGGAGCTTCTTCCCCTTTCGCCAAGACTTTAATGGACTCTAGTTTAGCCATACGGGTTAAATACAAATCCATTGACTTGGCACGTAGCAGATCTTGCTCACTGGCATTTCTCAACATCACAGATAATGGTTTGTTCGGTGAAATATCCATTTCTCCGCGAATGTTACGAATACCTACGATAACTTTCTTCAGCCATTCAACATCATTGAGTACATCCTCATCAACGCCTTGTTGAGGCATCTGAGGGAATGCTTGCACCATAATGCTCGCGTTACCGCTATCTAAGACATCGGTTAATGGCGCTACGCGCTGCCATATCGTTTCCGTGATAAATGGCATCATCGGGTGTAGCAGACGCATTAACTGTTCAAGTACATTGACCAAAGTGTAACGCGTACCGCGTTTTTGCGCTTCACTGCTTTCATCACTGTTTAATACCGGTTTGGTCAACTCTAGATACCAGTCACAGAACTGATTCCAGGTAAATTCATACAATGCTTGAGCGGCTATATCAAAACGATATTGTTCGAGCGCCTGCTCAAAGTCAGCTACTGTTTGATAAAAGCGAGCCCAAATCCAACGATCAGCCATACTCAGTTCCATCTGCTCACTGCTAACACCTTTCCCTGTATCTTCAGTCTCAGTGTTCATCAAAACGAAACGAGAGGCATTCCAAATCTTGTTGCAGAAGTTTCGATAACCTTCCACACGCCCCATATCAAAATTGATATCACGGCTGGTTGACGCCATTGCGGCAAACGTGAAGCGAAGTGCATCAGTCCCGTAACCGGCAATCCCTTCAGGGAATTGTTGGCGAGTACGTTTAGCAATTTTTTCGGCCTTCTGCGGTTGCATCATGCCACCGGTACGTTTCTCTACCAGTGCATCGAGGCTTATGCCATCAATCAAATCGATAGGATCTAGCACGTTCCCTTTCGACTTAGACATCTTGTCACCTTGCTCATCGCGAATGAGACCAGTGATATAAATATCTTTAAACGGGATTTTGCCCGTGAACTTTTTCGTCATCATGATCATTCTGGCAACCCAGAAGAAAATGATATCGAACCCTGTCACTAGCACGGAGCTAGGTACAAACGTTTCTAATTCAGGGGTCTTTTGTGGCCAGCCCATCGTCGCAAATGGCCACAACGCAGAAGAGAACCAGGTATCCAAAACATCATCGTCTTGACGTAATGCTACGCTGTCGCTTAAACCGTTTTCAGCACGTACTGTTTCTTCATTTTCACCAACGTAGAAGTTCCCCTCTTCGTCATACCATGCTGGGATGCGGTGCCCCCACCATAATTGACGTGAAATACACCAATCTTGAATATTGTGCATCCACTGGTAGTAAGTCTTGTTCCAATTCTCAGGAACAAAACGAATCTCACCTGATTCAACCGCCTCAATTGCTGGCTTGGCAAGAGACTCAACGGCAACATACCATTGGTCCGTGAGGTAAGGTTCGATCACCGCACCAGAACGGTCTCCACGTGGTACTTTCAATGTGTGAGGTTCAATCTTAACCAATACGCCGCTGGCTTCTAAGTCTGCAACAATTTGTTTACGCGCATCAAAGCGGTCTAAGCCACGGTAGGCCTCTGGCACGTCTTCGTTTAGCTTGGCGTCATCAGTTAAAATGTTGATCATCGGCAACGAGTGGCGCTTACCCATGTCGTAGTCATTAAAATCGTGTGCTGGCGTAATTTTAACGCAGCCCGTACCAAACTCTTGATCAACGTAATCATCAGCAATGACCGGGATCAATCGACCCGTAATCGGCAATTTGATTTCCTTGCCAATAAATGACTGATAACGCTCATCATCAGGGTGAACCGCAACAGCTGTGTCACCCAGCATGGTTTCAGGACGTGTTGTTGCAACGACTAACTCACCACTACCGTCGGCCAATGGATAACGCATATGCCACATATGGCCAGCTTCTTCTTCATTGAGCACTTCCAGATCAGACACTGCAGTGTGTAAGACAGGATCCCAATTTACCAAGCGCTTACCACGGTAAATGAGGCCTTCTTTGTACAAATCGACAAAGACTTTGCTCACGGCCTTGGATAAATTTTCATCCATGGTGAACACTTCACGATCCCAATCAGTTGAGGTGCCAAGACGGCGCATTTGCTGACTGATAGTACCGCCAGATTCTGCTTTCCACTCCCAGACCTTCTCAATAAATGCTTCTCGGCCTAGATCGTGACGGCTTAAACCTTTTGCATCCAGTTGGCGCTCTACTACCATTTGTGTCGCGATGCCTGCATGGTCAGTACCGCACTGCCATAAGGTATTGTCACCTTTCATTCGATGATATCGCGTTAAGGTATCCATAATCGTATGCTGAAACGCGTGCCCCATATGCAGGCTGCCGGTTACATTTGGTGGTGGTAATAAAATACAGTAAGGGTCGCCAGAACCCGACGGTTTGAAATAACCATTTTCTTCCCATTCTGCGTAACAACTTTGTTCGATCGCACTGGGGTTAAAGGTTTTATCCATTATTTATCTCTTTTGAAAATTGCTTAAATTGCATTGTGCAGCCTGCTTGTTGATACTGCTTGTAGCGTTCTCTTGCCGCTTGCTTACCGCTATCGTCAGTGGGAACAAAATCGATCACCTGCTTAAGAGGTCGTTGAAGAGGCAATACGTCCCCAGCGAGGTTAATCGCAACAGCTTTTGTTTCACTCACGGGTGGCCAGGTAATCGTCACTGGTGTGCCATTGGCAGGCCCTTCACCGCGCAAATTATGCGGTATAAACGCATCGTTAGGCTGTCGCCACAAATGTTCGTCCCACGCTTCTGCTGATGCCTTGTCTTTACATATCAAAACCAAGGGTTGACGCGCACGGTAACACTCAACAACAAGTGGCGTTACCGCTTCGAATAAATCGTCGCTATCAAGCTGATAGAAGGTTGCACTTACATTCATCGATTAGTCTTCTGTCTTAATGCCTGCACGATTAAGTAAGAACTGAGTCAACATCGGCACTGGACGCCCACTTGCGCCTTTATCTTTACCAGAAGACCAGGCTGTACCTGCGATATCCAAGTGTGCCCAATTATATTTCTTGGTAAAACGAGACAAGAAACAAGCCGCAGTGATAGTTCCGGCTGGACGCCCGCCTAAATTCGACATATCCGCAAAGGGGCTTTCAATTTGCTCTTGGTATTCATCCCACAATGGCAAGCGCCATGCTCGGTCAGCACTTTGCTCCGACGCATTGACTAACTCGTGCGCCAATGGGTTGTGCGGACTCATCACGCCGGTGGCATGCTTACCAAGCGCAATGACACAGGCGCCAGTGAGAGTCGCCACATCGATAACGGTTTCAGGTGAAAAACGCTCTACGTAGGTTAGGGCATCACATAATACCAAGCGCCCTTCAGCGTCAGTATTCAATACTTCAACCGTCTGACCTGACATTGTAGTTAAAATATCGCCTGGGCGATAAGAGCGGCCGTCAGGCATATTTTCACAGCCAGCTAAAACCCCAATGATATTCAGAGGTAAGTTTAATTCCGCGACCGTGTGCATAACACCAAATACTGACGCAGCACCACACATGTCGTATTTCATTTCATCCATACCATCACCTGGTTTCAATGAAATACCACCACTATCAAAGGTCAGGCCTTTACCGACTAGCACGATAGGCGCAGCATCTTTATCGCCACCTTGGTGGTGCAAGATGCTCATCATAGATTCGTTTTCGGAACCTCGCCCAACGGCCAAGTAAGTATGCATACCAAGCGCTTCCATTTGCGCTTCGTCAACTTTTTCCGCCGTTAGCGACTCGTACTTTTCAGCCATTGCTTCTGCTTGCTGCCACAAATAACCTGGATTACAGATATTGGGAGGCATATTAGCAACGTCTCGTGCACTGCTAGACCCTGTTGCAATCGCGAGTCCATGCTCTAATGCGCGTTCGCCGATGGGTAACTCTTTACGTGTTGGTACGTTGAATACGATTTTACGTAACGGACGGCGCAGCTCACCTTTTTTGGTTTTTAATTGCAAGAAGGTGTACAGGGAGTCCTGAGTTGCTTCGACTGCTTGACGCACTTTCCAATAGACATCACGACCTTTGACGTGAAGATCTGACAGATAGCAAACAGCTTCCATCGAACCGGTTTCGTTCAATGTACGAATGGTCTTGGCAATGATTTGCTTATATTGGCGCTCATCTAATTCACGCTCTTTACCACAACCTACCAATAGCACACGTTCGCTTAACACGTTTGGTACATGATGTAAGAGCAGCATCTGGCCGGCCTTTCCTTCCAGATCTCCGCGTCGCAGTAAGCTGCTAATGTAGCCTTCGCTGATTTCATCCAACTGTTCGGCGACAGGGCTTAATCGTCTTGGTTCATATACACCCACAACGATACATGCACTTCTCTGCTTTTCCGGGCTACCACTTTTTACACTAAATTCCATAATAATCTCTCGTTCAACAAACCGGTTATTTAGGGCCAAACTGTCAATTTTATTTAATTTGAATTAACCTTTGTCTGTTGCTTGTGATTTAATACGCGGGCAATTGAATGCGTAATCGTTTGACCGCTGGTCGACAAAACTTGTCAAAACACTGAGTTTACTGAAATCTGTGACTGCTTTCACTAAAAATCCAAGTTTACGTGTATCTAACTGATGCTTATTTTCCGTTATTTACTTAAAGAAAGTCTTAAATCCCAACTGGCTATTTTCTTCGTGTTAATGGCAATTTTTATTACCTTGCGCTTCGTCCGCGTATTGGGTGATGCATCTGATGGCGACATCCCAGCCAGTCTAGTGGTCGGTTTCCTTGCGCTGTATAGCCCAGTACTGGCGTCTTTAGTCCTCCCCATTAGTGTATTTCTGGGCATCATGCTGGCGTATGGGCGATTGTACGTCGACAGTGAGATGACTGTGATGAAAGCCTGTGGGATCAGTGAATGGTACGTCACGCGCGTAATGTTAGTCTTGTCGATATTGATGATGGTGATCACCG
The DNA here is from genome assembly GCF_002807665.1 of Neoalteromonas facilis. Lineage (GTDB taxonomy): Bacteria > Pseudomonadota > Gammaproteobacteria > Enterobacterales > Alteromonadaceae > Alteromonas_E > Alteromonas_E facilis. The sequence goes on from NZ_PEAY01000008.1 coordinate 44,464, forward strand.
CCGTCATCACCCTATGGCTTGCCCCACTGTCCGCTGAAAGTGAGTACCAACTTCGCGACAAAGCTGCCACAGAAGGCGGTATTGCAGCCCTAATCCCTGGTAGATTTCAGCAGACAGGAAACGACAAAGCCGTCATATTTGTGCATGAAATAGATTCAGAGAATGAAAAACCACTGCAACGCATATTCCTGGCACAACACAAACAAGCGCCTGAAGGAAAGCCTCAGGTACACGTTGTATATGCTGATGCTGGCAGTATTAACGTTTCTCCGAATGGTGCGCAAAACTTGATCTTAAACGAAGGTAATCAATACGAGGGTAGTGTTGAAAGTAACAACTATCGTATTGTTTCATTTGATGAATACCAAATTCAAATCAGTGAAAAAGCGCCTACGGAGTCGAGTCGAAAAATGGTCGCAGTACCTACGCTTGATTTACTGCAGGATGGTTCTATTGAGGCCATTGCTGAATTCCAATGGCGAATTGCAATACCGCTATCACTGCCTTTTTTAGTGCTTATCGCCGTTCCGCTATCATCGGTTGACCCACGACAGGGCCGTTTCGGCAAAATGTTTCCCGCTATTCTGCTGTATCTTGGCTATTTCTTGCTGCTGCTCGCCAGCCGACGAGTGTTAGAGGATGGCAAGATCCCTGTACAAATTGGCTTGTGGTGGGTTCATGCGGTTATGTTGGTCATCGGGATTGCGTTGATCGCCCGTGATAGAAAATCAGGCACATGGTTACGCTCCTTATTGTGGAGGCGCAGCTGATGTTTAAGATCCTCGATTGGTATATTGCCAGAACACTCCTTGGTACTGTGTCTATTACCTTGTCAGTCTTGTTGGGGTTAAGTGCCCTAATAAAATTTGTTGAACAATTGCGTAAGATTGGTGAGGGTGAATATGACATGACCATTGCCCTCGTCTACGTTTTACTGAGCCTGCCTAGAGATTTAGAGCAATTTTTCCCGATGGCAACACTGCTTGGTGGGTTAATAGGCATGGGATTGTTGGCCAGCAATTCCGAATTAGTGGTGATGCAAGCAGCAGGGCAAAGCCGGTGGAATATCATCAGTTCAGCGATGAAATCTTGTGTGCTGATGATCATTGTGGTGATGTCAGTAGGTGAATTTGTAACGCCTGCAAGTGAAGCCAAAGCAAAAGAAATCAGAACAGAAGCGATATCCGGGGGTAGCCTTTTTTCCTCAGATCAATTGGTTTGGGCAAAAGACGGGGATAATTTCGTCAGTATTGGCCAGGTAGTGTCGCGCGACTTACTGAGAGATGTTGTGATTTATTGGTTCGATGGCTCGGCCAATTTACGCCAACTGACCTATGCTAAAGAAGCCACTTACGATGAAGAACGCTGGCAACTGATTAATGTTAACCACACATATTTTAGTGAACAAAATATTCGTCAGGATAGTGCCCCCGTATTGGATTGGTCTTCAACCTTAACACCAGACAAACTCGGCGTTGTTGCTGTTAAGCCAGAAGCACTATCAATCAGAGGTTTAGTGGATTATGTCACTTATCTAACCAATAACGACCAAGATCCCGCTCGTTATGAACTAGCGCTTTGGCGTAAAATAATGCAACCCGTTTCAGTGTCAGTAATGTTGCTGATGGCCCTAAGCTTTATTTTCGGGCCATTGCGCAGCGTTACCATGGGTGCACGCATCATTATGGGTGTATTAACTGGCTTTGCCTTTTTTATTACCAACGAAGTGTTTGGGCCGCTTAGTTTAGTGTACCAACTCCCACCTATATTGGGGGCATTGTTGCCTAGCTGCGTTTTCGTCGGCATGGCGGCATTTATGCTACGGCGCTAGTGACGCTACCAAGACTTATGATCGTTTTGTGTTTTGCTTAACTGGATCACTTCTATATTGGACAGTCTATCTTGCAACGCTAGCTTGTTTTTAAAGTCTAAGAGTACCAAGATTGTTCCCAACCCACCTAACGACGTTAGCAAGCGAATAATGAGTCGGCCATACCCAACCGGCTTGTCGTCCATGGCAAATAAGCGTAAACGCCACGCACGCATGCCTAAGGTTTGTCCACCGTGTTTCCAAAACCACAAGAAAAACGCAATCACCCAAATTCCCACCCAGCACTGAACAATGCTCTTGTACAGTAAAGACTGTTGCATGAAAGCGTTAAACTGCATATCTGCAGGCCCTTGAATAACGCCATTTTGATATAGCACAAGAAGCAGAATAATGATGATAAGTGCTGCACACATTCCCACTGCAACGGCCACTAATCCGTCGTAAACGATTGCGGCTAGACGCTTAAAGAATCCCGCTCGTTTCATGTTTTTTGAAACTTCTGTTTCTGTCATTTAACTACTCTGTTTCCTTGAAAACTCGCAGGGCCTGCTCCGCGCAAAAAATGAGGTCTGTTGATTGAAATCACAAAATCAATCAAGACGCATTTCTATTTTGCGCTAAACTTAATACATTCTGGCGATTAGGTCGACGATTAATGGTTCTTGGAAACCAGTACTTCATTAACCTTCCAGTAGTTGATTGGCTTACACGGGATCCCTATTGATGTCTCAACGTTTGTATTCGTTTGGATTCATACTGCTATTAATGATTGCGCTTAGCCCGTTAAAGCAAGCCTTTGCTGATGACGATCCAAAAGTCTATCTTGTCGGTATTGAGGATGTAGATTACCTGCCTTTTTTCACTCAGTCGGCGGAACACAGTAAACATACCTTCATCACTGATGTACTCAATTTATTCGCCGAAGAACAAGGGATTAAATTCGAATTCGTCTATTTGCCCATCTCCCGTTTTCCTGATTGGTACGACAGTGCAAACATAGACTTTCGTGTACCCGATAATGCGCTCTGGTCCACCCGTCATTCAGACCTCGTGTACAGTGACAGTATTGTCAACCTTCACATCGACTTAGTTGTTTTGCCTGATAATCAAGCCAAGCAGTTTGGTGAATTTGAACGAGTAGGCAGTGTAAATGGGTTTACTCCAAGCCCTCAGTGGAAAAAGCGCCTTGAGCAAAATAGTGCAAACTTTGTCTATGACAATTCAGTCAAAATCCTCGTTCAACTTTTACAACGAGGTTTAGTGGATTGCCTCGATATCAATCTTGCCGTCGCCAGATATTATGGAAAACAGCTAGGCTATCCCGATCAAGCATTTGTCGTTGCTAACGATACGCCGGATGAAAGTTTCAGTTATCACCTTTCAACCAGAAAGCATGGCGACAAAATAAAGCTATTCAATCAGTTCTTAAAAGATGAGAAAAGCAAGATTGACTCAATAAAACGCGAATATGGCATATCTGATCATGTCGCAATGAAATAGTGCTTTTGCCCAGCTTGTTTAACTTTTGTTCAGCTGATTCAACAAAGTGTCATAAAAATCTTGCACCGAGATTTAAGCTGGTTATAATGCGCAACCTGACTCGGCAATACGCCGGTTCAGCGGTATGGTTACCAATGCCAGAGTGGCGGAATTGGTAGACGCAGCGGATTCAAAATCCGCCGCCCGAGAGGGTGTGCCGGTTCAAGTCCGGCCTCTGGTACCAAACCATAAAACAACCGACGAAAGTCGGTTTTTTGTGCACGTAAATAATCAGACTCCACCCCATACACGGCGCTTCGGCATTCGTGTATTTTTCATTAAAACACGCTCCCCTTGGACAATCGTTAGCTCAATTTCCTTTGTATCTTTAAAAAAGCGAATAATTATCAACTTATGTTTGCTATCGAACACACACTAACAATCAGTTGAGGCAGACTGTCAACACACTAATACCTTCAGGGGGTTGCCGTAATGGCAAATACCTATGATAAACATCAACAATACCTACACAATACAGAACGAAACTCATAGTGAGATAATCAGCATTTTAACGCCGCTTGCTAGCCCCTACTGGCCAAAAGCTCTGGCAAACCCTAGTGAAAAAGCTGATCTATTGGGATTTTTACCTTTACCCTTAGCCCTTCGTCATGACAAACACTATAGCTACCAGCAAAATGAGTCGGGAAACCAACATCGCAGCGTTAATCTGCATTGGCCCAAAGCATCAGTTTTTTTTACGTAAGTAACCACCACAGCAAATAGCTTGTACTTTGTAGTCGTTTTAATTTTTGGCAATGTCAGATTAATGCATTACGCAATGAGTTTTCGCGAATCCAAACTGCGTTTCCTCTCGCCGCGAACAACGTTCGCGACACATCTGCGATACTGACGGAATTGTATGATCGGACTTTTATATAAAGTATAAATTTAGGATTTATCGCACTACGAAAACTATCTCTCACGCTATGTTATTACAAAGGGCAAAAATACTAAGTGCTTCTTATCGCTAAAATTTATTGTTTTTTCAATGATAGACTTGTCTCAGGAGACTGATACTGATGAAGATAAAAGCGCTTGCTAAACTACTACTTGAAGAAAACAGAGGAAATGCAGAGCAATTACCTAAATCTCTCATAGACTGGCTCACTCAACCACTCGGCCGTTTCTTTAAAATAGAGGCAGTTGCAGGGATAATGCTACTCACATTTACTCTGCTAGCGCTGTATTTGGCTAATTCGGAATTTAGTTCACAATTTGCAGCGCTATGGAAAGTTTCTGTAGGTTTCTCTGTTGGTAACTTCACATTTACTCGTTCACTGCACGCATGGATAAACGATGCAGGTATGACGTTTTTTTTCTTTCTCATCGCTCTAGAACTAAAGCGTGAACTGGTTTTAGGAGAACTACGTAAACCGCGACTTGCATTGCTATCTGTTTCAGCTGCAGCGGGTGGTATGATAATACCGGCAACTATCTATCTTTTCTTGCAGTTCGGGGAAACCGGTCAGAACGGTTGGGGAACGGTTATGGCAACTGACACAGCTTTCGTTATTGGTTGTTTGGCATTACTAGGTAAACGCATTCCGAAGAGTCTTCGCGTCTTTATGTTGTCGTTGGCCATTGTTGACGACCTCGGTGCAATTATCGTTGTTGCGCTGGGATATGGAAACGCCCTCAACTGGTTTTTTTTGGGTTATGCATTAATTGGCTTTGTCGTCATTAAATTTATGTCTTCACTAGGCGTCCGAAGTCTGCCTTTGTTTTTCGCTGTTGGTTTTATAATCTGGTTGTTGATTGATACTACAGGTATTCATCCAACCGTCACTGGTGTAATTCTCGGTCTGATGACGCCTACGTCACGATGGGTAAGTGACAGCAAACTACATGATATCGTGAGTGCGATATGGAGTCCGCTAGCTAAGAAGTATAAGAACAATACACTTTTGCATACCCGACTATTAAAAACTGCCGAGGCCGCTGCTCGTGAAGCCCTGTCACCAGTAGAGCGATTAGAAATTTTACTCCATCCTTGGGTGGGGTTTGTAGTGATGCCAATGTTTGCATTCGCAAATGCGGGAATTCCATTGAATAATCAGGACATGCCAATGTCGATTTTACTGGCTGTATTCTTTAGTTTTATACTCGGTAAACCCGCTGGAATTTGTCTGTTTAGCTGGGTTGCTATACAAACTAAATTGGCAGAACGACCTGCAGATTTGACCTGGGGGTTAATTTTTGCAGGCAGCATTTTAGCCGGGATTGGTTTCACAATGGCAATTTTTATTGCAAATCTTGCATATGAATCTGAGCAAATCAATGCCGCAAAATCAGGCGTTCTTACTGCTTCATTATTTTCCTCTTTTGTGGGTATTGCACTGTTAATCTTTATTACAAGAAAAAATAAAACCGCGAGAACTCAGACACGTAGACTTTAAGTAATCAAACTTCCCTACTCCTGATAACATATTGATTTATCAACATTCATATACAGTACGGATAGTATGGTCTATCATTTTACTGCTTAAAGATTGGTACTAATTTAGTCGCGATATCACGTTTATTCAAATTTGCACCATTTAATTGTTCTAATGCTGAACCACAGCAACATAAATGCTGCACTTCACTATACTTATCTAAATTAGGTACGTCCTTTGTTCGCTAACGCACAGAAGTAAAGATAATAAATGGCTAGTCTGAACTCAAAAATGATACTTTCCTGTAGCATGGCGCAGGTCTTGAAGGCGAAACAGAGAGTTATTAAGGAACGTGTACTCATGATTAAATGCAATAACACCCTCTTGTCAGCACTTCTTTCAGTCTTACCTGAACAATGTGAAAGAAAATTAGAGTTGATTCCCCTCAAGCTGGGTCAAGTGTTATACGAATCGGGCGAAGCGCTACAATATGTTTACTTCCCAGTTGATGCCATAGTTTCTTTACTTTTCGAAATGTCAGATGGCTCATCTGCTGAGATTTCAGTTGTAGGAAATGAAGGAATTGTAGGCGTTGCTGTTTTTTTAGGCGGAGGTAGTACACCGAGTCGCGCGATTGTGCAAAGTCAAGGGAAGGCATATCGCGTTTCCGCAAGCTTAATTAAGCAGGTCTTTAACAATGATGCCACTGCACGTATTCTTCTGCTACGCTATACGCTTTCACTTATTACTCAGATGTCCCAAACTGCGGTGTGTAACCGACATCACTCGATAGTACAACAGCTCTGCCGCTGGATTTTGCTCTCACTAGACCGTTTGCCCAATAACAATTTAGTCATGACGCAAGAACTCATAGCAAATATGTTAGGCGTTCGAAGGGAGGGTGTAACGGAAGCGGCGGGCAAACTCCAAAAAGCAGGGGTAATAACCTACAAACGAGGACACATCACAGTTATAGACCGCCCAAAATTAGAAGACATGTGCTGCGAATGCTACAAAGTGGTAAAGGAGGAATCAGACAGATTAGAAGCCTTCCCCATTAAATGTTAGTAGCAAAAAAATTAATTAATAAGACTTTTTTCGATGTATGTGCTTAAACGCACAGATAAACACATCATCTAAAGGCTTAATAGTTAGGCAATACACAATGTGCCTAATGCATTTAACGCAGCAGAAAACAAAGTAACAATGCGTTTTTAGGTATTCCGTGAAATTACCTAAAAGGAAGTATTGTTATGCTGCTCACTTTTCTCCCTACCTCTTCGTCAAATACCACGTGGGAAAACATTCCTATTCGCAAATATACTTATAGCACAGAGCGCTTGGGTAATTACGCAGAGGCGTTGGCTAAACATCACAAGATCACTACAAAACTAACGTGTGTACCTTCACTTTATAAACGGCTTGAAGATAATGCACTGACACTTGAGCAATTGGTATCGAAAAGCAATTCACATAAACGCGATAGCAAAGACTCGCCTAAAGGTATTGACTGGTTGCTGGACAATTATCATGTGGTCGATACACAGATTTGGCAAACCACGTTAGACCTACCAGAACGAACTTACAATAAACTGCCTCACCTCGCGGTTGGAAAATTAGCCGGTTATGCCAGAATATTAGCCATAGCATGGCACTATTTAGAGCATACTGACTGCCACTTTACTATGCAAAGCTTTTGCCACTTTATTTCCTGTTACCAGCACACTGAAATCTTGAATATATCAGAGCTGTGGTCACTTCCTAGCGTGATGAAGATTGTGCTTATTGAAAATCTGAGCCGCTTATCCAAAGCTCAAATGGATAATCACTTTTCACATAATAAAGCTAATAGTACGGCAGATAATGTACTAGCAAAACCGGAAAACGCGGCCACATCATCGCAATTTACACCGCCGAACCTAAGCAACTATTCACCAAGTGCAAATGTTACTTTTTTAGCACAACTGGCAAGACGCTTACGAGGAAAAGATCCAGAAAAGTACCCTTTACTTCGTTGGCTTAACCAACAACTGTCCCAAGAAAGTAAGTCTGTTGACACCATCATTCAACAAGTATCTCTTGAACAAAGTGTAGTAAGCGAAACCATGAGCAATATCATCAACAGCTTGAGACTGTTGGGAGAACTTGATTGGAAAGTCCCTTTCGAGCAGTTAAGCCATGTTGATAATCGGCTGCGCACCTACTCGGCTTATGCAGACATGGATTTTAGCACGCGCAATCTATATCGCAGCAATATAGAAAGGCTAGCCTCTGGTTCTGAATTAACCGAATGTGAAATTGTTGACGCCTCTCTAGCGCGCGCTAAAGCCTTGAGTATTGACCAAACCATCAAGTCTGAAAAACGTCGCATTGCCGATCCTGGCTACCACCTGTTCGGCGATGGTCACCGCCAGTTTGAAAAAGACATTAATTATAAACCATCGATAATAGAGCGAATACGCTTCGCGTTAGGAGAGTGCGGCACCAAGGTTTATGTAGGGCTTATCATTTCATTAAGTGTTTTGTTACTCGTTCTTTTTATTCTTTTGCTATTTGTTTTTAATTTCTCGTTTTTGCTTCAAATTATTTTATCGCTGCTTGCACTCATCCCCATCGGCGAGGTGTCAGTGCTTTTAATAAATCAAGTTATTATACATTTTGTGCATACTGATCCTTTACCCGGTCTTTCGCTAAGGACCGGCGTGCCAAACGCCAACAGAACTTTCGTAGTTATACCGTCCCTATTATCTAACAAAGCAGGCGTTGACAAACTTACTTACCAGCTTGAAATGCACTATTTAACCTGTATCGATGATAACGTTAGCTTTGGGCTTTTATTGGATGGAGTTGATGCCACAAGCCAAGCATTATCGAGCGATAAAATGCATTTACTGCGCATTAGTGAACGAATTGCAGCACTCAATAAAAAATACCCAGGCTTTCGAAACCGCAATCGATTTTATCTGTTGTATCGAAAGCGCATGTTCAATCGTCACGAGCAGACGTGGATGGCCTGGGAACGAAAAAGAGGGAAGTTACACGAACTCAATCGTCTTTTAAGGGGAGCGACAGATACTACTTTTACGCCTGTTGATTCCGGTCAAATAGACATTCCTGAGTATATTAAATATGTGGTGACCTTAGATGAAGACACGCAGTTAACACGCGGCGTTATTAAAAAATTAATAGGTAAAATGGCTCACCCGCTTAACACACCGTTACTAGACAGGAGAGAGCGCAGGGTTGTTAAAGGGCATGGCATTTTACAACCTAAAGTTACCCCATTAATGCCAAGCAATGGTAACGGCTCTTGGTATCAATTCATCTTCTCAAGCCCAGGAGGAATAGACCCATATGTTTCCAGTAGCTCAGATGTGTATCAAGATTTGTATGACGAAGGCTCTTACACCGGAAAGGGTATTTACGATATTGATGCATTTGAGAGTGCGCTGAAATCTCGTGTACCTGCTAACAAACTATTGAGTCATGACTTATTTGAAGGGATATTTGCACGGGCGGGCTTTGCCTGTGATATAGAAGTATTGGAAAGCTACCCCCGCAGTTACCATGCCGATATTAACCGCCTTCACCGATGGACAAGAGGTGATTGGCAACTGCTTCCGTGGCTACTGGGCATAATAAATGGCACAGGTAAGATACCTATGCTTGGTCAATGGAAAATTATAGATAATTTACGTCGTTCACTGGTACAACCTTGTCTTTTTACAACGCTGATTTTGTCTTTTTTCTTTCCTTTACATCAAGCTTTATTGCTCTGGACACTGGTGTTTAGCATATTGGCGGCACCTTTTATTATTCACTTGTCACTGCTTTTTGTTTCATATCGAAGAAGCCAAGGCAGAATAGTCACGCACTTAAAAATGTGGCTGTCAGACGGGTTGCTGTCTTTTATTAACTATTTTTTTATTCTTGCGTTCCTCCCCGATAAAAGCGTTAAAATTCTAGACGCATTAGCAAGAACGTTTATGAGAATGGCGTTTACCCAAAACCACCTTTTACAGTGGGTATCGTCAGATGAAATTGAACGCACGCATAAACCCTCTTTAGTGAACTACTACAAGCTCATGAGCACAAGTGTTGGCTTGGTGTTGTTTGCTTCAATTTCGACGCTTTTATACTCAGCCACCCACTTTTTCACGACATTACCTTTCGTGCTGCTTTGGTTCCTCGCTCCTGCGATGGCGTGGCTGTTGAGCCAGCCAAATGTTCGCCCTTACCTACATCTTAGCGAAAATAGGCAAACTACCCTTCGCCTTATTGCACGCAGAACGTGGCGATTTTTCGATGAGTTTGTTACGTCTGATGACAATATGCTGCCACCGGACAACTTTCAGCAGCTGCCCGAAGCGAAAACAGCGCACCGAACATCGCCCACTAATATCGGGCTATATTTACTATCGGTAGCAAGTGCTAAGGATTTTGGCTGGGTAGGACTTGTTGAAGCGACCGAAAAACTTGAAGCAACCTTGGAAACACTCGGCAAGCTTGAAAAGCACGAAGGACACTTACTGAATTGGTATAACACACAAACACTTCAACCATTACACCCTAAATATGTTTCTTCTGTTGATAGTGGTAACTTAGCCGGGCATCTCATTGCGCTGGCGAACACCCTAGAAGCTTGGCGAGAGCAAATTGAACAGCGTGTTGAGCCGAATATTAAACAGGCACTTCATGATAATTTAATACTGCTAGACGCAGCTATTATCAACGCTGAGCCAACACAAAAAAATTATCCCCACTGCCGAGTTGAAATACTCAACTTGCTAAATTTATTGGAAGATGAAAACAGTAATGCTGCTTATGATTTAATCAGCGTAGAGAAATCCCTTCATGCACTTCTGCCATTACTGACTAGCAACGTAACATCAATCGACGCAAATGTTCATTACTGGTTACAAAACACAATTAGTCGTATAGAGGCTTCAAAACAAGACAAGCAGATCCTATCTGTTGGCCAAGCTAATCTTAAAGCACGGTTTGAGCGCCTAGCTTCTAATGCCCGCTCATTTGCAATGGGCATGAACTTCCACTTCTTATTTAACCAAGAAAAGGTCTTACTAAGCATCGGGTATTCTGTTGATAATGATACTTTAGATACTGGGTGCTATGACTTGCTAGGTTCTGAAGCGCGTTTGGCTAGCCTGTTTGCCATTGCCAAAAACGACATTCCTTCAGAGCACTGGTTTCACTTGGGTCGCACAGCATCACCTGTTGGATTCAGCGCAGCGCTGCTATCGTGGTCAGGTTCGATGTTTGAGTACCTCATGCCATCTTTAATTATACGGGCACCTTTTGGCAGCCTGATTGCCAATACAAACAACATGGCTGTAGTTCAACAACAGCTTTATGGCAAGTACCTTAAGATTCCCTGGGGTCTTTCTGAGTCGGCATTTAACGCACGAGACTTAGAATTTAACTATCAATACTCAAGTTTTGGTGTGCCTAGCTTAGGGCTTAAACGTGGGCTTGCCGACAGTATTGTGGTGTCCCCTTATTCAAGCGGTCTTGCCGCGATGGTAGATCCCAACAGCGCAGTAAAAAACTTTAAAAAACTGGAGTCATTAGGGTGTTTAGGACCATATGGTTTCTTTGAAGCCATCGATTTCACACCCTCAAGACAGCCAAAAAACGCTAAACACACGGTTATCGAAAGCTATATGGCTCATCACCAGGGAATGATCATCGTCGCTATCAATAATACATTGAACAATGGCGTTATGCGCAATCGATTTCACAATGAGCCAATGATTGGCGCCTGTGAATCGCTACTTCAAGAGCGTATCCCCCGTAATGTATCACTTAAACGTCCTCTAACTCAGGAGGATAGCGTTGTGCAAAATCTCTCACTCTCTAAATCCACATCACGGGTATTTAGTCCGCATAAAAACGGCCAAAGACAAACAAATATGCTGTCAAACGGCAGATATACTGCAATGGTAACCTCAGCAGGTTGTGGTTATAGCGTGTGGAAAAATATAGCGATCACACGCTGGAGTGGCGATACCACTACTGACGATGACGGCATGTTTTTCTTTGTTCACGACGTAAAATCGAAACATACCTACTCGCCGACAATACAACCGTTGCGCGCTGAAAGCAGCGAATATTGTAGCAGATACACGGCCGAATTTGCCGAAGACTATGCCCGCTATGAAGCAACAAGCGATGAAATGAAAAGCACTATAGACGTAGTTGTTACTAGTGACAGCGATGGTGAGGCTCGTCAGCTTAAAATTATCAACACATCGCTTACCACAAAACCGGTTGTTGTAACGTCGTTTAATGCGCTAGCGCTGGCGCCAAGGAAAGCTGATAGCGCTCACCCTGCTTTTTCTAAAATGTTTGTACAAACAAGTATGCTTAAAGAGCGCAACGCACTCATTGCAACAAGACGGAAACGTGCGCCTGAAGAACTTGAAATATGGGTTGCTAATTTCGCTGTCGTGAGCGACCAAGTAGTTAATGAGTTCGAGTTTGATACGAGTAGGCTGACCTTTATTGGCAGAGGTAAGACGGTACACAATGCAAATGGAAATAAAGTTTTACACAAAGGTCTCAACAGGCTTGGCAGTTCGCTCGGCGCGGTTATCGACCCGGTATTTGTATTAAGACATCACATTGATATTCCTGCAGGAAAACAAGTAACGATAACCTACTGGCTATTAGTCGCATCTTCTCGTAAAAGTTTACTGTCTCTTATCGACCAACACGCCGATACATATTCATTTGACCGTGCTAAAACCATGGCGTGGACACAATCTCAAGTCTTACTAAGCCACCTTGGTATAGATAATGATGAAACTGCAACCTTCCAAAAAATCGCAACACAGTTGCTTTACATAGACACCAGACCCTCGCATCAAAAGGACTTGCCCTTGCCGGTAAAAAATATCAAACATTTGTTGTGGCAAGAGGGCATATCTGGCGACCTACCTATTGTGGTAATGCGAATATGTGACAGTAGTGATATCAAACATGTAGAGCAATTATTGCGTGCACACGAGTATTGGAAATTAAAAATGCTGTATGTGGATATAGTGATCATCAATGAACAGCGTTCGACCTATTTTCACAGCTTACAAGACGCTATTGAAACCGCGGTGCGCTGCAGTCAATCGCCTGTTTATCACTCAGAAGAACACACCGGCCCTGCACACTGCTATGTACATGTACTGCGTTATGATCAAATCTCAACTGATTTGCTTAATACCGTAACGCATGCGGCCAGACTGGTGATCAACGCGCGCAATGGAGATTTAGCAACACAATGTCATCACCTTGTTGAGACAGACCTTATAGGTAAAACACACGCTAAAGAAAACGTTCAAAAACAATCGCGATATATGACGCCATCAACGTTAAATAAAACAGATGTTTCCAGTCTTTCTTTTTTCAATGGTACAGGTGGATTTGATACCAAGAACAACGAATACGTTATTCAATTAAGCGGCGGTCGCACTCCTCCTGCGCCTTGGATAAACATTATCGCCAATGAAAATTTCGGTTTTCAAATTGGTGAGGATGGAAACGGTTACACATGGGCTCAAAACAGCCGAGATAATCAGTTAACCCCTTGGTACAATGACCCAGTTTGTAATCCATGTGTAGACAATTTGTATGTGAGAGATGAGGATACACTCGCGTTAAGCAGTGCCTCAAACCAACCTATTCAAGATGGCGGAGAATACGAAGTGAGCCATGGTTGGGGTTATAGTGTATTTTCACACCATGCCGATCACCTTTACATGGAATCAACCCATACCGTAGTACAAAACGCTCCAGTAAAAATGGTCCGCCTGTCGATTAAAAACACGGGCAAACATGAACGCAAGGTATCGATTACCAGTTATATTGAGTGGGTACTAGGTAACGATAAATATGAAAGCGGGCCCTTTTTAACCACCACCTTTGAGCAATACTTTCAGGCAATAACATTGTCCAATCCATTTTCGACTGAATTTTCTGAAAGTGAGGCATTTGTGATGCTTCAAAGTGAACTGGATGAATGGACCACAGACCGCACAGAATTCCTTGGGCAATATGGGAGTCCAAGTCACCCCGCTGCTTTAGCACATAATCAGCCGATGAAAAAGCGTTTGGGGCAATGTTTTGATATCTGTTCGGCCATGCAAACTAAGCTCACTATTCAGCCTAATGCGTCACAAGATGTCGTGCTGGTTTTTGGCTACGCAAGCAACCATGACCACGCTCTAAGTTTAATCAAACGCTATAAACACGCCACTTTTGACGTTGTACTACAACAGAATAAAGCATATTGGCTACGTCTGCTCACACATGTTCAGGTAGATACCCCTGACAAAGCGACTAACCTGTTATTAAACGGCTGGTTAAACTATCAAACAATGAGTAGCCGAATTTTAGCGCGTTGCGGATTTTATCAGGCCAGCGGCGCATTTGGATTTCGCGACCAATTGCAAGATGGTATGTCGATGCTATGGCACAGTCCCAAACGCGTGCGAGAACACATTTTGCACGCTGCGTCCCGGCAGTTTAAAGAGGGGGATGTTCAACATTGGTGGCTTCCACTTTCAGGGCGAGGAGTAAGAACTCATATTTCTGATGACAGAATATGGTTAGTCGTAGCAGCTACGCATTACGCAAAGAACACACAAGACCAAGACATTTGGCAAGTACAAATACCTTTCCTAGAAGGACCACTTTTAGATTCATCAACACATGATGCTTTTTTCATGCCAAATAGCAGCGATGATACTGCCAGCCTGTTAGAGCATTGTATCTTGTCGATTAACGCTACGCTTGCTGCCAGAGGTAAACATGGCTTGCCGCTTATTGGCACCGGTGACTGGAACGACGGCATGAACGGAATTGGTAAGCTGGGCGAAGGAGAGAGCGTATGGCTAGGCTGGTTTACCCTCTTTGCCATTGACCAGATATTTGCACTTCAATCTTCTTATTGTAAGCAAAAGCTAATACCTTATAAAGAGCGATGGCAACAGGCTTCGCGAGAAATATCTCACGCTATCGAACAACATGCCTGGGATGGTGAATGGTACCGCAGAGCCGTATTTGATAATGGTATCTGGCTTGGCTCTCAGCTTAATGATGAATGCAAAATTGACGCTATTTGTCAGTCGTGGGCAGTACTGTCTAATCACTCGTGCGCCAACAGAGCCGACAAAGCTATGACAATGGCGTCTCAGTATCTTGTAAGGAAAGAGTTAGGCTTAGCGCTGCTATTTACTCCTCCTTTCGAGAAAACTATTTTAGAGCCGGGCTATATAAAAGGCTATCCAGCAGGTTTCCGGGAAAATGGAGGGCAATACACCCACGCGGCCGTCTGGACAGTAATGGCACTGTGTAAACAAGCAAAATCAGATCAGGCATTAGAGCTCTTTTCCATGCTAAATCCCATCAATCACACACTTAATGAAGCGCATTGCGCCAAATACAAAGTTGAGCCCTACGTTATGGCGGCAGACGTCTACTCTGTGCCTCCCCACTGCGGAAGAGGTGGTTGGACCTGGTATACAGGCGCCGCAGGTTTAATGTATCAAGCAGGGCTCTCTTCCCTATTAGGAATAGAAAAGCGGGGCAAATCATTGGAAATAACACCACGGTTACCGTCACAGTGGGATCGCTACAGCGTAACGATAGACATGGATAACGCACACTATGTGATAGAGGTTATTAGAAACATACAGAAGGCAAGAAATGTCAATGATGATAAAGCATCTCGCACGCTTGGCGGGCGAGAAACCTCACCAAATTTGAATCAACAGTGGGACGTTTATATCGACGAAGAGAAGCATAACTTCACCACAAATATCGCGTTCCCAATGTTAGCAGGCAAACATCATGTCAGAATTTTAATAAAAGGCTAGATAATGTGGTGAAGCGCACAGATGCGCTCAATACAGGGGGTATATTAGTGAAAGGCTTTATATTGAAGGACAAAATAATGACGCGATTTCACGTATTTTTCACCTCTGTCGTTTTAGCGACACTGCTATCGGGATGCAACAAGCAAGCAAATGATAGCGACAAAGTGCCACCTTCGACTGTGATTGATTTGCCTTTAAAACAAACGTCCCCCTCACCTTATAAACTGGAAGATTTGACACAGGAGATTCGCGCGACACTCAACACGTTGGGCATGAGTGTTGCCAATAACATCACCGTAAATACGGTCAGTAACAATGTGACTCTTGCTGGAACGGTAATGTCTGAAAAGCAAAAACAAATGGTGTTAAATGCTGTTCGAGAAATTGAGGGCATTAATCTCATTACCGACGAAATTATGGTGGTTCCGATAGATTAGCACTTCACTTCGAAATCGCCACAATGAACAGGAGAATAAAAATGCAGATTCAGATAAACAGCCCACCAAACACCCCTTGGGGGAGCGGTCAAACCGGCGGTCCTCCGCCTGATGTGGACAAAGAAGTAAAGCAGTTGTTCGATAAACTTAAAAACTTCTTACCCGGCGGAAGTCCAAAAGCTTTTATAAGTGTCGTTTTGCTTTTGTTCACTATTTTTATGGTATGGAACCTTTTTTATACCGTGCCAAGCGACTCTATTGCGGTGGTCCAACGCTTTGGTAAATTGCATGCTCAAAAAGATCCCGGCTTGCATCTAAAGATACCTTTTGGGGTAGACACAGTTCACATCGTACCTGCGAAGCGTCAATTAAAACAGGAATTTGGCTTTGCTACCGCAGCCGCTACAAATCCTGACCAAGGCTCGAGAGGTGACTATGCACTTAGGGAAACCCAAATGGTTACGGGCGACTTAAATGCTGCGCTTGTAGAATGGGTTGTGCAATACCGTATTGCAACCCCCATTGACTACCTGTTCCAAGTACGCGACCCCAGTGAAACGCTGCGCTATATTTCTGAATCTGTCATGCGAGAGGTAGTCGGAGACAGAACAGTGGACGAAGTAATAACAATAGGTAGGCAAGAGATTGAATTTCAATCTTTGGAACGCCTTAGAGAGATAGCACAAACCTATGCTATGGGTATTGCTATCGACCAAGTACAGCTAAAAAACATCAACCCGCCCTCGCCGGTTCAAGCATCATTTAATGAAGTGAACCAGGCACAACAAGAAAAAGAGCGACTCATCAACGAAGCCAGAAGGGAATACAACAGAGTGATCCCGCTCGCAGAAGGCGAAAAAGATCAAAGAATACGTGAAGCAGATGGTTACCGCTTACAGCGCGTTAATGAAGCACAAGGAGATGTGAGCCGCTTTAATGCACTTTTGGTGGAATACCAAATGGCACCCGAAGTAACTCAGCGCAGGATATACATTGAACACCTTGAACGCCTGCTTCCTAGTATAAAGCATACCTATTTATTAGACGGAGATAAGGGGTCGGTTTTACCAATCATGAACCTCAGTTCAGAAAACTCGGTTGTTCTGGGGGAGGAAAGAAAATGACTAAAAAACGAATCTCGATTTTGCCTTTTTTGGTTCTGTTTGTCTTTGCAGGCTGGATTACTAGCCACACATTTTTTACGGTAAGCGAGACCGAGCAAGTCATTATCACGCAATTCGGTAAGCCAATGGGTACGCCCATAACTGAGGCGGGTCTCAAAGTAAAAATCCCCTTTATCCAAACCGTAAACTCTATTGATAAACGCATATTAGAATGGGATGGTCCTCCTTCCGATATGCCAACCAAAGATAAGCTTTACATATCGGTTGACTTATTTGCCCGCTGGCGCATTGTCGAGCCTCTGCAGTATTTTTTGCGCTTGAAAGATGAAAGAAGTGCGCAGTCACGACTCGACGACATTTTAGGAAGTGAAACGCGTAATGCCGTCGCTAAACACAAACTAATAGAAATTATACGTACAACAAAACTCAGGGTGCCTGAAAGAGACGCGCTACTCAATGACGTTGAGAAAAGGCTAAATATGGGTAATTTGGTGCCCATCGTAAAGGGGCGAAAAGTAATTGAGAAAGAAATCTTTGAAGCCGCAGCGGAAAAAATCAAGGTTTTTGGTATAGAGTTGCTCGACATTCAGTTTAAACGCATTAATTACAACACCAGTGTACGCCCTAAGATTTATGACCGGATGATAAGCGAACGACGTCAAATCGCTGAACGCTTTCTTTCTGAAGGCAATGGCGAGTCTGCAAGAATAAGAGGCAATAGAGAACGTGAGTTAAAACGTATTCGCTCCGAGGCCTATCGACAAGTTGAAGATATAAGGGGGAAAGCAGATGCTCAAGCTGCCAGCATTTACGCTGCGGCCTATAACCAAAGCCCAGCATCGCGTGACTTCTATGTATTTACCCGAACGCTGTCGGCGTATGAAACGCTACTAAATAAAAACACGACACTGCTTCTTTCCACTGACAGTGAAATATTCCAATTATTAAAAGAAGCACCACTTGCAATAAAAACGCAACCTGACTTTACTACGGATACTAGCGGTGAAGACGATCTTTAACATTTTGGAAGAGAAGCATTATGTGTGGATATGGGTAACCTGTATCACTTTTGTATGTGTTATTTCCGTGGTCAATAATCAATTTCTCACCACTGTTTCGTTAGAGCCTCTTCTTTTGCTACCAGTGGTGATTGCCAGTTGGTATGGCAACTTAATTACCGGTTTATCTGTGTCATTTATTTCGGCACTTGCTATCATTGTATCTTACGATCGAGCTTCGCTTGCTATTCCAAGCACTGACGCGGTATGTACGGCCCTAGTTTACTTGTCGGCACTATGTATTTTAAGCATATTAATCAATAACTTTAGTAACGTTTTTAAAGTTGAAGAGGCAGCCGCCGAGCATGACCACCTAACTGGTTTGTTAAACACTCGCGGGCTGACTTCATTACTAGAAGAAGAGATCGCGCGAACCAGACGTTACAGACACCCCTTCACAGTTGCTTATATCGATATTGATAACTTTAAGACCATCAATGACACAAAAGGCCATTATGGAGGCGACGTCATACTGTGCAAACTAGCGAAAATTATAACCAAATCATTTAGAGAAAGTGATTACATTGGCCGGATTGGTGGCGATGAATTTGTGTGTTTATTGCCTGAAACAAAACAGCCAGATGCTAAAGTTGTATTTGACAAGCTACACAAGAATTTAGACACGGCATTTCGTAACGAAGATATTACCGTTACCTTTAGTATAGGCGTTGTTACGTTCGAATCTGCCCCTCCAAGTACGCAAACGGCACTGGCATTAGTCGACAGTGTCATGTACCGCGTTAAGAAACTAAACAAGAACGACGCCGCGTTTCAGGTTTACTCTTCAACGTCTTAATAGAATTTTGTTTATCAATAATTAGGCTTGATACAAAAAAGAATAGCTTGCGAAAGTTATTGTGAGCTTGGCCTGAAGCAGGCATGCGATCATGCAAAGAATTTACAAAGGTTCTTTTTATCTCTTTAAATAATTGAGTTTTAAAGATTAAAACATACGCTATCTTTTCAAAATCCGCCGCCTTTACGGGTGTGCCGGTTCAAGTCCGGCCTCTGGTACCACTTTAGATGATGCAACAACAAACGGCCCAACAAACCGACGTAAGTCGGTTTTTTTGTGTCTGAAGCAGAGACCTAAAGCAGCAATAAAACAAGAAAATTTCTTTGAAGAAAAATAACTTCTTGTGCGCAAGCACCCCTTATTTTTCTGCTTTGCAGTTGCTAAACAATTCATAACCAGCCAATAAATCACTGAGTTCTTCATCGATTGAGTTTTGTCGCAACTGATGAAATTCTTGTCCTAGATTTTGTAGTTGCTCGTCGATATTTTTCTCTGCACGTTGCATCGCTGTAAGGCGGCTGGCATTCTCACTGGAAAGCGATTCAGCACATGCGCGGTAAAGGGAAATAAATATATATTCGCGAATTAGCGCGCCCATAGTCTCGGTGCTGCTACACAGAATTTCTGGGAGGATTTTCGTCGGCCAGGGCATGCTTGCCATTTTGTGTTGCCATTGCCGATCTAAGGGTAGCAATCGTTGCGATACGGGTCGGTATTGCGCCATGGTTACCGGCTGGTTGTGAAATATGTAAAGCTGTGTATTTTCGTGGAACAAGCCACTAGTTTCACTTTCTATTTGAATTTTTCTGACTAAACCAGTAATTGCATTTATATTAGTTGGCACTGCAAACCCTTGCACTATGTTAAGTCCCCTATCCAAAATCCGAGCAGATATTCGTTCACCGACTACAAAAACTTGAGGATTAACTGCCAGTTTCGCAAGGGTTTTAACCGCAAAATCTGCTACGTCTTCATTGAACTGGCCGACTAATCCTTGGTCTGATCCAAATACAATGGCACTAACACGGTCATTGCATCCTTCCGCCCTGCTCCTACTAATTGGTAATATTGCTGAATGACTGGAACGCAGGCTGGCGCTTAACCCCAATTCAACGGTTCGATAATAATGAGCCAATGCACCAACAGAACTTTCGTATTGGCTAATACTCGCAGCAGCAAGCGCTTTCATTGTGCGTACCACACCTTTTAAATCGCTTGCATTGTTAATCTTGTGGCGTAGGTTAGCTGAGGTGTTACTCATAAATCTGGCAACTTGTTTTCAGTTTCGAACTTTTTAAGGGTTGTTTCAGCGAGTTTAATGATGATGTTGTTATCTTCATCACTTAATGTTGCTGCTGAGTTGAACCGTGCACATAGTTCTTTTGGCAAATTAACAACCTCTTCACCAAGGGCTTTTTGCACCGCTGTCATTTGCTCTAGTGGCACCGCATCAAATAATCCTGAAGTCAGTGCAAGCAATACGGTAATTTGTTCTGGTACTGGAATAGGTGAGGATTCGGGTTGACGAAGGCAGGCGCGAATACGACGACCATGCACTATGGTTTGCTGTGTATCTTCATCCAAACGCGCGCCAAAGCGCGCAAAAGATTCTAGTTCTTCAAATTGCGCATAAGCGAGTTTTAGATCGCCGGCTACATTACGAAACGCTGCCCGCTGCGCTTTGCCTCCCACGCGTGAAACTGATTTACCTACGTCTACCGCAGGCAATACGCCTAATTCGAATAATGATGGAGATAAGTATATCTGCCCATCAGTGATAGAAATCAAATTAGTAGGGATATAAGCCGAAATGTTTTGTGCCTCGGTCTCAATAATGGGAAATGCAGTAAGTGAACCGCCGCCACGTTCTTCGGATAAATGTGTTGCGCGCTCAAGTAAGCGAGAATGAATATAAAAAATATCCCCAGGAAATGCTTCACGTCCAGGCGGTCGACGCAACAATAGAGAAAGTTCACGATAGGCTCGAGCGTGTTTAGTTAAATCATCGTAAACAATCAACACATCTCGTCCCTTTTCCATAAAAAATTCCGCGAGGCTTGTTGCAGCGTAGGGCGCAATATACTGCAAACCAGCGGGTTCATTACCTTCGGTTACCATCACAACTGTGTAAGACATGGCTCCTTTCTCTTGAAGCACAGCCAACGTTTTTGCCACTGTAGAAGCCCGTTGCCCAATAGCACAATAAACACACAACACATTCTGCTCTCGCTGATTGAGAATAGTGTCGATTGCAATCGCCGTCTTGCCTGTTTGTCGGTCACCTAGTATTAGTTCCCTTTGACCTCGCCCAACCGGGATCATTGCATCAATAACAATGAGTCCAGTTTGTAGTGGTATGGTGACAGGAGCCCGATCCATAATGGCGGCAGCAGGCCGTTCAATTGGTAAGCGCGTGTCCGTTTCAATAGCACCTCCATTATCTAATGGCCGTCCAAGAGGATTAATTACACGCCCCAATAATTCATCGCCAACGGCTACATCTATTACTCGCCCACTGCGACGAACTTCATCACCTACATGTAAATGAGAGTAATCCCCTAGCAAAACCACGCCAATTTCATCCGCATCTACATTAAAGGCAATACCCAATATATCTCCAGGAAAATAAAGTAATTCTTCAACCACCACACTAGGCAGGCCCACTACTTCTGCTATTCCTGTGGCCACCTTGGTTATGATACCCACTTCATAACCTGCTAATTTTGGATTAAAAGCTTCGCGGGCTTGTTGCATGTTGACAAACAAATTATCGAATATGCTTTGAAGATTATTTAATTCTGTGATGTTAACTTTCGGTTTGGAGATAAACTGGCGTTCAATTTGACTACTCATGATTGTTCAGACTGAGTCACTGAGTTAACGAAATTGCTTTTTTCTTGTATAAATTCATCAACAACTTGCTCTAAGGATTGCAAATAACCAGCGATATTCCAGGCTATTTTTTGTCCATTTGCACTGATTTCAATGCCACTAATCAGATCCGCACTGGTTTTATATTTTAGGGCAATGTCAACGTCAAATGTTTGTTCAAGGGCAGTTTTAATTGCTTTACGTTGTACTAAAGATAATTTGAATGCACTGCTTAATACAACTGGCTCGGAGCTGGCTAATGCCTTCAATGCTTCGGATAATAACGCTTTGGGTGACTTTTCCAGTTTTGACAAACGACGTTTAAATTCTTCAACCACTTGTTGCTCCAAACTCGTTGTCGCCATATCTTTTAAGGTCTTTGTGGCGATAGCGTAGACTTCCTGACTAGCCTTACGGCTCAGACTTTTCTTAAAGTTTTGCGCTTCTTTCAGTAGTCTTTGCTGATGTTTAAGACTCAAATCTTCGGCGCTGTTTTGCGCCTCTTCCACTAGTTTTTGTCGTTCTTGGTCAGCTGCGTCAACAGCTTGCTGCAACAATTTTTCTCGCTGCTGCTCAAAAATTTGATTTTTGTGTTCAAAGCTATCGCGCTCAATTTTTGCTTGATTTTGTTTTTCGGCCGCATCAGCAAACTCCTCAGTAATCCGCTGCTCACGGGCATCAATAGCGTTTAATATTGGCTGGTACAAAAAGCGCTTCAACAACCACACCAAAATTAAAAAATTAATGGCTTGTGCTGCCACGGTGAACCAATCAATCAACATGGTTCAATGCCCTGCCGCCTGGGCGATAGCATAATTCCAGAATGGATTGGCAAATATAAGGATCATAGACACCACAAAACAGTAAATCGCCGTAGATTCAATCATCGCCAAACCCACAAATAGCGTACGGGTTATGGTTGCAGAAGCGTCAGGCTGTTGTGCTAATGCACTTAATGCAGTTGCCACTGCGCGTCCTTCACCTAAGGCCGGACCTAAGCAGCCGAAGCCAGTAGTAATTCCTGCAATAACTATCGACGCCACTGCAATCATTGTCATGCTTTCCATATCGTCTCCAAAGTGTATTGTTGAGGTGGAAAAAAGTTAAATTTGCGCAGGCTTGACATCAGACTGAACGTTGAGTTGCTGCAATCGCGTCGCTGCTGCAATGTACACCGCTGCGAGAATGCTAAATATATAAGCTTGCACTAAGCCAGTTAGTAGCCCAAGCGCCGTCATCATAATGGGAAAAACGAAGGGAGTAATGGTTAACAAAATTCCAATAATCATGGTGCCACTCATCATGTTACCAAACAAACGTATCGCCAATGCTAAGGTGCGAGATAGTTCGCTGATGATATTAAAGGGCAACATAATGACGGTAGGAGCCATGTAAGATTTCAGGTAATTGCCCATGCCCTGCTCGGCAATACCAAAAATAGGTACGGCAATAAACACACTAAGCGCAAGTGCTGTGGTGGTTGAAAGCGATGCAGTTGGCGGCTCGTAACCAGGAATAATGGTACACAAACTGGCGACAACTAAAAACAAAAACAAGGTACCGAGAAAACCTAAATATTTGTGAGTATTTTGAAGCCCCACCTCCTTTATTTGATTCTCGATACCGGTGACAATAATTTCTAAACAGTTTTGCCACCGAGAACGCTGCAGGTCTTTCGATAGGTTTTTAGTAATTAACACTGAACCAAGCGTTAACACAAACATTAAACACCAAGTAAATGCAATGGTCGCGTTGATCTTTACAAATCCCTGCTGCCAATAGATTAATTCATCTGGACTAAGGTGCATGATGCGACCTTGGTGCTGAACTAATTGTTCCCGTTATTGCTAGTGTTTTTGAGCGATTGTTCATTCTGCCAATTAATAATCTAGCGAATACAAATCCAAACAAACAAACCAATAGACCTTGTAACGGTGTTCCACCTAATTCATAGCTGAGCACTAGATAAAAACCAATGAGAGTCAACCCCATACGCAAGAGTAAACTGGTTAGCAGCCATAAAGCCGGATGCGCAGACAGCACAACTTTTTGTATTGTCCACCACAAGCCTCCAAAAAAGACTCCACCCATCAATGCACCAAAGCACCAAACAAGTAATAAACTAACGATTTGGTTCACTTTTATGAACCTCCGTATTTTTATTTACAGCGCTTTCGTCTTCTTTTTGTTCATCTCTAATGGCAAGGTCCTCTTTAACTATCCAATGCCAAGCATTCAAACAGCCCATTGTAAGACCGGCCATTAACAAGGCTAGCGTCCATGAGCGTTGATCGGGATATTGCCTATCTAAATAGATACCGAGAGTCGCACCAAGTAGAGTGGGTATGGTTATTGACCAGCCAATCAGCCCAATCATGCCCAAACCAAACCATACTCTTTGAGAACCACTACGCCTGGCTTTTTGTTTACGGGCCGCTTTTTTATCTACTATTTTTGCAAATGAAGAGTTGGCTAGCGAAGTATCTGCGTCAGTGGTTTCTTGCCTTTTATGATCATTCATTTTGTTTATCATCACAGACTGACATTTCAGCCCTCCTGAAACTTGGCAAAGCGGTGAAGAAAACTGCTTTCCAATTTGGCCATAACAGCACTCACTTGCTGTGCTTGCTCACTTTTGCGAAGAAAGTCCTGTTGCACAGTTTTGCGCAATAAACTTAGATCTTGGCCAACTATGGCGCTGCGAACGGATATTAATACCTCAAGTCCAGTTTTAACCAACACCCCCTCATCCACGGCTACAAACACTTCAATACCTTCACGTGTTGAAAAAGTCAGAATACCAGGCGTGAGTGGTGCCACGCAGTCGCGGCGATGTGGCAGTAGTCCAAAAGCCCCCTGTTTTGTTTCGAAAATGATTTCGCTAACATCCGTTTGATCCAAAAACACTTGATTAGGCAACAACAGCTTAAGGTGCATGACGATTTTCTGCGGCGGTTACGTGGTTTGTTTTCGCTTCATCTATGTTACCAATCATGTACAGAGCGCTCTCAGGGTAATCGTTAAACTCATCTGCAAGAATACGTTCACAGCCTTCTAGCGCATCGGCGAGGCTAACCAATTTGCCTTTGTGTCCGGTAAATTGCTCGGTGGTAAAAAATGGTTGGGTTAAAAATCGTTCTAAGCGCCGTGCACGGCTGACCACCGCCCTATCTTCTGGTAACAGTTGTTCCAATCCAAGCATAGCAATAATGTCTTTGAGTTCAGTATATTGCGCCAAAGTGCTTCGTACTTGCTGTGCCAGTTGGTAATGTCGTTCTCCTACTATGCCGACAGTGGCCATCTTAGAGTTTGATTGCAATGGATCTATGGCTGGAAATAGTCCTTCGCTGGCGCGTTTTCTCGATAACACAATTGATGCTGATAGATGCGAGAAGGTATGTACCGCAGCCGGATCGGTAAAATCATCGGCTGGTACATACACCGCCTGAATAGAGGTAATGGCACCATTATTGGTATTGGCTATGCGCTCTTCTAAACCGGCTAACTCTGTGCTCATGGTTGGTTGATAGCCCAGTCGTGAAGGCATTTTTCCCATCAAGCCAGACACTTCAGAGCCTGCTTGAATAAAACGAAAAATATTATCGATTAACAACAGCACATCATGATGCTCGTCATCTCGAAAGTACTCAGCCATGGTTAAAGCAGCCTGCCCGACACGAAAGCGACTGCCAGATGGTTCGTTCATTTGTGCGAACACCATGGCCATATTGGGCAAAACGCCGGCACTTTGCATTTCACGATAAAGCTCTTCTCCCTCACGACACCGCTCACCAATACCACAAAATATACTGACACCTTTGTGTTTCCCCACCATATTGTGGATCATTTCTGTCAGTAGCACGGTTTTGCCCACCCCTGCTCCGCCAAATAACCCTGCTTTGCCGCCGCGTTCAAGAGGTACTAAAACATCGATAATCTTGATACCGGTCTCAAATATTTCGGACTGTGTAGAACGTTGAGATAAGCTTGGGGGTTGGCGATGTACCGAGCGCCATTCAACATCGACCAATGGACCACCACGGTCAATACTATTGCCAAACACATCGAACATGCGTGATAAAATATCTTTGCCAACTGGGGCTAATAAAGGCCCGCCACTGTCCTCTACTCGCATGCCTCGTGATAAACCTTGGGTAGGCGTTAACGCAATACAGCGAACATAATGAGCACCACTTTGCTCTAGTACCTCTATGACCAATTGATTGCTATCACCCGATGATAGAATCGAATGAATAGGCGGCAAATGTGACTCAAAATAAACGTCAACCACGCTGCCTCTTATGGCCGTTACCTCACCATAATTTGCCTCGATGTTGTTTTTCTTTTTGGCCAAAGCACTCATTATTGTGATATCCACTGCCAATCTCTTATTTCAGGCAGATCTCGATCATTTTTATAGATATAGCGCTTGTGCTCTATTAATTTGACATTTAGCAATTGTTTAAGGGCGGGGCCTTTTTCACTCGCTTGGCAAGCCCACCAGTAATCATCCATTAGACATAATTGTTCCCTTGTTAGCTGCTTAATAGACATAGTTATTAGTTTTCCGTAGTGGTAGATATATCCTGTCTCATCCTAGTAAACTCTTTCTGATCGATTTCTCCGAGGGCATAACGTTCATTGAGGATATCTAAAGCGGTCTTGTGATAACGGGTAAAATAACGACGATAAGTACGGTAGCTATAACCCCAGTAACCCAGATTTAAAAGCAACAAAAACCACACGCCAAACCATAAGAACCAACCCCATCCTAAATACCACTCGTGCCAATATGTGTGTTCCATTTTATTTTCCTTAACTAATCATAAGCGACCACTTGACTAACATTATAAGATCATGAACATGGGAGGGGTCTGTGCGTTAACGTACTTAGCGCTGACATGATGTATAAATGGCTAAAATTTATTAAAACGCCTAATCGCGCGTTTTAAGACGGAAGTAAAGACGATATCAATTCTATGAGAAACACGTGTCTACCCAACCCGTGAAGCGATTGTCCAGGTTAAAGGTGCAGCTCTGTCCATGCCTTATCATCAATTAATCCGTCATGACCTTACTTACTCGCTGTACGATTTTTTGTTTCTGCCAAATTGATATTGGCGATACCTTTTATCAACGCGTCTGGATTGAAGGAAATACTGTTAATGCCGCAATCAACTAAAAACTGTGAGTACTCTGGATAATCGCTGGGTGCCTGACCACATAAACCAATTTTGACACCTGCTGTTTTGGCTTTTTCAATCGCCATTTTTATGAGTTGCATTACAGTTGGTTCAAACGGAGAAAAGATATCGCTAAGCAACTCAGAATCTCTGTCGGCACCTAGTGTTAATTGGGTTAGGTCGTTTGAGCCAATTGAAAAGCCATCAAAATATTTGGCAAACTCCTCTGCTTGCAAAGCATTACTTGGAATTTCTAGCATCATGTATAATTCCAGTCCATTTTTTCCTCGTACTAAGCCGTTGTCGTGCATTACATCGATTACCTTTGTCGCTTCCTTTACCGTTCGCACAAAGGGCAACATCAGTTTAATATTGCTAAACCCCATGTCTTCACGCACTAACTTCATCGCAGCACATTCCAAGGTAAAGGCCTCTTTATATAGAGGATGGGAATAGCGTGAAGCGCCTCTAAAACCAATCATGGGGTTTTGTTCATTTGGCTCAAAGTTAGTGCCACCAATTAAACCAGCGTATTCATTTGATTTAAAATCACTCATTCTGACAATCACATCTTTAGGATAAAATGACGCAGCAATTTTGGCAGTAGCCTCTGCCAATTTATAAATGAAGTAGTCTTTTTTATTGGGGAAATGGTGAGTAAGAATTTCTATTTGTTTTTTGACTTCAGGTTCTTTTAATTGCTCAAAATGATATAACGCCATAGGGTGAATCTTAATGGAATTGTTGATAATAAACTCCATACGCATCAGACCAACTCCATTATTAGGAAATCGCGCATAACGAAAAGCCTTATCGGGATCAGCCAGAATCAACATAACCTGGGTTTCAGGCAGGGTGATTTTGAGGTGTCTATCTCTTGTTCGTCCCACGTCCCTTTGCCTTTATAAACAAAACCCGTTTCACCTTCGGCAGTGGAAACACTCACTTCCTGACCGTCGGAAATTAAGTCAGTCCCATTGCCCGTGCCTACGATCGCTACAGCACCAACTTCGCGAGCGACAATAGCCGCATGAGAGGTTCTACCGCCTTGGTCTGTAATTATGCCGGCCGCTTTTTTAAGAATCGGGTCCCAGTCAGGATCCGTTCTACCCGTGACTAATATCTCCCCCTCTTTCAGTTTATTGATATCTTTGGGTGAGGCTAGGATCCTTGCGATACCTGAGGTAATGCTGTTGCCCAAGCCGATACCCTGACAAATTAATTCCCCCTTTTGTTGCATTTGATATTCTTTAAACTGTCTGGTGTGGATGTTTTGGCTGTGAACGGTTTCAGGGCGTGCCTGAACAATAAATATTTGCTGAGTGTTACCATCCTTTGCCAATTCAATGTCCATGTGCCTTTGGTAATGTTGCTGAATAATCACAGCCCAACGGGTCAATTGAACAACCTCGTCATCATTAAGAATATATGTTTGTCTTTTCGCAAGGCTAGTATCGAAATTAACGATGGCGTCTTCCGGCTTAAGTATCTCCGACTCTTTTTTGTCGGCATACACCATAGTAAGTTCCTTACTACCTAACTTTCTTGAGATAATCGCTTGTTTTACTTTGCCGATAAACGGCTTATATACCAAAAATTCGTCCGTGTTGACGCTGCCCTGCACCACATTTTCTCCCAGCCCCCAAGCGCCTGACACGAGTGCAACCTTGTCAAACCCGGTATCTGGGTCGAGCGTAAACATGACGCCTGCACAAGCTTTGTCTGAGCGCACCATAATCTGAACACCAATAGAGAGGGCTACTTTCATATGCTCGAAACCGTTATCGACCCTGTACTTTATCGCTCTGTCGGTAAACAGGGAGGCATAACAACGGTGGCAGGCTGCAATCAGATTTTCTTCGCCCTGCACATTCAAATAGGATTCTTGTTGACCAGCAAAACTAGCATTAGGCAGATCTTCAGCCGTTGCACTACTGCGCACTGCCAATGAAATTGCAGTGCCGGCTCTCTGTTCTAACTGCTTGTAGGCTGTGACTATTTCTTCACTCAAGGCTTTAGGAAAGGCGGCATCCAGCAGAAGTTGCCTTACTTTTGCACCCACTTCTATAAGGTTGTTAAATGTTTTAAGGTCAAGTAGCGCAAGGGTAGTCGCCAGTTTAGGCGCAAGATTGTTGGCATGTATAAAAGCCCAATATCCATCACTGGTCACCGCAAAACCGTCGGGGACTTTGATGCCTTTGGATGACAGTTCTGAAAACATCTCTCCCAATGAAGCATTTTTCCCGCCAACCAGCGCTAGGTCTGTTAAATGTATCTCTGAAAAATCTTTTATCTGTTTCATGTTATTTATAAGGTTCCTGTTGTCCAGGGGAAGCAAGAAATCAAAAGTGAGCCATCGAGGGCTCAGATACTTGCTGATGATTACGCGCTAGGTTTCGTCGGTTTTATCTTCTTTGGGCTCGATTAAATGCACTATGCCTAAGGCCTTTAATATATATCTTTCATAAACTGGTGAAGTTGAACCGTGGCGAATTTTGTAAAGGAAATATTTCTCAAAGGCGATCTTGGCTAAATGCACCCATTTGCCTTTTGAATACCAAGTTGTATTGCGAGGTGGGATTTGTGGCAATGCCACAAAAGCCAATCCAGTATCCCCCATGTCAGCTAGACATATTGCATTCCAGGTAGTTCTTGCGGTTGCCGACTGGCCAGCGATATCTGCAGCAATATTCTCAACAATAGCCGTCAACATAGACTCTATCATGTAGCCAGTTTTAGGGGCCCCCGTTGGAACTGGCGTTTTTTCAATGGGTGGAATAGCCACGCACAAGCCAGCTGAAAAGATATTGGGATACGTCTTGGTGCGCTGAAATTCATCAATCAATACAAAGCCACGTGGATTACATAAACCTTCAACCTTGGCTACCACATCAACCCCTTTAAACGCAGGTAACATCATTGCCAATTGAAATGGAACATCATGGCTAAATTCAACTTCACCTTTGCGATTTAACTCATCGCAATGTAAAAGGTTTTTATCAACACTGTGAGTTTTGGCATTGGTGATCCAAGCGATATCTCGGTCGCGAAATTCGGACTCCAACATGCCCTTTGAATCGCCTACACCGCCTAGTCCTAAATGACCGATATAGGGCTCACTGGTGACAAAAGTAATAGGTACTCGATGGCGTATTTTACGTTTTCGCAAATCGGAATCGAGGATAAATGCAAACTCATAGGCTGGTCCAAAACAACTGGCGCCGGGCATCGCTCCTACAACGATAGGACCTGGATTTTTTAGAAAATCCTGATACGCTTCATGCGCCTGTTTAGCATGGTTTACAGTACAAATTGATTGGGTGTGGGCATTCGGCCCAGCCCCAGGAATGTCATCAAAAGCCAAAGCGGGACCGGTGGTAATAATCAAATAGTCGTAGTCAATTGCGAGCGCGCTGAATGTAAGGCTACCCAGCCAGAAAAACTGGTTTTAGCGCTCAAGGTGTGAGCTCCCTTTTGCGGGGCTAGCGATAACGCTTTTTGAGAGCATAGTTACGGCGGCAACAGGGTCTGTGGCGACTAACTCGCCTTCACTCAAGCCAGCTAACACCTCCAGCTAATGAGCATAAATTGCACCTGGCCGAATTTGTCGTAACACAGGTTTACCTTGCTGTAATATGTATATGGCTGTGACTTCGGAGCGATAAACCACACTACTCAGGGGGATCAATAAACGCTGCGTTTCGCCCACGGTAAAAAGGACTTTTACAAATTCACCAGGACGAAATTCATAGGAGTCTGGTGCTATGAGATCTTGTTTGCTAAGCGCTTGTTCACTCAAAACTTGCGACAATTCTAAACGAGCACGCACGGTGTTGGTAGCAGGATCTGCACTGGGATATAAAATCAGTTTGGACGGTGTAATTCCGTTAGTCAGGATGTTTTCTGCATTCCGTACTATGCTTGCCAAGTCTAGTTTACGCACTTTTTTAGCGATACTTTGTGGCAGGTCAACTTCAACACGTAAGGCAATGGGATCATAACCTGACAACAATAAGGTGCCCGGTTGCACTAATTCACCGGGCTCTACCAAACGTGCTCTTACAATGCCGTCAAATGGTGCTTTAACCGCCGTATGAGATAGCTCTTCCTTCGCGGTTTTAATCGCTGCCTGGGCGTTGCTCACTTTTGCTTTAGCTACACTGAGCCGCGCATTAGCTTTATCCATTTCAGTTTTAGCAACAAAATCGCTCGCAAATAAATTTTTAATACGTTGAAATTCAAACATTTCTGCAACGAGATTAGATTTAGCTTCAGCGACGTTGGCTTCCGCTTGGGTTAATCCAGCTCGTTGTTCCGTGTTAACAATAGTAAGGATCACGGTGCCGGCAACCACAAAGTCACCAATATCAACATTAATATCTTCAATTCGCCCACTGGTTTGGGCAGAAACTGTTGCCTGATGAATCGCTTCAATGCGGCCGTCAAAACTGCGCTGCTCTGGCATGGTCCGTAGTTTAGCCGTTACGAATTGCAGTTCTGAAAAGGCTAGTTGTGACTGACCCAATAAAACAAATACGAGTAATAATGCAGTCGATTTGCGTGCCATTGAGCTCTCCTAATCACTTTCTGCTTTCTTAGTCAAATGCCTTGAGTACCGCATACCAATCCTTTATAGAGATTGGTATAAGTCATATTAATCAAAGGCTGGTTTTGACTGCCCGCCCATTTTCTTCAAAACAATGGCTAATGGGCAAAATCCTGTAAATGACGACTGCAATAGGTTAAGTCCGACAAAGGCAGTTAGCCACAACCAGTAAACACTATGTAATTGCGACAGCAACAAACTAATTAACACGACAAGTCCTGCAAATCGAAAAATCCAGCGATCAATATTCATGATAAACACCTCTTTAAAATTACTCATAATTTGCAAAGGGAATGAATCCTCTACACGTTAAGGCTTAATTTAGTGCCGCCTCGGCAACATGCGTAACAGCACATTGTCTTGTCGGATGTAGTGGTGAAACAATGCAGCCATTGCGTGTAAGCCAATAAGATAGTAACCAGCAGTACCAATTAATCCATGGATCTCTTCAAGCTGTTTCGCCAGTTCTTTATCGGTATTGAGCAATGCGAAGAACTCAAACCCCCAGAAGGGTATCGTTGAGCCTTCGGCACTCAATACAGACCATCCTAGTACTGGCATAACGAACATGAATAGATACAGGGTAAACTCGACGCTATTGGCCGTTACTCTTTGCCATAGCGGTAGTGACGGGATGATTGGCTGGGTCGGAGTAGTAACACGCGCCAACAGTCTTAACCACAATAGGCAAAAAACCGATAGTCCTAGCATAAAATGCCATGTTTTTAATGCTGCACGCGGTTCACTTCCCCGCGGAAAAACTTCCCGTAATTCGATGCAGGCAAAGACTCCTACGAGCATAATCAACATAATCCAATGCATCGCCATTAATAACGAGCCGTAACGACTATGTTTTTTGTCTAAGTTCATGTATTTCTAATTAATGATACTTGCTCAGCGTTGGAGGCAAAATTAACAGAATATTTAGGAATGCTCTGTGCGCTGGCAAACAGAGGAGAAAAGATTAGTTAGTTGCTGCTTGTCTTAAACGACTGACATAAGCGGGCGCAGTTATCATTAAATTCGTATTTAGAAAGCAAAATGCTCGTTTTGACGATGCTTATGTCTGCAATCGAACATATGTTACTTCATAGTTAGGTTAGTCTGGCAACTATCTAATCACCCACAATGGCTTTTCGTTATTCGAGGTAGCCAAATATGAACATAATCAATATCTGGACTCTGCTCGATAAGCGCTTAACTGTTAACAACGATGCGCTTGAACCAGTGATTAATCGTTACTGGCCTAAAACAGTCGTTAGTGATAGGAATGTTTGTACGAATTGCCGCATACCCAACCTAAACAGATTAATCTATAAATATAAGCTGTGTGGGTTGCAGCAACAAGAGTTAGAGTTTACCCACAATACGCTGAATAAGTACTGGCCAAAAGCTCTGGTCTCTTCGGTTAATGACAAAACATGATATTGCTAACCCGACGGGCTTTCTTGCAGGACTATCACGAGTGAATGCCACAGGCATTTTTCTAGCTGAACATTAACCGGACTGTACCCGCAATCGTGCTTCTAGCTGATCAATACGCTCTAGCAGTTCAAGCGCCAAAGCAGCGCCTTCCAGGTTAACCCCCAAATCGCGCTGTAAATTCAGCGTGATTCGCGTGCGTTTAACGCTGGCTGCGGTAAAAGACCAGTGCCGGCCCTGCTGGCCGGTGGGCTCTAAAATCCCCTGTTCCACCAGCAGCTCAATGTGTTCAGCCTCAACTGCGCAACACCGGCATAACTCGGCCAGCGTAAAGGTAGCCTGCTCATCGATCACTTCAACCGATGGCGTTAAAAGCGGATTCTTTTCCATAGGCTTAGACTATCCCCATTGTAGCGCGCGGATCAAATCCGAGCAGCTCTTTCATTTTCTCATACAACGCCTTGGCCTCATCACTGTCAGCAGGCGGTAAGACAATTTGCACAACGACGTAAAAGTCGCCCGGTTGTTTCCCTGGTAGTCCCCGCCCCTTTAGGCGTAGTTTTTTTCCCTGCTTGGAATTAGCCGGGATCGTGAGTTCAATATTTCCCGATGGCACCGGCACTGGTACTGTCGCACCCAGTGCCGCCTCCCATGGCGCAACGGGCAAATCCAGGTAAATATCACCGCCATCAATGCGGTACACCGGATGCTCATGAAACGCTATTTCCAAATACAGATCGCCAGACTTCCCGCCCTCCTGACAAGGCTCACCCTGCCCGGCAAGCCGGATTTGCTGACCCGCACGAATACCTTTAGGAATACGAATATTCAGTGTCCGCTCGCGGCTGATGACATGCCCGTCATCCGTCAGTGTCGGCATCCGCAGTGACACCGAGCGTATCGCACCATTGACACTGTCTTTAAGGTTTATAAATACCTTGGCATGATGATCTTCACCTCGCATTCTTGAGGTTCGACGTTTTCCCGTGTGGCTGGCTTGTCCGAATTCGCGGCCAAATAACTCCTCAAAAAAGTCACTGTATGCTCCAGCATCGCCAGCCGTATAGCCGCCGCCTCGAAATTCAAAGCCACTGTCCCAGTCAGGAGGCCGACGAAAGTCCTGGCCGCTTTTCCATTTTCTGCCCAGTTGATCGTAGGCGGCGCGTTTCTCGGGATCCTTTAACACTTCGTACGCCTCCCCGATAAGCTTGAATTGTGATTCAGCATCGGTCTCCTTACTCACGTCAGGATGATACTTCCTGCCAAGCTTGCGATAAGCCAGTTTGATCTCTTGCTGAGTAGCGTCACGCGCAACTCCCATGATTTCATAGTAATCTTTGTATTCCATCACCCTGTCCTGCCATTCATTAGCGCACGCCTAGCTAACACTGTCCCACATCACGTAACACTGCTCACCGATTGCCGCATTAAGCAATTCAATCAACGGCAAAGCCCTACGTGTCAGACTTACTCCTGGCTCGTCACTTTCTTCGTCGTGCACAGCGTCTTTCTCCTCAAACTGGCTTTCAGCGTTAAGCGCTGCTTGCAGACTTGTTAATGCTGCCGGCACATCATCGGCACGTATAGCGCCAGGCACTTTACCGCTGTGTCCCATGAACTTGAGTAACTGCACAGCCACATCACCAAACATTGTGATGTTTGCGTGAGCAGGGCAGGAAAAAATCACTAGCATAGTAACCTCCTAATTGACCGCGCACCGGCGGCCTCGTGGCGATAGCGCTTAAAAACTGAGTTGTTGCGATGATATTGGCCAGACAACGGCCATAGGCTCGATTGGTGTGGATAATATCCCCATAATGCCTTTATACAGCGCCGCAAGACGAAGGGTATACTTTGAGTATAGCAGATACCGCTTTGTTCAACGGAAAATATAGCTTGTCTGCAATTTGCCAAAAGTAACAGGTAAGCACACTGTTACGGCACTCGCACCCAGACATTGTCTAAACGTTTATCCTACTGTTCGCGTTACTGCGCGAATCATTCCACTGTATGTATGCTTTAAAACTTACCGAACGGGCGTGCAGGAGCGACTGCCGTATAACAGCTTAGATTACTATTTTGCGCTAATAAGTGTGCCAACGCACAGAAGCGCCCCCCAAGCTTAATAATGTAACTTACACTATCAACAATCGCGTAAGGCCACTATCAATGATTGATGGGAGTTTCGTGCATGAAAGTGAAAAAACTAGTCCGAACATTACTCGCTGACCAACGCGGAAATCCGGAGCAGTTGCCAAAGTCACCCATTGACTGGTTGACGCATCCACCTGCACGCTTTTTTAAAATGGAAGCGTTGGCAGGATTGGTGCTGCTTTTTGCACTGTTGGCGCTCTATCTCGCAAACTCCTCATTGAGTGCACAGTATATAGCGCTTTGGCAAGTTCAGATTGGTATTCAACTCGGCTCGGTTTCCATTGAGCATACTTTGCATGCCTGGATAAATGATGGCGTTATGACATTATTTTTCTTTTTGATTGCGCTAGAACTTAAGCGTGAGATGGTATTGGGAGAATTGCACACACCAAAGCTTGCCATTCTATCGGTGTCTGCGGCATTCGGCGGAATGGTAGTGCCTGCATGCGTCTATCTCGTTTTGCAGAATATTAACGACTTCCTAAATCACACTTAATGGTAAAAAGAACCACTCTTTAGGCCTTACCATATGCCAAAACGGTCAGGGATCTGAATGTCTGCTTGAGCTTCTTTGGAAAATGCGTGAAGAAACTTCTCGGTGGCCTGAAGGTTCATATTGTAAAGTGTGAACTCGGCAACGACCTCCACGTCTGCAAGGAGGTAGGTCGCGTCCTTTGCAGCGTTAGCGACTCTTTTCTTAACATCTGAGGTCGTCACGCCAATTTTGTGCAGATAATCACGAGATTGGCTATCGAAGGCTCTTCTGATTTTGAGCGCAGCACGTAAACGATACCTGTTTAGTAAAGTGGAGAGTCCTCTTCAACAAAAAGCGGTCCTGAATCTTTTGGGACTATGGCTCTGGCTGATTTGTCTTTGTAAAGCGCGGCACCGAATGACCGAAGGAGCAAGTTACTTTCCATTCCATTTGAATAAACTACTCGCATACGCGCATTATGATGCCCTATACGACGCTCATGTTTTTCGCCCATTTCAGCACATAAGCGGTTAGGCCAGATAAGATAAATGCCTGACCTTTTTGTATCTCTGCCATACCTTTGATACCCGTTGTTTCCAATGTACCGTCGTCAAGTTCCTTTTGAATTTTCACGAACAAAGGCTTGAATGAGTCAAAGTCCATGCATTTTTTGCGAGTTGCCATGTCAGCACTTGCAGTCTGGCTTTTTGTTCCGACGGTCACATGCTTTAAATTGAAAAATATCGTCATCATCGGCAAGTAAGTCACTCGACAAGACATCATCTATTGATAATTCAGCTTTTTTTTCACCAGACTATTTAGTACCTAGTAAGCCTTCTGTATCAAAATGAATCGACACTAATTTCCTAGACACCTCTTAGTTAGATAAACTAACTAAAAATACAAAGGTGTTTTATGAGCGGAAAACGCTATCCAGAAGAATTCAAAATCGAAGCGGTTAAACAAGTAGTTGATCGCGGCCATTCAATATCTGACGTTGCCAAACGTTTAGATGTCACAACGCATAGCCTTTATGCCTGGGTCAAAAAATACGGCCCTGATTCTAAACAACATAACGAATTAAGTGACGCACAGGCGGAAATCAGACGGCTACAAAAGGAGTTGAAGCGGACGACAGAAGAGCGTGACCTGTTGAAAAAAGCCGCGGCATACTTCGCAAAGGAGTCCGACTGAGGTATGCCTTTATCAAAGAAAACTCGGACAATTGGCCTGTTCGTTGGCTCTGTAGAATGTTCGATGTTCATCCGAGCGGATATTACGCATGGAACAAACAGCCTCACTCGAAGCGAGCTAAAGCCAATCAACCGCTTACTGGTTTGATCAAACAATTCTGGCTGGAGTCAGGTGGTGTGTATGGCTATCGCAAGGTTCACTCTGATTTACGTGATATTGGCGAAAAATGTGGTGTTAATCGCGTCTATCGACTGATGCGAGATGAAGGATTAAAAGCGCAAGTTGGATATAGAAAACCACGTCATCGCTCTGGTGAGAACCATATTGTTGTGCCAAATCGATTGCAGCGCCAATTCAATCCTGAATCGCCAGATCAATCGTGGGTGACAGATATTACTCATATCCGAACTCATGAAGGTTGGCTTTATTTAGCTGTGGTTGTTGACTTGTTCTCACGTAAAGTTATTGGCTGGTCGATGCAATCGAGGATCACGAAGGAGATTGTATTAGACGCAATACTAATGGCTGTATGGCGACGAAACCCGAAGAAAGTAGTGACAGTTCACTCAGATCAAGGCAGTCAATACACAAGCCATGATTGGCAGCACTTCCTAAAGGTTAATGGACTTGAAGGTAGCATGAGCCGGAGAGGCAACTGCCATGACAATGCGGTTGCGGAGAGCTTCTTCCAATTACTGAAACGCGAACGAGTTAAACGAAAAATCTATTCAACCAGAGACGATGCCAGAAGTGATATTTTCGATTACATAGAGATGTTTTGTAACAACAAACGAAAACATGGTTCCAATGATCTGCTTTCGCCAGTAGAGTATGAAAAGCGACATCAAGAACGACTGAGAAGTGTCTAGTTTATTGGTGTCGATTCAATCTTAGTCATACAAAACGCTTAATACATTTGCTAGATGTAATACTCCATCATCAAAAAAGTAAAAACAAACCATTACGGCTGATTGTTACACTATGTTACCCAGCAGGGTAGGAGAAGAAAGTATGATCGATTTGAAATTAATTGAATGGAGCTTTCTATGTCAACTACAAACTACTTTTCAGATAATCGCGCAGCAAGAATATTAGCCAGCCTAATGCTGATTCAAATGGCCATGGGCCTGATTTTGAACTTTTATTTTCTTAAACCAATATTGCGTTTTGACGGTTCAGCTACTTCTGAAGAACTAGCTTTCATTTTGGGTTGTGCGACGTTAGTAGCTTTACTTATAAGCTCACTTAATTTGATTTTCGCTCTGTTGCTGCCAAAAGAGAGGGTGATTGAACATACTGAGATATTTGTCACTATCATTGTTTTTGCTACCGCTGGGATTACACTTTGTGCCGTTGAGTACGCTAGGCTCGCAGAATATGTAACCTTCTTAACATCTACCGATTTTATC
Organism: Neoalteromonas facilis; assembly: GCF_002807665.1. Lineage (GTDB taxonomy): Bacteria > Pseudomonadota > Gammaproteobacteria > Enterobacterales > Alteromonadaceae > Alteromonas_E > Alteromonas_E facilis. Next base: position 82,825 of record NZ_PEAY01000008.1, read on the forward strand.
AATAACGCATCAAATGATTCGATGTTAACGCCCTTAAAAGAAATGCTTGCCACGGGGCGAAATGAAGCGCACTTCATTTCCATATTTATTTCTAGCTTCAGTTTGATTTTTTTCTATGGCTTGATGCTGAGAGCCAAAATGCTTCCATCTCTTCTGGCCGGCTTTGCTTTGATGACAGTAGTGTTGCAGCTTATTGCGGTAAGCCACACTTTCTTTGCATTATCGATTCCCAATATTATTCAGGCTCCCCTTGCTCTTACTCAGCTTATTGTTCCTATTTACTTAATCCTTTTCGGATTCCGAAGTATTCAAGTAAGTAGCACAAACAATACCGAACAATTTAGCTAGGACGAGAGGTCTCAATTTATGTTTTCCTCGCTACTCATATTTCATATATTTTCGGGGGCCGTAGCTCTTTTAGCTGGGTATTCAGTGATTGTAATTAAGAAAGGAGGAACCGCTCACAAATACCTAGGCAGGAGCTATGTGATCGCAATGCTTGCACTTGGTTTGACCGGTACATTCATCGCAGTTTCGAGAGAAGTACCTCTATCAATTCTGAATGGATTGGTACTTTGTTACTTCGTGTTGTCCGCCCTAAATCTCATGTGGCAACCTCCAAGAAACACCAATGTTTGGGATAAAATACTATTCGCTTTTGTTCTTCTGATAACGTCGGGGTTTGCTTGGTTTGCCTATCAGGCAAGTAAGGTAGAAGGAGGGCAGTTGGGCGGATTTGGTATTCAAGCTTATCTGGTTTTCGGCAGCGTCATGCTCTTTTGTTGCATTGGTGATGCTCGCTATTTGAAGCGTGGTGGACTGAATGGAAAGAGTCGATTAGTCAGACATTTATGGCGTATGTTTTTCCCATTATTAATGTCCACTGCCGCTTTTTTCCTAGGTCAGACACGACATCTCCCTGAGGCATTGCAGAATATTGGATATTTACTGGCACCGGTCGTTATTGTACTCGGCACAATGATTTATTGGATTCTAAAATTAAGGACAAATACGTTGGCACATGAGGCTGTTGGTCATCAACATGCAGAGCAGTAAAGCGGAAATGGAATTTTAGATGTGCAAAGAATTTGCAAAGTCTCTTTTCGCACTTATAACTTGTTGATTTATTCAAACTAAAATAGACGCAAACTTTTCAAAATCCGCCGCCCGTGAGGGCGTACCGGCCGCATAACCGGTAAATCAAGCCCGGCCTCTGGTACCAAACCATAAAACAACCGACGCAAGTCGGTTTTTTTGTGCCCTGTGAAAGCACACCCGAGGGTGTACCGGCCGCATAACCGGTGAATCAAGCCCGGCCTTAAAGCTAAGAAAAAGGATATTGAGCTTTTCATTTTCTGTCTTAGCAATCAGCCTTCTTCGTTAAAAATATCGAAAAAACACGTTCGTATTCACGATCCCGGACGAATGAACGTTCATCCGGTCTTAACATTAGCGCTCAAATTCACAACAAAGAGACTATCCAATGATGAAAAAAATGTCGATTCAGGCTGCCGCGCTCACGATTATGCTTTCCTACCCAGCGTTGTGCTATGCAAGCGTAAAACCGGACATCATTCACTTCCCTGCCGAATATGAGTTACTGAATGATCAATTAAGCCAACAGTGCACCCGTCTTGAATCAAGGAAAATTGAACCTGCTGAAATTCCGGATACAAAGATTTCACAAGTTCAATTAGACTGTCACGGTTTTCAATTTGAAGGTAAATCTCGTCTTGCGGAGTTTGTATTTCGCGATGGACTTCTGGTGTTGGTCTGGATATTAACCGATAAGTCTGAAGAGGCCAGCTTCGAAAAAAAATTCATTGCTGAATACGGACGACCCAGCCATCAAAAGGCTGATTTTACAGCATTCACATCCAGCCATTCCGCCCTCAGGAAAGATAAGCCAGAAGTACTCTTCTACAGCCCCGCAGTAGCGCCGTTATTTGAGGCCTGGTTTTCGAATCAAGGTTAACTAACGCCAGCAAGGAGTTAGTAGATTTAACTCCTTGTTTAAATTAGCCGAAAGGTAATGCCAACTGTATTACACGGAATTCATTACAAACTTCACACTCTTTTTAACAAAGAATAAAAAACAATTTGAAACATTTACTTAGTGAGTATTTGTTGACACCGATTCTATTCAATTAATAATAGAATCCGAATTCTATTTCTGATTTCAATTTATTTATACTGAGAGTAGCAATGAAAACACAGCAGCTAAGAAGCCAGAAGACGAAAGAGAAAATACTATGTGCTGCAGAAAAGTTACTGTTAGAGAGCCCCTTTGAAGAACTGACAATTCCTAAAGTGCTCTGCTTGTGTAAAGTATCAGTTGGAGGGTTCTATGGCAGATTTGCCTCAAGAGATGAGTTATTAGAAGAAATTTATGAACGCTATCGACAGCGGCGCGATGTGAGGCTCAATCAGCTTACTAAACTGAATAATACAGCCGATATTCCACTAAAAGATCGCGTGAAAATAGTGGCGCAGGGGTTTGTCGATCTTCACTTAAGTGAAGCCGGTATATTAAGAAACTTCCTTGTGAATCACTGGCTAATTTCGGGTAAAAAGCCAAGTAATAAAGTCACACAAGAAATATCGAATCATATTTCACAATTATCACTATTCATCGCTCAACAAGATTTCCCGCTTCCCCAACAGCACGAACGAATACAGACCTGTATACGCTATCTCGTTTCATTGAGTAAAGATCATATCGTCATTACGCCTTCGTCTGTTGCCCAGATAAAAAACATTAACCGTAAACAATTGATCTCAGACATCTCATCCATGACTTGCGCACTCATAGAACAAATAAAGGACTAAGTAATGTATCCGAACCGATTAACCTATGTTGTACTCTTTTTTAACGCATTGTGCTGTTTAGTCACGGCACCGATTTTCGCCGAACAAACGCTCATTCCCAGAGTTGAATTCTATAGCAATGACAATGCTTGGGATGCCCAAATTAACGCGAATGCAAGCTTTTATGCCTATGAAGCCCCCTATCAAAACAAGCCATCTATTTGGTTGATAGGTATACAAGACCATGACAAAACCAAGAATGCTAAGCCGCTGATGTTGGGAGATAAATTTCGTTTTCGCTACTTCAAATGGTCACTTCACCCCGATTATCTTTTGATTTTCGCTGACAACTCAGGGGATGAGCGCTGGCGCTTATACAGTTTGAACATTAAAACAAACGCATTGACTCCATTGTCCCCAGGCGAAGGACAGCGCGCTCAGCTAGTCGGTTTCGACTACGACAATGTTGGGGAAATCATTGTTGCTCATAATAAGCGAGTGCCTGAATACAATGATGTTTATCGGGTGAATGTAAGCACAGGCCAAGAAAAACTAATCTATCAAAACGATTCTCAATATGCGGATTTCTATGTGTCTAACTCGGGCAAACTCACTTTAGCGAATAAGCGAGATCCCGAAACAGATGACTTCACCCTTGAGAGGCCTAAAGGGCTGTTACATCCAACGGATAAAGCACAGCCGCTTTTTCATGTGCCATTCGAAGACAATCGCTCATTTCGCTTCTTACAATTTTCCCAAGATGAGCAGTTTTTCTATGTGTTAAGTGCAGCCAACAGAGACACCGCAGCCCTGCTAAAAGTGAGCTATAAAACAGGTGAATATGAAACGATTGCACGTTCAGATAAAGCTGACATAAAAGAGGTCATTTTTGATCCAACAACCCAAACTCCGCTGCTTTATGCCATCGATTACACTTCGCGCGAATGGGTCGCTATAGAGAACAATAAAGCCGCACTAGCGGAAAAGTTAAGCCATGATTTTAAAGGCCGAGTTGACATTGTATCGACCAGCATAACGGGCAACTACTCAACGATTTACATATCCGGTAAAGCCGCTTCTTACTATGCACTACTAAACCACCAAACGGCTGAAACGCGTCGCTTAGTCAATGCCTACCCCCAATTGGCTAAATATTCCTTCTCCGAAAAAGTGGCTTTCACCATGAAGACCCGCGACGGCAAGACTCAAACAGGCACTTTTGTTGCCGCTCATGGCAGTGATAAGGATCAAGACGGCTACCCTGATACTCCGACTCCCATGATCATCATGGCGCACGGTGGGCCATGGGACCAATCTCGTCCAGGGTTTGATACCTGGCAGCAATGGCTGGCGAATCGCGGCTATTCAGTAATTTCTCCAAATTTCAGAGCCTCTACAGGCCTTGGAAAAGACTGGCTGAATCAAGGTAATCGAGAATGGGGAGGCGTGATCCAGAATGATATCGTGGATGCCGTGAACTGGGCCATCGAAATGGGTTACGCACAAAAAGATAAAATAGGCTCTATGGGAGCCTCCTTTGGCGGTTACGTGTCTTTGCGTCTATTGACTGATACACCAGACTTACTCGCCTGTGGTGTATCGACTTCTGCTAGCCCCAACCTGATTTCGTTGTACAACGCTTTGCCTGAGTATTGGGCAGCATTTAAGCGGGAATACTTGATCCGTGTAGGGGACGCAACGACGGAGGCAGGCCGAGCATTACTAAAATCGCACTCTCCACTGTTTTATGCCGACAACATCACGAAGCCTTTGCTTATTTTTCATGGCGAACACGACAGCCGGGTCGATATTTCAGAGCCGCAACAGATAGTCGATGCGATGTTGAAAAATAAGCAAGATGTCACCTTCGCTGTATCAAAACAATCTGGACATGGCTCCGCCGATCCTGATGCAGAGCTTGCCTATCAGGCTATCGTGGAAAAGTTCTTTGCCAAATGCCTTGGCGGAAGATACGAACGATTCAATGCTGAATTGCCGCAAGAATCTATCGAAATAAGAGCTGGAGGCGCGTTCTTTTTAGAGCCGTGAAGGGTATAACAAAAAAAGCCACACAATTGTGTGGCTTTATACATGCGAGGTTAAGCCGGTGAGTTTATTTTATGTCGGGGTAACCAAAAGTTTCCGAGATAAGTAGACAATGCACCATAAAATACCCAGTATCCTGCGGCAAAACTGAATACCATATTGAATAACCATTCGCTAACACGCGAATCCGCGGAACCAGCTAAATTTGGACGTAACACAGCCATAATAACAATCATTCCGGCAAGCCCAATAACGGCCAACATTATTTTGTGCCATACGCTGACTAGAGACAAATCATACTCGCCACTACTAACATATTTTTTATAGCCAATTGCGGCGCCTACAAATAGACCTGCAGCTAGCGTAATCCCGCCACCCGCTAATCGATGTGCCGGTACCATTTTGTATTCTAAATATTGCAAAGGGATCTGGTAATGACTGTGGAGCCAGAACGCAATACCTATTGCGACGTACATTGCGCCAACAAAGCCAACTGCAATCACTCCCAATTTCGCAACACTTGCGTTTAAGAAAGTAGCTGTCAGTCTATCTTTAAAACGTTGTACCAGCATAAGAACTATAATGCCTTGCAGAACCCCTAACAGCATATGATCCGGTGCCATTGAAGCATGATACATCTTGGACAGACTGGTCAATAACACAAAAGGAATACCAACAATTAACGTCCAACGTTTACGCGTTTGTAAAAATAAAGCCCCCCAAAACACGGTCGCAAATGAGGCATAGCCACCTGGACTACTGTAGAGACTTGTCACAGCATCCAATGGCAGCAACGCATCACTAAGCCAAAAGGGTCTTGGTTGTGCAAGTACCACTTTTAAAATATCGCCCAGCATTATTTCAAACATCATGAGTAAGAAAAGCGGGCCCAGCAGCCGAGGGGATACTAACCAGAACAGCAGTGGCATTAAAAAGACCATCGCCAACTCAGCTTTTACAAAAAGTGAAAGCACATCCATCAGGCCACCAATAGAGCCCTGATGGCTTTGCAACATTAAGATAAAATCTACGCCGAATGATTGTATGGTATTCATTGAGGCATCTCCTGTTGTAAACGGTACATCATGTCTGATGCCGTGGTATTGTTCGGATTAAGCTCAAGTGCTCGGTTAAAACTGAATATGCTTGATAAAATGTCTCCCGATCTAAATTGGGCCATTCCTAATCGACTCCACGCATACGTGTTGTCTTCATTGAACCAACGGATATATTCAAATATCGCTGCGGCTTTGGCGGGCTCCCCATTGTTGTAGAAACCATATCCATATACGCGATAGAAAATTTCGCCACCCGCTTGTAAGTACGCATACTCAGGAGCTTGCTTGAGTAACTTAACGCCATCTTCGATTTCGCTAACATCGTCACTGTAAAATAGCGAGAAAGGCATTTTGTAGTCGCTTCCGACCTTTGTTAGTTGAATATCTTTGCCTGCCCAATCCAGCGCTAACTCTCCATCAACCGTTTCGATTGATAAATTTCTTAGGTGTGGATGCATTCCCCCACGGGCCTCATACAAGGGTACGAACAATCTATTGAGTGAAACTCGAGAAAAATCGTCAACGCGAAGCTGAACTTGACCTTCAGGCGTTCTATCAAACCAAACTAGCTGACCATCATCAGTAAGATAACGGTTTGCCGTTGGTATCTCCGTTAGCGCAACTAAGCCTAATTGTTGATCGCCATGAATGATTTCCAGAGCAGGGTCTCGTTGTTGCACATAGTCATCATAGGTATAGCGAACCGGGATATGAGGCTTAACAGTATCGCTAGTGTCTTCTTTAAAGCTGCCACGCCATGTGACGCGGGAAATTGCCCCCCAAATACCCGAATGCCTGAGCGTGAATCCTTTGCTATCGCCATAATGGTTTGCACCTTGCCCGGTTGGTTCTCCAACAAAAATCGCATTGGTTTGGCGTTCAAGTAATGAAACAAAATTAGCGGCAGCTGAATATGTGCGCCCCGAAATCAACACATACAGTTTTCCATGTTGATTGACGACATTACTGTTACGTATAACTTCAACCAGGTGTCTGGTTTTAAAGTTATCCCCACCACGATTTTGGCGTAAATCAATGACCACTTTTTCAATCGATTTCTCTGCAAACTGACGTTTCAGATAGTTCGCAAAATCTTCCACACTGAAGCGATTATCATCCTGCAATTCGTTGATATTCACATAGTAAGCTTGTGAATCTTCGTCATATCGCGTCCAAAAGTGGGTAGTAAACATGTTGTGTACATATGGACTATCGCTTGTTTCCTTACTACGAGAGAAATACATCATTGCCCACTGGTAATAAGGCTCTGCTTTTACCGTTTGCTGTGAGCGCACTCCATCCTTTTCGAGAGTCAATATTACATCTTCATTCACAGCTTTCACGCTAACCTCTTCGAGAAGCTCCGCCATTGCACCGTAAAGTGCAAAACGGTCCCACTTATTACCGACGCTCTCCGCACCAATATATGGCTCTACCTTCGAAAAGACGTCTTCAATTGGCACATCATTGACAGCGATAACCTTACTATTTTTGAGATCGGTTAAATGCCTACCCGCTTCGACAATGACCACGCTGTCAGATAATTTATGCATGATGATCGGCAATATATGAAAGTCGATAGCAGGCTGTGGAGGAATAATTGAATGCCCATCATTGATTTGAGCAAGTAAGTGCATAAAAGCTAACTTAATTTTGGTATCACTCCATCCCGCTTCAATACCTGAGCGAATCTCTTTCACTTGTTCGTCAAAGGTACGCTCATCAACCAACGCCATAGCGTTTGGGTGAAGGGTTTTAATATTCGACGCTAACTGATCTAAATCTTGTTGCCACTCAGTTCCGGTTAAACTTTGTAGTGAAGATGGAGATACCAAAACACGATAATCCCAAAGTAAGATCACTGCTAAAAAAGGAAGTAGAAAGCTAAAAAAGAACAAGGTCTTTGCTTGTTTATGCCTGCCTATTGCATTGCTGCTTTTACCCAACCAAAGAAGGTAGCCTGCAGTTATTGCCACTAAAAGAATGGTAAGTGACCAGAATTTCAAACCATACGGGTTGGGCAATAATTGATACACCCCAAAAGCCGCTAAGATGATCAGTAAGGGCATGACCAAGTACCCTGTTACACGAAAAATGGTAGCCATCGTTATTTCTCCCCTTTAATCGCGTTCAATAGAAAGGTGGCGCGCCTAGATATTTCTGTTTCTGGGTTAAACTCTTCTTCAGAAAATGCCCACTCATGTGCCGTCGCAGTCAATGCAGCAAGCAATAAAGGCACTAAGACATCAACTTCTGTTTGGCTTGCAAACTCACCATTTTGAATGCCTAAATTAACTTGCTCAGTAAGCGCCGCGACGATATCAGCGTCTAGTTTCAATTCTAAATCTCGTAACTCTTTATGATGGGGTGATATGCGACATACTGCGTGAAACAGCGATTCATCTTTGCGAGCGTGACGAAATAAAGACAAACAAATCTTGAGTATGTTGTCTGTTGCGCAATCACCGTATGAGCCTCTGCAATCACTCAGTGCATCAGCCGTAATTAACGTGATGTAACGCACTAGCACCGCTTCTTTCGTCGGGAAATGATTAAAAAAAGTACCTTTTGCAACACCAGCCGCGTCACAGATTTTATTGACACTGGTGGTGTCATAACCTAGCTCTTGAAACAACGAAATTGACGTTTCATACAAATGATCAGCCAACTCTTCTTTTTGCTTTGCTCTCCAATTCATACACCAACACCTTTAAATGACCATGGTCATATTATGTGATCGGTTTATTAAATGTTCAACTCATATTTCATTTTCTCTCTACACAGCCATACTAGGCGGATGAATTTATTAGCTTTTTAGTTTTTGCAACGCAAATTTATGCATGAATTACAGCAGCACATCAGTGGTAGGTGTAAATCCGTATATATCGCGAAGCGAAAAATTGAATATTTGATTTACATCACCAAACTTTCATTTATCCGCCATCCATTGCCATTCGGCAGACTAATCAATTCGCTTTTCTCATTTTTTCACGCTAGGCTGATGCATACTTTCCCTTAGATTTGGGATATTTTTGTTGTTTAGTCCTTTAAGACTGATTGAAACAATAAGCGGTGATCAGAAAATGATTTCGCGAGTCTTCTTGAGAATAGGAGTTATGAGCTAGCACTAGCTCTAGGTGGTGACATTGATCGATGAGTACAAGCATTAAACACTCTGTAGGCTCCCTAAAACAGTTTTACCTCGGCAGCATGATCTTGCTTACCGGTTGCGCCATCATTGCATCACTATTTTTCTCAGCCAATGTATCCTTTCTCAATCAACAGTACTTAATACTTCACCTCAGTTCTGAGCTGATTTCGACCTTCACATTTGCTGCGATTGTTGTAGTAGTGTGCATTCAACCGAGTAAATATCGTCCGCCTCAAGCAAACGTTTTGGTTTTTGGCTTAACCCTTGTCGCTATTCTTGATTACTATCACGGCGTGTCGTATGCCGGCATGCCACCGTTAGTGACCGACACATCAACTGAAAAGGCTATATTCTTTTGGTTTACCGGCAGAACAGCAGAACTAATGACCTTTGCCCTGCTGCTTGTAAATACTCAATTAAAAGGCAAAACGCGTTATTGGTTGGTCGCTGCAGGCATTACTTGTTGTGCGGTTATTTATGTCGGGAATTATCATCTGGAGTGGTTTCCTAGATTATTTGAAATCGGGCAAGGGGTTACGCCCTTTAAGTCAATATATGAGTCTGCTCTCACGGCGGTTAGTTTACTGCTTGCGGCTTTATTCTGCTATAAAGGACTCAAAGCTGACGAAGCAGAATCTATATATTTATCGCTTGCAGCCTACAGCATGGCAATATGTTCATTCCTAATCATTAATTATGATTCGCCATCACAACTTAACATACTAACGGCACATGCATTTAAGATCGTTGCTGCTGTGGTCATTTTTCGCTCTATATTCGTCGAAGAAATGCGCTTACCTTACGACGTTATCCGACAAGAAAAGTCTGAAAAGCTCAAGGCACTACAAGAAACCAAAGAGCTGCAACAAGCGCTTGATCAACATGCCATTGTCGCGGTAACAGACGTACATGGTGTGATTGAAAGTGTAAATGACAAGTTCTGTGAGATTTCGCAATATTCGCGTGAAGAGTTAATTGGCAAAACACACAAGTTAATTAATTCAGGTCACCATCCGAAATCATTTTTTAGGGATTTGTGGGAAACCATATCTAATGGTGAACCTTGGGAAGGTGAAGTATGCAATCGCGCTAAGGACGGAAGTTTATATTGGGTCAGTACAACCATAGTGCCGTTGCTCGACAAAGCGCAAAAGCCCACAAAGTATATTGCTATTCGCGCTGATATCACGGGACGCAAAGAAGCTGAATTGGCCGCTATACGGCTTGCCAACTTTGATGAATTAACCAATTTACCCAATCGTCAACAACTTAAAGATACGCTAAACGCTTGCTATAACCACATACCAGAGAGTCGGGGGTATCATGCACTCTTGCTAATTGATTTGGATGATTTTCGCGTATTCAATGATAGCCTTGGCCACCATATTGGTGATGCACTGCTACTCAGCGTTGCTGCAAGATTAGAAACCAATATATCAACGCCTCACTTTCTCGCACGTCTAGGCGCTGATGAGTTTGCGGTGATCCTCTGGTCGCTGAATGATGACAAGACCAAGGCGTCGCATGCGGCCCAAAAATTTGCCGAGATCATCAATGAAACCATAAAAAAACCTATATCGACAGGTAAGAGCAACGTTAACTTAACGGCTAGCCTTGGCATTAGTTTGTTTGATGATCATCAAGGCGAATTTACTGAGGTTTATAAACGAGCTGACATGGCGCTCTACCACGCAAAAAGACTAGGCAAAAATAATCACAGCTTTTATGAAAAGGAACTGGAAGATAACCTTGAGAAGAGGGCTAAATTAACTCAGGCACTAAGCTCTGCACTGCTGAATAGCGAGTTCCAAATTTATTATCAACCCATCTTTGACAAAGACCGAAAAAAGACAGGTTACGAAGCCCTATTACGATGGACAAACGAACATTTAGGTTTCGTATCTCCAGTAGATTTTATTCCTGTAGCCGAAGAAACGCGCTCTATTATTCCTATAGGCCATTGGGTATTAACTCAGGCCTGCGAATTGGTCGCTTCTTGGGCCTCTATCCCTGAGCGTCAGGCCTTAACGATTGCAGTAAACGTTAGCTCTGTGCAATTCAACGATGCGGGTTTTATACCGATGGTACAAAATATTATTGCCGAAACAGGGGCTGACCCAAGCCGCATTAAAATGGAAATCACCGAAAGTTTGATGCTAGCCAATGACGACGCTTTGCATGAAAAAATGCAGGCTATTGCACAACTCGGATTTGAACTATCTCTTGACGATTTTGGAACAGGCTTCTCGTCATTAAGCTACATCACACGTTTCCCCATCGAAACGATCAAAATAGATAAGTGCTTCGTTGATAAAATGTTAGTGAGCTCTGAAGACAATTCCGTGGTAACGGCCATCGTTAACTTAGCCAAAGGGCTAAATAAGCAAGTCGTCGCTGAAGGGGTGGAGACAGAAGAGCAGCTGCAACACCTCATTGAGCTAGGTTGTGATTTTTATCAAGGGTACTTGCTCGGAAAACCAAGCCCAGAGCTTTAACGCACTATCACGTTAGCCCCCATGAAACGCCTATTCTAACATTGCATCTGTCATCAGACTGTAAAGTCGAATGATTATGTTAGTAGTACCCTTGCCAAATTGTGCCTGTAACTGCTCCTTAAATGAAAAAGCTCAAGCGCTATCAATACGAACGTTACGCCATTTTGTGTCAACTAGCCTACCCCGATAGCACAGTACAATATAACGACGTCCTATCGCCATTTCATGAACGCCAATTACACGACAGTAACGGTAGGATGAGTGTAAGGATTTTGTGGATGGACAATAAGAAAGAGGTCATCATTGTCTTTCGAGGGTCGCAAGGTTGGCAGGATTGGCTGGCTAACTTTTTCTGTTTACCGAGTAAAATTGAACAAGTCGATCGTCACTTTTACATCCATTGGGCCTTTAAAAGGTTATTAAACAACCCCGCGTATGCAGACAGTGAAAAACGCGAACGGCCTCGTTCACTGAGGAAATTACTCATTGATGAGTTGGAGCCTCTAAGACAACAAGGCAAACGCTTTTCCTTTATCGGACATTCCTCTGGCGGCGCAATTGCTACGCTGATGGCGGATTACTATGAACGGTTATATACCAAAACCGTGAAACGTGTAGTCACTTTTGGCCAACCGGCTGTCGGTAGCCTATCTTGGTCTAAATATTATACATTGCATCGCAAAACCTATCGTATTTGTTGTGATCTCGATATCGTCACCTTTATGCCGCCTTTTCCCTACTACTTTTGGCATGTGGGCAAGATGCTGTGGTTACATGATGACCAAATATATGAAAACACACCCACTCATATTCGCTTCCTGAAATCACTGCAAAGTTGGATGTTAAGGCCTTTTACTTATCACTTAATGCGCAAATACATTCGCAATAAAACGCTGTTTGATGAGCACTAGTTATAAGTGAAATGAATTATTCACCTTTATTGCTGGCGCAAAATCGCAACGATACAATCACATAATAATCCACTGAAAATTTAAATTTGCTTGTTAGACTCTAAAAAAACACTTGGAGCAACCTAATATGAGAGCAGCCATTCTATTCATTATCTTTACTTTCAGCACCCCATTAATGGCGGAAACAGAAAAGTCAAAAATCCACAAATTATTCGACAGCTACATGAGTAAATATAATCACTACCTTAAAACCGGAGCCTTACCAAAGAGCCCTCTACTCTACACCGACACTCTCATGTTGATGTCATCGAGCTCAAAACCGAGCGTGATCACACAAACGCAACTGAATGAACAAGTCCAGGTTTTCTTATCGCGTTTGAAAAACGATGGTGTCGATCACGTAAAGTGGGGCAAAGTGAACATTCATTTTCTCGATAAAAATATCGCGTTGGTGAGTAACATCGCCGAACGCTATACGTCTTCTGGTGAATTGTTTAACCGAGTTGGCGCGAGCTATTACGTCTATCTAATTGAAGGAGAATGGAAAATATCCGCGTTTGCTGTACATGATGCTAAAAACACCTTACTTTAATCTGATAGGAACTATTGTGTTGTAGGCATGAAAAACTGGGACGACTTTCAACTGCTGCTGGCATTAAAACGCGCCAATACACTGCGAGGCGCCGCCAAAATATTAGGGGTAAATCACTCTACCGTATCTCGTAGGCTTAACAACTTACATCAACGCTTTAATCAAGCGATATGTCGGTTCTCACACGGGCGCGTAACCTTTACTGAATTAGGTCTACAACTTGTTCGTGCTGCAGAAGATATGGATACATGCTTAGCGTCCCATCTAGATCAGATACAGTCTTCAATTAAACAATTAAATCAACAAGTTAACTTATCCATACCGCCGGCTATTCTGCAGTTTGTTTTAATGCAGGAATTACACGAATTTCAGGCTCGCAATCCTGAGCTTACGCTATCGATTAATGCCACCTACACGCTCTCTGACCTCGAAAAATCAGAAGCAGATGTGGTCATCCGCGCTTCTGCCTATCCCGATGAACATTTAGTGGGTCATCGATTATATCCAATTTCGCTTGGCTACTTTGCGCACAAGGACTATTTCAACAAACACACAAATGAAGAAGTCTGTTGGATAACTGCCAATACGACGAAAAGACCCTCTTGGCTCAGCGATACCCCTTTTCCAAACGCTCCGCTTTCGCTGTCGATTGGAGATTTAGTCATGCGCCATCAAGCCGCTTCCGATGGAATGGGAATGATCAGAGGCGCACACTACATTGCGAGATGCTTCCCTAATTTAGTAGAGTTTGCTCAGGCTCGAGAACATTATGCCGACTTATGGATCTTGACTCACCCAACCAAGAAACAGCAACCAAACGTTAAGCGACTCATCCGTTTTTTATTACAGGCAATGCGCGGTAAGCAAAATTTAATCGACTGCACGAAGTCGCACTGAGCACAAACCGCCCTGAGAAATTTATTGCATTAGACTCGGCGGATAACTATCGCAATCACTGGTTTTGCGTGTTCGCGGCGATTTGTAAACTTGGGAAGAGGATCCGCTTTTCCAACACTTGATTCACATCTGAAGGAATATCTGAATTACGTAACTGAAATTTACGCCGTTTATCTAAATCCAGATTTTCATAGCGATGACTAAAATACTCTTCAAAAATCTTCGCAAACGCTCCCGATACAATGATTTCATCGAAACCAGCGTTTAACGTTTCAAATAACTTGGGCTGTCGGTCCGAGACGTACAACAAGTAATAACTTGGATATATCAACGCGAGTTGAGGCTCAATGATGATATTCCGGTCAGCCACCTTTCGTTGTTCAAATTCGATAGTCATAGCAGAGCGAGGGAAATAGTCAGCAAATCCAGAGCCTATGGCACGCACCATGTTGTCATAATCCAGCTCTCCGCTCACCGTAAGCCCGTTCTGCATGAGAATACGTGTGTCAGACCATGATTTATGCTGAACCCCAACAAGCTCAGATAGCGCCTCTAACGTGTCTACATTTTTAAAACGGTCTTGATTGCTAGCGTTTATCAGTAACAAACGTATGCCATGTAATCCTTGATAAAGTGGAATAGCTATATAATTGATGGTATCTAGATACTCTCTCGTGGCAGGTAACCACGTCATATCGATTTCAGGATCCTTTCCGAGCAGAACGAGAGTCCGCTTGGTGTTCGTTGGCAACGGGTAATAGTCAAATTCAGCACCGACACCTTGAGTTGCGAGTGCACGACTTACCAGATCTTGAACATAATGATTCGCATCCGGCCGATTGGCATAATTAGGCAATACGATAGTGTATTTTTCAGCTGATTCCGCAGCATGTGTTTCTGACTGTCCAGAAACACCAACTAAAACCGCAATCGGCATAACCAGCAGCGTGCCTTTAAACAGTTTTAAAACAGCGGAAGTAAACGTCAACGTTTCACCCATCAATGTTCGGCTAATGCAATTGGCTGCATCATAGCATTTAAGGTATAAGCTTTCTCTAAGTTATAGTTAAAGTTTCCTGAAGCGGCAACTTTATTGCCGTTTGAGGGACTAGGTAAGGCAAAAGAAAAACCCGAAGCATGCTTCGGGTTTTTAAAAAATCAGTCGTAGAACTTTAACGTCCTACCCGTTGCTACGTTCATTACATAATGCGAGAAAATACGCGACGACGGCCAGAAGTAGACTTGTTACGACGTAAGCGCGAACGCAGCTCGCTGCGCTTTCCTTCAAGCCACGTTTCACGATCGACTGTTGAGTCACCACCACGACGGTTGGTTTCCGTGATGCGATATGCGCAAAATGCTTGATAAGCTTCTAGATCTTCAGACAAATCTCTAATAACCAACTCGATCATAATAGCATCATCCAAGTAACCTAACCCTGGGATGCTATCGGGCACCAAATCATGCGGCTCAGCAAAGTAAGCAAGAGATGTCAGTACTTCAATACGCTCATCTTCTGGCATCTGCCAATCTTCATCTTGTACGGCTTGGATCAACATTTCCAATGAAACCAAACGCTTGGCTACAAAATCAGGTACTCGCGCTTGCTCCATTTCTACACACATTTCCTGTGCACGTTTGATAATTGTTTCTGCAGGTAAGCTTTTTGCCTTATCAATCGCAGCGGTCATCAAGTTCTTGAAGTGCTCTAAATCACTTTCATTGAGTTCAATATTGATATCTAACGACATGCCTGTTTCCCTTTTTCTTATAAATTCTCAAACGCTAAGCATATGCCATATCTTTATCAGATTACAGGCACTACGCGACAAAATTTAAAGCCTTGCAACGAATATCAACTGCCTACTAGCAAAAAATGCCTTATTACCCCTGATTACTGCGACCATTCAATACGTCTTGCAGCGGTAATAGAAACTCCTCATAGTGCTTCCATTGCTCTATTCCACTGCGATAAATCGGCTGGCGGACTTGCTCAGAGCTCGGCGTTTTTATCAATCGTTTAGTTTTATGAAATTCTACACACCCAGATTCAAACGGTAGGTTACAGAATTCTAAAATACGGCGAACCTGCACTTCGAGATCGTTCACTACATCTTCGTGCTGCACACGCAACACAAAACCTGGCAATACTTCATCCCAGTGATCCATGAGCTTCTCATATGCTCGATAATAACGGCCTATACTATCGAGCCCATAAGTAAACTCCTGACCTTCGCCAAATAACTGTTTATAGCCGCTAAAACAGCATGCCATTGCATGTCGACGTGCATCAATCACTTTGGCGTTGGGCAAAATTAACTTTATTAATCCAATATGCAGAAAGTTATTGGGCATTTTATCAATAAAGTAGGCGGCCCCAGCACGATAGACTTTTGTATCACTAATATACTGAGCTCCGAACTTTGCCAGCCATTCAGGTGACAAATCAGGCAACCGCTTGGGGTATTGATTGTTTCTGCCCTGCAAGCGTGATGCAAGACCTAGTATGTTATGCAGTTCCATGGTGCCATCTACCATAGAATGGCTAGCCAGTATCTGTTCCAGTAAAGTCGACCCGGCTCGTGGTAGCCCGACAATAAAAATAGGATCAGCGTGTTGATCGCCAGCATCAGCAAAACGCTTAAACAGTGCAGGCGTGCACGTTTCAATTTGTGCTTCTACCTGTTGCTCGAAGATAGCGGGTGAATAGTTAATCTGTTCCTGCTTAAGTCGATTCCCACACGTGTAGTGCTCAAATGATTCAGCGTAAGCAGCGCGATCCTCAAATGCTTTACCTAACGCAAAATGCAGATGAATTCGGTCATCAGTTTCAATATCGCGTCGCTCCAATTGGCGTTGCATGAGTGCCATTTCATCATCACTAAACTGATACGTTTTAGTATTGGCTAAACTCCAATATGCATCGCCAAATTCTGGTCTTAATGAGTATGCGAGTTTGTATTGAGCGACACTGTCAGAAATTTGCCCTAGTGCTTTTAGTGCGTGCCCCAGTAGCAGCGCCGTTCCAGCGGTTTGATTTTGACTAAACAGATGTTGATAAATAGGGATTGCTTCTTCCACCCTGCCGACGCCCACCAGCGCGCTAGCGCGCGCGGTTTCGATAGCTGGGTGTTCAGGGTGAGACTCCAGTAAACGGTTCGCCACTCCTAATGCCTGAGAGAATTTTCCCATTTTGCTCAATAGTTTCAAATACTCAAGGCCGGCCCCTAAATGCTCTTTATGCAATTCTAAACAGGTTTCAAGAAGAAACTCAGCTTCATTGTAGACTTTGGATTTAATACCCAATTCAGCTAACAACAACATGGCTTCTGCGTGTGTTTTATCTGTTTGCAAATACCGCCGGCATAACTGATCAGCCAACTGTAGCTGACCTTCATACATTAAGTCTCTTGCTTGTAATATGGGGCTGGGTAACTGACTCAAATGTGCCACTTGCTGTTGCGCTATTTGCGCCGCTTGCGTGTTTCCCATTTGTTGATACAAACCAACTAAGGCCCGCCAACTCGCCAACAATGCGGGATTTCGTTTTGTCGCCTGATAAAAATTAATAGCGGCATTGGGCGTATCATTCAGTGCCTGATATACATACCCAAGCTCCTGATAGGCTCGAGCATACTCAGAATTATCAGCTAAGAGGGTAGTGGCACACTGTATCGCTTGTTCATATTTCCCGGAAAGACGCTTGGCTACCACTAAAAAATAGCGCAATTCATCCACACCTTGAGCATTCGTTTCGTTTTGCAGTGCATGCTCGGCCTTTTTAATAGCATCCTCGAATTGCCCTCTAGCGATCGCTTGCTTTATTTCAACGGTTTGACTCACAGTGTTTCTTTTCCTATCCAACATTGCAGATTAATACTACCGAACTTCTAGTAAAAATAGAAAAGGCAAGCTAATGCTTGCCTTTCAGTTTAGGAGCGAAGTTGGTTAGTAAAAGTCATATGACAGACGAACGCCGATAGTGCGAGGGCGATTCGTAACCACTTTCGGGGTGAACTGCTGATTATCAATATACAGAGTCGCATTTTCATCGGTTAAATTGTCGATGTAGAGCTCTGCTTTCCACTCATTGTTAGTAATACCAAACGCTATATTTGCAATAGCGTAGCTATCTTGAATATA
Organism: Neoalteromonas facilis; assembly: GCF_002807665.1. GTDB lineage: Bacteria > Pseudomonadota > Gammaproteobacteria > Enterobacterales > Alteromonadaceae > Alteromonas_E > Alteromonas_E facilis. The sequence continues at coordinate 100,926 of NZ_PEAY01000008.1, forward strand.
TCGTCCGCCTCTAAACGCCTGTCCATTGGAATCGGTGTAAGTCACCCCCTCATAAACAGCCGCTTCCTGTTGGATCGACAAGCCCGTTCCCGCGCCATAGACAAGTTGCGTCGTGTCTTCTAAAACATAAGCATCCATTTTCATACTGGCCAAGCGGTCACCGGTATAGGCGATCGAGCCATTTACGTATCCAGTTAGGCCATCGGGCAGCTCATAGAAATATTGAGCCCGTAAATTACCCGAAAAACTTGCTGAGTAAGGTAGTTCGCTACCAACTCCCGGTGCGATCCCTTGCAGCTCTGGATTGATACGCGTTAATTCAGTATCGAGCATACTAAATGATGCATTTACAACTAAATCATCTGTTGCTAGCCATGTAATGTCAGCATCTAGCCCTTTTATTTCTGCATCACCCACATTGTCAGTAAATACCAAAAAGCTGATATTGGTAGGGTCGAATCGAGAGGTCTGTAGATCCGTCACCTCTGAATAATAGGCGGTTGCATTTATCCTCAATATCCCATCAAGGAAATCACCTTTCATGCCTATTTCATAGTTGTCTAATGTATCAGTCAGTGAATAAACAGGAATGCGGAAGCCTTCAAAAGCACCATTCTGATTAGTTGCTTGTCCGCCACCAACCCGGTTAGTAACCGGCGGCCTAAATCCTTCGGAGTAAGTCGTAAAGAGCAGAAGATCCTTACTAACTTGCCAGTCCAAAGACGCTTTAAAGATAATGTCATCAACGGTTAACACACCATCGTCATCAAGCAATCCGACTTCAAGTTGACCATTTGCGATTGCCTGCTGGATTAATGCAGGGTCCTCGCCGACTGCTGCAAGCTCATTCGGGTCTAAAGTGCCAAAGGCACGGATCCGTCGAGTAACATCTACAGTGGTTGTCGAACCTCTAAAGATATCTTCTATTTCGTACCAACGCGCGCCGAAAGACGCTGTTACTGTATCGGTTAAATCGTATTCCAACTGTCCAAATACGGCCAATTGATTGATTTCATGAGTGACGTCATTTACAAAACTGACTTCTGACTCAAAAGGCCCACCATTACTGTTAATACCTTCGGTACCAACCGTTGTTCTGGCTAAACTAGAAAAGAAGCCTAAATCGGTATTTCCTAACTGAAATTTACCAACCGAGGCAACTTCTTGTTCGTCATAGAAAACACCAGCTGTAATGCGCCAGTCATTGTCAGATGATGTGTTTATTCTAAACTCGTGGGTCAAGCGCTTGGTATTTGTATCTTCTTTATAGAATTTCGTCGGATCTAAGCAACGTTCATCGGCTGGGGTTGCAGCCTCATAATGGTTACACACATAGTAGGCAGCAAATAATCCACCGTTGGTATATCCTGTATAATCGATTGTTGAGTCAATTTGTCTGTCTAAGTAGCCCCCCGTATACACAACATCCAACTTTTCTAAACGACCTTCAAGCGTCCAGGTAGTTAAACCAAATTCGTCCTCATTATCTTCTGGGACGAAGCGGTTTACAGACGATTCGCCATCTAGGTTCGGGTCGTAGGCAAACACACCTTCAGTAGATAAGATTTGCTCTGTGTGTTGAACCAACAGCTTCCACTGGTCATCAAAAATGTATGACAGACCAAAGCGAGCACCAGAATATACTGCATCGTTAAAATCTTCCTCGACCAGAGCATCGTTATTCGGGGCTTCGACTGGCGTATTAGCCGGGTCGCTTAGAACCCCTCCTGAAATACGGTCGATAACAACAGCACTTCCCCCATAACCGCCGTTACTGGGATCATTGAGAATGTTGTCAATCCATCCACCTTGACGCTCATTATACGCGGCAACGCGAACCGCTAAGTCGTCAGTCAGAGCAAAGTTCATAAATGCTTCAACAGTGTTACTCATTTCCCCACCTTTGGTGAACGCGAAATTAGTATCAACACCCGCAGAAAAGCCCAGATGATCGGGCTTTTTAGTTATCAAACGTACCGTACCTGACTGAGAGCTTGCACCAAAAAGAGTACCTTGAGGTCCAGGCAATACCTCAACCCGCTCCATATCTGTCGCGAAAATATCCAGGTTTCGCCCCTGCATACTCACGGGTTGCTCGTCTAAATAGAAAGCAACTGAAGGTTGTAACGCTTGTACCGAAGAAACAGCGATACTGGTTTGAGTGGTAGCGGCACCACGAATATAGATTTCGTTTTGCCCAGGGCCCGTGCCCTGAAACACTACATTGGGTAAGAACTCGACGTAGTCTTGAAAATTATCAACGCCCAGATTTTCCAGCGCTTCGCCATTTAACGCCGTAACTGACACAGGAATTTCCTGAATAGATTCTGTTCTCTTCGTTGCGGTAACTTCGATAGTTTCTATTTGCGCCTTCCCCGGCACAGCTGGTGCTGAATCCTGAGAATATGCAGGCATAGCCGCCAGTGCACTCACGATTGCACAGCTCAACTTCGATCGGTTCATGTGTGTTTACCTTGGTTGTAGTGATTATAATTTGTATACGATTCTTATAGAGTAGTTAAAAACCGCCCATTAAGTTCAATACTAATTAAATTATTACCACAAAAAGCCATTAAAGATCCATTTTGAGTGAATTTTGATTAGGCTTCGCATTATTTTTACATCGTGCTCTAGCTAATAGAAATGATATTTAAATGTTATGCTGAATTACCTATACTGGTGAACATTGACCGTCTAAACTTGCCAATTACCCACTCGTGATTTGCTAACGGATGAAATACCTAAGTCTTAGGAGTATCTGTGGAAAAGCCCTCTGAGAGTTTTTTGAATAGCCGTGTTTTCTATCCTGCATCTGGCGCTATCGCTATCCTTCTTGCCTTTGCCTTTTTGTTTCCACAAATAGCCAATCATGCGTTCGATATCGTCCAGACCACCATCGTAGAAAACGGTAGTTGGTACTATGTACTAACGGTAGCCGTTATATTAATACTCGTATCGTATCTGGGGCTATCCAAATACGGTGCCATTCGTCTAGGTCCTGATCACGCAGTGCCTGACTACTCATTTACCACATGGCTATCAATGCTGTTTGCCGCCGGAATGGGCATCGGCTTGATGTTTTTCGGGGTGGCAGAACCCCTCATGCACTATTTGGCGCCTCCAACCGCAGAAGTTGGCAGTGTAGAGGCGGTTAAGGAGGCCATGAAAACGACGTTCTTCCATTGGGGCGTTCATGCCTGGGCAATCTATGCAATCGTAGCACTTGTGCTAGCGTATTTTAGTTTCCGTCATCGTTTGCCTTTAACGCTGCGCTCGGCTCTATACCCCTTTATTGGGGACAAGATTCACGGCTGGACTGGCCACATCGTCGATATTTTTGCCGTTATCAGTACCATATTTGGTGTCTCCACCTCACTCGGACTGGGTGCCTCTCAAATTAACTCTGGTTTAAACTATCTCTTTGGATTGGAGGTTAACAATACCAACCAAATCATATTAATGGCTGGCATTATTGCGATTGCTATAGTGTCTGTTGTATCGGGACTGGACAAAGGAATACGCCGCCTGTCTGAAACCAACATGATACTCGCCATCTTACTATTGGCCTTTATTCTCATTCTGGGTCCCACGGTATTTTTGTTAAAAGCTTATTTGCAAAACATCGGTGCGTATTTGTCAGACATCGTGCGCAATACTTTCAATTTATTCACCTATGAACCTACTGACTGGATTGGCGGCTGGACCATATTTTATTGGGGGTGGTGGCTAGCGTGGGCACCTTTTGTAGGGCTATTTATTGCGCGTATTTCACGTGGGCGCACTATTCGTGAATTTGTTGTGGGCGTTTTGCTCGTTCCAACGGCCTTTACCCTATTTTGGATGACTGTTTTCGGGAATACCGCGATAGACCTTGTCCATTCTCAAGGGATGCAAGAGTTGGCCATCATGGTCAATCAAAACACATCCGTTGCATTATTCGTATTTTTAGAACATTTCCCTTTCTCAGATGTATTGATATTTTTAGCGATCATCATGGTTGTTATCTTTTTCGTGACATCGTGTGACTCTGGGGCAATGGTTGTTGATATGCTGTGTTCTAACGGCAACAATAATACGCCGGTTTGGCAACGTATTTATTGGACTGTCGGCGTCGGAGTTGTTGCCGCCATATTACTCGCCGCAGGAGGCCTATCCGCGTTACAAACCATGACCATCGCCTCAGCGTTGCCATTTGCTATCGTGTTGACGCTTTCCATGTTCGGTCTGATTAAAGCACTTCGCGTGGAAGGATTTAAACGCGAGAGCTTGCAATTAAATACGATCCCCTTACAACCAACAGAGAGTGCAACGGCATGGCGGGAAAGACTGCACAATATTGTCGATTACCCCAATAAGCGAGCAGTAGACAAATACATTTCATCAACAATAAAAGCCGCCTTCAATGCGGTATCTACAGAGCTCGCAACTCACCATATTGAGGCCAAGATATCCAGCACAGAACATGGTTTATCGCTCTCCGTTCAGCATGGAGAAGAACAGGATTTTGTCTATGCCGTATATCGACGTAAACATGCCCAGCCTGAATTTGTAACACCTGAAACAGAAAGCATAGACAGCCATGATGAACAATCATATTATCGTGCCGAAGTTCATCTGCAAGAAGGTGGCCAAGACTACGACATCATGGGATGGTCAAAGCTTGCAGTAATTAATGACATTATTGAGCATTATCACAAGCACCTTCATTTCTTACACATGCTGAGATAATAAAAGGTGAGTAGTGCACAATAGCTGTCTGACGAGACGATACCACTATGCAAAAAGATGAAGAACTGTTAGTCGCACTGCGTCGTGTCATTCGCGCGATCGATATGCGCTCAAAACAGCTTAGTCGTGACGTTGGCCTGACGGGACCTCAACTTCTGGTCATGCAAAATATTGGAAAACAGCCCGGGATTATGGTGCGTCAAGTGGCTGAAAACATAAACCTGAGCCCCGCTACGGTTACCAGCATTCTTGATCGATTAGAAACCAAACAGCTTGTACAACGCGTGCGCAGTACCGAAGATAAACGTAAAGTTGGCCTATTCTTAACCGAAGCAGGTCAAACGATATTGCTCGATGCCCCGCTACCTTTTCAGGAGCATTTCATCAATCGATTCTCGCAATTAAAAGAATGGGAACAGAGCCAAATGGTTGCCACTATGCAACGTATCGCAAGCATGATGGACGCAGAAGATATTGATGCTTCACCACTGCTTGAAGTGGGTAGTTTGGCCGACAAAGCTACTTTATAAGTAAGCCTCACTTTAACCGCGGCTAAAAGCGGTTGTCTTGAAAAAAACGGTTTACGTAGTCTAGGTCAAAACCATACTTGGTTTGGTCTAGGCTTTGAATGGCATCTTCAATTGCAGAATAGAAGCGAAATTCAACGTCGGCTTTTGCATAGGCTTCTTGCAACTGAGCTTTGATGGTATGCCTGATATCAGAGTCGATAATGGCAATTGCCAGCTCTTCCAAACCAATCTGTCTTCGAATAACGGTGTGTTTTGTAAAAGAATCAAAAGTCGACGGCGGCATGAGACTTTCACCGTAAATACAACTGATTTGGGCCCATGGCTTACTGTGATCGAATTGTTCTATATAACCTGCCATATCCCGAGAGCCGGTTTTCATGGTTAGGTCATTCCATGGCCCTCTTCCGGCAAACAATAACAATTGTCCACTGCGCCGCGTGACGAATTCACCATGATGTTGAAAGGCATAATTATCCGAAGACAATAGGTTCTCCTGTTTTAACATCAATACGATCCAAAGAGTCGCCTTGATATTGTTCTAACATCAGATCGACAACCGCTTGACCATATTGTTCAAACCAAAAATCGCCCATTCGTTTCAGTTTGTCAATATTGCTTTCACTGATGTCATCCATCGCGTCATCGGGAGGAAAATCAAGGCCCGGCTGGTTACGCAACTGCGAATTAACCCGAATGTAATTGCCATTTGGGATCATCGTGATTGCTTGATAACCCACCACCATTTCATCAGATAAAATGTCTATAATGTTGCCCTTAGTCATCCACTGAATAGAGCCCCAGTGTTGAGAGTCTGGACCATTTATCTTACGCGTCCTAAAGCCAGTACCGACCGATATCACCCTTAATTTATCAAACGGCAATGAACGCCACACTCTCCGGGCCTCAGCGATAGCACACATTGTAGGGTTGTTCGCCACAACGCCTCCATCTATCAACCAGTGGGCAAATTCATTTTCCAGCATCTTCAAAGAGGTAGTCGGGAAGTAAGTCGGTGCAGCACTTGATGCATCTGCTACATCCGCTGACTTTAAATGCAAATAATCTTCTTTGGTAGATTTGATCACGAAAGGACGTCGGCTTTCTATGCCATAGGAGACACACAGCACATGTTTGTCCTGATGTACGTCACCAATACGCGCATCAGCGAAGTTTTGCTGCAAAACATCTCTTTTACGATCAGCAGCATATTTGGGCGCATTCAGACCATCAAATTCCAAAAATCCGCGGTTTTCAGAAAAGATTTTTTTTGCATTTTCGACACTGTACAACTGATTGATATCAGTCATCGACAAAGAAGTGGTTGCTAGTGCTAACGCTATAATACTGCCAGTACTGGTACCTGCATAGAAATCTATGCAATCCCTTATGCGCACATGTGCTTGATCCCACAAAGCGTGTTCAATGTTAGATAAAAACTGCGTGGTAGCAGCGCCCCGAATTCCGCCGCCATCCAAAGACAATATTAGCTTACTCATGGAAATCCTTTACCGTTAGCTAACTGATTCGCTAAAGCATAGCGCACACAGACAAAAGTACCAGCAGTGCTATTAAGTCCCTTTTGCACATCGCTTATGTTTTCCGTACATATTGATAAACCCCATCATCATCCAAGTACCGGTGAATACGACCATCAAAAACCAGGTAATTTAAATGCGCGATGCCTTCTGCTACCGCAAAAAACATAGCTTGATTGGTCAATTCACGGGAAAACAATATGGGTAAACACTCCACAACTGTTCTCGGTGTTTCGCAATGGGTAAGTAAATTTTCAATATGAGAAAGATGATGACTGGTCAGTTCATCTATACGCTCATGCAAACCAACAAAAGGCATCCTGTGGGAAGGTAACACAAATGTATCTTTTGGCAGTGCCTTAAAGGTTTGCAGCGTTGTTAGGTAAAGATGCAAGGGGTTGGCATCAGGTTCAGTGCTATATACGCCAATATTCGGCGATATTTGCGGCAAAATATGGTCGCCGGAAACAAGTATATTTTGCGCTTCGTTAAACAAACAGACATGTTCCGGTGAATGGCCTCTGCCGACCATCACGTGCCAATCAAACTCACCAATTTGAATACATTGACCATGTTCCAGGCGATGAAAGCTTGTAGGGATAGGACTGACTGCGCTGGCAAAGCCTGAACGATTGGATATCGCTCGCACTATATACTCTTCAGACAATCCGCAGCGATGAAGGAATTGATGTTCGACCCATTCAGATGCGCCTTGAGAGCCTGCCCGAATACTACGGGCTGAAAAATATTCCGCACCGCTCATCATCAACGGAATATGAAACTTCTCAGTTAACCAACCTGCATTGCCAATATGATCAGGATGCATGTGCGTCACAATGACACGTGAAATCCGAATACCATAGTGTTCCAGCAATTCTAACCATATGTCTTTAGTTGCCTTGGTATGGATACCGGTATCAATCAAAACATAATCATTACCGTCTTGGATCAAATACAAATTGATGTGATCTAATTCAAACGGCAGGGGCATACGCAGCCAGTAAATCCCCGTAGCAACTTCACACAAATTACCACTTTCAGGTGCAATCATATTATCAAGCAACGTGAACCAACTTGTTATCAAATGAACCCATGCCCTATCAAATCAGAAAACACAGAAATAACAATTCACACTTGTTGATTCAGAACTATTGATTGGATTTATTGCTTGCTTTACCGTAATGCAGCTATTCTTTTGTAATACCGGTCTCAATCAACCCTAAAGCAGGCATGCACAATTGCAGAGTAAACCGTACTTTATAATCGCGTTATTTTGCCTATGGATAACGTCGTGTTCCCATTCCGCTTTGGCGATGAATGACACGTCCGCGCAAATAAAAGAACCGCTCTACACTGATTGGCCGGCAGAAATTAAGACACAGTTGGAAGCACTGGATGCGGATCCGCGCCCCGTAATCACTGACACACTAAATCATTTAAAGGCGCTGGATAACGACGCTTCAAACTCCGCGACATCAAGAGCTGAATGGTTATATGTGTTAAGCCAAGCGTATTACGCTCAAGTAAAACCCGATCAAGCGTTGTGGCACGCTGATCAGGGATTAACGTTAACAAATAAAGCCGCTCAACCTTGGCTGTACAATCAATTGCTGTTGGCTAAAGCCAACGCATTCGATTTAGCGGGAACGGCAGAAAGAGGTTTACCGTTAGTCAATGAAGTACTGGCATGGGCGCAAGAGAAACAAGATATGCCGTTGCTGCAAAACGCAATGATCAGTAAGGGCCTATTGGATCTTACATTAGGTGACAACAACTCTGCGCTCAATCAATTGCAAACAGCCGAGCATTTATCCGACTTTCCAGGAACTTATGATAAAGGCCACATTGCTTCATATATCGCATTAGTATACGAATACAGAGGCGACAATACTGAGGCCATCGACTACTTTAATCACGCATCAGAATACTACCGCACAAACGAGAAGTGGTTACAACTGAGTAACACCACCTACGGGCTGGGAAGAGCCTACATAGCACTCGGTAATTTGTCTGAAGGAAAGAAGGAACTGGAGGAGTCGCTCGCACTCTCAATACAAATTAGCGATAGTCAGGGCGAGGCTTACACTCTTAAAGAATTAGCCTCGTTATATGCGACGCAAGGCGATCTCGCACAAGCCAGAACATTTTTGAAGCAGTCTATTGATATCTTTTCCACCACTTACAATCCTTACATGATGTTAAACACCCATATGATCCTGACTGAATTAGCTATTCAAGAAGGCGATTATGAGCAGGCCCTTGCTGCCGTTGAAAAAGCCTTAAGTTACGTCACCGGCGAATCTATGCGCCCTCACCAACTAGATGGCCAAATGCTGAAAGCACGCATTCTAGCGTTGATGAAGCGTTTTGAAGAAGCATACGAATTACTGGCGCGTTCAGAAAAAGAAGCGCAATTATATCGTCAGCAACAAAGTGAGTCTGAATTTCAGCGCATGCGTACAGCCTTTCAGTTGGATAAACAAGAAGCCAACAATGCACTTTTAAGCGCCGAGAATGAACGCCAAATTGCATTAATTATGGCTAAAAACCAAGGCCAGTTGCTCTGGGCTGTCAGTACTATTTTTGTGGTGATATTGTGCGTGATATTGCTCATTCTTTACTACAACGGTAAACGCAGCAAGGCGCGCTTTGAAAGACTGGCCCACCATGATTCACTAACCGGCCTATACTCTCGCCATTTTGTGCTAGAGAGCCTAGAAAACCTTTTATCTCAAGCGCAGCGGCATAAAGAGCCATTATCTGTGGCGATGATAGATATTGATTTTTTTAAACAGTTAAACGACACCTACGGTCACAGTGCTGGAGATGCCGTATTAAGTCGCTTTGCAACCGTCGCTGACGACACGTTCAGGGACTCCGATATTTTAGGGCGTATTGGCGGCGAAGAATTCTTATTCATATTTCCTCGAACAACGGCGGAAGATACGGCATACCGTATGGAGTCATTTGCGCAAATCGTACAGAAGATCCCCAAGCGATTACAATTACCGGAGTGGGAGCTTACCCTCTCTATAGGTATTTACAGCGTCGAACAGAATTCCACAGTTGAAAGTATCCTTCATCGTTCTGATGAAGGTTTATACCAAGCTAAAAACAGTGGTCGCAACAAAATAGTGATTGTTAACACTTAGCCGTTTTGCCTTTTTCATTTTTGCCGTTAAGAATACGATACCTGCTCTTTTAGCTCTGCACATATTAAAACCTACGACCTTACTTTTTAGCGCGCTGACACAAACGTGGAATAATGATCCGGAAATATGAAATATCCTGAAAATCCGCAGAGTATAAATTTGGTTCCATTTACCCAAGTTTGATAAAGTACCGTCTTCCTAAATCAATAACTAATAATGGTCAAAATGAGCTTTAGTTTTAATACCCAATTCGACTTTGCGGCTAGCAAGACCGCATATCAACAGGACAACCGTGCAAAAATAGAAAATCTATTCGAAGACCAACAGGCTAATGCTCTTCATCAGGTATTAGGCCACGAGCTCCAATACGACATCGCGATTACCCACAACAACCAATACATGAATATTACCCAAGCTGAGTGGGAAGCTTTTGACCAGAAGAAGCGTCAAGAGTTTTTAGCGCAAGCACAAAGCAATGCAACCAAAGGAATTGGTTTTATTTACGGTCAGCGTAAGGTGAGCAAAGCCAGTGAAAATGCGACACTCAGGGATTTATATACGTGGCTAAATAGCGAAAAAACACTTCAGTGGATTAGAGATATTAGTGGGCACGAAGACATCGTCGCTGCCAGCGCTCAAGCAACACAATATTACCCTGGCCACTTTTTAACCCGCCACAATGATATACAGGAAATTGAACAACGCCGTGTATCTTTCGTTATAAATGTGACACCACAGTGGCATCCGGATTGGGGTGGATTATTACAATTCTTCGAAGAAGACGGTACTCCCCGTGACGCATGGGCGCCGGGTTTCAATAGTTTGCACCTATTCGATGTTAAGCATATTCAAAGCGTGACTTTTGTGGCCCCCTATGCGGGAGCACCTAGATTATCAGTGAACGGTTGGTTTACAGCCAAGCCATAGTAACTCAGCACCGTATAAAAATAATTAAATGGGCAAACGCCCATTTAATTATTGATCAGATCGCCATAGTAGGTCGTGATCATCCAACGACCTAGCAATAAGCATCCTCTTGAGATTTAACTAACCTCTCACCTGCTGCTATCGTTCAATCAGAAATTGAACAACTGTCTAACTTAAGATCTTTGTATATTGACCTAGCAACCGAGTTGAGGCTTTGTGCCCCAATGATTGGTCGGCTATCACATTGAACTGAAGCCGGTTAACTGCCAAGCTCTGCGTCGCTCGTCTAAATCACAGCGCATGGAAGAGCAGGCTGTAGTAACCCAGCCAGAGGATGTATTGCTACTACTAAACTTTTGCAGAACGACTTTTTAATGCCTTAGAAAGTAAAAAAGCCCCTCTCTTACGAGAAGGGCTTTTTAGAATTGGGAGTCTGGCGATGTGCTACTCTCACATGGGGAAACCCCACACTACCATCGCCGCTAACGTGTTTCACTTCTGAGTTCGGAATGGATTCAGGTGGTGCCACGTCGCTATTGTCGCCAGACATAAAC
>NZ_PEAY01000009.1 GCF_002807665.1 Neoalteromonas facilis
TTATAAACATCCTCTATAGCCTGTTTCTGATTTGGGTACTCCTTTGCCGCGTCATTAAAGGGACGTTTAGAGATAATGTGCATGCGAACTCCAATTGACAATATGGCAACACTAACTCATGGTTGACAAACTGTCAACTTCAGGAATAGACAACTTTCTGCACGTCATCCTCGTGTAATCGAGGATCTCCTTAAGACAAGGAGCCGACGTTCGCATTTTGGGGTTTCAAACATTGGAAATTTTTTGAAATGGAAATAGGGGTAACTCTATACAGTTTCCAATTTGACAACTTGATTTGAAACGCAAACAATGAAGTTTGAGTTCGCAACCAATACGACACAATGCAGTCACCAAATACTTACATGGCCTTTATATCCTATCGGCATGCGGATAATACTGAGCAAGATAGGCAATGGGCCACGTGGCTGCATCAGCAGCTGGAAGTGTATGATGTACCGCCTGAGTTAATTGGTACCACAAACCTTCGTGGTGAAGTCATTCCTGAGCGGATTTACCCCGTGTTTCGTGACGAGGTATCGCTACCGGCTGATGCCGATTTAAGTAATTCTATTACCAGCGCGTTAGATAAATCTGCCTTTATGGTGGTGTTATGCTCGCCCCGAGCCACACAATCCAAATACGTGAATCAAGAAATCCTGCACTTTAAACAAACCGGCAAGCAAGACCGTATCATGGCAGCCCTATTACTCGGTGAGCCGAATGCGTCGATTGATGAATCAAAAATAGAAGACCCCGAAAGTGCAGCTACACTGGAGTGCTTCCCTGAAGCCTTGCAGTATCACTTAGACGCCGATGGCAATCTAAATAAAGGCTCTCAAACCGAGCCCATTGCGGCTGATTTTCGCCTGCCCGGTGGTGGTAAAGGTTTAACCAATCCTTCGGCATATAAAAAACACTTACTTGAGCAAGGCAAAAGCCGCAAGCAAGCAGAGCATTTAGCCACACTGTATGAAGAGCAATTGGCGAATGCCAAGCTGAAAATCATTGCAGGGATACTCGGGGTATCGCTTGAGCAGCTGACAACCCGAGACAAAGTTCACCAATTAAAACTAGCGCGCAAGAAAACGCGCCAAGTCAGCATTGTAGCCGGTGTCTTTGGCGTGTTATTCGTACTGGCAGGAATTGCCGGCACCATTGCTTATCAACAATACACTAAAGCGAATGAAGTGCTTGGCTCATTAAGTAGCAATTTACAGTTTATGAACTTTGAGTTGCGTGACGTGCTTAGAGCTTATGTCCCCACTGAGCAACGCTTACAAGTCAGTGAACAAATCGATGCTATATTGGCTCAGTTAGATGCCTACAGCATGGAAAGCAAAGAAGACCTTTTTCAAAAAGCCGTTGCTTTAACTCAAAAAGCGGATTTGCTCGCACAGAGTGATACAGCGGATTTGTCGCAAATACTAGCACTGTATCAACAAGCGCTGGCGATTAAAAAAGAACTCGCTGCGACTTCCCCGAAGGAAACCAGCTATCAACAAGCACTATCGGTATCGTATGAAAGGTTGGGCGATATCCAGCTGCGGTTAGGCAATACCGAAGCCGCTCTTGAGGCTTATCAGCAGGCGCTGACCATTAGAGAACAACTCGTTACACAAGACCCAGAAAATACCGGTTTTCAGAATGGCCTGTCGGTATCGTATATCAAGGTGGGCGATATCCAACTGCGGTTAGGCAATACCAATGCCGCCCTTGAGGCTTATCAGCAGGCGTTGACCATTAAAGAACAACTCGTTGCACAAGACCCGCAAAATACCGAGTTTCAGCGCAACCTGTCGGTATCGTATAATAAGAATGGCAATATCCAGCTGCGGTTAGGCAATACCAATACCGCCCTTGAGGCCTATCAGCAGGCGCTGACCATTGCGAAGCAACTCGTTGCACAAGACCCGCAAAATGCCGGTTTTCAGCGTGATTTGTCGGTATCGTATGAAAGGTTGGGCGATATCCAGCTGCAGTTAGGCAATACCAATGCCGCCCTTGAGGCCTATCAGCAGTCGTTGACTATAGCTAAGCAACTCATTGCACAAGACCCGCAAAATACCGGGTTTCAGAGTGATTTGTCGGTATCGTATAACAAGGTTGGCGATATCCAACTGCGGTTAGGCAATACCAAAGCCGCCCTTGAGGCCTATCAGCAGGCGTTGACCATTAGAGAACAACTCATTGCACAAGACCCGCAAAATACCGGGTTTCAGAGTGATTTGTCGGTATCGTATAATAAGAATGGCAATATCCAACTGCGGTTAGGCAATACCGAAGCCGCCCTTGAGGCCTATCAGCAGGCGTTGACCATTAGAGAACAACTCGTTGCACAAGACCCGCAAAATGCCGGTTTTCAGCGTGATTTGTCGGTATCGTATAACAAGGTTGGCGATACCCAGCTGCGCTTAGGCAATACCAATACCGCCCTTGAGGCCTATCAGCAGGCGTTGACCATTAGAGAAAAACCGTTGCACAAGACCCGCAAAATGCCGGTTTTCAGCGTAATTTGTTTGTAAGTTTGTGGAAATTGGCAGATACCCTAGAGAGCTTAGAAAAACATGAAGAGGCTAAGGATTTATGGCAACAGTGCCTTGAGCAACTGTTATTAATGCAGAGTAATGACACGCTCCAAGTCGATGACGTCCGATTCATTGAAATAGTCAGAAGTCGACTAGCTAACTACAACTGAAAAGCATGTATTGACTGTCTGCTTTAAGCCCTTCTTAACGTGGAGCTATTTCTGACTATTATCTTGGTGAGTCTGAATGTCTTCTGTGGTCATTAACAGCAATTATTTTGCTCCTTAGGTCCTATTGGTTTTTAGCGCAATACTTATTATCCATTGAACAGTTCATAGCGAGCCTCCTCGATTCAATAAAGTAGCTATTATTAAATAATTTGTTATTATGATTACTAAAGGAGACCGCAATGAACAATCAAGCTATTGCTCACAATCTAAAGCGATTGCGCTCAAACGCGCGATACAATCAGTCAGATCTAGCTGAAAAGGCTGGTATGTCTCTTAGTGGTTACCAAAAACTTGAGCGTGGAAAGGCTACTCCGAGAGCCGAGTCGATCAAAGCTCTAGCTCAAGCTCTACAAGTACCAATTCAAGAAATACTGGCTGAAGTGAAGCCTCTTAAGCATATTCGGTTTAGGTCTCTCAAAAGGCTTAAAACTAGGGAACAAATTATTTCTGATGTGGTTACTTGGTTGTATGACTTTAATTCTCTAGAAGAGCTTACTCAAGACAAGCAAGTAGCCGATTTACAAGAGTTTTACGCTTACAAGGAAAGTAATACCTGCGGAATACCTGAGCTTGCAAACTATTGCAGAAGTAAGTTTGGATTGGGTCCCAAGGAGCCAGTCATGGATATTTGTGGACTTCTCGAAGCAAGAGGAATTAAGGTCCGCTCTATTGAAGTGGAAACTGATTCATTTTTAGGGTTGTCAGTTAGTGAGCAAGAAGAAGGCGGCCCCGCTGTTATCGTTAATACTTGGAAGAGACTGCCGGTAGAAACTTGGATATTTAGCGCAGCCCACGAACTCGGTCACCTCCTGATGCATCTAAATGCATATGATATTGACCAAACTACCGAGATTGAAGAACAAGAGGCAGAAGCTGATCAATTTGCATCACATTTCCTTATGCCACAAGACGCCTTTGAAAGAGAATGGAATGAAGCGGCCGGCTTGAGTTTTGTGGATCGTGTCTTAAAGGTAAAAAAAGTCTTTAAAGTCAGTTGGAGGACTGTTCTTTATCGATACGCTGAAGATATGCCGTCTGAAAAGAAAAATAAGCTTTGGATGAATTTCAATATCGAGTTTAAACATCGTTACCGTAAATCTCTTCAGAAGCATACTGAACCGGTAGGCATTGAAAGCGACCATTACAGGATTAACCATAGGTATACCACTGCAAGCGAGCCCTTCAATCTTGATGTATTTGATTTTAGGGAAGATCGCTTACCATTCCTTGTAAGAAAGGCAGTTGAGAGTGGCAATATTTCACTTTCACGAGGGGCAGAAATACTGAGACTGCAGAATAAAGAAATGCGTCAACTGGCGTCTTCATGGGTTGGTTAATTCGGGAATAAATAGTGCCAGTAATAACAGATGCAAATGTCCTCATTGACTATGCCGATGCCGATATAATGATGCTGGCGTTATATTCAGAGAAGATTGAAAGAGTTGTTATACCTTCAGTTATTCTAGGTGAAGTTGAGCAACTTAGTCATGATGACTGTTTGCAGTATGGATTTGACGTAGTTGAAGAGGATCTAGAAGTTCTTTTTGAAGCATCAAATGCACAACATGGGCCCTTGTCTTTTCAAGACAAGGTTTGCTTGTATTTAGCAAAGAGCATTGGGGATATAACTTGTATTACAAACGAGAAAGCACTCCTGAAATTTTGCGAGGAAGATAACATACCAACGAAGCGAGGGTTGAAGCTGTTACTTGAACTCGCCGAACAAGGTTTTATTTCGAAAGACGAAGCCATTGGTACGGTTTACGCGATACACGAGTGCAATCCGCTTCATATTCACCAAGGCGTGGTAGAGGATTTTATTCGTCTTATCGGGTGACTCATGGTGAAAGCCGCGACGATCTGCATATGGTTACTAGTTACCTTTAACATGCACTAACAGTAACTAATCTGTCTTGATGCCTAAGTCAGAACGGCAGAGTTGGTTGGCATGACGGATTCAAAATCCGCCGCCCGCGAGTGTGCACCGTCCGAGTGTCGGCCCATCGCGTGGCGACCAATCAAAGTCCGCCGACTGGTACCATCTACATGACTCAGGTTTAATGGCCTTTTGTTAAGAGGCCAATTGTTGGTTGCGGTACTGACCAGGTGTTAAGCCTGTAAATTCCTTAAACGCTCGTGTAAACGGAGCCGAAGAAGCAAAGCCACTTTCAATACCAACAACTAATACTGGCCAGTCTTTTTTGTCGTCCGCACTTAACAGCGTCTTTGCATGCTCAACGCGCATTTGGTTAATGTAATGATTAAAGTTTTTGGCATTAAAGTGATTGAGCATAATGGCTCGGATACGATATTCAGGCACATCTAAGTCGCGAGCAATGTCGGCAACCCGCAAATTCGATTCCAAAAAGCGTTTTTCTTCTACAAACAAAGTATGAATTTTTTCGGCGAGTACATCTGCTTCCTGAGCGGAGGGTTCGCCATTTTGCTCTTGTAAGTCGACCTGTTGTCTGCGAAATCGAATCAGCGCGTAGGTACTTGTTAATATCAGGGTATAAGAAAAAACGACAAGCCAGTCTCGTCCTGCGCCAGCTAAGAAATGAGCTGGAAGCGCAGAGGCAATAAACACAACGCTGACAATTCCTGCAATGAGTGTCGATAAGTAAATAATGGATATTTTGCGCTGTATTGCAGTTGCATTTTGCAGTACTCGGTACCCTTCCCAAAACGCGAGGATGAGCATTCCAGAAGATAAAAGAGTAATCGCTTCAGATAAAATAGTGGTTAACACGGGGATCCAGTCTGTATTTGCCAACCACATTTGTTCAATAAAACGCAAAAGGTGCCTGAATATGATTGCTGCGGCTAGCAGCCCGACAAAAACCAGATGATGACGTTTGATTGAGTTAGATTTACGGAAAAACGCTCGAGCAAATATCCAGTATCCACTGCAGGTGGCAAAACCGAGTGAGCCTATCAAATGGTGGTAGGGTGCCCAAAAGTCACTGGTTAATATATATGACATATGCATAGAAGATGATGCACAGAAAAAGGCGAACGCTAAGTGAAAAAGGTTCTTTTCTCGGAGTTGATAATGAATGAAAGCTAGCACAACAGCGAGTACAATGACAAAGAGTTGTGCTATATGTAACAATTCCAATTCTTATTCCTCTTCAAACCTACCGCAATTTTACATCAAACTTTTTCAATTTCGAAAATCTTATTCTTTATTTGTGCATTTCGTAGATCGATTTTCAAATTTGATGCTTCTGGAGCCCTTGTTGATGGCAGCATAGCAGCGAATTTAGAAAACGAGGCATGCATATGCAAAATAAATCAGTTGTAGATATCGAAAAAGAAAACGGGGCGCCTTCAGTACCTCTTTGGAAAACATGGGGGCTGCGATTGTTTTTTGCTGGAATGGTGGTTGTTCTTGGTAAAAATCAGTTACTTTATATTTTAGACGGTGCGTCTGAATGGACGCCATGGAGAGGGTTAGGACATTCAATGTTGTTCGCACTTTCCCTGTTTGCAATAGGGGGGCTGTTGCGTCCATTAGCGTTTTTACCCCTTATGATTTACGAGGTGGTGTGGAAAGCCATTTGGCTGACGGTGGTTGCAATGCCTCCATTTCTGGCTGGAGACGAGATCCCTGCCATTGTCAGTGCAAAAGGATCGTTAATTGGGATTTGTTTAATATGCCTTGTGATCCCATGGAGATACGTTTGGTGGAAATACGTCACTCAACCTATAGAACCGTGGAGAAGAAAGAAGCAAGAGAATAGTAACAAGTATTAACGGTTTAGCAGGAGGCGCCATGACAAAACTTTGTGACTTTGATATCAACATCAAATTAAAGCTCAGTGCCATTTGGGGAACTGTCATGTCTTTATATATCTATTGTGATTATTTTGATTTGTACAGACCCGGAAAACTGGAGTCTATGATGGATGGTACTGCGCTTTTCGGCGGCATGAGTCAAGGGATAGTTCTGGGACTATCCTCAATATTGCTGGTAACAAGCTTAATGATTTGTTTATCGGTCCTTTTGCCACCCAAAATGAATAGGCTACTCAATATTGTTGTCGGGACAATAATGACGGTGATGATGGCATTAATTTGTTATGCTGATGGTTGGTATTTTTACAAAATGTACGCCGGTTTTGAGACAATACTCACGGCGTTGATAATTTGGCTCGCGTGGCATTGGCCGAGAGAAGGTAGCGTTTAGTAAGAGGGGAGTTGATACTTTTTTTAACTCTCCCAGCGTGAGAGTGTAAAAAGATCTGTGTAAGTGGCATTCTTAACCTGTTGAAAGGAATGCAGAATGCCAATATCAAACAAACTTATCGAACAGCTTCTTGATGGCTGTAACTCCCCTGACGATATTCTCGGCGAAGCCGGATTACTTAAGCAACTGACCAAGAAGGTTGCTGAGCGAGCGTTGAGTGCTGAGGTGGAACAACATCTTGGCTACGCCAAACATGCACCAGAGGGGAAAAACTCCGGCAATTCCCGTGACGGTAAATCCAGTAAGAAGGTGCGCTCTGTGCACGGTGAAATCGAGCTGGATATTCCACATGACCGCAATGGCAGTTTCGAGCCGCAGCTGGTCAAGAAAGGCGACAAGCAGCTCAATGGTTTCGATGGCCGTATCATCTCGCTGTATGCGCGAGGCATGACAACCCGTGATATTCAGGCGCATTTCGAAGAATCTTACGGCGTAGAAGTCTCACCAACCTTTATCTCACAAGTTACCAATGAAGAGCTGGATGAGGTAAAGCAATGGCAGCGACGTCCACTGGACGCATTATATCCTGTGGTTTACTTGGAGCTCGGCATCAACACCGATGGTGAAAAAGAGTTACTTGGCTTATGGATGGCACAAACCGAAGGCGCTAAGTTCTGGTTGTCTGTGATGAACGAACTTAAGAGCCGTGGCGGACAGGATATCTTCTTTGCTTGCTGCGATGGCCTAAAAGGCTTCCCTGAAGCCATCGAGGCGGTTTTACCCGAAAACACAGATACAACTGTGTATTGTACATCAAATTCGCCACTCGCTGCGCTATGTGAACTGGAAACAGCGCAAGGTCATTGCCGCTGACCTGAAACGTATTTACGGCGCGGCCTCACTAGCTGAAGCGGAGCTGGTCCTGTCATAGTCAGAGGTAAAAGCTCTACCTTCGCTTGCTGCTTCTTTTTCCGCTTGTTGATATGCCGATTTTGCTCTGGATAATCGGCCACCGCTTTCAAGGCAAGTTTCAAGAGTACTAAAGGCTTCGAAATTCATGGTTCGATTATAGGATGCACTCGACGAATCATGACATATGCCCGATGTGCTTTTCTTTACTTGGGCGTATGCGTTATTCGGAAACGTGCATGCGAATATAAAAAAGCTCAGTAGAATCAGTATTGATGTATTGCGAATTATGATTGCCTTATTCTTATTTCTTTTACATTAACGTTATGATGCCAAGGTTATTGATTATTATCACCGTTAAACGCATTTCTAACTTTTCCGATGTTAGTAATACCGAGTCTAAGAGGCTAGCACGAATCAGCTTCGTTGTAAGGCTTGCTAACTGCCGTGCTGAAAAAATTGAATAGTTGCTTTTAAGCTGCATTTGCCGTTGACTACCAATCAAACCTGAACAGCTGAAATACGTACGCAATTGAAAAAAGGCCTTGTCTGGCAATAAAAGACAAATAAAAGACATTGGAACAAGCAGCAACATTTTTGCTGCTTGATGTTACTCAATGACATTTACCACACTTTCTTTTTGTCTCCGTACCGAGTTATCCATCCCATCACATAAGCAAAAAGAAAAATAGCTGGCGTAAGCGATGCATTAGGCTCAATAAAAACCCAGCTAATAAAACCAAGCAACACCACAGTTATCTCAGCCGATATGGCAGAACGTTTAGTACGAGAGCCTGCCAGAGACATCTTGAACCACCAAGGTAGAGCTTTCCAGTTTTCGGAATCTTTATCTATCACTATGATTTCCTCCGTTAGTATTGAAATATCAACTTCAAAAACAGAGGCAAGGGACATCAATGTTTCAATGCTAGCTTTGTTTCCCGATTCAACTCTTTGAATCGTGCGCACGCTTAGCCCACAAAACTCCGCGAGCTGTTCCTGAGACCAATTACGTTCCATTCTCATCTTTTTGACAATCATTGAATTACCTCACCAATCTGCCGGAGAAAATCTTGCAGTAAATACATCACTGTCGGCCATGACAATGCTACGACATTAACATGACATCTATGATATTTAGCGATAATAACAGGTGAAAACGCTCAGGCTGACGAAATGATGACCTATCGTAAAGTTTGAAATTCAAAACTAGAGAGTGACAAATTGTGAAGGACCGGAAAACGTACGCAATTGAAAAAAGGCCTTGTCTGGCAATAAAAGACAAACAGCAGACGTTCAACGCCCGCATTTGCGGCTGGTTTGGAGCGCAACGGAAAACCAGCCCGACAACATGCGTTTGTTACATGCTTTCTTCAAGACTTTGCCACCTTTATCAATTTTCCTATTTGATCCATGCCGTCAAATGTTGATGGAAGACTGCCATCATCACTTACGATCCCTGAAAACACGACACTCTCAAACTTATCTAAAGAATTTGCATCCTTTTTCTTCATTTCGCTCGAATAATCTGAGTAGTTTTGAATAAATCGACAAAGCGTTTTTCTAAGATCTATCTGCAGAAGCTGTGATTTCACCGACTTATAGTTAAACAAAAGAACTCGAAAGTAATATACGGAAATTGCAACCAAGGACACCGTTGGGAAAATTGAAACCAAAAGCCCGTCCTTAACAGCGGCAATATTATCTAGGTGCATGTAAACAAAGATCAGCTCTGCAAATATTGGGGATACTATCAGAACCGATAAGACCCGGAGCCAAAACAATATCCCATCTCGCTCTTCTTTCTTTTCAGTCGAAAGCTCATCGAAACCTTGATACAAACCAACAAAATTGAACGCATTTTCATATTTTGACAAGGATTCTTTAAGTGAATTAACCCTAGCTTCTCTTTCCGACAGGTCAGAGTCCCAATCATCTTTTAGCTTTTCTGCTTTAGCAGAAACCTCATCGAAATTTTTCAGGCTATCTATAGCGTCGCTATTGGCTATAGCCTTGAAAATATTAATTGGCATATCACGAATCGCATATTCGATTTGTTCTTTTGCGTTGTGTTCAAATGAATCAACGTTGTTAAAAACAAATCGTCTGGCTGCTTCAAACTCCATAGCCAAATCGTTTTTCATGGAAAGGTATAGCTCGAACAGAAAGCGAAAGCACATCGAACAAATATTATCCATCCTTTCCTTGGAGAGCTCTTTTTCTTCATCAGCCAGACGACTAATGAATTGATCGCCAATCCATTGAATGTTTATCTGACAAAGTTCATCCCATTGTTTGGGCTTATTTTCCATTGAGCCTACTACTAACCGAATCAGGCTATTCCTTTGTTTTTCAAAATCGTCCGCAGGAGTCAAGCCGTCGACCTTATGTTTGAACTTAGCGAGAACCGTTTTGCTTTGATTGGTATTAAAGAGTTCTTCCATGTGGTTCCCTATTTATAATGCATGTAACTTCCCACTAAAGGACGTTAACACATGGTCTAAAATTAGTAGCGAAGTGACGCAGCCCATACGTTAGCGTCCCATCGAGAGAAGCGAGAGCCTTGTGTGGTTTGTTATATTGCATCTAAAAATTTCCTTGCTTTACTGATACTTAACTTACCTTCTAATACAGGTTTTGCAAGAATATAAATTAGATTTCTAAATACTTCGTAATTTAAATCTTCGCGCCCCTCTACGAGATAGGCCCACTCTTCAACTTTGTCATCAGATATTTCGCCATTAATATACATGCTCAGGGCTTTTTCAATATGGTGCAGTTGATTACTATTAGCCCCTCATCTGAGTCAAAAGGTAGCCCTTGAAATCTGGTTTTGGCACGCATTAAATTGGGGCCAAAATGGATGATTTCATTTAGTGCTTGGAGTCTATTCATTCTAGGCAATATAACCCCCGCAGCAGAGGTGCGAGTTTGCGAGCGTCCTTTTGCCTGCGTTTGTTATACGTTTTTTCTCGCAACCCACTGTGTATGTTCCCTTGAAAAAGCTGACTCACTGTTGATTATGAACTCGGATAGGTGATTCTCCTCTTTCACAGATACAGATTCACCCTTTATCAAAACAATTTCGTGAGCAGCTAAAGCATATGAGGAATTAAGCTCATTATGTTTTTTTGCTTGCACCCAAGTAAGAACCGCACTCGCCGCAGTAGCGACGACTTCAATAGGCAATGAGGCCGATGGCTCCTTAATACGATATAGCAGCAATAGTATTGCTAGGGAATGTAGCACTATTGAAACAACAAACCATCGTTTTGCTAAACGTTTGTTGAGCTGAGATTTTTTTGAATACCAGTGGGCTTGGTTATCAATTCTTTCTGAAACATATACTTCTAGACGCTTCTCCCAAGGTAACGATCGAACATCAATCATTGCACTTGAAATTGCCTCGCCTAAATCGGGAGTCCATTCCAGTTCATTTGATAACGACCTGTTTTGATTTAAAATTGCTTTAAGGTCATTTAGAAGCTCTTTTTGTATTTGCTGATTTGGTCCATCTGTTTCGTATGGCTCAGCCTTCATCATCCAACGCCACGTCCGTGTTTTAACAGATTCTGCGACAGCCCTTCCGTTGTACCATGTATCCTCTGGCTTCTGAACTTTTAGCCAAATTAGAATGCCTAGAGTGATTAGGAATAACGAAGCAGATGCTATAGCGGCGTATACATTTGCCGGATAAGAAAATGAGACGAGTGCAGCTATGATTAAGAGAATAAGATAGCATCTTAGAGCGTTAAAATATGAGCTTTGAGCTTTTAAAGAAGCACTATCCGCAGAGTTGTACAGTGCTGGAAAATCATCTTCCTTTATAATCACAATTAATACCCTAAGTTCGTGTAGACATGATCTTTGTAGTGATAATTATCGTTGTCATTATGCATTTCATAATTCTGGATTGCGTACGCTACTATTGCAGGCGAAAATGGGACGAAAATGGCTCCTATATCCCTGACTATAGGAGGGCACGTATCTCTGACCATGGATCTTGAGCCATCTAGATTAACCCCTATTATCGTACAGCCCTTTTCTATGGCAACCTCCGCTTCCCAACGAACGTATTTGTGCTTGCTTTTAGTGTCCTGCCCGATTAATAGGACATACTTTCCGGCCAAATTAATTCGTTCGCGACACTTTCGCTTAATGTAAGCTTCATTTTCAGAATTTACTTCAGCCTGAAGCTGACAATTCGCAAAATTGAAGTCAATATTTTTATTAGCTTTCCAAGCTTGCATTAGGCGCCAATAATGAATGTCGGTGCTACTGAATCCTACAAAAGTCCTTGGTAATGACATCGATCTCTCCTTACGAATAACAGCTTATTACCGAGACTTCATAGTAACACCTGTTTCCTGTAAAAAACCATTACCTGTGTTTCCATAGGAAAGAACTTTAGACGTCCGCTATACGTACCAAGCCGATCCTGATTTTCGTCAGGATGATGGGCTGATGGACGTACAAAATAGGCTAGCGACTTGTATATGTCGGGTGTTATACACGTTCAAAATAGCGTTCGATAAGTTCTGCCAACCGCTCATCAAGCGCTTCTTCAAAATCGTCAAATGCGATATTAAATTCAGCGAAGAAAGATCTAACACGCTGGGGTAACGCTATTTCTTTGTCCAATTGATATTCGATTTCAGGAAGAGACTTATCGTAACGCGGCTTTATCGACCAGCGGATGATCCCACCGTGAAAACTTTTAAGTTCAGATTTAGCATGGATACAAAATGCTTCAATATGATTCTTTCCATCAGGGCCCAAGCAACCGGGCTCAAGGCGAATCAATATCGACATCTTCTTGTATAGTGGCAAGCGTTCGGCCATGAGACCCCAACTATGAATGGCTTTGTTTTAAGTATTGGCACAAAACTTAACATGTGACAAATTACTGTGAAAATTCAACGAATACTGATAGCCAAATTGTTCTGCTCATTGTCTCAAGTGATTTCCGGCCTCGCGCTATTGAAGTTCAGGATATCGCACAAAGCTGTTTGAGATTTGTGCCATTCGCAGTCATTGGGCAACTGAGAATTGAATGATCGCTTTGGTTGTTTAATAAGCTGCCAAGAAAGACGCAATAATCGATATGCTTCAAATTGTCTCGGTCCATTTCAAGGCAATATTTCTATAGTATGGTCGTGCTCAGGAATGACTTCTTTTTTTAATTCGCGAGCAATTGTATTGCGGAAATTGATGGTATCTTGATGCAGCCTGATTTGCATACGAGCCATATCATGCTGGTTATTGATAACAATTGAAAGAAGCGCAGAAAGTTCTTTGTCTTGTCTAAGCTCTTTGAAATCAAATCGAGGACTGAGCATGGGGTCGGTCTTGCCGTAGCCTCGATCGATTTTTTTGTAAATTTCAAAAACCGCGGGCGAGCTATCGCGTCTATTCCGCGACACCACATATTTAATACGTTCTAATATTTCTAATAGTTGCCCAATTGCCAGTTTAACGTCTTCAGATTTGATCAGTTTTAAATCGCCCGCAGAAATTAATTCATTTAGCGTTGTTATATTGATATCGATACCGATATCCCTCTCAACCGTACTTATTCCATCTATAAAAGCCTGCTCATCATAAGCAGAGTCATCGGGAGCTCGCAACATTCGGTAGGTTTCAACGAGCTGTTGTCTTCTTTTTTGGAAGGCGGGAATTAGTATCTCTTGAAGCTCAATATTATTATCGAAGTCGATCAGAATACGCTCTAAATATTCAACGCTTCTGTTATTTTCAATCCGTTGATTATTCCATTCAGTGACTTGCAGACCCAGGAAAATCCCTGAGATCACTACCAATAAATCAAGGAAAACCGCTACCCAGTTTTGTTCATTAAGATTCAACATGAAACGACGAAGAAGCATATATAAATTCTCTGTTTTTTTAACTATTCAGAATAGTTAAGGTAACTATGCTGACATCATAGTCTATTTTCATACACATAGACTTTATGTTAGCAATGTTAGCTTCACTTTGAACTCACCGTTCCAAGCAGATCCTGATTTTCATCAGGATGACGGACGAATGTACGTAATAAGCAATTTAAACAAGTGACGACTAAAATCTTTAGTCGCCCCACGAGTAACGCTTAGTCGTTTTTATCTTTCGAGCTAAACAGGCCTATTATCCCTTGGAATAACACGTTGATCCCACCCGCAACAATATCATCATTTTTTATTCTATTGTCGGCGCTTCCCGTTTCTCTGATTTGCTTAGCTTGGCGCTGCTCGTAATTTGATTCAGCACCATCAACAAAGTCGTAGAAGGCTGGTTGATTTTTTGTGCTAGCACAGCCAGCAAACAATGTGGTTAAACAGACCAACACAGCGATCCGCAATCTCGTTTTCATGTATCTCCCTTATATTTAAATTCCCGCCTCATGCCTGCTAAAGGCCGCGATTGGTATTAGTTCATGAGAGCGCTGATTAGTTCACTCAAATGTATACGCTAGCGATTAACGTGCAGCATGAGGAATTGAAGATTAACTGGCTTACTATTGGATGAAATACCCTATTGCTAACCACTCATCTCCTTCTTTTTTCATGGTTAGGGTTTCTATAGCATGTGCTTTGTGAGCAAACTGTGAAGTTATCGACAATACAACGTATTCTCCATCAGGCGCTCCGGGTAAGGAAGCGTGTTCAGAGGAGCCCGATACTTCACGAGCCAACAATTGTCCAAATGGCGCTCTGGCTTTTTGTATAGTCTCAGCCCACTGTTTAACTGATACTTGTGCCTTAAATAAGGGAGCGGTTTCTGCCCAACTAGCCTCGTATTGTTCAGCATCGACGAGCGCCAGCCAAGATAACCCGCGATCAGCGGCTGAAGGAGTATTGGTGTATGCCGAAAATGACAACAACAATGAAAAGCAAAACAAACCTAGTCGTTTCATGATTAATTCCTTTTAATAGAGATTTAGGCAAAAACAAGGCGGTATTCTTCATCAGCAGTGGCCGAACATCAAGCGTACTGGCCACTGCTTAAAATTACTAGAAACATCCTTGTTCAACAAGCGTTGCAGACAATTTCCATATTTACGTTTACACGATGCGACGGTGCATTAATCGATACACGGCCGGGATCACTAACATTGATACGAGCGGACTAACGATCATGCCGCCCAACATAGGTGCAGCGATACGCTGCATCACTTCACTGCCGCTACCATCACCTAGCATCAACGGTATCAGGCCCGCAATAATAGTGAATACAGCAATTGCTTTGGGTCTAACGCGTTGTATTGCGCCATGGCGGATGCGCTCATCTGCACTACCATCATGTTGCTGCCAACTGTTGTTCAAGTACAGCAGCATTACAACCCCAAATTCTGCTGCAACACCAGCCAATGCAATCATGCCCACGGCCAATGCTACCGACAACTGAAAATCAAGCCAATACACCGCCCACAGTGATCCTGACAGGGCTACAGGTAAGGTTGCCATGACGAGCAATGCCTGCCATGTTTGCTTAAATAGCAACTGCAATATCACAAAAATAATCAGCAAGGTCGCCGGTATAATCCAGGTTAACTTTTCCTCAACACGCTGCTGATATTCATATTGACCCGCAACGCTCCACGTTACTTTTTGCGGCAATGTGATATTTTCCATCACCTTATTCAGCTCTTTGACATAATCGCCAATGACCACCTCGGGCTTTAAGTCAATAAACACCCAGCCTATCTTTCTCGTATTCTCAGACTTAATTAACGACGGGCCATCAATGATTTTAATATCAGCCACTTGCTCTAACGTGACCCATGCACCATTAGGACTGACGAAAGGTAGCGTTTTGATAGATTCCAAATCCGTACGGTAACTGCGTGGATACCGGAGGTTGATTGGGAAACGTTCGGTTCCTTGAACGGATTCACCGACAGCTTGCCCTCCTATTGCCATGCGCACCACATCCTGAATATCATCAATACTCAGTCCATACTGATTTGCAGCGAAACGGTTCGGTGTAATATCCAAATAACGCCCTAAAAGCGGCCGTTCTCCGATAACCGAAGACGTACCATCAATTTCTGTTAACGCTTTTTCGATAGTACTTGTCGCTTGCGATATGCTGGCTAAATCGTCGCCTGATAGCTTTATTCCAACAGGTGTTTTGACACCGGTACTTAACATATCGATACGGGTTTTGATTGGCTGTACCCATGCATTGGTGAGTCCCGGAAATTGCACTTTGGAATCTAGCTCTTCAATAATATCGGCTAGTTCAACACCTTGTCGCCAATCAACTCTAGGCTTAAGTTGGATAGTGGTTTCTATCATGGTAAGCGGCGCTGGATCCGTAGCGGTTTCAGCTCGGCCCACTTTACCAAAAACGGTTTCCACTTCAGGTACCGTTCTGATGATACGGTCGGTTTGTTGCAGGATTTGCCCTGCTTCCTGAATAGAGACGCCCGGCAACGTGGTCGGCATATAAAGCAAATCGCCTTCATCAAAGGTTGGCATAAACTCACTGCCTAACTTTTGCCATGGGTAGATAGCAGACGCGCCCACCCCAATCGCTAGCACGACCACCAACCACGGCCAGCGCAACGCGCCATTCAAGAATGGCTTATACAACGCCTTTAAACCTCGATTGAGCCAGTTACTTTCCTCATGTCGGGCTTTGCCGCGCAAGAATAAATAAATCAACGCAGGTACTAAGGTGAGCGATAAGACTGCGGCAGCCGCCATTACGAATGTTTTAGTGTAAGCGAGTGGTGAAAATAGTTTCCCTTCTTGCCCCTCCAACACAAAGATCGGGGTGAAACTTAAGGTGATGATCAGTAACGAGAAAAACAGTGCTGGGCCGACTTCAACACAGGCTTTTCGCACTAATTCTCTATGCTGATGTTTGTCTTTGCTATCAGAAGCAGCCTCCTGATGTTTCTGCACATTTTCAACCATCACAATGGCAGCATCAACAAGTGCACCAATTGCAATTGCAATCCCGCCCAGAGACATAAGGTTGGCATTGATATCAAATGCCCTCATCAATGCAAATCCCAAAAGCAAAGCACTGGGTAGACACACGGCGATGATCAGGGTAGCTCTAACGTGCATTAGAAAA
Source organism: Neoalteromonas facilis (assembly GCF_002807665.1). Lineage (GTDB taxonomy): Bacteria > Pseudomonadota > Gammaproteobacteria > Enterobacterales > Alteromonadaceae > Alteromonas_E > Alteromonas_E facilis. The sequence goes on from NZ_PEAY01000009.1 coordinate 16,938, forward strand.
AGTCCGCACACCACTACCACGACAAGCATTTCTTGAATTAATTTGTCTTGTAGGTATTGAATCGCCCGCGTAATCAACCCGGTTCTATCATAAGCCGTTTCAATTGTGACACCATCCGGTAAAGCTGACTTGATTTGCTCGAGCTTCTCTTTCACCGACTGGATGACGGACAGAGCATTCTCACCATCTCGCATGACAACAATACCACCAACGACTTCTCCCTCTCCGTTCCATTCTGCGACGCCACGTCGCGTCTGAGGCCCCAGTCGTAGCGTTGCCACATCTTGCAACTGAACAGGGGTTCCCAATGCGTTTTTTACGCCTATAGGGATCTCAGCTAAATCATCCAACGACGTAAGATAGCCATCACTGCGCACCATGAACTCGGCTTCACCTAACTCTACAACCGAACCACCAACGGAATTGTTGGCGGCGTTAATAGCCATTGATACATCTGAGAGTGTGAGTTTGTAATGTAGCAGTTTGAGCGGATCGACGACCACTTGATAGGTTTGTACCATTCCCCCCACTTTTGCGATTTCACTCACGCCAGATACAGACTGTAACTCAGGCTCAATAAACCAATCTTGCAAGCGAGTCAGGTCAGCCAGATGATGGTCCCCACTCGTATCTCTCAGTATGTATTGAAAAATCCAGCCAACGCCCGATGCATCTGGCCCCAACTCTACTGAGACGTTTTCCGGCAGAAGTCTTTGCGCTTGGTTTAAGTATTCCAGTACCCGAGAACGCGCCCAGTATAAATCCGTTCCTTTTGCAAAAATCACATACAAATAGGCGTCACCAAAAAACGAAAAACCTCGCACAGTCTCACTGCCAGGCACAGACATCAGTAAACTTGAAAGCGGATAAGTGATTTGTTGTTCGACTAAATCGGGTGATTGCCCAGGGTAATTTACTTTTACAATGACTTGGACGTCACTCAAATCAGGTATGGCATCGACCGGCGTATTGATCATGGCGCGATAGCCCAATGCGAGCAACAAACCAGAAATCAGCAACACCAACATTGGCGATCGCAAGCTAGCGGTAATAATTTTAGTTAACATTGACCGCTCCTAATGTTGATGACCCATTGGCATAGCGTCTCCCGCAGTTGCCACGTTGTTCAAATTGGCTTCTGCATCCAACAGGAATTGTCCTGACGTCACTATCCGTTCACCTTCATTCAAGCCATGTCTGATCTCAGCCCTGCCCTGCGTTACAATTCCCACTTCAACATCCCGCCGTTCGAAGCGTCCATTTTCCATTTGCACAAACACACGGTTGTGTTTTTCTGTTTGTATTAAGGCTTCAACAGGAATGTTTAACGCCAATAAAGGCCCAGCGTATATGCGCACCGTGGCCAGCATGTCAGGTTTTAAGCGTTGTTGAGGATTCTCCAAGGCCAATCGAACTTGCAGGGTACGAGAAACGGGGTCGAGAGTTGGATAGATAAACTCTACGTTGCCTTCCAACTGATAGATATCGAGTGCAGGTAAATCGATTTCAACTGCCTTACCCACTTTTACCCAATCAATTTGATGTTCAAATACATCCGCAATAACCCATACGCGTGACAAATCAGCCAATGTCATAATGCTCACGTTGGGCTCTACATACATCCCTTCTCGCACATCAAGCGCTGATACAATGCCATCATGCTGCGCGTAATAAGGAACGCGATAGAACACCTTCCTTTTTTGCATGAGCTCGGCTATCAATTTATCACTGAGCCCAAGCAGACTGAGACGTCGTTTGCTGCGTTCAAGCAAGAGCGAATTTTTTGCATCTGAAGACAGCAGCAAAAGAAAGTCCTCTTGCGCGACTAACAATTCGGGCGAATAGATCTCATAGAGTAACTCGCCTTTTTTTACATTTTGCCCTAGCGAATTGACCGTTAATGTTTCTAACCAACCCGATGTTCTTGGGTGAATATGATTCAAGCCAGTTTCATCAAACTGAACTGAACCGTATGTGTTGATAAAGCGCCACATTCTACTTTCTTGAGCAATTTCAGTAGTAAGCGCCATGGCTTGCTGCATTTCACCCGTAACACCAACATCAACCGACATCGACATTTTTTGCTCTCTGGGCACAAGATCCATTCCGCATATCGGACAGGTGCCCGCATGGTCTTTGACGATATGGCTGTGCATGGGGCATACATAGCGCACAGCCGGTGATGTCAGTTCATCGAGCGCTGACGGATTTGATGATGCTTGCGCAAATACGCCAAGCGGGGAAAAACTTAACAATAATAACGAAAATAGAGCGTATTTCACGCAAACCTCCTGACTAAACCAAAAACGTAAAAAAACGAATGGTTTAACCAATAGGCGGGATGACAGACTCTCTGAAGGGGGATTCGGGCAATACTGCAACGCCACCAATAATGGCATTAGTAGGTGTTACAGGCAAAACGCCACACAATGACACGAGCGCGAGGCTACTAGTACCAATATCTGTGCCGCATTTTCCACAATCATTATCACAATTGTGCACTAAGCCAGACGACATGTTTTGCTCATCACAGCAATCATGCTGGCTATCACTCATAGTCGCTATGGGGTCCATGTCACAACACTCTGATGAGTCATGGCTAGATGTGGGTGCTTGCTTTGAATGAGTCATATTGTTGTGTGCAGTGTCATGCGGCATCGCCGATACATGCTGGTTCGACCCGCTATAGCTGATAGCAGGGAAGCTCAACATGAGTAAACACAGGTACACAAAAACAGTCTTCATGTAAGGCAGTATACTCAAACCACAAAAACATTCCTAGTTGTATAAGATATACGTGATAAGAATAGCGACGAAGCGCAAATACGGCTTAGCCAGACAGGGACGGTAAACTGCTTAATCCTAAGACTAAAACCCACGTAGCGAAAAACACTTTTAATTTGGTCGCTGAAAACATCAGCACAACCCGTTTGGCAATGATCCCCCCTATCACCGCACCAGCGCCGGCAAACAACAGGACCGGCCAATAAATCCCGTCAGTAATAAAAGCGTGATATCCAACAGCGCCCCATACCGTAAAAGCACTCAGTATCACTGCAACTGCAATAGAAAAGGTTACGTTGAAGCCCCTTACAATTAAATACACAGCAACCAACTCACCGACACCAACAGATAACCATGCGGTCACGGCACCACCTAGCAGCCCAATAATCATTAGCGATATCACATCGTAAAATACAAAGGTACGCTCGAATTTTGTTCGCTTGAGCATTGGAATTGAGGCGTAAATCGCAAGCGCCAATAGTACGGAAAATATCCCGAACCAAAGATGCAGTTGATTCACACCTCCACTATGCAAATTAAAACTGTCCGTAAGTTCTAATAACTGCACGATCCAGACACCTACCCAGCTTGTGGGTATCGTAACAAGCAGTGCTTTACCCAACATTTGCCACTCTTCTGAGAGACGATGATTTGCCCGATAATAGCGATACCAGGTCACTGCTCCAGCGGACATACCACAACATTGGATAGCGAAACTTGTGGCAACAATAGTCGTCGCCGAAAACCCTAACTGGTTAAAAAATGGCACAAAAATGACGCCACCACCTGCACCAGTAGCATTTGCAAAGATCGCCCCGGTTATTCCAAGCGCAGCAAAACCACCATACCCCGAGAAAAGTTCTAATGTATTAGGCAAGGTAAAGAGCAAGGCTAACCAAGCCAGTAAAAGCACAAAGCGAAAAGGATGACGCGCGATTACACTGTACAAATTTTATTCTTACCTTTAATTTAAGCGGCTGTGACTGTGCCAGATTTTTTATCGCAGTTCCAACATCTTTAGCGGTGATCACTTGGTTGAATTTTTGAGTATCAAGTACATGATAGAAATAATACAACTCGATGAAAACGCCAGAGCAATACGGATGATGCCAAACCGCTCAGCCACTTGGCTAGACACCAAGTTTTTGATGTTGGCCATGGTCGTGTTTGTTATGTTTATCGCCATAGCATGGGCTTTTGTCGGGGCTTGGGTCATTCTACCATTTGCGGGATTTGAAGTTGGATTATTGGCATTTATTATGTACCGCGTATCACAGCGTACCTATCATAATGAAATCATTACCATTAGCGCTGACAATGTCACAATCCAACGTGGCCAATATCCGTCAACAAGCTTCAAAGAAGAGCTCACATTATCGCGTAACGAATTGCATGTTGACGTTACCGAAACCGAACAGGATTGGCACCTACCTCAAATACACTTCATTACACCGAGTAAGCACTACTGCATCGGTGATTTCTTAAACTTGTCCGATCGAAAAGCGCTGGTTTATGAGTTGAAAGGGTGCGGCATTCCAACCTGTCGCACCCATTGGTGGAAGGAACATTAATCTTGATTAAATCGCATCACATGCATCGTACGAGGGTCAACTTCACCGTTTAAAAAAGCCTGAAACTCCTTCACGATGGCTTGCACACCTGTATGAGACTGCTCTTGTAATATTGATTGGAAATGTTCAATAAAACCACGCCAATGCTGGACGTATCGCTCTTGAAACGTCTTAGCTCCCCATGACTTAGTAAAATTGCGTACCTCATCGGGTGCAAAAAACACATGACCAACAGTGCTAGTGCGGGCAATTTCCTGCGCCCCAACATCCGTTGCACCGATCAATAGCGTTCTTTCTTTTGCATTTTCATGGCTTGCTCGCCACCCGACTAAACGTGATTGGTCCCCGGCAAAATCCAGTAACCAGTCACTGTTACCGATCGTATTTTCATCCAACTGATCATAAGTGAACACGCTGTCGTAACACCCTGTCTGCTCAACAAAATCAACCTGTTTAGCCGATGTAATCCCCATCAAACGTGCATTAGGCATTACTTCTCGCAATATTTGTGCAGTGCCATAAGCCGTTTTGCTAGAGGCACTTGTCATCCAGATAGTCGCTTGTTCATCGCATTTCCGCTCTTTTAACGCATAAGCCAGTACAAACGACGTAGTAAACAAAGGGCGAAACGTCAGGATCCAGGTTTTCAGTGCATCAGAATAACTCGGGTCCGTTTTACAGCGTATGTACTGATCATACACGGGCGATATTGACTGCCGTTTTGGGTTAACGTCCATGAATGAATGGTCGGTGATTTTATCCGCATGCACCACTAGGTGAGTTGCCATCGGTAAGTAACCGTACACTTGCTCACCCACTTCCAGTTCAGGCGTATTAGACTCAATCACGGTAGCAAAGCCCCACACAGGTGTAATGCCATATCCCGCTGAAGCTGGGAAAAAGCCCCAATAGCCAAAACGGTCACCCAGTAGCGCGTAAGTAATGTTGTTTGATGAAAATCCAAATTCTTCCGTTTTCAGCACAACGGCATTATCAGCAGGATCATTATGGAATGAGGAATCAATCTGACGTAGGTTCATCAGTGCATCTTTTTGCACTTCGATTTCACTGCGTGAGTATTGCATGACGGTATCTCCTTAAAAGTCAGAACATAATCCTAGTTAATTCAAAATAGATCTGCGCTCATTTTTATGAATATACGCATACCCAGTTTAATTTATTCGAAAAGCCTAGAAATAATGCTTATGATTGTTTGAAAGCTTAGATGGAGTATAAGTAAATGACCAAACCTTTTGATGTTGTTGTCTTCGGTGCAACCAGTTTCGTCGGTAAAATCACCTGTCGCTATTTAGCTCAGCATTACAGCAACTCAGATGTTAGTTGGGCGATTGCTGCTCGTTCACAATCTAAGTTAGATGAACTGAGTAAAACAATGCAATTAGACAATATTCCCCAAATCATTGCCGATGCTGATGACCAAGCCAGTATTGACGCACTAGCACAGCAAACCCGTGTGGTTATTTCAACCGTTGGGCCTTATGCGTTGTATGGTGAGCCCATGATCAAGGCGTGTTGTGAATACGGAACCGATTATGTGGATTTAACTGGCGAGCCGCAATGGATCAGGGCGATGTTAGATAAATACGAAACGCAGGCTGCAGCTAGTGGTGCACGGATCGTCAATTGTTGTGGCTTCGATTCAATCCCCTCAGATTTGGGCGTTTATTACTTACAGCAAGAAGCGGAGAAAGCATTTGGAGAATGCTGTGACCAAGTAAAAACCCGCGTTAAAGCGATGAAAGGTGGCGCCTCGGGTGGCACTGTTGCGTCACTGATCAATGTCGTCAAACAGGCTTCAAGTGATGCAAAGCTCCGAAAACTCCTCGCAAATCCCTACGCGCTGTGCCCCAAAGAGCATCCTTTTAAGGCTTATCAACATAACGTATCTCATGCGAAGTTTGAAACGGAAACAGGCAGTTGGGTTGCCCCTTTTATAATGGCCAGTATTAATACACGAGTCGTGCATCGCACCAACGCATTGCTCGGCGCGAAGTATGGCGAGCGCTTCTTGTATGATGAAGCAATGATGACCGGTAAAAACGCCAAGGGTGGCATCATGGGTTGGACCGTCACCGCAGCGATCTCTGGACTCATGGTAGGTGCTGCGATTCCTCCCACCCGCTGGCTGTTAGAGAATACCATTCTACCTAAGCCTGGCGAGGGGCCGAGTGAAGAGGAACAAGAGAAAGGATTCTTCGATTTCCGCATTTTTGGCATCACCCCAAGCAACAAACAAATCACAGTGAAAGTAACCGGTGATCGTGATCCGGGTTATGGCTCTACGGCTAAGATGCTTGCAGAATCAGCCATTTGCTTAGCCAAAGATGAAGATATGCAAGAAGTACCAGGAGGCTTTCATACGCCGGCGTTTGCCTTCGGGGAACACTTGATTAAACGATTAGAAACCAATGCTGGGCTAACATTCAGCGTTTTGACACAACAGTAGTATCCAAAGGCTAGCGGAGAACCTATTGGCTTTCCGCTAATTCTGTTGACTCTGCTGACTCTGCTGACTCTGCTGACTCTGCTGACTCTGCTACGCGAGGCTGACACTGCACGACTTCAAAGTCAAAGCCATAATCCGCTTTAGGGTTTCGTGAAACCATCAGCGCTAAATTTTCATCTAAGATAACGGAGCGCTGTTCCGGCCGTTTAACACACATACTGCGCGGATATGCTTCAAGGTTAAATAAGAAGGCCGCAACGACTTTACCTATCGTGCGAGATTTTTGCTCTAGTTTGTCTTCTTCTTGTTCCATTTCCTTGAGCTTTGAGTCAATGGCTTCGCGCTCAATTTCTGATATACGATCTTTCACGCGAGGATCTTCCAACACCATTTTAATATCTTCGGAATCGGTAATAGGCTTAATATCCATCGGCGTTTCATTGCCGTCCTTATCTTTCGTCACCACAAATGGTGTTTGAATACTGACGTCGGAAAAGTAAGGCTGAGTCAATTCAAATAAGCTAACCAACACCACAGGTATCAAGCATATACGTAATAACATTGTAATGAGTGGTCGACGCTTATCTTCCCAATGGATCGCCGTTTTGACACCAATCAAACGCAATGGAAGGCGCAACAATAGCCACATATTGGCCGCCACCATGGCCAATGCAAAGAACACGGTTGACGCAATGGTAAGCCAGAATGGCAAAAGCACTAGCGTTGTAAAGCCCAAGGTAAAAACAAAGGCTGTCGGCTCAACGCCGGTGATCTGATTGATCTGCATGGCCGAATACGCAATTGCAATATTGGCTGTCGCCGCGTATAACACTAATATAAAGGACTTGCCTAACACGGTTGCCCAAATGCGGTGAAAAACCGTTAATAATTCACGCAATAAACCGACAAAGGCAATAATGCTTGGCAATAACAAGCTGGGCTCATCGTTGCCGAATAGTTGGACCAAAATGAAAATGGTGGCAGTGAAATAACACAGCTGTGAGAAATTATAATTGTGCCACCACAAAGTACGTGTTTCCGTGGTGTCAGACATCGACTCTTGTTTGCGCAAACGCTTAAAGCGACCAACCACTGTATTCAGCAAATTGGGGATTCCCCCTTTGCTTTTCGTTTCCTCAAGTTCCTTTTTATCGGTGTGTTCGGTCTCTGTTAACGAATTTTCCATCTCTAGACTCTAGACATTACTGACGATGCCTATCCTATCCATTCATTTTTGATTCGCCAAACGTTTTGTGAGATTCAGCGTTCACGTTCACCTGTACCAAAAATTGCTTGTACTTCATTGACGCTATGTTTAGCCTTGCGCAAAAGGAACCAAAACATAGGAAAGTTTTATGCGCAGATGCTACTTAATCTCTTTATTACTCGCACTTTCATTTAACATCCAAGCCGCGTCTGTTTGGAAAGTAAGCCATGAGGGTAAATCGCTTTACATTGGCGGTACCGTTCATATTTTGAGTGAAAGTGACTACCCATTACCAGCAGAATACAAGCGCGCATACGATGCTTCAGAAAAACTTATTTTTGAAACCGATATGGCCGCCTTGCAGTCGATGGAATTCCAACAAAAAACCATGGCGATGATGACCTATCAAGATGGTCGCACGTTTAAAGACGAGTTATCGGAAAGTGTCAGTCAAGCTGTCGAGACTCATTTAACCGCCCGAGGCGTACCCGTTCAGAACTTATTAACCTTTAAACCGTCGCTACTATCGATCACATTGAGCATGATTGAATTTCAAGTGATAGGACTTACTACTCAGGGGGTTGATAAATATTACGCGACCCTTGCAATGGGCGACAATAAACCAACGGGTTGGCTAGAAACGCCTGATCAGCAACTGAATTTCCTTGCCAGCCTTGGTAAAGGTCAAGAAGATCAGTTGATCCAATATACGCTTGAAGAAATCAAAACGCTCAAACCTTCAATTGACGAGCTACTACAACAATGGCGAGCAGGCGATATGAAAGCCCTAGCGGCGTCTAATGTTGACGAAATGAAAGCGCAATTTCCGGCGGTTTATCATGATTTGTTAGTCGCGCGAAACAATAATTGGCTACCTCAGATAGAGGCAATGCTCAGCGATGATACAACTGAATTTGTTTTAGTTGGCGTATTACATTTAGCTGGTCCAGACAGCGTATTACATCTTCTTGAATCAAAAGGCTATAGCGTAGAGAAACTTTAAATAAAAATAGCGTGATAATTAATGCGAAGAAGGCACCAATAGGTGCCTTCTTACTATTTAATTTGAGATAAAAAGTAGTGATACGAATGCACAAATGCGTCGCGAATTTTCTTCGCTTCTTTTGCATATTCCTCTAATTTCTCATCACTTTCATCTTTCCACTGCTCCAGTTTACTCGCCAGAGGCTTAAGTTGCTCTTTAACAGGTGCCACCTTTTCTTCAATTTCGGCTTTCATTTCAGCTTGGGTTTGATGGGCTTTACTTTCAAGCTCGTCCACCTTGGTGTTAATTTCGTCAATTGCGTTTTTTAACTTTTCAACATATTCGTCACGTGTAGTCATTAGTTTCCCTCTTTTTGAAGTGCTCAGTTAACTGCTGATCAAACTTTAAACAGCTACAACAATATCTACTTTGACTTATATCAACTTTCTATTCGGTAACCTTTAACTGATCGGGATAGTCGAGAGAGATCCTAACAATTGTATTGCGTGTTCAGTGTCTTGTTTAGGAACGAAAATATGATCGTGGTAGTAAGCCGCAATCACGTTTGCGCTGATCCCATTGTCGGCTAGCACTTTCGAAACAGCAGCCGTCAAACCAACCGCTTGAAGGCTGGAATGAACCGACAATGTAATACAACTAAAAATAGCTTCGTAATCTAACCCTGCTTTTTCGGCATCAGATTGCAAACAAACAATCGTTAGGCCTTCGGCTTCCCTGAAAGTCGCTTTGGGCACAAATCCATCTGGAAGCTCGTTACGAGGTGAGCAACAAAAAACGTAATCATGCTTGTCACATATTGGTTGGAGCTGAGAGAGTAATGTAGCGAGATCGTTGATGCCTGACATAGATGTTTCCGTTACACTTTTACAAATAAAGACTATCAATGATCTCCTCATCATTTTGCAAGGTATAAAAAAACCGGTCATGAGACCGGCTTTTTGATTTGGCTCTGTTAAGCAGCCTGCATTTCTGATGTTTCCTCTTCCACTTCATGGCTAAGAAGGTATTCGAATGCAGCTAGCGACGCTTTCGCTCCTTCACCCATTGAAATGACAATTTGCTTATATGGCACAGTGGTCACGTCACCTGCGGCAAAAATACCTGCCTCAGACGTTTGGCACTTTTCATCTACAATAATTTCACCATATTTCGTCAGCTCTACAACCCCTTGCATAAACTGGCTATTGGGGACTAAACCAATCTGCACAAATACACCTGCTAAACCCAACGTATGCACTTCTTCTGTTGCGCGGTCTTGATATTCAATCGCGTTGACCTTGCCACCTTCAGCTAAGATCTGGCGAGTCGCTGCATTTTTAATGATCGTAATGTTTTCGCGTTTGTTGGCCTGATCAATTAATACTTGGTCAGCTTTTAATTCAGGCATAAATTCAAACACCGTGACCGATTTAACTATCCCTGCAAGGTCTAATGCAGCTTCAATTCCAGAATTACCACCACCGATAACCGCAACATCTTTACCCTTGAAGAATGGACCGTCGCAATGCGGACAGTACGCTACGCCATTACCGACATTCTCTTTCTCGCCGGGAACACCCAGTTCACGCCAGCGCGCACCAGTGGCAACAATCACTGATCGAGTACGGATGATCTCTCCTGACGATAGCTGGATTGTTTTCACATTACCCTGCTCAATCGAATCAACACGCACGTGTTCTTTGAGGGTGATGTCGTAATCTTTAACGTGCTCCATCAAGTTTCCAACTAACTCAGGCCCTGTGGTTTTCGGCACCGAAATTAAGTTTTCAATGCCCATTGTATCTTTAACCTGGCCACCAAAACGGTCTGCTACTACCGTTACTTTCAAGCCTTTTCGCGCACTGTAAATCGCTGAGGCAACTCCCGCTGGACCACCGCCGATAACCGCAACGTCTTGAATGGGTAATTTCTGCCCTTTGTTTGCATCTTTGAGCGATGGATCACGTTCTAACAGTTTTTCAATCAAGGTTGACGCATCAACTTTACCGTTCGCAAATAGCTCACCGTTTAGGTAAACACTCGGTACACCTTGAATGTCTCGCTCTTGGATCAACTGTGGATAGACGCCACCATCAATCATTTCTGCTTCAATATGTTTATTCAACAAGGCGAACTGATTCACCGCCTGCACTACGTCTGGACAGTTGTGACAGCTCAGACTGATAAACACTTCAAATTTTAAATCTTCTTTGACGGCTTCAATAATACCCTTAAGGCTCTCGTCAACCTTCAACTCGGTACCTGAGGCATGCAGCACAGCCAATACCAGAGAGTTGAATTCGTGCCCACCTGGCACACCTGAGAATCGGATCCCAGTGTCTTCGCCATCAGCTTCTAATAAAAAGCTAACAGAACTGCGTAGCTTAGCGCCCATATCACGCTGTTCTACTGAAATTTTGTCGCTCACCCCGGCAATGTCCGACAAGAACTTCACAAGCTCTTCGCGCTTGCTGTGGTCACCGGTTTGTACGACGAAAGTAATGTTTTTTTGCATTGACTCAAAATAGCCTTTCAATGCATTTAAGATATCCTGATTTAACACGGTTCTCTGCCTTATCTGTTTGTTCGAGGTAGGGAGCGATTACTCGCTCCCTCGCGATGCTTTATCTAAGTAATAAGACTTAGATTTTGCCTACTAGGTCTAGAGAAGGCGCTAGTGTTGCTTCACCTTCTTTCCATTTAGCAGGACATACTTCACCTGGGTGAGACGCAACATACTGTGCAGCTTTAACTTTACGCACTAGGTCGTCTGCGTCGCGGCCAATACCTTCAGAGGTGATTTCCATTGCTTGGATGATACCGTCTGGGTCAACCACGAAGGTTGCACGATCCGCTAGGCCCATGTTTTCACGCATACAATCGAAGTTGCGCGTGATTTCACCCGTAGGGTCACCAATCATCGCGAACTTGATTTTAGCGATTGTGTCAGACGCTTCGTGCCATGCTGCGTGTGTGAAGTGAGTGTCAGTAGACACTGAAAATACTTCTACACCGCGTGACTGAAGTTCTTCGTATTTGTCAGCAATGTCGCCTAGCTCTGTAGGGCATACAAACGTGAAGTCCGCTGGATAAAATACAAATACAGCCCACTTACCTTGGATGTCGTCACTACTTACTTCAACGAATTCGCCATTTTTAAATGCGTTAGCTTTAAATGGTTTAATCGCAGTGTTAATCAATGCCATGTTTACTCTCCGTTTTTAGAATGAAAGGTGACAACGACGTGTTCTCACCTAGGTTATTTAGTTAACAGTCCACGTTCAGAAGCCCGTGAATGGGTGTTAATTAAGAACTGGTGAGTATAGTAGAGGGGCCTGCAAAAAAAAGATAATTGGTAAAATCGAAAGTCTTAATCATGTTTTTCAATTAACAGACTTAAATCTGTTCAATTGTTCATAATTTCCACATTGGCTGTACATCGAGCGTACAAGACCATTCGCTTTGTTCCGCAATGGCTTGCCCTGTTTACTGTGGGACCGTATGACATCCTTGTCCGGCCACCTGTGACTATCCCCGTTGGGCGGAATCTATCAACGCAGAACGTTGTTTTTTCCAAAGGCTCAGCACTGCAGACTCTTTCTGTGGGCTTATCGTCCCTCTGCCGCCAAATAAGAAACCATCATCGGGATTTCTTGAAAAGTAACCTTTGAGTTGATCATTGATCATGGCCGTCATCGGGCGATTTTCTAAGCCGGCATCGAGCGCTTTTGATACATCGATGTGGTAAAACCCTTTTAATTGCGGACGCCACAGGGGGAGATCGCGATACGGTTGTATATCTTGCTGCTCAAGAAATTCTGGAGTAACCCATACTTTTTGATGCGGTTTACGAGTAACAGCCTCAACCTGTTGCAAATAATCAGAGAAATCATTCGTTGGATAGGCAACATTGAACGCCCCCGTATGACCAACATCAAAACTTTTCAGCATAAACTTCGACATAGACGTGACGTCACAAACTTGCATGACATGGTTATCTTGTTTGGGCAGTAAAATTTCTCCTCCGCGATAAAATCTAACTGGCCAGTATGGCTCATATATTCTCGCAGGCGTCCTATCGCTTCTCATCCCATGAGACCGGAACGTTGAGGATTTATCGGGTAATTCCTCAAATAGAAATAACTCGGCAAGCGTTTTACGTTGTGCATAGTGTAAATTGTCGGCTTTGGCATCGACCGAAGACACATCCAACAGTGGATACTCCTCGTTTATGCCAACATGCTGACGATCTTTATACACTGAAATACTTGATACATATTGATAGTGTCCGATCTTACCTTTTAACAAGCGGACCATATCTAAAACGGCTTGTGGCGATTTTTGCCATGTATCAATGACCAAATCATACCGGTGTGAGCGTATATGGGCTTTTAAGTTGGCCAGACCGCTACCGTCTTTAATTTCTCGGTCGCCGCGGATCCAAGTCAGCTCTTTAAATAAATCTGGATTAGTAAAGCCTCGATTAAATAAGGTTACCGTATACCCTTGCTTTAATAACGCATTGACAATATTGGGCCCAAAGAAATCCCTACCGCCTAACACTAATGCGCGTTTCTGCGCTGATGCATACGCGGGAAAACTTGTGGTCATTGCGACTGTTGCTGAGGCGGTAATAGCCGCTTTGATAAAATCTCGTCTGTCCATAAGTACCTCTAGATGTAACTACTATGGACATGAGAATGTAACACTCGTCCCTTGAATCAAAGGGGCTAGGGACGAATGTTCGGGCTATGGGGACGTGTGTAAGCAATCGTGCACTAACTTGGTGTAAGTACGACCGATATTCACCGTTATCTGATTTGGCAGTACAGCCCGATAACTCGCGTTAGAGTATTTCTCAATCTGCTTAATTTGTGTTTTGTTTACGATGGCTGATCGGCTAACTTGAACAAACTCGCCCTGCTCTAACAGTGTTTGCATGTTTTTCAAGGTTTCCCTAATCACGATTTCTTTATCCATTGTGTATACAGAAAGATAATTCTTTGCAGCTACAACGGCTAAAACCTCATTATCCTCTATCTGGTATGTATGTAATCCATCATTTAACAGTAGAGGCTGCTTTTTTATCTTATCGGCATGGGCTGATTTTATTGCGATCAATTGACGTAAGTACAAAACAGTGGAAGCAATTGCTGCGGCAATCAACATGTTTTGTAGCCAGCGTTTATTCATTAAATGGATAAACGATTGCCAAAGTGTTTTATCCACCTCTAGCAGCAGCTGATAAATGGATGAAGAGACCATAATTTGCGCAGGGCCGGCAAACAAAATAAACCCGAAAAATATCCATCGGCGATGATGCTCAGGCATATACTGGATTAACAATAACGTTAACCCGGACCAGCACAGCCAATCCACCAAACTCCACAGTAATGATATGGCGACTGGTTGGTTAAAATACACAGAAAAATGGATCCACTGGAAAACCACAACCAGTACCAAGCCGGCTAAAAACATCATTCGGTGTTGCTTAGATTGAAAGAGCTCCATGCCTCGCCTCCTAGAGAAACTCACTTCATTGTATAATACGGACTTGCAGCACTAGCCTCTAATTCAAGCACCTTAAAATTCGACAAAACACAAAAAATCCGCGTTGTGACAACGCTGTTTACAATTTGAAATGGGTTTAAGCACCAAAGCGCCTCACGACTGGCTTTGCAGAAGCTCCAATGCGGCACGGATGTTGGCGGGAATTGGCACACTTTTATCACTAACCCGATCGACGAATACATGAACGAACCGTCCCAAAGCCGCTGCGGTTTGATGTCCTTCAGCAAATACGCCGAGCTCGTAAGTCACCGAGCTGTTGCCCAGTTTAGCCACCCGCAAGCCAATCTCTAAAGATTGAGGGTATGCTAAAGGCGCATAATAGTCGCAATGAGAATTCACGACATAAGCGACCGTGTCACTATTGTGAATATCTAGCCCACCTTCTTCTATCAGGAAGCGATTTACTGCACTGTCAAAATAGCTGTAATACACAACATTATTGATGTGCCCATATATGTCATTGTCTGACCAGCGTGTAACGATGGGTAAAAAACGATGAAACTGAAGTCGTTGTGGACGTGAGTGAGCCGTCATTTTTCTAGAACGCCTGTTGGTAGATCGTCAAGGCATCATGCAATTCGACTGGCCTTGGATTGTTTATCAATAACCGTTGTTGCAACATCGCGTCAGCAGCTAACGTATCCAAACTGTTTTCTGTCACGCCGCATTCACGGAGTTGGGTGGGTAATCCTAATGTCTTCGAAAGTGAGGCTACATGTTCAATCATCGCCATCGCAGCCTTTTCTTTGCTGTTCCCCGCTATCGCATCAGGACACAAGATTTTAGCCAACTCAGCGTACTCAGTAACAGCATGACTGAGATTAAAACGCAGCACATGGGGAAGTACCAGTGCATTACTCAAGCCATGAGAAATATGATAGTGCCCACCTAACGGGTACGCCAACGCATGCACACCAGCCACCGGCGCATTGGCGAAAGCTTGCCCAGCCAACATCGCACCAAACAACATATTGACTCGCGCTTCTCTATTGCTGCCATTTTCAACTGCTTGTTGAATATTGCTATTGAGTATCTCCAACGCTTGACGCGCCAACATATCTGAATAGGGGTTCTTGCGCAGCTTACTGGTGTAGGCTTCTATCGCATGCACCATGGCATCAATACCCGTCGCAGCCGTTATATGCGGCGGTAGTCCAAGGGTAAGATCCGGATCTAAGATGGCTAAGTCAGGTTGAAGCTTATCGGATACAACGCCCGCTTTAGTCGTGCCTCCGGTCGTCACAATAGAAATAGGCGTAACTTCTGATCCTGTGCCAGCTGTTGTCGGCACTTGCACTAACGGCAAACGGTAGCCGCGAATTTGATCAACCCCATATATGTCGTCTAAGTTTTGCTGGTTCTCAGGGTGAGCCAATAGTGCGACCAATTTAGCAACATCCATAGAACTACCGCCGCCAAATCCAACCACTGCTTCAACAGACTGCTGCTTACCCAACTCAACCGCGGTTAATACGGTTTGACTCGATGGGTCAGCCTCAACCTGATCAAAAATGGTTAAACTGATGTTGCCTTCCTCTAGCGTGGCTTTTGTCTTATCCAGCAAACCCACGCCACAAATACCGGGGTCAGTGACTAACATGACGCGGGAAAAACGATGCTTCTGACAATACTCCAGTAAAGCCTGATCGACAGACTTGCCCAATATCATCTTAGCTGTAGTGGCAAAGGTAAATTCGTTCATAGCGTTCTCATTTAAAGCCGCAAGCCTTAAGTAAAAACGAAGACACCAAACCAAGTCAAATCACTGAAATTAAGTCGTACCAATTCATCAAGTGCATGGTGGTTAAGCATCAATAAGGGGGTTGAAACCGAGGTTAAACCGTAATGTCCAAATGCACGCTCGGACCGTCGTCGTCGTCGTCGTCTTTTTTCTCCTCTGATTCACCCTGCGCATATTCCGCTTTAGAATGAATTATTGGCTCATCATCAGGTGTTACCGATTCGTCAGTGGTATCAATGATAAGTCCGACGTGTTCGTCGCTGTAATCTTTAGCTTGAGAGTCATCTTCTTGTGATTGATGACGAGATTCTTTTTCTCTAAATAACGCAAGGTTTTCACCAATTAAAGGCAGATTTTCTTCATCACGAGACGCGTGCACAGGGGTTTTCTTCGCCACCTTTTTGACATTACCACGGTCAGTTTTTACCGCTACGGTGCCACGTCGCGGCAACACAGAAAATAATAAGTCATTACTCATAGGCCCTCCCTGAATGGCCTCACCGGCAATATGCATGCCTCTATTACTCGTTTGGACGCCACATATAACTAAAAGTTTTATGCTATAGCCAACAAACGTGAATATTTCTTTAATGTTTATAGCAAAAACGTTGCAATATTGCTGCCACTTCGCTAATGTTTCGGCCCATTGAGGCTTTTATTTAATCGTTCGAGCCAATTAAGGATTCAAATTAACATGATTTTCATTTGCGCTGCTCATCACCATCAAAAAGCATAACCTTTCAGGTTTGTGCTGGAAGGTATATTGTCCTTCCGGCGGCGCGAAAGTAATTGACACCCTCGGAAGGCTCTTCCGGGGGTTTTTTGTTTCTAGCGCTGTGAAAACACTTATCAACAAGAGGATAAACACTCATGAGTGACGTAAAACGACTGCGAATAGCCGTGCAGAAGTCAGGCAGATTAAGTGATGACAGCATTGCACTGCTCAAAGCTATTGGGATCAAATTACAAATCAGAGACCGATTGCTCATTGCGCATTCAACTAACCAACCGATTGATCTCTTGTTAGTGCGTGATGATGATATTCCGGGCTTAGTTATGGACGGCATCGTAGATCTCGGATTCATCGGCCAGAACGAACTCGAAGAGAAAATGCTTGAGCGAGAAGCCGCTGGCCGCCCGCATGAATTTAAGACCTTGCGTGAGTTAGATTATGGTGGCTGCCGCCTGTCTATCGCCGTACCGAATGAAATGAATTATACCGATGTCAGCGCGCTTGAAGGTAAACGCGTCGCGACAACCTACCCTTTCTTGCTAGAACGCTTTTTCAGTCAGAATAATATTAAGGCATCTGCCGTAATGCTAACCGGATCTGTTGAAGTTGCACCGCGTGCTGGCGTAGCCGATGCGATATGTGACCTAGTTTCAACCGGAGCCACGTTGGAAGCTAACGGACTGCAAGAAAAGGATACGGTATTTGAATCTAAGGCTGTATTGATCCAAAACGCGCGTCCACTGGATGACAACAAACAAGCACTGATCAATCGGCTATTACCCCGAATAGATGGGGTGACGCAAGCTAAAGAAAGTAAATACATCATGCTGCATGCGCCGAAAGCCTATCTAGATCAGGTGAAACGATTGTTGCCCGGCGCCGAAAATCCAACGGTATTACCGCTTGCCAGCAGCGATGAAATAGTTGCTGTTCACGTTGTCAGCCCTGAAACCTTATTTTGGGAAACCATGGAAAAATTAAAAGCACTGGGATGTAGCTCTATCCTCGTGATGCCAATCGAAAAAATGATGGGATAGGTCTGGGTGCACATATGATCACGTGGAATTCATTAGATCCAGCGAGCCAAGCAAAGGCGCTGGCAAGACCGGCACTCGCTGACAATCAAAAACTGACCGAGACGGTCCGGAATATTGTTAACGACGTCAGGCAACGTGGCGATAGTGCTATATTATCGTTGACCCAACAATTTGACGGTGCCGCGCTGCAACAGTTACGTTTAAACCCGTCTACGATTAAAGCCGCCGCCAGCGAGCTGGATGCTGCGACTAAGCAGGCTATCCACACAGCGTATGACAACATAACGCGGTTTCACGCTGCGCAAAAACCACAAAGTATCAGTATTGAGACCATGGCTGGTGTTCGCTGTGAACAACATACCGTCGCATTGTCTAAAGTGGGTCTTTACATTCCCGGAGGAACCGCCCCGTTGCCTTCCACCGTACTAATGTTAGGCGTTCCGGCACAAGTGGCAGGATGCGAACAAGCAATATTATGTACCCCACCGAATTCAAACGGACAGATAGCTGCGGAAATACGGTATGCGGCCAGTTTGTGTGGCATCACTGACATTTTCCTGTGCGGTGGTGCCCAGGCGATTGCAGGCATGGCGTTTGGTACCGAAAGCATCCCTAAAGTGGATAAAATTTACGGGCCAGGTAACAGCTTTGTCACTGAGGCCAAGCAACAAGTGAGTACGCTATCACAAGGCGCGGCAATTGATATGCCAGCCGGCCCATCAGAAGTATTGGTATTAGCTGATGAACAAGCAAACCCCGTCTTCGTTGCGGCAGATCTCCTCTCTCAAGCGGAGCACGGAAAAGACTCACAGGCTATTTTAGTCAGCAACAGTGAATCGCTGATCACGCAAGTGAAATTCGAAGTTGAAAAACAGCTGAAAGACTTAAGCCGCAATGAGATTGCTACCGCAGCCATGCAGCACAGCCGCTATATTTTGACCCAAGACTTTGAGCAAGCCATTCTGGTCAGTAACCAGTACGCGCCTGAGCATTTGATTATTCAGGCTCAACAAGCTCGCCAATGGTTACCGAAAATCCAGCATGCGGGTTCAATTTTTGTCGGAGAGTGGTCACCGGAATCAGCGGGAGATTATGCGAGCGGCACTAACCATGTATTACCTACATATGGATATTCACGTATGTACTCGAGCCTCGGTTTACTCGATTTTATGCGACGTTTTACGGTACAGGAGCTTAGCCAATCTGGCTTTCGAGCATTAGCGCCGACGTTATTGTCTTTGTCAGATTCTGAAGGATTAGACGCACACGGAAAGGCTGTTTCACTGCGTTTACAAGCTATAGAAAAGGAGGGGTTGTGAGTACATTGGTTGAACGTTTAACAAACCCTAATATCGCCAAATTAAAACCTTACGAAAGTGCGCGTAGACTCTACAGTGGCGGACAAGATTGGCTAAATGCCAATGAATCGCCATTTGCGAATCCTTATCGCGTAGATGACACCAAGCTGAACCGTTATCCAGCGTGCCAGCCCGAACAAGTCATCAAAGGTTACGCCGAGTATGCACAAATTTCGGCTGACCAAGTGTTAGTCACACGCGGGGCCGATGAAGGGATCGAGTTGCTGATCAGAGCGTTTTGTCAGCCGGGTAGCTCCAACATTATGATTTGCCCGCCAACATACGGCATGTACGCTATCAGTGCTGAAACCTGTGATGTAGGCATTATCAGCGTACCGCAAACACATGATTTCATGCTTGACCTTGAGACAATGTCTTCTCATGTGGGTGACGTGAATCTTGTATTTGTATGTTCACCGAACAATCCTACCGGAAATGTAGTCCCGAAAGAGCAGATTGAAGCGGTATTAGATTGCTTCTCCGAAAGTGCCCTTGTTGTCGTCGATGAAGCCTATATTGAATTCGCCTATGGCTCCGAATGGTCATCACAACTTAACCAATATCCGCACTTGGTGATTTTGCGCACGTTGTCAAAGGCATTTGCATTGGCTGGCTTACGCTGTGGATTCACCCTAGCGTCGCCCGCTATTATTCAAACTCTGCTCAAGGTGATTGCCCCCTATCCGATCCCGGAGCCAGTGGCACAAATTGCAGCGCAAGCATTGGCCGCTAACCCACTAGCCCGCATGCGCGAGCAGGTTGATGTTATTGCGCAAGAAAGAGCTCGATTGTTCAAGTCGCTTACACAATTTTCCGGCGTTGAATTAGTCGGCAAACAAGACGCGAATTTTATTCTGTTTAGATTTGATCGCAAAGACGCATTAATGAGCTATCTGGTTGAAAATGGCATGCTCATTCGCGATCAGTCTAAACAACTCAATCTATCTAATTGCCTACGAATTTCTATTGGTAGCCCACAACAAAACGAACGCCTCATTGAATTGATGCGCTCCTTTTTCACAGCAGGGGAACAAGCGTAATGTCAAATGCCATATTATTTATCGACCGTGACGGCACTTTGGTTGAAGAACCGCCGATAGACAAACAACTAGACAGCTTAGAAAAGCTGGTTTTTGAACCTTATGTGATCCCTGTGTTGCTAAAGTTGCAGCAAGCCGGCTATCGACTAGTCATGGTGAGCAATCAAGATGGTTTGGGTACCGACAGCTTCCCACAAGCTGACTTCGATGCCCCCCACAATGCGATGATGAACGTTTTTGCAAGCCAAGGGATCACATTTGACGACGTGCTGATATGCCCTCACTTTGAGCAGGACAATTGCAGCTGCCGAAAGCCTAAGCTGGGCTTAGTTAAAGATTACTTGCAACAAGGCAAAGTCGACTTTACCCGCTCATTCGTCATTGGCGACCGGATCACCGATATTCAGCTCGCAGAGAATATGGGGATCAAAGGTATTCAATATAATCGTGACGCCTTAGGGTGGCGGAAAATTGAACAGCAGCTATTGCATTCATCTCGTGTCGCAGAAGTGGTACGCAAAACCTCTGAAACCGATATTTATGTCAAAGTAAATTTAGACTCAAACAACAAATCATCCATCAATACGGGGATTGGCTTCTTTGACCATATGCTTGACCAAATTGCCACTCACGGCGGTTTCGAGCTGACGCTTAAGGTTGATGGCGACCTGCATATTGATGATCACCACAGTGTTGAAGATACGGCTTTGGCGCTTGGGGAAGCATTGAAGAAAGCACTAGGCGACAAACGCGGTATCGGCCGATTCGGGTTTGCCTTGCCTATGGACGAATGCCGTGCTGAGTGCATTTTGGACATCTCTAACCGCCCTCACTTGGTTTTCAACGCTAGTTTCACACGTGAATCAGTCGGTGAAATGGCAACCGAAATGGTCCAGCACTTTTTCTATTCCCTTGCGCAATCCATGGGACTAAGCCTTCACTTATCGACGACAGAAGGAAATGCTCACCATCAAGTAGAAAGCCTGTTTAAGGTATTTGGTCGGGCATTGCGCCAGGCCATTCAAAAAAGCGGTGACGCCCTACCAAGCAGCAAAGGAGCGCTGTGACCATGCAACAACGCATTGTTATCGTCAATACAGGTTGCGCCAACATATCCTCGGTCAAATTCGCATTTGACCGACTTGGCGTACACGTTACGGTAAGTGACGACCACTCCATTATTCAAGCTGCAGATAAAGTGCTGTTACCGGGTGTCGGTAGTGCTAGTGCTGCTATGGCGAGTATTCAGTCTAAGCAATTAACCGAACCTTTACGCGCACTGACTCAGCCAGTACTGGGTGTGTGTCTGGGTATGCAATTGATGGTAAGTAGCTCAGAGGAAAGTCGAGAAGGCCGTACGGCGTGTTTAGATTTAATACCCGGCGAGGTTAAACGTATGCAGGTGGGCGAAAAACGCTTGCCGCATATGGGATGGAATTCGGTCACGCCAACGCATCAGCAAGACCTATTCAAGCATATCCCCAGCGGTAGTTTCTTTTATTTCGTACACAGTTACTGCGTGGAACCCTTTGCCCATACCCTGGCAACATGCGAATACGGCCAAACATTTTCTGCTGCGATCCAGAAAGACAACTTTTTCGGCGTGCAATTTCACCCAGAGCGTTCAGGTGATGCAGGCGCGCAGTTACTCAAGAATTTTGTGAGTTTATAATGATAATACCCGCCATAGACTTAATTGACGGTAAAGTGGTTAGACTTTACCAAGGTGACTACCAACAGAAAACCGATTACGCTTTCGATCCCGTTGACGTTGTGCATGACTATGCTGATCAGGGTGCAAAGTGGCTACATATCGTTGATTTAACCGGTGCGAAAGACACCAGCAAACGTCAACTACAATTGATCAAACGTATGGTCGACACGCAGCGCATGCAATTTCAAGCAGGTGGCGGCATACGCTCTGAAGCCGATGTTGAGCAGTTGCTTTCAATAGGAGTTTCGCGCGTTGTGATTGGTTCTTTAGCGGTCAAAGAGCCCGATTTAATGCGTGAATGGTTACAACGTTATGGTGGCGAACGTATTGTACTCGCCCTCGACATCAACATTGATAATAGCGGTAATAAACTGATTGCTACGCATGGATGGCAAGAAAACAGCGGTGTGGCGTTGGATGAGCTGCTCAATCAACTATTGGATGCGGGCGCAAAACACGTCTTATGTACCGATATCAGTCGAGACGGTACCTTGCAAGGTGCCAACCACCAGCTTTACAGCGAAATGAGCGCGCAGTTCCCTACCGTTCAGTGGCAAGCCTCGGGTGGCATCGGCTCATTAAGCGACATCGAAATACTCAAACCAACGGGCGTAAGTGGCGTTATTTTAGGCCGGGCTCTACTGGAAGGTAAGTTTACAGTTGAGGAGGCGATCCAATGCTGGCAAGGCGAATAATCCCCTGTTTAGACGTCAAAGACGGTTTGGTTGTTAAAGGCGTCCAGTTCCGCAATCATGAAATCATCGGTGATATTGTGCCGCTTGCGCAACGTTATGCAGAAGAAGGCGCAGACGAGCTGGTTTTCTATGACATTACCGCCTCCAGTGACCAGCGCGTGGTAGACAAAAGTTGGGTCAGTCGTATTGCTGAGGTCATAGACATTCCGTTTTGTGTTGCTGGTGGCATAAAGTCAATTGAAGATGCTGGTCGTATCTTAGAAATGGGGGCTGATAAAATTTCGATTAACTCCCCGGCTTTAAGTAACCCTGATTTAATTAATCAACTACACGATATCTTTGGCCAACAATGTGTGGTGATCGGCATTGACAGCTTTTTTAATCAAGAAAACGGCCTATACGAAGTCTACAAGTTCACGGGTGACGAATCGCGCACACAGCAGACTCACTGGCAAACGATCGATTGGATCAAGGAAGTACAATCCCGCGGTGCAGGCGAAATTGTGCTTAACTGTATGAACCAAGACGGCGTACGCAAAGGCTACGACATTGCTCAATTGAAAGCGGTGCGAGAAGCTTGTTCAGTCCCCTTGATAGCGTCGGGAGGCGCTGGTGAGATGCAGCACTTTGTCGATGCGTTTCTAGATGCAGATGTTGACGGTGCGTTGGCCGCCTCTGTTTTTCATAAGTCGATTATTGACATCAGTGAGTTAAAAGCCTTTCTGCGTGAGCAAGGTGTAACAATCCGACCAGACTTTCAACCCCAAGGATAAAGGTGCGAGATGAAAATAACCTCAACAAATAGCGAGAGTATCGCATGGGACAAAATGGATGGTTTAGTACCCGCCATAGTGCAAGACCGCACCAGTGGAAAAGTATTAATGCAAGGCTACATGAACCAAGATGCATTGGCGAAAACCTTTGAATCAGGATTAGTAACCTTTTTTAGCCGCTCCAAACAACGTTTATGGACGAAGGGAGAAAGCTCTAACAATACGCTGGGCTTGGTAGAGGTGCACGCCGATTGTGACAATGACTCCTTGCTCATATTGGCGGATCCCGCCGGACCCACTTGTCACAAAGGCACTGAAAGTTGTTGGGATAGTTGCCGCGCACCTGATGCCACTTTCTTAGCCGATCTTGAACGTGTGATTGCCTCACGCAAAGGTGCCGATCCGGGGTCGAGCTATACCGCATCCCTGTACAGTAAAGGTATCAAGCGCATTGCGCAAAAAGTGGGAGAAGAAGGCGTTGAAACCGCACTCGCAGCTACAGTTCACGATTTACATGAATTAAAAAACGAATCTGCTGATTTGTTGTATCACTTGCTGGTATTATTACAGGCATCAGAACTTAGCCTATCTGACGTCATTGCAGTATTGCGTGAGCGTCACAAGTCTCGGTAATAATTCACGTACATGACAATTCACTATATTCCACTAACGCCAGCGCACTTCTCCGCTGTAATAGCATTAGGCAATGAAGTACAAGGCGATAATTATCTCGATCCGGTGTCACTTCGCGCAATCTATGACAAGAGTTGGCACAACGATATAAATGCCAGCTTGGTTGCCGTTGCCTCGCGAGATCAGATCACCAACAATGAGTATGATCCTGAATGCATGGTAGAAGAGGGTCTGCTGGTTGGATTTCGACTCACATTCGCGGCCGACCAATGGGTCCCTGATGAATGGTGCTCTCCGGCACTTTGGCCGCTACCCACGGAAAAAGTGTGTTACTTCAAATGTAATACCGTGGATAGTCACTACCGTGGCCTTGGCATTGGCGCTACATTGCTTAAAAAATCCATTGAAAAAGCACAAGAACAAGGTGCTGAAGCTGGTATAGCGCATATATGGCTGGCCAGTCCCAACAACTCAGCGTTTGGCTACTTCAGCGCCTGTGGCGGGAAGTTAGTCAAAGAGCACCCTAACCGTTGGCAGCGGCTGGCACTTGAAGACGGATACGTATGCCCGGTATGCACTGAACTGTGTACCTGCACAGCCGCCGAAATGATTTTACCGTTTAGCTGATACAACAATGTACGATCCGTTAGTTAATAGTCTTCCTCCAAGTGAATATGTAAAACCGGATAGCTTTTGGGCTGATGGCTTCGAGCCCAGCCATTTTCCGCAACTGGAAGGCAACGTAGACACAGACGTCGCAATCATTGGTGGCGGATACACCGGCTTATCGGCTGCCTACCATTTAGCCAATCAATACGGTGTTAAATGCTGCATTGTAGAGGCTAATCAACCCGGATGGGGATGCAGTGGGCGAAATGGTGGATTTGTGTTACCCGGCTCTGGGCGACTCGGCGTAGAGCAATTGCGCAAGCGTTTTGGCCAGGCTATGAGCCAAACGTTATATGCCGAGTACTTGTCATCCATTGATAGCGTGGATCAACTCATCGAAGCAGGGATTGAATGTGACAAAGTACAAGGCGGTTACTTAAAAGTCGCGCATAGCGAAGGTGCGATGCAACAGCTACAAGCTCTTGCAGGCATGCTCTCTCAGCAATATAACAATGATATTGAGGTCGTCAATGCCGATGAGGTGCGCGAGCAATATCTTGCCGGCACATCCTCTCATGGTGGTATTTACTTTCCCAGCGCATTTGCAATCAACCCGTGGCGTTTATGCAAGGGCTTGGCGGGATTAGCCGAGAAAGCTGGCGCCAATATTTATGGGCATAGCCCGGTAAACAATGTGATCTCTGAGGCAAAACAACACCGACTGATTACGGCTAAGGGAGAGGTAAGGGCAAAGCATCTGATTGTGGCGAGCAATGCATATGGTCAACGGAAACTCATTCCTCAGCTTAAAGACCGTTTATTTCCAGTTCTGTCTTCCATCTTGGTAACCCCTCCGTTAACGGACGCACAAATTGCTGCTATTGGCATGAGCAAAGGGTTAATGGTGATGGATACGCGCCCAATGAAATACTATTACCGTTTACTACCCGACAATCGGTTACTGTTTGGCGGAAGAGGTGCGGTTTATGGAAAGGACGCTAACGAACAGGTCTACAAGGAAGGACTACTAAAAGGCCTACAAGACACTTTCCCAGCCCTTCGCGATGTCAGCATAGATAAATTTTGGAGTGGCTGGGTCGACATCTCGTTTGATGACTTTCCGCGCATATATCACCAGCAACAATCCCGTATATTGTATAGTGCAGGTTATTGTGGTTCTGGGCTAGCCTTCTCAATACATGCGGGTAAACGATTGACTCAATTATTGATGGCACCTGAAACACTTTCATCATTGCCTTTTTGGCAAACGCCACTAAAACGCTTCCCTTTTGCCTTTGCGAGACGCCCTGCACTGCAGTTTTATTACTGGTGGCAACAGCACAAGTAATGACCTTCATTACACCCAACCTAAACCGCTCTTAACCAATATAATGTTGACTCGAGCACGGGGTTGACCTGCAAACTACAAACCTCTTTGCATGAAACATGTGTTTACACAATTGCTCTGATTTTCATTGAGTTTCTCTCTACACTAACGGGGTTAGATGATGGGGAATGCTCGATGTCTGGATTAAAAACACTGGTAAGGCAAAACTATGGCTTTGCACTATTTTTAGTATTACTGTTTGCGTGCAGAAGTAGTATCGCTGACTGGTATCATGTACCGAGCGGATCGATGCTCCCCACAATCATTGAAGGTGACAGAATATTTGTCGAGAAAATGGCGTACAGACTCGATGTCCCTTTTTCAGATATTCCAATCATGCAATTTGGTACACCTCAACGCGGTGATATAGTTACGTTTGAATCCTCTGCCGCTAATGAGCGCTTGATTAAACGTATTATCGGTTTACCGGGTGATAAAGTGGCCATGTTAAACAATCAACTTTTTATTAACGGCCAACTACAACCTCAAGAAGGGCAAGGCACCGATCGCTTGGAACATTTATTTCAGCGAGAACATGCATTGAGAGTAACCGACTCGCCAAGCGAATTATCAAGCTTTCCTGTCGTTACCGTACCCGAAGGCCAATACCTCGTACTCGGCGATAATCGCAACCACAGTGCTGACTCTCGCGTGTATGGTTTCATTCCCCTTGAGGAAATCAGTGGGCGTGCCGTTTTGGTGATCACCTCATTGGATTTAGACAACTACTACCTGCCCCGAGCTGACCGTTGGTTTGCATCTTTGATGTAAGATTCAACGAGTATGATCACGTACAATGCTGAGGTTGATTGAGCGAATAACAAATCAGCCCGAGCTACGTCAATTACGCTAGCGTGAATTTACTGGCGTAATTGACCATCTTAAATATTCGGCATGTTCAATTAAGAAATGATATTACGCCGCCTGAGAAGCAGTGCGGCTCACAGTCGCACGAACGGCATGTAGCATGAGTTGCTGTCGCTTATCCAAAAGCTGTTCTTGGTCAGCTCTTGAGCGCGCCCAGTTAAATTTTTCAGTTAAACGATTGAAGTCGCTGACTATCGAGTCACCAAACTCAGCACCTCGATATTGTTTCCCTAATGCTTCGGCGCTAACCAAGCGTTGTTTAGGTAGTAATTTATAGCCCGCAAAGTAACGTTGATAGTTCATGATATACCCTCTCTCTCACAAAGATATATCGCCAAATACTGAAAAAACTTAATGACTTTCTATTCAATACTGGTCCACCGGATCTCTAACTCCCAATTCAACAGAGATTAAAATTCATTAATTTCAATGGGTTGAATTTTTTTTGAAAAATAACCTTGAAATAATATGGATGGAACATACATCTTAATTGTCGATGCTCAAGAGAGGTCGATACAACCGCCGCCGATTACCGGGGCACATTTTTTAAACATATTGCTTTATTTTAAGGATATGAACATGCGTAATATAGATCTATCTCCACTTTACCGTTCTTTCATTGGTTCTGACCACTTAGCGTCATTAGTCGACGCAGCGACCCGCGCAGAAAAACAAAGCGGCTATCCCCCCTATAATATTGAACTGGTTGGTGACGATAAATACCGAATCACGATGGCTGTTGCTGGCTTTAGCAAAGACGATGTGGTCATTGAAGTACAAGACAATTCACTGTCGGTGACAGGCAACAAAGAAGCAAAATCTGAAGAACGAAAGTTCCTGCATAAGGGCATTTCAGAAAGAAATTTTGAGCGTAAATTCCAATTAGGCGACCATGTTAAGGTACTCGCTGCAGACATGGAAAACGGCCTACTGCATATCGATTTAGAACGGGTTATTCCTGAAGCGAAAAAACCCCGTAAAATAGAGATTGGCAGTCAGTTGCTAGAAAATAGATAAGCAACTAACGTAAATAAACTCCCTGTTAACGAAAAACGGCGCCAAATGGCGCCGTTTTTTCATCTCTTCATATTCAGAAATATAGCCATACCAAATTAAATGCACTCAACAGAACAATGGCTGCAAAGGTCGATAACATGCCCACTACACGTTGCCAACTGGCACCAATATGATGCCGTAAACCATATGCATGTGTTAAACGTCCGAACAATAGCGCAACACATGCAATGTGTACCACTAAGTCAAAATCGGTATTAATTTCTAAACACAGTGCCAATATCAATGTTATCGGCACATACTCTGCAAAGTTGCCGTGCGCTCTAGACAGCTGCTGCAAGGACGCATCACCGCCATCACCCAGACTTACTTTTGCAGAACGCCGCGCACTGATCACCAATGCAGATAAATACAGGTAGCAAACTGCCAACAAGCTGGCATAAAAACCAGTAATTTCTATCGCGGCGTTATCCATCATTAGCCCAACATATCAGCTAATTGGTGACTTACCGCACTAACAGCTTGGGTACCATCAATTTTATGATATTGGCATTTGCCGCCAGCTGCTGCTGTCTGGTAGAAGTCCACAAGTGGCTTAGTTTGCTCATGATAGACCGCTAAACGTTTACGTACCGTTTCCTCTTTGTCATCATCGCGAATAACAAGATCTTCACCCGTCACATCATCCTTGCCGTCAGCCTTAGGCGGATTGTACTCCACATGGTACACACGACCCGATGCAGGATGAACTCGACGGCCACTCATGCGGTCTACGATGACATCGTCAGCCACATCAAATTCAATAACGTGATCAACCACAATGCCACCGCTTTCCATTGCTTCAGCTTGCGGAATAGTGCGAGGGAATCCATCTAATAGAAAGCCATTCTCGCAATCCGCTTGCGCGACACGCTCTTTAACTAAGCCAATGATGATATCGTCAGATACTAATTGGCCTGCATCCATTACCTTTTTAGCAGCAAGGCCTAATTCGGTACCTGCTTTAATGGCTGCGCGCAACATGTCGCCAGTGCTAATTTGAGGGATGTTATATCGACCCATTAGGAATTGGGCTTGTGTGCCTTTTCCGGCGCCAGGTGCGCCCAAAAGTATGATCCGCATTGTGCGTTCTCCGCTGATTTTTATTTTCTGCCAGCACTTTACACATTCAGCCTCATACTGACAAGGCAAAGCCCCGTATTATCGACCTGCATTAGACTAATTGATGATATTGGCAGCAATAAAATCAACGTGAAAAATGTTAAATGTTAACTCCAATTTATAAAACAACTTTTATTTCATTAAGTTAGTAAATGTTCTTTATTTTTTTAAGCCATATAGAAAAAGCGAGCTATAAAGCCCGCTTTTCATGTAACTAACTATGCTAAAAATAGCGCTATTTTGATAGGCTCATTAGCAAGCTGTTCAATTTACGCACAAATGAAGAAGGGTCTTCCAAACTGCCTTGCTCTGACAGCGCAGCCTGATCAAAGAGTACTTCAGCCCACTGTTTGAATGCGTCTTCATCCTGTATATCTGCTACATGTTGAATCAACTGATGTTCAGGGTTGATTTCAAAATGATATTTCACCTCAGGGACCGGCTGGCCAGCCGCCTGCATCAGCTTCATCATCTGTGTTGTCATACCGTTGTCGTCGGCAACAATAACCGCAGGTGAATCAGTGAGTCGGTGGGTATACTTAACTTCAAGTACTTTATCACCTAGAGCTGCTTTAAGACGTTCGTTAACACCTTCCACCTGCTTTTCAGCTTCTTCTTGCGCCTTTTTGCTTTCTTCATCATCTAGATTTGATAAATCAACATCAGCACGCGCAATAGACTGCAGCGATTTCTCTTTGTAATCGGTCAAATGCGACATCAACCACTCGTCAATACGCTCTGACAACAACAGCACTTCGATACCCTTCTTACGGAAGATTTCTAAGTGAGGGCTGTTTTTAGCAGCTTGATAACTATCAGCGGTCACATAATAGATCTTATCTTGACCTTCCTTCATACGCTCAATGTAATCATCCAGTGATACTGACTGCTCATTGCTATCATTGTGCGTAGAGGCAAAGCGCAATAAACCGGCTATTTTTTCGCGGTTTGCGAAATCTTCAGCAGGCCCTTCTTTCAACACATTGCCGAATTCAGCCCAAAACTTTTTATAATCTTCTGCAGAATTCTTAGCCATCCGCTCTAACATCTGCAACACACGTTTAGTACAACCTTGGCGTAGGGCCTGAGATACTTTGTTATCTTGTAGGATCTCTCGCGATACGTTGAGCGGTAAATCGTTGCTATCCAACAAACCTTTTACAAAGCGTAAATAAGTCGGCATAAATTGCTCAGCGTCGTCCATGATGAACACACGTTGGACATACAATTTCAAACCGTGCTTGTGGTCACGATTCCACAGATCAAAAGGCGCTTTACTTGGGATATACAACAAACTGGTGTATTCCGTTTTACCCTCTACTCGATTGTGAGCCCACGTTAGTGGGTCAGCAAAATCATGAGATACGTGCTTATAGAACTCTTTGTATTCATCATCTGAAATCTCAGATTTGTCGCGAGTCCACAGCGCTGTTGCTTTGTTTACCGCTTCCCACTGGCCCGGTTCAGCCGGTATTTTCTCACCGTCAGGCCCTTCACGTTCGTCAACAGGATCTTTCCACATCAGAACAGGTATGCTGATGTGATCGGAATACTTGCCTACGATTGAACGAAGTTTCCAGTTATCAACGAATTCCTTTTCATCTTCACGCACATGCAGGACAATTTCAGTACCACGCGTGGTCTTTTCGATATCCGCAATGGTAAATTCACCTTCACCTTCAGATGTCCATTCAACACCTCGGGCCGCGTCTTCACCCGCAGCTCGCGTACGTACGATAACTTTATCGGCAACGATGAAAGCTGAATAGAACCCGACACCAAACTGACCAATCAGTTTAGAATCTTTGGCTTGGTCGCCAGTTAACTTACTAAAGAAATCTTTTGTACCCGATTTAGCAATTGTACCTAAATTCTCTATGACTTCATCGCGCGTCATGCCGATGCCGTTATCTGAAATGGTGATAGTACCGGCGTCTTGATCAACACTCAGTTTAACGTTCAGATCACCATCATCTTCATAGAGTTTGTCATCAGACAATGCTTTAAAGCGCAATTTATCTGCAGCATCGGCTGCGTTAGATACTAACTCTCTTAAAAATATTTCTTTATTTGAATACAGTGAATGGATCATCAACTGAAGCAATTGTTTTACTTCAGTTTGGAAACCATGAGTCTCTTGATGTGTCGCCTGCGACATAAGACCTCTTCTCCTTTAACGTGCTAATACAACGCCAGTAGACAAGACTGGCAAAGCTAATCTATAACATTGCCAGAGGTAAGGTCTTTTAAACGGATTTCAAGTTTGAATGGAAATTTTTGTGACAGTTAAAGTGCTTTTCTACCACTTAAGGCGTGCCCCAGAGTGTTGCCATCAATATATTCCAGCTCACCACCAACCGGTACTCCATGAGCTATGCGCGTGGCACTAATCGAACGCTTGCGACACATATCGGCAATATAGTGTGCGGTTGCCTCACCTTCTACCGTAGGGTTAGTCGCTAATATAATTTCAGTGATGTCACCCTTGTCCAACTGTGCGGCTAGCAAATCTAAGCCAATATCTTCAGGACCTATGCCATCGAGTGGTGAAAGGTGCCCCATCAACACAAAGTATCGCCCACTAAATTGAGCCGTTTGCTCAATCGCAAACACATCCTGAGGCGCTTCTACGACGCATATAGTATCAGCACTGCCTCTACTGGGATGAGCACAAATATCACAACGTTCTTTTTCAGTGAACGTGCGGCACTGGCTGCAATGCGCAATATGCTCCATCGCATCGTGTAGCACTTGACTCAATCGCAGAGCTCCATCTCTGTTTCGCTCTAACAAGCTAAATGCCATGCGCTGGGCACTCTTAGACCCTACACCGGGTAAGACTCGCAGCGCATCAATCAATTCGCTTAGTAATGGACTAAATTGAGTAGGCATAGTACGTCAGGGCAATTAAAATGGCATCTTCATGCCCGGAGGCATTTGCATTCCCCCCGTGATCGATGACATTTTTTCTTGTGTTGTGGTTTGTACACGACGAACGGCATCATTGATCGCGGCTGCAACCAAATCTTCCAACATATCCTTATCATCATCCATCAATGATGGATCCACTTCGACTCGACGTACGTTGTGATTGCACGTCATGGTCACTTTAACCATACCAGCACCTGACTCGCCGGTTACTTCAATCGATTGAAGCTCTTCTTGCGCTTTTTGCATTTTTTCCTGCATTTGCTGCGCTTGCTTCATGATATTACCCATGCCACCTTTAAACATGTATAACTCCTAAATTATTGCGGCTTGATACTGTCTTCCAGTACTTTGCCATTGAATGTTTGAATTAAATGTTGAATTGACTCATCAGCATCTACGGTCTGACGAGCATGAACTTGACGCATATCATCAATGCGTTGCTGTATGGAAAATGGCGTTTGTTTGCCCTCACCTACAGTGATATTTAACTCTACTGATTGACCTAAGCAATTCGACATTGTTTGCTTGAGGGTTTTTACTATTCCCTCATTTAATAAATGCTCTTGCGCGGTATCCAGTAGCAAGTTCACTGTATTACCGACGTAGCTATATTCTGCATGAATTGCCACTTGCTTAACCAGTCCACCCAACCCCATATCATCAATCATGGCCGCCCAGCTATCTATCTGAGCTGCAGTAACGAGTTTACTGCCATTGGGTAAGACAGGTGTAAGGTCACTGACCGATTGAACAGGCTCTATCGCAGACTGAGCGTCTAGCGCTCCCTCTGAAATTAGGTCATTTTCTTTAGCAGCCTCAGTAGCAGAGACGTGAGCGACGGGTTGGGCTGAATAATCATCTATTGGCGCGTGTGATTGAGCACTATGCTGTACGCTATTGTCTAATTCTGAAGCCGCTTGCGCCGGTTGAATATCGTGTGTCGACGCTTCGTTGTGCACAACTTGGGGATCTGGTTCTACTGCCTGACGAGTCTCTGTAGCTTCTTGCGATTGAACTGATGCAACTAGCTCATTTTCTTGCTCTACTTTCGTGAACTGCGTTTGCGCGGCAGGAGTCTCTGCTATTGTGTCGGCATGTGTTTGAGTTTGTTCTACCGTTTCCGGCTCAACGGACTTTTTTGTCGGTGGTTGCTCCTCACTCGACAAAGACTGCGCCATGCGTTGTTGCATTTCCAACATAGCTTTAGTTCGCGCTAGGTTTGCATCATCTTCGCTTGCGGGTGCATGTGAGCTGGTTGTCTCGGCTTCTCTGTATTGGTCAGCTTGTTCCTCAATCGCAGCTTGCTGCGCCAATAGCTCTGCATGACCATCATCACCAAAATCATCTTGGGGAGGAGGTTGCTGAATCGAAGTAGTGGCTTGTTCTACTGGTTCAGCTGGTTGTACTGGAAGTTCTACCGATTGCTCTGAAGTCGTAATTTGCTCATTCGATACTGGCTGAACTGCATGGCTGCTGTTCTCTGTGCTTTGCGGTGGCTCTTGAATGATAGACTCAAGACTAGAAAGACTAGCTTTGGGCGAAAAGGCAAGCATTCGCAGCAATACCATTTCTACCCCTGAGCGTGGATCAGGCGCAAAACTCAGCGACTTTAGTCCGTCCACACCAATTTGGTACAGCAACTGCACATGTTCTGGTGTAAAGCTTTTCGCCAACTGATAAATAACCTTGGCGTGATTAGTGTCCAAACGACAAGCGTCTGGTACCAACTGAGTCAGCGCAACTTGGTGTAATGTTGCATTCAGTTCA
Organism: Neoalteromonas facilis; assembly: GCF_002807665.1. Lineage (GTDB taxonomy): Bacteria > Pseudomonadota > Gammaproteobacteria > Enterobacterales > Alteromonadaceae > Alteromonas_E > Alteromonas_E facilis. The sequence goes on from NZ_PEAY01000009.1 coordinate 50,983, forward strand.
CTTAGCACTTGCGCAAAATCTGGGGCCTGCTGACTCAACTCTTCAACTAGCGTCATCACAGCGTTAGCATCGTTGCCAGCCAAACTTTGCGCTAAGCGCAATACTTGATTGCGGTCCAGTAAACCTAACATGCTAACAACGGTTTGTTGTGTAACTGAATTGTTGCCTTGTGCGATCGCTTGATCGGTTAAGCTCAGTGCGTCACGCATACTGCCTTGCGCGGCACGAGCAATTAAGTTCAATGCAGGGCTTTCAAACGCAATACTTTCTTGACTCAGCACATGCTCCAGCTGTTGAGTAATTTGCTCACGAGATAGCGCTTTCAAATTAAACTGTAAACAACGGGACAATATGGTGATCGGTAATTTTTGCGGGTCCGTCGTCGCCAGAAGAAACTTCACATGCGGAGGAGGCTCTTCCAGTGTTTTCAGCAAAGCATTAAAACTATGCTTAGACAACATGTGCACTTCGTCGATCAAGTACACTTTATAGTCACCGCGAGTAGGACGATATTGAACGTTGTCTAACAACTCGCGCGTATCTTCAACCTTGGTGCGAGAAGCCGCATCTATCTCTAGCAAATCAACAAAACGACCTTGCTCAATATCTTGGCACGTATTGCATTTTCCACACGGATTAGCGCCCTGCCCCTGCTCACAATTCAAGCTTTTCGCAAAGATGCGCGCAATAGTAGTCTTGCCCACTCCCCGCGTACCCGTAAACAGATAAGCATGGTGTAATCGGTTATTGTCTAACGCATTGGAGATTGCAGACACAACATGCTCTTGCCCAACGAGTTGAGAAAAAACCTGAGGTCGCCATTTGCGAGCAAGAACTTGATAGCCCATTAAGTATTATTCGCCTTCAAATTCACACAACGTAAACGCTTTGATACCGTGATCAGCCAGGCGTTTCTCACCACCAATATCAGGTAGAGAAATAACAAATCCGGCATGTTCCACAATACCGCCTAAGCGCTTGATTAGATTTGCCGTTGCGATCATGGTACCGCCTGTCGCCAGGAGATCATCAATCATCAAGACTCGTTCCCCAGGTTTTACGGCGTCGCTGTGTATTTCCAACGTATCCATGCCATATTCTAGTTCATAGCTTTCAGACACGACATCTCTGGGTAGTTTGCCTGGCTTGCGAACCGGAATAAAACCAATTCCCAATTCTATTGCCAGTGGAGCACCGAATAAAAAGCCTCTGGCTTCCGTTCCCGCCACTTTGTCAAACTTCATCGGACCGAAGTGCTCTACCATCAGCGATAAACAACTCGAAAATGCAGTATGATCTTCAAGTACGCTGGTGACATCCCTAAATTGGATCCCTGGTTTTGGATAATCAGGGATCGTTTTTACAACAGATTTTATATATTCAGTAGTCACAACAATTACTAACGGCTAAAGAAAAAAACAAACCAACCCAACACGATATGCATCAGAGGTAAAGCCACGAGAGTCGCTACAGCAGCGAAAAAGTACCACCAATTGAATACTTCTTTGAATTCAGAATGATCAGCCATTTAAAACACCAATATTGAGTCTTTAAAAACAGCCGCAAATGGTACTGTAATGTCGAGAAAAATGACAGAGAAAATCACGTATGGGGGTGAAGCTGAATATCTTTAATGCAGGTTACAACCCTATAATTGTCTTACTCGCAAAGTCTTGCAAGATCTCCAGTGTAGCTCTTTCTAACTGTTCATAGGGTAGATCGGGTAAAAGTTGCGTCATATGTTGGGCAACCGCTTTTACCTTTACCGGTGAAACATTCTCAATATGATTCAGCAATGCGGCTGTGGCCTGATTAAGCACACTAAATTCGACCTTATCATCTTGATTTCTATACACAACAATGAATGTAGCATCACCGGGCTCTGTTGGTTGATAGTCTGGTGAAATCTGATGAACGGGATACTGATAGCTAACCAAAGACGCTACGGGGGACATCACCACTTCGCTTTCAGGCTGCAATGGTTGTTCAATCAAATGTGGAGCCTCACCTTTACGCACAGAGATGTCCAGTTCAAGCCATTCGTAGTGAGCTAATTCAGCCGCGAATACTGGTTCACTGGGTAAAGCTTCATGTTCATTGGCCAAATACTCGACAAACTCCTTACTGATATCAACAAACAACGGCGAGCGGCATTGATGATGGATAAAAAAAGAGCGCGTCAGATCTAACCAAGCTTGCCCAGAATACAATGATTTTAAAACCGGAAACGCGGAGTCAACAAAACCCGACACATTGTTGAAAAACAACTCTCGGTATACTTTTAAGCGGCGATCTTCAACACCATAATCAAACGGTTGAACATTCGGATCTCTTATGTGAGAGGCAAATGCGTGTTGGATTTGCTGGAAATCTTTCATGCTGTTTGTGTACTCTGAATTTGTTGTTCATTTTCACGTTGAATTCGCTTAATCATGTCAACTTCATTTAGTAATACATCGAGTGCTGGAATATTAAAATCACGCTCTAACAATGTTGGGAAAACCCCATGCTCTTGATAAGCCAGACGCAATAAATTCCATACTTCCTCTTTTACATCTGAACCGTGCGTGTCCACTTTTAAATCGTCTGCTTCATCGTAATGCCCCGCTATATGGCCGTACACGATTTTTCCTGTTGGCATCGCTCGGATAAATTCGGACGCGGAGTAGCCATGGTTAATACTGTTCACATAGACATTATTAACATCGAGTAGCAATTCGCAGCCTGACCTCTCCAGAATCTGCTGAGTAAATTCTATTTCGCTCATTTGCTGACCCGGAGCAGCATAGTAGGACACATTCTCCAAAATAAGTGCATGCCCTAAAATATCCTGTACTTGCTGTATGCGCTCTACCACATGGTCAACTGCCGAGGGAGTAAAAGGAATAGGCATTAGGTCATACATATGCCCTTGGTTTGAACAATAACTTAGGTGTTCACTGTAATACTGAATGTCATGCTCTATCAGAAACTGTTTTACTTGCTTAACAAAATTCACATCGAGCGGATCAGAGCTGCCAATAGATAAAGACAATCCATGGGTTGTAAACGTATGACGACGCGTCAATGTTTGCAGTTTTCGTTGGTAGCTACCGCCAAAACTCAGCCAGTTTTCCGGCGCTATTTCCCAGAAATCCACCGCTAAATCTTTCGCCTCTAGTACGTCATCTAACATCTCTCGACGTAAGCCTAACCCAGCGCCAGTTAGCTTTCCCATTATATCCTCGCTCAGCGTAATTATTTTTTAAAGCTAAAAAAGCCGGCGTTAAACCGGCTTATTTCTATGCGTTCAGCTGATTAAGCTTGGCCACCACATTTGCCTTCGCCACACTTACCTTCTTTCTTGGCTTTGTCGCCGCCACATTTGCCTTCGCCGCACTTGCCTTCTTTCTTGGCTTTGTCGCCGCCACATTTACCTTCGCCGCACTTGCCTTCTTTCTTGGCTTTGTCGCCGCCACATTTGCCTTCGCCGCACTTGCCTTCTTTCTTGGCTTTGTCGCCGCCACATTTACCTTCGCCGCACTTGCCTTCTTTCTTGGCTTTGTCGCCGCCACATTTACCTTCGCCGCACTTGCCTTCTTTCTTGGCTTTGTCGCCGCCACATTTACCTTCGCCACACTTGCCTTCAGCCGCGAATGTCATGTAACCAGAATCTAAATGTTCAGCACCGAATGGAGTTGCATTGGCTTGCAGACTCACAGTAGATAGTGAGCCAATTACAACAGCACCCAGTGCAGTTGCGATAGTGGTTTTCTTAACTTGTTTCATAATATCTTCCTTTAGGGTTGTGAGTCTTCATGCTTGTACCGCACGTACACATGTAGACCCTATTGGCTAAAAAATCATTTCATTTTTTTCTTTATTTTAACCAATAAATTATAATTCTTTGTAATTTAAAGGTTTTATTATACGGAATCATTCGAACGCTGAGAACTTGCTGTTAGCACTTCTTCATTGGGCTCGTATCGGACTTTCTGTCCTTCACGTAATCGTTCTGCCCCTCGAATGACAACAGGCAATGTGTCGCTAACATCCCCAAAAACTTCGATACGATTATATTGCCCAATGCCAGTTCGTACTGCAATACGACGTACTTGGTTTTCTTCATCTACCTGAAAAATGTAGGTCCCCGTTTTCCGCAATACTAACGCGTCTCTTGGGACGGTTAACCCTTGGTGAGCATTACTGTGTGGTAAGGCGACTCGAACCGCACTTCCAATTGCATACGACTGTGGATCTAATGCCACACGCACTTCCATCAGGCGAGAACGAGCATCTCCAACAGGTACGATGGCTCTAATAGGCTGCTGAGCACTGTTGCTTTGCTGTTCAATTGAAACCAATGTGCCGGCTTGCAAATACGGCAGAGTAGTCAATGGTGCCCTTACACTTACTTCGATGTTTTGGGTATCGACTATACGCAAGAGGTTTTGGCCAGTAGCAGTGTATTCACCCGGCGATTGTATGCGCTCTACAATCATGGCTGTAAAAGGCGCTTTCACATGACTCTGGTCAATTTGATATTGCACGATATCCCTATCATATTTTGCTTGCGCTAATTCTTGCCTCGCCATTTCTAACTCGATACTGACATCATCTAATTGGTCCTTAGATGTATTGTTTAACGCTGCCATTTGACTAAACCGAGCAACCTTTCGTGTTAACAAATCGACTCTAGCTTGCCATTTTTCTATCGCGACCTCATGCTGCCCTTTAACCAACTGTAATCTTGTATCATCAAGGCTGGCGAGAATGTCACCTTGTTGCACTATATCGCCAACATCAGCCAACCAATGGATACGGCCTGCAACCTCAGATGCGATATTGGCGTCTATGCGACTCACCACCGTGCCAGGCATCCATACCTGCTCTGAAATTGATTCTGATTTAACGCTTTCCACCTCGACCAACGACGGTGGCGGCTCTGTTTGCTGCGCGAGAGCGGCAGAAGAAGTCAGCAATAAACAGAGGACAATCTTGCTATTTAAGTGAGAAAAAATATTCATCGTTCGTGTCCTTTAAGATTAAAATTTGTTTTCGAATTTGTTCAATTTAGCCGCCGACAACTGACCTGTTCCGGGCGCTATTGCTCGTTTTTGTTTTCCCCAGCTAAACTCAATCTGTAACAACGTGGGTAGTAGCACGAGTGTAAATAAAGTACTGACTAACATACCGCCTACAATTACCGCTGCTAAGCCCCTATAAATCACGCTCCCAGCGCCTGGCATCAACAACAAGGGCAACATGCCGAAAATAGAGGTTAAGGTACTCATGAAAATGGGTCTTAATCTAAGCAAAAGAGATTGCTTAACGGCTTCGCGTCGCGTGAGGCCCTCGCGCTCCCCACACCGAGTTTGGTGGACTAATAAGATCGCGTTATTAACCACTAACCCCAGCAAAATGATAAAGCCAATCATGGTCAATAGATCTAAAGATTGGAAACTGACGAGATTCAGTAATCGGATTGCAATAACACCACCAACGGTTGCTAACGGGATCGAGAGCACAACCAAAATGCTATCTTTTAACGATTTAAACAGACCTGCCATTAACACTAAAAGCAGCCCCATGGCGAAAGCAAAATTCTGACTCATGGTAGTGATTGCCTGCTTCAAACTGTCAGCACTACCACCGTAAGCAATGTTGCCATCAGACGGCATCGTCGCAAGAAGTTGTGGCTCAACTTTTTCTTCGATAATCGCCATCGCTTCTTCCAACGTCATTTCATCCGGTGGATTTACACTTAAGGTCAGCGTACGTTTACGATCGATCCGTTGTATTTGGCTTGGACCTACTGCGCGATCTATATCGACGAGTTCACCCAGTGGCACTACTTCCCCGCTAGGCGTCATCATCGGCGTGGTAGCCAGGGCTTCTGGCGTATCCCAATCTTGCGAACGCAGAATAATATTCATACGTTTAACACCATCGAAATATTCGCCCACGTAGACACCATCTCCCATAGCGCGAACTAGATTGGCCACTCGCGAACGGTCAAAGCCAACTTCCATAATACGTGCATCTTTCGGAAAGAATTGCAATTCAGGTTCAGCTTGTTCAAGTGACGGATTTGCCCGAACATTCGCATTGGGAAATGCTTCCCGCAGCAAATCCATTCCCCGCTGAGCCGCTATTGCAAGACCATCCTGATCGGTAGCTTGCAAACGTAAATCTATTGAACGGCCATTACCAAAACCACCAAATAGATTTCCCTGCATTGCGAATGCTTGCGTATCTGGAAGATCTTTTAATATTTCATCTCGTACCAATGTCTCCAACACTTTTACCTGAGACTGGTCTTGTGCACGGACGCCCAGCGTTCCGCCATTCCCCCAAACGATAATGTAGTAATTTTTCAGCGCTGGCTCTTTAACACCATCCATGTAGGGCTGCAAACGAGACACCACAAGCGACAAGACTTCGTCTTCGACAAATGCTTCACTTGCGCCGGCTGGAAAGTTAAAGAAAGCATCAACTGCATCTCGTTTTACCGGTGGTAAATAGTCCAGTTTAGGCACTAATAGCACGGTAGCGACCAAAGGTAGTGCCATTAGAACGCTAGCAGCAACTAACCGTTTAGTTTGAGTTGACGAAAGGCGCATGATCCCATTCGCCATACGCTCCCACAATTTTGAGTGCCTATCATCGGGCAGAGCTTTATGCAAAAAGCGGTTCGCAATAACCGGCAATACACTCACGGCGACGACAAACGAAATAGACACTGCAATTGCAATCGTGAGTGCAAGATCTGCAAATAACTGCCCTTCGACATCACTTAAAAACATCACTGGGATAAAAATTGCGACCGTTGTAGCGGTAGACGCCATTAGTGCTCCGAATACTTGACTGGTCGCAATTGTGGCTGCATCTTCCGCTGAGTGCCCTTTGCTCCGTTGTCTAACGATATTTTCGAGTACTACAATTGCAGCATCGAGTACCATACCAACGGCGAAAGCCAAACCCGCCAGCGAAATAACGTTTAATGAGCGCCCCGTAATTTGTAACACTATGAAAGTACTCAATAGCGATATTGGTATTGTTAACGCGACGATCAAGGTTGCACGCATTTGACGCATGAACCACCACAGGATGCCAATCGCTAACAACACGCCAATAAATAAGTTGCTCGTCACCAAATTGATTGCACGATAAATAAACACCGAAGCATCAAATGACTGAACCATAGTTAACTGCTGAGGGTGCAACTGCGTTGTGTTTATTTCTTCTACTTTGGCCTTAACCGCTTCTAACGTAGTCAGTAGATTCGCACCATTTTCTCGGTCAATGCGAATAGATATTGCCGGATTGCCATTTTGAACACTGTAATTTGACCCGTCTGCTCGTTGTATTCTGATTTCTGCAATATCAGCTAAAGTAACGGGACTGCCATTTCGCCACTCTAGGATCATTTGTCCCATATCTTGTGGTGAATAGCGCCCCTCAAAACGCAAGGTATAACGGCGTCGGCCAACATCAACAAAACCACCAGAAACATCATTAGACGATCCCAGTGCCCGCGTTATATTCGTCAAATCAATGCCCAATTCTGCTGCTAGGAACGGGTCAAAGACAATTTGAAACTCTTGCGGTCCACCAATCCCACTTTGCATCTGTGCACGAGACACCCCGGGAATTGATTCGAGTTCAGGCCGAATCTCGTCTTCAAAGTATGTTAAATAACTATCCACATTACCGTCGTTACCGGGTAATTTCTGTAGAAAGTAATACGTTAACGCCGCATTGTCTCCGCCAAATCCCCCCATCATAATGTTGGGTGACATTGCGTCTCGCGGTAATGGCGGAACTCGATTCATGCGACTAATCACATCAATTAGGGTTTGTTGCATATCTGTGTTGAGGTCAAATTCCAGATTGATCCACGCCATACCCTGATTCGCCCAAGCGGACATGTTGTGCAACCCAGGGATCCCCTGCAAAACTTCTTCCTGAGGTTCTAAAATTTCGGATTCAATTTCTTGCGGAGACGCCGCGCGCCAAAACGTCTGTATCGAGATCCGAGGCCTTTCAATATCTGGGAAAAGCTGAATAGGTAAGTTGAAAAGGCTATAAACGCCAATAAGGCTAAGAATCGCAACAACAATCGCAACGCCAGACGCGTTTTTGATCGCTGATTTGGTGATATCCATGGGAAGATCCCGAACAAGTTAGGTGCATTAACTATAAGTCGAGGTGAGTCTTTAAAAAGTTTAAAGCCATGGAAACGATATTAAACACGCCAGAATCACAATATGTTTCAAAGTATTTCAACAGTGCGCTCAATTACCGCTAGCTACTCTATATTCATCGCTTAATCGCAATTGTCACCGATTCGTTTAGATAAGGCATGCGTATCTACCGAAGGGCTAAAACAGAGAACTAGAGGGAAGAATGTGCCGCTACCAATGATAAAGTGAAACGAGTCATTTGTAACAAGTGTAAGGAGAAAGCTATTGATTGAGTGATTGGAAATCGCTCATTCATAGTGAAAAACACACTACCCGTAATAGCATTTAAACTATTTTTGTCTGCGTATAGCTTCTCTTCTGCTACGGCTAAGAAGACCTTAAATATCAGCCTTATAACCAATCCTAAACCCGCCCCAATGCCGGCCATCCACAAATATGGGAGCAGATAAATCGTGCATCACTTCCCCCGTATCGCGCTTGTATGTTTGTAGAAGGAAAGGTTCTTGATTAGAGCCACAACGAGCACCAGTACGATCATCAAAAATACGTTTAGTTCTGTTATTGATAATATCGACGTCAAAGTTCCCTGTGAGCGGTTGAGAAAACTTTTTATTGTGTGTGGGGAAATACCCGTTTCTATCGACAGCGCCTGCGTAAATTATAAAATCGTGGTCCAATAAAATCTGTTCTTGAATGTCTGGTAAAGATTTATCGGTAAAATCATCGAACCTTGTTTTATATTTTTTAGGATCTGTATTGGGAATTGCTTGATACTTTTCATCAAACAGATCAACAACTTTTATCTCACCTTGCTTCAACGCGTTTTCAAACAGATCCTGTATTTTTTTACACGCGGTAATGGCCACACTTTTTACCAACATATGCCTGGATTTAATCTCGTAGTGACCCAAGTCGCGAAATATTGCTTCGGTCATATTGCTGACATGCAACGCTCTTTTACTTACTTCACTCAGATCATCTTGGCGTGACATAACATCATTTGCCAATGCTGCAATAATATTGGAAATCTCTGAATTAGCTTGCTTTGCACTATGGAACATTCCATTCAGCGTACTCATAGACTCCATAGCGTGATTCAGATTGGTTGCCGATACTTGCAACGTATCTCGGGTATCCGCCATTCGGGCATCCATTTCACTGCCTGCGTCAGCGACATCTGTAATTAACTTAACGGACTGTTGACTGTGGACTGAAATTTCGCTCAAAACACCGCTAATATTTTCCGTAGCGTCTTTGGTGCGCTTGGCTAAATTCCTGACCTCATCTGCAACGACAGCGAAGCCCTTACCCATTTCACCAGCCCTTGCGGCTTCTATTGCGGCATTAAGCGCAAGCATATTTGTTTGTTCAGACAAATTATTTATGGTTGAAACAATCTCTGTAATCGCTGACGCATTTTTACTCAGCGAACCGAGCGTCTCACTTGTTTGTGCTATTTTTTCTTGAAGCTGTGCCTGATATTTGTTCATCTCACTTAGCTGCGTCAATGACTGTTCAGATTCAGTTACGGAGCTCGCTACAATGTCCACTGTTTGTTGACTTAAATTATCGACCTGAGCATTCGTCTCTTCTAACGTTTTTATACGCAGTTCGATTTCTGAAGTACTCTGTGCCTGCTTTTTAAACAAAGAGGCTAATCCATCTATAAAATGTGAGAGACCTGCCGCACCTATGGCAATTTGACTGGATTGGTTTTCAATACGCGCTAAAGGCTCGATAACATCAAGGTTACGGTTTTGTTGATCTCGGGTTGAGATTACAGTGGAAGACTGAACAGCCGTCGTTTTTTGAAAAAAATATAATGAAGTAAAGACTACTAGTGTTACGCCAACATTTAACCACACACTCGTGAATAATAATGCCGATAAAATAACCGCTATAGCCGCCCCCAAATAGGCAATTAATAAGGGCATGCTGACTCCTATTTGTAAAACACTTATATTTTGTAATTTTCTACGCTTTAAGATAGACCAAAAATTCACTTCTCACCAACATACACACTCTTCTCGATTAGGTGAACAAAACCACTCAGTATCGGAGGCAACAACATAGATTAGATAGGTCTGTAAGCATGTATGTGAATTGCAAAATAGTAAGTGTTAACGTTAATAAAAATCACACAGGACGACGCGTACATTGGAAATAAAAGTCGCAATGAAAACGCTGTATTTGAAAGGACTAATAGGCGTCTAACGGAACGATGTTGCAACGTTAGTTGCCGCCAAAAGTAAAAAAGCCCTTCTCTTACGAGAAGGGCTTTTTAGAATTGGGAGTCTGGCGATGTGCTACTCTCACATGGGGAAACCCCACACTACCATCGCCGCTAACGTGTTTCACTTCTGAGTTCGGAATGGATTCAGGTGGTGCCAC